>NZ_AQXU01000022.1 GCF_000376945.1 Leeia oryzae DSM 17879
TACGGCTAAAACCGTGGACTTTGGCGCATCCGACATGCCAATGACCCTGGAAGAACAAACCAAGAACGGCCTGACCCAGTTCCCGGCCATCATCGGTGGCGTGGTACCGGTTGCAAACCTGGACGGCGTGGTCGGTGGTCAATTGAGACTGTCTGGCGCTGTACTGGCTGATATCTACCTGGGCAAGATCAAGACCTGGAACGACAAAGCGATTGTGGCCCTGAACCCGGGCGTGAAACTGCCAGACAGCAATATCGTCGTGGTACGCCGTTCAGATGGTTCTGGTACCTCTTTCATCTTCACGAACTACCTGTCCAAAGTCAGCGAAGAATGGAAAACCAAGGTAGGTGCCGGTACTGCCGTGGCCTGGCCGGAAGGTGTAGGCGGCAAGGGTAACGAAGGCGTTGCCTCTTACGTGCAGCGTATCAAGGGTGCCATTGGCTACGTGGAATACGCTTATGCCAAGAAGACCAAGATGGATTACGTGTCCATGCAGAACAAGGAAGGCCAGTTTGTGCAGCCGGATGACACCACATTCCAGGCCGCTGCTTCTTACGCCGACTGGTCTAAAGCCCCAGGTTTCTATGAAATCCTGACCAACGAGCCAGGCAAGAACAGCTGGCCAATCACGGGTGCCAGTTTCATCCTGATGCAGAAAGTGCAAGCCAACCCTGAAAACGGCCTGCAAGTGCTGAAGTTCTATGACTGGGCACTGAAAAACGGTGGTGCAGCAGCTCGCGAGCTGGACTATGTACCGCTGCCAGCTGCACTGGTGACCCAGTTGCAAGAAAGCTGGAAAGCCAACATCAAGGATGCCGCTGGCAAGCCAATCTGGAAGTAATTTTTCCGGGGTGTTGACCACTACGAAAAAGGCCGCAACGGATGTTGTGGCCTTTTTTTCTGCCCGCACAAGCAACCTCTGGGGTGAACCTGGCGATACCAAAGGTGTTTTGCAACGATTAAGAAATGTTTACACAAATGACTTGCCATCACGCCGGCGGTCAGTATGATCTTTCCATCCCCCAATACAATCATCATGACCAAGCGCAGGTTTGGTTACCCGTTTTTACCGCATGGCAAACCGGCCAAGGTTTTCCAGGGGAAAGTGATTCATGTTAGTGAAAGTGTTTGAACAGGCAAATAACTCGCAGATTGTCCTGTTAATGAGAGAAGAGTTCGAGTTCCGGGATGTCGGTTTGCAGGATATTCCGCCACCGGAAGACTGGGTGCTTCAAGGTACCTATCCGGAAGAGTCGCTCTTTTATGCTGGCGTAGATGTCAGCCTGGCCTTGCCTGACTTGATACAGTTCGGCTATCACTTGTGCCAAGGCTGATCCATCAGGGATATGCACTTTTTGAGTGCCAGTTTGTAAACCCTCACCAGGGAGTTTGCCATGCTGAGCTGGGTGCTGTTGATTGGCGGTTTACTGATACTGGCAAAAATTGTCCATGGCCTGTCTCGCATGTGGCGTTATGCCCGTTTGCTTGAAGCCCGCCGTTTAAGGCAAATGAAACACGCCGGGGATGACGAAGAAAATCTGGCCGCACTTTTGCACGAGACACACAGCCATTTGATCAGCGAAGTCCTGATTGCCGAAGAACTCCGCCACAAACCGTACCTGACCCGTACACAGGCTACCCGATTGGCCGTCTACCACCTGCATCATCCCAACCACCACCATTTCCATCATTTCTGAGGCATGCCATCTGACGGTAAAGGCATAACAGACTTCAGGCTATACGATTGCACGCGCTTAAGTGTGCTCGACTGGTGTGGCGGCGTTATATTCCGTTCAAGCAGTGGTGTCCGCTTATGCCTATACTCAGGAGACACCAAAGCCGGTTTGTCTTTTCAAAGCCTGCATGCTGTGTTTAACTGCAAAACATGCTTGTTTATCAGATGGTACCCGTGCGGACATTGTTTAGAAGATCATGAAACTAGCCAGACTTTTCGCGATATCCCTGTTCTTTCTGATGGTGCTGATTGCGCTGTTGCTCTCGCACATCATGATTGGCGACTGGCATCGCTATGCCACCGCGCGTGAAGGGCTGGATGCGATGCAGCTGGTTACCAAAGCCATGGTAGCAGCAGAGAAGGTGTCGTTTGAGCGCGGACCTTCCAACGGGCTGATGGGGGATGATATTCCCCATAATCCGGAAAGAAGCCGGCGTTTGTTCAGCGCCCGCCGCGCCAGTGACCAGGCGCTGGCCGATTTGCTGGCGACAGTATCACATTCTGCCAACCCGCGCGTGCGTGCGACCGCTGGCCTGATCCAGCAGGCACAACGCCAGTTGGCTATTGGCCGCAACGCCGTAGAAAAGGTCGCAACCTTGCCGCGGGATCAACGGCAGCCGGGTGCGATCCATGCCGCCATCCAGCAAATGTTTGACGTGGTGCCCCCGGTACTGACATCGGTTAACACACTCACCCATAATGCCGTAGACATATATCCGGAGTTTGCTGATGTACTTAATAGTGCGCAGTTTTCTGTGTATTTGCGCGAGTACGCCGGCCGGCTTGGCTCCCAGTTTACAGTTGCACTCACACGCAACGTTGCGCTTAGCAAAATGGAGCTGACCAATATCAACCAGCTCCGGGGCCGCATTGAACAAATCCGCCAATTGATCGAGTTGCCAACCACCAAGCCGGATATGGACAAACGGGTGCGCGATGCCGTGCAAAACATGGAGCAGCACTACTTTGGCAAAGGGCTGGCCTTTGTCAATTCCGTAGAGGACAACAGCGAAGCGCATCGGCCCTATGGCATGGATGCGGCGATCTTTGCCCAGCACTACGTTCCAGAAATGGCATCAATTGTCCGCTTGCGTAATACCTTGTTGGCGGTGGCGGTAGAAGGTGCCCGCCATACGCATACGCTGGCCAAGCGGGATTTGATCATCAGCTGCATTGTGGGGACGGGGGTGTTGCTGACCCTGATCCTGTTGCTGATCCTGCTGCGCCAGCGCATTGTGCAACCCGTGCTGTACGCCACCCAGGCCCTGATCGACATTGCCAACGGCAAGCCGGGTGACAAAGTACCGTACTCGCCGCGTCGTGATGAAGTCGGCAAGATGCTGAATGCGGTTGAGGTGGTGCGGGTTAATAGCATCGAAAAATTGCGGCTGGAAGCAGAGCGGAATCGTCTGACCGAAGCGTTGCACCAAAGCCATGAGCTGTACCGGCTAGTGGCAGAGAACACGAATGACGTGATCTGGCTGATGGACCTGACAACGCAGCGGCTGAAATTTGTCAGCCCGTCGGTCAAGCACCTGCGCGGCTGGACGGCAGAAGAGATGCTAAATCTGCCAGCCGAACAATATTACACGCCAGACGTTCGCAGCAAGCTCGATGCCATCTTGCACGATGCGATAGACCGCTACAACCATGGCGAACTGCCGGCCCGCTTTCTGACCATGGAGGTCGAAGTCCCCCATAAGGATGGCCATCTGGTGCCGGTAGAAATAACCGGCACACTGATGTTTGATGAGCCGGACCACCCGCAATTGCTGGGCGTGACGCGCAACATCAGTGAGCGGAAAGCAGCCGAGCAAGAAATCAAGCACATGGCTTTCTACGACAAGCTCACCAGCCTGCCCAACCGGCGCCTGCTGGAAGACCGCCTGAACCGGGCCATTGCCAGTGCAAAGCGCAATCGCCACCTGCTGGCATTGATGTTTATCGATCTGGACAAATTCAAGCCCATCAACGATGAAATGGGTCATGACACCGGCGACTGGTTGCTTCAGCGCGTGGCAGAGCGTATGCAGCAATGCTTGCGTAACAACGATACCGTTGCCCGTGTGGGCGGGGATGAGTTTGTGGTGCTGTTGCCTGATATCAACGATATTGAAAGTGCCGCCAATGTGGGGAACAAGATTCTGGAGGCGATGAATACACCCTTTGTGACCGAGCTTGGCAAATCCTTGCACATTTCATCCAGCATCGGCATCGTGCTGTACCCGGAACACGCAGACAATGCCCGTGATCTGCTACGGCAGGGGGATGTGGCCATGTACCGCGCCAAACAAAATGGCCGGAACGCGGTGTGCATTTTTTCCCCGGATGACTAGCCACAGAGGTGGCAAGCCATCTGCAGACAGGAGGAGAAGTCACTGTCTGGCGAGATGACTTGCCGTGAAGCGTACGACTATCAGGCTAGCGCCGGGATGCCCGGCATCGGGATAAAGCCTTGCAACTGCTTGATGCGGTCAATCCATGTGAGAATGTTCGGATACGCAGACAGATCAATCCCGCCTTCACCGGCCATGGCGGTATACGGGAAGCAGGCGATGTCGGCAATGGTGGGATGATCCAGCTCCAGCCAGTTACGGTTGGCCAGATGCGCATCCATGATCTTGAACACGCGATGGGCACCTGCCTGCAGTTTGTCCAGATCCAGCGGGTAGTTCAGAATCTTGACCAGCCGTGCACCGGCAGAATTCATGATCTCGCCACCGCCGGTGGCCAGCCACTGGCTGACCTTGGCAGCGGACACGGCATCGGTCGGGTACCATTGGTGGGTCTGGTCATATTGCCGGGCCAGATACACCAGAATCGCCTGGGCATCGCGCAGGCGCAGCGTACCGTCTTCAAACACCGGAATCTCGCCAAACGGATTCAGGGCCAGAAAAGCCTCGGTTTTGTGCTCCTTGTTGATAAAGTCAACGCTGACCTTTTCGTAAGGCAGGCCGAGGATGTTCAGCAGCAGACGGATTTTGTAGCAGCTGCCAGAGAGTTCAAAGTCATACAGTTTCAACATGGGGGGATTCCTTGAGTAGGGGTGTGCCATGTGGCACAGGGTTAATACACAACCACAGAGCGGATCGATTCGCCCCGTTTCATCAGGTCAAAACCATCGTTGATCTGATCCAGGGTCAGCCGATGGGTAATCATGTCATCGATGCTGATCCGGTTTTCCATATACCAGTCGACAATCCGCGGGACATCGGTACGGCCGCGCGCGCCACCAAAGGCAGAGCCTTTCCAGACGCGTCCGGTCACCAGCTGGAAAGGACGGGTGCTGATTTCCTGACCGGCGGCGGCCACCCCGATCAGGATGGATTGTCCCCAGCCTTTGTGGCAGCATTCTAGCGACTGACGCATGGTGTGGACGTTGCCAATGCACTCGAAGGCATAGTCGGCCCCGCCATCGGTCAGCTGGATAATGGCATCCACCACATTGTCGACTTCGTTCGGGTTGATGAAGTCGGTCATGCCGTATTGGCGGGCCATGGCTTCGCGGGCCGGGTTGATATCTACGCCGATGATTTTGCCGGCACCGACCAGCCGGGCGCCCTGAATCACGTTCAGGCCTATCCCGCCCAGACCGAACACCACCACAGTGGCGCCAGCCTCGACCTTGGCGGTGAAGATCACGGCACCCAGGCCGGTGGTCACCCCGCAGCCGATGTAGCACACCGTATCAAAGGGGGCATCTTCACGGATTTTGGCCAACGCAATTTCCGGTACCACGGTGTAATTGGAGAAGGTGGACGTCCCCATGTAATGAAACAGGGGTTGGCCATCCAGGCTAAAGCGGCTGGAGCCATCCGGCATCAGCCCTTTGCCCTGGGTGGTACGGATGGCCTGGCACAGGTTGGTTTTGCGCGACAGGCAGAACTTGCACTCCCGGCATTCCGGGGTATACAGCGGGATAACGTGGTCGCCCTTTTTGAGGGATTTGACCCCCGGTCCGACATCGACCACCACGCCAGCGCCTTCATGGCCGAGAATGGCGGGGAAGATGCCTTCCGGATCCGCACCCGACAGGGTGTAGTAATCGGTGTGGCAAATGCCGGTCGCTTTCAGTTCGACCAGTACTTCGCCGGCCTTGGGACCGGCCAGGTCGACCGTTTCGATGGTGAGCGGAGCACCCGCTTTCCATGCGATGGCTGCTTTGGTTTTCATGCGGTATTTCTTTCTGATGGGAACAAGACAAGATGTTTGGCCGGCTACATGAACGACGTCATGGAATGGCTACCGCAGGTACCCGGGGAGGTACCTGCAGCAGTCACGCATCACATGGCGCGATTCAAGCCTGGGCAAAACTATGCTGCTGTACGTCCATAAAAGCCGAGCTGTTCCTCGGCGCTGAACATGACGCCGGGTTTTTCGTAGTAGGAGAACACCGCAATCATGCGATCCAGCTTTCCTTCTACCGGGGTTACCCGGTGTGCGGTGTTTTTGCCACGGAAAACGTTCAGGTTGCCCGGTCTCACATTCAATTGCTGGACTTCTGGGTCCTGACCTTCCAGCACTTTGGCGACCCCGTCATAGTTCGGGTTGTCATCCGATCTGAGGTTGGTCCGATATTCAAAGACACCGCCTTGTTCCGGGGCTTGCAGTAGCAAGGTGGTCGTGAATTCCGAGCGGTCGAAATGCCAGTTAAGGGCTTCGCCATCCCGATAAGACATGACGTTGACCCGTGCCAGCGGGTCTTGCATGACATGCAGTGCCGCTTTGTTCATGGTGGCTGCCAGAAAGCGGATCAGCGGTTCGTATTCATAGATTTGCCGTACGATGCTGTCTTGTAGCTGGTCGGCGCACACCGTATGGTTGATGGTTTCTACCTTGCGCAGCGCAGGATGTCCGGCACCCAGTTCAGGGATGTCCGGTTTGAAGTAAATATTATGTACCCGCTTGTGGGTATAGGAGTTGGTATCCATGATGGGACGAATTTCTGCCACGGCTTGCTGGACAAACGCCGGCCGCAAGAAACCCTCCAGATTGTACATGCCGTTTTTTTCCAGTTCTGCTACGGACTGGTCAACAAGTGCATGCCATTCGGCACTGCCTTCCCGGTCCAACGGATAACGGTCCAGATCAAGAATATTACGCATGGTGGTCGCCTCACATGATGGTGATTAAAAATTGGGGTATCGTCTTTGTTGCCGCATCTGTTGGGGATGGACAGATCAACGGGTCTTTTCAGCAAAGCAATCCTGAAGGCCATCCAGGCAAGGCTTTGACGACGATAACTGCGTTGAACCAGTGGTTGCTGGTCATCGTTTTTGTCGTAGGCAAACGATACATAAAGAAAAATTTAATATCAACGGCATAAAATCTTGCTCTTGCCATATAAAATCTTTCGGAATGACAAATGAGGGAGCGAGCACTTCAAATACGTGGATGACGAAAGATCGGAGAAGGCCTCAAGACGGCGCTTGCAGGGGGGCGAAGACGCAGACAGCGACGAACGCACACGGGGGGGTACTATCGGACAAAGAAAGTGGCGGAAAGCCAAAAGGGACTAACAAAAGGGAAGCGCCCCCGACCAAACACGGTGGCATGGCGGATCGTGGGGCGGGGATACTGGAGGGGGTATGCTACGGTTAACCCGGTGATTCACCCTCGGCAAGAATGCTGATCAGCCGTTTGATTTCTGGACGGTTGGCTTTGGCAGGCAATGAAAACGCACAATATGGGTGCCCAAGTTTCACCGAGGTGGCAGACAGGGAGATTAACCGGCCGGCATCCAGCTCTGCTTTGGCCATGATTTTCTGACCCAATGCAATGCCAAGTCCCATACGCGCCATGGTAATGCTTAAACTGGACAAACCGGAACGCCGCCCTAGAGATGGATCGGGGTGCCGGTGATAGTCGGTCAAGGCAAACCAGTCCCGCCAGGCAGGGTGGGACGCATAGTTTGGTCCCCAGTTGGTATGGATAAACATGCTTTCATGGATTTCAGACAGGCTAAAGTCATTGTTTCCGTAGCGGTTCCAGAAATCCGGTGCGCAAACCGGAATCACTTCATCATGCACCAGTGGCACGATATTGAGCGCCGGATAATGATAATCCCCATAACTGATGCGCAAATCAATGTTCTGGCGTAGCAAATCGACCGGGTCATCTTCTACGCGGATATCAATGGCCATCTGGGGATAGACCTCCAGCAACTCTGCCAGTTTGGGCGCCAACCATTTCTCTGCCAGCGAGAAAGGGACGCTCACCACCAGGCGAGTTTGTAACTCGCCCTCCAGAATGCGTTCTGTCATAGCCGCAATATCGCCCAAGGCTCTGGATGTCTGCGGATAAATCACCAGCCCTGCATCCGTCAGGGTGATCCGGTTGCCATTACGCACAAACAGTTGCTTGCCCAGATAGGCTTCCAGATTACGTACCTGCTGGCTCACAGCCGCCGAAGATACGCCCAGTTCTGACGCTGCAAGCACAAAACTGCCGGTTCTGGCTGCAACTTCAAATGCCCTGACAGCATTTAATGGCGGGAGTTCTTGCATCTCGTCCATACCTTTCAAAAGATTTTCTAATGAAAGGGTAACAATTTATGTCGTTGATGCAAAGGTTTTTTTTCTGTATCGTCGTTGACATAAATCAACAAACAGCGATGCCAGCTGTTGTTTCGATCAATGTTTGTGGTTTTGACGAGTTGCAAGAATTGTACATGCATGAGGGTTTTGGGAGGAGATTGCAGGTTAATCGCCTTCGTGAGCAAAAACCGGCTGCAGGCGCATTTCCAGTTGTTGAATGTACTAAAGACACCCATTAGCACGCACTGGTACAACTGATACCAGGTTTAAAAAAGCATCCAGCCCGATACCGGACACCGCGTCGGAAAAGGTTAATAGTCGTCAGGCCCCTGTGTCTGGCGATCATAGCGTAATAGCCAAAGGAGAGTACTTAGCATGAAAGCATTCAAACTATCCGTAAAACCAATGGTGCTATCAAGCACCATTGCCCTCGCAGCGCTCTCTGGTCTTGCAGAAGCAAAAGACTGGCAGAATGTCACCATTGCACTGGAAGGTGCTTATGAACCCTGGAACCTGACCAACGCAGACGGGTCTCTCGGTGGCTTCGAACCCGAGCTGGCCGCCAATCTCTGCTCACGCATGAAGGTAAAGTGCAAGCTGATTGCCCAAGACTGGGATGGCATGATTGCCGGGCTTAAAGTCGGCAAGTTTGACGTGATCATGGATGGCCTGGCGATTACCGAAGACCGCAAAAAAGAAATCGCGTTTTCTGTCCCTTATGCCAGTACACCGGCCTCTTTTGCCGCCATCAAAACCAGCCCGATGGGCAAACTGCCCGGTACCGGCAAATCTGCCAGCCTGACAGGCAACGCCGCAACAGATAAGCCAACGCTTGATATGTTGCGTAAAGCCCTGAAAGGCAAAACGATTGGTATCCAGACAGGCACCGCGTTTACCGCTTTCATCTATAAGAACTTCAAGGATGTCTCGGAGATCCGTGAATACAAAACCGCCGCGGAGCATGATCTGGATCTGAGCTCTGGCCGTATTGATGTTGCCTTTGATGATGCGACGTACTTTACCTCTGCGTTTTCCAAGCCGGACAACAGTAATCTGGGCTTTACCGGCCCCAAAATTGGCGGCCCTATCTGGGGTGCCGGAGAAGCGCTTGGCTTGCGGCTGGAAGACAAAGACCTGAAAGCCAAATTTGATGTGGCCATCAAGGCGGCACTGGCAGACGGCACCGTCAAGAAGCTCAGCATGAAATGGTTCAAAATGAATGTTGCGCCTTAAACCCGCAATCATGTCATTTCTTGATTTTATCTAAGCAGCCTGGCTGGCAGACGGGGTAATCCGCTGCCAGCCGCTAAAGACAAAAAGGCATTGCGATGGACGTGTTTGAACTGTTTGGCTTTGGGGCCAAAGGCTGGGGCGGGGCGCTTTTAGAAGCCGCCTTGATGACCCTGCTGGTGACATTGAGTGCATTACTGATCGGTGCGGTTTTTGGCTCGCTGGTCGCATGGGGGAAACTCTCCAAGAGCGTCCCTGCAAAAGTGGCTGGCGACTTGTACACCACCTTGTTCAGGTGCATCCCCGAATTGCTGGTGATTTACCTGATCTACTTTGGTGGCTCCAGCCTGATGACTGCGATGCACCATTCTCTGGGGGGAGAAGGCTTTTTCGGCATGCCCCCCTTCTTGTCCGGCGCTTTTGCGGTGGGTGTGATTTCCGGCTCTTATCAGGCAGAAGTCTATCGAGGGGCATTTCACGCGGTTTCGCGTGGGGAGATAGAAGCTGCGCGTGCCATGGGCATGCCGCGCCTGAAACTGTTTTTCCGCATCATCATGCCACAGGTCATGCGTTTTGCTTTGCCTGGTCTGGGCAATGTATGGCAGATGACGCTGAAAGACTCTGCCCTGATCTCCGTGACAGGGCTGGCCGAGATCTTGCGAACCAGCCAGGTGGGTGCAAGTTCAACCCATCAGTATTTCCAGTTTTTCATCATTGGCGGGGTGCTCTACCTGGTGATGACAAGTATTTCTAACCGGTTTTTCAACGCAGCCGAAGCACGGGTAGGTAAGAGCTTCCGGCGAGCGATCGGCTAAAGGGGATCATGATGGATTTTGCTTTCCTGATGGATACCATCAAGCAGCTGCTGGCTGCACTTCCGACAACCCTGGGCCTGTTTTCTGCCTCTATTGCACTGGGCGGCCTGATGGCCATGGGGCTGACCTGGATGCGGTTTAGCCGTATCCGCGTGCTGGTGCAATTCTCAAAGGCATATGTCTTTGTGTTCCGCGGTACCCCGTTGTTGATCCAGCTGTTTCTGATCTATTACGGCGTGAGCCAGTTCAAGATCGTGCAACAGGGGTTTATGTGGCCCTTGCTGCGTGACCCGTATTATTGCGCGGTCATTACCCTTGCCTTGTGTACCGCGGGCTATTCTACCGAGATATTCCGTGGTGGCGTGCTGGCAGTGCCGGTGCAGCAACTGGAAGCCGGGCGCTCATTGGGTTTGTCGGGGTTCATGCTGTTTCGCCGGGTGATTGCCCCGATTGCACTCCGTCAGGCACTGCCTGCGTATTCCACCGAGATTGTTCTCATGATGAAAGCAACATCGCTGGCCAGCCTGGTCACGGTGTGGGAAATCACTGGTGTGGCGCAGCGCATCATTGCGCATACCTACCGGACCATGGAGGTGTTTCTGTGCGCCACACTGATTTACCTTGTGCTGAATTTTCTGATTGTGCGCATGATTGCTTTACTGGAGCACCGGTTATCTCCGCATCTTCGCCCTGTCAAAGTACCCGCTAATCTTCGTATCCGTACACAGTGAGACATGATCATGAAACCTGTTGATATTCCTGCTCCCCTGGCGTTGTCCGTCAAAGACCTGCACAAGAAATTTGGCGAGAACGAGATTCTAAAAGGCATTTCTCTGGATGCACATGTAGGGGATGTCATCTCCATTCTGGGGGCCAGCGGATCGGGTAAAAGCACCTTCCTGCGCTGTATCAATTTGCTGGAAACACCTGATGCCGGAGAAGTAACGGTGGCTGGCGAGAAAATCCTCATGCGGCGCAACCGCGCAGGCCACCCGGAGCCGGCTGACCGCCGGCAGGTGGACCGGATACGCTCAGAGCTGGGCATGGTTTTCCAGAGCTTTAACCTGTTCTCGCACATGACCATTCTGGATAATCTGCTGGAAGGCCCGGTACATGTCCAGAAGCGCTCACGCGGCGAATGTATTGATGAAGCAGAGGCCCTGCTCGAAAAAGTAGGCATTGCCGACAAGCGAAACCACTATCCGGCCCATTTGTCTGGCGGGCAGCAGCAGCGTGCTGCCATAGCGCGTGCGCTGGCCATGAAGCCGAAAGTCATGCTGTTTGACGAGCCGACATCGGCATTAGACCCGGAGCTGGTAGGGGAAGTCCTGAAAGTGATGCGTGCACTGGCCGAAGAGGGCCGTACCATGCTGGTCGTCACGCATGAAATGGGTTTTGCTCGCAATGTGTCTAATCGGGTGGTGTTTATGCACAAAGGCCTGATCGAGGCACAAGGGTCGCCATTGGACATGTTCAAGCAGGAAAAATCCGAACGGTTCCGCCAGTTCATTTCCAGCCACGCCCATGCGTGATCCCGAAACAGGCAAGCCGCTGACGGATTGCCTGTTTATCCCCCGCCACCGCCCAATGTGTCGGGGCGGGGTGTTACCAAGTAGCGGAGTCTGACATGTCTGATGTAGTTATTCTGGATAGCGAGCCGCTAGGCTGGCATGCGCTGGCACAAGTTGCGTATGGCAGCCCGCTGCAATTGGGTAAAACGGCCAACAAGCGCATACACGATGCCCGGCAGATCGTCGATTTGATCGTAGAACGGAAAGAGCGGGCTTACGGCATCAATACCGGTCTTGGGGCGTTATGCAATGTGGTACTGGCCGGAGACCAGCTTTCTGCATTGTCTCGCAATACCTTGCAAAGTCATGCGTGTGGCGTGGGCGACCCGTTGAGCATTCCGCAAACGCGCGCCATTCTGGCTGCCCAGCTGCAGAATTATGCCCATGGGCACGCCGGCATTTCCCCCGCGGTGGTGGATGGTCTGCTGGCCATGCTCAACCTTGGGATAACGCCCGTGGTGCCTGCGGGCGGCTCCGTCGGTTATCTGACCCATATGGCACATGCGGCCTTGCCGTTGATTGGCCTGGGAGAAGCCTGGGTAGATGGAGAGCGCCTGCCGGGCGCCAGTGCGCTGGCGCGTAGAGGGTTGTCTCCCCTGGTGCTCAATGCCAAAGACGGCCTGTCTTTGGTGAACGGGCTACCGTGCGCGACTGGCCTGCTAAGCGTTGCCATGGCGCGCGCAACGCGCTTGGCAAAATGGGCCGACATCATTGCCGCCATGAGTTTTGAGGCATTGAAAGGGCAGATCACGGCGTTTGATGAAGAAGCCTTGCGTGCCAAGCCGCATCCGGGTGCCCAGCAAGTTGGTAAAAATCTGCGTGCGCTGCTGTCAGACAGCGCCATTCTGGCGGTATCCAGAGGAATCCGCACTCAGGACGCACTCAGTATCCGTTCCATTCCGCAGATTCATGGCAGCACGCGGGACCAGTTGACGCACATCGGTGACCAGCTGAACATCGAGCTCGCCTCGTCAAACGATAACCCGCAAGTGTTCGGCACGCCTGAAGACTACCGGGTTATTTCCCAGGCAAACCCGCACGGGCAATCCATGGCCATGGCGGCGGATCTGCTGGCTATTGCGCTGGCTGAACTGGCCGGCGTTGCCGAGCGCCGGGTAGATCGGCTGGTGAATCCGCTGGTCAGCGGGCTGCCGCCGTTTCTGGTCGAAAGCAGTGGTGTCAATTCCGGCTTGATGATCATCCAGTATGTTGCAGTGTCTCTGGTGGCGGAAAACAAGGTGCTGGCCCACCCGATGGTGGTGGATAACTTTGTGACATCTGCCCTGCAGGAAGATCACCTGAGCCTGGCCACGCCATCGGTACTGAAAGCGTTCAAGGTGCTGGATAATGTCGAAACCGTACTGGCCATTGAATACCTGGTCGCCGCCCAGGCGCTGCATTTTTATAATGCACGTGATCTGGCACAGGGTACGCGCACGGCATTGACCCTCTTGCGCGAGCATGTGCCGCCATATATAGAAGACCGGATTGTCTCGACGGATATCACGACCGTTCTTGGCTTGCTGCGCGACCCGGGTACCTTGGCCCGGATAGAAACCGGTATCGGCTTGACGCTTTGAGAAGACGGCAAGTACATGCAACGTGTGCTTGCCGCCACCAGTGTCAGGGTCACTCCGGCAAATGCCCCACCTTCACCAGAATCGTACAGCCTTCGCGGCTAAAGGGTTGATGCTGGCTGAGGTGCGGGCTTCTCAGCCAGGTGCCAGCCGGGTAATCGCCAAATTCATCTGAAAATACCCCGTCAATCACCAGTATTTCTTCTCCGCCATAGTGGCGGTGCGGGGAGAAGTGTGTACCGGGGGCCCAGCGCACCAGTGCGGTGTGCTCGGTTTTGTATGTAGAGAGCGGCAATACAGATAATCCCGGCACCAGACCCGGCAGCCAGCTGGCTGTGGTGGTATCGATGACCACTTGCTCGGTATCGTCCGGCTGCATATGGCGCAGTTTCACAAAAATGGTGCAGCCGTTTTCTGAATAAGGGGCGTGGGTCGAGCCGGGCGGGTTTTTAAGGTAAGTACCCGGTCCATAATGGCCCGTCTCGTCAGAGAAAATGCCTTGCAGCACAAAAATCTCTTCCCCCAGATCATGCACGTGTGCCGGAAAACCCGCACCCGGACCGTAACGGACGATAGACGTGGCCCGTGCTTTTTCTTCACCATCGCGTTCGATCATTTTCCGGTCTACCAGCCTGGCAGGCGACGCTACCCATGGCAGGGTGCTGGTATCTACAACAACACGTTCGGCAAAATCGGCATTCAGTTGCATGTGGCATCCAAGAAGGGAGTCGGGGCGGCGTTAGCGGATGTGCGGCACAACCGTTTTTTCCAGATGTTCATCAAAATAACTGGCCAGAAAATCCAGCAGGGTTCTCATCGAGGCCGGCATGAACTGTCTGGACGTGTACACGCCATAGATACCCATTTCATACGGTCTGTAGTCCGGCAATAGTTGCACCAGTGTACCGTTTTTAAGATACGGCGCAACCAGATACAACGGCTGCATGGCAATGCCCAAGCCCTGCAGGCTGGCCTCCATGAGTACGGCGGCTTCGTTGGCACTCAGATTACCGCTAACCTGTACGCTGTGCATGTCATCGCTACGCTTGAAGCGCCACTCGCTTTTCCCGACAAACGAATGCGTCAGACAATTATGGCCGGACAGGTCTTGCAGTTGCGCAGGTGTACCAGCGCGTTGCAGGTAGGCGGGGGAGGCGCAGATCACGGATTCGCAAACGCCCAGTTTCCTGGCAATCAGACTGGGATCCAGATCATTGGTGATGCGGATGGCCAGATCAATGCGCTCTTCTACCAGGTTGACGCGCCTATCCACCAGCAGCAAGTCGATCTTTACACTCGGATAACGCTGCAGATAGGCCGCCACGGCCGCGGCCAGATGCTTTTGGCCGAACGACATGGCGGTGGTGATACGGATCAGCCCGCTGGGTTCGGTTTCATCCTTGCGGGTGTCGGCCTCCAGCGACTCGATTTGTTGCAGTACCTGCTGGCAGTGCTGCAAACAGGCTTCTCCGGCCGGTGTCAGGCTAAAGCGACGGGTGGAACGGTGCATCAACCGGGCGCCTAGCCAGGTTTCCAGCTCGGCCAGATAACGGGTGACCATGGCGCGCGACATATCCAGCCGGTCTGCGGCAGCCGTCTGGCTTTTGTGTGTGACCACTTCCACAAACACCTTCATGGCGGTAATTCTGTCCATATGCTCAGCCTATATGATCGATTTATGCAACAAACAAGCTATTTATATGATGTTTTTCCGATCAATACAAGCGGGTAGACTGCCATTCATCCGCTGCAGACATCAACAGAGGCAGCATCTGACAACTTAGATAAAGGAAACATCATGAAAATCGCACTTGTTGCCCCTACCGGTAAAATCGGTTCAGAAATTGCAAAAGAAGCCCTGCGCCAAGGTCACGAAGTTATCGGCATTGTTCGTTCAGACCGTGCTGCACCAGAAGGGCTGGAAAGCGTAAACTTCAAGGCAGTGGATATTGCCGACACCGCTGCGTTTGCAGACGCAATCAAAGGCGCTGATGTTCTGGCTAGCGCGTATGGCCCGCAACATGACAATATTGATACCGTTGCCGCCGCTGCAGAAGCCATTGTGGCTGCCGCACGCGCTGCCGGCATCAAGCGGGTGGTGGTGATTGGCGGCGCGGGCAGCCTGGAAGTGGCCCCCGGCCTGCAACTGGTAGATGTACCGGATTTTCCGGAAGCCTACAAAGCGTATGCCCTGGCGCACCGCAAAGCGTTTAATGTATTCAAGACCGTGGACGACCTCGACTGGACCTTTTTCTCGCCAGCCGCAGAAATCGGCCCGGGCGACAAGGTAGGTAACTACAAGGTGGTGGCCAAGACATTCCTGGCAAATGCCGACGGCCACAGCAAGATTTCTTACCCGGATTACGCCGAAGCTTTTGTGGCAGAGATCGAGCAGGGCAAATTTTTGAAAGACATCATCACCGTTGCGTATCAGTAATCGGATGATGCAGTGATGCCAGCAGGAGAGTCGGTGGCAAGCCGTCTCTCCTGCCGGCTTTGGAAACAGACAGGACACATCCATGGCTAACGTTAAGCTGATTTATGTTCATGACCCCGTGTGCGGCTGGTGTTATGCCGCTGCGCCTTTGTTGCAAGCCGCCTCCACGGTGCCAAATCTGCAGATAGAGCTGCATGCGGGCGGCCTCTTTGTGGGCGACAACCGTCAGAAAGTCACCCCCCAGCTGCGGGACTATGTCATGCCGCATGACCGGCGCATAGCAGAAATGACCGGGCAACCCTTCAGTGAAGACGCCTATTTCAACGGTCTGCTGAAAGACAGTAGCGTGGTGTTCGATTCTGCACCGCCGATAGCGGCTGTGGTGGTGGCCGGGCAACTGCAAGACAAGGCGCTGGCCATGCATCAGCGCATCCAGCACGCCCACTATGCCGAAGGTCGCAAGGTGGCCGACCCTGAGGTACTACTATCTCTGGCGATTGAACTTGGCTTGCCGGAAGAAGCCTTCAAGACAGCCTTTGCCGCCTTTGGGCATGCCGAGCTTAAGGCAGAAATGCAGCATGCCAGAGAGTGGCTGCAGCGCTTGGGCGGGCGTGGGTATCCCACCATTGGGCTTGTTAGTGGTGACGAAGTACAGACAGTGAATATCAGCCAGTTTCTGGGACAAACCGAGGCTTGGCGCGAGGCACTGCAAGCGTATGTAGATTCGCGACAGGTGGCCCCGGCTACTGCCGCAAACGATGGCCCAGTATGTACACCAGACGGCTGTGACCCGGTTTAAGGACTGTATGCAACGTCGTAATTTTATAACCGCCAGCCTGGCCAGTGCACTTGCTGTACTGCTGGGCGATGCGGAAGCCAAAGAGATCGTGAACCCGGTAAAGGGTAGCGTGAATGCCCGCATGCCGGTACTGTTTGTCGGGCACGGGTCACCCATGAATGCGATTCAGGACAACCCCTTTACCCGCCATTTGCAGCAGCTGGGGCAAACCCTGCCAAAACCGCGCGCCATTGTGGTGGTTTCTGCCCATTGGGTGCGGGACAGCACGCTGGTGATGGCCTCTCCCAAGCCGCAAACCATTCATGACTTTGGCGGGTTCCCCAAAGCCTTGTCAGACATGCAATATCCTTGCCCGGGTCACCCTGCGCTGGCAGCCCAGATCAAGCAGCAACTGGTGCCTTTGCAGGTAGGGGCGGATATGCAATGGGGGCTGGACCATGGGGCATGGACGGTGCTGCATCACCTGTACCCCAAAGCGGATATTCCGGTCATCCAGCTGAGCATGAATGGCCACATGACGCTAACACAGCATATGCAGGTGGGTATCATGCTACGGTCTTTGCGCCAGAATGGCGTGCTGATACTGGGCAGCGGCAATATCGTGCATAGCCTGCCCATGTCGGCAGATGACATCAATGCCAAACCCTATGACTGGGCTGTCGAGTTTGATGCGCTGACCAAAGCGGCTTTACTGCAGCGGAATCTGGACCATTTACTGGCTAAAGACAAGCGGCAGTACCCGCTTTGGCAACAGGCGCACCCGACCATTGAGCATTATCTGCCCTTGCTGTACACGCTGGGCGCCAGCGATGAACTCGACAAGATCAGTTTCCCGTTTGAAGGCTTCCAGGAAGCCGCCTTTTCGATGCGGTCGGTGCGGTTTGGCTAACAAGCTGTGGATTAGCGGCAGGGTTAGTACAAATCCCGGTAGCTAAGCAGGGTGGGCTTCTTGCCCGGATGCTTGGCTTTGTACTTTTGTTCCAGTTTCAGTTTTTGCAGGCCTTCGTTAAAGGCTTTTTGCAGCTGGAGATGCTTCGGGTTGGCTTTGGGGAACGCAACCCCGCGAGACAAAGTACTCAGGGTGATATCGGTCTGGTACACCTTGTCGAAGAAAGACTGGCCACTATAACCGGCCAGATAATTGGTGGTTTCAATGGTGCTGATCACGTAATCAACCCGCCCCATGACCAGTTTCTGGAAGTTGTTGGTATCTGCCAGCGAGGCATCCAGCTGGTTTTTCAGCGGCTGCATTTCTTGCGGGTAGGCGTAACCGTTGACGATGCCGATGCGTTTGCCGCGCAGGTCATTTAGCGAGCGCGGCCGCTCCTTGCTGGAAAGCCGCCCGTAAATGGCAAAATGCATGTCAGATACCGGTTTAGACCCCACAAAATATGCGGCACGTTCGGGAGTCATCCAGAAGTCGTAAATACCGTCTACGCGGCCGGTTTTGGCCAGCTCGTAAGCGCGCGCCCAAGGGTAATAGGTGACATTGACCTTGTAGCCGGCCAACTCAAAGGCACGCTTGACCTGACGGTCCATGACGCCACCGCCGGGCATGCTCTCAGAAGTATCGGGCGGGTATTCAGAGGCAACAAGGTTAACAACCGGTTGCACGGTGGCAGAACTATACATGGCCGTACAGGCCAGTAATAGCCCGCATGCGAACCGACGTTTCATAAAGCGTTTTAACACGTGATGCCTTTGATGCGATTGCCAAACTGACAGTGAATGAGTGTTTAAAGATATCACATCATTGTCATAAAAGGGGTGTGGCATGAATGCCCAAATGTCATAAATTAAATATTTTCGTGTTAAAAAGTGTTACATCCGCCTAAACAGGGGGCTGCACCCCTGTTGCGCATCTGTTGAAGAAACGCATGCCCCGTGACGATGCTCACTTTCAAACAGCCATACCCGCTGCCAGACAAATAGCGCTTGCCAGTATCCGCCATCCAGGATGCCCATTCGCGAGTATAGGCCAATAAAAAACCCGCTTCAGAGAAGCGGGTTTTTTACGTTCTGCTAACGGCGGATAACCACCAAGGCTTATTTGCCTTCGTCGTTTTTCAGGTTAGGCAGGGACGATGCGCTAGAAGCCGACAACAGACCCGCGTTGGTGTAGGTGATCAGCTTTTCACGGGTATCTGCAATATCGTGGTTACGCATGGTCAGCTGGCCGATACGATCTAGCGGCGTGAACGAAGACTCGTTCTTCTCCATGGTCAGACGCTCTGGCTTGTAAGTCAGGTTGTCTGAGCGGGTATCCAGAATCGAGTAATCATTGCCGCGGCGCAGTTCCAGTGTCACTTCACCGGTAATGGCACGGGCAACCCAGCGCTGTGCGGTTTCGCGCAGCATCAGGGCTTGAGAATCAAACCAGCGCCCCTGGTACAGTAAACGACCCAAGCGACGGCCGTTTTCACGGTATTGCTCGATGGTGTCTTCGTTGTGGATACCGGTGACCAGACGCTCGTAAGCGATAAACAGCAGCGCCATGCCAGGGGCTTCGTAAATGCCGCGGCTCTTGGCTTCGATAATACGGTTTTCAATCTGGTCGCTCATGCCCAGACCGTGACGGCCACCAATGCGGTTGGCTTCCAGCATCAGTTCAACCGGGTCGCTGTATTCCACGCCGTTCAGGGCAACCGGACGGCCTTCTACAAAGCGCACGGTTACTTCTTCTGCCTTGATCGCAACATCATCACGCCAGAAAGCCACACCCATGATCGGTTTTACGATCTTCAGGCTGGTGCTCAAAAACTCCAGGTCTTTGGCTTCGTGGGTTGCGCCCAGCAGGTTAGAGTCAGTTGAGTACGCTTTCTCTGCACTCATCTTGTACTCAAAACCATACTGCGCCATGTACTGAGACATCTCGGAACGGCCACCCAGTTCGTCGATGAACGTCTGGTCAAGCCAAGGCTTGTAGATTTTCAGTTCAGGGTTGGTCAACAGGCCGTAACGGTAGAAACGCTCGATGTCGTTACCTTTGTAAGTACTACCATCACCCCAGATGTTGACGTCGTCTTCCTTCATGGCAGCCACCAGCATGGTGCCGGTGACGGCGCGGCCGATTGGCGTGGTGTTGAAGTAAGTAGAGCCAGCGGTGGTGATATGGAAAGCACCAGCTTGCAGGGCAGCAATGCCTTCTGCCACCAGTTGTGCACGGCAGTCGATCAGACGGGCATTCTCTGCACCGTATTCTTTGGCACGGCGCGGGATAGAGTCGTAATCGGTCTCGTCCGGCTGGCCAAGGTTTGCTGTGTAGGCGTAAGGAATCGCGCCTTTGTTGCGCATCCACAATAGGGCTGCGCTGGTATCTAGACCGCCAGAAAATGCGATGCCGACTTTCTGACCTGAAGGAATATTCTGAAGAATGGTTGCCATGTCGTGATGTCTGGCCACTTGCGTGGCACGAAATTAAGTGAACAGAAAACCGGTAGCTACCGGGGCGCCTTGCTGCCGATTTACCCGCTGGCAGTCATGCGAAGGTGCAGGCGAGTTGCTTGCACCTATAACCTTGCAAGTATCGGGCTTTACCCTAGGCTAGGTCAAGTATCCGGTTGTTATTTCAGCGCTTTTTCTGGGGTATGGTGGTTACCACTGAGCAATAAATTGCCTGTTATGGGTGTGAGGTGGGAATGCTTGCTTTATGGTGAGTCAACATGAGGGTAAAACGTGCCATTTGATTTGAGATATTGGATATGCAATAACGCTGGCATTTTTACCCGCAGCTGTGTCGAGAGGACGGATAGTGAAAAGAACGACCATCTATGTGGTCAGCGTGTTCGACAGCAAATCGGCCAAAGCCGACGCTCATGTGTGACAGTCGGCCTTCCAATGATTGACTATTTTGTCTTGTCCGTCGACGGATTGCTTTAGATACCATCTATTCTCAGAAGAATAGAGCAGGCGGTCGGCGCTGCCACCTATTTAGCAGCGCCTCAATGAATTGCCTAAGACAAGCACTTGGCATTCTTGGGCAAATTCTCCGGCTTGCCCCAGTCGTTACTCGGCACGGCCTCGTAGGGTGACGAAAACACCTGTTTCTGTTGGGTGAATTTGGTCGGGATAGCCGAGCCCGGATTGCCGTAATCGACGATCCAGAAATAATCGTAATTGCTGCCAGGCCAGTCCTTCGGCACTTCTGCTAGCTGGTCGAGATTGAGCAGCTGGCGCAATGTCACTTTCTCATTCGGAAACTGCGCTTCCAATTTTTTCTTAGCGATATGGTCGTGCTCCCACACCATCACCACGGTCTTGCCGTCCCAGCGGGGATCGCTGAATAAGGCATTCACTGCCTGCTGCGTGCGCTGGTTCAGTTGCAGCGCGGTGGCCTTCTTGCTCATGCCATGTAGCGGTACCACAGAATAGAGCTGCAACGGCAGGCCCCAGCTTTGCGCCATCGGGCTCGCCAGTTCCAGCGTGTGCAAGGTGATAGCAAAGATGCCGTCTGGGCCTGTGCCGTTGGGGAATAGGCTGTCGGCAGCTCCCTTACCGAGGTATTTCGTCTGCAAAGCCAGCGAGCGCTGCTGGCCGACAGTACAGAGCTTATAGGCATCCTGTTTCTCGCCATGGCGCAGGATGATGATCTGCTTTGGCACCGCTTCGGCCGCTGGCGCAACAGCTAGGCTGAGCAGAGATGCACTCAACAGGGGCGCTCCTAGCTGACGCATGATGCCGCGCCGCCCGGTTTTATGCTTTGTGCTCATGGCTCCCGCCCCCAAGAATCGAGGTGTAATCATACGCATTGCTTACTCCTTTTCTATTATTTCTTGTGCGAACGCTCTAACGCCAAGTTCAGTGGGCCGGAATGGCGCAAAAAAGAGCGGAGTGTCGGACCCCACTGCAAAGCCTTGTTATGTTTTGAACTCAGATTTGAGTAAACCAAAGCATTTAAGATCGTGAAACTGACCTTTCTAAAAGCCAGCCTCACACCGCAAACTCTCGTCTTTGAAGGCTAATCTTCGAAGTACTGCTTCAGAGGTTTTATTGCCCGGGACTGTGTCTGCTTGAATTCTATTTAGCGCACCACAAGCCAGTTGACCTTCAAATGCAGCCAAGATGATTTTCGCTACCGCTTCGACGGCATACCCTTTACCCCAAAATGCAGGTGTTAGGTCGTAGCCAATTACTGCGTTCTGCATCTTATAGGGAAAGTCTGAACAAGTCACTACGACAGACCATCCCGCTAAAAAATGCATCAGTAACCGGTAAATAGGGCCTTTTCAGGTCGATATTGGCCTTTTTTCACCAGCATGCACCAGTATCTCCATTTTATGGGCGGATGGTTTTACCCCGATTTGACAGACAGTCAGTTAAGAGCAGCGGACTGTCCCGATATTCAAGAGAATGATTTCGTCTCTAAGTTTGCAAAGCGCGCAGGAAGTAACTGGCTGCATCGTTCATTTTTTTCAATGAGTTGGAGTTGGTTCGCTGAGCTGCAACTAAGCTGTAAGTGAATTGTGTTCGCATGATTTGCCATTACTATGAATAGCTTTGTGAATAGAATAAATGAATAGATATTGGTAACTTACCAAGCCTAGGCACACGCGTTCGTGTACGGTGAATGGGCTTTTGTTGAGGCAGAAACAGCTGGGTATTGAACCCTTGCATCTATGCAAGTGCACACCTGCACGGGGTTTTCATGACAAAGGCTAACGGCCTACACCCGCTTCCTCATGGTATTGATGCTGTGCCGTCAGGGATGGCATTTAATGCAACGTGGTATTTGAAAACGGGGGCGGGGGCTTTAAGCATGGGTGCATTTGTTATTTTTTTTTAAATATAAAAGATAAATACTCAGAGAAAACAAAAGCATCTGGCGTAATGATGCTGGTTGCAGTATGTTGGGAGCATTTTGCAGCCAACCAATTTTTTCTATTTAGTGTCTGTTTTTTTTAAGTCTTGGAGATGCTGGCGACATGTCAATACCCACTCCCGAAAAAACGCCACGGCAGTACAACCGCTGGGTGGCCAATGAGTCTATTGAAGATTATGCGTTAAGATATTCTCCCTCCAGTTTCCGCAAGTGGTCGCCATCTGTACTTGGCAATACCATGATTGGCACTAACTCTGCACTTTCTTATGAGGCAATTGGTGCGTTGCTGTTGTTGGACTTTGGTTTTGGCAATGCGATGTGGGCGGTGATTTTTGCCGGGTTGATTATTTTCCTTGCGGGATTACCCATCTGCCAGTACTCGGCAAAGTACAATATTGATATGGACCTGCTCACCCGTGCTGCGGGTTTTGGGTATGTCGGTTCTACTTTTACCTCGCTGATTTACGCCTCGTTTACCTTTATTTTTCTCGCCGTCGAAACGGCCATCATGGCACAAGCCATCAAGCTGGGTTTTGGTATCCCCATATGGTTGGGCTATATCCTTTGCACTGTGGTTGTGATTCCGATTGTTTATTATGGGGTGACCGCCATTAACCGTTTTCATCAGTGGACCCAGCCTTTGTGGCTGATTTTGCTGGTCATCCCCTTTTATTATGTGCTGACGCGTGAGCCAGGTGCACTTGAGGCGATGACGCATTTTGTCGGTGAGACATCCAAGAGTAGTACGTTTGATCTTTATCATTTCGGGATTGCTGCCGGCATTTCATTTTCGCTGATTGCACAAATTGGCGAGCAGGTTGACTATTTGCGCTTTATGCCAGAGCACCAAAAACATAGCCGGTTTTCCTGGTGGTTTAATATGCTGGCAGGCGGGCCTGGCTGGATTGTCATTGCATTTATTAAGCAACTGGGGGGGATGCTGCTGGCCGCTGTGGCCGTTGTATCCGGTATCGCCATTGTTGATGCCAAGGAACCCATACAGATTTTTAATACGGCTTACCGTTATGCGATTGGCAACCCTGATGCTGCCTTGCTGGTCGGTGTCATTTTTGTCTGTGTTTCAGAGCTTAAAGTCAATGTCACGAATGCTTATGCGGGTTCTTTGGCATGGTCAAACTTTTTCTCCCGGGTGACCCATTCGCATCCCGGGCGCGTCGTTTGGCTGGTATTTAACAGCGCGATTGCCTTGCTGTTGATGGAGCTGAATTTGTTCGAGGCGATGAACAGCGTTCTCGGATTGTACTCGAACATCGCTGTGGCCTGGATTTGCGCCGTGGTGGCCGATCTGGCCATCAATAAGCCTCTGGGTTTGAGCCCGCCATTAATCGAGTTTAAACGTGCGCACCTCTTTAACGTCAACCCTGTAGGCGTTGTCAGTATGGTGGTTGCCTCGGTTATTTCTACAATTGCATTTAGTGGATTGCTTGGGAGCTATGCACAAGCGTATTCATGGCTGATTGCCGCGGCCATAGCAACGGTCTTGGCACCCATCATGGCGTGGGTCACAAAAGGAAAATATTACATTGCCCGATCCAGCCATTATCAGGCTCGTTCGAATGCACTGGTCACGTGTGGTATCTGTGATCATCACTACGTAGAAGCCGATGCGGCTTATTGCCCCTACCATAAGGTCACCATTTGCTCCTTGTGCTGTACGCTGGAGCCAAACTGTAAAGATGTCTGTAAACCAACAACCCATTCTTTAAAAGAGATGTGCAGCAATGCGGTGCAGGCCGTGTTAATTGCACTTTGGCCTAGACCGGTATCCAGGTCGATAAGTGATCGCATTGCGAGCATTTCTTTGCTATGGGTTTTCATGGTCAGCCTGATCGCGCTCACCATGTGGGTGACGCTACCAGGTGGCACGAAGACATTGTCTCTCGAGGTGATTGAAAAGATTGGTGCGTATCAGTATCGGGTATTTTTTGGGCTCATTGTACTGGCCAGCATTGCATCATGGTGGATATCCCTGTCGAACGAAAGTCAAAATCGTGCGGAAGAAGAGTTGCGTCAAGCCAAGGAGCATGCAGAGCATGCTAGTCAGGAACTGGCATTGGCGGCTGAGCGGACGCGTAATTTATTGGAGACTGCGAATGATGCCGTCGTAACGATTGATGCTGATAGCGTCATCATTGACTGGAATCCTGCGGCAGAGCAAATATTTGGCTGGCGTCGAGAAGAGGCGCTAGGCCAGCGTCTGCATTATCTGATTGTGCCCGAGCCTTACCGGATGATGCATGAAACGGGCTTGCGAAGATTTATCGAGACGGGTGAAAGTACGCTGATTAATCGGCGAATTGAGACGTCGGCACTTACACGGCATGCGGGTGAAATTGACGTTGAATTGTCTATTTGGCCAGTCAAGATAGGTGACAATTTTACCTTTAGCTCATTTGTGCGTGATATTACGCAACGCAAGCATGCAGAAGCGGAATTGGCGCAGGCGCGTGATATGGCGCTAGAGGCGACTAAACTAAAATCCGATTTTCTTGCAAACATGAGTCATGAAATACGGACACCCATGAATGCGATTATTGGCATGTCGTATCTTGCTTTGAAAACAGATCTGGATGCTCGTCAGAGGGACTATATTTCCAAAGCCAACCTGGCTGCTAATTCTTTGCTGAGAATCATTAACGATATTCTGGATTTCTCCAAGATTGAAGCAGGAAAACTGGAATTGGAAAATATTGCTTTTGCACTACAAGAGGTATTTGAATCGGTAGATACCGTTGTGGGTGGACGTGCGCAAGAAAAAAACTTGGTGTTTAGCATAAATATCGCCCCCGATGTACCCACTCACTTTTTGGGCGACCCACTGCGTTTAGGCCAGGTTTTGATCAATCTGACCAATAATGCGGTGAAATTTACTGAGCGGGGCAGGGTAGAAGTCAGTGCCACATTACTGAGCTTGTCTCAGGATACGGCCGAATTGCGTTTTTCCGTACGTGATACGGGCATCGGTATGACGCCCGTCCAATGCGACAAGCTGTTTCAGCCGTTTTCTCAGGCAGATGGTTCGACCACCAGAAAGTATGGTGGTACAGGACTGGGGCTGAGTATTAGCAAGTGCATTGTCGAAGCAATGGGTGGTGATGTAGCGGTCGAAAGTGAACCTGGTGTTGGTTCGGAATTCAGTTTTATCGTGAAGCTCCCTGTGGCGGATGCTAATCAGTATGCGGCAGCCAAAGAAGAAATGCTGGATGGTCGTTCCCTGTTATCTCGTCCACTGAACGGAATACATATCTTGTTGGCTGAAGATAATCTGATCAATCAGCAGATTGCGGTTGAACTGTTACAGGATGCAGGTGCGACAGTGGATGTCGCGATTGATGGTCAACAGGCTATGGAGAAGCTCATGGCCGCATCCGACGGGACATATCAAGTCGTATTAATGGATTTGCAAATGCCGGGAATGGATGGTTTTGAGGCTACTCGTCGACTTCGTCAGGATACTAGATTTGCTACGCTTCCTATTATCGCAATGACAGCACATGCCATGGTTGAGGAACGCCAACGGTGTATAGAGGCTGGCATGGTCGATCATGTCAGCAAACCGATTGATCCGGTGAGTTTCCTGCAGACGGTGGCTCGCTGGGGAGGACTGACGCCTCAAAGGCCATTGCAGCAAACACTGAGGACGGATAATGCCAATGAGGTGCATGTTGCGACGGTCTTTCCTGCTGTTGCGGGGCTAGATGTAGAAGCCGGCTTGTTGCGTGTTAATCAAAAGCAGGCGATTTATCGGCAGATATTGCAGCAGTTTGTGCAACACCACGAAGAATACGATCATAAATTGCGTGCTGCGTTAGCAACAAATGATCAGAGGCAATTAGCGGCGCTGCTTCATTCCCTCAAAGGGGTGGCTGGCAATATTGGTGCAGACACGCTGTCTGCACATGCACGTACATTAGAAATGGCTTTGCAACAAGGCTCGTTCATGACAGAGGATGCATCTGCGTTCTTGGAGGCGTTGTCAGTACAGGTCGCTGCTATTCGCCAGGCCGTGCCAGGCGCCCCGCGCGTGGCGGCTGGCACGGGGGGGGAGTTTTCTGCAGAAATATTAACAGTTCTTAAACAATTATCCGTGTATCTTGCTGATCAAGATGGAGAGGCGATTGATTACTGGATTGACCATGCCGATCACCTTTGCAACTTCTTATCTCAAGATGATTATGAGTCGCTAGAAAAGAATATTTACCAGTATGAGTTTCGGGCGGCGCTAGATGTACTCTCCTCCGTTATTGAAGGACTACGTGATGACCAACACTGAACCTGTTAAAGCGAGCATTCTGGTTGTAGATGACACCCCGGAAAACTTGCGTCTTGTCAGTTCTTTGCTTAAGGACAGTTACAAGGTGCGAGTTGCAACCAATGGCATGCTTGCCCTGGAAATGGCCGCACAGGAGCCACAACCCGCACTGATTCTGCTGGATATCATGATGCCGGAAATGGATGGGTATGAAGTGTGTATGCGCTTGAAGCAACAGCCCAATACTGCGGATATTCCCATTATTTTTCTGACGGCCCGGAGCGAGAGTGAAGATGAGCGGAAAGGGTTTGATCTTGGGGCGGTAGATTACATCACCAAACCGATCAATCCGATGGTGCTGACGGCGCGTGTGCAAACGCATGTGGCACTTAAGCAAAGTCGGGATGTGTTAGCGCATCACAATGTCTGGCTGGAGCAAGAGGTACAAAAACGTACGCGGCAGGTGCAGCAAATTCAGGATGTCACCATTTTTGCCATGGCCTCTTTGGCTGAAACGCGTGACAACGAAACGGGTAACCATATTCTGCGTACACAACGCTATGTCAAAGCACTCGCGCTGCAACTGCGGAAAAATCCAAAGTTTGCGCCGATGCTGGACGATATGACCATCGACCTGCTCTACAAGTCTGCTCCTCTGCACGATATCGGGAAAGTGGGTATTCCGGATAGCATTTTGCTTAAGCCAGGCAAACTGGACGACGATGAATTTGAAATTATGAAAACCCACACGACACTGGGTTTGGAGGCGATTCGTCGAGCGGAAAAACATCTGGATGGCGAGGAGCGTTTTCTTAAAATTGCAGGTGAAATTGCATACTCTCACCAGGAAAAGTGGGATGGCAGCGGTTACCCGCAAGGCTTGGCAGGGACGGACATACCACTCTCAGCCCGATTGATGGCCGTTGCGGATGTATATGATGCACTGATCAGCAAGCGTGTTTATAAACCTGCATTTAGCCACGAAAAAGCAGTGAGCATTATTCGCGAAGGCAATGGCAAACATTTCGACCCAGAGTTGGTTGCTGTATTTCTGGACATTGAGGAAGATTTCCGACGTATTGCCGAAGCGTATCAAGATCATGACGAGGTATTGGAAACGCTACTGCCAGAAACAGTGTGATCAGGTTCTGGGTGTAGAGGCACCTGCAGTTGTGGCCAGGCTTTTGCCCGAGATGTTCCCGATCCATCTGACTACCGGAGTTTTCCGGAGCATGCTCCCTTAAACCCCATGCAGGTATGCACCTGCATGGGGTTTTTCATTGCAACAACTAACGACCTACACCCGCTTGAACAACGGGCTGCGCACCTGCTGCGCATCTGCAGCGGAGAAGAATTTCTCGGTATAGATGTCGCGTTCGAACAGCCGGCCCTGCATGAGGGTGGTGATGCAGGATTCGATCATGATGGGCGGGCCGCACAGGTAGGCTTTCTGGCCGCGGAAGTCGTTGTCGAAGTGGGCTTTGGCGGCGTCGTGTACATAGCCGCGGAAGCCGGTCCAGTTGCTGTCTGCCGGCTCGTCGGATAGGGCAGGTACATAGGTGAACTGGGGGTGTTTCTCTGCCAGTGCCAGGAATTCCTGATGGTAGTAGAGCTCTGTCTGGTTGCGGGCGCCGTAGACGAGGGTGATGGGTTGCGTTGAGCCTTCATCCAGCAGGTCGAGGATCATCGAGCGCGGGCTGGAGAGACCGGAGCCGCCGGCCATGAAGAGGGACGGCACATTGGCGGATTTGTGCACAAAGAAGCGGCCGTAGGGGCCGGTAAAGTGCAGTGTATCGCCCACCTTGAGTTCTTTGTGAATCCAGGTGGTGCCTGCACCGCCGGGCACGATGCGGATGTTGAGTTCGATCTCGTTGCCGGTGCTGGGCGGGTTGGCCAGCGAGAAGGCGCGGATGCCGATATCGTTGGGCAGTGGCAGGTTGATGTACTGGCCGGCCTGAAAATCCAGCACCTCTCCGTCATCCAGTTTGATCCAGATGCCCTTGATGGTCGGGGTGAGGTTTTCGATGCGGCTGACGGTACCCTGGTAGTCTTTGACGGGCAGGTTGCGGGCATCTTCGTCGATGTCAATGTCGACTTCGATGACGGTATCGGCCTCTAGCCGGGCGCAGCAGGCCAGTGTTTTGCCTTCTTCACGCTCGTAGTCCATCAGTGCAAAGTTCGATGCATTGGCGTGGTCGACCTCGCCATCCGTGATGGATATCTTGCAAGTGGCGCAGTAGCCCTGGCCGCAGGCGTGGGGCAGGTAGATGCCGGCGCGCAGGCTGGCATCCAGAATGGTCTGGCCGTCTTCTACCTCGATGGTGCGGCCAAGCGGTTCTATGGTGAGTTCATAACTCATGGTGTGTTCTCCGCCAGACCGGCAGGTGCTGAAAACCCGCCGGCCGGTGTGTGTTGCAGACTTAGTAACCCGTGCCGGCAATGCCGTCCAGCCCCGGGGTGGTGAAGCGGATCAGGTCTTTGTGGCCGATACCGTTCTCTTGCAGGCTTTTGGTCATGTCCGGGTGAAACACGGTGTCCGAGTTCTGCCAGACGACTTGGGTCCAGTCGATATGGGCAAAGTCCGGGTGGTAGCTGTAACAGTTGGTGATGTACTGGTCGACGATGACCGAGAACGGTGTATCCGGAGTCAGTGCCAGTACAAACGGGCGGGAGAACATGCGGTGCCGCTCCCAGTTGATATACAGCAACTGTTTGCCCTTGTAGTTTTCCAGCGCATCGCTGGAGGGGAAGTCGTAATCTGCCAGTGCCTTGATCGCCATGTCTGTCTCCTTAGTTCTTGGTGGCCTGGTCACGCCAGGCGGCAAAGTTCTTCTGGTCTTCTGACCCGTTGAAGTCGCCGGTGGCGCGCTTGTCCAGTTTCCAGTAGTCGGCAATGTGATCGCCCGGGTTAAAGTCTGGTGCGTTCACATCTACGCCTTCCGGGGCGCAATTGCCTTGCAGACCCTGGTGTGACGAGATATAGGTCTGGACGTATTTCTCCGGCTCGTGCTCGAAGATGTCTTTGCAGTGGTCCGAACAGAAGTGGAACTTCTCGCCTTTGTATCTGGTTTCGCGGAAGCAGGTCGACATCGGGTCGCCCGGTTCGTTGAACTTGATGGTGCTGACGCACACCTGGCAGTTCATCGGCTGAGTCTTGTTGTTAAAGCGATTGCCGGTTTTTTCCTGCTGGTCCAGAAACTCGTAGACCGGGCGGTAGTATTTGTCGAAGGTGTTCGGGTATTTTTCTGACAGCCAGTCGAGTTCTTCCTTGCCCGGAATCCAGGTGTGGAAAGGGGTGGCATCCGGCTTCATGTAAAAGCCGATCCAGGACTGGTGCGTGACATGCTCTTTTTCTTCGATGGTCTGGCTGAAACACTTGGGTACGGTGATGCCGTAGCGGGCCAGATCGGTAAAGAGGGCGGCGCCGTTCTGTTCGAAGTAGATTTCCCAGGCTTCTTTAAAGCTCATGATGCGTTTGGGCAGCATGTAATCCATCATCATGCCAACAGAGGCCAGCTTGCGGGTGCCGCGCCAGGTCCATTTGTCGATCCAGCGCTGCACGATGGGCAGGTTGTCCGGGTCTTGTTCTAGCATGAACTTGATGCATTCCAGGCCCAGGGTCATGTGGCGGGCTTCGTCTGACTGGGCAGAGAAGCCGACGGTCATGGCGGCCATATCGCCGTTGTAGGCGGCGCCGGAGATGAACGGTACAAACAGGATGTTGGTCAGCACGTATTCAAAGGCAAAGCCGATGGCGACCATGAATTCGAACGGCCCGGCGGTGATGGCATCGTCAAAGAACGATTTGCCGTCAGACAGGTACCACATGCGCGACTGCTGGTGCGCGAACTCGTCCATGCCGTTGTAGAACTTGTTGTAGTTGGAAATGGAGTGGATCTGGGTCTGGAAGTGGCGGTATTCGTCCACCGCCTGCATCTGGCAGGCCACGCGCGGGCCGGCGCCTACCATCTGGCGACCCACCATGCTAAAGCCGCGGGCGGCCATCAGTTCCAGCGGCGGGGTAGAGCCCAGAAACAGTTTCAGCACGTTCATGTAGCGGGCATCGGTCACGGACAGGTGGCCGTTGTTCTGGTTAAAGGCATCCAGAATCGCGTACAGCTTGCGTTCTTTTTCTGCCTGGTATTTCCAGTAGGCATCCATGGTCAGGCGGAAGGGGTCTTCCCATTTGTCCCAGTCGTGAATCTTGATGCCCTCAAAAGTTACTTGCGGGAATACTTTGTCCATTGGCTGGTAGGTGGTATCCCAGGCCAGGTCGCGGGTCATCAGGGTGTAGCGCTCTTTCAGGCCGAGCTTTTTAGCCACTTTCATATCCATGTGCGTGTCTCCTTGGGGGCTGGCTATCAGCTGTTCCAGCTCAGGGTGAATTCGTCGTCGGTTTCGTCCAGATGCCCGGAAATGGTGATCAGGTGCAATTGCAGTTCTTGCAGGTCAAAATCACGGCCCATTTTTTCTTCTACGGTGGCGCGCTTGATGACCAGCCGCCCGGGGACGTCCACTTTCACCATGGCGGGTTGTTCGTTGACGATGGCCTCCGGGTTGTCCTCGACAATGGCTTCGACGATGCAGCGGGTTTCTTCGTTTTTCTGAAAAGCGATAAATGCGTTGGATGCCATGGGGTGTCCTTTACAGCGCAATGCCGGCTTTGGCAGCGCGGGCATGAAGTTGTTGTACGGCGTCGTCCAGCTCGCTGCCGGCGGTGTCGCCAAAGGCGATCTCAGCGATCGGGATCAGTGCATTGACGGCGCGTTCGCGGAAGGTATTGATCCAGCCGGCCAGCACGGCTTTGTTTTCCGGGCTTTCTGCTGCAGCCACTTTCAGGATGCTGTCCATCCACTTGGCGGTTTCACCAAACCATTCGCGCTGGAAGCGGGTCAGCATGGAGAACACCGGGCCATAGGTGTCGTTGAGCTTGTCGTTGAAACGGTCGTAGATCAGCGGGTAGAGCAGGCCGTCCAGCACAAAATCCTGTGCCACCATCAAGGCAAACCAGTCTTTCTCTACCATCAGGTCTTCTACCCAGTGGCGCAGGGCTTGCCATTCCTGGCCATTCAGCCAGGCATTTTTGGCGCTGGCCAGTGCGTCCAGGTCATTGAAGGCCATGCCAAGGCGGGTGACATACTGCGCCACGCCCAGTTGGTCCATGCTGGCGTAACAGGCGGCCTGGGTAATGGCGATGCCATAGCCGTAGGCAGAGACATAACCGTTGTTGAGGTTGGATGCCCAAGCCACATGCCGGAGCGGCAGAAACACACTCAGCGCATGGTCTTTGCCGGCGTCCGGGTAGGCCGCAGCCAGCCCCAGTTCATCGACCAGATCAAAGTCGCCCTCGGCGGTTTCCTGCATGCGACCCCGGGCCAGTGTCCAGGTGCCGTAGTAGTACTGGCGCGGGTCTTTCAGCGCGTACCAGTCTTTCATCACGATCTTGGTGCGGGTGGCATCAAAGATGTCGTATTGCGGCTCCCAGGTCGGGCGGTAATGAAAGTTCTCCACTGGTTGCAGGTCCATGGTGGCTTCCATGTAACGGCTGGCCGGTTTGTCTGCCCCCATGCGGCGGGCCAGGTGGCCAAACGTCTGGCGCAGCGGGGTAATGCTGACAGTGCGCAAATCGATTTGCATCTCGGGTTCTCCTCTTTTGGATGCAGGCAGCCGCCGTGTCGGGCTGCCGGGTATTCTGTTGCGGGAAATCGGTTACACGTGAAGGGTTTAGCGGAAGCGTTGATGGGTGGCGTCTCTCAGGCGCCAGTCCCAGTCATTATCGCGGCGCTCATCGGGCTGTGCTGGCGGGGTATCCGTCAGGTAGATCACCTGATTGCTATCGCAAAACCGGGTAAATGCCTCTTTTGGCATGACCAGCTCCACCATCATTTCTGGTTCTCCAACCGAGAACTCGAACATCACCAGACCGTTAACTTGTTCTTCCATGATCCGGACAAACTTCTTGCTGGTATCAAACACGGTAGGGGTAGTCATGATGGTTTTGCTCCTTGTTTGTTGCCATGCCCATGCAGCAGTGCATGTCTAGGCGCTATTTGACCAAAGCAGGGAGGGCGAGAGAATGGACGATTGATGTGAAAAATTGTACTTTTCATGGCCAATGGCGGCATGGCGGCAGAGGCCCAGCATCTGCGCCATTTGCTGTTGGTTAATGTGTTATCAATTCTGCATAACTGCTGAATTTATCAATACATTTTGCCGATTTTGGATACTCGCCCCTGTTGGTCTGTCTTTGGCATGGATGATGCACGTCCTGTCCGTCTTGTTATCTGTTAGCACGCTAATTGTATTTAAGCCTGCGATGGCGTCCGGAAATTATTCGTTGACTTTGTAGATAAAAAGTACATAAGATACTAAAAAGTTTACATCGAGATCGACATGGCTTATCAAAAACACCAGCAGGCATTGCCAGCATTAGGACCCGGGAACCAGAGCTTTCTGGTCTTCCATGCATTTGATGGCGGCAAGGTGGCGCGTAGCGCCTATATCCATGCCGGTATCCATGCGGATGAGCATCCGGGCTTGCTGGTCATGCATCACCTGGGGCATCTGCTGAATGCGCTGGATAAAGAAGGGCGGGTACTTGGCAAGGTCACGCTGGCGCCGTATGCCAATCCGGTCGGCATGGCGCAAAAGACATTTGGCCATGTGACGGGGCGCTTTTATCTGGAAAGCGGAGAAAACTTTAACCGTCACTATCCGTGCATCCAGCAGGACTTTGCCGCAGCGCTTGCTGGTTTCCGGTTTCAAAAGAATGACATTACGGCCTTCAAAGCGGCGTTTCAGTCACTGCTGGCCCGCCATACCCCGCTCGATCCGGTGGCCTGCAACAAGCAGCATTTGCTGGCAGAGGCGTTTCGGCATGATCTGGTGCTGGATCTGCATTGCGATACGTCCAGCATCTTGCATATTTACAGCGCCACCGATCAGGCCGACCGGGCCAGGCGGCTGGCACGGGCCACCGGCGTGAAAACCGTGTTTCTGGAAGAAGAAGCCGGCGGCAAGCCGTTTGACGAAAGCTATGCCAAACCCTGGAAGCACTTGCGCCAGGCGGGGCTGGTAGATGAAGCATTGCAGGGCTTCTCTGCGACGCTGGAGCTTAGAGGTCAGGCCGATGTAGACGATGCCGTTGCGCTGGATGACGCCAGGGGAATTTTGCGGTTTCTGGCTGCGGAAGGCCTGGTGCAGCTAGAGACGCCACATGAGGTGATGCCGGACGAGGAGATTTGCATCTACCCGCTTGAAGGAGTGGCCCCCGTTTATAGCCCGGCAACCGGCATCATTGTGTACAAAAAACAGGTAGGTGACTCGATCCGCCAGGGTGAGTTGCTAGCCGAAGTAGTGGTCATGGATGCCGGCCTGGATACGCCCCGGGTGCCGCTCTATAGCGGGGTGGATGGTGTGGTGGTGGTCCGGCATCACATCAAGCTGGTAAGAGCAGGGCAGCGGGTTGCCCTGCTGGCCGGGATGACGCCGCTGGCAGACCGTTTACCCGGTGGGTTGTTAAAAGATTTTTGAATGTTAACCGGCGCCATGCGCTACGAAGGAGTCAGAATGGAAAGGCAGAAAATGAAACGCGCACTATGGATTGGCCTGGGGCTGGCGGCAAGTACGCTGGGGGCACAGGCCGCTGAGATCAAAGTGATCCGCTTTGGGGTGGAAGCCGCATACCCGCCGTTTGAATATAAAGATGCTAAAGGGGCACTGACCGGCTTTGACGTGGACCTTGGCAACGCGCTGTGCGCGCAGCTAAAGGCCAAATGCGAATGGGTGGAAACGCCGTTTGACGGATTGATCCCGGCGCTGCAAGCCAAGAAGTTTGACGTGATCAACTCGGCCATCAGCATTACCGAAAAGCGCAAGCAAGCCGTGAACTTTACCGTGCCGTTGTATCAGGTACCTACACGGCTGATTGCCAAGTCGGGTACTGCGCTGGCGCCAACGGTTGCGGCGCTGAAAGGCAAGACGGTCGGGGTGTTGCGCGGGTCGATCCAGGAGGATTTTGCCAATCAGCGTCTGAAACCGAATGGCGTGGATGTGCAATCTTATGAAGACCAGAACCTGGCCTATGCGGATCTGGTTGCGCAACGCATCCAGGGCACGCTGGTGGATGCCACTTCTGGCCAGGAAGGCTTTCTGAAGAAGCCGGAAGGCAAGGGCTATACCTTTGCCGGCCCGGCCGTGAAAGATACGCTGCTGGGCGCAGGTATTGGCATGGCGATCCGTAAAGAAGATACGCAACTGCAAAAAGCACTGAACGACGCGTTTATGAAGGTGAAGGCCAACGGCACCTACACCAAGATCATGAAGAAATATTTTGACTTTGATATTTCGATTTAAGCCGATTCAAGGTGTGTGCTTGTCCGGTGTGTTAGCCCTGAAGGTTAATGCACCGGATTGCCTACCCCTATAAAAACCACAAGATAGAAAGACCCTGCAAGGGGATAACCATGCAAACCATGACGACGATTCCCGTACTGGATGCTACTACCGTCCAGCACTTTTTACCTGGCTTGCCGACGCAAGGCATTCTGGCGGACATGTTCCGTGCGCTGGCCAAAGGCACTGCAACCCAGCCGGCACAAACGCTGTCTTTGTTCCCGGCAGGCAAGGGTGACTTTATCTGTTACCCGGGCGTGATGGCCGATGAGCACGTTTTTGGGGTAAAGCTGTCCCCTTACATTCCGACGGGTGGGCGGCCCATTGTTACCGCTTGGTCGTTGCTGATGTCCATGCAAACCGGGCAACCGCTACTGTTGTGCGATGCCGGGTTGCTGACCATCGAGCGAACTGCCGCGACGACGGCGCTGGCCGTGGATGCGCTGGCCAGGCGCGAATCCCGCATCCTGACGCTGGTCGGGCTGGGCGCAGTGGGGCAGGCGCATTTGCGGCACGTCGCCGGTTTGCGGGCCTGGACAGAAATCCGCCTGTTTGCGGCAGACCTGGCCCAACTGCCAGAAGACGTCAGACATCGGCTGCAAGCGCTGGATAGCCGGGTGGTCATGTGCGATACGCTGGCAGAAGCAAGCCGGGCGGCGGATGTCGTCATGCTGTGTACATCCTCTGCCGGGCCGGTGCTGGACCCAACTATCCTGACTAAAACCTGCCTGATCACATCGATCAGCACCAATGCCCCCAAGGCCCATGAAATACCGCCTGCCAGCCTGCCCGGCATGGATGTGTACTGCGACTACCGTCAGACCACACCACAGAGCGCCGGCGAGATGCAGATTGCCACAGAGCTGCATGGCTGGCATGCCGGGCAGATTGTGGGCGACTTGCCAGAGTTGCTCTCGGGCCAGGCTGCTTTGCCGGACCATGAGCGCCATGTGTTCTTCCGCTCTATCGGCCTGGGGCTGGAAGACGTGGCTATTGCCACGGCATTGTTCAAAGCTTATACGGCACAAACCCGCTAACCGTCATATCATTCTTATTAATGCAGCAAGCAAGACACCTGGAGAACACAAGATGAAAATCAGAACCTTTGGCGTAGAACAATGGATGAACGAATTCGAGACTAAATGCGAATTCAACCTGGCAGAAACCTGTGTCGAATCCATTACCTTTGGCGAGCTGCTGGCACTGACCGGCAAAACCGACACCATCCTGTCTGACATCACCCCGATCAAGATGACCTATGGTGCCATTGAAGGCTCGCAGCGGTTGCGTACCGTGATTGCCTCTTTGTATGCGCGACAGACACCCGCCAATGTGCTCACCACCCACGGTGCCATCGGGGCCAATGCGCTGGTGTACGAGACACTGGTGGAGCCGGGTGACCGCGTTATCTCTGTGCTGCCCACCTACCAGCAGCATTACTCCATCCCGGAAAGCTATGGCGCGGATGTACAGATTCTGAAACTGCGCGAAGAAAACGCCTTCTTGCCGGATCTGGCGGAACTGAAGTCGCTGGTCAACGACAAGACCCGGCTGATTGCCATCAATAACCCGAATAACCCGACTGGCTCGCTGATGGATCAGGCCTTTTTGCTGGAGATTGTAGAGATTGCCCGTTCGGTTGGCGCTTATGTGCTGTGTGACGAAGTGTATCGGGGTACCGACCAGGCGGGGACGGGTTATACGGCCTCTATCGCTGACCTGTACGAGAAAGGCATCAGCACCGCCAGCATGTCCAAGGCGTATTCACTGGCCGGTTTGCGGCTAGGCTGGATTGCCGGGCCGGTCGAATTACTGAAGCAGGTCGAAATCCACCGCGACTACAACACCATCAGCATCGGTGTGCTGGATGACTACTTTGCCGCGCTGGCACTGGAGCACCGTGACAAGCTGCTGGCGCGTAACCACGCGCTGCTGCGCGAAAACCTGGCGATTCTGGACGCCTGGGTGGCCGGCGAACCGGATATCAGTTACATCAAGCCCAAGTCTGGCACTACTGCCTTGCTGAAATACACCCATAACATGTCTTCGCGGGATTTCTGCATGGCCCTGCTGGCCGCCAAAGGGGTGATGTTTACCCCGGGTAGCGCGCTGGATATGGAAGGTTATCTGCGCATTGGCTACGCCAATAACCAGGCGGTGCTGAAAAAAGGGTTGGCGCTGGTGTCCGAGTTCCTGAGAGAATTGCCAAAACAGTAACCTGACCACACTACGGAGAACAAGGTTGAAAGAAGCAACAGATACAATGCTGAAAGACACATTGTTTACCTCATATGCCGCCATGGCGGACGGGATTTCTTCCTTGTTCTTTCCCAATGTGGAAGTCGTGATTCATGATCTGGCCACCCAGCAGGTGGTGTACATTGCCAATAATCTGTCCAAGCGCCAGTTGGGTGACCCGTCCGGTCTGGAAGAGATCGGCTTTAACGAAGATGCAGAAGTCATCGGCCCCTATGAGAAGCTCAACTGGGATGGCCGGAAAATCCGCTCGGTCAGCGTACTGGTCAGAAACACCAATAAACAAGCGGTGTTTGTGGTGTGCATTAACATGAATATCTCGGTCTTTGAAGACGCTCGCAATGCGCTAGACCTGTTTTTGTCCGTGACCCGCCTGCAACCGCAACCCGAGCAGCTCTTTAAGGATGACTGGCAGGAGAAGATCAATACCTTCTTGCATCACTGGCTAAACCAGCATCAGACATCGCTATCTGCCATCAGCCAGGCCCAGAAAAAAGCACTGGTCACCGCGCTGTACCATGAGGGTGCTTTTAACGCCAAAAGTGCGGCGGACTATATCGCCAACGTACTCTCCATGGGGCGGGCAACGGTCTTCAAGTACCTGCGGGAACTGAAGGGTAAATAAAGTGTTATTTTACTGGTGTAAAAAAGCCCCTGCCAGTTTCCTGGCAAGGGCTATGAGTTGCTAAGTTGACTAAACTCTGCTCTTCAACGGCTGCTAATATGTTTGTCCAATCACATCATAGCCTTTTTTAAACATAGCACAGCAAATTACATTTATACAAATGTATTGTGAGTGCCAACTTGTTAAATCTGCATGGTTACAACACCGTGGAAGTCTGCCTAGACAAAAGCATCGGCCTGATTACTGCAAAATCAGCTAAAATCACATCTCCTTTATTTTTGACGTTTCAGTCATGACCACTCCGCTTGATGTCGAAGTTCTACAGCAGTTTCGAATGGTATTTCGGGCTGTCCGGACACATTTTCATGAAATCGAGAAAAAATGTGATATCAGTGGTTCCCAGCTTTGGGTGTTGTCATGTATTAACGTGGCGGGGTCACTGCGTGTCACAGAAATTGCAGAGAAACTTTCCATACATCAATCCACCGCTAGCAACCTGATTGAACGAATGGTGAAGGACGGATTGGTAAAAAAAATAAAATCATCTACAGATCAAAGGGTTACCAATATTTTTCTGACAGAAGCTGGCAAGGCGATTTTGCATAAGGCGCCAGGCCCGGCAGAAGGTCTGTTGCCAGCAACCTTGAAGCAATTATCCACCGATGAATTGCGTCAAATTCAAGGCGCGCTTGACATGCTGTTAGGAAAAATGGACGTTGACCCTGCTGCAAAACATACCCCGCTGGCGGACCTTTAACTAGCCTCTTATCTCCCTTCGTCGACTTTTTGCGTTGTTAAACCTGTATTTGGTGTTACACTTTAATAAAATATATTTGTACAAATGTATTTGTTTGAAACTACCAAAGCAGGAGAAACCGCATGCTTGTATCTGTCATTATTCCGGCACTCAATGAAGAAAAACGGATTGCAGATGTTGTCCGGTTTGCGACGGACAGCAAAGTCGTCGGCGAGGTCATTGTCATTGATGATGGTTCTACAGACGCAACGGCACAATTGGCCCGTGAAGCTGGGGCCTATGTCATCACCAGTTCCTTGCTGGGCAAAGGGGCGTCCATGAAGGACGGACTGGAACATGCCCATTTCGATCTGCTTGTATATCTGGATGGTGATTTGAACGGCCTGGAAACCGGCATGATAGAGCGATTAATTCACCCTCTTGTGGTTGGGAGCACTGACTTTGTGAAAGCTTCGTTTGGACGCGCTGGTGGCAGGGTCACTGAGCTAACCGCTAAACCGTTGCTGAAAACATTTTTCCCGGAAGTGGCACATTTCAAGCAACCGCTGGGCGGCATTATTGCAGCCAGAAAGTCACTATTGAATCAGCTTGAGTTTGAGGATGATTACGGTGTCGACATTGGTCTTTTGCTGGATGCTGCTCAAAAAGGCGCGAAAATTTCCGAGGTCAATATTGGCAAACTGGAACATGACAGTCAGTCGCTGGAGAACTTGTCCCGCATGGCCGTGCAGGTCAGTAGGACCATCATGAAGTATGCTAGAAACGCCGACAGGTTTCATGCGGATCAGGTTGATGAAGTCATAGAAGCGGAACGGCAGCTAGAGGCTGAAATCGATATGGCTTCCAGTGCGACCCATAAAGCAAACAAGCTGGCTATCTTTGATATGGACGGAACGCTGACCTTTGGCCGCTACATAGAGAAGCTCGCTGAGTTGACTCAACTGCAAGATCAACTTTCTAGATTGCTGGATAGTCCGGATAGCGACGATAGTACCCGAAGCCATGCGATAGCGAGACTATTCAAGGATGTACCCAAGTCGACTTTTGTTGAAGCAGCCAAGGCGATGCCATTGCAAAAAGATGCGATGGATACGATCAAGGTCTTGAAGCAGAACGGCTATGTCGTCGGGATTGTCAGTGATAGTTATTATATTGCCGCTGAAATCATTCGAAAGCGAGTATTTGCAGATTTTGCTTTAGCCCATTTACTGCAATTCAAGAAAGAAGTGTGCACTGGCGGATTCAGGATCAATCCGGTATTTGAGCTAGAAACAGAGGGTTGCCAAATGCATAAATGTTGCAAAAGCAATGCACTTCATCAGTTGAATATTTTGCGGGAAGAGCCTTTTGAATATGTCATTGCAATTGGCGATAACCTGAATGATGGATGCCTTCTAACCGCAAGTGATCTTGGTTTCGCGTTTCAGCCTAAACATCCGGTAGTGAGCACCCTAGCCGATCATACTATTCATCGGTTAAGTTCATTGCTGGATTTCGTGTCCCTTTCGGATTCTGTTGCAAATTAATGAGTGTAGCGGAAGGCCATAGCATGGATGTGTTGCTGTCATACTTGTCTGAGGCATTGCTAGGTGTCTCTCACATTTCTTCTGCCGCAATACGCATATTGTTCATCATGATAGTGGCCTGGCTTGCCATTTCTACTACCCAGAAAAGCATCATCGCGCTTAGGGTGCGTATTGCATCTTCAATGGATGATGCAGAAACCATCAAGAGAACCGAAACAATTGGTCGAGTGCTTCGCTACTTGATCGCCGTGATTATTTCGCTGATTGCCGCAATGCTCATTCTCTCTGAGCTGGGTGTCTCTGTGGCGCCTATACTTGGGGCTGCCGGCGTGGTGGGACTTGCTGTCGGTTTTGGTGCACAAAGCTTGGTGAAAGACTATTTCAACGGGTTCTTTATATTGATCGAGAATCAGATTCGTCAGGGTGACGTGATTGGCGTCGATGGGCATGAAGGTTTTGTCGAGGAGGTGACATTACGCTATGTGCAACTGCGAGATTATGACGGCAATGTGCATTTCTTACCCAATAGCACGATTTCAACGGTTGTTAACAAGACCCGTGGTTTTGCTTATGCCGTTGTGACAGTCTGTATCGGTTATGAAGAGGACATCGATAGAGCCATGTCTGTCATGAATGATGTCGCAAGCGTGCTTCAGAAAGACGAACTATTGGGCCCCAAAATACTAGAGAACTTTGAGATGGCTGGTGTAGACCAGCTGGGTGAGTCCGGTATTGTATTGAAAGGCCGGTTTAAGGTACTGCCGTTGCAACAATGGGCGATTAAACGCGAGTACCTGAAAAGGATAAAGTATGCGTTTGATCAGCAGCATATCACCTTCCCATTCCCGCAATTGACCGTCCACCAGGCTTGAAACCTGTGCATGTTCGCTTAGCTCAGGTTTTATGCGTGTCTGCCTTGCCTAAATATTTACCCGCCAAGGTATGGTAGAGCGGCGGGCATAGCAATTTAGAGATGAAATTTGCGATGAACGCAACCGCAATCAGGCTGATCACCATGGCATGACCGTCAATCATCTCCATGACAATGACAAAAGAGGTGATAGGGGCTTGTGTTACCGCCGCCAGAAACCCCGCCATACACAAGGCCATCCAGGCTGTACCACTGATATGCCCGAGGCCCAGATGAAACAGATCTTGTCCAAGGCCTGCGCCTACAGCCAGACTGGGCGCAAATATGCCGCCCGGAATGGCTGCAAAGTAAGACACAAGGGTGGCCAGCATTTTCTCGAAAGCAAACAGAAAGGGAAGGGCCGTGTCACCTTCCAGCGCTTGTTGGGTGGCTGTATAACCGCTGCCATGCACCAGGCCATTTGATGCCAGGCCCAGTAATGCGACGATCAATCCACAAATGCCTGCAAAAATGATCGGATGGCGACTTTTTATAAAACCGGCAAAGCCCGGCCAGGGTTTGCTTGCCATGACCATCACCCGGCTAAATAGCCCACCACTCAATCCACAAATCAAACCTGCCATCAAAATCGGTAAAAACAGGTCACGACTCACCTTGTCTACAGCCAGGCGACCAAAGTAGGTGTAGTTGCCTTGTACTGATATCGCAATTACCCCAGCCAGGATAATCGCCGTTAACAAGACACCGTTGGTGCGTTCTTCAAATTTCTTGCCCAGTTCCTCAATGGCAAATACGATCCCGGCAAGTGGGGTGTTAAAAGCTGCAGCAATCCCTGCCGCACCGCCCGCAAGCAGCAAATGATGGGCGGTGACCGGGAATCGCTTGGGGAGAAAACGCCTGAATTCATACATGATGCTTGCCCCAACCTGCACAGAGGGGCCTTCTCTACCGGAAGAAAAGCCTGCCAGCAATGCGGCTGCACCTAGAAAAATTTTGCCAATCGCTATCCTGATAGAAACCAGTGCAGATTTGTCAGATTCTGACTCTGACATTTGAAGTGCAGCGATGACCTGAGGAATACCGCTTCCTTCGCTACCTGCAAACCATTTTCTGGTAAGGTAGGCAATTACCATGCCGCCAAATGTCGTCAGGATTAACGGGCTCCACCAGTAGAGTCGGCGTAAGCTGTTGAATTCATTAATGACACCATCTACCAGTTTGGCAAACAGGACAATCGTAATTGCTGCTGCTATGGCTGCGCACCATACGACTATCCGGCCATGCCATACCTTCCAGTCAATGTGACGTATGATGCGATTGATGGTTGTACGTAGTTGGATGAGTTGCACGGTGTCACATTTCTGAGGGATTGGAAATTCCAGAAGGCGTCTGGCGGGTTGAGTGATATCGAAAAGTTTATCATAAATTACATTTGTACAAAACCATATGGATGGTTTTGCTGAGCTTACATAAGAATGTAAGCTTGCATAGTGTGTTGAAAATTATTTAGCCTCCCGATAAAAAATAGCAACTGAATAACAGGTCTTAAAACGTGGTCTATGATGGTGCATTGTTCTTGATTGAGTATATGCCATGAAAAACTCCGTTTCCGATCTGGATGTGTTGCTAAGTACCATGGCGCCCGAGCTGCATGAAGGCGTCTATGTGTTTACCTCGGTAGAGATGATGCCGGATATACCGGCGCAAGACATCATCGCCAGCATGAAAGAAGCAGAAGGGCTCTCGCTGATTCTCTCTGAAGAACATGCCCTCCGGCTGGGGCTGCCGGTGATGTTCCGTGCGGCGTGGATTTCTCTTACGGTACATTCGGACCTGCAGGCCGTAGGGCTGACGGCAGCCTTTGCCGCGGCGTTGGGGGCGGAGGGGATTAGCTGCAATGTTGTCGCCGGTGCGTTTCATGATCATATCTTTGTGCAGATTGCACGTGCGCAAGATGCCATGAATGCACTGGTCAAACTGCAGCGGGATTCTCTGGCAAAGTCACGTTCTGCCACTGCCTGACAAGCTTTTCTGATGCCTGAGTCCAGCGGGGTGTTGCTTGCCCGCTGGGCGGGTTTTTCTGTATTCACGGTTTTCAATCGTCCATACGACGTTCGGCGTATCCCTCCTGCTTACCAACCAGCTGATGCGCTGGTTGTGTATGTCTTCCGTTTTCTTCTGTACGCCAGCAGACAGATGCCAACACGGGTTCAAGGTAGTCTTCATTCTGTTGTATCTGCGTGCCTGCATGAGGTAAGCGCATGCAATGTCGGATGCTGTCACCCGTACCTGTGACGCAACACCTTTCTGTCACACGTCATTGCATCTTTTTGTCTCCGCACCGTGCAGCGTCCGGGGTCCCGTTATTCCATGGAACATGTTCTGGCCGGTTTGGGTTGTGCACGCTGTCTTTAGCGTGCCCGTCACACGCATGCGGGTGGCCTTGCCAGGACGATCAAGCACAGGAGATTCATCATGAAGAAAAACATTCTATTTTTACTGGCAGCAACCCTATTTGGTGCTGCCGCCTGGGCAGATGATATCCGGCTGGGTGACCCAGGCTACGGCGGCACAGGTTGCCCAAGCGGGACAGTCTCCGCAACGTTAAGCCCCGATGCCAAATCATTGAGTCTGTTATTCGACCAATATCAGGTGGCGGCAGGGGGAAATACAGGCAAGAGCTTTGACCGCAAGAGCTGTAATATCGCGATCCCGGTGCATGTGCCACAAGGGTTGAGTGTATCGGTACTGAAAGTCGACTTCCGCGGGTTTAACCATCTTCCGCAATCTGCAACCTCACAGTTCAATGTGGAGTATTTCTTTGCCGGTACCAGAGGCCCGGCGTTTCAGCGGCAGTTTCGTGGCCCGCTGGAAGAAGATTATCTGATCAACAATGTACTGACGGTTCAGGCGATTGTCTGGTCAGGCTGTGGTGTGGACGTGAACCTGCGTACCAATTCGAGCTTGAGAGTGAACACGGTTTACAACCGGGAAGCCATGTCGTCTATCGACTCTGAGGATGTCAATGCAGGGATTATCTACCAGCTGCAATGGCGTCAGTGTCATTAAACACCAAACGGATGGTACTTGCAGATGTGTACCATCCGGTTTTAAGGGGAAAGACGATGAAATGGATATTACATTGCCTGCTTGTGTTGGCCGGGCTGGCCGCATTGCCGACCTGGGCGCAGGATATCAATGGCTGTCCGGCAGGCAGCTATTCGGTAGTGCTGTCTCCGGACGGAACATCACTGAGTATTTTATTTGACCAGTTCACACTGGAGAGCAGTGCAGCGGCCAATGGCGGCAAGCAGATGAAAATGTGCCGTATTGCCGCTCCTTTGCTATTGCCGGCCAATCGCTCCATTGGTGTGTACAAAGTGGACTATCGGGGGTTTGCAAAACTGGCGGCAAAGCAGGTGACAGAACTGAATGTCCAGTATTTTTTGGGACCGCACGATAACGATCATGGTCGGGTATTCAAACGCCAAATCCGGGGACCGCAAGAAAGTGACTACACATTTACAGAAACCATCGGGGCAGGGCAGATGAAACGGGTGGGATGTGGCAAAGCGGCCATCCTGAATGTGAATCTATCGTTAACGCTGGAAGGCAATCTGCAGGCGGGGGATGCGATGTCCTCTCTGGATACGGCAGATGGCGCACCAGGCGGAGCACTGGTCTATCACTTTGATTTAAAACCTTGTAACTGATGCGTGCCAGCATCATGTATCGGGCCAGCGGCAGCATTGGCAGCACCTGATGCTGGCCTGCATGTTTGGCCTGATACATGGCGGCATCTGCACCCTTGAAGAGGGTGCTTTTGATATCCGGTGAGCGGTTTGTGATTTCTTTTATTGCCAGCCAAAATGGGCTGGCCGCGGCAATGTACACATGGTTAGCGCGCTAATATATATACTTGCCAGATAAATCGCTATCATGATGACCATCTAGGTAATACAAGATAAACCTGCTGCCATGAACCCCGCTTTGCAACCATTATCCCGCCAACAAATTCTTCAGTTGATCGCCATCATGTTGCTGGTGGCGACAGAGTTCATGCAGAACGTCATGGTGTCGTTCTCTGCCTTGCATATTTCGGAAGGTATTGGCGCCACGCCAGAGCAGTTCAGCTTGTCTGCCGCGGTCTATGCGGGCACGGCTATCGTGATGATTGCGTTGCATAAATGGTTTGTTCAGCATTGGGGTTACCGCCGGTTGATCCAGCTATCGCTGGTGTTGTTTACCGTGGGTGCGCTGGTGTGTTTTTCGGCAGATAGCGTGGCTGTCTTTATTGCCGGGCGCTTTGTGCAGGCCTTGGGTGGTGCCACCTTCTTTACCGCATCCCGGGTGCAGATCAATACCTTTGCCGGCAGACGGCGCCTGACAGCCACCCGCTACATGGTGACCGGCATTATCGGGTTTAGCGCGATTGGCATGTTCACAGCCACCTGGCTACTGACGCACTACAGCTGGCGCTGGGTATTTATCGCCCCATTAGTGATTGTGGCTGCACTGACCTGGTTGTGCCACTTTGTCAAAGACCCGGATGGCATGTTCCGCAAATCGACCTTGCACCCGGGCGGGGCGATGACCCTGGCGTTTGCCGCCTTTGCCCTGCAGTACGTGCTGGAGCGCATGCCGTACGATTTTGTGCGGCGGAAAACCGGCCTGATCCTGCTTGGCCTCTTGGCGCTGACCGGGCTGGTGCTGTTCATCCGTCATGAGTACCAGCGCAAACATGCCCTGTTGCCGTTTGACCGTTTCAAGGGCGACCGCTTTATCGCCGGCATGGTGTTGTATGGATCTTGCTATCTGATTTTGTCCAGCTGCTATTATTTGCTACCCATTTTTCTGGCCAGGGGGTTGGGGCTGCCAATGGCCGGGACCGGCCTGATTCTGGGCATGACGTCCGTGACGGCGCTGTGCATTGCCCATGCGCACATTTATCTATCCGGCAAGTATCCATCCCAGCGCAAATATCTGGTGGCGGCTTTTGTGGTGCTGATTACCTTTGGTAGCGGAATGAGCCTGATTGCTGCCGGGGTATGGCCTGCCGGCTGGCTGGTGCTGACCCTGGGGTGCCTGGCCGCATTTGCATCTCTGGCGCAGGGGACGGCCGCCTCCAATACCTTTGTCGGTATTGAGGAAGACGTGTTTTCCCAGGCGTATCAAACCAAGAACATGATGCGCGAGCTGTTGAACTCTACGGGGATTTCGGTGGCCAGTATCGTACTGCACCGCTATGGTGTGACCCACCAGACCCTGGGCAATGCGACCGACGTGATGGGGGCTTGTACCGATTTCTTTATCTTTGTCGCTGGCCTTGGCGCACTGGGGCTGGTGGTTGGTCTCTGGCAGCGCAAGATTGTCTGATGGGTCAGATATCCGTCAAATAGGGCTTGATGATGGATTCTACCCAGTTCATGAACATCTGCACCCGCCTTGGCTGCTGGCGTCGGTTGGCATACACCAGTGATACCGGCATGGGTGCCGCCCGGTGCGCTGGCAGAATTTCGACCAACTGACCCGTGTTCAGGTAAGACCGTATTCCATGTGACGGTACCTGAATGATGCCCAGCCCGGCCAGGCAAGCGGCCAGATAGGCTTCGGTATTATTGACGGTGAGGTTGCCTGCGCACGGCATGAAAGCAACCGTGCCAGTATCTGGCTGCCAGTATTCAAATCCGGAAGACTTTGCGCCCAGCGACGGCAGGTAATGAATGATCTGGTGCGTTTCCAGCGCCGCCAGTGTGGTGGGCGTGCCATGCCTTTCCAGATAGGCCTTGCTGGCACAATTTACCTGCGACAAAAATCCAAGCGGTCTGGCAATCAGGCTAGAGTCTTGCAATGCCCCTACGCGAATCACGCAATCAAACCCTTCCCGCACCAAATCCACACGCCTGTCGGTACTGCTGACCTCGATCTGCAAGGCCGGGTGCTGCTGCATGAAGGCAGGCAGGGCCGGCAGCAGAATGTTTTTGGCGAGCCCGATGGACATATCCACCCTTAGCCTGCCAGTCAGCGCGGTCTGCGTAGAGGCGAACAACTGCTGAAGGTCATCCATGTCGGCCAGGATGTCTTTGCAGCGTTCGTAATACACCATGCCATCCTGAGTCATTTGCACCCGGCGTGTGGTCCGGTGTAGCAGCCGTGTCCCCAGCTGCGCCTCCAGATGCCGGATGGCGTTGGAGACACTGGCTTTCGGCAGGTTCATCTGATCGGCCACCTGGGTAAAGCTGGAGAGATCCGCCACCTTGGTAAAAATGTGCATCATGGTGAGTTGATCCATACCAAGCCCCGTTAGTCTGATTATTCAAATATGGATAACAGTATATTCAAATACGCCTGATTTATGGCGGTAAATTAAATCAATAAACTTGTTTCATCGATCGAACATTGCCGGGCATCCGGTGAGTAAACCCACAAATAGGAGCAGATCATGAGCAAGAAAATAGCCATTGTGACAGGCGGTAGCCGCGGACTGGGGCGTAATATGGCCCTGAAACTTGCCGCCAGCGGTGTAGACGTTATCCTGACTTACCAACATCAACGCGACAGCGCCGAGGCGGTGGTGGCTGAGATAGAGACCTTGGGCGGCCGTGCTGCCGCGATGGCGCTGGATGTTGGCGATAGCCAGCAGTTTCCGGCCTTTGCCGCGGCGGTCAAGGAAGTGCTGGCGGGGCAATGGCAACGGCAGACGTTTGATTTTCTGGTGAATAATGCCGGTGCAGGCGTGCATGCTGCCTTTGCCGATACTACCGAGGATCAGTTTGACCAGCTGATGCGCATTCATCTCAAAGGGCCGTTCTTCCTGACCCAAAACCTGCTGCCGCTGATGGCAGACCATGGGCGGATCCTAAACGTGTCGTCAGGGCTAACCCGGTTTGCCTTGCCTGGTTATTCCGCTTATGCCGCTATGAAAGGTGCGGTGGAAGTGCTGACCCGCTATCAGGCTAAAGAACTGGGCAGCCGGGGGATTACCGTCAACACCCTGGCACCGGGCGCTATCGAAACAGACTTTGGCGGCGGAGCCGTACGGGATAACCCGGCGCTAAACCAGTTTGTCGCTGCTCAAACAGCCTTGGGGCGCGCCGGCTTGCCAGATGACATTGGCCAGGTGGTTGCCGCGCTATTGTCGGATGGCTGCGGCTGGGTGAATGCCCAGCGTATCGAGGCCTCTGGCGGGATGTTCCTGTAATACAGCAGTCCGAACGCTCTTTTTGTATCTCATCCGAGGCAATGCCGTGATTCTTTTTCTGCATTGCCTCATCCATCTGGCTGATACCCGCCCGTTGTCTCCCTTCCTATACTGACCTCCATTACAGCATGACCTGGAGGTTATATGTCTTACCCCACACAGAAAGTGGTTGTCATTACCGGTGGCGGTAGCGGGATTGGCGCGGCGGTGGCCGCACGCTATGCCGCCCAAGGCGATCAGGTGGTTCTGGTTGGCCGCCGGCTGGCCCCCCTGCAACAGGTTGCCGCCTCTACCGGTGCACTGGTCCTGACGGGTGACGCAGCCAGTGCGGAGGACTGGGCGGGCATTGTGTTCCGCATTCTGGAAGCTTTTGGCCGTATCGACGTACTGGTAACCAGTGCCGGCAGCATGACGCTGGGCAAGGTCACGGACACCCGCGATGAAGACTGGCACAGCGCCATACAGGGCAATCTGAATACCGCTTTTGCCTCTGCCCGTGCCTGCCTGCCGGAGCTGATCAAGACCCAAGGGAACATCGTGTTTATTGCCTCGATTGCCTCACTGGCCGCCGGGCCGGAGGTGTGCGGTTACGTCACCGCCAAGCATGCACTGATCGGGCTGATGCGGTCGATTGCGCGAGACTACGGCCCCCTGGGCGTGCGCGCCAATGCGATCTGCCCCGGCTGGGTCACCACCCCGATGGCCGATGAAGAAATGCAACCCGTCATGGATGCCTGGGGGCTGGATCTGGCAGGCGCATATGCCAAAGTCACCCGGGATGTGCCCCTGCGCCGCGCCGCCTCGCCGGATGAAATTGCCCGCGTCTGCCTGTTTCTTGCGTCTGATGCGGCGTCTATTGTCACGGGCGCCACGCTGGTGGCCGATGGTGGTTCCACCATTGTGGATGTACCCACGCTGGCATTTGCCGACCTCCCGTAATTGTTTTGCCGGTTTACCAACCGGCCTTATCCAACCCTGTTTGTGTTTTGATTAAAGGAAACTCTCATGACAACATCTAACCCTGTCTTTATCCAGGTCGGCGATCTGGCCGACGGTTTTGCGCCAGACAACAATATTCTGCCAACCATCAATGACTTTGCCGGCAAGTCGCACAGCATCCACTTTGCCAACGGAGACGTGATCCGTCACGAATTTGCCAGCGCAGAGACTCTGCATTGGCATATCGTCTCCGGTCCGAATCAGGGGGCAAACGGGGTAGAGCACTACCGCGCAACAACGGTGCGTGACGGCATCTATTTTGTCGACTTCATCAAGCAAAGCGAAACCTCCACCACGGTGAGCCTGGTACTGGACTTCAACCAGATGAGCTTTACCGCCGTTATCGGCAAACTGCCTAGTGAAGCCGATACCCGCATCGACATGTTTGCCCGGGTGGAAAAAGGCTTGGAGCTGACCCCGGTCACCGCGGATATCCAGTTTGGTACGCTGGACCGGGACTACGTGGCAGATGCACGTCTGCACCACGTGACCCGCGAGCTGATCGGCCGCCGCGTGATGTACACCTACAGCCTGACCGAGCGCTACGAGCACGTGTACCTGAACGACAATTTCTACGCCTGGCAGTGTCTGGACGGGGTCGAAAAAGGCCTGGCAGACGTAGACCGCTGCCACTACATCAAGATTGCAGACAATCTGTACCTGTTTGTCTGGCGCGAAAAAATCATCCCGACCCTGGGTGTCGTCATGGTGGATTTGAACCGCCTGAAAACCGACGGCAAGATTGTCGGCTACAAAGGCAATGACTTTGGTGCGCTGTCCAACTTCCCGGTGGGTGCCAAGGCCACACCACTGAATGTGACCGTGCATCCGGCAGCGGGTGCGTGAAGCACTATCTTTCAGGAGGTTGAGATGTCTGGATTTCATCACAAAGTAGTGCTGGTGACCGGTGGTGCGCAAGGGATCGGGCTGGGCATTACCCGCGCCTTTGCCAGCGCCGGGGCAACCGTGGTCATTGCCGACTTGCAGGCGGAGAGGGCGACACAGTCGGCAGAAGATTGCCGGCAACAAGGCTGGGATGTGCATGTACTGCAAGCGGATGTTTCCACACAGCCCGCCGTGAATGCGCTGATCCACACGGTAGTGGAACAGCATCAGCGGCTGGATGTGGTGATTCACAATGCCGCGTATTTTCCGCTGACACCATTTGCCGACATTACCCCGGAAATATTGTCTCGCACGCTGCAAGTCAACCTGTGTGCGCCGTTTTGGCTGGCGCAAGCCGTGACGCCCGTCATGACGGCGCAGGGGCGTGGCCGCATCCTGGTGACGTCATCCGTCACCGGGCCGCGGGTTGCCTACCCCGGGTTGGCGCACTATGCGGCCTCCAAAGCCGGGGTGAATGGCTTTATCCGCGCCGCAGCGCTGGAGCTGGCCAAAACCGGGATCACGGTCAACGGGGTAGAACCGGGCATGATCCGTACCCCCGCCATGGCCAATCTGGGCGACGACGCACTAAACGCCAGCATCGCCAAAGGTGTACCCATGGGCAGACTTGGCGAGCCGGAAGATATTGCGGCCGCCATGCTGTTTCTGGCATCCGATGCCGCAGGCTACATTACCGGCCAGACCCTCATCGTGGATGGCGGCGCGACGCTACCGGAGTCGACGGCGGTGTTGTAGCAGCTGATGCAACATGGAGAACTACAGTACAGGTACAGGTAGGGGTATGACTGAGGGCCGTGCCCCTGTTGTGCTTTTGGTGCCGGATGGTGTTGTCAGACCTGACAGTCTATGCGATTGTACGGATTGCCAGGAATGAGAATTTGTTTCATTCTTTAGCCTATCTATAATTCGGTCTTGTTCTGCAAGTAACAGGTGTCATGATGGCTTTCAAACCGCTGGTGGGTATTTTCTGTGATCGCAAGATGCTGGGCGAGCATCCGTTTCATGCTGTGGGCGAGAAGTACATCACGGCCGTGGTTGGCGGGGCCGATGTCTATGCGGTACTGGTTCCGGTACTGGAACACCCGCAATCCCAGGCGCAAACCCTGGCGATGTTTGATGGCATTGTGTTTACCGGCAGCCGGTCCAATCTGGAGCCGCATCATTACGGCGGCGAGCCGAGCGAACCCGGTACCCTGCATGATCCGCACCGGGACGCTACCAACCTGCCACTGATGAAGGCCGCCGTGGAGGCCGGTATTCCGGTGCTGGGCATCTGCCGTGGTTTTCAGGAAATGAACGTGGTGTTTGGCGGCACCTTGCATCAAAAGGTGCATGAGCAGCCCGGACACGACGACCATCGCGAGAAAGGCGAATCTGCCGAGTCTCATTACGCCCCCTCACACCCTGTCCATCTGGTGGAAGGCGGCAAATTGCACCAATGGTTCGGCAAGCCGGAGGCCATGGTGAATTCCGTACACAGCCAGGGCATTAAACAGATGGGCCATTTGCTGACCGCTGAGGCGCATGCGCCGGACGGGCTGGTAGAGGCCATTAGCGTGACCGATGCGACAACCTTTGCATTTGCCGTGCAGTGGCATCCGGAATGGCAATACGATACCAATCCGTTGTCGCTGGCCATCTTCAACGCGTTTGGCAACGCCTGCCGGCAGCGGTTTGCCGGTCGTCAGGGCTAAGCCAGACCCGACATCCCATTTACTTTTAATCCCGCCCTGCGGAAGGCTGTCACGGTCCGCAGACCAAACACCCATGCCGTTATGCACCAGACCTGTGCATGGCGATGCGCATGTTGTCTGTGCTAGATTACACGTTCACATCATAACCTCGTCGATGGTTTGCCTGACCTGTTTGGCAACCATCGGCCCATAAGACAATTTATGACACACGACCCCCATCACACCGTTCTGAAAGGAATGGGTTTATCGCTGTTTGCCTCCTTTGTGTTTACCACCATTGCTGGCGTCACCATCAAGCTAAAACCGCTGACCGGTATGGAGATATTTGCTTGGCGCATTATCTGGACACTGCCTTGTGTGCTGCTGTTTATCCGTTTTTCCGGCAAGTGGGATTCCTTGCTGGCATTCTGGAAAAAACTGCTTCGGCAACCTAAGCTGATGGCCATCATCACGCTGGATGCGGCCCTGCTGGGGTATCAGCTCTGGATTTTTGTGTGGGCCCCACAAGCCGGCAGGCTGCTGGATGTCTCCATGGGGTATTTTCTGTTACCGCTGATGATGGTGATGCTGGGCCGGCTCTTGTACAAAGAGCACGTGGGGCCTGGCGAGCTTGTCGCGGTGGCACTGGCGTGTGCGGGTTGCGTGCATGAACTGTGGGTCACGCATGCGTTTTCCTGGGTGACACTCACGGTGCAGGCGTATGTGCCTTATTTCATTATCCGCAAGCGCTACCATCTGGACGGCATTGAGGCATTTGCCACCGAGCTGGCCCTGATGCTGCCGGTAATGCTGGGGTATATGTACTTCAACCAGCAGATGTGGGGCACATTCCAGCACTTTCATCATCTCTGGTTCTGGCTGCCCATTTTTGGTCTGATCAGCTCGATTGCGCTGGTCACCTACCTGATGGCCCTGCGTCTGTTGCCCCTGGGGCTGGCCGGCATGCTTGGCTATGTGGAACCTGCGCTGCTGTTCCTGTTTGCGGTGCTGTATCTGAACGAGCCTTTCAGCACCACGTCGCTGGGAACGTATGTGCCTATCTGGACGGCCATTGCCCTGATGCTGGTGGTGAACGGCTACCGTTACCGCAATAGCTTCCGCTCCCTGATGAACTAAGCCCCTAAAGCGGGTAGCAATAGTAAACGGCGCTCGGCAAGAGCGCCGTTTTTTCTTATGCCAGACGTTTGCTGACGATACGTGCGACTTCGGCGTCAAACTGTTCGACCGGCCAGTGTTCTGCCAACGCCTTGCGGAGCAGGTCCTGGCCGGTTTGTGGCGCCAGGCCACCCAGTGGCGGGTCAGTATCCAGATTGGTAGGGAAGGCGTACCCGTCTGCCGACATCAGAATGGCCAGTTCGGCCGTTTCCATGGAGATCTTCTGTTCACTCAGCTGCTGTTTCAATACCGGATAAATCTTGCGCATGATCAGCGGACGGTTGATGGTTTCCATCGGTTTGCCAAACGCACACGAGGATTGCAACAGGTTGGCCATGCGGTGCTGATCTTGCGTATGGTTGGTACCCGCGGCATGAAAGAGTGCCGGGCTGAAGAACAGCATGTCGCCTTTTTCCAGCGGCAGCTGGATGGCATGCTGGGTAAAGTAGTCGATAAACGCCGACTGACGCCAGGCCAGATACCCGGCTTCATATTGCTGCGAATAGGGCAGTAACAGGGTTGGCCCGGTTTCCAGCGGCATGTCGGTATGGGCCACCGCACCTTGCAAGGTCATGTATTGCGACATATGTTGCAGCGCCAGCGGGTATCTGGCGACTTCGTCTTCTACCTGAAAACCCAGGTGATAATCCCGGTGCGGTTGCTGGGCCTGCCCGCCGGGGCGAACCACATTGACCTGCGCCGTCATCTGATACGCAGGGCCCAGCCAGGCTTCATTGACCAGATCCATCAGCGGGTTGGCATAGTATTCGATAAAGGCAGCGGGATTGCGTTCTGCCACCTTTTGCAGTGAGTTCCAGATGCGGCCGTTTGCGCCTGCTTTGGCAAAATGGTCTGCGGCTACTCCCGTCATGGCCTCTGCCGCAAAAATCTCCTCGAAGACAGCCGATTGCCGGTCTACCACGCCCAGATCTGCATAGGCGTGCCGGATGACCAATACCCCCGGGCCGTGACTCAGCGCATGGTGCATTTCGTTCATGATTGCCTGGCGTTGTATCTTGATCTGCCGGGCAAGCGTCGGGCCATCGTAAATCAGGACATTTTTGCGGGTTTCGCTGGCAAACGGGTAATCCGCCAGGCGGGTTTGCTGCTGGCAAATGCTGGCAAATACCGATATGTCCGTTTGCCGGGGCGAGATAAAGTGCTGGTAGTCTGGCTGGTTCATGGTGTCTTCCTCGTGTGATGCGTTGTCTGCCTTTGGTGGCACGTCTGTGCAGGTTAGGCATGGCGTTAACGAGATTCATCCTAGCACCGAATGATCTGGATAATTACTCAGAAAAACCTCAAAATGACCTCAGTCTGGTGTGCAAAGGGTCAGCGATGGATGATGTAAAGAAGATGTTTTCGGTCAAGCGGATTGCCGCACAAGCCGGCGTGAGCAAAGCCACGGTAGACCGCGTGTTGCACCAGCGGGGGAGCGTGCACTACCAGACCGCACGACGGGTACAGCAGGCTATCGAAGAACTGGCCGCGCAAGAAAAAGCCAACCTGGCGTCTGGGCGCACGTTTTACATCGACCTCATCATGCACGCGCCCAAGCGCTTCACCCATGAGGTGGCTGAGGCGTTTTTGCAGCAGGTGGGCAGTGTGGCACCGTTCCGTATCAGCCCGCGCTTGCACCTGTTTGAAGAAACCACCACCGGGGCGCTGTACAAGCTGATGCAGCACTGTAAAGACCATGGCTCGCAAGGTGTGGTGCTGAAGGTGCCGGACGAGATGCTGATGAATCAAGGCGTAAACGAGCTGCAGCAAGCCGGTATCCCGGTGGTGACGCTGGTGACCGATTTGCCCAAAAGCCAGCGTATTGCTTACGTGGGGATGGATAACCGCTCTGCCGGAGAAACGGCCGCGTATCTGTTGAGCCAATGGCTGGATACCGCCCCGAGAGCGGTCGGGGTGGTGGTCAGTAGTCAGCGGTTTCGCGGTGAGGAAGAGCGCGAAATGGGGTTCCGGTACTGGCTGCGGGAGCATGCCCCGTATTTGCAGGTGGTAGAAATCAGCGGCGGGCTGGGCATCCACGACAAAACGCAAGCGCTGGTGGAAGAGGCGATTCGACTGCATCCAGGTTTATCTGCCGTCTATAGTGCCGGTGGCGGCAACCGGGCCATTATCGATGCTTTTGTGCAGACGGGGCGCCCGTTGGCGGCGTTCATCGGCCACGATCTGGACGAAGAAAACCGGCAACTGTTAATGACCCGCCAACTGAACGCCATCATTGATCATGATCTGCACACCGATGCCCGGCACGCCTACCAGCATCTGCTGCAATACCATCGCCAGATACCAACCGTACAGATTCCTTTGTCCAGAGTGCAGATCATTACCCCGTTCAATATGCCTTTATAACATGGGCTGCTACACTGAAAACATGAAACCATTTCCAACATCCTTTAAACCGGTGAACTGGGTGCTGATTACCCTGGTATTCGGGCTGATACTGACCAGCCTTTATGCCCGCTATCAGGTGCATCGCAATAATGAAGAGATAGAAACGGCTATTACCCAGTCTACCCGGCATGCCGTTGATGTGGTCAAAGAGCGCCTGCGCATTTATGAGTTTGGCCTGAAAGGCTTGCGCGGGGTCATTCTGGCGCTTGGGGAGCATCGCCTGAGCCGGGGGGAAATCCGACGCTACCATATGAGCCGGGATATCTCTGTTGAATTCCCCGGTGCAAGAGGCATGGGGTTTATCCGCAGGGTATCCCCCGGGGATGAAGCCAGCTTTGTGGCCGAGGCACGCAAGGATGGCTCGCCGACATTCACCGTGCATCAGTTTGCCCCTCATGATGGCGACAGGGCCATTATTCAGTACCTTGAACCGGTCGAGCTCAATTATCCGGCGATCGGCCTGGATATCGCCTCGGAGAAGACCCGGCGCGATGCCGCATTTGAGTCCATCAGAACCGGCAAGGCCACGTTGACTGCCCCGATTACGCTGGTTCAGGGTGGGGGTAAGTCCCAGTCTGTCCTGTTGTTGCTGCCAATCTACCGCAGCGGTGTGCTGCCTCAGTCGCTGTACATACGCGAGCAAGAGGCCTTTGGCTGGAGTTATGCGCCAATGATCATGCAGGATGTGCTGTCCAACCTGCCCAGCATTGAGCATTCCTCGCATATTGCCATTCGTGATGTCACCGAACCTGGCAACCCGATGCTGTTCTATCAGACATCCTGGGCGACCGAAAAATTACCCAGGCTGTTTCCGCATTATCAGCTTTTGCAGGTTTATGGCCGAACCTGGCAGTTGGAGTTCAGTGCACACCCCGCATTCATTGAGCATCTGAACCTGCTGCAGCCACAAACCGTTTTCATGCTGGGGGGCATTGCCAGCGTACTGGCAGCGGCACTGGTAGGGGTATTGCTGTTGAGTTACCTGCGCAAGCAGGAAATCGTGACGGACAAAGCCATGCTGGCCACCATTGTGGAGAATTCCAGCGATGCCATTGTCGGTGAGGCGCTGGATGGTACGGTCATCGCCTGGAACCAGGCAGCGTCGGCCTTGTTCGGGTATAGCGAATCGGAAGTGCTTGGCAAGCCGGTAGCGGATTTGCTGATGCCAGAAGGGCTGCAAAATGAGGAACAAGAGGCAGGGCCGGCGCAAACACCAGAAGATATTGCCGGCAGGGATGCCAACAGCCTGGATACGGTGCGTCGCCACAAAGACGGTACGCTAATCGACGTAGCCATTACAACCAGCGAGATTCTGGATACCAAAGGGCATCTGATCGGCTCTGCCAAACTCATGCACGATATCCGCCCCCGCAAAGAGGCACTGCGGCAGCTGACCGAGTTTAACCAGCGTCTTGAAGAGCAGGTGACCAGTCGTACGCTGGAACTGGAGGGGGCACGCCGTAACCTGCAAACGGTACTGGATACCGTGCCCGCCATGATCGGGTATTGGGATAAAGACCTGAGAAACGGTTTTGCAAACAAAGCCTACCACGACTGGTTCAATGTCAACCCGGACACCATGCGCGGCATCCACCTGAGCGAACTGCTGGGCAAAGAGTTGTTTGAACGCAATCGTCCCTATTTCGAGAAAGCACTTCAGGGCGAGATGCAGATTTTCGAGCGGGCCATTCCCAAACCGGATGGTTCCGGGATGCGGTATTCGCTGGCCAATTACTTGCCGGATATCGTGAACGGAGAGGTGCGGGGGTTTTTCGTCTTTGTCTATGATGTATCCGATATTACCGAAAGCCGGCAGAAACTGGCGCTCGCGCTGATGGAAAACAAGGTATTGCTGGATACCATCAACGAGCAGATGCTGTATTCGGTGGCGGATCTGAACGACCACATCATCGAGATCAACGATAACTTCTGCAGGATCAGCGGTTACCAGAGAGAAGAACTCATGGGCCAGTCCCATCACATCCTGAATTCGGATGTTCATGATGCGGCTTTCTGGAAAGAACTGTGGGCGACCATTTTGTCCGGTAAACCCTGGCATGGCGAAATCTGCAACCGGACCAAAGACGGCCACCTGTATTGGGTCGATACCGTGATTGCGCCATTTATAGGGCCGGATGGCAAGATCGAACGCTATGTGTCATTGCGCACGGAAATTACCGCCAGAAAACAGGCAGAATCCGAGCTAAAGCAGGTCAATGCCTTGCTGAACAACGTGCTGAGATCTGCGTCTGAGTTTGCCGTCATCGCCACCGGGCTGGATGGACTGATTAGCGTGTTTAACGAAGGGGCAGAGCGGATGCTGGGGTATAAGGCATCGGAACTTGTCGGCAAATGTACCCCCTACGCATTCCATCTGCCGGAAGAGGTCGAGGCGCAAAACCGGCAACTCACCGAGGAGTATGGGATACCGCTGAATGGTTATACCGAGGTTTATCAAAAGCTCTCTGAAGTCAAATCGGCAGAAACCCGTGAATGGACCTATGTCCGGAAAGATGGCTCAAGACTGCCTGTATCGCTGACAATTTCTCCTATCCGTAACCATGACGGCAGCTTTGCCGGGTATCTGGGTATTGCCCAGGACATTACAGAGCGAAAACGCGTCAGCGAGGCGCTGCGGGATGCCAAGGCTGCTGCAGAGGCTGCCAGCGCGGCCAAGAGCATATTCCTGGCTAACATGAGCCACGAAATCCGTACCCCCATGAATGCCGTCATCGGCATTACCCATCTGCTTGAACGCAGTCCACTTGATCAGGAGCAACGGCTGCTGGTGGGCAAACTGCAAAATGCCGGTCGGTCACTGATGGGTATCATCAATGATGTGCTGGACATCGCCAAGATCGAGGCCGGCGAGATGCAGCTGGACAACATCTGGTTCAACCCGGGCGATATTTTGACGGAGCTCGCCGAGCTGTTCAGCCCCCAGGCCAGCGCCAAGCAGCTGGAGTTTGAAGTTGAAAGCAGTCCGGGTCTGCCTGCCTCTTTGCTGGGGGACGCCATGCGGCTCCGCCAGATTCTGATGAACCTGATCAGCAATGCCATCAAGTTTACTGACCGGGGCCAGGTCATGGTCCACCTGCGGCACGACTTCGCACCTGATGGTACGGTCTGGTTATTCTATACCGTCGAAGACAGCGGCTGCGGCATTAGCCTTGAAGCACAAGAAAAGCTGTTTACCCCGTTTGTTCAGGCCGATGTTTCTACAACGCGCCGTTTTGGCGGCACAGGGCTTGGCTTGTCGATAGTGCAACGTCTGGTGACCATGATGGGCGGTGAGGTTGGCGTTGAAAGCCATGCCGGAGTCGGCAGCAAGTTCTGGGTCCGCTTGCCGTTTGCCATGGCGGGTATGCAATCTTTGCCAGACACGCAGCCCGTTGAGGCTAAGGATAACCAGGTTGAGGTATGCGTGGTAGACGACAGCGATCAGGATCGCATGATACTGACGGGCATATGTCGGGCTTTGGGCTGGCAGGCCATTGGCTTGGCGAATGGCACCCAACTGCGCACCTTGCTGCAACAACGGATCAATGCTGGTGCAGCGTTACCGGATGCCTTGCTGGTCGACTGGCAAATGCCGGACATGGATGGTTTGACGTTGTTGGCGCTGCTCAAGGATGAACTCGGAACGCAGCCATTACCGGCGACCCTGATGATTACGGCCCACGATGCTGCATATGTCCGAAGCCGGGATGTACATCATCTTGTTGATCAGGTGCTGGAAAAACCCGTGAACAGCTCTGACCTTTTCAATGCCGTCAATGCCTGTATGGCCGGCAAAGAGGGTAATACGGAACGGCTGGTAAAGGCCACCCGCATCCAGGGCGTCAATACCCAATGGCTCTTGGGGGCACGCCTGCTGCTGGTGGATGATAGCGACATCAATCTGGATGTTGCACAGCGCCTGCTGAGTCTGGAGGGGGCCATTGTGCAGGTCTGCCGGGATGCGCCGACAGCGCTGGCGTTGCTCCGCGGGCAGCCAGACCAGTTTGATGCGGTGCTGATGGATATCCAGATGCCGGGCATGGATGGCTATGAGGCCACCCGGCTGATTCGTAATGACCCCGCGCTATCGACCTTGCCGGTTGTCGCGCTGACAGCAGGCGCACTGGAAGAAGAACGTCGGCAAGCCGAAGCCGCCGGCATGAATGCATTCCTGACCAAACCGTTAAACCCGGTTCTTATGGTAAAAATCTTGCGGCAAGTCGTAGAGCGTGCAAGAGGCAAGCCACTGCCGGTGCATCATCTGGAGACGGCCGAGCCAAACCCCTTATGGCCGACGATAGACGGCATTAACGAGACAGAGGTGACACACCGGCTTGGCAACGATGTTTCCCTGTTTTTGAGCATTCTGCAGCGGCTGTTAAACGAATTTGCGGATTTTGCATCCAGTGACGCCATTCAGGCAGCCCTGCAGGCGTCCCGTGAGCAACTGGCTGCACGAACCCATAAGCTGTGCGGTTCTGCCGGCTTGTTGGGTGCGCATCAGGTGTATCGGTTCGCCAGAGGACTGGAAACCTTGTTACGGAATAACGAGACGGAAGAAGCCGTTTTGCAGGCTATCCGCCTGCTTACACAGGCATTTGCAGCGTTGGCAGATAATGCCCGGGCAGCCCTGGCAGTGCAAAGTGCTGCCATGCCTGCCGAGAAGGTAGTGATACCGGGTCAGTCTGCCAATCCGGAGGCCATTCAAGAACTCGTCAGCATGCTCAGGCAACAGGACATGATGGCCATAACCCGTTTTAAAGAGATTCGGCCTGATCTGCTGGTGCTGGGAGGGCAGACCCTGTTTGACCGTTTAGGCAAGCTGATTGACAATCTGGATTTTACTCAGGCGCTGGAAATGCTTGAAAAAGCGGTTAAACTGCATAATGAACCCGCCCAGCGGGAAACGTAAGGATTGCACCATATGATGTCTCCTGATCCATCAAAGACCAATATACTGTTGGTTGATGATGATCCTTCTTCCATTCAGGTACTTAGCAAAGCCTTGACCGGCCTGGGGCGCATCCGTTTTGCAACCTCCGGTGCAGATGCCTTGCGCCTGGCCCTGGAAGTACCGCCGGACCTGGTGCTGCTGGATGCAGAAATGCCTGGCATGAACGGTTTTCAGGTGTGCCAGGCCATGAAGTCAGAACCGGTGCTTGCCAATATTCCGGTTATTTTTGTGACCGGGCATAGCGAAGAATCCATGGAAGAAAGCGGGCTTGCGCTCGGGGCGGTGGATTTCATCGCCAAGCCCATTCGGCCCGCGATTGTTGTGGCCAGGGTAAAAACGCATCTGCGCCTGAAACACGCCAGTGATGTTCTTTTGCAACTGGCCAATACCGATGGACTGACCGGGATAGCCAACCGTCGTAGTCTGGATCAGGTGCTGATTCGCGAGTGGCTGCGGTCCCGTCGGCTTCAGAGCCCGCTGTCGGTGCTGATGCTGGATATCGATTATTTCAAACTGTACAACGATACCTACGGACACCTGAAAGGGGATGAAACCCTGATCAGCATCGCCAAGGCCATTCAGGCATGCATGAGCCGCCCTTGTGATCTGGTCGCAAGATATGGTGGAGAAGAGTTCGTCGCCGTCTTGCCGGATACCGGCCTTACCGGCGCTTTGAACATCGCCTCGACCATCATGGAAAAGATAAAAGCACTGGCCTTGCCGCACACTGCGACTGACAAGGGATATGTAACTGTTTCTATCGGTATCGCATGTTTTAACGGCAAGCACATTCTCAGTTCAGAAGGCGTACTGACCAAGGCAGAAAGCCAGACCCTGAACGAAATCCAGAGCGTCGCAGAACTCTTGTCTGTCGCCGACCAGGCGCTCTACCAGGCCAAGGACGCTGGCCGGGCCAGCATTGCAGTTGGCAAGAGCCTGAAGCCGGTTGTCCAAGAACAGTAATGGCAAACGTCACTTTTATCTTTTTTTCATGAGCGCCAGTCCAGGTGGTGAGTGATGCCCGGCAGAATCAGCCATTTATTTTTTAATAGACGGCTTTGACTGGCAATGTTGATGAGAACATTGGGGAGGGACGGGAACGTACCCATAAAATCCTTACATTCGCGAGGATTTTTACAAGTAAACCTGCCAAAAAACTGAAATCCGCACGATCAAGTGGATTTCTTGCCAATCTTGTTGTTTTGATCCACAATCCTTACAAATGTGAGGATTTATCATGAAAATACCTATCGAAAATGCAGCCGCCATTGGTAAGGTGGTGCGCGCCAGCCGTAAGGCTCAGAAGATTCGCCAGGATGATGCGGCGGGCAGCATCGGTGTTAGCGAGAACTTCTTGGGCAAGATAGAGCGCGGTAGTGATTCCGTACAATGGGGAAAGCTCTTTCAGGTACTTGAAGGGTTGGGTATCCGAGTCATGGTGGATGTCCCGGAGAGTGTGGCTACCTATCTGAACCATGCTGAAACCGGCAAGGAGAAACCATGAACGGCCGGTTCTTGCGCGCATCCATCAATCAGATAGAAGTGGGTGTCTTGCAAGAGGTGAGCGGCCTGTGGAGCTTTCAATACACATCAGACTGGCTGGGTAACCCGGATGGGTTTGCACTAAGTCCACACCTGCCACTGACTGTTGAACCTTTGCTGGATGGGGCAAGCCAGCGCCCTGTGCAGTGGTATTTCGATAATCTGCTGCCGGAAGAAGGGCAGCGTATGCTGTTAGCCGGAGATGCCAAGCTCGATGTCGCAGATGCTTTTGGTTTGCTGGCCTGGTATGGGGCAGAATCTGCTGGCTCCGTTACTTTGCTGCCTCCGAATCTTGTGCCTCAAGTCGCTGAACCCCTACGGCCATTGCCGGATACTGCGCTGGAAGCGCGTATCCGCCAGTTGCCCAAAGCCCCGTTGACGCATGCAGCCATCAAACGCATGTCGCTGGCCGGTGCCCAGCACAAGCTTGCCGTCGTGCTGCTACAGGATGACCTGTTTGAGCCCGCCGGTGCAACACCGTCCACGCATATCCTGAAACCGGATCACCCGGATGAAGACTACCCCCATTCAGTGATCAATGAATGGTTTGTGATGCGCCTGGCCAAGCGAGTCGGCCTGGCGGTGCCTGATGTACACCGTCGCTACGTACCTTCCCCTGTGTATCTGATAGACCGCTTTGACCGGATTGTAGATGTTCAGGGTTGGCAGCGCCGACACGTCATCGATGCCTGCCAATTGCTAGGGCTAGACCGCAGCTTCAAATACAGCCAGGGCAGTATGGACAGTCTGGCCGCATTAGCCAATGCTTGCCGCAGCCCGGCGGTAGCGCGCGCCCGGCTTTTTGGCTGGCTCGTGTTCAATGTACTTGTTGGCAATAGCGATGCCCATCTGAAAAACCTGAGTTTTCTCGTCTCGCACGAGGGTGTCCAGTTGGCGCCATTCTACGATTTGCTCAGCGTGGCCACGTATGATTCGCCAGCCTTTGGCAAAAAGGGCTGGCCAGCACAAACCAGACTGGCATGGCCGATACTGGAGGTAAGCCACTTTTCGGATATTACCCGAGAATTGCTACTGAAGGCCGGTGCATCGTTAAATCTGGCCAAAGGCACGGCCGAGCGTTTGCTTGAGAACCTGCGTAGCCGCATTGTGCAAGAGGCGGACGTACTTTACACCGAGGTGGAAACTGAGAATGCCCGGATTGCCCAGATGCATCCCGAGTTGTCTGCAACGATGGCTGGGGAATCACGCTGTATCAGAGCTATTGTGCACAGCGTGATTAAAGAGATGGTCAGGCAGATGGCGCCAAGCGCGTAAATGGCTCCAACGGGTATTCCGCTATCCAACATATGCCGGTCCCTATCGACGACATGCCGCTCATGTACCTGCGTCCGTTGCAAAATAGCGAGACTCTGAACTAACTACTGCCCCTCGATGCTCAGAAGCATTTCGCGTGATTGCCCAGCAATAGCAAGAACGGCTAGACGCAGCGAGTAAATTGATATTTCGGATGTTGTGAGTGGTGCGTGAGGTGAAATCAGTCAAATATGATGTCTAAAAATAGTGAAATGAAATATTCATTTGGAATTATAATTTTGAGTTTATGCTATAGTCCTTAAAGCGTTGGTGCTAGACACAAAGACGCTCCTGAAAGCGTGTGATTTTCCTGTTGGAGAGGGCTATGGTTTATAAGTTTGTAACTCTGGCTGTTTTAAGTACGCTTTGTACATCGGTGTTCGCGGAAGAAAAGACGATTTCTCTGAATGAAGTCGAATCATTGAGACAGCAAGGGAATTCGATCAGAACATTCACGCCAGTCTTCAGCCAATTAGTGACATTTTCCTTTCCTAAAGGATTTGTGCCAGCATATGAGGCTGCACAGGGTAGCCAGTATATTCAAGAAGCCGTCTTGGAAGGTGAAAGTGTCAAAAAATGGTCCCAGATGATTACGCTGACAGGGGGAAAAAGCCTCGCTTCCAATCCAAATATCAACCCGGCGCGATTTGCCAGCGCAATGGCAAGTGGTTTCAAACGGGTATGTCCAGATTCATATGCCACTTCGGACCTTGGTGACATCAAGATTGGTTCTTACGATGGACATGTTTCAGTGGCTAGTTGCGGTATTGTCAACCCGACGGACGCGCTCTATAGCGAATCCATGCTCATGATTGTTATCAAAGGTGAGAAAGACTACTACACGATCCAGTGGGCGGAGCGGGGCGAGTCTTCGATGACACCGATCAAGTTTGATAGTGACAAATGGAATGATAGATTAAAGAGACTTTCACCTATCAAATTGTGCCCAATAGTCCCTGGTGAGCAGCTTCCCTACCCGAGTTGTACTAAACAATCCTGATGTGATCCATGAACCATGTTGTCGATACGTATCTGTTTTTTACTGCTGGAACAGACAACTGTGATTCAGGCGAGTGAATTTAAGTGCGGGGCATGAAGGGTTTTGTCGCAAATCCTCTGCCTTTTAATAATGATTATTGTGACGATTGGAGAAATAACATGCGTTTGATACTGGCGATTTTTTTGCCATGGCTTCAATTCTTTACCATTGGTCGGCCACTTGCCGGCATTTTTTGTCTGATTTTACAGTTGACGCTTATTGGCTGGATTCCAGCTGCAATCTGGTCTGTATATGCGCTTAGCCAGTACAAAACAGATAAAAAAATTGAAAAGGCGCTTGCAGGCGTGAAGTAGATATTTGCAGAAAATTGCTTGTCATTCCTAAGTGCCTTACATGCTCAGATCGTACGGTAGAAATAATGGGAAAAGGCCAATATCTCTGCCGTACTTGTGTGCAAAGCCGTGTACCCAGGTAGTTCACACAACAGATACACGTGCAGAGACATTTTTAGGGGATAACATGCCAACAAAGCTGTTACGCATCACTTTGTTACTTTGCTGTATTTCGATCATATCCGGCTGTTCAGTTGTCGCTCCAAGCCAAGGGTATCGTCAAGCCGGCTCGACAGCGGCTCCATGGCAAATAAGTGGCGAACTGTATGACTTCACGAATGTGAAGATTTTCATTAATGGTGCCAAGGTAATTGATGAGCGCCTTTCTCTACTGTCCGGTGATGGTGAGTTTCAGTCGCGATATGACGGAAAAAATATCGTGGCGAACTGTTCGACCAGTGCGGGGTTGCTAACTACTGCTACAAGGTGCATGGTTTTTGTGGAAAATGAAAAAGCTGCCACGCTCAGCTTTTAACCGTAAATCCCGCTCGATGCTCATGTGAAAATCATGCGGGCTGTCAGCCCGGCATACTGCGCCCAAAAGACTGTAAGGGTTGCCCTGATTACTGCCGCAAGGCTTTTGCCTGTGCCAGTTGTTCCAGATTCGTGACCCCTCTTGTCACCCTGCGCTCAGCCGGGATGCTGACTGCCTGCCCTTGCCAGTGCTGTTCGATAGTCATCCGTTGGGGCTGGTTGCGGAACTGGGCGATGAACTGGTTGATCTTTTCCAGCAGCCCGGCGTTTTCTGGCAGGGCGGCGACGGCGGCGGTGTAGCACCAGGGTTCGCTGGTGAGTGCTTGCGGCAGGATTTCCAGTTTGCCGTACCATGGACTATCAACGTTGTTGGCGGCCCAGTAGTAGATGGGCTGGTCGATCACGAAGGCATCGACAATGCCTTCTGCCAGTGCATCGTGAATGCGGGTCTGGTCTGAAAACACGATCAGGTTTTCCAGCTGGATGCGGCCGCCAGCCTGTTGTTGGTTGGATTGCCAGCGGATGCCCAGGTTTTCCAGCGCGGCAAAGGCGGTGGGGTCGTTGCCGCAACCCAGTACTTTGCCTTGCAGGTCTGATATCTGGCGGATGCGCTCGTCGCCCTTGCGACGTGCCATGATGAGCGGGAAGAAGGTGTACGGGTCTGAAAACGCGAGCCCGTGAAAAGCATCCGACGGGGGCAGGGCGCTCCACATGACATCGGCGGGGGGCTCGTTACGGTGCTTGCCAAAGTAGAGCATGCTCATGCACTGGTCCCAGGTTTGCTCTACAAACTCTACTTCTACACCCAGCCACTCGCCGAACGCCCGGGCGTAATCTATGTCCAGCCCCTGTAACGCGCCATGCCGCTGGTTGCGGAAAGACAAGCCGATAAACGCGGGCTCGATGGCGATGCGGATTTTCTGGCGGGTGAGGATATCGGCCAGCCGGTCATAAGTCGGGTCGGTAGAAATGAACTGGCGTTCCAGTAGCGCAGTGGTGCGTTCCAGCTGAACATCGGCTGGCTGGATGATGATGCTGGAGGTCTCACGGGTCAGGTCCACGCCGCGGTCGATGCGGGTGAGCAGCTGGCGGGCCCGCTTGGCCAGCTGGGGAGAGGTTTCCTTGATGACTTTGTTGGTGTCCAGCAGGTTGTCCACGTTCTGGTCTACCACCTGAAACAGCGAGGTCATTTGTTCCAGTGACTGGCTGAGATGGCCAGACAGGCGGGTCAGGTGTTTGTCACCATGGTCTGCGGTGCTGGCAACCCGTTGCTGGATTTCCGACAGGTCCATTTTTTCTGACGCGCGCTGGGCGCTATCCATGGTGCGCTGGGCCAGTTTGCGTACTTCTTCTGCCACCACGGCAAACCCTCGGCCGGCTTCACCCGCACGGGCCGATTCGATAGAGGCATTAAGCGCCAGCATGTTCACTTGCTTGGCGATATCGGCAATTTCGCCAAGAACTGATAACACTTCTTCCGATTTTTCTTCAATGCGCAACGTGGTTTCGGTCAGCTGGTGGCGGACCTCTGTGCCGACCTTGTGCACTTCTGCCGTGAGGGCTACCTGCATGTTATTGGCCAGTATGGTGCTTTCTTCCATGTGGCGGGCAGCGTCTTCCAGCGCTTCTTGCATTTTCTGGCTGCGTTCTTCGATCTCTGCGGCGGCCTGGATATTGGTCTGGATGCCGTCCGAGACATTCAGTTGCAAGAATTCCAGCGTGTACAGGCCGCGCGACAGCAGTTTGCCGGTGGCTTTCCAGTGGCTGGCGGCCAGTTGCCGGTTAACGGTTTCTGCAGGCGCTTCGTGGACGATGGTAAAGCCGGGGGATGATTTGAACCATTGCTTGAGCATTGCGGTTTAACCTCCTTGTTGTTCGGTAGAGATAGCGGCACGGATGACGGCCTGACTGGCTTGCAGGTTGTCTGGCTTGAGGCTGGCCGCCGGGGAGCGGATGTCGGTCAGGTAGGCGTGCATCTGCTGCAAATAGAGGGCGGTGCCGCCACCTTCCTTGTTACGGCTGAGCAGTTTGCTCGGGCCATGGAAGCGGTAGGAGTTGAGCATGGCGATCATGTCGAGTTCGCTGACACTGTCCGGGGTGGGGGCGACGGCCTTGCGCAGTTGCGGGAACAGTTCTTTCCAGCGGGCGTTGTTATTGATCCAGTTCACGGCGTCTATCCAGCCTTTGAAGAACCCGTCCAGTTCTGCGGGGGTTGCCAGGCTGGCGATGTCTGGCTGTGCCAGCATGCCTTCCGGGATGACACCGGGCCAGCGGGCGCTGTCTCCCGCTTCTTCTCCTTGGCCCTGACGGCGGGCTTCTAGCGCAAACGGGTCGTAACTGACAATCAGCGGGTATTTGCCTTTGATGAAATCCCGGGTCAGTGTGTCTGGCGGGGCTTCTTCCATACGGATGTCACTGGCTTTGAGGCCTTGTTCGTTCAGATAGCGGGACAAGAAGAACCCGATGGGCGCGGCATTCAGGTACACCCCGACGGTGGCGCCTTTCAGGGCCGCCGGTTTCAGGTGGTTACGGGCAATCAGCTTGTCGCCCCCGTGGGACCAGCCGGTTTCCGCCAGAATCACCAATGGCGTGCCGGCCTGCCTGAAGCTGAACGCATTGCCGATCATCGACATCATGATGTCGATTTTGCGGGCCCGGAAGGCCTTGAGGGCGTCTGTGTCTGACCCGAATGTGACTACTTCTACATCAACGCCGGCCTTTTGCCACAGGCCTTTGGCGCTGGCGACCTGCAAAGGGGCAAAACCTATCCAGGGAAAGGTGCCCACTTTCAGGGTTCTGGCCTCCAGATGGGTCAGTAACGATAGACTCAGGCAAATCCATAACACCAAGCGATAACGAAACATGCCGGGTTCCTTTTGACGGGCAAGCAGTCCTCTGCCTGCCCGTCAAAACGGGCAGGTGGCGAGTGGCAGATAGATGGGGGTTGGTCAGTACACGCTGGCGCTGCCGGTGCTGCTGTCCGGGACGGGCGTCGCATCCGGTTTGTATTTTTTGCGCAGGGCATCGGCTGCCTGTGCCAGCAGGGTGGTATCTACCCCCACGGCCACAAACAGGGCGCCCAGCTCCAGATAGCGTCTGGCCAGTGCCTCGTTGGTCATCAGAATGCCGGGCGCTTTGCCGCACGTCAGAATGGTGCCAATGGCGGTGGTAATGGCGGCCTGGACTTCAGGGTGCGTCGGGTTGCCGATATGGCCGAGGTCGGCCGACAAGTCTGCCGGGCCAATGAACACGCCGTCCACACCTTCAACGGAAGCGATGTCTTCCAGATTGTCTAGCCCTTTGCGGGTTTCGATCTGGACCAGTACGCAGACCTGGTCGTTGGCTTCGTGCAGATAGTTGCCGATACGGTTCCAGCGCGATGCGCGCGCTAGCGCACTGCCAACACCACGGATGCCATGCGGCGGGTAGCGGGTGGCCGCAACAGCCTGGCGGGCTTCTTCGGCCGTCTGCACCATGGGTACCAGCAGGGTTTGCACGCCCAGGTCCATGATCTGCTTGATGCGCACCGGGTCGTTCCAGGGCGGGCGCACAATCGGGTGGCTCGGGTACGGGGCGATGGCTTGCAGCTGAGCCAGCATGCTTTGCAGCTCGTTGGGCGCGTGTTCGCCGTCGATCAGCAGCCAGTCAAAGCCAGCGCCAGCGAGCAGTTCTGCGGTATAGGCGTTGGCAAGTCCCAGCCACAGGCCTGTTTGTGCCTGTCTGGCTGCCAGTGCCTGCTTGAAGGTATTGATGGGGGTATTCATCCTGTACGTCTCCAAAGGTACATATCCAGATCGGGGCGCTTACACAAAGCGGCAGCTGATGGCACCCAGCGGGCCGTAGTCCACATGGAAGGTGTCACCTGCACGCGCAGGTACCGGGCGGGTAAACGAGCCACCCAGAATCACTTGCCCGGGTTGCAGGGTGACGCCAAACGGGTGCAGTTTGTTGGCCAGCCAGGCCACGCCGTTGGCCGGGTGGTTGAGCACGGCGGCGGCCACGCCGGATTCTTCGATCACGCCATTGCGGTAGCAGATGGCCGATACCCAGCGCAGGTCGACTTCTGTGGGTTTGACCGGGCGGCCGCCCATCACCACGCCGGCATTGGCGGCGTTGTCAGAGATGGTGTCAAAGACTTTGCGCGGGCGTTTGCTGTCCGGGTCGATGGACTGGCTGCGCGCATCGATGATTTCTGCTGCCGGGATGACATAGTCGGTGGCGTTATACACATCAAAAATGGTGCAGTTGGGGCCGGATAGCGGCTTGGCCAGCACAAAGGCCAGTTCGACTTCCAGACGCGGGACGATGAAGCGGCTGGTGGGAATGTCCGAGCCGTCAGCAAAGAACATGTCGTCCAGCAGGGCGCCGTAATCGGGTTCGTCAATCTGGGACGAGTACTGCATGGCCTTGGAGGTCAGGCCAATCTTGTGTCCTTTCAGGGTACGGCCCTCATTGATTTTCATCGCCACCCATTCGCGCTGAATGGCGTAAGCGTCCTCGATGGTGATCTCGGGGAAGTCCAGCGACAGCTGGCGGATCTGCACGCGGTTCTTTTCGGCTTCGTGCAGGCGGTTGGCGCACAGGGTAATGATTTCCTGATTCAGCATGGTGTTCTCCGTAAGGTGGGCGGTCAGATGCCGCCAAAGCACATGTATTTGATTTCCAGATATTCTTCGATGCCGTATTTGGAGCCTTCACGGCCCAGGCCGGACTCTTTGATGCCGCCAAACGGGGCGGCCTCGTTAGAGATCAGTCCTTCGTTGATGCCGACCATGCCGCATTCGAGTTTTTCTGCCACCCGCCAGGCACGGCCGATGTCGCGGCTATAGAAGTAGGCGGCCAGGCCAAACTCGGTATCGTTGGCCAGGCGGATGGCATCCGCTTCGGTCTCGAACCTGAACAACGGGGCGATTGGGCCAAAGGTTTCGTCTTTGGCCACCACCATCTCGCTGGTCACGCCTGTCAGTACGGTTGGCTCAAAGAAGAGGCCGCCGCGCGCATGGGCCTTGCCGCCGGTGGCGACTTGCGCACCTTTGCCCAGTGCATCTGCCACGTGGGTCTTGACCTTGTCGAGCGAAGCCTGATTGATCAGCGGGCCTTGCTGGTAGCTGCCTTCCAGAGCCGGGCCGACTTCCATGCGGGCGACAGCGGCGGCCAGCTTGGCGGCAAAGGCGTCATAAACCCCGCTTTGCACCAGAATCCGGTTGGCGCAGACGCAGGTCTGGCCGGTGTTGCGGAACTTGGCAATCAGCGCGCCTTGCACGGCGGCGTCCAGATCGGCATCGTCAAACACGATGAACGGCGCATTGCCACCCAGTTCCAGCGAGAGCTTCTTGATGGTGTCTGCGCATTGCGCCATCAGCAGTTTGCCGATGCGGGTAGAGCCGGTGAACGACAGCTTCTTGACGATGGGGTTGGCGGTCAGCTCGCCGCCAATTTCGCCAGAACGCTTGCCGGGCACAATATTGATCACGCCCTTGGGAATGCCGGCTTTTTCGGCCAGTACCGCCAGCGCCAGGGCCGACAGCGGGGTTTCTGTGGCCGGCTTGACCACCACGGTGCAGCCTGCGGCCAGCGCCGGGCCCACCTTGCGCGTGATCATGGCGTTGGGGAAGTTCCACGGCGTAATGGCTGCCACAACGCCAATGGGCTGCTTGATGACGACCAGACGCTTGTCGCCGGACGGGCCAGGGATGATGTCGCCGTAGACCCGTTTGGCTTCTTCGGCAAACCATTCGATGTAACTGGAGCCGTAGAGAATTTCGCCTTTGGCTTCTGCCAGCGGCTTGCCTTGTTCTGCGCTCAGTAAGGTGGCCAGATCATCAATATGGGCCAGCATCAGGTCATACCATGTGCGCAGCAGGTTGGCGCGGGTCTTGGCGGTCAGGTCGCGCCACGCAGGTAGCGCAGCTTCTGCGGCCGCAATGGCGCGGGCAGTATCGGCCTGATTGGCAGAGGCGACTACGGCAATGACCTCACCGGTGGCGGGGTTGCTGACGTCAAAGGTCTGTCCGTCACTGGCGGCTACCCATTGGCCATCGATATAGGCGTGATGCTGTAGTAGGGATTGATCTTTCAATTGCATACGGGGGCCTTTCTGGGTCATCCATGCCGTAACGGCATCAAAGGGGTGGTCAGGTGTCTGAATGCCAGTAGTGCTGCCAGAGAACCGCAGGCGCATGCCAGCATCACCAGCGTCATGGCGTGGTCTGAATAGGGTTGCAGCGCGGCCACGCTTAGACTGGCCAGCGCGCCGAAACCGAACTGGGCAGAGACCGCCAGCGCACTGATCGCGCCAATCTGTTGCTGGTGGCGGCCCAGCAGCGTGGCCAGGCTGTTGGCGTTAATGGCGATGGTGAGGCCGACAAACACCACCACACAGGGCACCAATGCGAACAGGGAGCGGGTATCTGCGATAACCGCCAGTAGCCCGGCCAGACTGGCAATCGTGCTGCCAGCACAGGCAATGGAGAGCGGTGGGTAGCGTTTGAGCAGGCGGGTGTTCCACAGGGTAAAGACCGCCTGACCGACAATATTGGCGCCGAACAGAAAACCAAAATGCCGGCTATCCACGCCAAAACGCTGGATATACACAAAGGCAGAGCCGGTAATAAAGGCAAACATGCCGGCAAAGGGCAGGCTGAGCCCGGTGATCAGCAGCAGGTTGTGCTTGTCTTGCAGCAATGCCGCGTAATGCCGGAGCACGGTAGGCAAACCACCTGCTGCTTTGTGATGGTCCGGCAGGGTTTCCGGCAAATAGCGGTACACCAGCCAGGCGCTAGTCAGCCCTTGCATCGCCAGCAGGATGAACACGGACCGCCAGCCCCACACGCCTGCCAGCCAGCCCCCCAGTAGCGGGGCGATCAGCGGGGCAATCATGGTGACCAGCGCCATTTGCGACAACACATGGGCGGCGTCTTCTTTCTGGAACACATCCCGCACGATGGCACGCGCCATGACGGATGCCGCCCCACCACCCAGTGCCTGCATGACCCGCAAGCCAACCAGCACCTGGGCATCGTTCACCAGTGCGCAGAGCAGGCTGCTGACGACATATAGCAGAATACCGCTCAACAGCAGTGGCTTGCGGCCAAACCGGTCTGATAGCGGGCCATAGAACAGCATGCCGACACAAAATCCCACCAGAAAGGCGCTGACGGTGTGCTGCATGGTCTCTGGCGAGGCATGCAGTGCCAGGCCCATCATGGGCAGATTCGGCAGATACATGTCGATGGCAAACGGCCCGAAAGCCACCAGCAGACCCAGTAGCGCAATCAGCCAGCCATGCGAAATCTTGAGTGCAGGGGTGTTCATGGCATGCATCGCTGGTTTACTTGAAACGGGCATGCACGTTGTTGTGCTTGTAGTTCAGCACCGGGTGCAGCTCGTCTATCTCGAACGACAGTGCCAGATAGCGCTCGGCCATCAGGCCGGCAAAATGCTGTTTGATCATCTCGAACAGATGGTCCCCCACCACTTTGCGGGTGGCTTCATCCCGGCCAGTGCCAATCTTGAGCGTGATATGCACAAAGGCATAGTCTGCCGCTGCATCGGCCATGCGCCAGGTATCCAGCCAGTGAACCCGGCTGCGGATGCCGCCAATCGGGAAGATGCCCGTGTCGGCCATATAGGTGTGTACCTGCTCGAACAGGGCCGGAAAATCTGCTTGCTCGCGCAGGTTATCGGTACATTCGACGATGAAATGCGGCATGGAGGTGTCCTTTTAAACCGGGAAGATGGCGTTCAGCTGGCCGGTGCCGGAGCTCGGGAACAGCTCGGTAATGATCTCGGCTTTGCCCTGGTACTGATCCCACCCCAGCGCGCCCAGCAGCATGGCGGTATCGTGCATTTTGCCCTCGCCATTACAGTAAGCCGCGTACTCCGGCAGCATGGCGCAGAACTCGGCAAAGCGGCCTTGCTTCCAGAGTTCGACTACATGCATGTCAACCTGGCGGTCGAACTCGCGGGTGTAACGGAACATGCCGCCTTCGGCCAGACGGTCGTCAATAAAGGTATGGGAGAGAGACCCGCTGGCAAAAATGGCCACCGTGCCGTCGTAAGCGTCAATGGCGGCCTTCACGGCCTCGCCAAACTTGCGGCTGTCTTCCAGCGCGTGCACCTGGCACCAGCCCGCTACCGAGACCACCTTGAACTGCTGGTCTTCGTTCATGTAGCGCATCGGCACCAGCGTGCCGTATTCCAGTTCCAGGCTAGGGATGTTGTGCGCTTTGGCGCGTACATTGCGCGCAACTGCTTCGCGTGCAATCAGTTCGCCCAGCAATGGATTTCCCGGGTAGCTGAATTTCATGTCGCGGATAAAATGGGGCAGCTCGTTGCTGGTGTACACGCCTTCAAAGCGTTCGCCACAATTGATGTGGTAGGCGCTATTGACCAGCCAGTGGGTGTCAAACACCACAATGGTATCTACGCCCAGTGCGCGGCAGCGGCGGGCGATTTCCTTGTGGCCGTTAATGGCGGCCTCGCGGCACCCCTGGTTCGGGCCGGGCAATTCGGACAAATACATTGACGGCACGTGGGTGATTTTTGCGGCTAGTGCGAGCTTGCCCATGGTTTTTCCTTTTTGTGCTTTGCGTGTGCCAGTGATGTCATCATCGGCATGGTTTGTTTGCTTGTCCCCGTCATCCGGACGAGGACTGGTTTGCATTGCAGACAGTGGCTGACGGCATTGCAAACCAGACTGGGTTCAGTCATCGCGCTGTGCACCGTGTTGGCGGTATCTGCCGGGCAGACATGCGTGTGAAAGCGCAAGTCGGGGCAGAAGCACGCGGGGTGCTATGTTTAGCTGGCTTAGACCGGGAAGATAGCGTTTACCTGACCGGTGCCGGAGCTGGCAAAGTAGTCGGTAATGATCTCGGCCTTACCTTGGTACTGGTCCCACCCGAGCGCACCCAGCAGCATCGCGGTATCGTGCATCCAGCCTTCGCCATAACAGACTTTGGCGTAGGTCGGCAGCATGGCGGTGAACTCTTCAAAACGGCCTTGTTGCCACAAATCCAGCGCGCGCAGGTCAGACTGGCGGTAGAACTCGTCACTGATGGTAAAGAGACCGGCATTGACGTTCTTGTTGTCGTGGATGCGGTGCGACATGGAGCCACTGGCCACAATGGCAACGGTGCTGTCAGAGGCTTCAATCGCTTCGCGGATGGCTTCGCCCACCAGGCGGCTTTCTTCCATCGAACCCCAGGCTACCCAGCCGGCAATCGACACCACCTTGAACGCCGCATCGGTATTCATGTAGTGCATCGGCAGCAAGGTGCCGTATTCCACGTCCAGCGTCGGGATGTTGTGCGCGCGGGTGCTAACGCCTTTGTCAGAAGCGATGCGGGCAATGGCTTCGCCCAGCGCGGTATTGCCTTTGTAGTTGTAAGGCAGGTTCTGTATGAAATGCGGGAACTCGTTACTGGTGTATACGCCTTCAAACTGGCTGGCGGCATTGATGTGATACCCGGCGTTGACCAGCCAGTGGGTATCAATCACGACGACCGTATCCACCCCCAGTGCCTTGGCACGACGACCAATTTCCCGATGACCGTCAATGGCGGTCTGACGACAGCCATGGTTGGGGCCGGGCATCTCGGAAATCAGCATGGAGGGGACGTGTGTTACTTTTGCTGCAAGGGCGATTTTTCCCATGATAAGTGCCTCTCTGGTTGATAAAACAATGCGCTGTAGCACATGCGGCCAGCCTGTACCCATGGGTCAGGCGGGCCTTTATGGTTTGCAACTATGCAACCACCGCGCCTCAGGCACCCCATTTCGGGATCGGATGGCTGCCGTAAGACACGGCCACGTTCTTCGCTTCGCAGAACACTTCGTAACTGTAGTGGTTGCCCTCGCGTCCGGTGCCGGATGCCTTGACGCCACCAAACGGCTGGCGCAAGTCACGCACGTTCTGGCTGTTGACAAACGTCATGCCGGCTTCGATGGCTTTGGCCATGCGCATCACGCGGCCGGTGTTTTCTGTCCACAGGTAAGAAGACAGGCCGTATTGGGTATCGTTGGCAATGCGCAGTGCTTCCTCTTCGGTCTTGAAGCGGATAATGCACGGTACCGGGCCAAAGATTTCGTCCTGGGCAATCTTCATCTTGTTGTCGACATCGGCAAACACGGTCGGTTGCACCCAGTTACCGCCTCGCAGGTGTTCGGCCACATTCGGCGTATCGCCACCAAAGACCAGTGTCGCGCCTTCTTTCTGACCCAGTTCGATGTAACCGTTGACCTTGGCCTGATGTCCCTTGCTGATCATCGGGCCGATGATGGTGTTCGGGTCCAGTGGGTCGCCCACCGTCAGGCGGGCGGCACGGGCCGCAAAGTCCGCCACGAATTTGTCGTAGATACCGTCTTGCACCAGAATCCGAGAACCGGCAGTACAACGCTGGCCGTTATTGGAGAAGATCATGAAAATGGCGGCATCCAGCGCGCGTTCGTAGTCGGCATCGTTAAAGATGATGAACGGCGATTTGCCGCCCAGCTCCATGGAGAACTTCTTCAAGCCGGCCGATTTCACGATGCGGTTACCGGTGAGCGTGCTGCCGGTAAAAGAAATGGCCCGGACATCCGGGTGGCTGACCAGCGGCTCGCCCGCGGTGTTGCCGTAACCGTGCACGATGTTGAACACGCCGGGCGGAATGCCGGCTTCCAGCACCAGTTGCCCCAAGCGGTCTACCGTCATTGGCGATAGTTCGGACATCTTCATCACCGCCGTGTTACCAAACGCCAGGCACGGGGCAGTTTTCCAGGTGGCGGTCATGAAAGGCACGTTCCAGGGGGAAATCAGTGCCACTACGCCTACCGGTGTCCACAGGGTGTAGTTCAGGTGGCCGGTGTCAGAGTCGTAAGTCTCGCCATGCTGATGCTGGATCAGCTCGGCAAAGTAATGGAAGTTGTCTGCCGCGCGCGGAATCAGCGCTTTTTTGGTCTGGCCGATGACCTGGCCACAGTCGTTGGTTTCCATCTCGGCCAGTTCCGGCACGTTCTTGGTGATCAGGTCACCCAGGTTACGCATCAGACGAGCACGCTCTTTCACGGGCGTGGCGGCCCAGCCAGGGAACGCGGCTTTGGCGGCAGCCACTGCTGCGTTGACTTCGGCCTCACCACCGCTGGCCACGTCGGCCAGTACTTCACCGGTCGCCGGGTTGAGGGTCTGGAAAGTTTCCTGGCTGTCTACCTGCTGGCCATTGATCAGATGCTTGATCATCATGCTGCGTTCTCCTTCAACATTTGTTCGTATGCTGCTTCGCTGACAATGCGGTTTGCCAGACGGCCTACCTGTTCCACTTCTACCTCTACCAGATCGCCCGGCTGCACGTCCGACAAGCCTTCCGGCGTGCCGGTGCAGATCATATCGCCGGGGTTCAGGGTCATGAAGCTGCTCAGGTAAGACACCAGAAACGGCACGTCAAAAATCAGGTCTTTGGTACTGCCTTCTTGCCGCAGCTCGCCATTCACATAGGTGCGTAGCGTCAGGTTATGCGGGTCGGCCACGTCTGCGGCATCTACCATCCACGGGCCGATGGGGGTCAGCGTGTCGCGGCTTTTGACGCGCAGGTTAGGGCGGTAGTAGTTTTCCAGGTAATCGCGCACGGCGTAGTCGTTGCACACGGTGTAACCACCTACGTACTGCATGGCGTCTTCACGGCGGACGTTTTTAGCGGTTTTGCCAATCACCACCACCAGCTCGGCTTCGTAATGCATGTATTCAAGGTTATCCGGACGGACCGATACCTGGTTATGACCGGTGAGGGTGTTCGGGCCTTTGATGAACACCAGCGGTTCGGTGGGGGCCTTGAAGTCCAGCTCGGCAGCGTGGTCGGCATAGTTCAGACCCAGTGCAAAAATTGTGCCGCTGGCGGGGGGGAGCCACGTTACATCGGTGGCGTTCAGCCGGGTGCCATCGCTCAGGGTCAGCGCATTGGCATCGTCAACGGTGGCCTGGTACACGCGGTTCTGATAACGGACGGTAGCGTGCTTCATGCGCGGGCTCCTTTTTCTGCCACAACGGTGTTTTCCAGACGGCCGATCTGCTCGATCTCGACAGTGACGGTGTCGCCTGCTACCAGCGCCACGTCCCGCAAGCCGGTGCCGGTGATGATCAGATCGCCCGGTTCCAGGGTCAGGAAGTTGCTGATGTATTCGATCAGGGCCGGCACGCGGTGAATCAGGTCGGCTGTATTGCCGGTCTGGCGCAGTTCGCCATTAACGAATGTTTTGAGGGTCAGGGCCGTGACATCCACGCTGTCTGCACTGACCACCCATGGACCGACCGGGCAGAAGGTATCGCGACATTTGGCCTTGATGGCAGGGCGGTAATAGCTGGTTTCGGCCAGGCTGACTTCGTTGACCACGGTATAACCGGCCACGTACTGCATGGCATCTGCCTGCATAACCTTGCGTGCCTGCTTGCCAATGACCACGCCGAGTGCAGCGCCTGCATAGGCGGTTTCACCGTCTGCGGGGACTTCAATCACCCCCTGATGGGCATTGTGGGTATTTACCGGCTTGAAGAAGTACACCGGTGTCTTGGGCGGCGTTTTGTAAGGGGCTTCCTGCAGAGAAGGCGCCAGACGGTTCATGAGCGGGCGATTGTTGAGGGCCACGCCAATGTAGGTGCCTTCTGTGGCGGGTAGCCACTGGTAATGCCCCGGCTCTGCTGCAGGAGTGCCGCTCGGGTCGACGGCAACGGTCTTGATGATGCCGTTTTGAAGAATCCTTGCCTTTTTCATGCTGTCTGGCTTTCTTTCGATGTCGGATGGGGGCTGATCATTGATCAGGTAATCCCGATAAAGTTAACATGTTAACGTTATACGATCGCCAAAATGAAATGTCAATCAGCTGGCGCATCGGTCTGCCGATATTGGATAGTCATGCTATTGACGCTATAGATAGGCGTTGTGTTAAATTGACACTGTCTTGAAACTGCACCGGTTATCGCTGTTTCAGGGGCATTATTTCCCCTGTCATCGGGGATGGTGATCAGTCAAGATTTAATATGTTAATGATATTGCCTGGGCGGGTGGTCATGCGATGTCAGGTCTTTTAGGGTTTTCACGAGCTGTAGCGCCTTGGCCGCCCGTCAGTATTCTGCCGGCGCGGCGTTTTTTTGGAGGCATTCATGCTGGAAGCAAAACAGGTACTCACGCTCAGTGCAGAGACTGCCAATGCGCTGGTAACCGCGGCGCTAGCGCGTGCGCAACAGGATGGGCTGAATGTCTGTGTGGCGGTGGTGGATCATGCCGGACATCTGCTGGCATTTTTGCGTAGCGCGCAGGCGCCTTTGCATTCCACTGATATCGCCATTGATAAAGCCTATACCGCAGTCAGTTTTTCCAGAGCGACCCATCTGTGGGAGCCGCGTCTGGCAGAAGCGGGCCAGATGCTGAAAATGGGTCTGGCCAACCGTCCGCGGTTTGTCGGGTTTGGGGGCGGTTACCCGATCATGATCAGCGGCATGGCGGTAGGCGGTATAGGGGTTTCTGGCGGGACAGAGACACAAGACATGGTCTGTGCAACGTTTGCGCTGGATCTGGTCAGTGCCGGCGGAAAAGTTACGCGGTAGCGTCTGCTGTCGTGTGGGTGGGTATCGGATGAGCAGCAAGTCTAGCCGCAGTTTGATGCCGGTCAATTATCTTAATGAATGGTGGCTGTCGGGGTATAAGACCATGTTTGATGATATGCATTATCTGGCCCTAAGGCATATATTTACTGACTTTTCTGGATTTGGTGCTATCATTTTATTTCGATATGAATAAAAAGCAAACGCAATGAAAAAACTGCATACTTCACTGACCATCGCCCTGTTAAGGGCCCGTGAGACGACCATGGGCTTTTTTCGCCCTTTGCTCAACAAGCACGGCCTCACAGAGCAGCAGTGGAGAATCATGCGGGTGCTGGCCGAGAAGAACACCATGGAATTCCAGCATCTGGCCGATCTGACCTGCATCTTGCGTCCCAGCATGACCGGCATTCTGACCCGCATGGAAAGGGATGGACTGGTCATCAAGCTCAAGCCGACATCAGATCAGCGCAAAATCTACGTCGCCCTGACCGAGCACGCCCAGCAGATGGTCGAAAACATGGCAGATGAAGTTGCAGAAGCCTATCGCCAGCTGGAAGACCAGTTAACAGTAGAAAAAATTGACCAGCTGATGGCCTTGCTGGAAGAGGTCAGCCAGCTCAAGATACCAGAGCAGGAAGACGATACTCAGGAAACCGAAGCTGCCTGAGCCAGACACGGGCGGGTGGCAAATGGTTAACGCAAGCAATGTCTAATCCGACAATCCCCAATATCGATATTGGCAAGGTCTACGACCATCAATACGACGGGGCGGAAGTCCATTACGAATCCTTCGGGCGTATGGCCGACTTTTTTGGCCGGACTACCGCCGCCCATCATCACGACCGCTTTTATCAGATCCATTTTCTGGATTCCGGCTATATCCAGCTGCAGCTGGACCAGCAGTTTTACCTGGCCCGGGCACCGCTGGTATTTTTCACCCCGCCAGCCATTCCGCACGCGTTCTCGACTGAGCCGGTGGCAGAAGGCCATGTGCTGACCATCCGCCAGGACATTATCTGGGACATGCACACCGGCATAGCCAACGCGTTTCCGGCCGTCTACCTGCAGCAACCGTTCTGTCTGGAAGCCGCCCACCTGTCTGTATCCGGGCTGAAAGCTTTTGATGACATCCGCGCGCTGGTCAACGTGCTCAAAACCGAATTCCAGTCGCAGCACACCGGGCGCTCGTTTGCCCTGAGACAACTGACACAGTACATCGTGCTGGCCCTGTGGCGACTGGCGCCCAATTCCTCTGTGGCCCAACAGACCGGACGCGACGACACCCGCCTGTTTCTGCAGTTTACCAAGCTGGTAGATGCCCATTACACCGAGCACTGGCCCCTGAAAAACTATGCGGACCAGCTGTGCATTACCGAGGCGCGTCTGAACGAAGTCGCCCGCCGCGTGGCCAATCTGTCTTCCAAGCAACTGGTGTTCGAACGCCTGATGCTGGAAGCCAAACGACAATTGCTGTTTGCATCGTCCTCCGTGGCCCAGGTAGCGTACCGGCTGGGCTTTAAAGATCCGGCGTACTTCAGCCGCTTTTTTACCCGCCAGGCCAGCATGACGCCGCTGCAATACAAACAGGTCTCCGCAGAGAAAATGTCCCGGCTGGCCATTGCGCAAGATCCACCCGCCTGATCTGCCCGATGCCAGATGTGCCACCGCTTAACTTCTGGCTCATGCATGCTAAAATCTGTGCTTATCCTGGCCGGCCTTGCCGAAGATTGTCCAATTCCAGAGAGCATTTCATGAGCAGCGAACTACAGATCGAAGACATCATCGTGGGTGACGGTAAAGCGGTGGTTAAAGGCGCCCTGATCACCACCCAGTACAACGGGTATCTGGAAGACGGGACCAAGTTCGATTCGTCTTACGACCGTGGCAAGCCATTTCAGTGCGTCATCGGCAGCGGGCGGGTCATCAAGGGCTGGGATCAGGGCCTGATGGGCATGCGGGTCGGCGGCAAGCGCAAACTGTTTGTCCCTGCACACCTGGGTTATGGCGAGCGCCAGGTTGGCGCACATATCAAACCTAACTCCAACCTGATTTTCGAAATCGAACTGCTCGAAGTGCTGACCCGGGACGACTGATCTTCTATTGTCTTGCCTTGGGTGGCGTTAGCCTGGCACTGCCGGTTTTCTCCCGGCCAGCTGCTTCAGGCACGCCATCCACCACCCGGGCTGATCGGTCCGGGACATACTGCCAACCTGCAAGGTGTCGTTCATGCAGTAGGCAATATTCCCGCAATCATGGGCACAAAATGGCGCTGCCACCAGCGTGAACGCATCCGTATGCCCTGCATCACTTTTGATGCACGCCAGCTGATAGTGATACCCGTCTTTCCAGACATTGTCTTCCGTCTCTGATGTGGGGATCACCGATGCAATATCCGGCCCCAGTTCCGCAAACCGGCACGCATAGCCTTTCTCCGGATGTTGTTCGGCATAGACTTTCTGTGCCTTGCCCAATGCCATCACCGTTTGGCGTGCACGCGCCTCCTGTTTGCGGAGCTGCGATTCGCCAGCCCAAGGGATAGTGATAAGCGCCACAATGGCTAATAGCAGCGCAGCCGGCTTTACCACTGCGACATAACCAGTCAGAAAGCGCCTGCCCACCCAGCAGCCCAACCACGTGGGCAGTAGAATGAACCCCGCTATCAGAATGACCTCGAACGGCAACATCTGGTGAGAGCAGGTAAACACATCCGGCTTGGCTTCAGAAAGCACCAGATGCAGCAGCCAGCCACTGCCATAACCTTTCCCGCCGTCTGTCAGTATCCGGCGCTGCATGCCATGTGCGCCGGAGAGAATCCCCAGCAGAAACAGCACTACCAGCTGCACAACCATGGCAGATTCATTGCCACTGCAAGCGCCGGGTGTCGGCACCAACGGTAACCAATAGCTTGTCAGGCCAATGGCAAACGCAAGGCTTTGGGTTCTGAACGAGAGCTTGGGAGGTGAGGCGTCATTTTGCATGATGCATGCACGTCATGTGGCCGGATACGCTTCATGATAGTCCGGATGGGGCGGTATTGCAGAGAGAATGTGCCGCAGAAATGCAGTACAAATATTCGCTGTTTCCTGCATTCTCTAAAGTGTATTGATTTTGCAGGAAACATTTTCCAAAGGTCAGGTGGTGGGGATGTGCGTCATACCTTAAAACACCAACTGCCAGGACATGGCCCTGAATTGCGATATGCCGTGAGATACCGGTTCCATGCCATCAATGCGCATGCTGGTGGCGGTCACCCAGACCACGTGTGCAGAGACCATTTCGCACAGCATGGTGCGGCCATCTGCAGACCAGGCTTGCGCCATGGAGTCCATGGCGCTCCAGGTAATCGACCCTTCTACCAGTTCCGGGTGGTGAATGGCGCGTCCGTCCTGGTCAATCAGTTTTGCAAATTTTGGCATGTCACGTCTCGGTCATAAGGTGGATGGGGTTCTGTTTCGCGCCATTATCCACTGTCAGGCGCCTTTCCTTCAAATTTGCTGGCTACGGGTTATACCCGTCTTGTCATGCACACCAGGTGGCATTGCCCAGCGCCTTGGCCAGAAAATCGATCAGCAGGCGGACTTTGGCAGAGACATATTGCCGGCTGGGGTAGACCGCATAAATGCCGAATTCGGCTGATCGGTATTGCGGTAGCAGTTCAATCAGGGCGCCGCTGCGCAAATCGTCCTGCACCAGAAATGACGGTTGCAGGATGACGCCTTGGTCCCGTAACGCAACGGCCCTGCAGGTGTCGCCGCTATTGGTGCGCAGGGTAGGGTGAACCTGCACGCTGGTTTTCCCCTCCGGGCCTTCCAGGACCCAATGTTCCCCCATGGTCAGCAGGCTGTATGCCAGTACGGTATGGCTGGCCAGATCAGCCGGGTGGCTAGGCGCACCATGCTTGGCCAGATAACCCGGTGACGCGCACAGAATCATGCGGGTACTGGCCAGCTTGCGGCTGATGAGGGTAGAGCTGTGAAGGCTGCCGATGCGTACCGCCAGGTCATAACCTTCTTTGACCAGATCAACCACCCGGTCCGACAGGGTGACATCCAGCGTCACCTTGGGGTTTTGCACCATGAAGTCTGACCAAAGCGGAGCGAGATGCAAGATGCCAAAACTGACAGGCACATTGATCTTCACCAGCCCGCTGGCTTGGGCAGAGCTGGCCGTAATTTCGGACTCGGCTTCTTCCAGTTCATCCAGCAACACCTTGCACCGTGCGTGAAATGCGCGCCCTTCCTCAGTGAGCGACAGCTTGCGTGTGGTCCGGTGCAAAAGCCGCACCCCCAGACGCTGTTCCAGATCGGCCACATAGCGTGAGACAGCCGCTTTAGACATGTTGAGCGCATCTGCCGCCCGGACAAAACTGCCAGTATCCACCACGGACGCAAAGGTCTGCATTTCCAGAAATTTATCCATTTGTCTCGCTTTCAGGAACAATCAATCCCATTAAGCCATGTTTATCTTCTAGGTTGCAACGACTAAAGTTGAGTCCAAGCCTTAAGCGTAACCAGCCGGTTGCCAGAAAGGCATCTCAAACCTTGAAAGGAAATGGTATGAAAGTTCTAGTGATTGGTGCAGGCAATATGGGTTCCGGCTTTGTGAAACAACTGAGTGCAGCCGGGCATAGCGTAAGCGTCACGGCACGAGATATTGCAAAAGCCACAGCGGTAGCAAGCCAGTTTGCCAATGCCAAGGCAGTCGCGGCCAGCAATGCGGCGGAAGGACAAGATGTCGTGATTCTGGCTACCGGTTATGGGGATGCGGCCGCTGCATTGCAGTCGGTTGGCAGTCTGCAAGGCAAAGTGGTAGTTGATATTACCAACCCGCTAACAGCCGACTACATGGGCCTGACCATTGGCCATAGCACCTCTGCGGCAGAAGAAATTGCCAAGGCAGCCCCTGGTGCACTGGTGGTGAAAGCGTTTAACACCGTGTTGGCACAGGTATTGGCGCAAGGCGCATCGTTGGCAGACGGCAGCAAAGTGACCGTCTTTGTGGCGGGGGATAGCGATACCGCCAAAGCCACCGTCAAGTCGCTGGCAGAGAGCATCGGCTTTGCTACCAAAGATGCAGGCGGCCTGAAAAATGCCCGCTATCTGGAACCAGTCGCCGGCCTGAACATTTATTTCGCTTACGGGGCAGGGCACGGTACGGCCATTGCGCCAGCATGGCAGGGTTTTTAACAGGTTCTTAAGTGGTAGAAAGCTGCTGAATATTGCCCCATTGCCGACGACAGGTTGGCAATGGGGTTTTGCCATTAAGCGGTCTATTGATCAGTTGCTAAAGCGCTAATTGGCACTGGTATTTTGCAGTACCAGCCCTGGTGCCTGCTTGTCCATGGACTTGGGGCGGGCGTATTAGCGGCCCATGTATCCAAGATAATCCGCACCGCCAGAACGGATGCACGCAGGTGCACATCCTGGGTATCTGCAACCTGGCAGTATCCCCAGCACCATTCCAAATACCGGATAAATCTAAAAGTTGTATTGCTGATGCAACATACCGCATAATGAAATATTCAATGTGTCATTTTGAGTCATTCGCATGCTGCTCACCAAATTTACGGATCTTGGACTGCGTATCCTGCTTTATCTTACCCATCAGGAGCGTGATCTTCCTGTGACTATCGGGGAGATTGCACGTCAGTTTGAGGTGCCGCATAACCATTTGATCAAGGTGGTGAACCGTCTGGGCAAACTGGGCTGGATTCAGGCTACCCGTGGCAGAACGGGGGGGCTCAAGCTGTCCGTCAATCCGGCATCCCTGATGCTGGGAGATGTGATCGCCCAGCTGGAAGGGCATACGGAGCTGATCAATTGTGCAGCCCAGCCGTGTGCGCTGCACGGCAACTGCCTGCTGAAATCTGCGCTGGATGATGGTTTGCGTGCGTTTTATCAGCAAATGAATCGCTACAGCCTGACCGATGTGACAAAAAATCCGACCGGAGAAATCATCATCCGCATGCACCACCAGTTTGTTGGTGGCGCGTCTGTACCCGTGTCTCCATTGTCTTCTTGATCCTGATGGCGGTGTTTACCGCATCGGATGCCTTCTTTTGTCTATTTCCTTAGCTGACTAACTTTTTAAGTTGCATCTTATTTACAACTTAAAAAGTTGCATGTAGGATGCAGCTTTTGTGGGGCGGCTAGCCATACAGTTACCGCCACCCTTGTCAAAAAAACAGAACAAGGCACCTTTCCATGAATGTCCTCGCAATCCTGTTGTCTGCCTTCATCATTGCCATCATCGGCTTGATGTTCTTCATCTGGTCACAGCGCAAAAGTCTGGTCGATGGTGGTGATGCTGCAGCACGGGTTATCTTTGGTGCTGATGAAGTCGGTACCATCGAAGATCCGTCTGCCACACCTGCCAACCGCAAGATCCAGCAAACCCATCTTTATTCACACACTGCACCTGGCCACCGGATCAGTGACGAAGACCTGCAGGTTCGCATTCGTGCGGACCAGTCGAGCGCCCGTGTCACGCTGGCATTTTTCTGTATGGCCATTTTCTGGTTGCTGGTCGCATCGGCGTTCGGGCTGATCAGTTCCATCAAGCTGCATGAGCCGGACTGGCTGACGCAATCTCAATGGCTGACCTTTGGCATTACCCGCACGCTGCACCTGAACGTGGTGGCCTATGGCTGGGCGCCCATGGCGGCGCTTGGTGTATGTAACTGGATGCTGCCACGCTTGCTGAAAACGCCGCTGGCTGGCGCACGTTACGCCATTGCCGGGTTGATGATCTGGAATGCGGCGTTAATCGCCGGGCTTGTCGGGATTGCCAACGGTTACAACACTGGGCTGGAATGGCTGGAAATACCGTTGCCAATTGCCGTCTGGCTGGCCATTGGCGGTGCCTTGATCGGCATGCCGCTGGTGGTGACCCTGCAGCAGCGCAAAGTGGCGCATTTATATGTATCGGTCTGGTACATGGGGGCGGCGCTGTTCTGGTTTCCGGCGCTGTTGATCATCGCCAAACTGCCCATCCATCACGGGATCGAGCAGGCGACTGCCAACTGGTGGTTCGGCCACAACGTACTTGGTTTGTTTTATACGCCATTGTCCCTGGCCTCCATTTATTACCTGCTGCCAAAAGTCATCGGCAAACCGGTCGAGTCTTATAACCTGTCGCTTGTCGGTTTCTGGACGCTGGCATTTTTCTATGGGCAAGTGGGTGGTCATCATCTGATCGGCGGGCCTGTCCCTGGCTGGCTGATTGCACTGTCGATTGTGCAAAGCATGATGATGCTGATACCGGTTGCTGCATTTTCCATCAACCAGCATCTGACAATCCGCGGGCACTTCCATATGCTGAAGTATTCTCCCACGCTGCGTTTTATTGTCCTGGGCGGCATGATGTACACGCTGAGTTCCGTGCAAGGTTCTTTCGAAGCGCTGCGCTCGATGAATACCGTCACCCATTTCACGCACTTTACGGTTGCGCATGCCCATCTGGGGCTGTACGGCTTTGTCTCGCTGGTCATGTTTGGTGCCATTTATTTCATCATGCCGCGCATTACCAACTGGGAGTGGCCATATCCGGGCCTGATTGCGCTGCATTTCTGGCTGGTTGTCCTGGGGTTTGCCATCTATTTTGTAGCCTTGACCTCGGCCGGCTGGATGCAGGGCAAGTACATGCTTGATGCCAGCCGTCCTTTCATGGATTCCGTCCATGTAACCCAGCCCGGTCTCATCGGGCGTTCGATTGGCGGTGCCATCATGACCCTGGGGCATCTCGTTCTGGCGGTGCATTTTGTATTGATGCTGCGCCGTTCTGGCCCCAGACGTGAGTCTGCAGCCATTCTGAATCAGGCATCTGCTTAATCCGAGGTCATCATGCATAGCGAAACGAAACTCCTTGTCGGCAGTTCTGTGATTCTCAGCCTGGCGATAACCGCACTCGTTGCACTCCCTTATCTGCAAGAAGAAGACAGCCATCCGCCTGCCGGACTGATGCCGTATACGGATCAGCAACTGCGCGGGCGGCAGGTATATATCGAAAATGGCTGCATTGCCTGCCACTCCCAGCAGCCTCGTACCCGTTTGCAGGCCCCCGACTTTGATCGCGGCTGGGGCAGGGCATCGACTGCCGATGACTATTTCTATGACAAACCCACCCTCCTGGGGACCATGCGTACCGGTCCGGACTTGTTCAATATCGGGGCACGCCAACCCAGCAAGGACTGGCATCTTGGCCATCTTTACCAGCCAAGGGCGTATACCCAGGGCAGCATCATGCCGGCTTATCCTTTCCTGTTCATACTGAAGAACAAGGCATCGCCGGGCGACACCGTGGTCAATTTGCCGCCAGCCCAGGCCATACCGGGGAAGGTCGTCATCGCCAGACAAGAAGTGCTGGATCTGGTCACGTACCTGCAGGGAATGGATCACACCTATCCAGTCGACAAGCTGCCTAACCTCCCTGAGGTGGATAAGGGCACATCCGGCCAGACATCAACGGGGAGCAAATGATGAAGAAACTGACGGAGAAACCCCGGGCCCAAACCCGCGAGAATCCTGACCCGGAAGAACAGATCCGCCCCGTGCCGTGGGTATTGCTGATCGGCATTGCCATTCTGTTTACCTGGGCGGTTGTCTACATTGCCACCACTGATCTGACCGGGCCGGCAAACTGGGGGGACCAGCGTACGCTCGCGGACCTTGGCAAACCGGCCGGGCAGAAAGTAGATGGCGCGGCGCTGTTTACAGCCAATTGCGCTGCCTGTCATCAGGCATCCGGGACAGGTGTACCTGGCGTATTTCCGCCATTGGCCGGCTCAGAGTGGGTCAATGGAGAACCCAAGGTCATCGCGCAGATTTTGTTGCATGGCATTAATGGCCCATTAACCGTCAAAGGGGCTACTTACCATGGGCAGATGCCAAACTTTGGTGGCAAATTCAAGGACGAAGAAATCGCCGCGGTGCTGACGCATGTCCGTAGTCAATGGGGCAACCAGTCTCCGGCGGTTGATACGGATACCGTGAAAAATGCCCGGGAGACGTCTAAAGACCGAACACAACCCTGGAATGGCGATCAGGAGCTGAATGCCCTGAAAACCAGATAATCCGCTTCCAGATCATGGGCAGAACCTTATTCTTGACCTTGGCGTTACTGGCGGGAGCCCTAATGGCCGCTAGCGCATGTACCATGGGGTTTCGCGTATGGACATCAGAGTCTGCCAGGCGCTTGTCCGTTCGCCAGGCGCCGCCAGCGGTACCCGCTACCGCGCTGACGTTGACAGATGGTACGCCGGTGGTACTGGACCAGTGGCTGGCGGCACAGCGCCGGGTAACCATTGTCAGCTTCATTTACACGCGTTGTAACAGCTTGTGCACGGTACTGGGGAATGAATTCCAGCAATTGCAGGCCCGGATTGTGGAGCTTCATTTGCAGCATCGCGTGCAGTTACTGAGCATCAGTTTTGATCCGCAGGGAGATACGCCAGACCGGATACGCACTTACGCCCGTGCCATGGGGGCGAATCCGGCCATATGGCAGTTTGCACGGGTACAGCGTGCAGCTCAGTTGCAGCATCTGCTCAATGCCTTTGGCATCGTCGTGATACCTGATCAGCAAGGCGGGTATGTACACAATGCCGCGTTGCATCTGCTAGACCGGCATGCCCGGCTTGTGGATATAGAAGATCTGGATGCGATACAGCAAACGCTGATCAATGCGGAGGCACTCCCTTGAAACGTTTGATTTCCCTGGCAGATGCATGGGCCGGCAAACCTGCGCTGGCACTGTGGGCCGGGGTACTGTTGATGGGGGCAGCCATTGTCGGGCATGCTGTTCTGGAAGCCAGTATGGTGCTGCACATGCTGGTACAGTTTCCCTTGCTGATGCTGGGGGCTGCGCTGCTTGTGGATGCACTGCCTGCTACCAGCCGGAACAGACTGGGTAGTTTTAACCAACTAGGGATTTCCGGCCTGACATTTGCGGTCTTGATCAGTAGCGTATGGATGATTCCAAGAGCGCTTGATCTGGCCGTGCAGGTGGGTTGGGTGGATGGATTGAAAATACTCACGTTACTGCTCGCCGGCATGGCTGTCCGGCTTTCATGGCCCAGGGCGGTACTGTCATTACAGGCTTTTTTTCTGATTGGCTGGGCCATGATGACCGCGACCATCGGCCTTCTGTATCAGGAAGTCCCCATGCGCCTTTGTACCAGCTATTTGCAGGATGAGCAGACCAATGCCGGGATAGGGCTGGTGGCCTTGTCGGGGAGTCTTGTACTGGTCTGGTTTGGTCAGAGCCTAAGGCGCAAATCCTCAGTCTGACGACACATCCAGTTATCCTGACCTTGCCGTGCACGCTGCTGCACGGTGTCCGTTTTTGTCCCTGTGAGCACGTTAATTAAGTTTTATTAAGCTTCGTATTTTGGGGTGTAATAGGATGTGGTTCATCTCTACTCCCCCCGGTAGGAGCGCCGCTGTCATTCTATGATGACCCTCATCCCCCTGATTTACCCGTCAGAAAGCCCGTTCACAAGCTGGCACCTTGAACGTAACGTCCCCTTGGATGACGACTACACGTCAACCATGACCCGTTCCGGAGGGCAACCATGCAAATAAAAACGGATTGCAAACAGGGTCTGGCATTGCTGGCATTGTCAGGCAAGTTCGACTTTACGGCACGTTCACAGTTTGAGATCGCCTGTCAGCAGCTATTACGGCAGGCCGTGGTCAAGCGTATCCACATTGATTTTGCAAATGTGGATTTTCTGGACCGGTCCGGCATTGGCCAACTGCGGCTATTCAAGGCGCAAGCTGATGCGGCAGGCAAACCGGTGGCACTGTTGAACTGCAAAGGCCTGGTGCTGACCATCATGCAAGTCGGGCATCTGGACCAGATGTTCAAGATGGAAACCCCGGTCGCACCAGCATGCATGGAATACGCGTAGCGATCTGGCGCATAGCGCAGCGCCCGGATATCAGCTGCGCATCACCCCTTTAAAATGGTTTCTACCAGTGACGCCACATGTGCTGCTTCTGCAAACGTAGCGAGTGGCGTCGGCTGGCCAGCCAGCAACAAGTCCAGTGCATCCAGTTGTCCGGCATGCCAGTCGTCAGATTCGATCACGTCGTTGCCGAAATGGCATTCACCCCAGTTGCGTAACGACGCCGTCGCCTGTGTACCGACAAAGGTCAGTGCATTGTCATCGTCAATGTCGCCGGCAATGGCACCATCGACCGTCAACATAACATCTCCAAAGCGGATACGGGCCTGTACGGTATCCTCGCAGCCTGCCGCAGTTCGGGTCAGCAGGCTGGAAACAACCTCGCCCGGCCCCAGAATGCGCTGTGCCAGAAACAAAAAGTGCGAACCGACTTCCCGCAGGTAGCCACCATCTTGCGCCCCCGTTAACCAGCTGGCTGCGCCTTGCTGCCAGGGACGCGGCCAGCTGGCAAATCGCAGGTGCAGACGGGCTTCCCGAATTTCCCCCAGAGCCCCCGAGCTGACCAGATGTTGCAGGTGATGGCTGGCAAGGTGGGTAGCAAACGGGAAGTTTACCGCTTGCCGCACACCGGCGTCTTCAACGGCCCGGGCCAGGGTGGCGGCTTCCGTCAGGTCATGTGCCAGCGGCTTTTCACAAAACACCGCCTTGCCGGCGCGCAGACAGGCATACACGGCTTCGGCATGAAAACGGGGCGGGGAGGCGATATAGACGACCTGCACATCCGGATGTTCACAGACCTCGCGGATCGAACTGACGATGGGGATATCCAGACCGTTCACCACGCCAGGGTCGAACCCGATGACGGGCGTAAACTGTCCGTGCTGACGCATGGTGTCCAGCATGTTGCGGCCCATTCCGCCCAGTCCGATAAATCCGACTCCCCACATGGCACTGCTCCTTTTGGTCATCCGGCAGGTGTTACCGGCTACCACCAGATTATGCCTGCGGGGCCAGAGGGCGACAACGCTACTGGTTTTGCGGGGTAAGGTAGATGCTTTTGCTGCAGAAACAAAAAGAGCATGTCACCGTATGTACCGTGACATGCTCTAAGGGAAGGGCTAGCGTTGTGATCAGTCTGCGGCAAGCAACTTCTGCAATGCCTGGCTGGCATCCCGCATGCAGTTGATCTGCGCGGGCGTGATGCGAATATATCGCCGCACCGCAGGGAAGGTTGCGACCACTTCACTGCCGCCAAAATGCTCGATCACCAGCCGGATACCACTGGCATCGCCCATTAACTGGCAATGCTTGAAATCCAGTGGCATCAGGGCAGTTTGCACCTTGTCTGACACCTGCATTTTACGGATCAGCGATGCCGTGACGGGCGTATTGCCCCCCTTTACCGTGTAGACAAGGCCGGTGCGCTTGATGGCCCCCCCATGGCGGATATCGATGCGGAACGGGGCAACAGGCCTGTCTGACACGCTAAACGAGAATTCACTCACCACCGTATGCGCAAACAGCAGGGGTTCGATCTTCTCTTTCAGTTCGCCAGAGAACGTACCGTCCTTGCTGGCAAAACGCACATGCGACAAAGACTGCTGGTCAAACTGCATGTCGCCCAGATTGCGCATGACTTTTTGCAGCGTGGCGCCTACCCGGTATGCCTTAGGCTGCTTCGGAGCCCAAAACTGCCGCATTGTTTGCAGAACTGCCATGGAGAACCTCCGCTTTTCCAAATTCTTCTTCCAGTACGGTTTCGATATCTACCGGCTTGAACGGGTTTTGTTTCTGCACAACCACGGTCCAGAACAGCGCGTAGATCGCCGTGATGCCCAGAATAATGCCGAACGGTACAAACACGTCTGCACGGGTCATGCCGGGTGGTGCGATATACCACATGGCAATCAGGATACCCACGGTAGAGATGATTTGCGGAATCGGGAAGAACGGTGACTTGTACGCGCGTGGGAAGTCCGGGCGGCGAATCCGTAGCGATACGACTGAAAGTGTCACCAGAATGTAGGCCAGACCCCATGCACACACAGCTGCCAGTACCAGGGCAAAGATGCTGTCCAGGTTACCATCCAGATAAATGGCGTAAGAGGTAGGCATCAATACCGCCACCAGAATACCAACCCAAGGGGTCTTGAAGCGCGGGTGCAGGTAGGCAAAGAATTTAGGCAAGGCACCGTCCAGCGCCATCCCGTAAATGATGCGGGGCACCGCGGCAACCAGCGTGTTGATACAGGCACCACCGGCAAACAGCAGGCCCAGACCCAGCCAGATGCGGCCAAAAGGTCCCATCACGTGTTCAGCAAATGCCGGGATGGCCATCGGGGTATCCAGCAGATGAGCACCGTTCGGGTTTTTCGGGTCCATCGGGGTGTTTTCTACCTGGCGCAGTACCGCCATCCCGTACAGGAACATGCACGATGCCACACCCACCAGGCCAATGCCCATGGCGCGTGGCAGGGTTTTGGACGAGTTCTTCAGTTCTGGTGCCAGCGGGGTGACCAGTTCAGACCCCACAAACATGAACATGGCCAGACCCACCAGACTCAGGATGGCTTCCGGGTCGGCAAACGATAGCGGCGAGCCGAACAGGCTGTCCAGCTTGACTGCCGGCGCTTCCAGTACACCCGCCAAACCAAAGATGGTCAGCGTTGCCCACATGCCAAAGGTTAGAATCACTTCAACCTTGCCAAACACATGGATGCCAAAAGCGTTAAGAATGCCAAACAGGCAGACCAGACCCACACCCACCATCCAAGAGCCACCATGCGCTTCCATCACGCTGTTCATGTGCTCAAAGTTCACCAGCGCCATGATCCCGGACAGAATCGTCTCGGAGGTTCCGGCAAACAGGTGGACAATCAGGTAGGCAGAAATGGTCCCGACAATGGCGAGGAAGCGCCCCAAGCCGCAGGCGATATAGTCGTAAGTCGAGCCGGAGGTCGGCAGGATGGCGGCGGCCTCTGCAAAGGTGGTGGTCTGCGCCAGCATCATGATCAGCGCAATGACCATGGCCAGAGCAAAAGAACCGCCGCCCATGCCAAAGCCGCTGGTCGCGGTCAGAATTACCGGGCTGGCCATAATCACCCCCACCGAGCTTGCAAGCGCGGTGGGGAACCCGACTACCCCTCTTTCGAGATGAGCCTCTAGTTTTTTGTGCAGCGTCATTGTTCTCTCTCCTGGCAATGAACCCGTAGGTTGCAACTTGGTACAACGATATTGACCGGATACCACCTGCTTTTCTGTGTGACAGGCTTTATCCGGTCGCTGTGCTGAGCGTTTGCAACCGGGCGTTTGCACCATGTTGTCACAGCTTAATGCAACAACAGCACGTGTGCTAATTCCGTCCGGTTTTTTACGTCTAATTTTTCAAATACATGCGCCAGATGGGTTTTGACGGTAGGCAGTCCAATCCCCAGCCGTCTGGCAATGTCTTTATTGCTGGCTCCCTGGCAGACCAGGCCGGCAATATGCTGCTCGCGCTCGGTCAGGCTGGCAGCCCCTGTCGATGAATGCATGCCGGAAATGGTCTCGGTACTCATTTCCAGAAAACCTTGCAAGCGGTTCAGTAGCTGCAATTCATCCTGGCCAAACATGCCCAGTGTCATGTCCCGCAGCAAAGACAGCCCAAATCTGGGTTGTCCCTGGCTGCCTACAAAGACTTCGACAACATCCGCCATCTGGTAAGGTGACAAAAAACGCTGCCGGTAATGGTTGACTGCCAGCATGCCGGGCTGGCTTTCTGCAATCGGAACCACCCCTTGCCCCCGATAGCATCTCGCCGGATGCAAGGGGTCCAGCTGCTGGTACTGACCCAGATAGGTCTGGTGCATGTCCTGACGCATGTGCTGCAAAATGTAATCAGAGGGCTGAAGATTGGCATCAATCCGGTAAAATACACTGGCAGATACGGGCAGTACCTGACCGAGTGCACGCATGCAGCGGGTTGCAGTCTCTACATAAGACGATTGAAAACGGTTCATCATCCCTCCGATCTGGCGCCTTCAACCACAAGGCGCCGTCCCTGCCTTATTTCAGCGAGATTTTCGAGAAGCCGGCGTCCAGTGCTTCTACAATTTTCTCGATCTGTTCTTTCTGGATAACCAGCGGTGGAGACAGGATGATTTTGGTGCCGACCGGACGTACAATCACGCCGGCTTCGCGTGCCACTTCTGCTACCGCATTGGCGTAACCGCTCATCGGGTCTACCGGCTCACGGGTGGTTTTGTCGGTGACCAGATCCAGCGCCACCATCAAGCCCTTGCCGCGCACTTCGCCTACCGCTGCAAATTTCTTCTCGAACGGTTTGAGCAGCGACATCAGGTATTCACCCTGAGCGGCAGCATTACCTGGCAGATTTTCGTCCCGCACGATCTTCAGGTTGGCAATGGCGGCGGCGCAAGCTACCGGATGCCCAGCGTAGGTATAGCCGTGGAAGATGGCACCAGAGAAGTCCTGGTTGGCAGCAAATGCAGCTTCAATCCGCTCGTTGACCACGGTGGCACCCAACGGGATATAACCGGAAGAAATACCCTTGGCCAGACACATGATGTCCGGTTTAACGTTCCATAAACGGCTGCCAAACATGCTGCCGCTACGGCCAAAACCGGTCACGATCTCGTCAGCAATCAGCAGGACGCCGTATTTGTCACATACTTCACGAATCAGTGGCCAGTAAGTGGCTGGCGGCACAATCACGCCACCCGCACCCTGAATCGGCTCGGCAATAAAGGCCGCTACCGTATCCGGGCTCTGGAACAGAATTTCGCGTTCCAGCATGGCGGCGCAGATTTTGGCCAGTTCTTGCGGGTCTTCGGTGAACGGGTTGCGGTAGGTCCATGGGGTTTCTACATGGTAGCAACCTGGCAGCAGGGGTTCGTAGCTGCGACGGAACACGGTATTACCATTCACAGAAGCGCCACCAAAATGCGTACCATGGTAACCCTGTTTCAGCGAAATAAACTTGGTGCGATCTGGCTGGCCGACCACTTTCCAGTATTGGCGTGCCAGTTTCAGGGCGGTTTCTACGGCATCAGAACCACCGGAGCTATACACCACGCGGGCCATGCCTTCGGGCTTGAGCATGTTGATGATGTCGGCAGACAGCTCTTCTGCACGCGGGTGACTGATCCCGTCAAACAGCTGAAAGTACTCCAGCTCTTCCAGCTGGTCGGTAATCGCTTTTTTCACTTCTGGGCGGTTATGGCCCACGTTCACGTTCCACAATCCGGCAACACCATCCACCAGCTTGCGGCCGTTTTCATCAAACACAAAACAGCCATCCCCGCGCACAATGCGAATAGGTTCACGGCGTTTCATCTCGTTAGGGTGCAACATCGGGTGCCAGAACTTGGCTTGATCGTATGACATGATTTATTTCTCCTTCAAAGGCGAACAGGGGGCTGTCGGTTAGTACGCAATGCACACGGATTTGAGTTCGGTAAAGTTTTCGACGGCACCGCGCCCAAATTCGCGGCCAACGCCAGACTGTTTGTGGCCGCCAAACGGCATGTTAGGGTCGAGCGGGATATGGCTGTTGACCCACACCGTACCCGCCTGGATTTCCGGCACCACATGCATGACGGCAGACAGGTCGTTGGTCCAGACACTGGCGGCCAGACCGTAAGGGGTGTCATTGGCCAGCCGGATGGCTTCTTCCGGGGTATCAAACGGCATGGCCACCAGTACCGGGCCAAACACTTCTTCACGCACCAGCGTTTTGCTGTGATCCACATTGATCATTACGGTCGGACGCACAAAGTAACCCGGCATGTCTGGCGCGTAACCACCAGCCACCACGGTTGCGCCTTCCTGACGGCCGATATCGATGTATTTGCAGACGGACTGCTGCTGGCGTGCAGAGACCAGTGGGTTGATCTGGGCGGTTACGTCCATGCCGGCACCGACCGTCATCGAGTCTGCTGCAGCGGCCAGACCTTCGACAACCTGTTCAAACTTGCTGCGATGGATATACAGGCGGGATGCCGCGGCACAAACCTGGCCCTGGTTCAGGAAACCGCCCATCATGGCGCCCTGAATGGCTTTTTCAACCGGTACATCGCCAAAAATGATCATCGGGTTTTTGCCGCCCAGTTCCAGCGAGAAGCGGGTCATGTTATCCACCGCTGCATGGCCCACGGTCTTGCCGATCTCGGTCGAACCCGTGAATGAAATCTTGCTGACCAGCGGGTGGCTGGCCAGTGCCTGGCCGGCTACGCTGCCGCGGCCCGTCAATACGTTAACCACACCGGCCGGAATGCCGGCTTCCAGTACCAGCTCGCCCAGACGCAGGGCGGTCAACGGGGTTTCGGTAGAGGGTTTCAGGACAATCGTACAGCCAGCGGCCAATGCCGGAATCAGCTTCCAGATGGCAATCATCAGCGGGAAGTTCCAAGGCACAATCCCTGCCACCACGCCCACCGGTTCGCGGCGGGTGTAGGCGGTATAGCGCGCACCTTCCGGTACCGGAATGGAAACATCCATGGTTTCGCCGGTAATCTTGGTTGCCCAGCCTGCCATGTAGCGAACATATTCGATTGCAGCACCGACTTCGATGGCGCGGGAGATGTGAATGGACTTGCCCTGGTTCAGGGTTTCCAGCTGGGCCAGTTCTTCGGCGTGTGCTTCCAGTACATCGGCCAGTTTCAGCAGCATGCGTTCGCGGTCAGCAGGGCGGGCCTTGGACCATACGCCAGAGGTGAATGCGCGATGAGACGCCTGCACAACGTCATCCACATCCTGCGCATCGGCATCGGCAACCGTAGAAATGACTTCACCGGTGGCCGGGTTACGCACATCAATGCGTTTGCCAGCCCGGGTCGACGCAGACTTGCCATCTATCAGCAAACCATGTTGTTTCTGCAAAAATGCATTTACTTCGCCCAGAACGGGTACCAGATTTTGTGTCATCTCTACGTCTCCTAGAATCTTTCCGACAGGTCATTGGCCAGTCTGTTACTGACGGTGGCAGCATCTGGCAAGTCTGTTCATCAACTGGCGCAATGCGTGCTGCTGTTTGTAGGAGTGAATGTACTTCTTGTGCAGAAAATGCTTTATCCCAAATTGGCAAAGCGAGCTTTTCTGAAGATGGAAACGGTTGGGGGTGGCAACGCGCAAAAAATGGCTGGTCAAAAATGACGTGTATCAGGCTATTGCATCTGTTGCGACAACGTTATACATTAACTCATTAATAAATTAATAAAAAAATGATGAACTGCCTTTTTTCAGCGGGATGGCCGCCACAGGTCAAACCGAAAGAAACTTTGTAGTATGCTTGCAAAAAAGTGCACGATTTCACACACGCGCAATACCAGAGGATGCACATGTTTACCGAATCCAGACAGTTTGAAGATGCCCAGCAGCATGCCATCGCGGTACCCAGCTGGAAGCAGACTTACGACCAGATCACGGCCGGGCGCTTTCACAGTTCGCTGTCGCATGTCACTGTCGGGGACCTGAGCATTTTCAGAGAATTGCTGAATCAGCGGGTGGTGCAGTATGGCCAGGCACCGGCTCGCATGCTTAACTTCTGCATTCCGCTGAGCGTGCCGGGGGCGTGTTCGTTGCAGGGGCGCCCTGTTACGCTAAACTCGGTGTTGGTGCTGGGGGGAGGGGAGGAGTTCGTATTTCACTTACCGCCTAACGTCGATTCCATTCAGGTGTCTGTCCCTTATACGGATATCGAGATTCTGGCGCCAGAACTGGCCGAGCACCTGACCACCAGCCGTCAGCGCCATCCAGTCATAGAAGTACCCGATAACCGGATGGAGCCTGTTCGGTGCATGCTGACAGACGCCTTTGAGCAGGCGCAGGAAAACCCGGATCTGCTTGGCTTTGCGGGTACGCAAAAGCTGATTCGCCACCAGTTCATTTCCTTGCTGCTGGATTTGCTGAACGAGGTCACCACGGGCGCTCGCCACAATATCACCCATGCCACGCACAGCGATATCGTCAAACGCAGTCAGTCCATTGTGATGGCCAGCCCGGAGGAGCCCGTTACCGTGCTGGATCTCTGCCATACCCTGAGAGTCAGCCGCCGCACCCTGCAAAACAGTTTTCAGCTGATTACCAATACCACGCCAGTGGATTATCTGCGTTCCATCCGCCTAAACGGTGTACGGCGCATGCTGTCCAACCCCGCGACGGCAAACAACGCCGTACGCGAAGCGGCCGGGTACTGGGGGTTTTATCACTTGGGGCATTTTTCACGCGATTACAGTCGGCTGTTCAACGAGCTACCATCCGAAACGCGCGCCAAAGGCCTGGCTGCGCAAGTCAACATCAAATTGTCCTGATTGCAAATATTCGGTGCTTACCGGTTGAAATGGTCTGATTAGATGAAGCCTGGCGCTGGGTCAGGCTGCATGATGAGAGGCCGGGAGCCCGGCAGGAATGGGTGTTGCAGAAGTAGTAGACGGTGCAAGCCGCGCTTAGCGGATGGACATGGCTTCGCGATAGTTGGTTTCATCAAATACCAGTACCGAATTGGTATCTGACTCAATGCCCACACAGTCTACCGTGACCTTGACGTAACGGCCCAATCGTCTCCAGATGGCAGATGCCAGCCGTTTGCCAAAAAGCCGCTCCGTTTCCAGTACCGACATCTCCATCTCTGCCGACGCTGTCAGGATAAAAGCACCTTGCCATGGTTTCTGACTGAGCAGTTCTGGTCTGCGCCAGTACTGGTTAATGGCGTCAAGCGCGCGGTGACATTCAAGTTCACTCAGTGGCGCAAGGGTAATCGTAATACGATAGCTTTTCATAAATTCAGTCTAGCATGCACTTTCTGGTCATCACTGTTATCATGACATGTCATTTGAATAATGTAACGTTTTTGCAACGATTTTGACTTAAAGGCAACAACTCAATGCGTACTTTGTCATCCCGACTCGCTTTTTTCGCCGGTCTGGCGCTGTCAGCCACCGTTGGCAACAGCTTTGCCGCAGGTTATCCAGTCAGTGGCCAGTGCGATGGTTACCCCAGAATCAATGTCTCGACCCCCCCTGGGTTTTGTGTGGGCGTGGTGGCAGACGGCTTTACCTTTCCGCGCGGCATTTTGCCATTAAGCAACGGAGACGCTTTATTAGTAGATATGGGCGGTTGGCAAAATAACAAAGGGTCCGTGTGGCGATTACATTTCCAGAATAGCACCGTACAGAAAACCCGTGTGCTGGACAAACTGGACCGGCCGCACGGCATCGTGATGGGCCCGGACAAAAACGTTTACGTGGGCGTGGTGGGCGGCGTCATCCGCTTCAAACCAGATCAGACGCCCGCCGTAGCAGAACACATGATTGGCGGTACGTCTGGCATGCCTGCGCTGCCAGCTACCGGCCGCCATCCACTGGTCAGTCTGTTGTTCGACAAAGACGGACAACTGCTGGTGAATACCGGTAGCGAATCCGACAATTGTGATGCGGCAGCAGGTCAAAGCGTCTGCAAGGAGGCCGAAGGTAAAGAGGCACGCGGACTGGTACGCCGCTACCGCTTTGACAAACCTGGCGGCAAATTTATCGACTGGCAGGTATTTAGCAGTGGCTTGCGCAACTCGGTTGCCCTGGCCCTGCACGGGGAGAGCGGAACAATCTGGCAAGGAGAAAACAGCCGCGATGCCATTGGACGCAAACTTAACCTCCCCAATGATAATGACCTACCGCACGACGAGATCAACCGCCTGGAAGCCGGGGCCAATTATGGCTGGCCTTACTGTTACGACAACAACCTCCCTAGTCCGGAGTTCCCCAAGGCAGACTGCAAGAAGACCAGAACCCCGGTCAAACTGCTGCCCGGCCATGCTGCGCCGCTGGGGATGGCGTTTTATACCGCCCAGAAGTTCCCCGCCAGCTGGCAAGGTAACTTGCTGGTCGGATTTCACGGCTACCGTGATAACGGCCACCGTCTGGTCGCCTTTGCTACCGACCAGAACGGTGCCCCAACCGGCAACTTTAAATCGTTGATTGAAGGCTGGGGTGCCAAAGGTGCTCAACCCATGGGGGCGCCAGTGGATGTGCGCGTGGCCGCAGACGGCAGCGTTCTGATCACGGAAGACCGCAACGCAGACGTACTGCGACTGGTGTATATCGGGAAATAAACGGGGTAGCTGACAAAATTATGCGATCAGGATAAACACGTAGAACCCCGGTGAACGTTTGACGTTATGACATGTTGCATGCCAGAATCATAACGAATATTCGGTCATTTATCCGGGTGTGGTGTGAGATCTGCATCATGCCGCTGAAAGAAGGGGTTCGTATTGGCACTGGCTTATCGCACTGCAATTCGGCAGATTGTAGGCAGTATGTTTGTGTTCTGCTGTCTGGTGCCGGCTTCCCATGCCAGCAAGCCCCGGATCTCTTTTTACACGGAAGAATATCCGCCGCTCAATTTCAGCCGCCAAGGCACACCGGACGGGTTAGTGGTGGACGTAGTGAATGTATTATCCAGAAAAACCGGGACCAATATTTCCGTAACACTGGTGCCCTGGGCCAGGGGCTACAGACTGGCGCAGTTGAAGCCGAATACCGGCCTCTTTGCCACCACCCGCACCCTGGAACGGGAGCGGCTGTTTCAGTGGGTTGGGCCATTAACCACCACCGTGACCAGCTTTTATGCCTTGAGCCGCAATGAGAACTACCGGCACCTGACAATGGCGGATGCCAAAAGAATGGACAATATTGGTGTACCACTGGACTGGGCGTCTTATCAGGTGCTGGAGAAGGTAGGTTTTGACAACCTGGCCGCAGTGTCCGATCCGCAAGTCATGCTGAAACTGCTGAGAAGCGGGCGAGTACCCTTGATTGTGGCTGACCAGCAGAACATGCCGGCCCTGCTGAAAGCCGAGAACATGACAAGCGATCAGGTGACGGCAGTGTTGCCGTTTATCCGTAACAGCACCTACATCGCCTTTTCGCTGCAAACATCGCCAACGTTGGTCAAAAGCTGGCAAAAGGCACTAAACCAGATGAAGCACGAAGGTACCTATCAGGTCATGTTCAAAAAGTGGCTACCGGACGACACACCACCAGATCTGGTTGCGTTGCCGGACATTTCACCCGAACCCCTGGCGGAAGCTAAAAACCGTCAGCATTAAGCATACTGGCGGTTGATTCTGCCAAGCGGACTACACCATCAGCGCATGCGGTTCCAGGAAGCGATGGCGTCTTTTTTGTTGGCTTCCGGACGGCTAATGGCGGTGCAATTGCCGTCTTTTCCATATTTGGCGCATTGTACCCAGACACGGTTAGAGCCTGCCTTGCGGAGTTCTCCGGGCTGGCCGCATTTGGGGCATGGCTTGATATCGGGCAGGGTGGCGGGTGTCGAGGTCATCTTGATCCAGAGTGGGCAACTATCAGGTCTTCATTATAACCATGATGCACCCCATCTGCAGACAGCTACCCTTAAATTGGCCGGTCTGAATGCATTATTCCTGCATAATTCCCCCGAATAACCCCAAGAATCGCTACAATATGCGTCTTATTGTTGCCGAAAGGGTCTGAGCTTTTACGCTCTTGATATGGGTAGTCATATATTACTGGTGTTGTTGGCGTTGTTTCTGGTCGCACTCAATGGCTTTTTTGTGGCCGCCGAGTTTGGATTGGTCAAATTAAGGGCAACACGGGTAAAGGCGATTGCCAAAACACAAGGGTTACGAGGCCGGATTCTGGCAAAAGTCCATGGGCAGATGGATGCGTACCTGTCTGCCTGCCAGCTGGGGATTACCCTGGCGTCGCTCGGGCTCGGTTGGGTAGGTGAACCGGCCTTTGCCGAGCTCTTGACCCCGGTACTGAACCTGGCCGGTATCTTTTCCGAAGAGCTGGTTCACGGCATTTCTTTCTTCTTTGCGTTCTTTACCATTTCGTTCCTGCACATTGTGGTGGGGGAACTGGCGCCAAAGTCCATGGCGATCCGCGTGCCGGAGTCGGTGGCGCTATGGTCTGCCGTGCCGCTGTACGGGTTTTACCATGGCATGTATCCGGCGATCTGGGTACTGAACAACAGTGCCAACGCTGTATTGCGACTGGTGGGGCTGGGGAGCGGCCACGGACATGAAGCCCATTATTCGGCCGATGAACTGAAGCTGATTGTCCGCAGCGGCAAAGATACCAGCAACTTTACCAAGGCGGAGTGGAATATCCTGGCGCATACGCTGGATTTTGGCGAGCTGGAGGTCTCTGACCTGATGCGTCCGTTTAGCGAGGTGGTTGCGCTCAGCGCAGACAAAACGCTGGCAGAAAACCTGGACATCATTGCTCAGCACCGTTTCAGCCGTTATCCGTATCTGGACAAGGACGGTCACATCAAGGGGGTTATCCACCTCAAGCATCTGTTCTTGGCACTGCAAGGCAAACCGGAAGCACTGGACCTGGCCAAGCTGATGCGGCCGGTCGTGTATGTAGCGCCGGATATCCAGGCGATGGAGCTGTTTCGCCGCTTCAAGCTGGGCGGCCCGCATTTTGCCGTTGTTGCTTACCAGCCGGAAGACCCGCTAGGGTTCGTGACACTGGATAACCTGCTGGGCGCACTGGTAGGCGAGATCCGGGACGAGTTCCGCCAGCACTACAATGACTGGACCTTGCTGGATGACGGTACCCTGATCGGCAAGGGGAGCTTACCCATTTTCACGCTGGAGCGAGCGCTCGGTGTGGATGTGGATCAGGATGATGCAGATTCCGTCGGCGGCCTGATCATGTGGAAGCTGGGTGAAATCCCCAAAGAAGGCGACAAGATCAGCTTCGAGCAGTTTGATGTGGTGATCAAGAAAATGAGTGGCCCGCGCATCATTCTGGTTCGGGTGTACCCGCGCGTAGATGTCTCCGCTGTACATTCTCATTAGGGCCTGTTCACACTGTTTTCTCGAGATGCAGCGCAGACCTTTTTGACCGCAACCCGTAGGGAACCGGGTAAAACAACACCTCTCGTAGTTGCGCTCCTCACCCAGGCGCCCAGTCTGGGCTTCGTCACCCACCTGGATTGCCGTTGTTTTCACCCGGTTCACACTCGAAAAAATAATGTGAACTGGCCCTCATTTGGTTCAAAATATCTGTAGGGCTTGTTCTGGTTTTTCAAATGGCTGGCAGATCTGGGTGTGCTAGCATCATCTGATGACCTGCTGCATGCGCAGAGAAGCCCCATCACAAGGAATCCGGATCATGAGCAAACTGCCTACCTATTTTATCTCTCACGGCGGCGGCCCTTGGCCGTACATGCCGGATTTCCGCGCGAAAATGCGCATTCTGGAAGAGTCGCTGGTCGACATGACCCGGCAACTGGGGCATAAGCCCAAAGCCGTGCTGATGATTTCTGGTCATTGGGAAGAATCTGTCTATACCGTGATGTCCAGCCCCAGACCCCCCATGGTGTATGACTACTATGGTTTTCCGCCGCATACCTATGAGGTCAAGTATCAGGCGCCGGGTGATCCGGTGCTGGCAGAGCGCGTGCGGCAGCTGATTACGGATGCCGGTTTGCCCGCTGCGCTGGACCCTGAGCGTGGTTTTGACCATGGTACTTTTGCCCCTTTGGTGGTGATGTATCCGGATGCGGATGTGCCGGTGGTGCAATTATCCATGCGCAGCCACTACGATCCGATGGAGCATGTGAAGCTGGGCAGGGCGCTGGCGCCATTGCGCGATGAAGATGTGCTGATCATTGGTAGCGGACTTAGCTACCACAACCTGCGGATGTTTGGCCCGCAAGGAAAAGAAGCGTCAGAATTGTTTGATCACTGGCTGGCGGATGCCATGGCGTTGACGTCTACAGAGCAGCGGACTGCGATGGTCTGTGACTGGGCCAAAGCGCCGGCCGCACGAATTGCACATCCGAGAGAAGACCACCTGATTCCGTTGATGGTGGCGCTGGGCGCAGCAGAGGCAGAACCCGCCACGCAGGTGTACCACGAAGAAAATATCTTTGGCGGCATTACGGCGTCCAGTTATCGCTTTGGCTAATGTTTGCCGTGCTGGTTGTCGGGCTAAGCCCTGGCCGGTTTGTATTACGGTTAGCGAGTTAGCATGCCGCCGCTGGATTCCCGTACCATCAGTTTGGGCTGCGAGAAGTAATGATTATGCGTCGCAGGGTGGTCCCGCAACTGGTTGAGCAGCATTCTGGAGGCGATTTCGCCTTGCTGCTCCGGGTTGATGGCTAACGTGGTCAGCGGTGGATTGGTATGTTTGGCCGTGGCGATATCATCAAACCCGATCACGGCCATGTCTTTGCCGGCGCGTAAACCGCGATAATCCAGCTCGTTGAGCACCCCCATTGCCACCAGGTCGTTATAACAGACTACGGCGGTTGGCCCGTTTTCCATGTCCAGCAGGATTTTTGCACCGTCCTGCCCGCCTTGCATCGAGACGGGGGAGTCCACTACCCAGGCCGGGTTCAAGGAAATACCTGCCTGTTTCAAGGCTTCTTCGTAGCCCGACTGACGTTGCAGGCCAACCAGACTATTCTGGCTGCGGCCAATGAATCCGATGCGAGTGTGTCCCAGTCTTAGCAGATGTTCCGTCGCCATACGTGTACCATCTACGTTGGCAGCACCTACATAATCGTAATTCAGATCTCCCAGCTGCCGGACCATGATCACAAACGGCAGATGCATTTCCCGCAGCCGGTCTATTGTTTCTACCGAGGTTCCAAACGCAGGACACATCAAAATGCCGGCGGCGTTTTGCTCCCGGAACGATGCAATGACCTTTTCTTGCACCTGCGCGCTTTCAGCCGTATGGGCCATCAGGGTAATGTAACCAGACTGCAGCAGCACCCGTTCAATGCCGATCAGTAATTCGACAAAGAAGGGGTTGGTCAGGTCGTTAACGATAACCCCCACCACATTACTGCTTTTTTGCCGCAGATTAGCCGCCATGCGGTTGTAAACGTAGCCCAGTTTTTCTGCCGCTTTCCAGACTTTGGCAGCGGTTTCCGGCTTGATCAACGGGCTTTTTTTCAGTACCAGGGACACGGTCGATTTGGAGACGCCGGCTTCTGCGGCGATGTCATGAATCGTGATAGCGCTACCAGGGGCTTTGGACAGGGACATTGTCGGATATAAAAAAGTTGTTGACATTCGAATCTTACCATAATAATATTTTTGGAACGTTCCAAATAATGATTAAAACGATCTAAAGAGGTAGTACACATGAATCCGATCCGCTGGGCACTTGTGGGTGCCAGTACCATTGCCCGTGAATGGATGTGCCATGCCATCACGGCCGAAGGCGCCGGCCAGATACTGGCTGTCGTGAGCCAAAGCCAGGACAGGGCCGACAAGTTTGCGGCCGAGTTCAATATTCCCCAAGCCAGCAGCGCTTTGGACGATGTGCTGACTAACGCGGATATTGATGCTGTTTATATCAGTACCACCAACGGTCACCATTTTGCCCAGGCCATTGCGGCCATGAAGGCGGGCAAGCATGTCCTGTGCGAAAAACCATTGGCCCTGACGCTGGACGAAGCCCGTGAAATGGTGGCGGTTAGCCAGCAGGCGGGTGTGGTCATGGCCACTAACCATCATCTGAGAAACGCAGCAACCCATCGCAAGATGCGTGAACTGGTGCAGACCGGAGCCATTGGCAAACCTTTGTTTGCACGTGTGTCCCATGCTGTCTATCTGCCTGAGCATTTGCAGGGCTGGCGCCTGAACCGTCCGGAAGAGGGCGGCGGGGTGATTCTGGATATTACCGTGCATGATGTGGATACCCTGCGTTTTATCTTTGGCGCAAATCCCTTGTCTACTGTCGGGATTGGCCGTAACAGCCAGATGGCCATCCAGGACCTGGAAGATGGCGTCATGGCCGTGATTGAATTTGAAAACGGCGTGCTGGCACAGGTGCACGATGCCTTTACCACCCGGTTTGCAGAGACGGGCATCGAGATACATGGCACGGCTGGTTCGATTTTTGCCAAAAATGTCATGACCCAGAAAGCCGTAGGGACGGTTGAGCTGAAAACCGAAGCAGGTTTGTCTGCCGTGGCTGTGGAACATGAAAACCTGTATGTGCGTTCTGTACGCTGCTTCCACGAGGCTGTGCGCGGGCTGGGCCTGCCTGCTGCCACCGGCGAGGATGGCGTCTGGTCGCTGGCGACGGCGCTGGCTGTGCAGGAAGCCTGCCGCACGTATCGTCGGGTATATGTTGCAATTTAAGTTAGCAAGTTTGTGAGATGGGTGACCAAATGAAGAAGTTGATAAGCCTGAATGAAGCCGCCAGCCTGATTCAAGATCAGGCCGTGGTAACGGTGAGTTCGTCGAGCGGACTGGGATGTCCGGATGCCATGCTGGCTGCTATTGGCGAGCGCTTCCGGGCCACGGGCAGTCCGTCTGCACTGACCATGCTGCATCCGATTGCGGCGGGTGACATGTATGGCATCAAGGGGGTGGAGCATCTGGCACAGCCGGGGTTGATCCGCCGCATCATTGCCGGCTCGTTGCCGAGTGGTCCTTCTTCATTGCCCATGCCGGACATCTGGCGCCTGATCGTAGAGAACGAGATTGCCGGTTACAACGTACCCAGCGGCATCCTGTTTGACATGCACCGTGATGTGGCAGCCCACAAGCCGGGCGTGCTGACCAAAGTGGGGCTGGATACCTTTGTGGACCCGGACCGGCAGGGATGCGCCATGAACGACAAGGCTGCCAGTGAGCCGATTGTGCAGAAGGTACACTTTGGTGGGGACACCTGGCTGCATTTTCCGAATATCGTGCCAGATGTAGCGATTATCCGTGCGACCACCGCAGACGAAAAAGGCAATCTGTCCTTCGAGCATGAAGGGGCATATCTGGGCGGGCTGGATCAGGCGCTGGCGGTAAGAAATAACGGAGGTATCGTCATTGCACAGGTCAAGCGTGTCGTCGCTAATGGCTCGCTACGTACGCAGGATGTGCGCGTCCCGTGCAATCTGGTGGATTATATTGTGGTGGATGAGGCGCAAATGCAAACCACCCAGACCGCGTATGATCCGGCCATCAGTGGAGAGATCCGCCAGCCGGCACATATTTTTGAATACGCTGACTGGGGTACCGACAAGGTGATAGCCCGACGCGCGGCGATGGAAGTGGCGGAAGGCGATGCGGTTAATCTGGGGTTTGGCATTTCGGCCAATGTGCCGCGCATATTGCTGGAAGAAGGGCTGGATGGTGAAGCGACCTGGGTGATCGAGCAGGGGGCGGTAGGCGGCGTGCCTTTATTGGGGTTTGCTTTTGGCTGCTCGGCCAATGCGGATGCCATCATGCCGTCGCCAGACCAGTTTACGTATTTTCAGGGCGGCGGATTCGACCTGTCTTTGTTGTCTTTCATGCAGATTGACCGCATGGGGAACGTCAATGTCTCCAAGCTGGGGGCCAAGCCTTACCTGACCGCAGGTTGTGGTGGTTTTGTGGATATTACCTCGCATGCAAAATCGATTATTTTCTCCGGGTATTTCACGGCGGGGGCCAAGTTTGAAGTCGGTAACGGTGAACTGAAGATCACGCAGGAGGGCCGGTCCCGCAAGTTTGTGGAGGAAGTGGAACACGTAACCTTTAGTGGCAAAATTGCATTGGAACGTTCCCAGAAAATATTGTATGTTACCGAGCGTTGTGTGATGACACTGACCCAAGCGGGTTTGATGGTGACAGAAATTGCCCCGGGGATTGATCTGGAAAAAGACGTACTGGGACAGGCAGAGTTTCCGCTACTGGTATCTCCATCACTCAAGCGGATGGATGCCGCCCTGTTTACCAATGCACCGATGAACCTGACGCTGAGGAAATCCGCATGAGTACGCCAGAAGGTAATATTCGTCTGCATCAGGATGGGCAGATTGCTACCATCCTGATTGATCGACCAGCAAAACTGAATGCCTTGACGCCTTTCATGCTGAACGAGCTGGAAGCCGTGGTGCGTGAACTGGACGCCAGAACGGATGTCCGGGCGGTGATTCTGACGGGGGCCGGAGAGCGGGCGTTCTGCGTCGGTGCAGACATCAACCAGTGGTCCAGTCTGGAACCGTTGGGCATGTGGCGGTCGTGGGTCCGGAACGGGCATCGCATTTTTGATGCATTGGCGCAGTTGAGGATGCCGGTGATTGCAGCCATCAATCATCATGCATTTGGTGGCGGTCTGGAACTGGCGGCCACGGCGGATATCCGCATTGCAGACCCGTCTGCGACGTTTGCCTTGCCGGAGGCTGGCATTGCGACTTGCCCGGGCTGGTCTGGTACGCAACGGCTGGTTGGGCTGGTCGGTGTGGGGGCCGTGAAACTGCTGGCGTTTACCGGGCGCAAGATCAATGCCGAAGAAGCACGGCGGATTGGCCTGATTCAGGAGATATCTGCCGCTGGCCAAGTCTTGCCACATGCCCGGCAGATGGCCGAAGAGATTGCCCGCCAGGCACCGGTGTCTGTGCAGCTGACCAAGCAGCTGATAGATGCTGGTCAGGGAGTTGGTCTGGCCATGACGCTGGAAGCCATGGCCGGCGCATTGTCTGCCACAACAAAAGATGCAAAAGAAGGCTTGCGCAGCTTTCAGGAAAAGCTAAAGCCAGGCTATCAAGGAGAATGAGATGACATTGTTGAACACGCCCGCTAACCAGACGTTGCCTGCCGAACCATTTGTCGGGCAAATGCTGATCAATGGCCGGTTTGTAGAAGCCATGGCAGGCAAGCGAGATACCCGCTTCAGCCCGGCACACCAGATTGCGGTGGGATCGTATCCGCAGGCGCAGGCGGCTGATGTGGACCTGGCGGTGAAAGCCGCACGCACAGCGTTTGATGCGGGCATCTGGTCGGAGATTACTGCGGCAGAACGGGCAGATGTCCTGCTGAAAGTGGCAGACCTGATTCTGCGTGACCTGGAAACGCTGGCGTTGCAGGAGTCGCTGGAATCCGGCAAGCCGCTGGTACAAGCTCGGGACGAAGTCAAAGGCACGACCAATCTGTGGCGCTACGCCGCCGCACTGGCCAGAACCCTGCACGGTGAAAGCTATAACACGCTGGGCAAGGACATGCTGGGGGTGGTGCTGAAACAGCCAATCGGCGTGGTAGCCATGATTACACCCTGGAACTTCCCGCTGTGGATTTTGTGCCAGAAGCTGCCGTTTGCGCTGGCGGCGGGTTGCACGGCGGTGATCAAGCCTAGCGAATTGACCAGCGGTACGACCGTGATGCTAGGCAAGTTGCTGCAAGAAGCCGGTGTACCGGACGGTGTTGTGAATATCGTGACGGGCCTTGGGCCGGATGCCGGTCAGCCGCTGGTTGAGCACGAAGGGGTCGACATGATTACCTTTACCGGCTCTACCCGGGTGGGGCGGGCCATTGCGGAAGTTGGCGGCCGCCAGTTGAAGAAGGTGGCGCTGGAACTGGGCGGTAAAAACCCGCAGATCATCTTCCCGGATTGTGACTGGGACGCCGCAGTGGATGCCGTGGTCTTTGGGGTGTATTTCAATGCGGGCGAGTGCTGTAACAGTGGTAGCCGGATCCTGGTACACGAAGCCATTGCCGAGCAATTTACCGCGGCTGTTATCGACAAAGCCAAGTCGGTCGCCGTGGGGGACCCGCTGCATCCGGACTGTAAAGTAGGGGCGATTGTCAGCGAAGCACAGATGAACGGCATCTTGTCGCATATTGATGCCGCGCGTAAGGCGGGGGCCGAGGTGCGCTTGGGGGGCAAACGCCTGCCATCGGGTCAGGGTTATTATCTGGAGCCCACCATCATTACCGGGGTGTCGCCCGAGATGCCTGTAGCCAAAGAAGAAGTCTTTGGCCCGGTACTGGCGGTGCTGACTTTCAAGGATGTGAAAGACGCGATCCAGCTGGCTAACAGCACATGCTACGGCTTGTCGGCTGCGGTCTGGAGCAAGGACATGGACGTATGCCTGGAAACCGCCCGCGCGATCAAGGCTGGCACGATCTGGGTGAATACCTTCCTGGACGGATACGCCGAGTTGCCGTTTGGCGGATTTGGCGACTCTGGCTTGGGTCGGGAACTGGGCAAGTCGGCAGTAGAAGATTTTACGGAAACCAAAACGGTGCAGTTGCATATCGGACCGCGTCGTCACTGGTGGCTACCGAAGTAACACGGTAGTCATGACCGGCGAGTGCCAGCCGCGTCAACGTAGTTTGCGTTGGCATGGTGCTCGCCGGTTTGCAGAGAAGCTGGCTGACAGGCAGATATGTGCCTGAAAGCCGCTGGAAGTTGGTGTTGTGAGCAGTATCAACAATAAATGGAGAAAAGAGATGAAAAAGAGTTTCTTGCTATCTGCCGCAGTTGCTTTGGTTTATTCACAAATTGGAACGATCCAAGCCGCAACTGACAAAGAAGTAGAGGTCGTGCACTGGTGGACCTCTGGCGGGGAAGCAACTGCGCTGAAGGTACTGAAAGACGATATGCAGAAACGCGGCTTTGGCTGGAAAGACAGCCCGATTGCCGGTGGTGGCGGTGACCAGGCTCGTACCGTGCTGCGCGCCCGTGTTGCCTCTGGCCGTCCGCCAGAAGCCATGCAGATGCTGGGTTTCAATATTCAGGATTACGCAGAAGAAGGCCTGCTGGGTAATCTGGACAGCATTGCCAGCAAAGAGGGCTGGGACAAGGTCGTACCAGCACCGTTGTCTCGTTTCTCCAAATACAACGGTCATTGGGTTGCTGCGCCGGTCAATATCCATCGCACCAACTGGATCTGGGCCAACAAGGAAATCTTTGACAAGCTGAAACTGACCCCGCCAAAAACCTTTGACGAGCTGGTAGCGGTGGCCGACAAGATCCGCAAGGCCGGTTACATTCCGCTGGCACACGGTGGCCAGGCATGGCAGGAAGCGACCATTTTTGATAGCGCTGTTTTGTCTGCTGGCGGGCCAAAATTCTACAAGCAAGCGCTGATTGACCTGGACCCGAAAGCATTGGGCAGCAAGACCATGGAAAAAGCGTTTGCGCAAATGCAGAAACTGCGCGGCATGATGGACCCTAACTTCTCCGGTCGTGATTGGAACGTTGCAACCTCCATGGTGATTAATGGCAAGGCTGCCATGCAAATCATGGGTGACTGGGCGAAAGGTGAGTTCCTGAAAGCAGGCAAGAAACCAAACGTGGATTTCCTGTGCTTCCAGTATCCGCAAACAGAAGGCAGCTTTACCTTTAACTCTGACCAGTTTGCCATGTTCAAGGTGGGGGATGACCAAGCCGCAGGGCAAATGCAACTGGCCAGTGCCATTATGGATAAAGGCTTCCAGGAGAAGTTCAACATTGCCAAAGGGTCTATTCCGGCCCGCATGGATGTGAGCGGTGACAACTTTGACGCCTGCGGCAAGAAATCCATGGCTGACCTGAAAGTGGCGCTGAAAAACGGTTCTCTGCTGGGCAGTTTTGCCCATGGTCATGCCATGCCGGAGTCTGTGAAGTCTGCCGTGTATGACGTGGTGACCAAGTCATTCAATAACCTGCAGGTCACACCGGCCCAGTCTGTACAACAGCTGGTGAAAGTGGTGGAAGACAGCAAGTAAGTTGTACCGGATGTACCTTCCGCAGTCGGGGGGCTATGGAAGGTACATCATTGATTGATACGTCTCACTGCTTGAAAGGGGGCCATGATGACTATTGCCTCATCACCTCGACAAACCAGAGCAGCATCGTTTGCTGACTGGCTGGAAGTCCGATTGCCCAAGCTGGTTCTGGCACCATCGGTACTGATTACACTGGTGTTTGTATACGGCTTTATTGCCTGGACAAGCATCCTCTCTTTTACCCGTTCCAAGACCATTCCCAAGATGGAATGGGCGGGTGTCTTGCAATACGCCAAAGTGCTGGGGCACGAGCGTTGGCATGTGGCTGTCCATAACCTGATGATTTTCGGGGTGTTGTATGTCCTGATCTGCATGGTACTGGGGCTGCTGATTGCCATCTTGCTGGATCAGCGCATCCGCCACGAAGGGACGCTGCGCGCGATTTTCCTGTACCCGATGGCATTGTCGTTCATCGTGACCGGAACCGCCTGGAAGTGGATTCTCAACCCGGGGCTGGGGCTGGAAAAACTGGCACACGACTGGGGTTGGAGCAGCTTTCATTTTGACTGGATCATCAACGAGCAGATGGCGATCTATACCATCGTGATTGCCGGTGTCTGGCAGGCGTCCGGCTTTGTGATGGCCATGTTTCTGGCGGGCTTGCGCGGTATCGACCAGGACGTCATCAAGGCGGCCTCCATGGACGGTGCATCGCTGCCGCTGATCTACTGGCGCATCATCATTCCGCAACTGAAACCGGTGTTTGTCTCTGCGCTGGTGATCCTGACGCATCTGGCCATCAAGAGTTACGAGCTGGTCGTCGCCCTGACGGGGGCCGGACCGGGCTATGCGACCGAACTGCCGTCTACCTTCATGTATGCGCACACCTTTACCCGCAACCAGCTGGGCATGGGGGCGGCCAGTGCGGTGATGATGCTGCTGACGGTAGCGGCCATCATGGTGCCTTACCTGTACTCAGAGGTCCGTGGGCCTCGTACTTCCAGCCACTGAGCCGAGGAACAATCATGTCTAGCAAAAACTGGGATTCCCCGCAAATGGTGCAGGGGTCGGCCAACCGTTGGTCCCGCGTGATCATCTATGGCCTGCTGATCTTCTTTGCCGCGTTTTATCTGATGCCGCTGGTGGTGATGCTGCTGACGTCCTTCAAGCCATTGTCCGAGGTGTACGCCGGCAACATTCTTAAACTGCCAGCGCACTGGACAACCGCTTCCTGGGTAAAAGCCTGGGGCGAGGCCTGTGTCGGGTTGTCATGTGACGGTATCAAGGGCTACTTCTGGAACTCCATCAAGATGGTGGTCAGTGCCGTTGGCGTTTCTACCTTTGTGGGGGCCATGAACGGTTACATCCTGACCAAGTGGCGTTTCAAGGGTGACAACCTGCTGTTTGGCCTGATCCTGTTTGGCTGTTTTATTCCATTCCAGATCGTACTGATCCCGATGGCGGCCTTTCTGGGCAAGGCTGGGTTGGCTTCGTCCACCAGCGGTCTGGTATTTGTGCATGTGGTGTACGGTCTGTGTTTTACCACGCTGTATTTCCGTAATTACTACATCGCCTTTCCGGACGAGCTGGTGAAGGCTGCCATGATTGATGGCGCGCGGTTCTTCCGGATTTTCTTCCGGATTCTGCTGCCGTGCTCTGGCCCGATCATCACCGTGACGGTCATCTGGCAGTTCACCAATATCTGGAATGACTTCCTGTTTGGTGCATCTTTCACCACGGGGGATACGGCACCAATCACGGTGGCACTTAACAACATCGTCAACACGTCTACCGGCGAGCGCGAATACAACGTGCACATGGCTGCCGCCATGATTGCGGCGCTGCCAACCTTGCTGGTGTATGTCGTGGGTGGCCGGTATTTTGTTCGCGGTCTGATGGCCGGTTCGGTAAAGGGTTAAAAGATGTCTTCTCTACATATTCAACAAGTCCGCAAATCCTATGGTTCGACAGACATCCTGAAAGGGATTGATATCGGCATTGATGACGGCGAGTTCCTGGTACTGGTAGGGCCGTCCGGTTGTGGCAAATCCACCCTGTTATCGATGATTGCCGGCCTGGATACGGTAACGTCTGGCGATATCCTGATTGGTAACCAGCGTGTGAATGACCTGCACCCCAGCAAGCGTGACATTGCCATGGTGTTCCAGAGTTATGCGCTGTATCCCAATATGTCGGTGGCTGAAAATATTGCCTTTGGCATGGAAATGCGCAAGGTACCGAAAGCCGAGCGCGAAAAAGCGATTCAGGACGTGGCCAAACTATTGCAGATGCAGCATTTGCTGGATCGCCGCCCCAGCCAGTTGTCGGGCGGTCAGCGCCAGCGGGTGGCCATGGGCCGTGCGCTGGTACGCCACCCGCAGATTTTCCTGTTTGACGAACCCTTGTCGAACCTGGACGCCAAGCTGCGGGTAGACATGCGTACCGAGATCAAGAAGCTGCACCAGCGCCTGAAAGCCACCATTGTCTATGTGACGCATGACCAGATCGAGGCCATGACACTGGCCACCAAGATTGCCGTGATGCGCAATGGCGAATTGCAGCAGCTGGGTTCGCCATCCGAGGTGTATAACAAGCCGGCCAATACCTTTGTGGCCAGTTTTATCGGGTCTCCGTCGATGAACCTGATTCCGGGGCGTCTGGTGCCGCATGGTGATGGCCTGGCGCTGGAAATCGAGCACAATACCACGGAAGGCTTACAGATCCCGTTGCCGCCCCAGCCAGACAGTGTGACAGCGTATGTCGGTAAGGAGATCATTGCCGGATTGCGGCCGGAAGCCATTGGCAACGGTAATCTGCAGAAGCACGAACTGACCCGTCAGGTGCAGGCAGATCTGGTTGTGACGGAACCGACAGGGCCGGATACACTGGCCATTCTGAAACTGGGCGGTTTTGAAGTGACTGCCCGGCTGGAAGCTGACGCGACGTACCCGGCCGGGCATCGTGGCCTGTTTACGGTAGACCTGACCAAGCTGGTGATGTTTGACAGCCAGACCGAGCAACGGATTGCGTAAGCCATCTGGCAGCGGGAGTAACCCAATATGGAAACATCGCAAACAATAAAACGCCCCGTCGCACTGGTTACCGGTGGCCGAAGAGGCATTGGCGCAGCCATTGTGCGTACACTGGCACAGGCCGGGTTTGATGTAGCGTTTACCGGCCGCAGTGCGGATGCCGTCTCGCAGCAACTGGTGACAGAGATTGAAGCGCTGGGCGTCCGTGGCCTGGCATTGGCCAGCGAACTGCAAGATGTAGCAGCGCATCCGGCCCTGGTGGCGCAAGTGGCAGAGTGGGGTGGCGGGATTCACTGTCTGGTCAACAATGCCGGCATCGGTTCTCCGGTACGTGGTGACCTGCTGGATGTCACGCCCGAGGCGCTGGATCTGGTCATGGAGACTAATCTGCGCGGGACGTTTTTTCTGACACAACTGGTAGCCCGGCAGATGCTGGCGCAGAAGGATGAACTATCTTGCAGCATTGTCACGGTATCATCGGTCAGCGCAGACATGGCCTCAATAGAACGAGGCGAATATTGTATGTCCAAGGCTGCGCTGGGCATGCTGACCAAGCTGTTTGCGCTGCGTCTGGCTGCGCATGATATCGGTGTGTTCGAGGTCCGTCCTGGCATCATCCGCACAGACCTGACGGCGGGTGTAGCGGCCAAGTACGAGAAACAATTCGAAACTGGGCTGGTACCGGTGGCCCGCTGGGGAGAGCCAGAGGAAATCGCGCATATTGTGCGCAGCCTGGCCGACAGAGCGTTCCGTTTTGCAACCGGATCGGTTGTGTATGTGGATGGCGGCTTGTCCATCCCGCGTTTTTGATAAGGTTAGCCATCATGAATTTGCAATATGGTGATGTATCCACCATCGCTGATGCGTATGACTATATTGTGCTGGGCGGCGGCTCGGCCGGGTGTGTGCTGGCCACCCGGCTTAGCGAAGACCCTGCTTGCAAGGTCTTGCTGATCGAGGCGGGCGGTGCAGACCGGCATCCGTTTTTCCGCATGCCGGCCGGTTTTGCCAAAATGACCAAGGGAATCGGCTCCTGGGGCTGGTCTACCGTGCCCCAGAAGCACATGAACGGGCGGGTGCTGCGCTTTACCCAGGCCAAAGTCATTGGCGGCGGTTCATCCATTAATGCCCAGATCTATACCCGCGGCGTACCGCAGGATTACGATGACTGGGTCAGCAAGGGTGAGGCGGACGGCTGGGGTTTCAGGGATGTGCTGCCATACTTCAAGAAAGCAGAAAAGAACCAGCGCTACGCCAATGAATACCATGGTTATGAAGGGCCGCTGGGGGTTTCCAACCCGGTAAGTCCGTTGCCGATCTGCGAGGCCTATTTTCAGGCCGGGCAGGAGATGGGGATTCCGTTTAATCCGGATTTTAACGGTGCAACCCAGGCGGGTCTGGGCTACTACCAGCTGACCCAGTTCAACGCAGAGCGTTCTTCCACCTCCATTGCCTATCTGCACCCGGCGTCTGCCCGCAAGAATCTGGATATTCTGCTGAACACCCAGGTTATGCGTATAGTGGTAGAAAACGGCACTGCCACCGGCGTGGAAGTGCTCACTAAAAATGACCGTGAGCGTCGCCTGCTCCGGGCCAACGCAGAAATCATCGTGTCCTCTGGCGCGATTGGCTCTCCCAAGCTGCTGATGCAATCCGGCATCGGCCCGGCTGACCACCTACACCAGGTGGGTGTGCCTGTGGTGCATGACTTACCCGGTGTCGGTAGTAACCTGCAAGACCATCTGGATCTGTTTGCCATTGCCGAATGCACTGGCGAGCACACTTATGATCGCTTCACCAAGCCATGGAATGCCGCCTGGGCCGGTTTGCAATACCTGCTGTTCCGGCAGGGACCTGTGGCCTCCAGCCTATTTGAAACCGGCGGTTTCTGGTATGCAGACAAAGACGCCCGTTCTCCGGATATTCAGTTCCATTTGGGGCTGGGGTCGGGGATCGAGGCCGGTGTCGCCAAAATGCAGCACGCCGGGGTTACCTTGAATTCAGCTTTCTTGCGTCCGCGCTCTCGCGGTACGGTAAGACTGGCCAGCAGCGACCCAATGGCTGCACCGCTGATCGACCCGAATTACTGGGCAGACCCGTATGACCGTGAGATGTCGCTACGGGGGCTGCAAATGGCCCGCGATATCCTGCAACAAGCCGCGCTCAAGCGATTTGTGCTGGAAGAGCGCCTGCCGGGCCGTACGGTAGCCAGTGAAGCACAAATGCTCGATTTTGCCTGTCGTAATGCCAAAACCGACCATCACCCGGTAGGAACCTGCCGGATTGGCGCAGGTGCCGATGCCGTGGTGGATGCCGACCTGCGGGTACATGGCCTGAAGGGCTTGCGCGTGGCAGATGCCTCTGTGATGCCTTTTATCCCCAGCTGCAATACCAACGCCCCGACGATCATGATCGCGGAAAAAGCCGCAGATCACATTCGTGGAAAAGTCATTACCCAGGAGCACGTGTCATGAATATCGTATTACCCACCAAAGAAGGCAACGTAGAACGTTATGCCATGGTATCCAGCTTGTCTCCTGTCGTGACGGCCACAGCCCAGCCATTCAACCGCATTGCCTATGCGGCGGCGCACGTGGTGGTAGATCCGCTGAAAGAAACCAACCCTTGGGACGAAACCGCCCCGATCGACTGGGAAAGGACCCTCGCGTTCCGCGAATACCTGTGGGGGCTGGGGTTCAAGGTGGCAGAAGCCATGGATACCGCCCAGCGCGGCATGGGGCTGGGCTGGACAGATGCGGCAGAGCTGATCCGCCGTAGTGCCGCGCATGCCAGGACCTTTCCAGGGGCAGACCTTGCCTGTGGTGTGGGGACAGACCAGCTGGAAATCACCGACACCACCACGCTGGATGATGTACTGGCAGCATACCGGGAGCAGTTTGACGTAGTGGAGTCTGCTGGCAGCCGTGGCATCCTGATGGCCAGTCGCGCCTTGTGTACCGTTGCCCGTAGTGAGGACGATTACCTGCAGGTGTACGGCAAACTGTTGTCTGAAGCCAAAGACAAGGTGGTGCTGCACTGGCTGGGCGAAATGTTTGACCCGCTCCTGAAGGGCTACTGGGGGTCTGCGGATATCCCGACTGCCATGAATACCGTATTGCGCATCATTGAGGCTAACCAGGATAAAGTGGAAGGGATCAAGGTATCGTTACTGGATGCCAAATGGGAGATTGACCTGCGCAACCGCCTGCCCAAAGGTGTCTCCATGTATACCGGGGATGACTTCAATTATGGCGAGCTGATTGCCGGGGATGAACACCGTTACTCGCATGCCTTGCTGGGCATCTTCGACCCGATTGCACCGGTGGCAGCCAATGCGCTGACGGCACTCGCCCAAGGTGACCTGCAAAAATACCATGCGCTGATGACTCCCACGGTGGCGTTGTCCCGCGAAGTTTTCAAGGCGCCCACCCGCCACTACAAGGCCGGGGTGATTTTCCTGGCCTGGCTAAACGGGCATCAGGATCATATTTCCATGCTGGGCGGTTTGCAGTCTGCCCGCTGTGTCATGCACTATGTGAACATTTTCCGGCTGGCAGACCAATGCGGTGTGCTGATCCGTCCGGAACTGGCACTGCAGCGGATGCGGCGTTTCCTGACCGTGGCCGCTGGTCTTGGAGGTTAATACACGATGGATGACGCGCAATTACTGCGGCTGCTGTTTGATGCTGCCATTGCCGAGGCGCAACCTTCTGTCCGGCTAAAGCATATGCTGCCGGACCCGCCCAAAGGGCGTACCGTGGTGATCGGTGCAGGCAAGGCCTCTGCCGAAATGGCCTGGCAACTGGAGCAATGCTGGCCCGGCCCACTAACGGGTGTGGTCGTCACCCGTTACGGGCAACTGACCCCTTGCAGGCAGATTCGTCTACTGGAGGCCAGCCATCCGTTTCCGGACCAAAACAGCCTGGAGGCGGCGCAAGAGATCAAGGCACAACTCGTCGGGCTGACCGAAGACGATCTGGTGATTGCGCTGATCTCTGGCGGTGGTTCGGCCTTGCTGGTCGATCCGGTAGAAGGGGTGACGCTGGCAGAGAAGCAGGCCGTCACCAAAGCCATGTTTGCGGCGGGTGCCACCATCCGTGAGCTCAATACCGTGCGCCAGCAACTGTCACGCATCAAGGGTGGCAAACTGGCGCAGATGGCCAAACCGGCCAGGGTAGTCACTTACATCATTTCAGACATTCCCGGCGATACACCATCATTTGTTGCCTCTGGCCCCACCGTGGCGCCAACGCCAGCAGAAGATGCATGGACCATCATCCAGCGACTGGGGCTGAGCTTTTCACCCGCTGTAATGCGTGCCTTGCAGGCGCCAGCCAGTCTGGCTGCTGACAGTTATGATCACTGTGAAGTCCGCATGCTGGCTACGCCAATGCAAAGCCTGCAAGCAGCAGCTGCCAAGGCCCGCCAGTCTGGACTGGAAGTCATGATCCTGAGTGACCAGCTGGAAGGCGAGGCCAAAGAGATTGCATTGGCCCATGCCGGGATGGTCAGAAGCATCATGACTTACGATACGCCGATCAAACGCCCGGCATTGCTGCTGTCGGGCGGAGAAACCACAGTCACGTTTGCCAATGGCCCGTCAGGCAAGGGTGGGCGCAATACCGAATTCCTGCTGGCGCTGGGGTACGCCCTGCGTGATCTGGATAACGTCACCGCCATTGCTTGTGATACAGACGGTATTGATGGCAGCGAGAACAATGCGGGTGCCATCTGGCGGCCTGATAGTGCTGCACGTGTCCGGCTGCAGAAGCTTGATCCGCTGGCCAGTCTGTCTGCCCACGACAGCTACACCTTTTTTGAACAGCTTGGGGATTTGATCGTGACCGGGCCTACACAAACCAATGTGAACGATTTCCGGGCCATCTTGGTCCGCTAAGGGGCGGACAATCTTTTTGGGAGATGTTTTCATGAGCGAGGTATCAACCCCCTCTCTGCGCCAGACAGCATCGCTGTCGCTGGGGCTGGCCACCATCGGGGCAAATGCGATTCTGACTGCTTTGAACACCGCCAGCAAAGACGCGGTGGTTGCGGTAGCAGACCCGGCTGGCGACCTGATCTGCCTGAACCGTACCGATGGCGCACCTACACCATCAGTCAAGATTGCCATCGACAAAGCCACAACGGCCGCCAGAATGCAGGTCTCTACCCGGCAGCTCGGGTTGCAGTCCAAGGCAGAAGATTGGGATTTTATCTATTTTGCCGGCCAGCCGATGATTGGCTGGGCTGGCGGCTTGCCCGTCCGAATCGGCGGGCAGGTAGTAGGCGCCATTGCGGTGAGCGGTCTGGATGAGTTGTCCGACGAGCAGTTTGCCCGCATCGGCGTAGAAGCCATCGAAGCCGTGCTATAACTGACCCGGCCAACCGGTGCTGACCATCCAATTGACCAAGGACACCCCATGCTAACGCATATCGTACTTTTCAGATTCAAACCAGCTACAACGCCAGAGGTTGTCACGGCACTGGTGCAAGCGTTCCGGGATCTGAAGTCGCAAATACCGGAAGTTGTCAGTCTGGAAAGCGGCACCAACAACAGCCCGGAAAAGCTGGATAAAGGCCTGACACACGGTTTTGTCCTGACATTTGCCAATGCACATGACCGGGATGTGTATTTGGTTCACCCGATTCATCAGGCATTTGTGGCACAAGTCGGGCCACATGTGGATGACGTACTGGTGTTTGATTTTGACCATTAAGAAGCGGGATAAGCTTTGTAGGGCCTTGGCGGGGACTTGTTCCCCGTTTTTTTAAAAATTGGAACGATCCAATTTTTGTGCTGTGAATGACATCGATAACCATAAAAGAGGAGATGAGTCGATGAAAGTAAAGCAAGTACATGGCAAAAAGAAGGCGTTGGTAGTTGGACTGCTGTCTGCCGCATGTCTGGCAAAAACTGCTCATGCAGAAGACCGGATCGAGGTCATGCATTTCTGGACATCTGGCGGGGAGGCCGCAGCCCTCAATATTCTGAAGGATGACCTCAAAAAGCGGGGGTATGGCTGGCTGGACAGCCCGGTTGCCGGTGGCGGTGGAGAGCAAGCCAAAACCACGTTGCGGGCCCGCATTGCCTCTGGCAACCCGCCAGAGGCAGCACTGACACTAGGGTTTGATACCATCGACTACGCGACTGAAAATTTTCTGGGCAATCTGGACGCCTTAGCCGAAAAAGAAAACTGGGGCACCCTGATCCCGTCTGCGCTGCAGAAATTCAGCAAGATCAATGGGCATTGGGTGGCCGCGCCACTATTGGTGCACCGGTCTAATTGGGTGTGGGCCAACAAGGCCATTTTCACCAAGCTGAACCTGGCGCCCCCCAAGAACTTCAGCGAACTGCTCGCGGTGTCGCAAAAAATCCGCCAGGCAGGATACATTCCGCTGGCGCATGGCGGACAAGCATGGCAAGAGGCGGCACTATTTGACAGTGCCGTTCTGTCTGCCGGAGGCCCCGGTTTCTACAAACAGGCGCTGATCTATCTGGATCCGAAAGCCTTGGGCAGCAAAACCATGGAGAAAGCCTTTGAACAACTGAAGGCGCTCCGTGGCATGACGGACCCTAACTTCCCCGGCAGGGACTGGAACCAGGCCACATCCATGGTAATCAATGGCAAAGCCGCCATGCAGGTCATGGGCGACTGGGCCAAAGGGGAGTTTACCAAGGCCGGTAAGGTCGCCAACAAAGACTATCTGTGCTTTGCCTATCCCGGCACCGAAGGCAGCTTTGTGTTTCTGGGCAATCAATTCTCCATGTTTAAAACCTCTGGCGATGGCAAAAAGCGGCAATTGGCGTTGGCCAGTGCCATCATGAACAAGGATTTGCAGGAGAAGTTCAGCATGCTCAAGGGGTCTATCCCTGCACGGCTGGATGCATCCGATGCCAATTTCGATGATTGCGGCAAAAAATCGATGGCGGACATGCGCAAGGCGGCACTCACCAATAATCTGCTGGGTAGTTATGCTTTTGGTTTTGCGGTTAACGAGTCCATGAAAGGAGCAATCACCGACATCGTCTCCAAGGCATTCAATGACCCAACCTTTACACCAGCGATGGCTACCCAAAAACTGGTCGAAGTCGTGAATGACAACAAGTCATAACTGAACCGGCTGCCCATATCCGCGTGCTGCTGGTATGGGCAGGTTCGATCAGGAGAACTAGGATGCGGACGAAGCATGTTGTCTTTCCTGTCATTCTGCTGGTGATCTTGCTGTCTTGCCGGGCATTGGCCGAGACCGTCAATATCATTTATCCCCGCATAGAAGAACGGATGCAGGATGACTACGGGCTAAAGGTACTGGATCTGGCGCTGAAAAAATCCGGTCTGGATTACCGGTTAAGGCTGTCTGACGAGCTAATGAATCAGGACCGTGCCAAGAAATACCTGGAACTTGGAAAAATATCCGTGCTGGACTTTGGCACCAATACCAGCTTCGAGCAACGATTTCTGCCAGTGTACTTTCCGATTGATGGCGGTTTAAGCGGGTTCCGGTTATTGATCACCAACAGGAACCGCGCTGTTCAGGTGCAGGGTGATGCGATCACTGCCATGAAGGCCAATGTGGCAGGTCAGGGTGCAGGTTGGGCAGATGTCGATATCTTGAGGTTTAATGGCTTTAAGGTCACGGAAGCACCGGTATTTAATGCTTTGTTCCGGATGCTGGAGGCGCAGCGATTTGATTTCTTTCCGCTAGGGGTGGATGAAATTTACCGATTCTATGATCAGAACAAGGAAATCTACCAGAACCTGATCATTGATGAGCATATCGCCCTGCATTACCCGTTTGCACGGCTATTTTTTGTGAGCCGGAAGAATGTGGTGCTCAGAGATGCTATCTACAGAGGCTTGAAAATGGCGTTTGACGATGGAAGCCTGTTGACCCTGCTCAAAAATAATACGGCCTTCTATGCCTCCATGGCCAAATCCAGATTGAATTGCCGGCAGGTGATAGAGCTGGAAAACCCATATGTATCCGATGCATTTTCCCAGATTCCTAAAGCCTATTTCTGGGTAGCCAGCAGCTTAAGCGTACATCCGCCAGCACAATTGGCGTGCACGGTACCTGCATTCAAGGCATCACAGCTTGGCTAAGGTCCCTGAATCTGTCACATGAATGTTGTGACGGCAGGATTAAGGTTGGTTATTTCGGATACTCACGGGAGATAACCTCAATTAAAGATTTTCTTTCATCTTGGCCTGCGCAAACAGCCAGTTGCGCATGGATAAGATGGTCTCTGAATGTTTCCGTTCTTTCGGATACACAATATAGAAGCCCAGGGCTTGCCGCAGGCTGATGTCAAAAGGCTTGTATAGTCTGCCAAGCAGAATATCTCTTTCCACCAAAGGGTCACTCGCCAGCGCGACCCCTTGGCCAGCGATGGCTGCATCAATTGCCAGGGCAGACTGATTGAATCTTGGCCCTTTGCGGGTGTCAATTTTGACATCCAGCTTCAGCGCATGAATGAATTCATCCCAAAGGCTGTGCGCGTCATGCAGCAAGACCTGATCAGCAAGATCAGCAGGTTCTCTTAAAGGTTTTGCACCTTCTTTGCGGTGCGGGCTGCACACCACATACACATCCAGCGGAAATAGCAGTTCTGCTTCCAGCTCTTTGTCAAAAGGCGGCCGGCCAAGCCGGATGGCGAGATCCGCTTCGCCTTTCTGGAAAGAGGATACCTTCTCGCTGGCGATGACCTTTACATCCACGTGCGGAAACGCTTCCTGAAAACTCGACAGGTGCGGGATCAGCCATTTGCTGGCCAGCGAGGGCGTGGTACTGACCGTGATGCCGGAAGATTGCCGCATGAGGTTGTCAGTGGCAACGGCAATGGTTTCCAGCGCTCGCTGGATATCGGCAAAATACACGGCACCTGCTTCTGTCAGCGCCAGGCCTCTTGGCATCCGGTGAAACAACGGTTTTTCCAGCACTTTTTCCAGATGCCTGACCTGTTGCGCCACTGCACCCTGGGTCACAAACAGTTCTTCGGCCGCCAGCCGGAAATTAAGGTGCCTGGCCGAGGCTTCAAAAGCCCGCAGGGCATTTAGCGGTGGCAGGCGGTTTCCAAATCGGTTGGCACTCATGTGGTATTTCATGCTGTAGAAAAACTACTGGATAAAAGCAGAATATGTCATTAGTCATATTAACAGGAGTCCTCTACATTGGCTGCAAGAGGTTTTCATGACAACTGCCTGCCTTGTACGGCATGCCCAATTTGAAAAGGATGCAACATGCGTGATCTGAAAGTCGCTGTCATTACAGCTGGCGGTAGTGGTATGGGGGCTGCTGCGGCCAGAAAGCTGGCGGCAGATGGCTATAAAGTGGCCATTTTGTCTTCTTCTGGCAAAGGGGAAGCATTGGCGAAAGAACTGGGCGGGATCGGCATGACCGGTTCCAATCAGTCTAACGCCGACATTACTCGTCTGGTTGAGCAAACCATGGCAACCTGGGGGCGGATTGATGTGCTGGTGAATAGTGCGGGCCATGGGCCGCGTGCCCCCATCATCGATATCAGCGATGAAGACTGGCATAAAGGGATGGAAGTTTACTTCCTGCCGGTGGTCAGGACCGCTCGCTTGATTGCACCGATCATGCAAGCGCAAAAGTCGGGTTCGATCATCAACATTTCTACTGCTTGGGCATTTGAGCCGAGCGAGATGTTTCCAACATCAGCGGTGTTCCGCTCCGGGCTGGCAGCCTACACAAAAATTTTTGCAGATACCTTTGCGAAAGACAACGTACGCATCAACAACGTGCTGCCGGGCTGGATAGACAGTTTGCCGGCCACAGAAGAACGGCGCCAAAGCGTGCCTATGGGGCGCTATGGCACTGCGGAAGAAATCGCCAACGTGATTGCTTTTCTGGCGTCGTCTAATTCATCGTATATCACCGGGCAAAACCTCCGGGTCGATGGCGGTATCACAGCCTCTGTGTAGACACATCAGCCCGGTAAACCGAGACAGTTTAACCGGGCTGATGGGTGGCAGGTGCTTCAATCTGTGTGGGATGGCTGCAAATGTGGCGCTAATCTTTACCCTTGTATTTCAAGGCTTTACAAGGCGGATATGAGTGATCTCTGATGGTACTCCCAAACGTTTGGGCGGACCCCAATAACCTGTACCACGGCTGGTATATACCCACAGCTGTTCCAGTTTTTTCAGGCCGGCAGTAAAAGGCTGCTGCATGGGCACAAACAGGTTCCAGGGCCAGAATTGCCCGCCATGGGTGTGGCCGGACAATTGCAGGTCAAACCCGGCTGCGGCCGCTGCGGTCGCCGTTCTGGGCTGGTGTGCCAGCAAGACTTTGACACCGACATTGTCGGGTGATCCTTCAAGCGCCTTGTGCGGGTCGCTCCTCTGGGTTTCATCAAACTGGTGTGCGGTATAGTCGTTTACACCCGCCAGCAGCAAGGTGCTGCTTTGGCCGGGAATCAGCACATGCCGGTTTTGCAGCACGTCAATGCCAAGCCTTTCCAGTTCTTCAATCCAGGCCGGTGCCCCCGAATAATATTCATGATTACCCGTAACAAAATAGGTGCCATGCCGGGCTTTTAGCTGCGATAAGGGCTGGGTATGCTGTGATAGTTGTTGCACAGTACCATCTACCAGATCACCGGTAATGGCAATGACATCGGCTTCCAGGTGGTTGACCTTGTCTACAATGCGTTGCAGATAGCCGCGCTTGATGGTCGGCCCGACGTGAATATCGCTGATCTGGGCAATGGTAAAACCGTGGAGGTCGGCCGGCAGGTCAGGGATGGGGACGTCTACCGTTACCACTTTGGCACGACGCAGTACATTCACAAGCCCAACCAGCGATGCCGCGGTGGCCAGTGCCAGTACCCATTGTGCGCTTTCACCTACCCAACTGGCCTCCACATAACCAAACCAGCCCGCAACGGGCAGCAGGATATCCCGCAACAAGGTCAGGATCAGCAGCGATGAAAACCAGCCAAGGGCAAACAGGCCGGTCCAGGCAAGACGGGTAGACCAGACCGGAGAGGGGATGCGTCTGGCCAGCAAACCGGCCGGAATGGTTGCAACCGATACCAGTAGCAGGGAGGCAATAGTCCATGCGCTGGCTGCCGAGCCGGGCCAGTTCCCCAGCAAGCGCCAGCCAATATAGCCATGAAGACTGGACAGCAGCAACAGAACCGTCAGGATGAAACGCTTGGAAGGCATGATCAGACTTTAAAGACAGTAATGAGAATAAGATGGTCATGAACAGGCTTAGTTCAAGTGTGTTGACGTGAATTCAGATTCCCATGGCATGTTAAGCCTCGCTTAAGAATGGCTGTTTATGATGGCTTCACGTTGTTTAACTTTGGAGGCTGGCATGAAAACCGTTACTGCTGTGACTGCAAATGCACGTGAAGCGTACCTGAAAGCCCTGTTGATACTGGTATCATCGGCATTTGGTGCATTGGCGATCTCTTCCATGATCATGGGACTGCATCACTTTTTCTAAACTTTTTCCCGGTCAAGACATCCTGTCTTGACCCTAGTGGCTGGTATGGATCAAAACACATTGTTTGAAGACGAAGGCGTGTCTGTCGAGGCACGTGACAAGGCCGCCCGCAAAAGCACCATCGTCAGTGTGGTGGTGAATAGCGGGCTTACCGTGGTGCAGGTGATCACGGGTATTGTGGCTAATTCGCAGGGGATGATTGCGGATGGCATTCATTCTCTGTCTGATCTTCTGGCAGATTTTGTGGTGCTGTTGGCCAGCCACCATAGCAAACAGGCACCGGACGAGCGACATCACTACGGGCATCAGCGTTACGAGAATGCAGCGTCCCTGATTCTGGGCGTGATGCTGCTGGTCGTAGGCGTGGGCATGCTTTGGGCGGCGGTACACAAGCTGCAAACCCCAGAGCAGATTGCGCCAGTGCATATCAGTGCCTTGTGGGTGGCGGGGATTGCGCTGGTCGCCAAGGAAACATTGTTCCGCTACATGCTGCGGATTGCCCAGCAGGTGCGCTCTGGCATGCTGGTAGCCAACGCCTGGCATGCCAGGTCGGATGCTGCATCGTCTTTTGTCGTGGGGCTGGGCATTTGCGGTAATCTGGCCGGGTATCCCTTGCTGGACCCGATTGCCGCGCTGGTTGTGGGGCTGATGGTGTCCAAAATGGGCTGGTCGTTTGCCTGGGATGCCCTGCACGACCTGATGGATGGCGCTGCGGATGATGCCGAGATTGAACAGATCAAGGTGGTATTACTGGCAACACCCGGCGTACAAGGGCTGCATGACCTGAAAACCCGCAAAACCGGTGACATGATTCTGGTGGATGTGCATCTGGAAGTCGATGCCACGATAACTGTACAACAAGGGCACGATATTGCCGTACAAGCCCGCAAGGCTGTCATGCAGGCACTACCGGTGCTTAACGTGATGACGCATCTGGACCCGGTCGGGCATGTGGATTAGCGATTAACCGGTTTCGCCCAGATGCACCACTTGCAGGTCTTCCAGAAAAGCGGTCATGATGTCTGTATGGTGGCGCTTGTGCCGCGTCACCATATGAAAAGGCACATCGTAATGAAAACGGCCTGGGTTTAGCGCCCGCAGCAGTCCTTGCTGCACATACGGGGCGGCAAAATGCTCTGGCAGATACCCCAGATGGTAACCAGAAAGAATCAGCACCGCGACGGCTTCCATATTGTCGGCTTCGGCCGTGATGTTGATGTCCGGCACATTTTGTTGTGCTTCCGGTAGCGGGTAAGACCGCCAGGCCCAGTCGTGATGGGCCACTTCTTCCGCACTCAGATTCCCCGCGTGTTCATAAAGCGGGTGTCCTTTGCCGCAATACGCCACCTGCCTTTCAATAAACAGGCTGGTATAGCTTAGCGTAGGTACCCGGTGCCAAAAGTACCCCACGGCAATTTCAATATCCCCACTCAGCAAATGTTCTTCCAGGTCGCCCGGCGGGCGGACAGAAATCAGAAAACGCACGGCTTCGTTGCGTTTCTTGAAGCGGGCGATGGCCTGGCTGATGCGGGCGTTCTGGCTGATCGGCGTATGACCGATCAGGCCGATGTTGAGTGTCCCCACCAGCTGCTTGTCCATGTTTCGGGCCTGGGCACTAAAGTCGCTCACCGCTTCAATCAATGATCTGGCCAGTTCAGCAAACCGTTCACCTTTGGCAGTCAGCGCAAATCCGCTTCGGCCCCGGTCGCACAACCGGTACCCCAGTCGGGTTTCCAGGCTGGATAACTGGGTGCTAATAGTGGATTGACCCACGTTCAGCGTGACTTGTGCCGGGGTCACGCCGCCTGCATCCACCACCGCCAGAAAAACGCGGATCAAGCGCAAATCCAGATCACTCAGGTTGCCAAGCATGGTTATTTGTCCTTTGGGGTCGTGGCATTTCAATACATCGATAAATATCAATGTAAATGATGAAAAATTGGAATTTTAAAATATTGCAATCGCTTCATACTAGCAAAAAAACAGGCACTAGCGCATTGCTGGTGAATCAATGTTGTTGGAGACATCTTATGAGCGAACCATTTTTCCAGCCGCAAAGCGGTAACGACATGCCACGCTTTGGCGGTATTGCCACCATGATGCGCTTGCCGTATCAGCCCACCACCGAAGGACTGGATGCCTGCTTCGTCGGCGTTCCGTTTGATCTGGGCACCTCAAACCGGACCGGGGCACGCTTTGGCCCGCGCCAGATCCGTACCGAATCCGTCTTGCTGCGCCCCTATAACATGGCCACCCGGGCAGCACCGTTTGATTCCCTGCAAGTCGCCGATATCGGCGATGTGGCCACCAACCCCTACAACCTGGCCGATTCCATTCCGCGTATCGAAACCGCTTACGACGCCATTATTGCCAATGGCTGCCGCCCGATTACGCTGGGCGGGGACCATACCATTGCCCTGCCCATCTTGCGGGCCTTGCATCGCAAGTACGGCAAAGTGGGGCTGATTCATGTGGATGCCCATGCCGACGTAAACGACACCATGTTTGGTGAAAAAATCGCCCACGGCACACCTTTCCGCCGTGCGACCGAAGAAGGGCTGCTGGATACCAGCCGTGTAGTGCAGATTGGTCTGCGCGGGACGGGGTATGAGGCCGAAGATTTTGACTGGTGCCGCAATCAGGGTTTCCGCGTGGTTCAGGCCGAAGCCTGCTGGAACCAGTCGCTGGCACCGCTGATGAAAGAAGTGCGAGAGCAACTGGCCGGTGGCCCTGTGTACATCAGCTTTGACATCGACGGCATCGACCCGGCCTACGCCCCCGGGACCGGCACACCGGAAATTGCCGGTCTGACCGTGCCGCAGGCACTGGAAATCATCCGCGGTGCCCACGGGCTGGATATTGTGGGGGCCGATCTGGTCGAGGTTTCCCCGCCTTACGACCCGCAAGGCACCACCGCGCTACTGGGCGCCAATCTGGCATATGAACTGCTGTGCGTATTGCCCGGCGTGGCTTACAGAACCTGAGGAATCCAACATGACCCCGCAACAAGAAATACTGTCTGCCGCGCAGGCGCTGGTGAATGTCTTCGGACAGCACGATACCCGCGCATATTTTGAGGCGTTTTCACCAGATGCCACGTTCATGTTCCATAACGTGCCGCAGCGGCTGGATAACCGGGCTGCCTACGAGGCCTTGTGGGCCGAATGGGAAAAAGACGGCTTCAAGGTCTTGTCCTGCGAGTCTTCCAACCAGCATGTACAGCTGCTCGGCGACATTGCCATTTTTACCCACGATGTCAAAACCCGGCTTCGCAATAACGATGGCGAGTTTACCAGCGCCGAGCGTGAAACCATTGTGTTCCAGCATGTGAGTGGAGGTGCATGGCTGGCCGTCCACGAGCATCTATCCGCGCCAACTGTAGCTTGATGCTGATCGGGATAAACAGATGACAATGATGACCCCAGATATTTCCCAGCCCGTGTATGGCGTGCTGATCAATGGTGTTTGGTCTGCCGGCCAGGGCGAGGTGTTCACCGTGGTGAATCCATCTACCGCCCAGCCGCTGGCCACCGTACATACCGCCAGTAGTGCCGATGTGAATCTGGCCGTAGAAGCCGCCAGAAAAGCATTGCCAGCCTGGAAGCATGCCTCACCACAGCACCGTGCCGATTGTCTTAAACGGATTGCCCAGGGTATCGCCGCTGCCAAAGACGAGCTGGTAGCGATGCAGATGCAGAACAGCGGCAAACCGGCGTTTGAAGCCGAGCTGGATGTGGGCGATGCCATTGCCACTTTCGAATATTACGCAGACCTGATCACCCGGGATGACCGCCAGCTGGAGGCCAGCGTCGATGTACCGGATGACGGATTTGATGCCGGATATCTGCTGGAAGCCTGTGGCGTGGCGGGGCTGATCGTGCCATGGAATTTCCCGATGGTGACCACCGCCTGGAAAGTGGCACCTGCACTGGCAGCAGGTTGTACGGTGCTGCTAAAGCCGGCAGAACTCACCCCGCTGACCGAAATCATGCTGGCTCACATTATTCAGGATGCCGGATTACCAGCGGGCGTGTTCAACCTGCTGGTAGGGGCTGGGAGTGAAGTAGGGGCCGCTATTGTAGAGCACCCCGGGATCGACAAAGTGTCTTTTACCGGCAGTAATGCGGTTGGCCGCAAGGTGATGGCCGCCGCGGCGCGCCAAACCAAACCGGTTAGTCTGGAGCTTGGCGGGAAATCCGCACTCATCGTGTGTGGCGATGCCGACCTGGATAATGCAGTAGATCTGGCGTTAAAAGGCGTGTATTTCAATGCCGGGCAGATGTGCTCTGCCACTTCCCGCATTCTGGTTGAAGAAGGCATTTACCCTGCGTTCCGCGAGAAATTTGTGGCCGCCGCCGCGGCACTGGTTGTCGGTGCGCCGGATACGGACGCCGTAGAAATGGGCCCGCTGATCAGTGAAACGCAGCAAAAACGGGTATTGTCTTACATTGAGGCCGGCAAGGCTGCCGGCGCAGTGTGTCTGACAGGTGGACAGGCATTGGCCGGTCAGGCCGGGTTTTTTGTGACCCCAACCGTATTTGACCGCGTACCGGATGACAGCGCCATCTGGCGTGAGGAGATTTTTGGCCCGGTCGCGTGCCTGCGCATCTTCAAGGACGATGCAGAGGCCATTCGCATCGCCAACGATAGCGACTTTGGCCTGGTGGCTACCGTGGCTACCCGCAGCCAGCAAAGAGCCAACACGCTGGCACGGGCACTGCATGTGGGTATGGTATGGGTAAATTCGCCACAGGTGATCTTTCCGCATACCTCCTGGGGTGGCATGAAGCAAAGCGGTATCGGACGTGAACTGGGGCCGTGGGGGCTCAGGGCATTCCAGCAGTTGAAGCATGTAGTGACATTAAAAGGCAGCATGGCGGATTGAGTGCATCCAGACACTTGTCCGCCAGACGACGGCGGGTGGGTGTCCGGGGCGTGATATCGTCAAACGGAATACCAACCTGACTATAAGAGGAGACACACAGGATGGCACAACATAACACAGAGGCTACCGCACAAAAACGCGGTGGCATCGAGACCCGGTCGATTGATTACGTGCCGGAAAACGAACGGCATGGCAAGGTGTCGCATCAGGGGCCGTTCTGGTTCCTGGGCAACTTCCAGTTCTTTACCATTGCCATCGGCTTTATTGGCCCCAGCATGGGCTTGTCGCTGGGTTATACCGCGCTGGCAGGTGCCTTGGGGATTCTGTTCGGTACCCTGTTCATGGCGTTTCATGCATCGCAAGGGGCTGAACTCGGTTTGCCGCAAATGGTGCAGTCCCGCGCCCAGTTTGGTTATCGCGGCGTGGTACTGGTGCTGATCGGTACGCTATTTACCTTTGTCGGCTTTAATGTGGTCGATACGGTACTGGTGGCCAGCGGTTTGCACGGCATCTTTGGCTGGAACGAAACCTCCATCACGCTGGTGATTGCCATCATCAGCACCTTGCTGGCCATTTATGGCCATGACTGGCTGCACCGGATTTTCCAGCTGTGCTTTGTCATCAGCCTGCCGCTCTACATCATTCTGACACTGGCCATTTTCATGGGCGGGGCAGGGGGCAAGGCACCAGCAGTTGCACTGGGGTTCAATCTGGTGGCTTTTGCTGCCCAGTTTGCGGCCAGCGCCAGCTATAACATTACCTATGCACCTTACGTATCAGATTACTCTCGTTATCTGCCACGCCACACCAAACCAAGTTCCATCATTACAGCTGTGTTCTTTGGCGCGTCGTCTTCTGCCATCTGGCTGATTGCGCTGGGCGCATGGCTGGCGACCCATCTGGGCGCGTCGGATGGCCTGGTCGCACTGCATGATTCCGGTAACGCAGTCATGCACGGCTTTGGTTCTGCCGTTGCGCTGACCTCGGTTGCTGCACTGGTCGCGACCATGGGGCTGAATGCCTATAGCGGCATGCTCACAGTCGTAACCGCCATTGATGCCTTGCGCAAAGTCACGCTGGGCAAAGGTATCCGTATTGTCACCATCGTGCTGCTGGCTATCATCTGGGTTGGCATTTCATTGTCGATCAGTGGCGACGCCATCGGCATCCTGTTTGCGGTGCTGACGGTCATGTTGTACCTGCTGGTGCCTTGGACGGCGGTCAATCTGGTGGATTATTTCTTTGTCCGTCGCGGCAAATATGCCATTACCCACTTCTTTACCCCGAACGGTATTTACGGGGCATGGGGCGCCAAAGGCATTACCGCCTACCTGATCGGTTTTGTGGTGACCATTCCGTTCTTTGTATTGCCAGGCGTGTACACCGGGCCAGCTGCCGCGGCGCTGGGCGGGGTCGATCTGGCCTGGCTGGTCGGGCTGATCGTGTCTTCGCTGACCTACTTTGCGCTGAGCCGCTCCATTGATCTGGACGCAGAAATTCCGGTGATCGAGCAAAGCGAAAAAGACCTGAAAAAATTGCAGCAGGTAGACCATACGTCCGAAGAATCCGCCGTACCGGCAGGGGCGTCACTCTAAGAACCCATTGTTTTATATCGTCATGTAGTCGATCGGGGCATGTCAGGCAGTGAATGGCATGCCCGTTTTTTTGCATCATCCAGAGGTAAAAAAATGACCAGCCATATTCATTACTGGAACTACCCGACAGAAATCTATGCCGGAGAAGATGCCCTTGGCCTGCTTCCGTCGGTCTGCAAGCAACAGCATCTGAGACATCTCTTTCTGGTCAGTGATCAGGGCTTGGGCAAACTGGGCATTTCTGCCCGCGCCAAAGCATTGCTCGAAGCGGCCGATATCCAGGTCACCTTGTTTGAAGACGTGCAAAGCAACCCGACAACAGATAACGTCTACGCTGGGGTGGCCGCTTTTCAGGCCGGCCGGTTTGATGGCGTTGTTGCACTGGGGGGCGGTAGCGTCATCGACGCCGCCAAAGCCATTGCGCTGGTCTCCAGACAAGCAACCGCCCTTAGCGATTTTGACTGGAATGTCGCTTTTGAAAAATATCCCTCGCTGGGGAGCTTTCCGCGTCTGGGCGTACCGCCGCTGATCATTATCCCCACCACCGCTGGCACGGGCTCAGAGCTCAGCCGAGAAGCCGTGATCACCCACAGTGCCGAGCAAACCAAGCATGTGGTTACTCATGCAGAGCTGCTGGCCCGGGTAGTGTTGCTAGACCCGGCCTTGACTACCGGTCTGCCCGCACATCTGACGGCGGCTACCGGGCTGGATGCACTCACGCATCATATCGAAGCACTGGTGTCACCCCTGTATCACCCCATGTCCGCCGGTATTGCGCTGGAAGGCATCCGGCTGATCAGCCAGTTTTTGCCGTTGGCGGTCAAAGAGCCCGATAACATGGCAGCCAGAACCCAGATGCTGGTAGCTTCTGCCATGGCGGCGGTTGCCTTCCAGAAAGGGCTGGGAGGCGTACATGCCATCGCGCACGCGCTGGGGGCCAGATACCACAAGCATCACGGCTTGCTGAACGCCATCCTGTTGCCTTATCTGCTCAAGGCCAATGCGGCCGCTATTGAGGAACCATTGCGCTTGGTGGCCAGAGTGGTGGGCTTGCCAGGTGAGCGAGTCGATGATGTCATCGACTGGGTCGTTCAACTGCGGCAAGCATTGGGGATTCCGCATACGCTCGCAGAGATCGGCATGACGGGCGAGGAGAGCGATTTGATTGGTGCTGCGGCAGTGGCAGATTTGTCATCAGCCGATACCAATCCTATTGCCCTCACAGCAGATGACTATGCGCGCATTTTCCTGAATGCAGTGCATGGCCGGCTGACGGAGTCATAACAGATGATTGCATCACGATACCGTTTGTTCCTGTCTATCGGCTTGGCGACCGTTCCGTTGGTCATCATGGGCGTCGGGTTTGCATCGCCAGCGCTCGCGGTAGCGCCGCTTGGGTGGCTACTGGCTGTTACCGTACCGTTATGGCTGGCTTTGCTGTTGCAGGCATTCACCAGTGCACCCTCAACGACTGTGGTGGAAGCTTTGTGCCAACCCTTGCATGCTTTCAATGCGGGCATGGATGTCACCCAGCGGGCCAAGGCGTTCCCAGTTGCCTGGGCTGCGCCGTTGCGCGATGCTATCAACCAGATGCTGGCGGGTCTGAATGGCAATATCGCGTCAGATTTCCAGCTGGCAAAACAGGCTGAAGTGCGTGCGAACGACATGGTCAGTACCGCGGCCCAGTTGCAAGAAACAGTATCTTTGCAGCACCAGGCCGCCAACACCCTGGCCAGTACCGCGACACAGCTTGGCCATGCCATACAAGCGGCAGCACAGCAATCGGTGTCATCCTGCCAGCTGGCAGAACATGCCGGCAGCCTTGCCCAGACGGGGTCTGTCACCATTGCCCAAACCATTGCCGATATCCGCGACATTTCCTTGTCGGTCGCGTCAGCTGCCGAGCAGATTCGCCAGCTGGAAGCGCAAAGCGAGCGCGTCAGTCAGGTGGTTCAGGTTATCCGGGAGGTTGCGGACCAGACCAATCTGTTGGCGTTGAATGCCGCAATCGAAGCCGCAAGGGCAGGGGAACAAGGCAGAGGCTTTGCCGTGGTAGCCGATGAAGTCAGAAAACTGGCCGAACGCACCGCCAGCTCCACCACCGAAATTGCCACTACCATCCAGGCGATGCGCAGCCGCGCAGAAGCTGCAGTAAAAGACATGGGGGTTGCAGAAAAGCGGGTCAGTGCCGGAGTCAGCCGGGCGGATGATGCCGATCAGGCCATCCAGCAGATTCAGTCTTCCAGCCTGCAGATCGTAGAAGAAATCCGCATGGTTACCGGGCGCCTGAATGCCCAGCAAAGTGCCAGCGAAGAAATGGATCAGCACCTGTCAGGGCTGATGCAGCTGGCAACCCAGGCTGATGACTCTGCCAATATACTGGCCAATGGCGCCACAGAAATGCAAAAGCTGGCGTCAGAACAGGTCGGTGTACTGACCCAGTATCGTTTTTGATCATCTGCCTGCCGTCAGCGTGCCTGCCCTGTCAGATGGGGCAGGCACCTGACTACGCTTGCCAGAACACAGGTGTCTGCTCAAATGCAGCCAGCGTCTCCAGAAACCGGGCCTCGCTGGTGTTGTCATGCTGAGCCAGCCATTGTGTACACCGCGCCACGGTTTCTGCCAGCATGGCATCTTGCACGTTCACTCGCATTAACACAGCCGCCGCCACGGCACGGTCATTCATGCCGCCCAATATCTGTTGCATTGCCTGCAATCGGGTCACATAGCGACGCACCTGTTGGCGGGGGTACATCGGGGCAAAAGATTCCACGGTATAGCGGAGTGTCTTGATGCGTTTGCGCAGTTCGTGCCGTTGCGTCACATCAAGGCTCTCCCATTGATCCGCCAGTGTTCTGGCTTTCTTTAGATGGTGCGACAACGCCTTGCCAGCAAATGCCTTCAAGGCAGGCGCCGCGGTTTCCTTTTGTGCCGTCAACGTGGCCAGCCAGGCCAACAGGCTTAGCTGAAAGTGGTTATTCAGGTTTGAATTGGTGGTTTTGCGTGCCATTTGCCGATACTGCAGACATTGCTGCGTCACAGCCTGTTGCAACTGCAACAAGGCCCCCGGTTCCACCACATTGGCCTGTGCCAGCATCGGCAACGTATCCATCAAAAATACATCCGCATCTCTGACTAACCCCAATACTGACGCCAGTTCTTTCATCGGCAACATCACGGTTTGCCAATCTGCATCCGCAATGATTGGTGCAAAAATTTTCCGGGCAGACAGTAGCCGTCGTAAAGCGACCCGCGCTTGATGGATGAACTCCGGGTCTTCCTCCGTCAGCATGCCTGGCAAATTCTGCCGAAAATGCTGCAACGCTTGCGTTGCAATGGCCTGCAACGCAAGACGGGGTGTCATATCCTTATCCACCCACACCGGCGCGGCTTTTGCCGGTATCAGGGGGATGATCGGTTGGCCCAGATCATGGCCTCGCTCAGCCAGCGATAAGGGTTCCAGTGTCAGCGGCACAACAGGCAACAGCGCCAGCGCAAGCAGATACATGGCCTGCGGGTCGCCCTGTTTCAGTTCAATCTCGATTTCATTGATCCGGCATCGTGCTGTCCCCTGAGAGATGTGGCCCGTTTCCAGATGAATCTGCAGGATGTTGCCCTTGGCATCTTGTATCGGCCAGCTTGTCCGCCGGATCTCCAGAGTAAAGCAGGGCAATAGGGCCGCAGAGAGATCTGTTTGCTGAAAAAACTGCCTGATTCGCTTGTTCTGGATCGGCCCTGGTAACCAGGTTGCATTCACCAGACGGGTTTCGGACGCAACCTCACGGCCTTTCTTCACCGGGAACTGCAACGTTTGTAACCACTGGTCCTGGCAAGGGCTCAGTTGCAGGGTAATGCCTTTGCTTTTCAGCGCATGGTCGGGCGTGTCATAAAAAGTGCTGTGAACCTGTTCGCTACTGGGAATGGCATGGGGGAACCGCTCGCCCAGATACTTGCGGAGCACGGTATTTTGCTTGAAAGGGAGAGACAGTCTTAATCTACGCACAAACGGCATTCATCAGACTCATGGTCAGCAATCAGGTAGGGAAGGTTCTCTCCATCTTAGCCAATTTTGAGATGAAATGCGGTCAAGTTGCATCAAATAGGGCAGATATAAACCGCGCAGCTTGCGTACCATCAACAAAAACGGCCACAGTTTCCTGTGGCCGTTTTGCATCCAACCTGGCAACCGTGATTAACGGCTGATTGGCTTGTAGCGGATACGCTTGGGCTTGGCACCTTCTTCACCCAGACGCTTACGCTTGTCGGCTTCGTACTCTTGGTAGTTACCGTCAAAGAAGGTCCACTGAGAGTTACCTTCCGCCGCCAGAATATGGGTGGCAATACGGTCCAGGAACCAGCGGTCATGGCTGATCACGAATACGGTACCGGCAAATTCCAGCAAGGCATCTTCCAGCGCACGCAGGGTTTCCACGTCCAGATCGTTTGATGGTTCATCCAGTAGCAAGACGTTGCCGCCTTTTAGCAGGGTCTTGGCCAGATGCAGGCGGCCGCGTTCACCACCAGACAACATGCCGACTTTCTTCTGCTGGTCGCCACCTTTAAAGTTAAAGCGGCCCAGGTAAGCGCGGCTGCTCATCTCGAACTTGCCAACGTTGATGACCTCGTTGCCGTTGGAGACATCCTCAAACACGGTCTTCTCGCCAGACAGGCTTTCACGGCTCTGTTCCACAAACGCCATCTGCACGGTTTGGCCAATCTCCACTGTACCGCTATCTGGCTGCTCTTTACCGGCAATCATCTTGAAGAGGGTAGATTTACCGGCACCGTTCGGGCCGATGATACCCACAATTGCGCCCGGCGGTACAGAGAAGCTCAGGTTATCAATCAGCAGACGGTCACCAAAGCCTTTGGTTACGTTGGTAAAGTCGATCACCTTGTCGCCCAGACGCTCAGCCACAGGGATAAAGATTTCCTGGGTTTCGTTACGTTTCTGGTATTCAAACGAATTCAGCTCTTCAAAACGCGCAATACGGGCCTTGGATTTTGCCTGGCGTGCTTTCGGATTCTGACGTACCCATTCCAGTTCTTTGTTCAGCGCTTTCTGGCGGGCAGATTCTTGCGATTCTTCCTGCTTCAGACGGGCTTCTTTCTGTTCCAGCCAGCTAGAGTAATTGCCTTTCCAAGGGATGCCCTGCCCACGGTCGAGTTCCAGAATCCACTCGGCCGCATTGTCCAGAAAGTAACGATCGTGCGTTACAGCCACCACGGTCCCCGGGAAGCGAACCAGGAACTGTTCCAGCCACTCGACAGATTCTGCATCCAGGTGGTTAGTCGGTTCATCGAGCAACAGCATGTCAGGTTTGGACAGCAATAGTTTGCACAAGGCAACGCGGCGCTTTTCACCCCCGGACAAATGCTCGATTTTGGCATCCCACTCTGGCAGGCGCAGTGCGTCGGCCGCAATTTCCAGCTGCAGTTCGGCGTTATCGCCTGCACCCGCTGCAATAACGGCTTCCAAACGGGCCTGTTCTTCGGCCAGTTTGTCAAAGTCAGCATCCGGTTCTGCGTAAGCTGCGTAGACTTCTTCCAGTTTTTTCTGGGCATCAAAGACTTCGCCCATGCCGGATTCGACTTCTTCGCGCACGGTTTTCGCCGGGTCCAGCTGTGGTTCTTGTGCCAGATAGCCAATCTTGATACCAGGCTGCCACTGCACTTCGCCTTCAAATTCTTTTTCTACACCGGCCATGATCTTTAGCACGGTGGACTTGCCCGCGCCGTTCAGACCCAAGAGGCCAATCTTGGCGCCCGGGAAGAAAGACAGGGAAATATCCTTGATAATCTGCCGTTTAGGTGGCACGACCTTGCTCACGCGGAGCATAGACATTACGTATTGAGCCATGAAATGTGGGTTCCTGTTAACCAATGGTTAATTGCCGCTTTAACCACGCGATTCTACACCATTGCCCCGACTCGCACATGCCTGACCTGATCAAGTTCCAGCATGGCATCTGTCAGCTGTATGCAATATATCTTTCCTGTATCTGTTTGAAGTATGCTAATTTCCTAACCGGACGTAATGCACGCACGGTTTGTGGTGCTAATAACAGGCTCGGAAATTCTGTAAACTCACTTGCAAGGTGAGTAATAGGGGGTGACATTGATGACTCGGTGGGGGCACGTTGCATGGGTGTTTGGGTTGTTGTTGTCCGGCAAGGTCATGGCATTACCTGCCGAGGTAACCCTGGCATCAGATCAGTGGTGTCCTTATAACTGTGATGCAAACAGCAGTTCTCCCGGCATTCTGATCGAACTGGCGCGAGAGGCATGGCAGCCGCTAGGCGTTAAGGTCAATTATGAGATCATGCCCTGGGCCCGGGCAAAGATGCTGGCTACTCAAAAAGGCAGCATCGGTCTGGTGGGCGCGGGCAGGGGTCTGGATGAAAATGTCTTTGTCTATGGCAAGGTGCCTCCGCTGGTTTCCCCTTTTTGCTTCTATACCGCCATCAATTCTCGCTGGAACTACAGCGGGCTGGGCGCACTATCCAGTATCCGGCTCGGTACAGCATTGGGGTATCACTATGATGGCGAGGTAGGGCAGTACGTAGAAAACAGGATCAAGCAGGAGAGTAATCTGGTTCAACCCGCGCTGGGCGATACGCCCATACTGGTCAATATGGATAAACTGGCAGGTGGCAGGATTGATGCCTTGCTGGAAGACCGACTGGTGGTGCAGCACACCATTTACCGAAACGCATTAAAGGTGCAAACCAGAGAGTCCGGCTGCATTACTGCAGATGACACCATTTATGTGGTGCTGCCAAAACAGATTGGCCAATCAGCTATATTGATGGATCAGTTTGATAAAACCGTGGTGGCCATGCGCAAGGACGGGCGTTTTCAGAAGTTGCTGGCCAAATATGGGGTCACGGTGAAAGGATATTAGCCGATACCTGCCAGCTGCACAGGTATCATATCCAATTACATGGCCTGAACCACGGCCTTTTTGGGCAAACTGATATGCAGCTTGTGTGGGTAAAAGCGCATCACCTTTGCCACATAAGCTTGGGTTTCCTTGTAAGGCGGAACCCCTTTGTACTTGTCTACCGCACCTTCACCAGCGTTATAGGCAGCTGCCACCAGTTTGATGTCGCCGTTGTAGCGGTCCAGCAGCCATCTCAGGTAGCGGATGCCGCCCTTGACGTTCTGGCTGGCGTTGTAGGCATTCTTGACATTAAACCGCTCCGCAGTTGCGGGGATCAGCTGCATCAGCCCCATGGCATTGGCCGGGGATTTGGCGCTGGGTTCAAAACGGGATTCAACACTCACAATCGACAGGGCCAGTCGCGGGTCAACATCATTCCATCTGGCCACTTGCTGAATCATCTCAATCATCCAGCGCTTGTCTTTGGGCAAACTGGCCAACAGGCCTTCCAGTGTCGGGCCGGGCGGAGTCGGTGCTTTAGGGGGCAGGGCATCTGCCAAGACACAGCCAGGCAGCTGGTCAGATGCATAATGAATGGTTTCCAGCATGTCCACCGCTTCCTGATGGCCTTGCTGTGCTGCCATGGCCAATAACGAGGCAGCCGCAGCACGGTCTTCCGGCACACCCTGACCAAAAGCAAACAGCATGGCCAGACGGTACTGCGCTTCTGTAGAACCGCTCCTTGCGCCCTGACAATAGCGCACAGCGGCTGACCATGGGTCAACACCTTCCAGCCGGGTGGCTTCTGCTAACCAGGCTTGCTGTTGCGGGCCATCCAGATCATTGGCGTGGCTGCCGAGACTGACAGATAACATCAGTAACGAAGACCATCCAAGTGCAGAACGGCGGAGGCGGTTAAAGAACGGCAAAGACATGGGCTTTGAAATACCAGATTGCTTTTATTCGAGTCTTGATTGTAGTCCTTCTGTACCTGCTGCGTCTGTATGCTAGGTGGAAGTTTTACAAATTGTTGCAATGCTCGTCGCCCCGATAATGATGACGCAACCGGCAATCGCCTGTAGCGATGGCGTTTCGTGCAACCAAAGCCAGGCCAGTACAATGCCGTAGACCGGTTCCAGTGTGGCTGTCAGGCTGGCCAGCCTGGCAGAAATGCGCTGCAGGCTAAACATGAACATGCCATGGGAGAGGGCAGTAAAGACAATGCCTAGCACAATCAGGCCTAGCCAGGTTTGCGTGCTCAGGGTTAATGGCCAGGATACGAAAGGGGCCAGGCACAGGCAGGCCACCATATTCTGGAGCCACGCCAGACGGAACGCGCCCATCTTGCTGCCTTGCCAGCGGTTGACCAGTGCCAGCAGGGCAAAACTGAATCCTGATGCTATACCCCATAGCAAGCCGGCAATGCTGCCCGCAGACCATTCGGCACCGCGCAGCATCAGCCACATGCCAAATGCCACCGCCAGCGCCGCCCACCAGTCTCCGGCATGACGCTTTTCCTTGAACACGATAGGTTCAAGCCACGCCACAAAAATCGGGAAACTGGCAAAGCCCATCAAACCCACCGCGACAGAGGCTGCGCTGACCGAGGCAAAAAACGTCAGCCAGTGAATGGCGAGCAGCATGCCACACAGGATGACGCTCACGGGTACTGCTTTGAAGCTGAGCTGTTTCTGCGCATAGACCACAGGCGTCAGGGCCAGGGCGGCAAACAAGGTACGCCCGAAGACCAGAATCATGGGCGTCACCGCCAATGCCTTGCCAAATGTACCCGCGGTACCAAACAGCAACACCGCAAGATGCAGTGCCAGCAAAGGTAACAGATTGGAAGATTTCATGTGGCGATCCTACGTTGCCTGATAAAACAGAACAAGCCCGGGCAGGTGATGCCCGGGCTTGTCAGCATGATGTGCAGAACACCAAGATGCGTAATTTAGCGCAACACGACCGTACGGGTGCCATTGAGGAAGACGCGACGCTCAAGGTGGTATTTCACGGCCCGCGCCAGTGCCAGACACTCCATGTCACGCCCGGTGGTCAGTAACTGCTCTGGCCGGTACGCATGGTCTACCCGTTCAACCACTTGCTCAATGATCGGACCTTCATCCAGATCATCCGTTACATAATGCGCGGTGGCACCAATCAGCTTGACCCCGCGGGTATGTGCCTGGTGGTAAGGCTTGGCCCCTTTGAAACCCGGCAGGAATGAATGGTGAATGTTAATGGCCTTGCCGGAAAGCTTGGCCGATAGCTCTGGCGACAATACCTGCATGTAGCGGGCCAGAATCACCAGTTCAGACTCGGTATCCGCAATGATTTTCAGCAGCGCAGCTTCCTGAGCCGGCTTGGTATCGGCGTTGACCGGCAGATGGTAGTAAGGTACGCCATGCGCTTGGGCAATCGGTGCCAGATCCGGATGGTTGGAGACCACCGCGGTAACATCCATATGGATATCACCCATCTTCCAGCGATACAGCAAGTCGTTCAGGCAATGGTCCAGCTTGGAGACCATCAGCAGGACCTTCGGACGGCAATCGCTGTCACGCAGGTCCCAACTCATGCTGAATTTCTGTGCCACCGGTTCAAATTCTTTGCGCAGTGTCGCCAGATCCGGCTCTTCGTTGCTCATCAGATGGAACACGCAGCGAACAAAAAACAGCTTGGTGTCTTCGTCATCAAATACCGCGATTTCATCAATATAACAGCCGCGCTGGTCCAGAAATTGTGACAGGGCGGCAACCTGGCCAGCAGCGCTGGGGCAGGTAAACGACAAAATCAGCTTGTGGCGTTGGGTTGCGGTCATTGTCAGGGATCCTTTTTAATCAATATGCCGACATAGCCTATGTGAGGCATCGCCCGCCGGATGGTAGCAACCCGTCATGTTTTAGTATTTTTCAGACACTTGCGTATTTGTACGTAACTTGTCAGCTATGCCGCTGGCTGCTTTTCTGCATGCTTGTGATCTAGCGCCAGGCTGATCTGCTGCACCAGTGTCTTCAGTATCTTGATACGGGCAAAGTATTTGTTGTTGGCCTCCACCAGCGTCCACGGGGCAACATCCGTACTGGTTCTCTCAATCATGTCACACACGGCCGTCCGGTACACATCCCATTTCTCGCGGTTGCGCCAGTCTTCCTCCGTAATTTTAAAGCGCTTGTAACCAAGGCTTTCCCGGGCTTTAAACCGTGCCAGCTGTTCTTCTTTGCTGATGGTCAGCCAGAATTTCACCAGAATCACCTTGTGGTGATGTAGCTGCTGCTCGAAGTCATTGATTTCCCCATACGCCCTCATCCAGTCTGCCTCGGAGCAAAAACCTTCTACGCGCTCAACCAACACCCGTCCGTACCATGAACGGTCAAAGATGGTAATGCCGCCGTGTCTCGGAATTTGTCGCCAGAATCGCCATAGCCAGGGCTGGCGGCGCTCGTCTTCACTCGGTGCGGCAATCGGGATGATCCGGTATTGGCGTGCGTCCAGCGCGGCGGTCACCCGGCGGATACTGCCGCCTTTACCTGCAGCATCATTGCCTTCAAATACCATGGCAATGGCGTGTTTCTTGAATTCCGGATGACGTGTCAGCAAATTGAGCCGCCCTTGCCATTTTTCCAGCTCTTGCTGGTAATCCTTTTTGCTGAGCGGCTGGTCCAGTTGCAGGGTATCCAGAATATGCAGGTTATCGATGGGGGGCAGAATAGGGGGCGCTTCAATGCGCTGTTCCAGCACCTGGGGTTTCGCCATGTGTTCTTTGATGCGATACAAAATCTGCTGCCCCACCGTCAGGCTCCGGTAGGCTTCATCTTCTCCTTCAACCACTACCCAGGGGGCTTCGCCCGAACTGGTTTGTCGCAACACACGCTCGGAGACTTTGCGGTATTCATCGTAGTGTTTGTAGTTTTCCCAGTCCTGGTCTGTCACTCGCCAGCGGGTCAACGGGTCTTTCTCCAGTTCTGTCAGCCGCTTCTTCTGCTTGTCTTTGGATAAATGAAACCAGAACTTCAGTAACAGGGTGCCTTCATGCGCCAGCATCTTTTCAAAGCGGACAATTTCATCAATGTGAGAAGACAGCCGGTCATCGCTTTCGCCCTGCGTAACATAATCCTCGATCGGGTCCGTATACCAGGAGCCAAACAGAATGCCGATCCGGCCTTTTTGGGGTAGCGCTTGCCAGTACCGCCACATCCGGGGCCGGCTTTGTTCTTCTTCGGTGGGTGACGAAAAGGCCCGGGTGACAATCAGCCGCGGGTCCATCCAGCTATTCAGCAGATTGACCGTTTCTCCCTTGCCGGCTCCATCAATCCCGTTGATCAGAATGACAACCGGGAAATCCCCCCGTTCTTTGAGCTCATACTGAATCTCCAATAACGCTTCTCGCAGTTCTGGCGATTCTTTACGGAAGGTTTCTTTACTGATCTTGTGACCAATCTCTGCGGTTTCAAACATGATGCGACTCCAAAAGGGATTCAACAGAGGCTACAACCGGGTTATGTTGCTGTCAAAGCATATAGCTGAATTTCAAAGGAGAGAGCGAATGCCACGCTTGATCTTGAGCAAACGTTATTGCAATAGCGGGGAAAACAGAGGGGGCTAGGCTGCCAGAATGAGGTGTTACGAAAGCGACAGGCAAAAAAAGAGCGCGATCCTGAGACCGCGCTGCAAACTCCAAAGGAGAAAAGAGGAGACACTATCAAAAACCAAACTTGGTTCAGCTCTTGACGGTTCCCATTATGCCTACGGGCGCAATCGATTGCAAGCTTTTTTTGTGCATAGCAACAACTATTTTGAAGGCTAAGTAATGATACGGATATGGCCGTAGTCAAAAGTGGCTAAAACTTGTTGATGCTGTCAGTGCTCAAGAAAATTTATTGTATACAATATACTTTATGCTGAAAGTGTTTTATATTTAGCTACAATATGTAACAACACTCGTTATTAACCTGTTGGGTTTACGCCTCCAGTTCAGAAAGATAAAGATCATGAGCCGACATACTTTTCATTGCATTGACGGACACACCTGTGGAAACCCGGTTCGCCTGGTGGTAAGCGGTCATCCACCGTTAGAAGGCAAGGATCAGGGCGAGCGTCGGCTGCATTTCCTGAAAGAATATGACTGGATCAGAACCGGACTGATGTTTGAACCGCGTGGTCATGCACAGATGTCTGGCGCATTCCTGTACCCGGCAACCCGGCAGGATTGCGATATTGCCGTGCTGTATATCGAGACCAGTGGCTGCCTGCCTATGTGCGGTCATGGCACCATCGGTGTAGTGACCTTCGCCATCGAAAGAGGTCTGGTAACGCCGCAAACGCCTGGCACACTGCGTCTGGAAACGCCTGCGGGCCTGGTTGTTGCCAATTACGAGATGGATGGAGAATATGTGCGTTCTGTCCGTATCGTTAATGTACCGTCATTCCTGTTCCAGAAAGACGTCAAAATCCACATTCCGCAACTGGGCGAACTGACCGCAGATATCGCCTATGGCGGCAACTTCTACCCGATTATCGAGAGCCAGGCCAACTTCCGCGATATGGCCGATTACAAACCTGCAGAATTGATCGAGATGGGCCGTGCAGTTCGTCAGTACCTGAACGACCATTATGAATTTGTGCACCCGACCGATAGCAAAATTCGTGGTGTACGCCATTGCCTGTGGACGGGCGCACCCACCCAGAGCGGGTCGGATGCCCGTAACGCCGTGCTGTACGGCGAATCAGCCATCGACCGTTCTCCATGCGGCACCGGTACTTCGGCGCGTCTGGCACAGCGATACGGCCGTGGCTTGCTCAAAAAAGGTGACAAGTTCGTTCACGAAAGCATCATTGGCAGCCAGTTTGTCGGCCGTATAGAGGGGGAGACAAAAGTGGGTGACTACGATGCGATTATCCCAAGCATCGAAGGATGGGCTGTCATTACCGGTACCTCGCAGATCACCCTGGACTCACGTGATCCGTACTGCCATGGTTTTGAGGTTGCATAAATGAAACCCCAGCACATTGTTGTCATTGGCGCAGGTATTATTGGCGTGAGCTGTGCGGCCACCCTGAGAAGGGAAGGGCACGAAGTCACATTGATCGATGCCGTCTCTCCCGGCAAATCGACCTCGTTCGGCAATGCCGGCGCATTTGCGATCAGCGATATCATCCCGTTGTCCGAACCGGGTACGTTTCGCCGTATTCCCGGCTGGATGATGGACCCATTGGGGCCATTGGCCGTTCAATGGCGTTACCTGCCAAAACTGACCCCATGGCTGGTCCGTTTTTTGTGGGCAGGTCGTCCATCCAGCATGAAAAAACTGACCACTGCATTAGCCACTTTGCTGACCCGTGCAGAAGCCGACACCAACAAACTGGCTGAATATGCTGGAGTTGATGTCATCTGGCGCAAACATGGCTCGCTGACATTGTATGAAGACGAAAAGTCATTGCAGATTGACCGTGCAAAATGGCAAAAGCGCCGGGATTTTGGCATTGCCTGTGAAGAAGTCTCAGGCGATGCTTTGCGTGCTCTGGAACCCAATCTGAGCGAAAACTACCAGTATGCCGTGTATGTGCCCGGCTGGTCGCACGTAGATGACCCATACCTGTTTACCAAAGGTATTGCAGATAAGGCGATTCAAGATGGTGTTCACTATATCGCTGCTAACGTAGATGATTTTCTGATGTCAGATGGCAAGGTTCAGGGCGTCTCCCTGTCTGATGGTGAGCAGGTTCAGGCTGATCAGATTGTCATTGCTGCGGGTATTTGGTCAGATAAATTGCTCAAAAAGCTTGGATACAGCATTCCGTTAGAGAGTGAGCGTGGTTATCACGCAACACTTCCGAATGCCGGTATTCACTTGAACAAATACATTCTCTCGTCGGCAGAAGGGTTTGTCATTCTGCCTATGGCCAATGGCGGCATCCGCATTGCAGGCACTGTAGAGCTTGCAGACAAGGATGCACCAGAAAACTGGAAGAGAGCGCATGTGCTGGTAGAAAAGGCACAACGGATTCTTCCCATGTTCAATACAGACGGTGTAACCTACTGGATGGGCAATCGTCCATCAGTTCCTGATACGATTCCCGTGATTTCCAGAGCAAATAGACATTATAATGTCTATGTTGCGACCGGCCACGGTCATTTAGGACTGACGCTGGGCGCAACAACCGGACAGCTGATTGCTGATCTGGTCGCGGGCCGATCCGGTGGGTACCCCCAAGACGCTTACCGGTTGGACCGTTTCTAGCACGGAGGCATATATCGCCCCAGATATGCCGGCTTCCCGTTTTCGGGGTGTTTGAGGAGAAAAAACAGTATGAAAAGCAATAAACTCGCATTGTCCCTGATCGCCGTAGCAATGGCTGGTTCATGTGGACTGACGCTAGCGGATACCGTAGTTAAACTGGGCTTTGGTTCTCCATTGACTGGCCCACAAGCTCACTACGGCAAAGACAACCTGAACGGTGTTCAACTGGCTGTTGACGAATTGAATGCTAAAGGTCTGGTAATCGGTGGTCAAAAAGTAAAATTCGAAGTACTGGCAGAAGATGACCAGGCTGACCCACGTACCGGTACTCAGGTTGCACAGAAACTGGTTGACCAGAAAGTTAACGCCATCATTGGTCACTTTAACTCTGGCGTGACCATTCCTGCTTCCAAACTGTACGCTGATGCAGGTATTCCTGAGCTGGCTGTTGCTACCAACCCGCAATACCTGAAGCAAGGCTTCAAGTCTGCATTCCGTCTGGTTGGTAACGATGCTTTCCTGGGTAAAATTCTGGGTGAGTTCGCTGTTAAAACCCTGAAAGCCAAGAGCATTGTCGTTGTTGACGACCGTACCGCTTACGGCCAGGGCCTGGCAGACGAATTCGAAAAAGCTGTTAAAGCCAACGGCGGTAAAGTTGCTCGTCACGAATTCACCACTGACAAATCTACAGACTTTACTTCTATCCTGACCTCTATCAAAGGCAACAAGCCTGAAGTATTGTTCTACGGTGGTGCAGATGCACAAGCCGCACCAATGGCCAAGCAAATGCAAGCCTTGGGCATGAACGCCAAGATCATGGGTGGCGATATGCTGAATACCGACAAGTTCATTGAACTGGCCGGTGGCAAGCCTGCTGAAGGTCACTTTGCAGCTGTTGCTGGTGCGCCAGTAGACAAACAGCCAGGCGGCCCTGCATTCGAGAAGAAATACAAAGACAAGTACAAACAAGACATCGTTCTGTTTGCACCGCAGTTCTACGATGCCGTCTACCTGGTTGCAGAAGCCATGAAGAAAGCTAACAGTGTTGAGCCAGCAAAATACCTGCCAGCACTGCAAAAGATTTCTTACAAAGGCGTTTCAGGTACGTTCCAGTTTGATGCAAACGGCGAACCTAAAAATGCACCTGTTACCATTTACAATGTAAAAGGTGGCAAGTGGGACGTAGTAACTGTTAAGTAATCAGTGTTGCGAGGGAGCGTAATCTCCCTCTTGCCTGAATAACAAATGGGGCCGGATTTTCCGGCCCCATTTGTTTGTATTTTCACCCGCGGTGGCGGGTGGAGATCCGGTTAGGTGTGCATACATCTGCCATCAGGATTGCCGGGTTGTCACAATCGGCCCTGTCAAACCATCCATGCCCAGAGACTTCAGCATGAGCCATTCAGACTGGGTTTCGACACGTTCTGCAATGGTAGCAATACCCACGCTCTTGGCAATGACACAGATGGCTTTCAGCAAGTTCTGGTTACCGGCGTGCTGATCGATATTGCGAATAAAGCTGCCATCCACTTTCAGGTAGTCCAGACCTATCTCGTGGAGCATCGGAATACTGTTGAAATGCCGGCCAAAGTGTTCAATCCCCAGCTTGCATCCCAGCGGACGGATTTTGCTGCTCAGATTGGCAAGCGCCTGCAATTCGCTCTGGTAGCCTAACGTATTGACTTCAAACCATAATTGCTTGACCAATCTGGCATTCTGGTTCAATAGCACAAGCAACTGATCACAGAAATCTGGCTGGAGAATGGATTCAGCTGCAATATTGATGGCAACCGCCCCATGCTGTTGCTCCAGCATGGAGATGCCAAGACGTACTGTTTCCAGATCCAGCTGAGGAATCAGGCCGGCACGGCTGGCATGTGGCATGAACGTACCTGCTGCCCAAAGCTGGCTGGTGTCTTTGTCCTTCAGCCGCAACATCAGTTCCTGATGCAAGGCATGTCCCTCAATATCCACCACAGGGAAAGATGCCGTGGCAAAACGATGGGTTTTCAAGCCATCCAGAATATCTTTAACCCAGTCTTTTCCTGCTTCAGAGCTATCGGCAATGGCCACTTTCTCCAGGAAGGCACTGTTCTCGCCAATATCTTTTGCTTTGGCAAGTGCGGTTTCTGTCCGTGCCCACAGGCTTTCTGGCGTTTGCTCATGTGCGTAAATGGTTGCACCCAGATGGGCTACATTCGATTGTGGTGCAAAGCCTTGCCGATACAGTTCTTCGAGCGATTTGATCAACTGGCTGGCCAGTGCCATGCCCTCCTGCTCGGTTGTGCCTGGCAGCAAAATGGCGAAATCCGGGCCCGTCAGGCGTGCAGTAATGTAGTTATTGCCAGCTCCGGTTGCAGACTGGATCTTTTGCCCCACACGCTTGATCAGTTCATCTGTTTTGGTACGTCCCAACTGCTGGTTGGTTGTCGCCAGGTCAAACAGGCGAACCAGAAGCAACATGCCACTGTCCGGCACATCATCATCGTTCAGCGCGCTGATCAGACGGTTATCAAAGTGGTTTTTATTGGCTAGTGACGTCAGGGCGTCCTGACTGACTTCGTTACGCAGTTGCTGGATACGTGCAGCCTGTTCCTGCAACATGGCTTTTACCCTGAGCACCATGGCATTCATGGCTTTTGCCAGACTGCGCAGTTCAGGTGTTTTGGGTTCGTCTATCGTTACAAAGCGGTATTCGCAAATGCCATTGGCTTGATCCACCACACTGGCCATGGGCTTGCGGATTCTCCGGATCACCACTGAACCCAGAATGCCACTAAAGCAACCGGCGGCCAGAATCCAGGCAAACAGCTTGATGGAGCCTTCCCATAGCGACTGATAGGCAAAGCGGGTGTGGGCCACGATGGTGACTGTGCCGGCCTGCATCCAGCCATCAGACACCTGTGCAGTGGCCGGACTGGTCACAATCGGAAACAGGCTGACAAACCATTCCGGTACTTTGTCAGGCGGTGTCGTGTTGATCCGCTCAACAATGACCTTGCCTTTTGTGTCCGTATAGCGGATCAGGCTAAAGTGCCCATTGTCAAACAGTGCGCTGACCATCAGTTCACTGGTGGCCAGGTCTTTCTTTTGTTGGGACATGGACAGCGCAAGTGAAGCCGCACTGTCTGTGCTTTGGGTAAACAACTGTTGCTCAAGATAACCCTTGGCCGTGACGATACTCACCACGAAACTGCCAGCAAAGGCAATCAGTGCCGACAACATTACAGTGAGCCATATCTGTCTGAACAGCGACATAGTACCTCCTAATCAAAACCTTCTGCCTGCATGCGCAGTAGCAGATCTTTCCAGCGTGACAACCTGTCAACCGAATTGGATGCCGGGGCAGTTGAACCTGCTGCCCAGATACCATCACTGTTAAAACTGAAGATAGGTGCCAGGTCAGGCCTGCGGCTTGCAGGGCGAATGTCAGAAATCAGATTATCCAGAACCAGCGGTTCAGATTCTGGCGTCGCATAATAAGCCAGTACCATGTGCGCCTGAGTGATGGTACTGCTTGGCCCACCTATTTTGGCCCGTACATAAGTCAGTCTCAGTTTTTGGATCGGAACTCCGATCTCTTTGAGACTAAAATATTTTGCAATCACAAAATCTTCGCAGTCTCCGGCATCCTTGCCTATAATTTCCAGAGGGGTCGCCCAATAGTCGGCTTTCCCCCAGACGACCTGATCATCGCTAAATGTAATTTTCCGGTTAAAGAACTCATTGATCTGTTTTAGCTTGTCAGGTTCTGGCACAGTTTTGGTGTCATTCAGCAATGTCTTCCAGTCTTGCAGTAACCGGACATTCGATGCGCCAAATTTCTGTATCAGGGTTTTTTGCAAACGATCAAAGTCAAACCCGAATGCAAGACTAACCGTCAATAGTATTAACACTATTGCCGAGCCCGCTTTTAATAGCCTGTTTGCTAACAGGCCACTGGGTTTGATGTCGAAGGACATATCAAATTGGCGCTTTGAAATTAAGAATTTCTTTTCATTTTATTTGCTTCAAATTGTGTACAAATTCAGTTCACAAAAATTGACAAATGATATTGGTATGATCAGTATAATGTATTATTGCCTATAAAACTTCAAATTGCCACGCGTGCTTTTTAATCATGCAATGGGAGATAAACAAATGTTTAAAATGAAGCCCTTATCATTTGCCATGTTATTGCTGGCACTTGGTTCATACTCTGTAAATGCAAAACCTGTCTCCAGCCTGAAAGAAGCCGCAGAGGCAGCTGTACTGAACAATCCTGAAGTGCTGGCCAAATGGCATGACTATAGCGCTTCTGTTGAAGAGCAAGGTGTTGCCAGAAGCGGCTACTTTCCTAAAGTCGATTTGACCCTGTCTACCGGGCGTGAGCATCTGGAAACCCCGACTACGCCAGCAACTTCCTATAATCGCAATGGCGGAACCATTACACTGCGCCAAATGATTTTTGATGGCCTGTTTACGCCAAATCAGGTTAAGCAGCTGGGTTACGTCAAGCTGGCTAAATATTATGACCTGCTATCCACAACTGATGATACCGTTCTGGAAGTGACTCGCGCTTATCTTGACGTATTGCGTTACAGAAAGCTGGTTGAGCTTGCAAAAGACAACTACGCCATTCATAAAGGCATTTTTGGCCAGATTGAAGACCGTGTAAAAGCTGGTGTTGGCCGTCGTGTTGACTTGGAACAAGCGTCAGGCCGTATGGCATTGGCCGAATCTAACTGGCTGACCGATGCCTCCAACCTGCATGACGTGACTGCACGTTTCCAGCGCTTGGTCGGTGAACTGCCTGCAGACAATCTTGCCGATGCGTCCTCTCTGACCGAGAAATTGCCAAAAGCCGATGACGTGCTGCAAACTGCACTGAACAAAAACCCGGCTTTCCTGTCTGCAGTTGCCAATATTCGTGCTGCACGTGCGGATCTGGAGGTCAGAAAAGCCAATAACTTGCCGACGCTGGAGTTCCGTGCCAGCCGCGAGTTGTATCACAACACAGATGGTGTTTCCGGCGCTCACAAACGCAGCGTGGTTGAGCTGGTATTGAACTACAACCTGTTCAATGGTGGCGGTGACTCTGCACGCGCACGCCAGTTTGCTGAACGTGTAAACACCACGCTGGATCTGCGTGACAAAGCTTGTCGTGACATCCGCCAGACCGTGTCCATTGCCTGGAATGATGTGTCAAAACTGAAAGAGCAGCTTAACTATCTGGAACAGCATCAACTCTCTACAGAGAAAGCACGTGATGCCTACCGCAAACAGTTTGATATCGGACAGCGTACCTTGCTGGACTTGCTGGATACCGAGAACGAACTGTTTGATGCACGTCGCGCGCTGTCCAATGCCGAGTTTGATTATCAGCTGGCCCAGGCCCGTGTTCTGGCGACTAACAGCGCATTGGTACCAGCACTTAATCTGACCCCGGTTGACCGTGCCGCTCCTGACGAACTGGGCAAAGATGCTTCAAATGATGATGATCGTGCGACATGTGGCGACATGATGCCAGCACCGGGTTCTATTGATACCAATTCAGTAGCTGTGCCAAAATATACTGCCTCAACCTCTGCTGATGGCAGCTAATGGCTGAAGTCATCATGTACTAGCCTTACCCGGTACTTAGATGGTGTTTCTGTATCGGGCAAGTGAAGTGCAGACGACATAAAAAAACCGCGCATTACATGCGCGGTTTTTTTATGTCGGTAAATAACTGAATTGTTTGTCAGTTATTAGGACGGATATATTAAATACTTATAAATGAATGGGGTAACCAATTATTCATCCGCTAAAGCGGTTTGAGCCCTCTGGCCAGATACAAATGATGCAACAGGATTACCGCTATTCACCTATCGTCTGGACATTTACTGACAGAGCTTTGTTGTTGAGCTGCTGCATTGAGTCATTAGGAGGTTTTGTTATCGCTGATACTTCGCAACCGCTCTGTTATGCGCCTCCAGGGTATCTGAAAAGACAGAGCTGCCATCACCTCTTGCCACAAAATACAAAGCCTTGCTGTCGGCCGGATGTAACGCCGCATGAATGGATTCCAGGCTCGGAATCGCAATCGGGGAAGGTGGCAAGCCGGCACGGGTATAGGTATTGTAAGGTGTGTCAGTTTGCAGATGTGCTTTGGTCAGGTTGCCATTAAACTGGCTGCCCAGGCCGTAAATGACGCTAGGATCCGTTTGCAACCTCATGCCAATCTTGAGCCGGTTGTTGAATACGGCTGAAATCATGGGGCGGTCACTGGCAACGCCTGTTTCTTTCTCAATGAGAGAAGCGAGCGTTAGCGCTTCATAAGGTGTCTTGACGGGTAGATTATCCGCTTTGGCTGACCATTCTTGCTGTAGCAGCTTTTGCATTTCACCGTAGGCACGTTTTAATACACTGGAGGCTTTGCTCCCTTTGGCAAAGTGGTATGTATCAGGAAAGAAAATTCCCTCTGCATTCACCTCTGCTGGAATACCTAATATCGATGCCAGGTGGCCGGGTGCCAGATCGCCCAGATCATTTTGCAGGTCTGGATGCTTTTGAATTGACTGAAGAATTTGCGACAGTGTCCAGCCTTCAATCAGCGTAATGCTGGATTCGGTCACATCACCGCTAGTCAGCTTTTCCAGTAATTGCAAGGGGGAAGGGGCAGTGCTCAGGGCATAGCTACCTGCTTTAATCTGTTTGGATTGTCCGCTAAGACGAACGAGGAGGGTAAAGCGCCATGCATCCGGCAAGATGCCTTGCTGGGTGAGCTGCTCGGAGATGCTCCGTACGCTACTCCCGGCAGTAATGGTGAATTCCGATGTTTTGGTGTCTATCTCTAGCGGTGTCGTGAGATAGGTGTAGGTGCTAATACCCATAATGACTGCAACCAGAACCAGAATGGCTGCCAGTCGGCTTAACAAACGACTCATCCGCGTAATACCTCTAACAGGTCGCTCTCAAGGTTGAGCATGGTTTTAGCATCGCCAAGTGCGCCACCGGCAATCAGGAACGTATCTTCAACACGCTCACCGAGCGTGGCAATTCTGGCGGAATAGACGCTGACGTGGTAACTGGCCAACAGGGCGGCCAACCGGGACAACAGGCCTGGCCGGTCACCCGCGATAACACTCATGACATAGTAGTTGCCTCTGTCATCCGGGCGGATGTGTACCTGAGGCTCAATCGGGAAGTGTCGAAGAGCACGACTCAACCTGCCGGCGGAAGGTGGTTTGACCGGTGTCTGCTCGGTCAGTGTCTTGGTCAGGTCGTATTCCAGCAGGCTGATCAGATCACGATAATGTTCAACCGTTTCTTCTGGTGGCAATACCCTGAACGTATCAAGCGCATACCCGTGTTTGGTGGTAAAAATCTTGGCGTTCACAATGTTGAAGCGGCTTTTCTCGAACTGGGCACAAATGCGGGCAAAGAGATCCTGCTGATCAGGCATATAGATCATGACCTGCAGGCCTTCACCGCTATTATCCAGTCTGACCTTGACGACGGGGGTTGGCGTTTCTGTCCGGAAAAACAGGGTACGTGCGTGCCAGGCAATTTCCTGGGCATCATGGCGCAAGAAATAAACCGTATTCAGTTGCGACCACAGCTTCTGCGGCTTTTCATCATCAATCGCATACAGGCGAATCAGCCCCAGTGCTTCCTGCTGTCGTTCCTCGATGTAGTTTGGAACCGTATCTTCATCGTTACCGAGCCGGCGTCTGGCCGTCTGGAAAAGGTCTTCCAGCAGTTTGCCTTTCCAGCCGTTCCAGACCTTGGGACTGGTGCCACGAATATCTGCCACGGTCAGCAAATACAGGGCGGTCAGACGCCGCTCGGTTGCGACCATACGTGCAAAAGCTGCAACCACTTCAGGATCGGTAGTATCTTGCTTCTGTGCAATCTGGGACATGGTCAGGTGGTGTTCAACCAGCCAGGATGCAAGGTCGCAATCTTCTTCGGACAAACCATGCTGCTTGGCAAAGCGGTATGCATCACTCTTGCCCAGCTGGGAGTGGTCTCCCCCTCGGCCTTTGGCAATGTCATGAAACAAACCGGCTACATAAAGTACTTCTGGCTGTTCAAAGTCCAGCATCAACCGGCTGCAAAACGGATATTCATGGTTAAAGTCGGGAATTGCAAACCTGCGCAGGTTCCTGACGACCATCAGAATGTGTTCGTCCACCGTGTACACGTGAAACAGGTCATGCTGCATCTGACCAACAATACGACCAAATGCAGGAATGTATTTCCCCAGGATGCCTAACTGGTTCATTTGGCGCAAGACGGTAGTCTGACCGCGTGGTGCTGCCATGATTTCGATGAACTGTTCCCTGTTTAGCGGATCACGCCGGAACCCGTGGTTGATCTTGCCCCTGGCGTGCCACAAGGCACGTAACAGTTCACTGGACCATCCTTGCAGTTCTGGATGGATCTGGTACAGGTAAAACGCTTCCAGAATGGCATTGGGCTGCTGGTCAAAAAGATTGGGGTCTCTTAGGGTCAGCATGTTTTCAGATACTGCAAAGCGGGCGTTGATCGCCAGGCTTTCTACGGTATGGGGCGTGAAAATATGACTTTTCAGGCTTTGAAGCAGCATCTGGTTCAGCTGGCGTACCGTGCGGGCTGCACGGTAGTACGCTTGCATCAATTGTTCTGAGGCACGTCTTTTGGGGTGATCTTCCAGCCCGAAGCGTTTGGCCAGTGTGTTTTGCAGGTCAAAGATCAAGCGGTCTTCCCGCCGGTTCGCCGTTTCATGCAGTGCGATACGGATTGCCTGCAACACACGCTCAGCACGTTTTAATAACCGTACCTCAACGGGCGAGATGAGCCCTGCCTTGGCCAGTTGATCCCAGTTATCACCGAAGCCACAAGCGTGCGCAACCCAAGTCAGCACATGCAGGTCTCTCAGGCCTCCCGGACTCTCTTTGACATTGGGCTCAAGGTTGTTAGAAACACCAAAGTACCGCGCGTGCCGTTGCTGCTGCTCCAGTAGCTTGGCTTCAAAGAAGCCTTTTGCATCAAAATGTGTTTTTTGTATGTCGAGGAATCGGGTGAAGCGTGATTTGCTGCCTTCTAACAGCCTTGCTTCGGACAGGCTGGTCTGAATGGTGATATCAACCGCAGCTTCGTCCAGGCATTCTTGTTCGGTACGAACGCTATGACCGACTTCCAGGCCGATATCCCATAGCAGATGGACAAATTGCTCAATCCGGTTGGCATCCGCTTCTTCCAGTGCGGATGGCACCAGAATCAGCAGGTCAATATCAGAGTATGGATAAAGCTGTCCACGGCCATAGCCACCCACAGCCACCAGTAGCGTATCGTCAGAAAAACCGCCCCTGTGCCAGAGTTCGCCCAGCAACGCGTCAATCAGTTCGCTATGTGCTTCCAGTACCTCTTGAGGTTTCTCGTTGGGCTGAAACTTCTCTCGAAGTGAGAGGCGTGACTGGCGTAACCAGTCACGCAACCCGGCCGTTTCAAGCGGTAGCACATTCTCTGGCATGGTGGCGTATACCCCGAGGTCAGGCTGCTTTGATAAAACCTGGAGGAGGGGGGGTGCCTTCAGATTGCGTCAGAATTTCATAGCCGGTAGGTGTCACCAGAATGGTGTGTTCCCATTGTGCTGACAAGCTATGGTCTTTGGTAACGATGGTCCAGCCATCGTTCAGGGATTTGATTTCTTTTTTACCCGCATTGATCATGGGTTCAATGGTAAAAATCATACCAGCTTCGAGCACAACACCGGTACCCGCTTTGCCATAATGCAAGACTTGAGGGTCTTCGTGGAATTTCTTGCCAATGCCATGGCCGCAGAACTCGCGCACAACAGAGAATCCATGACCTTCTGCAAATTTCTGGATGGCTGCGCCAATGTCGCCCAGGGTGGCACCCGGTTTGACTTTGTCGATACCGATCCACATGCTTTCATAGGTGATTTCACACAGACGCTTCGCAAGGACGGACGGGGTGCCTAGCATGAACATGCGGCTGGTATCGCCGTGGTAACCATCTTTAATCACGGTAATGTCCAGATTGACAATATCACCGTTTTTCAGCACTTTGGGGCCGGGTACGCCGTGACACACCTGATGGTTGATGGAAGTGCAAATGGATTTCGGGTAGGGCGTATGCCCGCCCGGCGCGTAGTTGAGCGGGGCAGGGATGGTATTTTGTACATTTACCATGTAGTCATGGCAAAGGCGGTCAAGTTCTTCTGTTGTGACACCCGGTACAACAAACGGTGTTATGTAATCCAGAACCTCTGCAGCCAATCGGCCTGCAATACGCATTTTTTCAATATCAAATTCGTTTTTTAGGGTAATGCCCATAAGATGTATTCAAGCCGTATAGTAGTTAGCACGAGAACAGCAGGTCGAATGACAAATGACCGTATACCTGAGAGTTTGCCACGAAGAGAGCAGATGAGAAAGGGTTTTATTTGTGGCGTAGTGTTTGGTGGCTCCCCGACCTGGGCTCGAACCAGGGACCTGCGGATTAACAGTCCGTCGCTCTACCGACTGAGCTATCAGGGAACAAGAGAAGCAAGATAATAAAGATGTTACGACTTAAGATCAAGCCCCTTGGTGAAAAAAATGTGTTTCAAACCTTGTAGGGTCGCATAAATGCCTATTTTTTGGGCATAAAGCTCAGTTGGCATCCGTTTGCCTAGTGCTTCCCGGAACGCCAGATGGAAAAGATGATCCACATGCTGTTGAGTACCGCCATGATGAACGCCAGAAAACCGAGTGTTTTCGGGCCTCCCGGTACCGTCATGGCAATGGATGAGCCGATGATCAGTGCTGCAGTAACAATGCCGAGGGTAAGTCGGTTGGCACTTTTATCCAGCTGGTGTCCAAAGCTGTCCAGCCTTTTCAGATCAAGGTCAATTTTGACATTGCCACGGCGGACATCCTTCAAAAGCCGTGCCACGTCTTTCGGCAGTCCGGACAGCAGGTTGATGGTTTCTCTCAGGCCATGTTTGCCTTTTTGCCATAATGCTTCTGGCCTGTAGCGCTCCAGAATCACTTGTTTGACGTAAGGCGTCAGGTGTTCCACCATCCTGAAGTCCGGGTCAAGCTGCCTGCCAAGGCCTTCTAACGTGATGAGCGCCTTAAATAGCAGAGTCATGTCGGCAGGAAGTGCAATGCCGTGCTCGCGCATGATGGTGATAATGTCGTTTAGCAGCGCGGTAATGCGAATATCCTTGAGCGCAATATGCTCATAGTTAAAGATGAATTCGTTGATATCCGCAGCCAGCTGATCATCATCTACCCCACCGCCATCAACCCATTCTTGCAATACATCTGCAATGGCATAGGCGTCACGCCCTGCCAGAGACGCCAGCAGGTTGACGACCTGGTCGCGCCGGGTTTTGGATAGCCAGCCAACCATGCCAAAGTCGATAAAGGCAATCTGGTTATCCGGCAAATAGAAGACGTTGCCCGGATGCGGGTCGGCGTGAAAATAGCCATCGATCAGAATCATTTTCAGTACCGCATCTGCTCCGCGTGAGGCAAGCACCTGACGACTCAAACCATTGATTTCGATTTCTGCAATCTTATTCCCAGGGATGCCCTGGATCAGTTCTTGGACATTGACGGTTTCACTGGTAAGCGACCAATAAACAGCAGGTACATTGATAGTATTGTCATGTGTGAAGTTTTTGGAGAATCGCTCCATGTTGCGGGCTTCGGCAGCAAGGTCCAGTTCTCTGCGCAGGGACTTGGCAAATTGCTCCACAATCTGCTGTGGCCGATAGCGTCGGGTTTCGGGAAACTCCAGTTCAATGAGCTGAGCCAGATAGCCCAGGATTCTCAGATCGGCATCGATTTTGGGGCGAATGTTCGGGCGCCGGACCTTGACCACCACAGGTGTGCCATCCTGCAGACGGGCAAGGTGTACCTGTGCAATGGAACCGGAGCCGATAGGGTCTGGATTGAACTCGCTGAATACCTCTTCAGGCGGGGCGCCAAAGGCTTTGGTGAGTTCTGGTTTCAGTTTTTCATAAGGAACTGGCGGAACATGACTCTGCAGTTTCTCAAACTCGATGATCCAGTCCATGCCGAACACATCGGCGCGGGTGGCCAGTACCTGCCCCAGTTTGACAAAAGTGGGGCCAAGCTCTTCCAGGGCGCGCCGTAAGCGAACCGGTGCTTCGACAAGCTCTTCTTCTGTTTTTGTGGGGATGTGCAGAATCTGGCCTGCACGTTCGAGCAAGGAAGTGACTCCCAGTTTTCTTAGAAAGTCACCCATTCCGTAACGGATGAGAATTGTGCTGACTTCCCTTAGGCGGGGAAGGTCGCGCATCGCGCTTAGTGTCTCACGCAGCATGAACATACCCTGACGTTGATTCAGTTAACAGTATGGCATAAGAATGGAACTTCTACGGCAAATTCCTGTTCCAAGAAACTTTTGCGGTCGTGTGCGGCAAGTTGTTGTGTTGACGCCTTTATGTGCAAAATATTGACCATACGGTGCACGCGGCCTTTACAGACTGATCGATGTCCTTTAAAGTGCTTGCATGAAAAAAAATGTCATTACACTAAGTGCTTGTTTATTATTGGCTTTCGGTACTGCATTGGCGGATGAAGATCCGCTGAGCCAATTGATCTTCAATAAGGTCATGCCTGCCATGCAGCAGGACTCAAGCACAGACGGTAGTTCTACAGAGACGAGTGATAACAAGGCCGGGCAATTAAACTCTGACGAGTTGCTGACTGGTGCACTGTCTCTCATCGGCATCAAATACCGTTTTGGCGGCAATACGCCAGATACAGGGTTTGATTGCAGCGGTTTTGTACGTTATGTGTTCAGCCAGTCGCTAGGCATTGCGTTGCCCCGTAGCGCGGCAGAGATTAGCAACCTTGGCAAGAATGTCAGCCGGGATGAGTTGCAGCCAGGAGACCTGGTCTTTTTCAATACCATGAAGCGTGCTTTTTCCCATGTTGGCATTTATATGGGCAACGGCAAGTTCATTCATTCTCCAAGAACTGGCCAGTCGGTCCAGGTGGTGGATATGCGCGATTCTTACTGGAAAACCCGGTTTAATGGGGCCAGAAGGATTGCATCCATCAAGCAGTAGGCCTGGTTTTCCCGCCCCCGGATTCAGCCTTAATGAAAAAACAAAACCCGCTTTAGGCGGGTTTTGTTTTTTGTGATGAGCAGGTCGAGCAAACGTCCTAGACGGTTTTGTCGAACTCGATCAGTGCATAGGCGGAATGGTTGTGGATCGACTCGAAGTTTTCCGATTCGACCACGTATGCATCAATTCTGGGTTCTGCGTTCAGCTGGGCTGCAACGTCCCTCACCATGTCCTCCACGAACTTTGGATTGTCGTAGGCACGCTCGGTGACAAACTTCTCGTCCGGACGCTTCAACAGGCCGTACAGCTGGCAAGAGGCTTGCGCTTCCACAATGTCGATAATGTCTTCTATCCACACGGTGGTGTTGGTACGAGCACTGACCGTGACATGTGAACGCTGGTTATGGGCACCATAATCAGAGATCTTTTTGGAACAAGGGCACAGGCTGGTGACGGGGACCAGTACCTTGATGGTGAAGTTGAACTCGCCGTTCTTTACTTCGCCGATGAAGGTAACATCGTAATCCAGCAGACTTTCGACGCCTGAAATAGGCGCTTTCTTGTTGACGAAGTACGGGAAGTGCATTTCGATGTAGCCAGACTCGGCTTCCAGCTTCTCTACCATCTCACGCAGCATCGGCTCGAAATTCTCGACAGAAATTTCTCGCTCGCGGCTATTGAGGATTTGCACAAAACGGGACATGTGTGTCCCTTTGAAGTGCTGTGGCAGGTGCACATACATATTGAAGGTGGCAATGCTATGCTGGATACCGCCAGCTTTGTCAGCCAGTTTGACCGGGTGACGGATGGCTTTGATCCCCACTTTATTGATGGCAATATTGCGGGTGTCCAGACTGCTTTGTACATCTTCAATAGGCGCGGAAACGCTGGCGTTCATGACTGTCCTTGTTGAGTATTTTTCTCAAGTATAACGGGTATCAATACTTGAGTAAACTTATCGGGTATTGCTTATTTTACAGTGCCAACTACATGAGCACGATTAAATATTCCTAACGGACTGATAGCTTCAGACTATTAGATGCATTTTGATCCTAAAGATTATCCACTGGCAAGATAAAAGTCTGGATCTGTTCTGCGATACCTTTGGCATCCAGGCCGCATTCGGCAAGCAGCTTGGCATGATCACCATGTTCTACATATTGGTCCGGCAGGCCTAGCAGTAAAACGGCTTTCTGGCGTCTGGATGCGACTAACGCTTCCAGTACAGCGCTGCCTGCACCGCCGGCAATGACGTTTTCTTCAACGGTGACGATGACGTCATGGGTATCGGCAAGCGAGGTGATCAGCTCGATATCCAGTGGTTTGACGAAGCGCATGTTGGCGACAGTGGCATTCAGTGTTTCTGCGGCTTCCAGCGCGGGTGCCACCATACTGCCAAATGCCAGAATGGCCACTTTTTGCCCGTTACGTACAATCTCACCTTTGCCCCATGGCAGTGGTTCCAGATGGGCTTCCGGTGTACGGCCAGGGCCGGTTCCTCTTGGGTAACGAACAGCGGTTGTGCCCTTGTGCAAATAAGCAGTTGTGAGCATCTGCCGGCATTCGGCTTCGTTGCTTGGGGCCAGAATGCTAATTCCCGGGATGCAGCGCATAAAGGAGAGATCAAATGCACCGGCATGGGTAGGGCCGTCCGCACCAACCAGACCTGCGCGGTCAATGGCGAAGGTGACGTCCAGATCTTGTAGTGCGATATCGTGAATCAGCTGGTCATAGGCACGTTGCAAGAACGTGGAGTAAATGGCCACCACCGGTTTTTTGCCTTCGCATGCCAGTCCGGCTGCAAAGGTGAGGGCGTGCTGTTCGGCAATGCCGACATCAAAGTAACGCTCCGGGAAGGCTTGCTCAAAGGCGACCAGCCCAGAACCCTCCCGCATGGCGGGGGTGATACCAACCAGTTGTTCGTCTTGGGCTGCCATGTCGCACAACCAGTCACTGAAGACCTGCGTGTAGGTTTGTTTGGCCGGTGCTTTGCCGCTGGCCAAGCCATTGGCAGGGTCGAACTTGCTGACACCGTGGTAGGCTACCGGATCGTTCTCGGCCAGTTTGTAGCCTTGGCCTTTTTTGGTCACGATATGCAGAAACTGCGGGCCTTTAAGCGCACGAATGTTTTGTAGCGTCGGGATGAGTGCATCCAGATCATGGCCGTCGATCGGGCCGATATAATTAAAACCGAATGCTTCAAACAGCGTAGAAGGGGTAAAGAAGCCTTTGACGTGTTCTTCCCCTTTTCGGGCCAGTTCTTTCAGTGGAGGAGCGACATCCAGCACTTTTCCGGTCGTGTTCTTGAAGGCTGCATAGAATTTGCCGCTCATCAGTTTGGCCAGGTACGAGTTGAGCCCACCCACGTTTGGCGAGATGGACATGTCGTTATCGTTCAGGATGACCAGCAGATCCGTATCCCGGCCGCCTGCATTATTGAGGGCTTCAAACGCCATGCCGGCTGTCATGGCGCCATCACCGATAATGGCAACGGCTTTGCGGTCTTCACCGGACAGCCGGGCAGCTTCTGCCATGCCTTGTGCGGCAGAAATGGAGGTGCTGGAGTGCCCGACACCGAAGGTGTCGTATTCACTTTCTTCCCGCTTGGGGAAGCCGGCCAGGCCATGGCGCTGCCTTAAGGTTGGCATGCGATGTTTACGGCCGGTCAGAATCTTGTGCGGGTAGGTTTGATGGCCCACATCCCATACCAGGCGGTCATACGGCGTCTTGAAGACATAGTGAAGCGCAATGGTTAGCTCCACACAGCCCAGATTGCTGGCAAAGTGCCCGCCTGTCTGGCTGACGGATTCGACAACAAAGTCCCGAAGCTCTTGGGCAAGCTGAGGTAGCTGCTTGCGCGACAGGGCACGGACATCGTCTGGGCTATTGATTTGATCTAACAGGTCGTACATGGGATTGCTCAATATGTGCGCAAGACAATATAGTCTGCAAGTTCTTTTAGTCGCCGGGCTTTGTCACCAAAACCGACCAGCGCGTCATGGGCTTCTGCATGAAGCTCCCGGGCCATTTTCTTGGCATCGCTCAGCCCCATCAGGCTGACATAGGTTGGTTTATCTGCCGCAGCATCTTTACCGGCAGTTTTGCCCAGTGTGGTGCTGTCAGCCTCGACATCCAGAATGTCGTCGACGACCTGGAATGCCAGGCCTATCTTTTGCGCATATTTATCCAGCTGGGCATGCGCGTGCTCGTCTAGTGCCGATTGTGCATCAGGCTCGCAGTGAGCCCCCATACGAACTGCAGCACGGATCAAGGCACCGGTCTTCATGATGTGCATCTGTTCCAGCTCGGGCAGAGTGAGCGGTTTGCCAACGCTGGCAAGGTCAATGGCCTGACCACCCGCCATGCCGGCGGAGCCACTGGCTTCAGCCAGCAGTTTGACTTGCATGATGGACTGCGCGGCCGACAGCGGCAGGCGGGTCAGTAAAATGAAGGCTTGTGTTTGCAGGGCATCGCCCGCCAATAGTGCGGTGGCTTCATCAAACGCAATGTGACAGGTGGGTTTGCCCCGGCGTAATACGTCATTGTCCATGGCGGGCAAGTCATCGTGCACCAGCGAGTATGCGTGGATCATTTCCAGGCTGGCGGCAACGATGCCGACGGTATCGGGCTGACCGTTGACCAGCTCTGCCGCAGCAAATGTCAGCAGCGGGCGTACCCGCTTGCCGCCGCCGAGTGTGGCATAACGCATGGATTCATGCAGGCGTGCGGGGATGTGTTGGGCCGTGGGGAGCTGGTTTCCCAGCACCAGCTCCATGCGGTCTTGCAGTTCTTTCGCCCAGGCGGCGAATGGTAAATCATTCGCTGTCATCGCTGGTTTCCAGAGGCTGTAACTGGTTATCGGTCAGAATTTGCACTTTTTGCTGTGCCTCACTCAGCAGGCCCTGGCAGTACTTGAGCAGTTCGGTACCGCGCCCGTAAGTGCTCAGGGAAGCTTCCAGTGGCAATTGCCCGCTTTCCATTTGCGCGACAATACTTTCCAGCTCTGCCAGTGCTTCTTCAAAACTTTGTGTGCTTTTTGCTTTTGCCATGTCTGGCTCTTTTCTTTATTTCTCTTGGTGTGAAACGTGTATTGCCAATTATTTTGCCTCTAGCAGCGGCTTGAGGTAGTAGCCGGTATGGCTGTCCGGATGGGCTGCGATTTGTTCAGGTGTGCCTTCTGCCAGAATTCTGCCACCACCGGCACCACCTTCAGGCCCCAGGTCAATCAGCCAGTCTGCGGTTTTGATCACGTCCAGATTATGTTCGATAATCACCACGGTATTGCCGTGGTCGCGCAATCTGTGAACTACTTTCAGCAGTAGTTCGATGTCATGAAAGTGAAGGCCTGTGGTTGGTTCGTCCAGAATGTACAGCGTCCGGCCAGTGTCCCGCTTGGACAGTTCGAGTGACAGTTTCACCCGCTGTGCCTCACCGCCCGACAGGGTAGTGGCACTTTGACCAAGCTTGATGTAACCCAAGCCGACATCCAGCAAGGTTTGCAGTTTTCTGGCAATGGTTGGCACGGCGCTGAAGAACTCGGCCGCGCTTTCTACCGTCATTTCCAGTACTTCAAAGATGTTTTTGGTTTTATAGCGAACTTCCAGTGTTTCGCGGTTGTAACGTTTGCCATGGCAAACGTCGCATTCGACATAAACATCCGGCAGGAAGTGCATTTCCACTTTCAGGACGCCATCCCCCTGACACGCCTCACAGCGACCGCCCTTGACGTTAAACGAGAAACGGCCTGGGCCATACCCTCGGGAACGGGCTTCAGGCACGCCTGCAAACAGGTCACGAATAGGGGTAAACAGCCCTGTATAGGTGGCCGGATTGGAGCGTGGCGTACGTCCAATAGGACTTTGATCCACATTAATGACTTTGTCAAAGAAACCCAAGCCTTCGATGTGCTCGTAAGGCGCCGGTTCTTCGTTGCTGCCATACAGGTGACGGGCAACCGCGTGATAGAGCGTGTCGTTGATCAGGGTGGATTTGCCGGAACCGGACACGCCGGTCACACAGGTTAGTAGCCCGACGGGTAATGTCAGTGTTGCGTTTTTCAGGTTGTTACCGGTGGCACCTGTCAGCAGCAGCATTTTCTCCGGGTCTGGACTGATGCGTTTTTCAGGAACCAGAATCCGCTTTTTACCTGACAGGTATTGACCGGTAAGCGAGTTTTCTGCCTGACGAACTTCCTCTGGCGTGCCGGCAACCAGCACATTGCCACCGTGTACGCCCGCGCCCGGGCCGATATCCACGACGTAATCCGCTGCGCGGATGGCATCTTCATCGTGCTCGACGACAATCACGGAGTTGCCCAGGTCTCGCAGGCGCTTGAGCGTGCCCAGCAGGCGGTCATTGTCGCGCTGATGCAGGCCGATGGAAGGCTCATCCAGTACATACATCACGCCGGTCAGACCGGAGCCAATCTGTGAGGCAAGACGAATCCGTTGGGCTTCACCACCAGATAGCGTGTCTGCAGAGCGGTTCAGGTTCAGGTAATCGAGCCCCACATTATTGAGGAAGCCCAGTCGCTCTGAAATTTCCTTGACGATTTTCTCGGCAATGGCTTGTTTCTGGCCTTCAAACATCAGGGTGCTGAAGTGAGCATAAGCTTCACGCAGCGGCAGGCTACTGACTTCATGCAGGTTTTTGCCTGCCACCCGGACATTACGCGCTTCGACACGCAGGCGGGTGCCATGGCATGACGGGCAGGGCTGGTTGTTCTGATATTTGGTTAGTTCTTCGCGCACGGCTGAAGAATCGGTTTCACGGTAGCGGCGTTCCAGATTGGGGATAATCCCTTCAAACGGATGCTCGCGCATGAACATGGTGCCGCGCTCGCTCATGTAGCGGAAGGCGATGCTGGTTTTGCCGGAACCATAGAGCACAATCTGCTGGATGTTTTCTGGCAGCGTCTCGAAGGCGGCATCCACGTCAAAACCGTAATGCGTACCCAGGCTTTCCAGCATCTGGAAATAAAACTGGTTGCGCTTGTCCCAGCCTTTGATGGCGCCAGCGGCCAGACTCAGGTGCGGGAAGGCAACGACGCGTTTGGGGTCAAAAAAGGTAATCTGGCCCAGACCGTCACATTTTGGACAGGCACCCGCCGGATTATTGAACGAGAACAGGCGAGGTTCCAGTTCTGGCAGGCTGTAAGAACAAACCGGGCAGGCAAACTTGGCAGAGAACCAGTGTTCTTTGTCGGAGTCCATTTCGACCGCAATGGCGCGACCATCGGCATGACGCAGGGCGGTTTCGAATGATTCGGCCAGGCGCTGTTTGTGTTCTGCGCTGATTTTCAGGCGGTCAACAACGACTTCTACCGTGTGTTTCTTGTTTTTATCCAGTTTGGGGACGCTGTCGAGATCACAGACTTCGCCATTGACGCGGACCCGGACAAACCCTTGGGCGCGCAGTTCGTCGAACAGTTCGACTTGTTCACCTTTTCGGCCAATGACCACAGGGGCCAGAATCATCAGTTTGGTATCTTCTGGCAGGGCCAGCACATGGTCTACCATCTGCGATACGGTTTGCGAACTGAGTGGCTGGTTGTGTTCAGGGCAGTAAGGGTCTCCCACGCGGGCAAACAGCAAGCGCAGGTAGTCATGAATCTCGGTGACCGTACCAACGGTAGAGCGCGGGTTGTGGCTGGTAGCTTTTTGTTCGATCGAGATGGCGGGTGAGAGGCCTTCAATCAGATCGACATCGGGTTTTTCCATCAGTTGCAGGAACTGGCGGGCATAGGCAGACAGCGATTCTACGTAGCGGCGCTGGCCTTCGGCATAAAGCGTATCAAATGCAAGCGACGATTTGCCTGAGCCAGACAAACCGGTAACCACTACCAGTTGGTGGCGTGGAATATCCAGATTGATGTTTTTCAGGTTGTGCGTACGTGCGCCGCGGATACGTATGTATTCGGTCATGAATTGCCTGTGTAAAGCCCGGAAAGATCAATCCGCTAATATACCGGACTTTGACCTATAACCCAATCGAAACCCGCGAAATTAATGCAGCGCAGCAAGTTTTTTCTTGATCAGCGGCATCAGTTTTATGGCGGCTTGTTCGCCCTCCAGAATGGCCCGGTTTTTACTGTCAAAGTCGTCTGGGGCAATGTCGCCAACGTTGGGGGAAATCAGGATGTCTGCTTCTTTCAGTTCTTGCTCACGCAGGGTTTTGCTCATGATGGAGAGTGACTTGAGCAAGACTTCCTTGGTGGATGTGGCCTGAGATTTGCCTGGCTTGCCGGAGACATCGATGGCAATGGTAAAACCGGCCCCCATCTGTTTGGCGTAGCGGATGGGCACCTGACTGATGACGCCGCCATCGACATAGTCCTCACCATTGATCGTGACGGGCTGGAATACGCCGGGCACACTGCTGGATGCCCGGACGGCCTGGCCTGTGTTGCCACGCTGAAAGAGAACGGATTTGCCTAGCGTCAGGTTGGTGGCTACTGCGCCGAAGGGGAGTTTCAGTTTTTCGATGGGCTGATTGCGAACAGCTTTGTTGACATAGTCCTGCAAGGCCTGACCTTTGACGATGCCCCGATTGGGCAGGCTCCAGTCACTGACATTGGATTCATCCAGTTCAAAGGCCATTTTTTGCAACTCAAAGCCGTTATAACCCGCTGCATACAAAGCCCCGACCACGCTACCGGCACTGGTACCAACCACCATGTCGGGTTTGATGCCATTGGCTTCCAGCATTTTGATCACCCCAACATGGGCGAAGCCTCTGGCTGCGCCACCACCCAGCACCAGGGCAATTTTTACAGGGGCCTTGGGTTTGATGACGGGTTTGGGGGCAACGACTTGTGGCGAGGCCGGGTTTTTGACTGGTGGCGTGCTGCAGGCTGCCAACAAGGCAGCAAAGACTGGCAATAGCAAGCGGCGGATAAACGTAGGTGTCATGTGGATCAATTCAATGGGTAACTGGAGCAGGCCGCAAGCAGATGTCGTCTTACGTGCTCGCGGCGTTTTCAGGGCCGGTGCTCGAGGATGTCGACCTTACAGCCGGCTGGTACCAGATCGAACAAGGTAATCAGGTCTTGGTTCCGCATGCGGATGCAACCGTGCGAGCCGGGCTGAAGGATATCTACACGTTCTGGCGTGCCATGGATATAAATGTATCTTCTTTGGGTATCGACCGTGCCGAAGCGGTTAAAGCCGGGTTCTTCCCCGCAGAGCCACAGGATGCGTGTCAGAATCCAGTCCCTGTTCGGGTGGGCCTGGTCGAGCGCATCGTCAAAAATCTCGCCTGTGGGGCGACGTCCGACGAAAACGGTATTGTCCGGCATGCCTGCACCGATTTTGGCCCGGATACGATGCTTGCCTCTTGGTGTCTGGTAACTGCCCATCTGTTCGCCTGCCCCCTTGGCCGCTGTCGATACCTGAAAACTCCGGATGAGAGTGCCATCTGCAGAGATTAGTTCCAGAACCTGCTCGTCGAGCAGGATCCGGATTGCGACATCTGAGATGGGGCGGGGTATTGGCGTCATGGCTTATTTGGGTAAGCTGGTCTTCAGTTTGGCCCAGTCGGTATTGAGTGCCGGGTAATCTTTGGGATTGATACTCAGGGCCGCCAGGCGCTGCTTCAGACTGGCGACACGCTCTGCCGTATCCGGATGCGAGGAGAACAGATTAACCGTGTTTGCTCTGGTTTCTTTTTGTAGCTTTTCAAACATGCTAACCATGCCTTTGGGCTGAATGTGGTTTTTCAGGAGCAGGTCAAAGCCTTTTTCATCCGCTTCTCTTTCCTGATCGCGTGAAAAACGCAGTTCGCCCAGATCTTTGGCCATTTGGGCAGTCAGGGTACCGCTGTAGTCGCCTAGCGCAAATTCCATCAGGGCTTGCAGGCCAAGACCTTTGACCATGCCTTTCAGGCTGTGACGCTGTTCAACGTGCTGAACTTCGTGTGCCAGTACGCCAGCCAGTTCTTCCGGACTGTCACTGGCTTTGATCAGGCCGGTATTGACGACCACAATCCCACCCGGGACGGCGAACGCATTGATCGTCGGGTCCTGGTTAATGAACCAGCGGTACTGGTAAGTAGAGCCTGCGGTTAGCTGACTGCCGATGGATTCCAGCGCTGCCTGAAGCTGTGGTTGTTCAACCAGTTTGAGACCCGGTTTTTGTGCTTCGAAAATCGACGCACCCAAGGTGGCTTCCTGTTCTGTAGAAATCCGCTCGATGCCCCAATTGGCGATTTTATCGGCCTGCCACCAGAAAATGCCCAGCAGGGCGATGGGCAGCAACACGACCAGTGTGACGATGGTCCAGCCCAGGCGGGACAGCCAGCGACCTTTGCGTTGGCTGGTTTGCAGTTCAGCCAGCTGGTTTTCGAGCCCGATGGGGGGCTTGGCGATCAGTTTTTGCTGGGCGGCGGTATCACTCAGTACCACGCTCCAGTTTGCGCCATCCTGTTTCCAGGTGAAGTGCCATTGTGTCTGGTTAAAGCCGCCTTTGGACAACTTGACGGTGGTCAGTGGCACGGCCTGTCGGACGCCGTCAGCCAGACAGATAACCAGTGAACCCGGTACCAGTTCGACCAGCACGTCTTCCCCCTTGGCTTTGTCAGGTCCAAAGCATTGCGCAACAAAACTGTGGGCAGTCAGGCTGGCGGTGCGACGCATGAAGAATTCCTTTTCTGGTGAACTTGGTAAATGCCGCTTTTGCATTTTCAGGATGGTGGTTGCCGCATCCTGATGAATATGTTGTCTTATGTGTCTTGTACTGCATGGGCATGCACAGACGGCTGATGATTATATGCTTACCAGCCCGTCTGCGCACCGCTTTCTGTCTGGCACTGTGGTTTTATGCCAAAGCGCCGCGAGATGGCGAATAATTAATTATTATCTCCGTCCAGTAACCCGCCCAGCCCGCCTAACAATGAGCCTTCTTCGCGTCCACCGCCACCCTGGGCAAAGCGGGAGGCCGATACAATGCGGTCAGCCATGCGCGACAGTGGCAAGGACTGCAGCCACACACGTCCCGGACCCCGTAAAGTGGCAAAGAACAGGCCTTCGCCGGAGAACAGGGCACTTTTGAGTTTACCGACGTATTCGATATCGAAATCTACGGTAGCCTCCATGGCGACCAGGCAGCCGGTGTCCAGACGTAGTACTTCACCAGGAGCCAGCACTTTCTGGCATACCGTACCGCCCGCGTGGACAAAGGCCATGCCGTCACCGTCCAGTTTTTGCATGATAAAGCCTTCGCCGCCAAAGAAGCCGGCACCCAGTTTGCGCTGGAAGGCAATCCCGAGTGAGACGCCCTTGGCTGCGCACAGGAATGAATCTTTCTGGCAGATCAGGGTACCGCCAACATCGGGCAGGTTGATAGGCACTATATGGCCAGGATAGGGGGCTGCAAATGCAACATGCTTTTTGCCTTGGCCCTGATTGACGAAAACGGTGGTGAACAGAGACTCACCGCTGAGCAGCCGTTTGCCGGCCCCCATGAGTTTGCCGAACAAGCCTTTCTGCTGGTCGGAGCCATCTCCAAAGACCGTGTCCATGGTGATGCCGTCTTCCATGTACATCATGGTGCCGGCTTCACCCACGGCGGCTTCTTGCGGGTCTAGCTCGATTTCGACGTATTGCATATCGTTGCCAACGATTTTGTAATCAATGACATCCATGGCCATGGTGTGAATCTCCCGTAATGCGTTCAATATAAAAACAGATTAACCTTGATGAATCGTTCAAGACGTGTGCTGGGTCAATACCGGTCAACATCTGTCGCCACTTTTGAGGCGCCAGATATGCGTCAATTAGTAACTATATAGGCTGATATGGACATTGCAAGTAGCAGTGCGTTCATTTTCAGTCATTTGGCATGGCGTAAAGCTGTTCGGTCACTGCTGGTAGTCCGTCTGCCAAAGGGCCATGGCCCCGGCGTACCCGGGTGGTGCGGGTAATGGGGTTAGCAGGGTATGGGCTGCTTGTGGCAAAGCTGACTGAAGCACATATTCCCTATCGTCCGTCGGTAGCGTGGCAATTTTGTCCATATGCTGGCTTAAGCCGGTGCCCCATGCTTTCAGTACGGCTTCTTTGCCGGTCCAGATGCGGTAAAAGGTTTCTGCCGTCGGGTATTGTTGAAAACAGGCTTGTTCCGGGGTGGAAAAAAACTGGTCCACAATGCCTTGTAACGAACGCTTGGCATTGCACTTTTCTATATCCACACCAATGTCCATTTGCGAGGATATACCGATCACGCCGTAATCATGGCTATGCGATACATTAAAGTAGAGCGTGCCGTGATCAGGCAGAACCGGTTTGCCCTGATCCGTCAGCATAATACGGATGTCTGCGGCTGGCTCATTCAGATAATGGCTGGCCAGCAAGTGGCGTAAGGCTGCTCTCATGGCAATGAAGGCGTGTCGGGTACCTTGGTGCTTCATGCCGTTGGCGCGTGCTTGCTCAGCAGCCGGTAGCGCGGGTAGTAACAAAGGTACGCAGGGTTCTGCCGCTTGCAAGTCTACCTGCCAGACACGGGCAAGGTGATCCATCGGGGTGGCTAATGCGTGCAGAAGTGGCGATAATAGCGTGTTGTGTGGCATGGTGCTGTAGCGGGTATGTTGACCTGTAGCGTACCGCTAATTGCCGATTTTATCCAATCTAGATGCGCGTTATACGCTGTATTTTTGCCTGTTGATGGAGTTGCTGGTGACTTTAGACGAAGTTTTTGCAGATTCTGGCCCGTTGGCACAAGCGATGCCGGGGTTCAGGGTGCGTCAGCAGCAGCTGGAAATGGCCACCGCGATCGAGTCTGCCATCCGGGATAACCGCTGTCTGGTGACAGAGGCGGGCACGGGGACTGGCAAGACGCTTGCGTATCTGGTGCCGGCGCTTCGTTCTGGCGGCAAGGTGCTGATTTCGACAGGCACCAAAACCCTGCAAGACCAGTTGTACCTGCGGGATTTGCCTGCAGTACGCAATGCGCTGAAATTACCGGCCAAGATTGCACTACTTAAAGGCCGTAGCAACTATGTCTGCCATCATCACCTGAAGCGGTCGGTGGAAGATGGCCGTTTTGCCAGCAAGGAAGATGCTGCCCATTTACCCAAGATTATCCGTTTTGCCGAAAAATCCATGACGGGTGACAAAGGCGAGCTGGGCAGTGTGCCAGAGCAGGCCACGGTCTGGCAGCAGGTAACCTCTACCCGGGACAATTGCCTGGGGCAGGAGTGTGACGACTACGAGAACTGTTTTGTGGTGCGCGCCCGGCGCGAGGCGATGCAGGCGGATGTGGTGGTGGTGAATCATCACCTCTTTTTTGCCGATGTGGCGTTAAAGGATGAAGGGGTGGCCGAGTTGCTACCTGCCTGTAATACCATTGTATTTGATGAGGCGCACCAGTTACCGGATGTGGCGACTGTCTTCTTTGGTGAAACGGTGGCTGCAAGCCAACTGATTGAGCTGGCAAGAGATACCCGGCTGGAATCCATGCTGCACGCCAGGGATTTTTCTGCCTTGCCAGAGGCTGCACAGGCGCTGGAAAAATCTGTGCGTGACATGCGCTTGACCTTTAAGCAGGATGTGGCCCGCTTTGCCTATACCGAGGCGCAGCAGAACCAGGCGTTTGTGGAGCAGCTGGTGATCGTCAACGAGGCGTTGAAAACGCTGCGTGACCTGCTGGATACCCAGCAAAACCGGGCCGATGAACTCAAGCGTTGTACGGAGCGGGCAGCCGAACTGCTGGTGTTGTTTGAGGCCTGGCAGAATGCGGAAGAAACGTCGTTAATCCGCTGGCTGGAGTTGTCTCCCTCTGGCATGCAATTGCACAGTACACCATTATCCATTGCCCAGCAGTTCAGCCGGCAGCTTAAAACCGGTGTGCGAAGCTGGGTTTTTGCCTCGGCCACGCTGTCTGTGGGTGGCGACTTTACCCATTATTGTAATGAGATGGGCCTGTATGAGGCCGAATGCCAAAGCTGGGAAAGCCCGTTTAATTACCCCGAGCAGGCATTGCTGTATGTACCTCAGGATATGCCTGAGCCAAATTCGCCCGCGTATACCCGGGCAGTGGTGGATGCCGCCTTCCCCTTAGTCAAGGCCAGCAGTGGCGGTGCCTTTTTGCTGTTTACCAGCCTGCGGGCCATGCGGGAGGCGCACGAACTGTTGTCGATACGATTGGCGGGGGCTGGGCTCAAATTTCCGTTGTTGCTGCAAGGTGAAGCATCCAGAACCGAATTGCTGGACAAGTTTCGTGCGACGCCTAATGCCATTCTGGTGGCCAGCCAGAGCTTCTGGGAGGGCGTGGATGTGCCCGGAGATGCCTTGCGCCTGGTGGTGATTGACCGCTTACCGTTTGCCGCTCCGGATGACCCGGTATTGGCGGCCCGTATCGAGCACTTGCAGAAGAAAGGTATCAGTCCGTTTATCAGTTACCAGTTGCCGCATGCCGTGATTACCCTGAAACAGGGTGCCGGGCGCTTGATCCGTACCGAAACCGACCGGGGCGTGTTGATGATTTGCGACCCGAGGCTGGTCGATAAGCCTTACGGAAAACGTATCTGGCGTAGCTTGCCACCGATGAAACGCACCCGCGAAGTGCTGACGGCGTGTGAGTTTTTATCGTTAAAAACAGAAAACCTGTAAAAAAATTAAAAAATTTGTGTCTGATGTGTCAACCAAGCTGTATATGACCCGTTATTGAGTGTGTCAGGGGGAGCTCTCCCTGAAAGCAAGATGAAATTTTGTACTTAATTAATTTTGAAAGAATTGAATCATGACTAAACTGTTGTCTGCTCTGTTGGCTGCTGCTTTCCTGACTACTGGCGTTGCTTACGCTGCTGATGCTAAAAAAGAAGCTCCAGCTTCTGCTGCTAAAAAAGTAGAGAAAAAAGCCAAGAAAGAAGCGCCAGCTTCTGCTGCTAAAAAAGCAAAAAAAGCTAAAGCTAAAAAAGCTGAAAAAGCAGCTTCTAAGTAATTAATTACTTAGCTGTGCAGAAAAGCCGCTTGTGATTGCAAGCGGCTTTTTTATTTGCAGGTTTTGAAGCGCATTTAAATTTTTTAATTAATCGTGTCAACTGATCATTTGATAGGGCGTTATTGTAAGTGTCAGAGAGATAATTGCTCTGAAGGCGTTAAAAAGACAATCTTGTTGTTTTATTGCTTTTACTGGAGATGATTACCATGAAAACTTTGCTATCCATGTTGGTTGCTGCTTCTTTCCTGACTTCTGGTGTTGCTTTTGCTGCTGACACCAAAAAACCTGAAACACCTGCTTCTGGCGTGCATAAAATGCACAAAAAACCAATGCACAAAAAACCTATGCATAAAAAAGTAATGAAAAAACATGCAGAGAAAGCTGCTTCTAAATAAGCAGGGTGAGTTTCTGGGTTAAACCAGATTAAAAGACGCCGTAGCAGAGATGTTACGGCGTTTTGTTTTGTGATTCCGGGATGACAAATGGCGTCATTTCGGGTTTACTTGCCGCATGCTATATCTCTACCAATCCAATCGACTGGAAACCCTGTTTGAACTCTTGCTGGCCGTGGTCCGGCAGCCGTTATCCTCTCCTTTTACTCAAGAAGTCGTGGTGGTTCAGAGTAAAGGGATGGGACGGTGGATTACGCTCAAGCTGGCGGAAAAAACAGGTGTCTGCTCCAACATGAATTTTCAGCTGCCGGCTACGTTTATCTGGCAGTTGTTCCGTAGTCTGGACCCGGCTTTGCCGGCAAGGTCTGGCTTTACACCGGATGTGATGGCGTGGCGAATTGCCGATATTCTGGCGGATGATGCATTTCTGATGCAGCACCCGGCATTGGCTGCCTATGTAGCGGGCCAGGACCCGGTGCGCCGGTTTGAACTCTCTGACAAGATTGCGGATACCTTTGACCAGTACCTGATGTACCGGCCTGACTGGATTGAGGCTTGGGAATCGGGCCGTAAACTGGGGCTGGGTGAGGATGAGCATTGGCAGCAGCCACTCTGGCTGCGGTTGGCCAATGAAAATCTGGCCCCGCACCGGGTGCGGATGCTGGATAACCTGTTTGCAGCACTCAAGCGGGGGGAGCGACCTGATCACCTGCCCGAGCGTGTTGTCCTGTTTGGCATGAGTGCCATGCCGCCCGTGTATGTAGAAATCCTGCACCGCTTGTCTGACTATCTGGATGTGGCCTTGTTTGTGCTCAACCCGTGCGAAGTCCCCTGGGGGCATATTGGCAAGCAATCTGCAACCAAGCCCCAGCTAGATTTATTGCTGGGAGAGTCTGGCCCGGCGGGGCCGGAAGACTGGTATGTGGATGTGGATCATCCCTTGTTGGCTTCGCTGGGGCGACAGGGGCGGGATTTCATGGACCTGCTGATTGAACGCCATAGCGCAGAGCTGACCGACCTGTTTACGCCTGCCGATGGCACCACTGTGCTGGCGCAAGTCCAGAATGACTTGTTGGCATTACAAGTGCCGAACGGATCATTTGCCCCCGATGACGCGGATGATTCTTTGCAGGTGCACGTCTGCCATAGCCCGATGCGAGAGCTGGAGGTATTGCACGACCAGTTGTTGCGTCTGTTTGACCGTTACCCGGATTTGCAGCCAGCTGACGTAGCTGTGCTGATGCCGAATATTGAAACGTATGCCCCCTTGATTGATGCCGTATTTGCCGAGCGGGAAGGCGTGCCCTACATTCCCTACGGAATTGCTGACCGGGCCCTGAACAGCGAGCAACCGCTGGTTCAGGTGGTGAGTCAGATTCTGGCCTTGGTGGACTCCCGCTTTGAGGTCAACGAGGTATTGGCGCTGCTGGAAAGCGAGCCGTTAGCGCGCCGGTTTGGTTTGGCCGCACATGATTTGCCGGTATTGCGGGAATGGGTCATTGAAGCCGGTATCCGATGGGGCAGGGATGCCACCCATAAACGTCAATTGGGACTGCCTGAAGACGATGCCCACACCTGGCGGCAGGGGCTGGACCGCATGCTGCTGGGCGTGGCACTGCCGGTGCAGCTGGCCGGATCGGTATTACCCCTGTGGCAGGACACGCTGCCATGCGAAGTGGCCGAAGGCAGCAGGGCCAGCATGCTGGCTGGCCTGACAAAGCTGCTGGATGCGCTGTTTGACTTGACTGGCACCATGCAGCATGCCACCGATGCGGCGACCTGGGTACAGCGGCTGCACGCGCTGCTGGAAGACTTCTTTTTACCGGATACGGATGACGAGGCGGCGCTGCAGCCCGTGCGGGATTGCTTTACCCGGCTGCGTGAAGATACCGAGCTGGCCCGGTTTGCGGGGCAGATACCGTTAGCCTGGGTACGACGCTGGCTGGAGCAGGGCTGGAAGCAAGCGTATGGATCGACCGGGTTTTTGTCGGGCGGCGTGACCTTCTGCGCCATGGTGCCGATGCGCAGCCTGCCGTTTCAGGTTTTGTGCCTGTTGGGCTTGAACGATGGTGATTTCCCGCGTCAGCTGCAACCGCATTCGTTTGACCTGATGCACCGGCATTATCGCCGGGGGGATCGGTATCGCCGCTTTGATGACCGTTACCTGTTTCTGGAGGCCATCTTGTCGGCGCGGCATACGCTCTACATGAGTTATGTGGGAACGAGCATCCGTGACGGCTCGGTTTTACCGCCTTCGCCGTTGCTGGCAGAGTGTCTGGATGTGGTTCGCCAGACTTGCCAGCCGGCCACTGACTGGTTGAATGGACTGGTGATTCATCATCCCTTGCAGCCGTTTGATAGCCGCTATTTCTCTGCGGATGAGCGAATCGTCAGTTATGCTGCACCCTTTGCCCGCGCAGGCGAAATCGCCGGGCAGGGGCAGCTGGTGAGCCATCTGTGGATGCAACAGCCCCTGCCGACGGTTGAACTCCCTCCGCATCAATTGATGGACTGGTTAAGCTGCTTTCGTAATCCATCCCGCTATTTGTTGCAAAAACGGATGGGGGTAAGGTTGGGACTGGATGAGCCGCAAGCCGAGCAGGTGGAACCGTTTGCACTGGACTGGGTGTCTCGCCAGTCGGTGAGGGAGGGGATGGCAGTTGCCCGGCAATACGCATGGCAAACCGGGAAAGACGATGAACGTCTGGTAAAAGCCAGTGGCGTTTTGCCGGCCGGCGCATTGGGCCATGCCCTGTTTGATCAGGAAAAAACCGCACTGGCGGGCTTTTTGTCGCAACTGGGGCAGTTACCGCCTGCATTGCCGGACCGTCTGCCGATTGAGATTGAACTGGCGAGCGGACGACTGACGGGTTTGCTGGGGGGCTTGCATGATGTCCGGCTGACCCGCGAGGGATTATGGGGGGCCAAGGCGGACAAGTTGCGACCATGGCACGAGTTTGCCCTATGGGTGCAACATGTGGTGCTATGTGCGGCCAAACCTGCCGGCATCGCCCTGCAAAGCCAGTGGCTGGCGCTCAGCGACGATGATAAAACCCAATGCCTGCAATTTGCCGTGGTAGAACAGCCGCTGGAGGTTTTGAACGAGCTGGCCAATGCGTTTCATTTTGCCGCCTGTTATCCGCTGCCTTTCTTTATCAAGTCATCCCATGCCTGGTTATCGGCCGAGCAAATCGAGCACGATGGTCTGAAAGCCGCGCATCAGGCCTGGGATGTACCCGCAAACCGGCACAATGCGTTTCATAGGGGCGAGTGCGAGAACCCGTATTACGAGACCGTTTACCGCGGACAAGATCCCCTGGATGAAGAATTTACCCATTGGGCCCAAACCTTGTTGACCCAGATGTTTGCCCACCGTCAGATTACCACCGTGAAAGCAGGAGGGGATGCATGAGCCGCCCCGCCTTGTTTGATTTTCCGCTGCACGACCTGCAACTGATCGAGGCCAGTGCCGGTACCGGGAAAACCTGGACAATTTCCGGCCTGTTTGTACGCTTGCTGCTGGAAGGCAAGTTGTCGGTCGAGCAGATACTGGTAGTGACTTATACCAAAGCTGCTACCGCAGAATTGCGCGACCGGTTGCGCCAGCGGCTGGTGGATGTCAGAACCTGGCTTGCCACCGGGACGTCTGACGACGTATTTGGGCAGGCCTTGCTGCAGGACTACCAGACGCAGCCGCAACGTAACGCAGCGTTGCAGCAGGTGGAGTTTGCCATTCGTGGTTTTGACCATGCCGCCATTTACACCATTCACGGTTTTTGCCAGCGGGTGCTGACGGATGCGGCGCTGGAGGCGGGTGTGCCATTTGAGCAGGAGTTGCTGGCCGATGACCACGCCTTGCTGTTTGAGGTCGTGGCAGACGCCTGGCGCAACTGGGTGGCAGATGGTCATCCGGCCCTGATGGATTGGCTGGCCAGCCACGAATATACCCCGCAAAAAGTGCAAAACGAGCTGGGTCGATTCATCGGCAAGCCCTATTTGCAGCTGGCCGGTGTGCCAGTGGATGATCTGCCTGCGTTATGGTCACAGTTCGAGCAGGCCTATCTGACGGCCAGACCGTTATGGCTGAATCATGGGGAAGACATAGCCAAACTGATGAACAGCGATGGCCTCAGCAAAACCAGCTACAAGGCCGCGAACATCGCAGACTGGCTGAGCCGGATGGATACTTATCTGGCTCCGGAAGCTGCACATGCCGCGCCGTTATTCAAGGAAGCAGTCAAGTTCACACCGGAAGCCCTGGAGAAAGCGACCAAAAAAGGGCAGACGCCGCCGGTACATGCCTTTTTTGATGCCATGGCGCAATTGCTGGTGACCAGAAGCCAGCTTGGCAGCGGTCTTGAGAATACCTATAAAGCCTGGTTGGGCGAACTGTTGCAAACCTGTAATACCCTGCTGCCGCAGCGCAAGGCCAGTCGCGGCGTATTGTCGTTTGATGACCTCCTGAACCGGCTGGCAGAGGCCTTGCAAGGCCCGGCTGCCGCGGCATTGGTCCGGCGGGTGAACGATCAGTTCAAGGCGGCACTGATCGACGAGTTTCAGGATACCGACCCGGTGCAGTACCAGATATTCAACGCCCTGTATGGCAGCAGCGGTTTGCCCGTGTATCTGGTGGGCGACCCCAAGCAGGCCATTTACAGCTTCCGCGGAGCGGATATCTTTACCTATCTGGACGCGCGCCGGGATACCCGTGCGCAACACACGCTGGGCGTAAACCAGCGTTCTGACCATTTGCTGGTGAAGGCCGTCAATGCCTTGTTCGAGCGACCGCAGGTGCCGTTTGCCTTTGACGGGATTCATTTTGACCCGGTGGATGCGAAGCAGGAAGGGGCGTCTGCCTTGCAGGTGGGGGATGGTTTGGCCCCTATGTGCATTAGCCTGTTGCCTGACAATGGGGATGACAAACCCATCAGCAAAGAAAAAGCCAACGAATGGGCAGCCGAGGGATGTGCCAGTGAAATTGTCCGGTTGCTGAACCTGCCGCAGGCAGAAGCCAGCCTGAAAGGCCGGCCGCTCAATGGTGGCGATATGGCAATTCTGGTGCCCAGCCATCGCCAGGGACGGCAAATGATGCAGGCTTTGCAAGCCCGGGGCGTGGCAGCCGTCCAGCAAGCCACGGACAGCGTATTCAATAGCCCGGAGGCCATGCAACTGGCGACCGTGCTGGCGGCCATTTTGTCCCCAGCCAGCGAGAAAACTGTCAGCGCCGCACTGACGACAGAGTTGTTTGGTTTAAGTGGCGAAGCCTTGTTTGCCGAAAAACAGCTAGAAGTCGCCTGGGAAGCCAGACTGGCCCAGTTCGGCCGGTATCACGAGCTCTGGAAAAACAAAGGCTTCATGCCCATGGCACGCTTGTGGCTGGATGAAGAAAACCTGCCCGCCCGATTATTGGCGTATGCCGATGGTGAACGTCGGCTGACCAACCTGCTGCATCTGCTGGAGCTGATCCAGACAGAGAGTGTCAGTTGCCACGGCATGGACCCGTTGTACCAATGGTATGCCACCCAGTGCCAAGAAAATGGCGGGCATCAGGAAGAAACCCAGATCCGTCTGGAAAGCGATGCACACCGTGTCCGGATTGTGACCATCCATGCCAGTAAAGGGCTGGAATACCCGATTGTGTTTTGCCCGTTTGCCTGGGATGGTGCCCTGACCAAACCGGGCAGCTTACTGGCTTGCCGTAACCCGGCAGGTCAGCCGACCCTGTATCTGGATGCGGATGAAACCATCAAGGAACAGGTACGGCTAGAGCAGTTTGCCGAAAAGCTGCGTTTGCTGTACGTGGCATTAACGCGGGCCAAGCATCGCTGCTACCTGACCTGGGGGGCCTGCAAGGATCAGGAAACCGCTGCACTTGGTTGGTTATTGCACCCGCAAGACGCGGCAGACCACGGCATGACGCCAGCCCAGCGTTTTGCCCTGCATGTGGATGCCCTGAAAAAACAGACGCCCGGCACGGTCATGGCCGCTGTCATGCAATTGTGTGAAGCGCATCCCATGCTGTTCAGTGCGCAACCTGTACAGATCAGCCCGTCTGCCGTGTTGCGTCAGGAGATTGCCCCGCAAACATTGTCTGCACGTCAGTTTGGCCGTACGTTGCGCAGCAGCTGGTACATGAGCAGTTTTACCGCCATGACCCGTCATGTCAGCCATTACGCGCTGGAATTGCCAGACCATGATGCCATGCCGTTGTTGCCTGATGCGCCGGCAGAAGAGGCGCCAGCCACCTATGGCATGTTTGATTTCCCGCGCGGGGCGCGCCCCGGGACTTTCTTGCATTCCCTGTTTGAAGAAACCGACTTTACCCAGCCCCCCGGCGATGCCCAGGACCAGTTGATAAAGACACTGCTGACTGACAACGGCTACGGCGAGCATTGGTTGCCGGTGCTGCGGGACATGCTGAATCACACTCTGGCCCAGCCACTGGACGCCGCAGGACATGGTTTGCGGCACGTCAGCAATGCGGAAAGACTGGTAGAACTGGAGTTTACCTTCCCGCAACCGGCTTTTCCGCTTACCAGACTGGCCGATTTGCTGACGCAGCCGGACATGGCGGTCCCGGTTGCCTGCCAGCAGGCCGCCAGACAACTGGATGCCGCCACCAGCCATGGGTACATGAAAGGTTTCATGGATCTGGTGTGTCGCATCAACGGCAAGTTTTATGTGGTGGATTACAAGTCTAACTGGCTGGGTAATACACCGGCCCATTATCAGGAGCCGTATCTGACTGAGGCCATTGCAGCCGAGCATTATTACCTGCAATACCTGATCTATACCCTGGCACTGCACCGGTATCTCAAGCAACGGATTGCCGATTACGATTACGACCAGCACATGGGCGGCGTACGTTATCTGTTCTTGCGGGGCACGGCTACCGGTTTACCTGGCTGCGGGGTGTATCATGACCGGCCTGTGAAAGCATTAATCGAGGGACTTGATGCCCTGTTTGGAGGGCGTCCATGACAACCACCCTGATGAAATCTGACCATGCAACAGCTATCTCGTCCGGCGACATGTTGGGTACGCAGCTGGCGGATGCCTTGTTCCGGCTGGCTGCAGTTGAGGCCAATGATCTGCATGGATTGGTACAAAGACTGGTCGCGGCCATTCAGGCCGGGCATGTCTGCCTGACACTGGACGCCGAAGAATATGCCATTGCCCGGCAGGCCGTATCGTCTGCAAGCCGGCTGGTCGGGCTACCGGGCGAGTTTACGCCACTGATACTGGATGGCCGCTTGTTGTATCTGGCCCGCTACTGGTTTTTTGAGTCGCAGCTGGCGACCAGTCTGCAACAGCGCTTGGCCATTCCGGTGACGGTGCCCGATGAAGAGGCGCTGAAACGGGATCTGGACATCTTGTTCCCTGCTTCTGCGCAACAGCCGGATTGGCAAAAAGTGGCCGCCGCGGCTGCATGTGTGTCCAATGTCACCATTATTTCTGGCGGCCCCGGCACGGGTAAAACCAGTACCGTATTGCGGTTGTTGCTGGTCTTGCAGGCCAGCCAGAAACAACCTTTGCGCATTCGTCTGGCCGCGCCTACCGGTAAGGCGGCAGCCCGTATGGCAGAAGGATTGCGGCATGCCCAAGCCAAACTAACAGAGGCACAGCAGCAACATTTTGCGGCCGTCATACCCTCATTGCCGACAACGGCAGAAACCTTGCACCGGTTGCTGGTTCCTACAGGGCAGGGCAGCGGTTTCCAGCATCACCGCCAGCACCCGCTGGCACTGGATGTATTGGTGGTGGACGAGGCTTCCATGATTGATCTGGGCATGATGTACCGGCTGGTGGACGCATTACCGCCGAATGCCAGGCTGATTCTGCTGGGGGATAAAGAGCAGTTAAGCTCTGTCGAGGCCGGCAGTGTATTTGCCGACCTGTGCGCCAGACAGACGCGCAGCGTGCCCATGGCAGAGCGCTTGTCCGCTCTGACGGGCTTTGATCTGCCGGCCACACGCCTTGTCGCGACACAGCAAAGGTCAGATAACTTTACCCAGACAGAACTCAGTCAGCAGCATCAACACCCGCACCATCCGTTGTCCGAGCATTTGCAGCTGCTGACCCATAGCTACCGGTTTGCCAGCGAGGCAGGTATCGGCACGCTGGCACGCGGCATCTTGCAACAGCAACCGGACGTGGTCAGCCAGGCATTTGCGGAAAATGCCCAGTTGCAATGGGTGGATCAGGCGACACCGGAAGAGATGCTGGATGCCCTGACCGATGCCTATGCAGCGTATTTCGAGGTGATCCGCCATTACAATCCGCAGCAGGATACGCCTGCCGATGCCTTTGCTGCGTTTGATGCTTTCCGGATTCTGACGGTTCTGAAAGACGGGGCATTCGGTGCCAGTGGCATCAACCGTGCACTGGAAAGACGTTTCCAGTTACGGCACTGGATCAAACCCGGACAAACCACGCAGAGCGGCTTGTTTACCGGACTGGCCATCATGGTCTCCAGCAATGATTACAGCCTGAATCTGTACAACGGAGATATTGGCCTGATATTGCCTGATGCCCAAGGGCAGACAAGAGCCTGGTTTCCTGCACCAGACCACGGCTGGCGCAGTGTGGCACCAAGCCGTCTGCCAGCCTGGCAAGCCGCCTGGGCGATGACCGTGCACAAAAGCCAGGGGTCCGAGTTTGACCATACGGCCATTGTATTGCCAGATAAACCAACACCGCTGTTGAGCCGTGCCTTGCTGTATACCGCGGTAACGCGTGCCAAAACCCACGTCAGCCTGTGGGGTAAACCGTCATTGGTGCAAGAGGCCATTTTGCAGCATGCAGAACGGATGTCCGGGCTGGTAGCGCGACTTCAGGGCGACACAGAAACAATGTAAGCGGTTCATCTAGCCGTCGCGCTGTGTGGGTCATGATACAAAGCCCTCAGTTGGGGCCGCGGTTTATGCTAACCTCTGCACCTGTAAAATGGTGCTACAAAAGGGATGTACAACATATGCAGATAGATGGATTGCATTTCAGTCCGCTGGCGTCTTTGTTCGGTGGATTGCTGATCGGGCTGGCGGCGACATTGCTGTTACTGTTTAACGGCCGTATTGCTGGCATCAGCGGCATATTGGGCAATCTGCTCAAGCCATCTACTACAGGCCGTGCGTGGCTATTGTGCTTTGTGCTTGGGCTGATTGTGTCGCCTCTGGTGTATCGGCTGTTTCATGCCTTGCCGGCTTCCAGTGTGCTGGTGTCAGACAAGGCCCTGATCATCGGTGGCTTGCTGGTTGGCTTTGGTACCCGGCTGGGATACGGCTGTACCAGTGGGCACGGCGTATGCGGCATTGCCAGATTCTCTGGCCGTTCAATTCTGGCGACCCTGTGTTTCATGCTGGCTGGTTTTGTCACCGTATTTGTCGTCCGGCACATTCTGGGTGGTGTCTGAGTCTGAACCAAAGGTAATCAATATGCGTTTTCTGGTAGCATTTCTGACCGGTATCCTGTTTGGATTGGGTCTCATCATTGCCGGCATGGCCAATCCGACTAAAGTGCAGGCGTTTCTGGATTTAGCCGGGGTGTGGGACCCGTCGCTCATGCTGGTGATGGGAGGCGCCATTCCGGTGGCAAGTATCGGGTATTTTCTGGCCAAACGCCGTGGCAAATCGATTTTGGGTGATGTGTTGTCCATCCCTGCGGCCCGACATGTAGACCGTGGCCTGCTGTTGGGTAGTCTGCTGTTTGGCACCGGTTGGGGGCTGACCGGTATTTGCCCGGGTCCAGCCCTGCTGTTGCCGGCCTTTCATCTGTCTCAAGGGCTTAGCTTTCTGTTGGCCATGCTGGCGGGTATGGCGATATTTGAACTGTTTTCCCGGTTCGTACTGCACAAGCCGACAGACCAGCACTGATGCTGTTACGGGTATCTCCAGCCCGTTAGCGGGTGCTAGCATAACCGGACGTTTGTCTGATGTACGACTTAGACCGAGGTGCTCTGGATGAATCAAGCTTACTGGCTTAGAAATATCCGGCCTGATGCAGGCAAGCTGCAGGATATCCGGATAGAGAACGGATTGATTTCCGCGTACCGTGCCGCCAGCCAGACACCGGTAACGTCACCAGACATCGATGGCGAGCATCAGATCCTGACGCTCCCATTTGTGGAAAGCCACATTCATCTGGATAAAACACTGTGGGGTTTGCCATGGCTCCCCCATAGCGCTGGTCCGAACCTGCAATCCCGTATCGACAATGAAAAGCGAATCCTGCTCGGGCTGACTACGCCGGTGAGCATGCGTGCGGCTTCCTTGCTGGAGCACTGCATTGCCAAAGGCTCTCTCACGTTTCGTTGCCATGTGGATATCGACCCTTTGCTGGGTATGCAGCACGTTGAAGACATGCTGGCTGTTCGGGATAAATACCAGGACTGGGCTCATATTCAGTATGTTGCTTTTCCCCAGCGCGGACTAATCATCCAGCCTGGTGTGGCCGAGATGATGGCAGAAGCCCTTGCCAAAGGCCTGGATGTGGTCGGCGGGCTGGACCCGTGCGGCATCGACCGCGACCCGATTGCGCATCTGACGAGCATTTTTGAACTGGCTGCCAGCGCAGACACAGGGGTTGATATTCACCTGCATGATGCCGGCGAGCTTGGGCTGTGGGAAATTGAGCGCATTGCCGATTTTACCGAGCGCTATCAGCGTCAGGGTCGCGTCATGATCAGCCACGCTTTTTGTCTGGGGACGCGTCACTGGACGGCCTTGCAAGCGTTGGCAGACCGTTTGGCCGCACTGCAGATTTCCATCATGACCACTGCGCCTGCCGACATCGAGGCTCCGCCATTTGCACTGCTAACAGCCGCAGGCGTGAATGTCTGCCTGGGGTCTGACGGCATTCGGGATGCCTGGTCCCCCTTCGGGAATGGCGATATGCTGGAACGCGCCGCTTTTCTGGCCATGCGCTTTGATGCCCGGAAAGATGAAGACCTTCAAGCCGCCTTCACGGCAGCTACCCGTCATGGTGCCAAGGCATTAGGATTATCCGATCCGGGTTTGCAGGTGGGGAGTCCGGCTGACTTCCTGCTAATGCCCGGCGAGACGCTGGCAGAGGTAGTAGCCACACGCCCGGCGACACGGACAGTCATCAAGGCGGGCAGGGTGATTGCCAAAGGCGGGCAACTGTTGCATAGCCGGCTTGACCGTTAAGCACGCGATCCATCAACAGGGGAATGGCCATGCAAACGCGCACAGAGATTGCCATTGAGTTCTTGCACATGGTGGCTGCCGGGCAAGTGAACACGGCTTATGCCCGGCATGTGGCGGTAGACTTTCGTCACCATAACCCGTTCTTTCAAGGTGACGCAGCCTCTCTGGCCAATGGCATGCAGGAAAATGCCAACGCATTCCCTCACAAGCAATTACAGGTTCAACAGACCATGGCAGAAGGCGAGCAGGTCATGGTGCTTTCCCATGTCATGCTACAGCCTGATACACCTGGACTGGCGCTGGTCCATATCTTCCGCTTTCAGGGCGACAAGATCATCGAATTATGGGATATCGGACAGCCCATCCCGGCTGAGATGATCAACGAAAACGGGATGTTCTGACACATGGTTTCACTTGCCCCGGACAAAGTGCATATGGACGAAATTTGACGGGTTTGTATAAGATGCTTGCCGGTGTGTCCAACACATTACTATAAGGAAACAGGAATGAAACTGATCGGAATGCTGGATTCACCCTACGTACGCCGTGTGGCGGTCTCTTTGCAGTTACTCGGGCTGCCTTTCGAGCATCAGGCTGTCTCGGTGTTTCGCCACTTTCCAACCTTCCAGTCCATCAACCCGGTCGTCAAAGCGCCAACACTGGTGTGTGATGACGGCGAAGTGCTGATGGACTCCAACCTGATTCTGGAATATGCAGAACTGCTGGCCGCGCCGGACAAGCGTCTTTGGCCGACAGACCTCAAGGCAAGACAGCATGCGATTCGTTTGACGGGCCTGGCGCTAGTGATGGCCGAGAAGAGCGTTACGGTGGTCTATGAGCGGCTGCGTCCGGCAGACAAGCAGTATGCATCCTGGATCGAGCGCTCTATCTTGCAACTGACGGCCGCCCTGGACCAGCTAGAAGCCGAACTGGCGCGTGCACCGTTATCTGCCGCACCGGGGCAGATCAACCAGGCGGGCATCAGCATTGCCGTCTGCTGGTATTTTGCCGAGCAAATGCTGCCGGATATCGTGAAAGCGGCAGATTACCCGGCCATTGCCGCATTATCTGCCGCGGCCGAAGCGCTGGATGCCTTCAAAGCCGCACCGTATGGTGATGGCACCTATCCTCACCGATAGGTGGTACGGATGCATGTCGTAAATGTAACCTCTCTCTCGGCGCCGCTCCAGCAGGGTCTGGCAGCCTTGCTGATGGATTCCGTCATGCATGGGGCATCCATCGGCTTTTTGTGGCCGCTGACACAAGCGGACGCAGAAGCTTACTGGGGATCTGTCGGGCAGGCGCTGGATAAGGATCAACTGTTATGGGTGATCGAAGAACAGGGTGAATATCTGGGTACGGTACAGCTGGCCCGTTGCCAAAAGCAGAATGGTCGCCACCGCGCAGAAGTCCAGAAGCTGATGGTGCATAGTCAGGCCCGCGGAAGAGGACTGGCCAGCCGTTTGATGCAGCAGCTGGAGGTTCATGCCCTAACAGTTGGTATCTCTCTGCTGGTATTGGATACCCTGGCCGGGTCAGATGCCGAGCAGTTTTATCAGCAGCGGGGCTGGCACAGGGCAGGGCAGATTCCGGACTATGCGGCCGCCCCCGATGGGGCTTTGCACCCGACTGTCTATTTTTACAAGCATATCTAGTCAGCCAGAAATTGGCTGTGCCAGGCGGAAAACAAAAAACCAGCGCTTGCGACGCTGGTTTTTTGCTGGGCCCGACAGCCGGTTATCTGTTTAACACTTGAAGCGGCTGATGGATTTTTGCATGTTTTCAGCCAGCGACTCCAGCATGTTGGCCGTCTTGTCATTAGATACCGCCACTTCACGGCTCTGGTCGGTCATCTGTACGATCTTTTCCATATGCTCGGCTACTTGCTGAATCGCAATATCCTGCTCGGTAATCGAGTCGGTAATGCCTTGCACATGCTGGGCAATGTTACGTGTTTCAACGCCGATATTGCGCAGCACTTCTTCCATGCTGGAAGCCAGCTGGTGGCTCTGGCGCGCTTCATCATTGGCTTCTTGCATGATGCTGACCGTCCCGCCGACATCGGCCTGGATGGCAGAAATCAGGTTACGGATTTCTTCCGTCGCAGAAGAGCTTCTCTCTGCCAGCTTGCGAACTTCATCCGCTACCACGGCAAACCCGCGGCCTTGCTCGCCGGCACGCGCAGCCTCGATGGCGGCATTCAGTGCCAGCAGGTTGGTCTGGTCGGCAATTTCACGAATGGCCTGCACAATGCCGCCAATCTTTTGTGAACTGTGCTCCAGCGTACTGACTTTCACACTGGCATTGCTGATCAGGTCGGTAATCTTGTTGACGTTCCTTACTGTATCCAGCGTGGCGTTCAGGGCATGCGCGCTTTCTTCGCAAGCCTTGTTGACCACATGCGTGACGGTTTTTGCACTGGTGGCGGTTTCACTGACACTCACGGAGACCTGTTCGATGGCTGCTGCAATGGCAGAAGCAGCATCGGCTTCGGTTGCGGTTGATTTGTTGACCTGATCGCTAGATACCACCAGCGATACGGACGCATCGCTGATCTGTTTGCAAAAACCGTTCATGTCAGTGAGGATGTCGCGGAATTTATGCATCAGGTTATTGAAAGCCTGAGACGAGCGAACAACCTCGACAACACCTTCTTCCGGAACCGTACGGGTAAAATCATCCTTTTGCGCGGCAAACTCGGCAATCTCCACGGCCTTGTTCAGTGGGTGACGGATACTGCGGGCCACCCATGTGGCAACGGCAACGGTCAGGCCGATACCTGCAATAGCGGCCAGGCAAAATACCACCAGGGCCTGGAATGCCTTGTCCAGCTGAGCTTGTGCAACATCGTTTACATGCTTGGCCACTAAGGCCTCTACATCATGCAGGCCGTCAATCTTGGCCGTCATGGTTTTAAACCAGACCGTCGCATCAATATCAAAACCGCCCGTGGCAGACTTGGCTGCCATGATGGCGCGCATCTTGTTGACTTCCTGGCTGCTGGCAGACTGCTGTACGGCGGCCAGTGCAGCTTTTTCACTATCGTCTGCATTGGCGGCAAACAGGTCGTAGTAGCCTTCTTGTTTGTAGATTTTTTGCAGGATGCCGCGGTAAGCAGCGGGCTCAATCTGGTTGCTGACAAAAGCCTGGGTGCTCAGGGCACGCTCACGTCCGGTGTACTCTTTGGCGTAAACCAGGGCCAGAAAGGTGTTGGTACGGCGCACCAGTTCCGGGCTGGTATCCTGACGGGACAAGCCTTCGATCACGTGGGTCATCTCGGCAATGGTGGCGGTGTAATAAGCTGTCGTGTCTGTGGCCGCGATTTGCTGCTGGTCGACTTTGCCACGGATGTTACCCAGTTGATCGAGCTTCTGGCTGGCCTTGTCCATGACGGCGGCCATGCCTTTTAACTGACGGAATACCGGGTCCGCCATGGTATTTTTCAGCACTTCCAGATTACCATCTTCCGTTTTCCGAAGACCAGGTAGCACATCTGCAAATTTCTGCCCTTTGGACTGCACAAATCCGGCCGTAGCCCCCCGTTCTGCCTGCATGCCGTGAATGGCCTCGCCGGTGACTACCGCGAGGTGGGTCAGTTGAACCGTATTTTTTGCATTCTGCCAGGATTGAAACGAGGTCCAGACCAGAGAAACAGACGCGATCAGCAATGCCGTCAGCGGGACAACCGCCAGTATGAATAGCCGCTTTGCCAGTGTTGTGTGATGTTTTGTATTCATGTGAATCCCTTTTTTATGGCTGGATTTTAGCGTAGCTGTTTGCGGGGGGACTTTAATGTACATCAAGAATTGCACAGGATACACATTTTGGGGGACGACATAACCAGTACACCGGTGCAATATAGTACATATGCTCTGCATATCACAAAAATTAACATGGCGGATGCTGAAGATAGTGCTTGCGGAACTGGCTGGGCGTCATGCCCTTGATGCCTTTGAACTGCCGGTTAAAGTGTGCCAGCGATTCATATCCGGACTGGTTTGCAATCAGGGCAATGGGCTTGTCGGTCTGGATCAGCAACTGGCAGGCGTGTCCCAGTCTTAATCTGGCGATGTATTCGAGCACGGTACACCCCGTATGCCGCTTGAAAAACCGATGAAAAGCGCCGACTGAGAGGGCACTGACTTGTGCCAGTTCGGCGATGGCAGGCGGGTGCTGAAATTGCGCGTGCAGCAGGTCCAGTATGCGGTTAAGGCGATTTCTCCCACCGGTATCGGTCACCGTTGGTACTGCCTCGCTGGCCAGCGGGTTGGCTGCCGTGTCTTTGGTGAGTTCGATCAGGATTTGCAGCAGGACAGGAATCCGCGCAGGTTCTGATAACTGGTTGAGAGAACGCATCAGCGGCACAACCTGCGCTTTGACGGCATCTGAAAAAACCAGCCCACGATGTGCCCTGGAAAAATACTGATACAGCGGGCGCAATTCCGGCAGGATGGCGGCCAGTTTTTCCAGCCATTCGGTGGTAAACCAGATCACGATGGCCAGCATGGGCCGGGTGTCATCAAAGCGATGGCTGGCAGACCAGGTATGTGGCTGGTCTGGCCCGACCAGCACCAGATCCTGATCGGTAAAGTTATCCAGATGATCCCCGATGTACCGTTGACCCTGTGCATTGAGCGTCAGCGTCAGCTCAAACTCCGGATGGTAGTGCCAGATAAACGGAATCTCCGGCAGTTCCCGCCACAGTAGCGACCAGGAATGCCCTTGTTCGATGGTGACATGTTCTAAAAGTGGACGCATTGTTATCTTTTGTCGTATCAATACGTTAGTATCGTATCATTTTTGATGAGTCTGGTAGCACTCTGCTGCATGGTTTGGCATCAGAATGCGTTCATGGATGTTCAGCACAACGAGGAGACACCACCATGAATGACCGATACCATTATGGCGACCAGCGCCCCGGTAACCCGACCGTTGCCTATACCGATCAGGTCCAGTTGAGAGACCTGCAAAAAACCTTGCCCCTGCGGGTACTGTCTGATGCCGATTTTGCCCACTGGCAGCGTTATGGCTTTGTGGTGATCAAGCAGGCAGTCTCTCCGGAGCAAGTGGCAAAAACCACGCAGTTTTTGTGGGAGTTTCAGGAGCTGGACCCGACAAAGCCCGCTAGCTGGGACCAGCCGGAGCTAAGAAGTCACGAGATGAAAGAACTGAATGGTTCTGGCATGGTAGAGGCGTATCATCATCAGACCATGTGGGATAACCGCCAGACCCAACGGGTGTACGACGCGTTTGTCGATATCTGGGACCGTGAGTCGCTGTGGGTGACCATCGACCGCGCCAACCTGAATACGCCAAACCGTGGCAAGCGCAGTTTCAGCGGGTTTATTCACTGGGATGCGGATACCACGCTGGACCCGCTTCCCGTGAATGTCCAGGGGGTGTTGGCCTTATCGGATACCCATGAGCATTCTGGCGGGTTTCAATGCATTCCGGAACTATTCGAACATTTTATCGAATGGCGAAAAACGGCGCCTGCTGACAGAAACCCATGGCAACCCGACCTGGAGACTGTACCGTGGTCACCCAAGTTCGTACCCATGCAGGCGGGCGATTTGCTGATCTTTAACAGCCTGTTGGCTCATGGTATCCGCCCGAACCTGTCAGAACAGGATGTCCGTCTGGCGCAATACATTTCATTTACCCCGGCCGATGCCGGTAACATCCGTTTGCGGGATGAGCGAATCCGCTCATGGTATTTGCGCGAGCCTGCCAAGGGGTATGCCTTTCCGGGGGACCCGCGGCATTGGGAGCAAACCAGGTATCCGCGTGCGACGTTGACACCACTGGGGGAGCAGATTCTGGGACTGCGGGAGACACAGGATGGTCCCAGGGTAGTGGCACCGGAAAATCTGGCTCAAGGTACATAAGCCAGAGGGCCGCGAGTAACAGTCACAAGACATGCGGCACTTGCCCTGAAGGCCGGTGCCGCCATCGTCGTTTACAGCACAGGCCTGGCCAGGCTGAAACGGTCTTGGGTGGTGGTGTAGTCATCTCCTCCCATTTTACCAACGGCTTGCAGCAAGTCTGGCTGAATTTTGCCATCCAGCAGAATATCGTCCTTGACACTGATGTGGACCAGATCCAGTAACACCAGCTGTCCACCCATGGGCTCTGTGCCAATCGAGATGACCTCGCGCAGGGTGCATTCAAACCGGACCGGGGCACCCGCCACACCCGGCGCTTGTACGCACTGGCTCTTCACCTCCGGGATGCCGACCGCAGAAAATTCGCTGACGCCAGGCGGATAATTGGCGCAACTGGCATTCATGACATCCGCCAAAGACTGGCTGACGATATTCACCACGCATTGCCTGGTGGCTTTCAGGTTACGCAGGGTGTCTTTTTCGGTTTGGGTTCTTGGGGTCACATGGTTAAACGCCAATACAGGCGGGTTAACACTGGCTACTGTAAAGAAAGAGAACGGCGACAAATTGGTAACGCCATGCGCATCAATGGTGCTAATCCATGCAATGGGGCGGGGCACAATGGCACCCACCATCAGTTGGTAACAGTTTTGCGGCGGGAGTGTACTTGGGTCAAATTCCATGATGTAGATCGTCAGGGTATGAGATTGAAATGAGATAGCGGGAGATTGTGCACCAGATCAAGCAAGCTGAGAAATACGCGTCGTCAAATCAGGAGTGATCCGTTTTGGGATTTGCCGCCAGCATTTTGCGTTTTCTGGACTGGATACGGAAATACACATGCAGCCGCCAGATGATTTGAACCAGGCAATAACCGGTAACGCCAATCACGCTGGCAATACAGAAGAGGCCAATCACAAATGGCCAGCCCATATGGCTGAGCCAGGTTGTAATGGCATCGCTCCATTGATGAAATGACAAATGATGCAGGTCAGGGAAATCAACCGGCTGTTTGCTGACGTCGTGCGTTATCCAGCTGCCAATGGTCAGTGCCGCCAGGTAGATCGGGATAATGGTGATCGGGTTGCTGTAAAAGGTAAACGCCACCGCCACCGGCATATTTACGCGGAAGATCACCGACAGCACAATCGCAGACACAATCTGCAACGGGCCGGGGATCAGCCCCGCAAACGCACCTGCTACAATGCCGCCGCCAATGCTGTGCGGGGTCAGGCGCCAGAGCTTGTCATGGGATAACACCGGACTCAGCGGTTTCAGAAACCGGTTATGGGCAATGAAGTCACGTGTGGGTTGTAACCACCGGCGAAGCTGTTTTCTGGGCACGATATTACTGCCATTCCTGTCTGTGTGGGTAATCGCTTAGAGCTATCCGGGTGCGGACTGGTTCCCGCCACCTTCAGGTGGGCGGCAGAGCATGCTGTGTGGTCTGGTTCCACATCCAGGCATCCCATGGGGGTGTCTCGCCTATTTCGTCACTCAGATAATCCACAAAAGCCCGCGCTTTGGCGGGCAAGTGCCGCCTGCTTGTGTACACCGCGTACAGGTTCAGGCTGGCCGTCGGGTAGGGGATCAGCAAGGGAACCAGCGCACCGCTTTTCAGCGCATCACCTACCGAGAAGGTTGGCTCCATGATAATGCCTTCCCCGCGAATGGCTGCCTGTTTTAGCAAGTCACCGTTATTGGTCATTAACGTACCGCTGACTTTTATCTCTTTGCGGTTTTCACCGGACCCAAACGACCAGACATCCGGATTGTGCCCGTTGGTATACACCAGGCAGTTGTGCTGTTGCAGCGCATCTGGTGTCGTTGGGGTGCCATGCGTTGCCAGATAGTCCGGAGATGCACACACGCACAAGTGAATGGTGGTAATGCGTCTGGCAATCAACGTGGGCGACAGCTGGTTGCTGATGCGCAAGGCCAGGTCGCAGCCTTCTTCGATCAGGTCGACTATCCGGTCTGCCAGCGAAACATCCAGTTTCAGGTTTGGATGTGTGGCCTGGAACCCGGAGATGAGCGGCGACAAATGCAAAATGCCAAACGTCACCGGGGCATTGATGCGCAGGGTGCCGGTCAATTGCCGTGTTTCGCAACGGATGCTGGATTCGGCTTCTTCTATATCGGCCAGTATCTGGTAGCAGCGTTCCAGATAGCTTCTGCCAGCCTCGGTCAGGCTCAGCCGCCGGGTGGTCCGCTGCAGTAATCGGGTGCCAAGGTGCTCTTCCAGCTCGGCCACCATCCGGGATGTCGCCGTGTTGGAGATATCCATCTGCTGTGCCGCTTTCACAAAACTGCCGGCTTCTACCACCCGTACAAACACACGCATAGATGCAAGCATATCCATGGCAGACCCTTTGCACATCGTCATGACGAGAATGAATCTTATTGTGCCATATATCGGGATAAATAATTCCGGTTTGCAATATTTATCCAAATATTCAAAACAATCATACTTCGTTCATCAAAGTTTGTCGGAATAACTTACCGGTAAACGCCAAACAACCCGCTAAAGGAACGAAAATGATTGATAACAAAACTGCCCCATACGCTGCTCTGGTTCTGCGCCTTGCCCTGGGTAGCATGTTTATTGCCCACGGTCTACTGAAGGTGATGGTCTTTACCTTGCCGGGTACGGCCCAGTTCTTTGCGACGGTCGGCTTCCCCGGCTGGCTGGCATACCCGACTGCTTTTGCAGAGCTTGCCGGTGGCGCCGCCTTGATTCTGGGCGTGTATCCGCGCCTGGTAGCCGCTGGCCTGATCCCGCTACTGATTGGCGCAAGCACGGTACATCTGGGGAATGGCTGGTCATTCACCAACCCGAATGGCGGCTGGGAATATCCGGTGTTTCTGGTCGCTGCGGCACTGACATTGGCCTTGCTGGGGGATGGTGCATTTGCGCTGAAAACCTTCACACGCAAAGGCTGAACCCGGAACATACATTGAACAGACATGCCCGGAACCAATCCCGGGCATGAACATCACGAAAAGAGAAACATCATGAACACCCGTTTGCCCACTTACTTTGTGTCTCACGGCTCTCCCATGCTGGCGCTAGGTGCTGGCAGATTCGGGAAAGCATGGCAAGATATCACCCAGGAAATCACGCCACCCAAGGCCATATTGATGGTGTCTGCGCACTGGGGCACGCTGGCACCGGTTGCCAGCGCGGCGGAAAAACCAGAAACCATTCACGACTTTGGCGGCTTCCCGCGTGCCCTGTTTGAAATTCAGTACCCGGTGCCAGGCGCACCGTGGCTGGCAGAGCGGGTGGCGGAACTATTACAGGCAGAAAACTGGCCCGTCACGATTCATCCGGATCGCGGTCTGGATCATGGTGCCTGGGTGCCCCTGCAGGAAATGTATCCCATGGGGGAGGTGCCGGTCACACAGTTGTCCATCCAGCCTCGGCAAGACCCTGAGTATCATTACCGTTTGGGGCAACTACTGGCGCCGCTGCGGGACGAAGGCGTGCTGATCATTTCTTCCGGCAGCATGACGCATAATCTCGGTGACATTGACTGGCATCTGGGGGAAGAAGACCCAAGCATCGCCCCCTGGGCTGAGGCTTTCCAAAGCTGGATGCACGAACGTCTGGATAACAAAGACATCCCGGCACTGATGGATTACCGTAAACAGGCGCCATACGCCGTGCATGCCCATCCATCTGATGAGCATTTGCTGCCCTTGTATGTCACGCTGGGGGCCGCGAGTGATGCACCCGCAACCCGCACCTTTGCCGGTGCCATGCTGGGTACACTGGCGATGGATGTGTACCGGTTTGGGTAATGGTGATACGAAACAGAACCCCTCAGCAAAACCGTGTTTTGTTGAGGGATCCGCATGAAGTCCCCGATACCTGTCAGACCGGCTATTCAAATATCTGATTCTTGGTGCTTTTCTCGGAATCTGTCCATTGCCTAATCATTAAAATTCGATTGCAAAAGATTCGTATGGTGCGAGTCTTGTCTTATTCTCCAGATCGTGACGAATGGTGTAGTTACTGATGATCCCTTTGCCTTTGATCGTGTTCAATTCACGCGGCAGGTTTAGCTCTATGGGCTGTGCACTGAAGCTGTTGACGACCAGCAAACGCTGCTCACCAAGGTGCCTGAGGTAGGCGAATATCTGCGGGTGATCTTCCAGCAAAGGCTGATAGTCCCCATAAGTGAGTAGCGCGGAAGTTTTGCGCAGCCGGATGAGTTGCTGGTAGTGGTAAAAGATGGAGTCAGGATCTGCCAGGGCGGCTTCTGCATTGATTTGCGGGTAGTTGGGGTTGAGCTTTAGCCAGGGAGTGCCGGTGGTAAAGCCTGCGTTGGCCTGGTGATTCCATTGCATCGGAGTACGTGCGTTGTCCCTGCCGTTGGCGTAAATGCCTTCCATCATCTCTTCGTGCGGTACGCCGGCGGCGATGCGTTCGTGATAGTGGTTGAGCGATTCGATGTCCTGATAGTCGTCAATGCTATCAAAGCGGACATTGGTCATGCCGATTTCTTCGCCCTGATAAATATAGGGCGTGCCTTTAAGGCAATGAAGTGCCGTTGCCAGCATCTTGGCGGAGGCTACACGGTATTTGCCCGGGTCACCATATTTGGAGACGGCACGTGGCAAGTCGTGATTGTTCCAGAACAGCGAGTTCCAGCCGCAGTCTGCCAGTTCTGTTTGCCATTTACCGATAATGCGCTTGAATTCGACCAGATCGAAGGGACGCGGTTTCCATTTGCCATGAACCGGGTCCCATGTCTGCGTGATGTGTTCGAACTGGAAGATCATCGATAGTTCTTTGCGGGCCGGGTCGGAGTACAGTTTGGCGATTTCGGGTGTGGCGCTCCAGGTTTCTCCGACGGTGAGCACGTTGCGTGACCCGAAGCTTGCCTGATGCATGTCTTGCAGCAGCGGGTGCAGGCGCGGGCCATTGGTGATTATTTTTTGGTCTACCTGTTTGCCGATCAGGTCGATCACGTCCATGCGGAAGCCACCAATGCCTTTGTCGAGCCACCAGTTCATCATCTGGTGTACTTCTTGCTGTACGGCCGGATTTTCCCAGTTAAGGTCTGGCTGGCGTTTTGAAAACAGGTGATAGTAGTACGCCTCGGTTGTCGGGTCCCATTCCCATGCACTACCGCCAAAGAAGGAACGCTGGTCATCCGGTGGAGACCCGTCTGCCAGGGGGGCGCGCCAGATATAGTAGTCCCGGTACGGGTTGTCTCTGGATGATCTGGCGGCGATGAACCAAGGGTGTTCGTCAGACGTATGGTTGACGACCAGATCCATCAGGATGCGGATGTTGCGTTTGGCGGCTTCTGAGATCAAGGTTTCCATGTCAGCCAGCGTACCAAACTCGCTGGCGATGTCTTGATAGTCTGAAATATCGTAGCCGTTGTCATCCATGGGGGATTTGTAGACGGGCGACAGCCAGATCAGGTCGATACCGAGTTTTTGCAGGTAATCGAGCTTGTGGATGATGCCGGTCAGATCGCCAATGCCATCGCCATTGGCATCGCAAAAGCTGCGCGGGTAGATTTGGTATACCACGCTGTTGTGCCACCACTGCGTGTTTGTATCCGGATAAGTTTGGTCAGGCATGACGAAGTGACTCCATGTTTGAACGTGTGCTGATGGTGCGCTGCCCGGGTTAATGGTGCATTACAGTTTTCGGCTTGCCGGTTCATGTTTGAAACAGGTCCGCTGGTCTGGTTTTGCGTACCCCTCTCTCTCCTGTTTGTCTTTTCCATTATTTCGATTGTTAACGCTTGGGCTGATTTTCGTCATTAGGGGTTAACAGGCGAGCGTTTTGATGTTGATGCCGGACAAGGTGCAGGCCTTGCCGTGCCGGATGGCCCTGCTTTTTGCCGGGTCATCACGACAAAACATCAAGATTGCATGTACATGGAGAGAGAGAATGAATGTGAAGTTGGTTTGTGTTGCATTAGTCGGGTTGTACTCTTGCGCGGCGTTTGCCGAAGTGTCGATCAGCGGCAAGATTTCTGGTGCCTATGCATGGCGCCAGAGTGTGGATGCCCCTTCACAATACGGAGTGAAAGATGCCGGTTCTGAAATCGACTTTTCGGGCAGCGAAGACCTTGGTAATGGCATGACGGCCATCTGGCGGATGAATAACAATATTCACGTGGCGGCTTCTCCGCTGGGGACGACACCTGCCGGTGATACGTTTGCATCCGGCGATACCTGGCTGGGATTATCGGGGCCGGCAGGGACCATCAAGCTAGGGCATGGCATCAATGCGTATGGTGATGGGTATTGGAACGGTAACTTTTATGATCTGGGGGACCATGGCCCAGACAAAGGGGTGGGTGGCGTCATCGGCAAGGGGGATGCAGGTGGTCAGAAGGGGGCCATCAAGTATGAAACGCCTGTTTGGGGGCATGTCAGCGGGGCTGTCAGCTATGCATTTGCCGAGCGTGCCGGGGCCGGTAATGGCAATGCCTGGGCTGCCAGTGCAAACTGGGAGGATACGGCGTTTGGGGTGCATGTCGGCTACACCCGTCAGGCGCTGGTGGACAGCAACCAGAATGATGCCGGGCACGTGGCAGACTGGCTGCTGGCCGGCAAGTTCATGCCGATTGCGGGGCTGACCCTGAGTGTCGAAGATAACCATTCCCGATTGTCTGCCAATGCACTGACTGGCTCGGTGCTGTCGTTTGCCGTGCCGTCAGGCAATGCAGCCCAAAACAGTGTGTCATTAAGGGCGGAATACAAGCCGCAGCGTCTGGCCCTGCGTGCCGGTTATATCCATACCAGCAACTACCGGTATGACCCGGGCGTGAAGCGTGACGAATATCTGCTCGGTGTGGGATACAGTTTGTCCAAACGCAGCAGCATGTTTGCCGAATACCTCCACAGCAAGGTCAGTAGTGATGCCCGTGCCAGTAAAGGGCTGGAGTTTGGTTTGCGGATCAACTTTTAAAGCAGGAAGTGCTTCTGATATTGGCTGCTGACGTGTTGGCAGAGCAAGTGGGGAATGGACGGCAGATGTCCATTCCCCGCCTGTGCTGGTGCAATCAGGAGCGCAATGAGTGGTTTTTTGCCTGTTGACCCCTTTGAAATATGCGGTTCACACAGGCGTGGTGATATCTGTGGCCAAGTCAGAGGTAATGATGGAATATCCCGCATACTTGCTGCTCATGTGGCGGCGGCTGGCAGAGTAGGGGGCGCAACCGGTATGATCTGCCATCAACTATAATGATGCTACATATAAAAAAATGACGCCATGTACGTCAATACAAAGGAGAGACACAGACGTGGAGGAGAAACATCGTATTCTGATTCTGGATGATGATCCGGATGTGCGAGAGTGGCTGCAAGGTGTGTTTGAATCGGCCGGTTTTGCAGTGTCTGCCGTGGAGGATAGCAAAGCGATGCAGGAGCGGCTGAATGCGGCTCCTCATTCTTTGGCGGTGGTTGATCTTAAGCTCAAGGGTGAGGATGGCCTGGCGGTTGCACGCATGCTGCGAAAGGGCTCTCCGATACCGATCATCATGATCAGTGGCCAGGGTGACGAGACAGACAGGGTGCTCGGGCTGGAGCTGGCGGCGGATGACTTCATCAATAAGCCTTTTTCTGCACGCGAGTTGCTGGCCCGGGTACGTGCCCAACTGCGCCGAACAACGGAATTGTCGATTCCCCGCCCGGCAGCCATGGCCGGTAGCGGCCCGCGTTTTAGTTTTGATGACTGGGTGCTGGACATGGGCACCAGAACCCTGACGCGTGGCGAGGGAGAGCCCTGTATTCTGACGCAGGGAGAATTTGCTTTGCTGGCGGCCATGGTACAGCATCCTTCCCGCATCTGGTCGCGAGACCAGCTGTTGGAGCAAACCCGCGGTTTTGATGCCGATGTATACGACCGAACCATTGATGTGCTGATCCTGCGTTTGCGCCGCAAGATCGAACCAAACCCGCAGCAACCTTCTTATATTCGTACCGAGCGCGGCATGGGGTACGTTTTCTCTGCTCCGGTTACCCGGCTGTGACACGCCTGCCGCGCCTGTTCTATTTGCCCGGTCTGGCCAGTGTACGCGGCCGGCTGATCGCGACTTTTCTGCTGCTGTTCTGCATTACGCTGGGGGTGGTGGCCGTTGGCGTGCTGGGTTTGCGAGCCAACCAGAAGGCGCTGGACGAGTATGAGGCGTATGTGATTCCGGAAATTGCCCGCGTGCTTGAGCTGTCGGAAAAAGTGGCGCGGTTGGCGGCAGTAGAACCCGGAATGACATTAACCGAAAACTCGGCCTTGTTGCATGATGATACGGCATTGCTAAAGGGCCTGCTGGGCGATATCCGCCGCTTGTCACTGGACCTGACCGGCAAGGGAGGCGAACGTCTGGCCATTTCTGAAGAGCTGGATGGTATCGACACGGATCTGACCCGCTTTCTGGTGTTGTCCGGCAAGCAGCGCCAGCTCAGAATCAAGTTGGGTGAGATGGGACGAACGGTGGACCGGATTGGCGGTAGCATCTACCGGCATCGTGCTGAAATTGCGCAAACGGCGCCGACGCTGCTGAACATCTGGGTGAATACGACGCTAGGGCTGCAGGCGGCCGAGCACGCGGCGCTGGGGATGGCAGAGAGTGATAACGAGGCACTCTGGTTGCAGGTGATGGTCAGAGGAGAACAATTGCGCCAGCCGCAATTGGCGGATGCACTCCGGCAGCTTGATGAAGGGCCGCGCAATGTGTTTGACCTGAGAAGGGATTATCTGGCGACCGAGGATCAGATCAGCTATCTGGTGGCGCTGATGCGCAGCCATGCCGAGCACCTGAGCAGTAACGCCACCCGATATGTGGAAGAATTGCGCAGCGTGGCACGGCAACGCCGAGACGCCATGCGCAAGGTGGCGCTTTCCAGCCAGTCCGGCTTATGGGTTCTGGCAATGGCGGGCGTGCTGCTGGCCGTGGCGGGCATTATTTATGTCGGACGGGTGTTGCAAAAAATCCAGTCGATGACGCGCATCATGGCGCGGCTTGCTTCGGGTGATACATCACACCGGATTCCGTCGACCGACCGCCCGGATGAAATAGGCGAGCTAGCACGTGCGTTTGAGGTGTTTCGCAGTAATCTACTGGAAAAGCAGCGATTGGCTCAAGGGTTGGAGGCGCAGCGCCGGCAGCAGGAAACCGTGTTCAATTCGATGAATGACGGGGTCTCTGTGCATGATGCGCAGGGGGGGCTTGTGACGTGGAACCCGACCTTTGTCAAATTACTGGGTTTACCGGCGTCTGCCTTGTATGTTGGCATGACGCTGGCTGAACTGCGCAGGGCGGTGCCGGAGCCCGTGCGTTGGCGTGCAGTATCCCGACAGACGGCGACCCGCATTGCTGGCGGTGGTACGCGCATTGCCAGTTCTGCCGAGCTGCATTTGGCGGATCAGCGCATTCTGGAGTTTCATAGCCAGGCTTTGCCCGGCGGCGGCTGGGTAGCGGTGTCCCGTGACCTGACCAGCCGCCGGGCGGTGGAGGCTGAGCTGCGCCAAGCCCAGAAAATGGATGTGCTGGGTCAGCTTACCGGTGGTGTGGCGCATGACTTCAATAATTTTCTGGTGGCGATTCTGGGGAATCTGGAGCTGCTGCAACCCCGGCTGAATGACCATCCGGAACTGCAGGTCATGGCCGAGCGCGCGCGCAGGGCGGCGGAGCGCGCCAGCAGGCTGACCCGGCGGTTGCTGGCGTTTGCCAGACGCCAGCCATTGCAGGCCGAGAATATTTCGGTGCCAGAGATGCTGGCCGAGATGCTGGATTTGATCGAGTACGCTGCCGGTGCCAATATCGAGGTTGTACTTGCGCCTTGTGATGTGGCCCTGTGGGTTCATGTTGACCGGGGGCAACTGGAAAACGCCATACTCAATCTGTCTCTCAACAGTGCAGCCGCAATGCCAAATGGCGGGAGGCTGCTGCTGGCGGCAGAGGCTGTTGTGGCGCCTGCGTGCCTGCCCGAGGTTGCACAGGCGGTTGTCCTGCGGGTAAGCGATAGCGGGACCGGGATTCCGCCCATGCTGATCGACAAGGTGATGGAGCCATTCTTTACCACCAAAGCGCCTGGCGAGGGTAGCGGGCTTGGTCTTAGCAGTGTCTATGGTTTTGTACGCCAGAGCGGTGGCGACATGCAGATTCATAGCGTCTTGGGGCAGGGGACCCAGGTAGAGTTATGGCTGCCGGCTGTTAATCGGCCTGTCGTACCGACTGCGTTACCCCAGACGCCGCTGCTATTGCCAGCCAAGCAGGGCCGCGTGCTGGTGGTGGAGGATGACGCAGAGGTGCGTGAGACCACATTGAGCCAGCTAGTAGCGCTGGGCATGGTGGCCGATGCGGTTGACAGTAGTGTTGCTGCGCTTGACTGGCTGACCACAAATGGTCCGGTGGACCTGATATTGTCGGATATTTCGCTGGGCGCAGGCGGGAATGGTATTGCGCTGTCCGCCGAGATCCGTCGCCGTTGGCCTGGGCAGCGTATCGTACTGACCTCCGGTTTGCCGCAAGAGGTACACCAGCGTCATCCTGACTGGTGTGCAGACCTGCCTTTTCTGGCCAAGCCGTTCGATCTGGCTGCGCTGGCCACCTTGTTCAACTGAATGCCTCCGATGATTGTCGGTCAAATATTTCAAATGTTAATCCAGCCCCGGGTTTTCGAAATTACCAGTTAACTCGTCTGCAGTGTAATGAAGTTGCCTGATTAGACAATTTCAACCGTTCGTGCCGGTCGCGCCCCCGGGTGCACCTGCGTTAGCGAGACAAGAGGAGAAACAAGGTATGAAGATCAAGACTGGTATCCTGGCGGTGATCGCCACCCTGGCAGCAGGACACGCTTCAGCAGCGGTGCTGAGACTGGAATGCGGTGCACCCGGCCCCGGACAAGACGTCTGCATGACCTCGGCCAAGGAATGGGCTAAGAAAACCGGTAACGAGATTCAGTTTGTCGCGACACCCAATGACTCGAACGAACAGCTGGCACTCTTGCAGCAATTGCTGGGCAGCGGCTCGGACAAAATTGATGTCTTGCAGATTGACGTAGTCTGGCCCGGTATTCTGGCCAATCAGTTGCTGGATCTGAAAGGCTATAGCAAAGGGGCCGAAAAGCAGCATTTTGCCAGCATCATTGCCAATGACACCGTGGGTGGCAAGCTGGTGGCAATGCCTTGGTATATTGATACCGGTATGATGTATTACCGCAAGGACCTGCTGGAAAAATATAACCAGAAACCCCCTGTCACCTGGGATGAAATGACCGCAACGGCCAAGAAAATCCAGGATGCGGAGCGTGCGGCCGGTAATGACAAGCTTTGGGGTTTTGTGTGGCAGGGCCGTGCTTATGAAGGCCTGACCTGTGATGCCTTGGAGTGGTTGAGCAGCTTTAATGCGGGCACCATCGTAGACCCGTCGGGCAAAATCTCGGTTAATAATGCCAATGCAGCCAAGGCACTGGATACCGCTGCCAAGTGGGTAGGGAGCATTTCACCCAAGGCTGTGCTGAACTTTGCCGAAGAAGAGGCGCGCGGCGTGTTCCAGTCTGGCAATGCCGTGTTCATGCGCAATTGGCCTTATGCCTGGTCGGTCATGAGCCAGGATGGCAGCGTGGTCAAGGGCAAGATTGGCGTGATGATGCTGCCAAAAGGCGGTGCCGCCGGCCGTCATGCTGCCACACTGGGCGGCTGGCAACTGGCTGTTTCCCGTTATTCTAAAAATCCGGCACTGGCGGCCGATCTGGTCATGTACCTGACCAGTGCGCAGGTGCAAAAATTCCGTGCCATCAAGGGGTCGTTTAACCCTACCATGCCTGCCCTGTATCAGGATAAGGACATCATCAAGGCCAGTCCGTTCATGGCCGAACTTTACCCCACCTTTGCCAGCGCAGTACCGCGTCCTTCTACCGTGACGGCGACCAAGTACAACCAGGTCAGCAATCAGTTCTGGAATGCGGTTCACGATGTGCTCTCTGGCAATGCCAAGCCGACTGACGCCTTGGCGCAGCTGGACGGGTCGCTCAAGCGGCTATCGGCAAACGGCACCTGGAAATAATTCCCTGTTGAACTGAGCGCTGGCCATCTGTGATGGCTAGCGCTGTGGAGAACTCATATGTCAAGCGAATCCCTCTCTCTGGACGGGCGCGCTAGCCAGCGGCCGTCCGTAGCGGTCAGACGCGCGTCCCCGCTGGCGCAGCAGCGCCGTCGGCAAGCCTGGTTGCTGGTGCTACCTGCCATGCTGATGCTGGTGGTGATTGCAGGCTGGCCACTGCTCAGGACTGTCTGGTTCAGTCTGACCAGTGCGCAATTGTCGGACCTGACACAACACCCGTTTGTCGGGCTGGACAATTACATTGGCGAAAACGGTGTACTGCGTGATGGTGAATGGTGGCATGCAGTGGGCAATACGCTGATCTTTGCCGTTATTTCCGTGTCGCTGGAAACTGTCCTGGGACTGGGAGTCGCGCTCTTGCTCAATACACCTTCACGGGTACGTAGCCTGCTGCGTGCGGCTGTGTTGGTGCCATGGGCCATCCCGACCATTGTATCTGCCAAGATCTGGAGCTGGATGCTGAACGACCAGTACGGGGTAATCAATGCCATCTTGCTGCATCTGGGCGTGATCGATCATCCGCTGGCGTTCATTGCCGATCCGGATCTGGCTTTTCCGACCATTATCCTGGTGGATGTCTGGAAAACCACACCTTTCATGGCCTTGCTGATGCTGGCGGCCTTACAGATGGTGCCTTCTGACTGTTATGAGGCGGCCCGGCTGGATGGTGTGCCACGCTGGCGGGTATTCCGGCATATTACGCTGCCGCTGATTCTGCCAGGCGTGCTGGTGGCCATGGTGTTCCGCATGCTGGATGCGCTGCGCGTTTTTGACCTGATCTACGTGATGACGTCAAACAGCCGACTGACCAAGAGCATGTCCATCTACGTACGCGAACAACTGGTCGATTTCCAGCAGGTGGGTTTTGGATCAGCCTCTGCCATTGTGCTTTTCCTGCTGATTTCGACTTTCACCATCGCGTACATGGTGTTTACGCGTCGTCGCATGCAAGGAGTGTGAGATGAAAAAACTGACTCTAGGTACCTTGCTGTATTACGTGCTGGTCTCGATTGTACTGGTGGCCTGTCTGTTCCCCTTCCTGTACACGATCGGCTCTTCGCTCAAGCGCGGCAACGAACTTTTTGCCACTTCGCTGTGGCCCGCACATCCGTCATTGAGCAATTATGCAACGCTGTTTCATGACCAGCCGTTTGGTGCATATCTGCTGAATTCGGTACTGGTTTCCGGTGGGGCTGTCGTGTTGTCGCTGCTGGTCTCTGTGCTGGCGGCCTATGCCTTGGGCCGTGTGAGTTTCCGCGGCCGTGGGGTACTGATGATGTGCATTCTTGGCGTATCGATGTTCCCGCAGGTGGCCATTTTGTCCGGCCTGTTTGAGCTGGTGCGCTGGCTGGGCCTGTACGACCGTCTGGGTGCGCTGGTGTTGACTGACCTGATATTTACGCTGCCATTCACCATCTGGGTGCTGGTCACCTTCATGCGTGAATTGCCCAAAGAGCTGGAAGAAGCCGCATTGATGGACGGTGTTGGCGTCTTTACGCTGATCTTCCGCATCTTCATGCCGCTGTTGTTACCGGCGCTGGCCGCGACATCGCTGCTGGCATTTATCGGTGCATGGAACGAATTCCTTTTTGCCCTCACGTTCACGATCTCTCCAGAACAGCGGACAGTACCGGTGGCCATGTCCATGATCGCCGGTGCGTCCAGTTTTGAATTGCCTTGGGGCACCATCATGGCCGCCTCGGTCATTGTGACGGTTCCGTTAATCTTGCTGGTGCTTGCTTGCCAGCGCCAAATCGTTTCCGGCCTGACGGCTGGCGCAGTCAAAGGATGAATATTATGGATAAGCAGCAAAATGAATGGTGGCGCGGTGCGCTGATTTATCAGGTGTATCCGCGCAGTTTTCAGGATACCAATGGCGACGGGATTGGCGATTTACCCGGTATCACCGGGCGGCTGGAGCATATCGCCCGTTTGGGGGCTGAGGCTGTTTGGATTTCTCCGTTTTTCAAGAGCCCGATGGCTGATTTCGGGTACGACGTATCCGATTATCGCAGTGTTGACCCGATGTTTGGTGATCTGGCCGACTTTGATGCGCTGGTGGCGCGTGCCCATGCACTGGGTTTGAAAGTGCTGATTGATCTGGTCTTAAGCCATACATCCGACCAGCACGCCTGGTTTCAGGAGAGCCGCGCCAGCCGCGATAACCCGCGCAGTGACTGGTATGTGTGGGCTGATGCCCAAGCGGATGGGAGTCCACCTAACAACTGGCTGAGCGTGTTTGGCGGTTCATCCTGGCAATGGGATACCCGGCGCCTGCAATATTATCTGCACAATTTTCTGGCCAGCCAGCCTGACCTGAACTTTCACAATAAAGACGTGCAGGATGCATTGCTGGATGTCGCACGGTTCTGGCTAGACCGTGGCGTAGACGGCTTTCGTCTGGATGCGATCAATTTCGGTACCCATGACCCTGAGTTGCGCAATAACCCGCCACTGCCAAGAGAAATGGAAAGCCCGGGCGCGCCACGCAGCAACCCGTATACCTACCAGCGCCACCTGTATGACAAGACCCAACCTCAGAATCTGGTGTTTCTGGCCCGTTTGCGGGAGTTGATCAATCAGTATCCGGGCGCCATGACGGTTGGGGAAATCGGTGATGACCTGCAGTACCCAACGCTGGCAGCTTATACCCGCGGTGACCAGCACCTGCATATGGCCTATGTGTTTACGCTGCTGACCGAGGAATGTAGTGCACCTTACCTGCACCGCGTCATGACCGATTTTCTGGCAGAAGCAGGAGATGCCTACGCCTGCTGGTCGCTCGGCAACCATGATGTACCGCGTGTGGTGAGTCGCTGGGAACAGCTTGGCGGATCGACAGAAGAACGGGCACGTTTGCTGTTGGCCTTCCTGCTGGCCTTACCAGGTGCCGTATGCCTGTATCAGGGAGAGGAATTGGCGCTACCAGAGGCTGACGTACCGTTCGAATTACTGCAGGACCCTTATGGAAAAGTCATGTGGCCAGAATATAAAGGACGCGATGGCTGCCGAACACCCATGGCATGGGATGCCAGTACCAATGGCGGTTTCAGTGAGGGAGACCCCTGGTTACCAGTCGCGGCAGAGCATATCGAACGGGCCGTGGCCAACCAGGAAATGCAGGCCGGCTCGACCCTGGCATTTTACAGGCATCTGATCGAATGGCGGCGTGCTTACCCGGCACTGCGCTTTGGCGGATTACGCTTGCTACCGGCACACGAGCAGGTTTTTGCATTTGAACGTGAGTATCAGGGCGAGCGCATCCTGTGTGCATTCAACTTTTCTGATCGTCCTGCCCGTTACGAGCTGCCTTATGATCTGAACCTGGAAACGCTCAGCCAGACCAGTTTCCAGTCTCATGCTGGTCACAGTGTGGTTGGGCTACCCCCATTGCAGGCATGCTTTGCCCGCATCAAGGAAGGAGTATAAACATGTGTGCGATCCAGTTATCCGGTATCCAGAAAGGATTTGGCAGTACATCGGTGCTTTCAGGAGTAGACCTGAGCATCGAGCAGGGGGAGTTTTGCGTTTTCATTGGACCATCGGGTTGTGGAAAATCAACCTTGCTACGCATCATTGCAGGCCTGGAAGACCCAAGTGAAGGGGATATCCGTATCGATGGCGTCCGCGTCAATCATCTGGAGCCGGCCAAGCGGGATGTGGCCATGGTCTTCCAGAGCTATGCCCTCTATCCACACATGACAGTGAAGCAAAACCTGGAATTTGGCCTGAAACATCAGAAACTGCTAACGGCCGAAATCGACAAACGGGTGGCTGCCGCCGCAGAAACACTGCACCTGACACCACTGCTGGAACGCAAGCCTGGCGCGCTCTCTGGTGGTCAGCGCCAGCGAGTGGCGATTGGTCGTGCGATTGTGCGCAAGCCCAAAGTTTTTTTGTTTGACGAACCGTTGTCCAACCTGGATGCCACCCTACGGGTGAAGACCCGGGTAGAGATCGCCAAGCTGCACCGCGCGCTCAACACCACCAGCATGATCTACGTGACCCATGATCAGGTAGAAGCGATGACGCTGGCCGATAAGATCGTCCTTTTACGTCCGCTTGCCGGACAGGAGCACATGGTCAGTATCGCCCAGGTTGGAACGCCACTTGAGCTTTATCACCATCCTGCCAACCGGTTTGTCGCCAGTTTTATCGGTTCACCTTCGATGAATTTTATTGCAGGAGAGGTGGCGGCGCTGGCCAGTGATGGCATCGTCACGGCAGTGGCTGAACACCAGATCAATGCTGCTGTCGCCCCTGGGGCACTGAAGGCAGGGGACAAGGTCACGCTAGGGATTCGTCCCGAGCATATCGAGCTTGGCAGCGGTTCGCTCACGGGGAACGTGGCCCATGTAGAGTATTTGGGCGAGCATGCCTATGTGTACCTGGAAACTGAACTCTCCCGTCAGCCGCTTGTTGCCAAGAGCGCGCACCAGGACATTGAGATTGGCTCGCTGCTACGCTTCAACCTTCCCGCCACCAGCCTGCATCTGTTTGATGGTAATGATGTGGCACTGCCAAGGTTATTGGGGAGTGTACGCCAGGCAGCCTGACCAACGGATGTGCTTGCCAGAAAACCGGCCCGCCTCAAAGTCGGGCTGGTTTTTCGGATATTTCACTGCTGATAATCATGCAGGGCATGGGTATCTAAAGAGAGAGGGGATTTGGTAAAGATGCGGCTGACGCGCCCGGATTCATCAGGGGCGCTTTCTGCTATCCCCAAACCCCAAGGCTGAACTTTGCGGGGTTCATCACAGGCTGTCTAGCACGAAGAGGCCGGGTTCTCCGGCGAGCAGGCACTGCCGGTAATCTGGTCCAGCAAGCGCTTTAGCTCGGTAATTTCTTCTAGCGTAATCCCGAAGTGTTCAAACATCTGTGCCGGGATCGGTTTGGCTTTTTCTTTCAGGTTGCGGCCGGTACTGGTCAACAAGATGCGAACTTCGCGTTCGTTCTCTGCCCGGCGCTGGCGGATGATAAACCCGGAGTGCTCCAGGCGTTTCAGCAGCGGGGTAAGGGTGCCGGAATCCAGCGCCAGCTTCTCGCCAATCTGCTTGACGGTAATATCGTCTTTCTCCCACAGCACCAGCATCACCAGATATTGCGGGTAGGTCAGGTCCAGACCCGCCAGCAGGGGCTGGTACGTACGTGTCATTGCCCGAGACGCCGCATAGAGGCGAAAGCACAGCTGGGCATCCAGTTTTAACAGATCATCAGGGTTCATGAATGGCTTGCAATAAAGGGCAAGCGTCCATTTTACGGATGCTTGCCCCAGGCTGGCAACCCGGGTTGCCACATTAAAGAATCAGCTTGAACCGGCAATGTGCTTAGATGACTTCAATCTTGACATCGACATTGCCACGGGTAGCGTGAGAGTAAGGGCAAATATCCTGATGAGCCCGGTCTGCCAGGGCTTGGGCCACGGATTTTTCCAGGCCTGGCAAAGACACCGTCAGTGCGGCCGTAATGCCAAAACCACCCGCTGCACGCGGACCAACGCCAACCGTGGCGGTGACAGAAGAAGCGGTGATGGCGATTTTCTGTTCTCTGGCCACAAAGCGGATGGCTGATTCAAAACACGCGGCATAACCAGCGGCAAACAGTTGTTCCGGATTGGTGGCTTCTCCGCCTGGCCCGCCCAATGCTTTTGGCAAGGCCAATGCAACGTCCAGTTTGCCATCATCTGCAACAACCCGGCCTTCACGGCCACCGGTTGCGGTTACGTTTGCGGTGTAAAGTGTCTGAATGCTCATGGTCAATATCCTGTCTGTGTAAGTGAGTGAGGCTAACGGTTTGCCCGAAGTCGCGGTTGCGATGGATGAAATATATCAAACAATTAAATTGTACACAATACAAATATCAACAAATAAATTGTGTAATGTTAGAAGAGGTAAAAAATACCCCGGCATGGGCCGGGGTAGAAGAGGGGGGTCAGACTGCAGGAACTGGCTTGACCCGGAACCAGACTGCATACAGGGCCGGCAGGAACAAGAGCGTCAGAATGGTGGCTACCAGTAGTCCGCCCATGATGGCATACGCCATCGGACCCCAGAAAATGCTGTGGGTGAGCGGGATCATGGCCAGAATGGCCGCCAGTGCTGTCAGCATGATGGGCCGGAAGCGCCGCACGGTCGATTCGATAATGGCCGTCCAGGGGGCCATTCCTTCATGGATGTCATGCTCTATCTGGTCAACCAGAATCACCGAGTTACGCATGATCATCCCCGCCAGGGCAATGACGCCAAGGTTGGCGACAAAACCGAATGGCTGCTGGAAAACCAGCAACACCAGCGTGACACCAATCAGGCCGAGCGGTGCCGTCAGCAGCACCAGGAACATGCGCGAGAAGCTCCTGAGCTGCAGCATTAGCAGGGTGACAACGGCAAACAGCATCAAGGGCATGACGGCTGCAATCGAGTCTTGGGATTCTCCGCTACTTTCCTTGCTGCCGCCCAAGTCGATTTTGTAACCGGCCGGGAGTGTTTTTTCCAGTTCACGCAGCTTTGGTTCAATCTGGTCAGACACATCAGGTGCTTGCAGGCCATCTGCAATATCGGCACGTACGCTGATTTCCGGAATCCGGTTTCTGCGCCAGATGGTGCCTTCTTCATACCCTAATGTCACGCTGGCAATCTGCGATAAAGGCACGGTTTTGCCACTGGCGGTACTGATGGGCAGATCCGCCAGCCGTGCTGTATCCGGCGATTCCTGCTTGTCCAGGCGCGCCACAATATCGATACTCTGGTCGCCTTCACGGTAATGGGAGAGGGTTTCCCCGGCCAGCATCATGTTCAATGTCTGAGACACCCCCGCAGTAGACACACCCAAGGCACGTGCTTTGTCCTGATCCACCTTGATGTTCAGGATTTTAGCCTGACCATTGATATCCAGATTCACATGGCGCGTATTGGGGTTGGCGCGCATGATGCTGGCTATCTGGTAGGCAATGCGTCTTACCTTGTTTTCATCCGGCCCGTTGATGCGGAACTGCACGGGATACCCCACTGGCGGGCCGTTTTCCAGCCGGATGGCGCGCCCGCGTACCGCTGGCATGCGCTTTTCAAACAGTTCATTCAGCTGTGCCAGCAGTGCCTCACGGTCTTCCAGCGATTTGGTCATGATCATGAGCTGGGCATAGTTGGCGCTAAACAGCTCCTGATTGAGCGGCAGGTAAAAACGCGGACTGCCCTGGCCGATATACGCCGTCACATTTTCGATGTGCGGGTTGTTTTTCAGGTGCTCTTGCAACAAGCGGGCTTGCTGTTCTGTGGCCGTCTGAGAGCTGCCTTCCGGGAGCCACAGATCTACCATCAGCTCCAGGCGGTTAGAACTGGGGAAGAACTGTTTGGGCACGTACTTGAACCCCATGATGCTGGCCACAAAAATCAGCAAGGTGATCGAGATCACGGTTTTGCGATGCGTCAGACACCATGCCAGCAGTACCCGGAAGCGGCGATAAAATGGCTTCTGATAGACGTCGGCATGGTGATCATTCGCTTTGCGTTCCGGCAGCAACTTGTAACCGAGGTACGGTGTAAAAATGACCGCAACAATCCAGGAGATCACCAGCGCAATGCCTACCACGGCAAAAATACTGAAGGTGTATTCACCCGCGGCCGATTTGGCGAGCCCGACCGGTAAAAAGCCGGCCACGGTAATGAGGGTACCGGTGAGCATCGGGAATGCCGTTGCTGTATAGGCGAAGGTGGCGGCCGTGATCCGGTCGTAGCCTTGTTCCAGCTTGGCGGCCATCATTTCTACCGCAATGATGGCATCATCCACCAGCAGGCCCAGGGCAATAATCAGCGCCCCCAGCGAAATCCGTTGCAGGTCAATATCAAAGATATACATGCCGACAAACGTCATGGCCAGCACCAGCGGGATAGACAGCGCAACCACAATGCCTTCTCTGAGCCCCAATGCAACAAAACTGACCACCAGCACAATGGCTACCGCTTCTCCGAGCGATTTCATGAATTCATGCACGGCATTCTGTACCACCAGCGGCTGGTTGGAGACCTGATGCACCTCTACCCCAAGCGGGAGTTGCTGGCTGATATGCGCCAATGTTTGCTGCAAGGATTCCCCCAGCTTGATGACATCGCCCCCTTTGGCCATGGCCACTGCCAGCGCAATGCCAGGCTGGCCCTGATATTGAAACTCATAGGTTTTAGGGTTCTGGTAGCCGCGATGCACCGTTGCAATATCCCCAAGCCGTAAAGTCCGGCCTGCAACCGTCAGGGGGGTATTGGCTACGCTATCGACACTGGTCAGGCTGCCAGATACCCGCAGGTTCAGTCTGTCCATGCCTTCTTCGATAAAGCCGGCAGGCTGCACCCCGTTTTGCCGGGTCAGCACGCTGGCCACCAATTGCGGGTCTATCCCCAGCGTGGCCAGCTTGCTGCTGCTTAAATCCACGTAAATGGTTTCAGGCTGGATGCCAATCATTTCGACTTTCTTGACCGCAGGAATACCCAGAATCTCCTGTCGGGAGCGGTCTGCATATTTACGCAGCTCTTCCATGCTGTAACCTTTACCAGTAAACGCATAGATAGAGCCAAAGGTATCGCCGAATTCATCGTTAAAGAACGGCCCTTGCACACCTTCTGGCAGGGTGTGCCGGATATCACCCACGTTGCGCCGGACCTTGTACCAGATATCCGCCACCTCTTTGGGCGGGGTGTCCCCGCGCACTTCAATGAACGACAGGCTCTCCCCTGGTTTGGCAAAAGAGCGGACCGATTTCAGATAGGGCGTTTCCTGAAGTTTGCGCTCGATCTTGTCGAGCACCTGATTCTGCATTTCATCCGCTGTGGCACCAGGCCAGATGGCACGGACAATCATCAGCCGAAAGGTAAACTCCGGGTCTTCTTTCTGACCCAGTTTGCCAAACGTGATCGCCCCGGCCAGCATGAACACCAGCATGAAATACAGCACCAGCGTCTTGTTGCGCAGCGCGATCGCCGACAGGTTGAAGTTTTTCATGTCAGATGTCCTCTGCCGGACGCACTTTTTGCCCCTCATGCAGCAGGTTGGCGCCTGCTACCACAATCAGCTGGCCATTCTGCAAGCCAGACTGGACCTGTACCATGTCTTTGTTTACGCCAGCTGTCTTGATGCTGACAAAATGCACCTGCCGGGTCTGGGTGTTGTAGGTCCATACCCCTTGCCCATTACCGCCATTAAACAGTGCCGTGAGTGGGATAACCGGCAAACTGCCAGGCTGACGTGCTTGAATGCGTACTTCTCCCGTCATGCCGGCCTCGGCAGGCGCCGCATCTGGCAGGCGGACTTTGGCCGTAAAGGTGCGGGTAGTGCTATCCGCTTCTGGCGACACCTCGCTGAGTACACCCGCCCAAGCTGTATTGCCCAAGGCATTGATTTTGATGGTCAGACCCGGTGCTGTCTTTACGTCAGCCAACCGGTTTTCCGGGATGCTGATCCACAAGGTTTTTGCCCCTGTGGCAGACAATTTGCCAATGACCTGACCCGCCGCCACCACCTGCCCGGGCTCCAGGTTCAGCTGGCTGATTACCCCGTCGTATTCTGCTTTCAGACTGGTATAGCCAGCCTGGTTCTGGCTCGTTCTGGCATTGGCCATGGTTTGGTCCAGCTGCGCATTGCTGGTGTCGAGCAGGGTTTTACGGCGCTCAAATTCGGCAGGGCTGATAAACCCCTTGTCCAGCAGCGCTTTATAACGCACCAGATCTTTACCGTTCTGGCTACGTTCTGCCGCAGCTGCCGTCACCTGAGCGTTGGCAGCGCTGCTGCCGGCTTGGTAATCACTGGCATCCAGTCTGGCAATTAATTGGCCCGCCTTGACCGCATCACCCAGCCTGACAGATTTTTCACTCACCTTACCGCTTACCCGGAAGGCAAGCGGGGTTTCTGTTGCCGCATGTACTTCGCCGGGCAACACCAGCAGATTCTCTGCCGGCGCAGTTTGTACTGCCATCAGTTTGACTTGCCGTATATCTTGCCAGGCCGCTTGCGGGGTTTCTTTGGTACAAGCTGCCAACCCAAGAACAGTCATGCCAGCCACAACGAGACTGGAAAAAGGAACGGGCAGGGGATGAGTTATGGCAGACGGCTTCATGGGGTGTTTCCTTCGGTTGGCAAGGGCTGGGGTTCCACAGGCTTTTTTAGTCCCTCGGTCATGATATCCAGCATGGTATTGATGTATTGCTTGTAATCGATCTGGAAAACATCCGAAAAGCAATGCTTCTTGACCACCGCATAGACCATCGGCGACATCAGCAAATGCGTCGCATCTTGCGGATCGACCTCCCTGATCTCCCCACGGGCAATACCCGTGCGGATCAGCGATTCCAGGTATTGCGTAATGGGGATCAACACTTTGGTTTCATAGTAGTTGGCCACATCCGGGAAGTTGCCGCCTTCCGCAATCATCAGCTTCATGATGGCCGAGCTTCTGGTTTCCAGCACGGTAATCCGCCAGTGGTGCGCAATTTGTGCCAGTAGCCCGAGAACAGGCATGTTCGGGGCACTTTCAGACAGGCTCAGCAATTCTTGCAGGCGCGGTTCAATATCCGTTTTGATGATTTCGCAAAACAAGTCTTCCTTGCTGGCAAAATACCGGTAGGTGGTCCCCTTGGTGACCCCGGCTTTTTGGGCAATATCTTCCATCCGCGTGGCAGCAAAGCCTTTCTCAGAAAATAGCGCCAGCGCAGCCTCCATCAATTCAGAAGGCCTGGCATCTTTGCGGCGTACCCAGCGGCTAGGGCACAGGGAGGATAATCCGTCACTTGTCATTGTTCTTCCTGAGTTCATTCAATGCCGGTACATGATGTTTTGGCTGGTTAAGTGCTTGTGTATGCCCGCACTGTCACACCAGAATCATCAATAAATAAATAACCGGTTATTTATTTATTGCACTTTAAGGGATACCTCTACAAGAGTCAAGCCAAGTTATATGTCATGAAGTGGCAGGCAAAGCCTGTCAGCCGCATGGGAAATGGAACCAGAAAATAAAACCAGCAAGGCAGGGCAATGAATGGAGCGTAGCAATATCTGCCAAAGCAACACCCTAAAGGTACACATACAAGACTCTTCACACAGGTTCACACATGAAGTATCCGGTTAATCTTGGTACACTCCACGCTCACCCCAAAATGCCAAGATCAGAATGTCTCATTTAAAATACCTGACCGGATACCCGCCACACCTGCTGCAGCAAGTGCAGAAACTGGTCGAAGAGGACAAACTAAAGCCATACCTCGCGCAACGCTATCCGGCAACGCACCAAATTCAGAGCGACCGCGCCCTGTATGATTACGCCAATAACCTGAAACAAACCTACCTGAAAAATGCACCACCCATCGACAAAGTCTATTTTGACAGCACCCTGGGTCTGACACATCACGCCCTCGGGTTGCATACCACTGCGTCGCGCGTGCAGGGCAGCCGGCTGAAAACCAAAAAAGAAATCCGCATTGCTTCGCTGTTTCGGCAAGCCGCGCCAGAGTTTCTGGAAATGATTGTGGTGCACGAACTGGCCCACTTCAAAGAAAAGGAGCATGGCAAAGCCTTTTACAAGCTTTGCGAGCACATGCTGCCCGGCTATCACCAGATCGAGTTTGATCTGCGGTTGTATTTGACTTTGCTGGATGCTTAGCTGGGGCGGGTTGATAGCCGATTAGCGCGTTGAAAGGTGGTCAATTCTGCATAAATAAACCGCAGGAAAGAGCTTTGATTGACGTCTTTAGTCCAGAAACGTCCATGTATCTGCACCATCAAAGCGCCGGACCCGGACTGAGGCAATCAGTGCAGGGTCAAAGTTCCCCAGATTGATACCATGTTTGACCCCTGGGGTCGGATTCAATGGCTCCCAATGCGTGACACACCCGCATAGCTTGCAATGAATCGTCCGTAGCGTCTTGTCACCCCAAATGTACTCGGCTGTGTGTTCGGGATGCCCCTCAATCTTGACCGTGCCGAACTCAAAATACACCCAAGGCCCGCCAATCCGCCGGCAAAGCGAGCAGTTGCAATCCGTAGCCACTTCCGGCGTAGACGGTAGTGTCAAACGTACTGCGCCACAGTGGCATGAGCCTTGATGCATTTGGTCTCCTCGGTGTCGATCACATGATTGCTATTAGCAAAGAGCTGAATGGCTGCATTTGCTTATGCTAAAAGTCGCAATACGTTTATTCAGTCTTGAGTTGGCTGACGATCTTTTCCCAATTGTTTTCAAAGGGTTCTGCCTGCGAACGAGTAAGATTAATTACACCAGGCCTATCACCATATTCTACCCCGTGCTTTTCCTTATAGCGCTGATCATAAGCAGCATCTAATGGTGCAAGTATGTTGTGCAATTCTGTTTGGGTGAGAATGAAGAATCTTGGAGGCGCATCATTCAGCTCAGGAATCAACACAAAAACCCAAGGTTTGTCTGCAGGATGAGGCACTCTTCCGCCAACAACCCATTTCGGTTTTGACGTGCTTTTGACTTCGATAAGAACAGCACGTTCGGATGAACTAGAGAATGCAACTACATCCGCACTTTTTGCATTTCCATAGGTAACAGAGGCCGCAATATTCAAACGCTGTAGTTGGGCGGCAACAAAATACTCTCCCGCCATTGCCAAATGATACTTCTCTGCCTGTGTAGCCATCGATTTAGAAAATAATTGAGTTAATTTGAAATGATTATACTGAAACGTATTTACTGCTCCCAATCTTTAATGTCAAAAGCCGTTTTGTATCTTCACTACTTTTCATTCTCAACCTGCGCCTCTATCTCTGCCAAAAAATGCTGCAAATGGGCGGCGCTGGATTTTTCCCATGTGGCCAGGCCCATGGCCAGATAGGCATCCGGATTGTCTATCGGTATATAGCAGACATGCGGTATCTGCACACAGGATAGCGGGGAAGGCAGCAGGGAGACGCCGACACCGGCGGCGACCAGGCCGATCTGGGTGGTGGCTTCGCGGGCTTCCTGGGTGATGCGGGGCTCGAAGCCGGCTTGCAGGCACAGGCGGCGGATGAGGTTTCTTAGCCCGGAGCCAGTGCCGGGCGGGTAGCAAATAAAGGGTTCATCTTGCAGGTCTGCCATGCGGATACTGGCTTGGCGGGCCAGCGGGTGGCTGTCGTGTACCACCAGCCTTAACTGGTCGCGGCCAATTTCCTTGAGCGAGATACCCGTCGGAGCATCAAGGCCGGTAAAGCGGACAAAGCCTACATCCAGCTTGTCTTGCTGCAATGCTTGGTATTGGTCCAGCGTAAACATCTCCCGTAGTGTCAGGCGTACATCCGCAAATTGCTGCCGGTAGGCGTGGATAACCCGCGGTAGCAGGTTGCTAAAGGGGAGCGAAGACGTAAAGCCGATCCGCAGTTCTCCAGCTTCCCCCAGACCAATCCGCCTGGCTTCCTGGCTGGCGGATTCTGCGTTGGCGAGTATTTGCCGGGCCTGGGCAAGAAAGTGCTTACCCGCGGGTGTTAGTGCGACATGCCGCTTGCTGCGTTCAAACAGCGGGGTACCGATTTCCTGCTCTAGTGCCTGTATTTGCTGGCTAAGCGGTGGCTGGCCAATGTGCAGCTTTTCTGCTGCCCGGCTAAAGTGCAGTTCTTCTGCCACTGCCACAAAGTAGCGCAAGTGTCTTAGTTCCATGGCGATTTGCCTTATTAATACTTTAAAAATATAAATAATGACTTAAATATATATTGGACGACTAATAAACGCGAGCCTAATATCATCTCATCCACACAAGATACAGAAAGCAGGTTTGCCATGCCATCCAGTTCTTGTACCCTTAATGCAATGATTATCCATGCTCCAACACCATCGTCCGACATTGCCGGCAAGCATCAGGCAGGTACCGCTGCGTACCGGCGCGCCAATGGCGCCATGTTTTTTGGCGGGTTTTCGACTTTTGCCTTGTTGTACGGTTTTCAGCCGCTGATGCTGGTGTTCTCGCAAGCGTTTGATCTGTCTCCCGCCCAAGCCAGCGGTGTGGTGTCTGCTTCTACCGGGGCACTGGCGCTGTCACTGATTCCTGCCAGTCTGGCGGCAGACCGGTTTGGCCGTAAACCCTTGATGAACGCCGCGCTGGCGTTGTCTGCCATCCTGACCTTGCTGGCGGCTTTTGCTGATTCGTTTGGCCAGTTACTGGTTCTGCGGGCTTTGCTGGGCATCGCCATGGCCGGCTTGCCTGCCGCAGCCATGGCCTATCTGAGTGAAGAAATCGAGCCTCAATCTCTTGGCCAGTCCATGGGGCTGTATATTGCCGGGAGTGCGCTGGGTGGCATGGGGGCACGCTTCTTGTCTTCTGCCCTGGCCGGCATGTATGGCTGGCAGGTGGCCGTCGGGGTGCTGGGCGGCATCGGCATGGTGGCTGCGGTGCTGTTCTGGAAATTCCTGCCGCCTTCCCGTCATTTCAAACCGGCAGCCATTGATGCACGACAGTTTGTGCAGGACGTGCAGATGCACTTTAAAGACCCCGGACTGCGCTGGCTGTTTGCCGTGTCTTTTACCCTGATGGGTTGTTTTGTCAGTCTGTACAACTATCTGGCGTATCGTCTGGCGGCTGCACCGTTCGGGCTGTCGCACGGGCAGATTGGCTTGGTGTTTACCTTATACATTCTGGGCATGGTGGGTTCTACCTGGTCTGGCCGCTGGGCGGACCGTGTCGGGCGCCGCAATGTACTATGGCTGATGCCTTTATTGATGGTGGCCGGCTTGTTGCTGACGCTGTCAGATCAACTGGCCTGGGTGATGGTCGGGGTAGGGGTATTTACGTTTGGCTTCTTTGGTGCACATTCGGTAGCCAGCAGCTGGGTTGGGCGCCGCGTCGTCAAGGCGCGAGCCCTGGCGTCGGCCATGTACCTGTTCTTCTACTATCTGGGTTCCAGTAGTCTGGGCACAGTCTCCGGCATGATGTGGGGCGTGGGCCACTGGACAGCGGTGGTTAGCCTGTTGCTGGTGATTTTGCTGGCAGCAACCGGCATTGCCTTGCACTTGCGCCGTTTGCAGCCGTTGCCAGTGGCGTGAGTTATTGCCAGCCCTGAAGCCAGATGTTTTGATCCAGCAGTGCCTGCCATGGCATGGTATAGCGCTTGCCGGAGTAGATGGCTTCCAGCTCGATCATATCGGGCGGTGAGTCCGGATTCTCTGGCTCTACCAGCGTTACCACCAGAAAGTGTTTTTCCTTGTGTTGGGGGGTAACGGCAGTCCATTTGCTCATCAGCAATTTTTTGGGGTTCAGGCGACGGGTATCCGGCATAGAGGTCTCGCTGGCAAAATGTGGGTTCAGCATAAGCCGGAATGCGGCCGATGGCTAGCGGGAGAAGGGTTGTATGCCCAGTCCATCATCGGTCACCAAACAAAAAGCCGACCACACTGGTCGGCTTTTTGTTTGCAGCTTGTGGCGTATCTTGCAGATCAGAGATCAATAGCCGGCGTTAATCAGGTCTTCACGGGTCAGCAAGAAGACAAACTGGTCACCACTGGCCGTGTCCAGCCAGGTAAAGGGTAGTTCCGGGTAACTGGCTTCCAGATCTTCGCGATTAAAGCCGATTTCCACCACCAGCAAACCACCCGGGATCAGATAGCTACTGGCTGTTTCCAGAATCACCCGTGTTGCATCCAGCCCGTCTTCACCACTGCCCAAGGCCAGTTCTGGCTCGTGCAGGTATTCTGGCGGGAGAGCATCTACAGACTCAGCATTGACATACGGCGGGTTGCTGATGATCAGGTCGTACAGTTTGTGCGGTACATCGGTAAACAAGTCAGACTGGATCAACTGCAAGCGGTTTTCCAGACCATAGTCGGTCACGTTCTTTTCTGCCACTGCCAACGCATCTTCCGATAAATCCACCGCATCGACTTCTGCATTCGGGAACACTTCTGCCGCCACAATCGCCAGACAGCCAGAGCCGGTACACATGTCCAGCACGCTGACGACTTCGTCCGGGTTTTCAATCCAGGGGTTTAACTGGTCTTGCAGCAGTTCTGCAATGAAAGAACGCGGTACGATTACCCGTTCGTCCACATAAAAGCGGAAGTTGCCCAGCCATGCCTCGTTGGTGAGGTAGGCCGCTGGCTGGCGGGTTTCTACCCGTTTCTGGATCACATCCAGTACGGTACGGATTTCGGTTGGAGTCAGGCGTGCGTCAATGTACGGTGCCAGGTCATGAATCGGCAAATGCAGGGTATGCAAGACCAGATAACTGGCTTCGTCATGTGCATTGGTGGTGCCATGCCCGAAAACCAGCCCGGCTTCTTGAAAACGGCTGACAGAGAAACGAATCAGGTCTCTGATGGTACGCAGGTGCAAGCTGGCTTCGGTAAACATGTTGGCTTTCTGACTTAGACGTTGGCGTGCTTGCCCAGCAGCTGGACCAGCGCACCATGATAAATGTTCGACAGTTTTGGAATGTCTTCTACCGCAACACATTCATTGATTTTATGAATGGTGGCGTTCACAGGGCCGAATTCTACCACTTGCTTGCAGATCCGTGCGATGAAGCGGCCATCAGATGTACCGCCCGTGGTCGACAACTCGGGTGTCAGCCCGGTTTCTGCCTGAATGGCCATGGTTAGTGCGTTAGAGAGTTCGCCCGGTGCGGTAAAGAACGGCTGGCCAGAAATGCTCCACTCCAGGTCATAATTCAGATGGTGTTTGTCCAGAATGTCATGCACCCGTTTTTGCAGACTGGCCACGGTCTGTTCGGTAGAAAAGCGGAAGTTGAACATCAGTTCGACCGTGCCCGGAATAATGTTGGTTGCACCCGTGCCGCCCTTGATGTTGGAAGACTGCCAGCTGGTCGGCGGGAAGTAGTCATTGCCCTTGTCCCACTCGGTAGCGGCCAGTTCGGCCAGCGCAGGGGCAATCAGGTGAATCGGGTTTTTGGCCAGGTGAGGGTAGGCAATGTGCCCTTGAATGCCTTTAACCACCAGATTGCCGGACATGGAGCCACGACGGCCATTCTTGATGGTGTCGCCGCATTGCGCAGAGGAGGTCGGTTCGCCCACGATGCAGTAATTGATTTTCTCGCCACGCGCTTCCAGCATGTCCACAATCTTCACCGTGCCATCGGTGGCTACGCCTTCTTCATCCGAAGTAATCAGTAGCGCAATCGACCCTTTGTGGTGCGGTTCTTCGGCCACAAAGCGTTCGATGGCGGTGACAAAAGCCGCCAGTGAGGCTTTCATGTCCGCTGCGCCTCGTCCGTAGAGGTAACCATCCTGAACCGTCGGGATAAACGGGTCTGTATGCCAGTCGGTCAGCGGGCCGGTTGGCACCACATCGGTATGGCCGGCAAAACACAGAATCGGCCCGCTGGTACCGCGACGTGCCCAAAAGTTGTCCACGCCGTTGCTGTGCAAACGCTCCACCACAAAGCCAATGGCTTCCAGCCGTTCGATCATCATGTCCTGGCAGCCGCCATCCACCGGGGTGACAGAATGGCAGGCGATCAGTTGTTCGGTCAGTAATTGCGTCGGGTTCATGGCGGCTTCTTTATATCGTGTTCGGTTGGCGGTAGTGTAAGGCGTTGGTGTGCTTTGGGTCAGGCAAAGGCTTTTGCGTAGGCGGCTTCATCAAAACCGAGCAAGGCATGCTGTTCGGTGACGATGACAGGGCGTTTGATGACACTTGGCTTTTCCATCATCAGGGCAATGGCGGATGCCTCATCCGTCACAGCGGCTTTTTGTTCATCAGTTAGCTGGCGCCAGGTTGTACCTGCACGGTTGACCAGTTTCTCCCATGGGAAGTGCTTCAGCCAGTCACGCAGCAATGCTTCGCTGACACCTTGTTTTTTAAAGTCATGAAACGTGACATCCATCTGATGATCTGCCAGCCATACGCGGGCTTTCTTGACGGTATTGCAGTTGGGGATGCCGTAAACGGTAATGGTCATGATGGGTTCCGTATCTGGGGGCGGCCAGTCGTCCGCATCAGGCGTACTGGCTAAATGCTAATCGTTACTAATGATAAGACACAAATTGGGGCGCATCATAATGTGATACGCCATTTCGCTCAAGCACAAATAATAAGCACAAACAGGGCAGACCAGATGCAGTGTGGTTCCGTAACAAATGTCTGCTCAATATTGTGTGGCATTGTCCTCTGGACTGTTTCTTGACAATCAGTCTGGTTCATCGTTATTGACGTGCAAATCAAAGTCAAACGTGACCTCCTCATCCCGGGAGGATTTGGGTTGCTCGGCTGAATGTGTAGCTGGCGTACTGCCACCGCCGCCGCCACGTTCGTCTTCCATCTTCTGGTAGGCTTTGTCATCGTTATTGATGCGCCATGCCAGGTTGGTCGGACTGTCGGCGTTAGACAATGCTTCCTGCAGGCTGATTTTGCCGTCTTTGTACAGACGGAACAGTGCTTGCTCGAAGGTTTGCGACCCTTCCGAGACGCTGTTTTCCATCGCTTCCTTGATCAGGTCGATCTGGCCTGTCCGGATCAGTTCTGCAATCCGGTTGGTGTTTAGCAGTACTTCTACCGCCGGCACCAGTTTTCCGTCCACCCCTTTGATCAGACGCTGCGAAATCACCGCCTTGAGCGAGACAGACAAATCCAGCAACAGGCTGCTTCTGGCCTCGTGCGGGAAGAAGTTGATGATCCGGTTCATCACGTGATAACTGTTGTTGGCATGCAGCGTAGACAGAATCAGGTGGCCCGCCTGTGCGTAATTCAGCGCATGCTGCATGGTTTCCCGGTCGCGGATTTCGCCAATCATCATCACATCGGGTGCTTCACGCATGGCGTTTTTCAAGGCATGGCTATAGCTGTGGGTATCAATGCCCACCTCGCGCTGGTTGACCATGGACTTGTTGTGCTTGAACACATACTCGATCGGGTCTTCTACCGTCAGGATATGCCCCGGCCTGCTCTGGTTGCGGGATTCCAGCATGGAAGACAGGGTGGTAGACTTGCCGCTCCCCGTAGAACCCACTACCAGAATCATCCCCAGACGAGAGCTGATCAGCTCTTCCAGCACGGGTGGCAGATTCAGGTCAGCGATGGTGCTGGCTTTTTCCTTGATGTAACGGATCACAATGGCCACATCGCCACGCTGTCGGAAGACGTTAACCCGGAAATTACCGGTACCTTCCAGATAATGACCAAAGTTCATTTCCAGATCGGTTTCGAAGCGGGCGATGCGTTCGGCATCCATCAGTCGGTAGGCCACCCGTTTGACCTGATCACCGCTTAGCACCTGCTGGCTGACAGGGTGAAGCACACCTTCAATCTTGATCTGGATGGTGGTATTGGCCGAAAAGAAAACATCCGATGCCTTGCGCTCGGCCATGAGTTTCAGAATGGGTGTAATGTCCATGTCAGCCTTGAAAAATCCCGAAATAAAAGCAGGTAGGCAAGCGCATGGCGATTCTGTTGCCGCGCTTGCAGAGTCTGTGAGCCACTGTATCACAGCAGCATGACGCAATAAATCGCCAGACCAGAAAAAGCATCGGCCATTTGCGCAGCTAAACCGGTGAAACTGATACAATAGGCCTGCCGCAATGCAGCAATTCCGGGTGGTTGATGCCCGTTTGCCATGATATTGCCAGTTCCAAATACAGCTTGATGTTTCGCGCTTTCTGATGAGGTTTCCATGCCTAAGGCAATGGCCATTCTGTTACTGATGCAACTGCTGGGCGAATGTGCCGTCCGACTGCTGCATATGCCTGTGCCCGGCCCGGTCGTCGGCATGATGCTGATGTTCTTCTGGCTGGTCTGGATGCAAGGCCCTGACAAAGAAGTTGCGGGTACCGTCCATGTATTACTGCAAAACCTGACCTTGCTGTTTGTGCCTGCCGGTGTCGGCATCATGGAGCACGGTGCCCGTTTGCAAAAAGAAGGGTGGGGTATCATTCTGGTGTTGGTCGTCAGTACCCTCCTGACCATGATGGTCACCGTGGTGTCTTACCATTATTTGTCCAGATGGGTAAAACGCATGAACCCGTCATCTGGCGACGGTTCCGGAGCACGTTCATGAGCGGCATCTACGCATGGATTCCCGGCATTTCACCGTACCTGATTACGCTGACCCTGACTTTGCTGGTGTATATTTTTGCCTGTTATTTCCATCAGTTAAACAAAAAGGCCATGTGGAGCTACCCGATCATCATCTCGGTGGTGTTATTGGTGAGCATTCTGACCTTGACCGGCACACCTTACAAAGCCTACTTTGAAGGGGCCAGGTACATTCACTTTCTGTTAGGTCCGGCCACGGTGGCGCTGGCGATTCCGCTGTATGCGCAGCTGCCGAATTTGCGCAAAATGTGGCTGCCGATCATCGGCAGTATTTTGCTGGGTGGGATTGTGGCCATTCTCTCGGTTGTGTTTCTGGGGCGCTGGGTCGGGCTGACGCATGAAACGCTCATGTCCATGGTGCCAAAATCCGCCACCACCCCCATTGCCATGGCACTTGCCGAACAGTTGGGGGGCTCTGGCTCGCTGGCTGCAGCCATGGTGCTGCTGACCGGTACGTTTGGTGCCTTGGCGGCCAGACCCATGTTCAAATTGTTGCGGCTGGATGAAGACCACGGCGCGGGTCTCGCCATGGGGACGGCATCCCATGGTTTTGCAACGGCCAAGGCCTTGCAAGAGAGCATGGAGCGGGGTGCCTATGCCGGGCTGGCCATGGGGGTCAACGGGGCGCTGACCGCCTGGATTGCGGCGCCCTTATTGCATTGGATAGGCGTTGTATGAACCAATATGATTTTCACTGCCATTCATCCATCTCCGATGGCCTGCTGCTGCCGCAGGACGTCGTCCAGCGGGCCTTTGACCGTGGCGTCAAGGTACTGGCGCTGACGGATCACGACGAGCTAAGCGGCCTGGCTGTTGCCCGTGAGAAAGCAGAATCCCTGGGCATGACCTTCGTGAACGGGGTCGAGATATCAGTGAACTGGGGCAAGCACACGCTTCACATCGTCGGGTTGGGGGTGAATCCGGATACGCCACTTTTGTGTGACGGCCTGGCGCATATTCGTAGTGGCCGCACCGATCGTGCCCGCAAGATGGCGGAAGGCTTGGCCAAGGTTGGCATCACCGGGGCTTTTGAAGGCGCCTTGCCGTATGCCGAAAATGCAGACATGATCGGGCGGGCGCATTTTGCCCGTTTTCTGGTCGATAAAGGCCACGCCCGCAGCATGCAGGCCGTGTTCAAGAAATTTCTGGTACCCGGCAAACCCGGCTATGTGCCACATATATGGGCCAGTCTGCCCGAGTCGATCGAATGGATACATGCCGCGGGTGGCTTGGCTGTGCTCGCGCATCCCGGCCGTTACGAGATGGGCAAAAAGCAGATGCATGAACTGATCGAAATCTTCACCCGCTTTGGTGGGGACGGTATTGAAGTCGCCACCAGTAACCATACGCTGGATCTGGTGGGACGGTTTGCCCGGCTGGCAGAAGAGTTCGGCCTTTGGGCTTCGGTTGGGTCGGATTTCCACGGTACCGGGCATTATGGGGACTTGGGAACTTTCCCTGCATTGCCATCCTATTGCAGGCCGATCTGGGAGGCACTGCATGTGGGCTTGCCAGATGAAGTCGTCGATGAGACTGATGAGATGCCTCAGGATTTGCTAAACTAGTCGTCTGTTTCGTGAAGTGATTGAATAACGCGCCGGTTTAGTACGCAGCTGCCGGTCGATATACTGGTGAGACAGACCATTAACCCTTGTTGCTAACCCATTGAAAGACATGCAGGCAGTTGATCGCACGGTTTATCCGCCAGTCACAAAAAGACCGGCAGGGCAAACATAAGAACGGCGAGACAGCAAACCCTCATGTAACCAACGACCCATGTCACAGTTTTTTCAGATACATCCCGATAATCCGCAAGCACGGCTGATCAAGCAGGCTGTTGATATTGTGCGCAATGGCGGCGTGATCGTCTACCCGACGGATTCCTGCTACGCGCTGGGTTGCCATATGGGCGACAAGAGTGCGCTGGAGCGCATTCGCCGTATCCGCCAGCTGGATGACAAACATCACTTCACGCTGGTGTGTCCGGACCTGTCGGCCATTGCAAACTATGCCAAGGTGGATAACCAGCAATATCGCCTGTTAAAGTCGATTTTGCCCGGTAGCTACACCTTGTTGCTGCAAGCGACCAAAGAAGTGCCCAAGCGCTTGATGCACCCAAAGAAAAGTACCATCGGCCTGCGCGTACCAGACCATCCCGTCACCCTGGCGCTGCTGGAAGAACTGGGTGAGCCGATGTTGTCCGTCACCTTGCTGCTCCCTGGCGAAGAAGATCCGCCTTTTGATCCCTATGAAATCCGCGGTACATTAGAGCATCAGGTCGACCTGATTATTGATGGCGGTTTCTGCGGTATGGAACCAACCACCGTTGTAGACCTCACAGAAGGTACGCCAGAGCTGATTCGTGCCGGCAAGGGGCCGCTCGAACCGCTTGGCTTGTCAGTCGACTAAGGAAAAATATGGACCAGGATTTTTTGACGCTCGTTACGCTGTATGCATTGCCGGTCATTCTTGCCATCACCCTGCACGAAGCCGCTCATGGCTGGGCTGCCATGAAACTAGGCGACAAAACCGCCCTCATGATGGGGCGTATCACGGCCAACCCGCTAAAACATATTGACCCGATCGGTACCATTCTGGTGCCGCTGATCTGTCTTATCTTGCCTGGCAGTTTCATGTTTGGCTGGGCTAAGCCGGTGCCAATCAATACCCGCAATTTCAAGAAACTTCGCCGTGACATGCTGCTGGTGGCTGCAGCCGGCCCCATGGCCAATATTCTGATGATGATGGCGTGGCTGCTCATCTTCAAACTTAGCGCGACAAGCGATCTGGGTATTTATAGCGAGCCACTGCAACGCATGGCATTGATGGGCGTCATCTTCAATACCGTACTGGCTGCCTTTAACCTGATCCCGATTCCGCCGCTGGATGGCGGGCGCATCCTGACCAGTCTGCTGCCTTATCCGTGGGATGTCCGCTTGAACGGGCTAGAGCGCTATGGCTTCATCATTCTGATCGTGCTCATGACGACACATTTGCTCGATTTCATCCTCGGGCCGATTTATGCCGCCGTCGGAGCATTGCAGCATCTCATTCTTTAACGTAACCTCTTAAGTCGTTTTGAGTTCAACGCATCATTATCAAAGTTTCACACCAACAGGGAAAAACGTAACATGTTCGCAGATCGCGTACTTTCGGGCATGCGCCCGACAGGCAGTCTTCATTTGGGCCACTATCATGGCGTGCTGAAAAACTGGGTTAAACTCCAGAGTGAGCACGATTGCTTCTTTATGGTGGCAGACTGGCATGCGTTGACAACCAATTACGACAATGTACAGATCATCCAGGACAGCGTCTGGGACATGGTCATCGACTGGCTGGCTGCAGGGGTAGACCCGGCCCAGGCCACCATCTTTATCCAGAGCCATATTCCGGAACACGCAGAACTGCATCTTCTGCTGTCCATGATTACGCCAAACGGCTGGCTGGAACGCATGCCAACCTACAAAGACCAGATGGAAAAACTGTCGCACAAAGACTTGAATACCTATGGTTTCCTGGGTTACCCGTTATTGCAAAGTGCCGATATTCTGGTGTACCGCAGCAATATGGTGCCGGTGGGCGAAGATCAGGTACCGCACATCGAATTTACACGGGAAATTGCGCGCCGCTTTAACCACCTGTACGGCAAAGAGCCTGGCTATCAGGAAAAAGCCGAAGCCGCGGTGAAAAAACTGGGTGGCAAAAAAGGCAAGCTGTACGATGAGCTGCGTACCCGCTATCAGCAGGACGGCGATGTAGAAGCGCTGGATGCAGGCCGTGCGCTGCTGGAAGACGCACAGAACCTGAGTCTGGGTGACCGCGAGCGTCTGTACGGTTTTCTGGAAGGCGGCGGCAAGATGATTCTGCCAGAATCACAGCCATTGCTGACTGAAGCCTCCCGCATGCCGGGCCTGGACGGACAGAAAATGTCCAAGAGCTACCATAACACCATCACCCTGCGTGAAGATGCCGATTCTGTGGCCAAAAAGGTCAAGCAAATGCCAACCGACCCGGCGCGTATCCGTCGTACCGACCCGGGCGATCCGGAAAAATGCCCGGTCTGGAAACTGCACGAAGTCTACAGCAACGATGAAGTCAAAACCTGGGTACAACAAGGTTGCAAGAGCGCCGGCATTGGCTGTATCGAATGCAAGCAACCAGTGATTGACGGCGTGCTGGCAGAACAGCGTCCGATGCAAGAGCGCGCCAAGATGTATCTGGAAGACCCGACACTGGTACGCAATATCGTGGCCGATGGTTGCGAGCGCGCCCGTGAAGTCGCCCGCGAAACCATGCGCGATGTGCGTGAAGCCATGGGTCTGGGTTATAGCTGATCAACCCGCTGTTGATGTCTCCTGTCATCATGACCAGACATGCCGGCAGTTATCTGCGTGAAATGCGCAGATACGTGTCCGGCTATCTGGCCACCGCTTGCAGGATGTAACCCGCATGTCTCAAATTGAACTGTCTGTCCCCATTGTCACGCCGCTGGCGCAGGTATTGGGGCAGCCATTCACTGAACTTCCCGCAGACCTCTATATCCCCCCCGATGCGCTGCAAATCTTTCTGGAAACCTTTGAAGGCCCGCTGGATTTACTGTTGTATCTGATCCGCCGGCAGAATCTGGATGTGCTGGATATCCCGATGGCTACGCTCACGGCACAGTACATGCAATATGTAGACCTGATGCAGGCACACCAGTTTGAGCTGGCCGCCGAATACCTGCTGATGGCCGCCGTGCTGATCGAGATCAAGTCCCGATTGCTACTGCCAAGGCCCGTGGTGGTGGATGAAGATGGTTTTGATGACGACCCCAGAGCCGCGCTGGTGCAACGGCTGCTGGAGTACGAGCAGATCAAGGCCGCAGCTTATCAGCTGGATGCCATGCCGGTTGTTGACCGGGACTTTGCCTGGGTATCCGTATGGGTAGAGCAGCAAATTGCCCCGCGCTTGCCGGATATCGAGGTAGGGGATCTCCTGAATGCCTGGCATAGCCTGTTGCGCCGTACCCGCCTGAACCAGCACCACCATGTCACAGCGGAAGGGATTACGGTCCGGCAGCGGATGAGTGACATCCTCAGGCGTCTGCAAGAAGGCGCCAGCTTGCCTTTCGAATCTCTTTTTGAAGTGAACGCCGGCCGCCTTGATCTGGTGCTCAGTTTTCTTGCCATGCTGGAATTGACCAAAGAAGGTTTGGTCAGCCTGATACAGACCCAACCTTACGAGAGTATCTTTGTCCGGCTGGCCGAACGCTAAAAAGATGAGCATCCTGCTCGCATTCGGCTAGTCTGTCTGCTAATACTATTCATAGTGGTACCTGCTGCATAAAACCACGCATCTTTGATAGATTCGAATGACATGACGTCTGCATGCTGTATCATGTCATCTGTTGCTGGCCTGTTTTCGTCTCTCGCCTTTGCGGGTTTCAATCAATTAAGGCTGTTGCCAAAATCTTTTCCATTACCCAAAAGGCAATCTGTATGTTGAATATTTTTTCGGGAAAACCTGTCCGTCTTCTGGCCGCTGGTCTGCTGGCCATTTCATTGTCAGGCTGTGTTGAAGTCAAAACCAAAGCGACAGTCGAGCGCGATGGTGCAGTCAGCTTTGTGACCGAGTATGACTTCAGCAAAATGATGGACATGATGAAAGGCCTTGGCGGTTCTAACCAGAACGCACCCAAGGAAATGAACTGTGCCGAGATGGGCAAGGAAAAACCCGAAAACGTGAATTGCAAGGATATTGCCCCTAACAAGGTAGAGTTCTCGGGCACCTTGCCCAAAGAACAGGCCAAAGGCGTGACGGTGGATGGCAGCAAATATAAAGTCGATGCCGTGGCCTTGTTCAGTGAAATTGCCAGCATGGGCAAGGGTAGCGGTGCAAATGCACCCAAGTCTCTGCCTAACGGCGCAGAAGCACAGCAAATGAAATCTATCGGCATGGTGTTTGAGATGGAGTTAAATATGCCGGGTTCTGTTAAAATGGTCGATGGTAAAGCACCAGCCGAGTCTGGCCCGGTCAAGATCGACATGCTCTCTTTGCCGTCTGGCCAGACAAGTTATATCGTAGAGTCCAGTGCATTCCCATGGCTATGGGTTGCTGTGGGTGCCGGTATTGTGGTGATTCTCGGAGGTTTTGTATTCATGCGTCGTCGTTCTGCTTAAGCCATGCTGACAACGCCAGAAACAGCCAAACTGATTCTGGAAGCGGCTCTACTCTCTGCAGTAGAGCCGCTGTCTTTTGCCCAGCTGAAAATGGTGCTGGGGGAAGAATGGCAGAATGACCAGATCCGCAAATTGCTGCAAGAGTTGCAAGGCGAGTGGGCGAACCGGTCGGCAGAGCTGGTACAGCTGGCATCTGGCTGGCGGTTTCGTACCCGGCCGGAGTTTCAGCCCTGGCTTGCCCGGCTGACCACCGAAAAGCCGCCAAAATACTCGCGTGCCACTCTGGAGACGCTGGCAGTCATTGTGTACCGCCAACCGGTCACCCGGGGTGAAATAGAAGAAATTCGCGGCGTAACCGTCGCAAGTAGTATCATTCAGACATTGATGGCCAGAGGGTGGATTGAAACCGTTGGCCATCGGGAAGTACCGGGTCGTCCTGCGTTACTGGCCACCACGCACCAGTTTCTGGATGATCTGAATTTGAGAAGTTTAAACGAGCTCCCGCCGTTGTCGGAGCTAGTGCAAGTGATGAGTCAGGAAAGTTTACCTAATGTCTAAGCGAAGTTCGTCCCAAGGTCCGCGTCAGCCCGTTGCCAAGGTGGGTAGCCGCCAGCAGCAACGCACTCAGGCGCCACAGTCGCCGGGTTATCAGGGGAAAAAGAGTGGGGCTGGTTTTGAAAAGCCGGCACCATCAGCACGCCCCTATGGCGCCAAACCCAAGCCGGCAGACCGTGCCGGACAGGGCGAGGGCGGTTCGCCTGACAACAAGCTAAAGCGGGACACAACGGGCAAAAAGCGGCCGCCACGCAGTGCCGATATCGAGATTATTGGTAAAAAGGCGCCTACCGGCTTCCGCGCCCCGGGCACCAAGGGTGCACAGACCAATAAAGCGCGGCATGTGACGCTGGTCAAGCGGGAAGACCGCGACAAACATATTCCAAAGCACAAGGTAGAGGTTTCTACCGAGCCACAACGCTTGCAAAAGGTTCTGGCTCAGAGCGGGCTGGGTTCTCGCCGCGACATGGATGCCATGATCGAAGCGGGTCGAGTGACGGTGAATGGCGAGCCTGCGACACCGGGGACCAAGATCGTACCTACCGATGTCGTGAAAGTAGACGGAAAACCAGTGCGCTTGCGTATCCAGAACCGCTTGCCGCGTATCCTGATTTACCACAAGCAGGAAGGCGAACTGGTTACCCGTGATGACCCGCAAGGGCGTACAACCGTATTTGAGCGCTTGCCGCGCGTACAGGGCAGTTACTGGACCGTGGTTGGTCGTCTGGATTACAACACCAGTGGCCTGTTACTGTTCACCACCTCCGGTGACCTTGCCAACCGTCTGACGCACCCGCGTTTTGAGGTGGAGCGTGAATATGCCGTGCGTGTGATGGGCGAGCTGACCCAGGAGCAGATGCAAGAGCTGAAAAAAGGCGTTGAGCTGGAAGATGGCCCGGCCAAGTTCGAGTCGCTGGTTGATCAGGGCGGTGAAGGCTTGAATCACTGGTATCGCGTGATCCTGAAAGAAGGCCGTAACCGTGAAGTTCGCCGCATGTTTGAACATTTTGGCCTGACCGTCAGCCGTCTGATGCGCGTTCGTTTTGGTACGCTGCATTTGCCGCCGCGCCTGAAGCGTGGCACCTGGACCGAGCTGGAAGAATCCGAAGTGCTGGCCGTGCTGCAATGGGCTGACCTGGCATAATACCGGTTGGCAACTCGGGAGCCTGACGCATGATTGAAGACAGCCAGCAAGCCTTGACCCCCCAGCAACTGCAGGCTGCTTTTCTGCAGTTTAATGAGGCATCCCTGCAGCTGTCTGCCCAGTTTGACAGTCTGCAGCAGCAAGTGGCTCACCTGAGTAGCGAGCTTGCCGCCAGCAATGCCGCGTTGCAGGCGCAACTGCAAGAGAAAGAAGCACTTGCCCAGCGGGTGTCTTCGCTGTTGGCCGTACTGCCCGCCGGTGTACTGGAGCTGGATGCAACAGATGTCATTACTGCCACCAACTGGGCTGCAGAGCATCTGCTGGGTGCAGATTTGCCAGGGCAGCAATGGCAGCATGTGGCAGACCGGATGCTGAAAGATACATCGGTACCGCAAGAGTACGAACTGGTAGGGCATTCGCAGTTGCATGGTTTGCGATTATCACTGCAGACCACCGCTTTGCCGGATGGTCGTGGGCGTCTCATTCTGCTGACAGACCTGTCAGAGCATTACCGTTTGCAGCAACAACTGGCGCAACACCGCAAGCTGGCGGCCATGGGAGAAATGGCTGCAGGTCTGGCACATCAGCTGCGTACGCCGCTTGCCACCGCCATTTTGTATGTCGGGCATCTGAACAAACCGCAATTGCAAGACCAGCAACGCCTTAAATTTGCAGACAAGGCCAGAAGCCGGCTTTTGTATCTGGAAGGTCTGATTGCGGACATGCTGCTGTTTGTCAGAGGCGACAATAGCGAGAAAGAAACCTTCCTGATTGGCGACTGGCTATTTGAAGCGGTACATACCATCCAGCCGGTGGCAGAAGAGAAGCAGGTTGATATCAAGCTAGCCATGCAGCTGGATCACCAGACGTTGTTTGGCGACCGCAAGAGCCTGCTGGGTGCGCTGGTCAATGTGCTGGAGAACGCATTGGCATTTTCGCCGGCGGGTAGCCATATAGGCATTGAGGCCCATCTTCAGGGACAGCGCTTGCTGGTGACGGTGCTGGATGCCGGGCCTGGCATTGCAGATGAGATTCTGGAGAAAGTCTTCACGCCGTTTTTCACCACTAGGCAAGAGGGTACCGGCTTGGGGTTGGCGATTGTCAAAAGTGTGCTGGAGGCGCATGGTGGAGACATTACGTTGCAAAACCAGCCCGCAGGTGGTTGCGAGGCCTGTATTGAGCTGCCGCTGAAATCGTAATTTGGCATGGGCAGCGATGGCACGCAATAAACACGCATAAAACAAAACCCGGCAACCAAGGTTAGCCGGGTTTTGTTTTATGCAGAACGTCCAGGCAAGATTACTTCGGAATCGCGCCGTCAACACCTTCTACATACCAGTTAAAGCCGTGCAGTTCGTCATCAGACATGGTTTTACCGGCTGCCACTTTCATGGCACCGGTATTGTCTTTCAGCGGACCTTTGAAAATGGCTGACTTGCCTGATACCAGCTCGGCCTTGCGTGCGGCCAGTTTTTTCTTCACATCGTCAGACAGGTTCTTGTTCAGAGCGCCAAGGTCGATCATGCCTTCTTTCAGACCCCACCAGATCTGGCCGGATTTGTACTGGCCAGCCATCACGTCTTTGGTGACTTTGGTGTAATAAACGCCCCAGTTGATCTGACTGGCTGCCAGGTGGGCATCTGCACCAAATTTGCTCATGTCAGAGTCCCAGCCAAATGCATGCACTTTTTTATCCTGTGCAGTTTGTACCACGGCCGCAGAGTCCGTGTTTTGCATCAGGGTATCTGCACCTTGAGAAATCAGGGTTTCGGCTGCCTGACGCTCTTTGCCCGGATCATACCAGCTGTTGATCCAGATCACTTTTACAGTGGCTTTCGGGTTGTTGGCACGCGCACCCAGCGTAAAGGCGTTGATGTTGCGGATTACTTCCGGAATAGGCACGGATGCAACCACCCCCATTTTGCCGGTCTTGGAGGTCAAGCCTGCCACGTAACCAGCCAGGTAGGCGCCTTCATAGGTACGTACATCGTATGTACCCATGTTTTTCTCGGTTTTGAAGCCGGTCGCATGCAGAAAGGTGACTTTAGGGAACTGTTTTGCCACTTTCTGGGTGGCGTTCATGTAACCGAATGAGGTGGTGAAAATCAGCTGGTTACCATCTTGTACCAGTTTGCGGATCACGCGCTCGGCATCTGCACCTTCCGGTACGCTTTCCACATATGTGGTTTTTACTTTGCCTGGCAGCGCCTTTTCGATGGCCTGACGGCCCTGGTCATGTGCAAAAGACCAGCCGGCATCGCCAACCGGACCCACATAGACAAAACCAACCTTGAATGGCTCGGCAGCATATGCCGAAACACCAACACCCAGCGCCATGCAAGCAGCAACGGCCGATTTGATAACGAGTCTGCGAGAAATCACGGAATACTCCTTTTTTGATAATTATTTGGTAACCCCATCAATCTCTTGTGGATCATGACATGGTTACCCACCCAATTTTTCAATCATGAAGCTTGCTTGCTTCTTTTAAAAACCGCAAGTGTAGCGGACAGAAATCGTGATCAATATGGCTGATTTAATTGTGCACAAGATTCCATGATCCGGGTCAATAATGCCTGGTCAGCCAGCGTATCCAGCCACCACTGTAATGCCTTGCCGGAGTGGCTGCTGCGCCATGCCAGGTGGAAGTTCGCTGCAGAACGGGTTTCATTGACGTCTTTCTTGATCAGGCGGCCACTCTGCAAATAGGGCTCCGCCAGTGCCTTCGGCAAGTAGCCGCATGCCAGTCCGGCAAGTTGCGCCGTCAGCTTGGCTCGCATGTCCGGCACCACCAGTGCTTCCTGCCCTGACAAAATACCCGAGGTACGAGGCGGCAGGCTGCGGGAGCTGTCTGCGGCGGCCACTGCCCGATGCCACTGTATATCACTGGCCATCAAAGGTTCTGGAAGCTGCGCCAGCGGATGTTGCGGAGAAATACAGAAAATGAACGGTTGCTGTCCCATGGGGCGCGTGATGATGCCGCTGCTGGCAGGCGGGTCCCCGGGGGCACCGATGACCAGATCGGCACGCTCGTCCACCAATGCGTCCCAGGTGCCGCCAAAAACTTCATGAGAAATGCTGATTCTGGTGCCGCTTGCCTGTTCGTAAAAGGATGTCAGTAACGGGTAAAGGACAGATACCGGGAAGAGGGTGTCCAGTGCAATGGTCAGTTGGGTTTCCCAGCCGGTAGCTGCACGTTTGACTCTGGATTCCAGTGCATTGGCTGCCCTGAGCAAATGCCGGCCTTCATGGAGCAGTTCCAGACCTGCCGTTGTCAGGCGTGCCCGATGACCTGCGCGATCAAAGATCTGCACATTCAGGTCTTGTTCCAGCTTCTGGACAATATAGGTAATGGCGGAGGGGACTCGGTGCAAGGCTTCTGCGGCGGCAGAGAAACTGCCTTCGCGGTCAATGGCGTCAAGTACTTCGAGTGCATCCAGACTAAGACGAAGCATGAATTTCCTGTCGCAAATCATGCAGAATCAACCCTGTCCGTTTTACGGCTATGCCTGGCCAAACAGGAGTTGAGGGGGGTAAATACAATGTCAGGCAGAAAACTGGCAGATAAACACGGGTATCAGAAACCTGTAATGCTTATCTGCCGCATGGCTGTTTATTTTTCAGGGCAACCTGACAAGATGGCTTTCAAGGCTGGCAGGTCGGTAATTTCGACCTCTTTGTTGCTGACCCGGATAAAGCCCTGATCCTGGAACTTGGAGAAGCTCCGGCTAATCGTTTCCAGCTTCAGCCCCAGATAGCTGCCAATCTCTTCACGTGTCATCCGCAAAATGAAATTTTTGGATGAGTAACCACGCAAGGCAAAACGCTGGGAAAGGTTGATCAGGAAGGCAGCCAGACGTTCTTCCGCTTTCATGTTACCCAGCAGCATCATTACGCCATGGTCACGGACGATTTCACGTGACAACACTTTGTAGAAATTATGCTGCAAAGATGGAATATTGCGACTGAGCTGTTCGAGCTCGGTAAACGGAATTTCGCAGACTTCGCTGTCTTCCAGTGCGATGGCACTGCACGTATGCGAGTCACTGCTGATGGCATCCATGCCCAGCAGTTCACCTGCCATCTGGAAACCCGTTACCTGTTCGCGGCCGTCTTCCGAGACAACGCTCATTTTGAAGAAGCCAAGGCGAACGGCGTAGAGCGATGACATCGGGTCACCTGCACTATAGAGCTGTTCACCTTTTTTGATACGGGTGCGCTGACTGATCAGTGTTTCCAGCTGGATCATTTCTTCTGAAGATAAACCCAGTGGCAGGCAAAGTTCTCTCAAGCTACAGCTAGAACATGCTACCCGAAGATTTTTCAGGGATACTTCTTGGATCGGAATGGTACCGGTTGTGGTCATTACAGCTCAGCCTGTTACGAGTCTTGCTAATTCTACTCAAATTTTGACTTTACTTATACATTATCCAATCTTTTTTTTGCTGAATACGTCTTTGGGTACTTGTTTATTTGTGCAATTCTCCACTAATCACTTTTGTAATCATTTATCTTGATTGTTGAAATCAATTATTTTGATGTCTATCGTGAGTGGCGGGGCGGTTAAACTGCATCCTGACGAAGATGCTCACCAAGAGGGGTGCGGGTTCCCATTGATACGGATCAAGCGCCAACCCTCAGCAGGGTTGATGCATATCAACACCTGAAAGGACTTAAAGCGTCATAGTTCAGCCACGATATTAAGAGATTCATTGTAGCTATGACGCCACTTCGCCTTGATCAATACGATAGCGTAAATGTTGATTTCCCCTCTGTGGTTGTACCCAGAGCCTGGAATCATCCATTGATCCTGTCGCTTGATGATATTGCGGTTTTTCCTACCGCCAAACAGTACCGCCAGCCCCGGTTGAATGATGCTGCACTATCCCGTGCGTGGCATAAGCCGGCTGTTGGCCGTTTGGCCTTGCCGCTCAGTCTGACGGAAGTCTGGCCTGACCAGGTGGTGGACGAGGCCGGGTTGACGGCTGCCATTGCGGCGGAATGGCAAATGCGACATGACACGCTTGATGGCCGCAAAGTGAGATCGACCACGTTGCAACTGCCGGTTGCCGGGCTGGATGCAGAGGCCATTATCGCGCGCTGGTGGCAAAGTTCCGGCAAGGCAGTCACCGAACTGGGCGGGCAACGCCAGATTCGTTTGCGTTTTTATGGCGAAACAGGCCGACAGCTGGTGGATTTGCCTGAGGGTGTGGATGTTTATCTGCAGGCGATCAACCCGCAGGATATTCATTACCATGCGACGCAATTGTCGGCCCTATGGCGTTTAAGAAGCAATACGACAGGTCGTTTGTCGGTGGATATCCTGATCGGGGCGGGTGAGGCGGTTGGCGTGCCAGCCATCGAATATGTCCGCAGCCTGATGGATTTGTCGCCCGAGCGGGTTTGCCTGAGGCTGCCGCCGCTAAATACCTTGAGTGCAACCCGTCTTGGGCAGCAGAAAGATGCGCTTTACCATGTGATCCAGCTGCTGGAAGACAAAGGCTATGGTCATCTGGCGGGGGGCTGGTTCGTTAAGCATGGTGATCCGTGGTTGTCTGCCCAGCGGATTGGCCGGTTGATTCTGAACACGACCGGTAACTGGGAAACCATGAATGTTGACTGGATTTCGGTCGGGCCGTCCGCGTGCTCCATTATCGGGACGGTACAGTCCTGGAACAGCGAAGAGGCACGGTATATCGAGCAAATCCAGGAAGGGCGTTTGCCTTTGGTGACGGCCAGAAAGTTGCCTCTGGACATGCTGGTCCGTCGCGCGGTCGTGGAGCAGTTGCTGTGCCTGGGGTATCTGGATTTCCTGACGTTTGAGCTGGCGTATTTCATCCAGTTTGACCAGTACTTCGCGGCCGAGCTAAAACGCCTGCAACCACTGATTCAGGCCGGGTTGCTAGAGAAACGCCAGCGAACCCTGTGGTTGACCGAATCTGGCCGGTTACTGGCTGACCATATTGCCAGACAGTTCTTCTCTGCCTGAAATTGATAACCTGCTTGTACATGGTTCAAACCTGATTCATCAAGGATGGTTTGAACCATGAAATCCCCGTTTGCCGTGATCGTGTCATCCCTGTCTTTATCTGGTACTGCATAAGCCTGTCGCTTGCGGTAAAATCCCATCTGTCTGTCATGTACTGATCGGAATTTCTGATGTACCAGGTCGCCTACCGTTTATCGTTGTCCCAGCCTCACGCCCACCTGATTGATGTTGAACTCGACATTCAGCATCCGGCATCCGAAGGCCAAAAACTGTTTTTGCCAACCTGGATTCCAGGTTCTTATCTGGTTCGCGAGTTTTCACGACAGATCGTGACTATTTCTGCAACGTGCGGGCAAGTGCCGGTTGCGATCCGCAAACTGGATAAAGCAAGCTGGCAACTGTCTGCGGTGTCCGGCCCGGTGACTGTCCGTTATCAGGTTTATGCGTTTGACGAGTCTGTGCGTACCGCTTACTTTGATGCCGACCGCGCGTTTCTGAATCCGGCAGCACTTTGCCTCGGTGTTGAAGGGCAGACAGACGTGCCAGCGAGCCTGGAGATTATCCCGCCAGCTGGTGATGCCTATCAGCAATGGGAAGTGGCTACCGGCTTGCCAAGAGAGAATGCTGATCAGCTGGATGACTGGAGTTTTGCACCTTTTGTGGCAAGCAATTATGACCATCTGATTGATTGTCCGCTTGAATGTGGTGTTTTGGAGCGCTACCGCTTTGATGTTTGCGGTACACCGCACGACATGGTGATTTCGGGTGGTCATTATGGGGACGCCAAACGCCTTTTGGCAGATACGGCCAGTATCTGTGAAACCCAGATCCGCTTTTTTGCAGAGGATGCCGCCAAGCCTGCGGCACCCTATGCACGTTATGTGTTTTTGCTGAATCTGGTGGCAGATGGCTATGGTGGACTGGAGCATCGTAACTCGACTGCGTTGATTGCCAACCGGGCGGACATGCCGGGCAAGGATGAACCCGTAGAACCGACGAGTGGCTACCAACAGTTACTGGGGTTGATCAGCCACGAGTACTTCCATAACTGGAACGTGAAACGGCTGAAACCTGCTGCCTATGCGCCATATGATTTGTCTCGGGAGGCGTACTCCCGGTTGTTGTGGGCCTTTGAAGGGATCACCAGTTATTACGATGATTTGATGCTGGTTCGTGCCGGGGTGATTTCCGAATCGCAGTATCTGGAGACGCTGGCCCGCAATATCACCAATACCTTGCGCAGCCCCGGGGCGCTGAAGCAGAGTCTGGAAGATGCCAGTTTTGATGCATGGATCAAATATTATCGCCAAGACGAGAATAGCCCCAATGCATTGGCCAGTTATTATGTCAAAGGCGGGTTGTTTGCCTGTCTGCTGGATCTGACGTTACGCAAGCAAGGAAAGTCATTAGACGGTATCATGCTGGCGCTATGGCACCGGGTGGGCAAATTGTTCGACCAGACCGGGCAGGGGCTGGACGAGTCGGCTTGGGAACAAATGGCCATTGAGGTGACCGGGCTGCCGTTGCAATCTTTCTTTGATACGCATTTGCGTACCGCGAGTGATGTGGTTTCTCCGCTGCTGGCATTGTTGCCCGAATTTGGCGTGGCTGTGCAAAAGCGCATAGCAGAAGGCAGTACAGACAAGGGTGGCAAATATCTGGCCAAAGTGCCAAAGGCCAAACCGGTACTGGGTGCGCGGTTGGGTGCAGACGCGCTTGGCATTCGGGTGCAGACCGTCTATAACCAGAGTGCCACTGAAAAAGCCGGGCTGCATGTGGGCGATATCCTGATTGCGCTGGATCATGTGAAATTGACGCATGGCAGTCTGGATGCCACGCTGGGACGCTACCAGCCAGGCCAGACCGTGACCGTGCATGCTTTCCGCAAAGATGCGCTACGCAGTTTCGCACTGACACTGGATGCACCAGCCGAAGATACGGTTGGACTGCAAGTGAACCAAGATTTACCTGTAACATCTAATTTACGTCAGGCCTGGTTAAAGCCGGCCTGACAATGATTTGTCTGGCCGATCGTCAGACAAAATGACAACCCTGGCCGAACGAGCCGGGGTAGATAACAACCATAAAACGAGATGCGAAGAGAAATATGCGTAACGACGCCCCACAAACCATTTTCCTGAAAGATTACCAGCCGTCTCCTTACCTGATAGACCGGGTGGATCTCAAATTTGATCTGCAGGATGACTACACGCTGGTCTCTGCGCGGATGATGATGTCCCGCAGCAAAGCCAGTATTGCCGACAATCAGTCTCTGGTGCTGGATGGAGATGATCTGACGTTTGTGTCGCTGCGCATTGATGGCGAACCGTGGCCGGAAGACAAGGTGCATGTTTCTCCGGACCAGCTGGTGATCGATGATCTGCCAGAGAGTTTTTTCCTGGATATTGAAACCCGGATTCTGCCGCACAAGAACACGGCGCTCTCCGGTCTGTACAAGTCTGGCCATAACTATTACACCCAGTGCGAAGCACAGGGTTTCCGCCGGATCATGTATTACCTGGACCGACCCGATGTAATGGCCCGCTTTACGACTACCATCATTGCCGACAAGCAGCTGTACCCGGTACTGTTGTCTAACGGTAACCAGGTCGGCCAGGGTGACTCTGGCAAAGGGCGCCATTGGGTAAAGTGGGTAGACCCATTCCGTAAACCTGCGTATCTGTTTGCCTTGGTAGCGGGTCGTCTGGTGAAACTGGAAGACCGTTTTGTTACGCGTTCCGGCCGTGAAGTAACCTTGCAGATCTGGGTAGAGTCCGGCAATCTGGACCAGTGCCCGCACGCCATGCAATCCCTGAAAAATGCCATGCGCTGGGACGAAGAACGCTTCGGGCTAGAGTACGACCTGGATATCTACATGATCGTTGCCGTGAGCGATTTCACGATGGGCGCCATGGAGAATAAAGGCCTGAACATCTTTAACACCAAATACGTACTGGCCAAGCAAGAGACCGCGACTGACGTTGATTTCGCTGGCATCGAAGCGGTCATCGGGCATGAGTATTTCCATAACTGGACCGGCAACCGGGTGACCTGCCGCGATTGGTTTCAACTGAGCCTGAAAGAGGGGCTCACGGTATTCCGTGACCAGGAATTCAGCATGGACCTCGGGTCTCGTGCTGTCGAGCGTATCGACCAGGTGCGTACCTTGCGTACGCAACAGTTCCCGGAAGATGCCGGCCCGATGGCGCATCCGATCCGTCCGGACAGTTATATCGAGATCAATAACTTCTACACCGTGACCGTCTATGAAAAAGGCGCAGAAGTCATCCGCATGCAGCATACTTTGCTGGGCGAAGAGGGCTTCCAGAAAGGGATGGATCTGTACTTCCATCGTCACGATGGCCAGGCAGTGACGACCGATGATTTTGTGGCAGCGATGGCGGATGCCAACGATGTGGACCTGAAGGTCTTCAAGCGCTGGTACTCGCAAGCAGGAACGCCCGTGCTGCACGTGACCGAACACTATGATTCGGCCAAGGGTGAATACACACTGGTATTTAATCAATCTTGCCCGGCAACGCCTGGCCAGCCCGACAAACTGCCATTCCATATTCCGGTGAAACTGGGGTTGCTGGATGCCGACGGGCAGGAAATTGCCTTGCAGCTCAAAGGTGAATCTGCCACAACAGAAACCGAACGTGTCATTTCCGTGAAGGATGCCACGCATACCGTGACCTTTACCGGCGTGACTTGTCACCCTGTACCATCGCTGCTACGCGGGTTTTCTGCCCCGGTGAAACTGGTGTTTGATTACACCCCGGCGCAGTTGGCTTTCTTGCTGGCACATGATACCGATGCCTTTAACCGCTGGGATGCGGGGCAGAAACTGGCCCAGCAAACCTTGCTGGCGTTGGTGGCCGATGTGCAAGCCGGCAAGCCGCTGACACTGGATGCCGAGCTGACCCGTGCGTTTGCCAAGGTGCTGGAAGACGATACGCTGGACCCTGCGTTGGCAGCAATGATTCTGACCTTGCCAGCAGAAGCATGGCTGGCGGAAGTCATGGATGTGGCTGATCCGGATGCCATTCATGCCGCTCGCGAGTTTGTGCGCAAGGAGCTGGCAACCAAGCTGCAGGCGGACCTGTATCAGCGTTATGTACAGCTTGGTCAGGACAAATATGTCTGGAACGGTGAGGCATCAGCCAAACGTGCATTGCGAAATGTGTGCCTGGCTTACTTGTCTGACCTTCAAGGCGAGAAGGCGCTTTATCTGGCCAAACAGCAGTTTGATATGGCCGATAACATGACCGACCAGCAAGCCGCGCTGGCCGTGCTGGCGCAGCATGATCATCCGCTGACGGAAGCCGCACTGAAAGACTTTGCCGAGCGCTGGAAAGCCTACCCGCTGGTGATGGACAAATGGTTTGCCTTGCAGGCGACCAGCAGCCGTCCCAATACGCTGGAGGTTGTGAAGTCGCTGCTGGTTCACCCGGCGTTTACGCTGACCAACCCTAACAAGGTGTATGCGTTGATTCGCAGTTTTGCGGCGGCTAACCCGCTGCATTTCCATGCCAAAGATGGGCAGGGCTACGAGTTTATCGCAGATCAGGTGATTGCCTTGAACGCCATTAACCCGCAAGTCGCGTCCCGTGTGGTGAGTGCGTTTAATCGCTGGAAGAAATACGATGCGGCGCGTCAGGCGCAAATGAAAGCTGCACTTGCACGCATTGCCAGCCACGAAGGCCTGTCTTCTGACGTCTTTGAAATCGTTACCAAGGCACTGGATGCTTAAGCCGTGTTAGCGGCAGTTTGCTGATAAAACAAAGGCAGCTTCGGCTGCCTTTGTTTTATCCATCATATGACTCGCATCTTGCCGGTTATGCCACTTTTATGCTCATGAACACCTGCATGGCCCGCAGTACGCCAAAGACAAAGCAGGCAATTGCCAGCAAGGCCATTTGTGCCGGCCAGGTCTGACTAAGCAAGGCCGCGTAGAGTAGTGCAAACAGCGTTTCAGAAATGATGAGTTGGCCCGCCAGGCCAAGGGTCAGGTTTTGCGAGGCGATGTTCCATAGCCATGTGGCAACCCAGGTGCTACCTATGCCAAGCGTAATCCAGATGATCAGCAACCGCGTGTCTGGATGCAGCAAATGCTGGATGGTTTGCCGGTCAAAGAGCGGCAGGAAAAACAATAGGCTGATGCCAGTGCCTAATCCGATCAGGGTTGACCAGTCGGCCCCGCTGATGTCAGGGTGCTTTTTCAGGAACCGGGTATTGAGAATGGCATAGGTACTCCAGCTGGTCACCGCGCCTACCGCAAACAGTACACCAATCAGGAATGTCATTGCAGAACCTGCATGACCTGCATGCAAACCCTCCAGATTGATCAATACCAACCCGGTGATGATGGCCAGCAAAGGCATCGCCAGTGTGCTTAATAAGCCATGGCCTTTATGTCTGAACGCATCAGTCAGTGCCAGCCAGATGGGGGCGGTACCCACCAGCAGGCTGGGAATGGCCGGGTTCGACCATTTTACTGACCAGACGACCAGCGAATAGTAGAGGCTATTACCGAGTAATCCGAACAGGATGGCGGTCTTGTAATGTTGTCTGAACAGGGGCCACAGAGATGTTTTCCGCTTGCCCAGCAGGATGAAAACGCAGAATAGGGCATAGACCGCATAGCGCCCCAGACTGATGGCGAGGCCAGGAGTATCTGTTGTCAGCATGGGAGCTGCAAATACCAGTCCCCAGAGCGCGCCTGTTGCCAGGCCCGCGAGAATGCCGGTCAGGGTTTTTGAATAAGCAGATGAAGCGGGAAAAGACATGTCTTGTGACAGCAACTGGCAGGTGCGACAACGCCGGCCATGCTGAGGTATCCGGTTGCAAAGAGTTTGCCATTATAGGGGAATCGCGCCGCGAAGAATATCAGACGGCAAGCGTCACCAACTGGGTGAGGGGGATTGAGAGAGGATTACTGGCCTGGCGCAGTTTTTTGCCAGTTTTCCAGCCAGTGGACCAATGTGCCGGCCGGCATCGGGCGACCTATGCTGTAACCTTGCAGAATATGGCATCCGTTCTTTAGCAAAATGGGCCAGGCTTCTGCGTGCTCAACCCCTTCTGCAACCAGCCGGATACCCAATCCTTCGCAGAAAACTGCCAATCCTTTGACAAAATGGGCATCAAACGAATTTTCCGTGATATTTTCGATAAAGGCACGGTCCAGCTTGATTTCAGAGATGGGTAATGCTTTTAACAGATTGAAAGAGGTAAAACCTGCACCAAAATCATCCACGCTAAACAGGATGCCATTGTCTTTGAGGAAGTTGACCTTGTCCTTGACGGTTAGCGGATTAATGATCAGCGTGGTTTCTGTAATCTCGAAGGTGATCAGGTGATGCGGGATTTTGTACTGTGCCATCAGGTCCAGTATCCGGTGCTCCATGTCGGGAGATTCCAGCATTCTGGGGGACAGGTTGATGGCAATCGGCAAGACAATATTCTTGCTTTGCAACTGTTGGCTTTGGATGAGTGCCAGTTCCAGGGTGGTATAGGTAAAACGCTCTATCAACGGGCTGGATTCTGCGGTCGGGATAAAGTCTATCGGGTAGACGATAGTGCCGTCTGCGCGTTCCCAGCGTGCCAGGGCTTCAAGGCCAACGACTTCATGGGTGAGCAGATCGACTTTGGGTTGAAAATGCAGCAGGATTTCGTTGTTATTCAGCGCACGTTCGATCTGCGTGGTTTGTAAAAGGCTGTTGCTGACTTCCAGTTCTTTGGAGTCAAAGGCCAAGCCTTTCAGGGTACGCTTGGCATGATACATGGCCCGGTCGGCCTTGCTCATTAGTTGGGACACATCTTCTATTTCATCCGTCACAATGACGGCGCCGATCGACACCCCGATCTTGAAGAAGTTATCGTCAATGCGAATCGGGTTGGCCAGTGAGGCGATCATTTTTTCGGCGATTTGCTGAATCTGGATTTCTGTATCTACCCCTTGAAGAATGGCGACAAACTCATCCCCGCCCAATCGGGCCAGGGTGTCCGTCTTGCGCATGACGAGCGCCAGCCGTTGGGCAACTTCCTTCAGGACAGTATCACCTGCCGCGTGCCCAAGACTGTCATTCACCTCCTTGAAGCGATTCAGGTCCATCATTAACAGCGAGTAGGGGTGCAGGTCCCGTTTGAACGCCAAATGGGTGTGTTCCAGCCGGTCAAAAAACAGATTCCGGTTGGGTAACTGGGTGAGGGCGTCATACAGGCTTTGGCGTCTTAATTTGTCTTCCGCTTCCAGCAGGTCGCGCTGAATGCTGGACCACTGCAGGCTTCTTTCCAGGGCCGAATGCAGTTTTTTGCTGTCGAGTTCTGCTTTGGAGAGGTAGTCGTATACCCCGCTGTGCAGTGCTTCGACCGCGCCACTTTCACTGTTGAACCCGGTCACCATGATGATTGGACAGTGTTTGCCGGAACTGATGTGAATGGTGGGAATCAGGTCTTTACCTTCACCGTCACCCAGCCGAAAATCGAGCAAAATGCAGTCAAAGGCAGCGGCATTCAACGCTTCCAGCGCCTCGTTAAACGAGACGGCTTCGGTGATCTGATTCGGCCGAGGTAACCGGCTGAGGATGCGGCGCATCTTCTCGCGGTCTACATCGTCGTCATCAACAATCAGTATCTTGACGGGTTCATCTGGCATGACTACGGCCCCATTCGGGAACAACCTTACTTGCTTGGAAGCGAGACAGCATCTCCATACGTTTTTAGCAGGTTCATCAGCTTGGAAAATTGTGGTCCGACAGCAGATTTCACCATATAGCCGGCAATGCTTTCCTGATAGGCACGGTTCAGGTCGGCATCTGCGCTGGACGTAGTCAGTACAAAGACCACCAGATTCTGCAGGGCAGGGTCAGATCGGATGGTCGACAGGAATTCAAAGCCGTCCATGCGGGGCATGTTCAGGTCCAGCAAGACCAGAAACGGGCTGGCAATATGCTTGTCCGGATGTTCCATCTTGAGGATATCCAAAGCCTCTACACCGTCTTCGGCATGTACCAGCATGCAATCAATGTCGTGCTTTTTCAAGCTACGCATCACGCCTTCTGCCGCAACATCATCATCATCCACAAGCAATACATTGATGGGTTTTTTGTCCATGTCGATTGTCCTGATACCATGTTGAAGGTGTAACTGCCTGCTTGAGCTTATTCTTCAATTTCCTTGAGCAAAACGCTTGGCCAATACAAGGCAAAATGCGCGCCAGCCAGGTCACGGCTGTCTTGCAGTTCGATTTTTCCGCCGTGGCAAGTCACAATGCGCTTGGTCACCGCCAGCCCGATACCATGACCTTCCGATTTGGTTGTTGCCCTGTGGAACATCCTGAAAATGCGCGGTTTGGCATTGTCTGCGATGCCCGGCCCACTATCTTCAATATGAAACACGCAATACCGGCCATCATTGCGTACCGATACCCGAATCTCGCCCGTGTCGCTGCCCATATGCTTGATGGCGTTATCCAGCAGATTTCGCAGACAGGTTTGTAGCGGAACTCTGGGGCTTTCAAAGACAGCCACGTCGGGTGATACGTCGAACGTAATATTGATGCCTTCAGGTGCATTCACCAGCAACAGCAAGCCTTCAAGGATTTCCAGCGGCTTGATGGTGGAGAGCTGTTTGTCGATCGTCCCGGCGCGGGCATAAATCAGCAAATCATCAATCATGCGTTCTGCACGCTCAACCCGTAACTGGATGCGGTCAAAATTCTTCTGAATGCTGTCTGGCAGGTCAATCGGTTCCAGATCCTCCCGAATCCAGACCAGCAGATCGGCAATGCCTCTTAGCGGAGAGCGCAAATCATGAGAGGCAACATAGGTAAATTCTTCCAGGTTGGCGTTGGTTTGGCGCAGCGTGTTTTCCAGATTCTTCCGCATGGAGATATCGGTGATGGCGGCCAGGGTGATATAGCTGTCTTCTTCACGGATGGGGGTGAGGGCAATTTCAACCGGAAATTCTTTGCCGTTTTTGTGCAATGCCAGCAAGTCACGCCCGGAGCCCATGGCACGGACGCTGGGGGCTTCCTGGAATTCATGACGATGGTTGACGTGGATTTTCCGGTTACGTTCTGGCAGCAGGATTTCGAGTTTCTGACCGATCAGGGCGCCAGGTTCATAGCCGAACATCAGGTTTAGCTGTTCGTTCACCATCATGATCTGGCCGTTCACATCGGACATCAGCACGCCAAACGGCATGGATTCAACTACATGCCGGAAACGGTGCTCCAGCTTTTTACGGACGGAAATATCGCTGACAAACGCCATGGCTTGTGCGGCGTCGCCTTCACCAATCACGCCAAGACCGATTTCGATCGGGAAGTTGTGTCCTCTGGCATGTTGTGCCTTGAGCTCTCTGCCAAGGCCCATGGCACGCGGGGTAGGTTGATCAAGATACTGGTTTCTGAACAGGATGTGACGGGCCTGAATGTCATCTGGCAATAACATTTCGACTGGTTTGCCGACCATATCTGCTTTTGAGTAGCCAAACATGTTCACCAAAGCATCATTGACATAGGTAATGAGGCCATCTTTGCTGATCACTAAGACCCCGATCGGTGCCGCATCTACAATGCTGGCAAGATTGAGGTTTCCGGTGTTGGCGGGCATGTGTTACCTCCTCATGCACAGAGCGTGCAGGTGCGCAAACTTCCCTGTCTTAACTCTAGTGCCAGGCCGCGGATAATTCAAATTAAATATTTGTATTGATTTTTATTTGTTCGTCATTCTGACGAATGAGGCAGCAGACAGTCGTAGCATTTCACGGAAAGGGCAGGAGCAGGAGATCCCCTTCCATGGCACCGGTATAACAGTTGTGACTGCTAATCAACCCGTTAGTTTCCAGCGTAAGACGAGATTAATTCGTCGATCACTTCTGCATATTCAGAAAAATGAGACTTCGCAGCAAGAGGCAGTAATGCAGAGAAATGGCGTAACTTGCCGTTAAAATCGTTGAGCGTCACGGATAAAAGGGATGGGTTGTCTTCCAGGTGCTGAATCTCTTGCTGGAGCAGAGCGTGGATTTCTTCGGCAAGCAGCCTGGCCGGCGCATTGCTGGACGATGGCCATGTTTTGATTGCACTTCGGATATCCTCTTTTAAGGAGGTCATCGTTGCCAGATAAACAGGAATCAGTGCATTCATGTGCGATGGGCTTCCAGCGGGAGGGCGTCTAGCGAAAGTGTTTCAGCAAGTATAGCGCTATCAGTCAGTCTGGATAAATCTGTCCTGTTGCTTCTGCTTTTACCCGCGCCATCCCGTATTTCTGCACAATATCTCGCATCATGAATCTGCCTGATCCTTTTTGGCATAGGCCAGCAGCGGAAGGTCATGCCAGAAGACACTACCAGATTAAATGGACAAAATATCGCTTTTGGATGTGGTGCGCCTCGATGATGGATTAGGGCTACATGGCAAGCGGGGAGGCGTGTTGTCAAAAAAAAGGGCGAGGCGATGCCCGCCCCGCCCATGAGTACAAGTCTTGTTTGCGCAGATTAAAAGGTAACGGGTTGTCCGCTTTCCAGCGATTCCCGCATGGCGATCGCAATTTTGGCGGCTTCCCGGGCATCTTCCAGCGTCAACGGAGACGGTTTGCCCTGCTGGATGGCGTCGACAAATGCTTTGGCCTCGATCAGGAAAGCGTCGTTGAACCGGGCAAAAAAGTCGGGCAAGCCATTGATGCGTTGTTGCTGGTTACTTTCTTCAATCAGGGGGACGGCTTGCAGATTACGTCCAACACGCAAGGCACCTTCTGTCCCGGTCAGGTCCATGGTGGCTTCATAGCCACGGTAAGACGTGCGTGAAACAAAGAAGCTCGCCAGTACGCCATTGTCGAATTCTACTGTTGCGCTGGCGGTATCGACATCATTGCAACTTGCCAGACCGGGGTACTGCGTGCGGGTACCGTTGGCAAAGACCTTCACCGGTTTGGCGCCATCGACCATCCAGCGGACCAGATCAATATCGTGGATACAGCAATCCAGAAAGAGACCGCCAGACGTCGGTGCAAATTTGACAAAGAATCCATCCGGATCAATCGGGTCGTGAGATTCGCAGTGAATACGGTACAGCGTACCGAGTTTGCCATCTGCCAGGCGGGATTTCGCGGCAGAATAACCAGCATCAAAACGGCGCATGAAACCAATCATGGCCACCTGGGCTGGGTGGTTTTGTGCCAGCGCCAGAACGCGGTCACAGGTGGTCAGATCCAGTGACAACGGTTTTTCGCAGAACACATGCTTGCCGGATTTCAGCACGGTTTCAATCTGCTCGGCATGCAGTGATGTTGGGGTAACCAGCCAAACTGCATCCAGCTCAGGATGGGCCAGCAGTTCTTCAAGTGTGGCATAAATGCTGGTCAGGCCCAGATGAGCTTGTGCCCATTCGCGCTCTGTTTCCACCGGGCTGACTGCCGCCACCAGTTTTGCGCCGGGCACCCGGCTGGCAAGGTTTTCGGCATGGCGTTTTCCCAAACGGCCCAAGCCGACAATACCAATATTAACCGTTGTTGACATGTTGATCCTCTGTCATCGTGAAGGAGCCCCTGAGTGAGGGGCTCCTGTGCTTTTTTATATATCACCCATCATTGCCGGGCATTACAGGTTGACGATGCGACCTTCTTTCCAGGACAAGGTCGCGGCCTCGGCCAGCTCCAGCGCTTTCATACCGTCTGCAACAGTCGTTTTTACCGGCGTGCCATTGGTGATGGCTTCTACAAAATGGGCCATTTCCAGGGCGTATGCATTACGGTAGCGTTCCAGGAAGAAATGTTCCGGCAAGTCTGTGGTAACGGTATTGGCGGTATAGGCGGTTACTTCGGATGGACGGTGGTTACCTGCTTGCAACATACCCAAATTACCCATCACTTCAAAACGCTGGTCATAGCCATAGGCTGCTCGGCGGCTGGTATTGATCTGGCACAAACGGCCTTTTTTGGTCCGGATCGTTACTGCTGTTGTGTCAACATCACCGGCTTCCGCAATCGCAGGGTCTACCAGGCAGGAACCTTCTGCATACACGCTGACGGCCTCGTCATCCAGAATCCAGCGGAAAATATCAAAATCGTGAATCAGCATGTCCTTGAAAATGCCACCAGAGCTTCTGATATAGTTAACCGGCGGTGCACCCGGGTCACGGCTGGTAATCACCAGCACTTCTGGCGTACCGATTTCACCCGCGTCAATGCGTGTCTTGACCGCCGCAAAGGTAGGGTCGTAACGGCGCTGAAAACCGATCAGTGCCGTTACGCCGGCTTTGGCCACGGCATCGGCACAGGCTTTGGCACGTACCACGTCAAGATCGACCGGTTTTTCACAGAAAATATGCTTGCCGGCTGCTGCTGCGCGCAAGATCAGGTCTGCATGGGTATCTGTTGATGACCCGACAACCACGGCCTTGATGGAAGGATCTGCAAATGCGGCTTCTACGCTGGTCACGGTGGCACCATGCTGGGCTGCCAGTGCTTCTGCGCTAGGCGCATGTACATCAACAACATATTTCAGTTTTACGCCTGGTTGTTTTACCAGGTTTCCGGCATGGATCTTGCCAATCCGGCCGGCGCCAAACAGTGCTACTTCAATCATCATATCCTCCAAGGTCCTTGGTTTCTTCAATATCCAGTTCCAGCCGGTAAGCCAGGGCAATAAACAGTGCCTGGCAGATGCAGATGGTGCTGGTGAGTGATCGAAAGGCAAACGCTGTGCCTTCCTTGACTGTTAGCAATGCATCGGCATAACGCGACAAGGGGCTTAGCTGGCTGTCGGTAATGACCAGCGCTTTGGCCTTGTGCTGATGTGCTGCACGCACGCAGTAACGAGTTTCTTTGGCATATGGGGTAAAGCTGATCGCGATGATGACATCACCCTCCTTGAGAGAGCGTATCTGCTCGCGGTACATGCCGCCGAGGCCGCTGATCAGGTGTACTCGTTTGTGGGTATGCTGAAGTGCATACACAATATAACTGGCAATCGAGAACGTTCTTCTGACCCCAAGTACATATATGTTTTCTGCTTTTAATAGCAGGTCTACCGCTTTTTCCAGCTCTACATCATTAATACCGACAGACAGATCATCCAGACCGGCCTGACAGGCAGCGATGAACTCCCGCGTCATGTCGCCTGCGCTCAATTCACCGGGTTGGGTAGAAATGATCTGGCGAATGCGTTGCCGATAGTTGTTGGCCGGCACGGCTTTTTTGGAAAAGTCACCGCGGAAAACAGCCTGCATTTCAGAAAAACCCGAAAATCCGAAGCGCTGCGAGAACCTGACAATGGCGGAGGGCTGCACGTCACAGGCGGCGGCGATATCGCTGATCTTTGTCAGCACCAGTTCTTGCTGATGTTGTTCTACATATTTGGCAATGATCTTGAGCTGTTTGCTCAAGGTATCGAATTCGGCTGCTATCCGCTTCATTAACTGTTCTGCGGGGGATAGATCAGTCATATGGCCTCCTGCTGGTTTCTTTTTTCTGTAGACAGATTATAAGCACGATTTTCTGAAAATGGAAAAATAATTCCGAAAAAAAATTCTAAAAGAAAAATAATTGCAAAAAAATTTCTTTTGGAATATAGTTTCCATCAAGCTGATTAGTGATCGTTGCTGTAGAAAAAAATGGCGGGATCGATTAAGCAGTGCTACAGGGAAACATAAACCCTGTTTTCATAACCATAAGGAGGATGACATGCAATCTGTATTCCAGAAGAAGCTGGTCCGTGGTGTCGCTGGCGCGCTGATGGCGCTGGCATTGGGCGCAAATGCTGCTGATGCAAAATTTGTGCTGGTCAGTCACGCACCGGATTCTGACGCTTGGTGGAACACCATCAAGAATGCAATTAAAGAAGCTGGTCAGGACTTTAATGTGGAAGTGGATTACCGCAACCCGCCAAACGGCGATCTGGCCGATATGGCGCGTCTGATTGAACAGTCTGCAGCACGCAATTACGACGGTGTGGTTGCTTCTATTGCCGACTTTGATGCACTGAAAGGTGCAATGGCAAAAGTTACCGCCAAGAAAATCCCTCTGATCACGATCAACTCAGGTACGACCAAACAGTCAGAGCAACTGGGCGCCATCATGCACGTCGGGCAGCCAGAATACGAGGCAGGCAAGGGCGCAGGTCTGAAGGCAAAAGCTGCTGGCATCAAGTCTTTCCTGTGTGTCAACCACTATGCAACCAACCCGGCTTCATTTGAACGTTGCCGCGGTTTTGCAGATGCAATCGGCGTTGACTACAAGAAATCCACCATCGACTCTGGCGATGATCCAACCACCATTGAGAGCAAAGTGTCTGCTTACCTGCGCAATAACGCAGATACACAGGCCGTGCTGACACTGGGCCCAACCTCTGCCGAGCCAACCATCAAGGCACTTCAGAAGATGGGCAAGTACGGCAAGCTGTGGTTTGCAACCTTTGACTTGTCTTCAGAAATCGGCAAGGGCATCAAGCAAGGTGGCATTCAGTTCGCCATCGACCAACAGCCGTACCTGCAAGGTTACATTCCGATTGCCGTGATGGCGATCATGAAGCGTGACAAGACAACCGATCTGGCCAAAGTTCAGGCCGCACTGAAAGCAGACAAGAAATTCCAGTACCGCTTGTCAGAGTACGGTCTGGCTCCAGCCTATGGTCCACGTCACATTGGCTCAGGCCCTGGCTTCGTGACCAAAGACAACATCTCCAAAGTCGAAAAATACGCAGGGCAGTATCGTTGATTTTCTGATGTTTACCTGATGTAGCAAGTGTAGTTGCAGTGATATGTCCATGTGTCATTCATGACACGCAAAATCATCAGCCCCCGCTGTCCTGGCGGGGGACTGATGCCAGAAATACATGCAGCGGGATGCTTGCATGAATGGTTTTTATCTCTATCCCTTGATTTTCCATGGGGGGTAGTACGCCCAGATTGAGGCAATCACGAATGAAATTGCCCAATAGAAACTCGAAAGAGGAAGTACGCAATGAAGGAGACATCTAAAATGGAGAATTCGGTTTCTCAACCTGCCCCGGCAGTGGGGGGGGATGAGCGGGTACGTCAGCTAGGCTGGTTCAAGCTCTTGATGAACAAGCCATGGTTTGCCGCCGCTGCGGGTAGTGTATTGGTATTTGCCGTGTTTGCCATTACGGCAGGCAGCTCTGGCATGTTCAACCTGGACGGCATCATGAACTGGTCTCAGGTTGCCGCGTATCTGGGCATTATCTCGATTGGTGCCTGTCTTCTGATGATCGCTGGCGAGTTCGATTTGTCCATCGGTTCCATGATTGGTTTCTCGGGCATGATGGTGGCCATTCCGCCTTTGTATTTTGGCTGGCCCGTCTGGCTGTCCGTCATCTTTGCCTTTGTCGTCAGCATGGCCATTGGCTGGCTCAACGGTTATCTGGTCATCAAGACCCGTTTGCCTTCCTTTATCGTGACACTGGCTTTCCTGTTTATCTTGCGCGGGCTGACCCTGGCTCTGGCCGTCATGTTTACCAACCAGACGATTGTGTCGGGTGTGGGTGACATCGCCATCAAGGATCCACTGGTCAGTAGTCTGTTCCATGGCGTTATCGGTACCGGCTTTTTTGAGTGGATGGCAGAAAAGGGCTGGATTGCAACCCAGGATGGCGGCAAACCATTGGTGGCCGGCATTCCGAAAGTCATCGCCTGGTGGGCTTTGCTTGGCGTCATTGCTTCTTTGATTCTTGCCAAGACACGTGCCGGTAACTGGATTTTTGCTGTCGGTGGTGATGCCAATGCAGCCAAAAACGTGGGTGTACCCGTCAAGAAAGTCAAAATTGCACTGTTTGTCTTTACCGCATTCTGTGCATGTCTGTTTGCCACGCTGCAGGTTTGCGACATTGGTTCTGCTGCGGCTGACCGTGGCATGCAAAAAGAGTTTGAAGCAACCATCGCCGCGGTCATTGGCGGAACGCTGTTAACGGGGGGGTATGGGTCTGTGGTCGGTTCCTGCTTCGGTGCCCTGATCTTTGGTGTTGTACAGATCGGCCTTGGCTATACCGATGTCAACTCGGACTGGTTCCGTGTATTTGTAGGGGTCATGCTGCTTGTTGCCGTGATCTTCAATAACTATATCCGCCGCCGTGCAACAGAATCGAGGTAAGTCATCATGTCCGCATCCCAATACATTCTTGAATTAGATAACGTCAGCAAGATTTTCGGCTCTGTCATTGCGTTGAATGGTGTGACCTTGCGTTTGCGTGAAGGCGAAGTGCATTGCCTGCTGGGTGATAACGGTGCCGGCAAATCCACGCTGATCAAGACGCTGGCCGGCGTACACAAGCCAACCAAAGGCGAGTACCGGGTCGATGGCAAACCAGTGCTGTTTGATTCTCCCAGCCAGGCGCTGGACAAAGGAATCGCCACGGTCTATCAGGATCTGGCACTGGTCCCCCTGATGAGTGTTGCCCGTAATTTCTTCATGGGACGTGAACCCATCGTCAAGCGGTTTGGCATTTTCCCGGTACTGGACCATCAGCACATGGAAGTGACTGCCCGTCAGAAACTGGGTGAAATGGGGATTCGCATCCGTGATGCAGAGCAACCGATCGGTACGATGTCTGGCGGCGAGAAGCAATGTCTGGCCATTGCGCGCGCCATCCATTTTGGTGCCCGGGTACTGATTCTGGATGAACCAACCGCTGCCCTTGGGGTAAAACAGTCTTTCAACGTCCTGAAACTGATTCACAAGGCACGCGAGCGCGGCATTTCGGTCATTTTCATTACCCACAACGTGCATCATGCCTATCCGATCGGTGACAGCTTTACCTTGCTGAACCGTGGCCAGTCCATGGGGACATTTACAAAAGATACCATCACCAAGGATGAGGTTCTGGACATGATGGCGGGTGGGGCAGAAATGCAGAAGATGATGGCCGAACTCGACGGCGTTCATATCTGATTGTCTGGCAAACATTGGTATAAGAGAAAGATTGTCATGCAAAACCAAACCAAGTTCGCCAATGACCGCGCCCTGGACCTGATCAGCATCGGTCGGGTGGCGGTGGACCTGTACGCCCACCAGGTAGGCTCAAAGCTGCAGGACGTGGCCAGCTTTGCCAAATACCTCGGCGGCTCGTCCGGCAACATCGCCTTCGGTACCGCCCGTCTGGGGCTCAAGTCCGCCATGCTGTCCCGGGTGGGCGACGAACAGATGGGCGAGTTCCTGATCGAGACCCTGCGCACTGAAGGCTGCGACGTGTCGCAGCTCAAGCGCGACCCGGATCATCTGACCGGTCTGGTCCTGCTGGGGCTGAAGGACCGCGACAGCTTCCCGCTATTGTTCTACCGTGACCACTGCGCCGACATGGCACTGTGCGAAGCCGACATCGACGAAGCGTTCATTGCCACCAGCAAGGCACTGCTGATCACCGGCACCCACTTCTCGACCCCGTCGGTACACGCCGCCTCGGTCAAGGCCTTGAAGGCCGCCCGTGCCAATAACGTGCGGACCGTGATCGACATCGACTACCGGCCGGTACTGTGGGGGCTGACCGGCAAGGGCGACGGGGAAACCCGCTTTGTCGCCGACGGCAAGGTCAGTGCCCATCTGCAGGGCATCCTGCCGTACTTCGACCTGATTGTCGGGACCGAAGAAGAGATCAACATTGCCGGTGGTAGCGAGGACGTGATTACGTCACTACGCACTATTCGCCAACTCAACCCGCACGCCACCCTGGTGGTGAAGCGCGGGCCGATGGGCTGCTGCGTCATCGATGGTGACATTCCATCCCATATTGACGACGCCTTCACCATCAAGGGCATTCAGGTAGAAGTGCTGAATGTACTGGGAGCAGGGGATGCCTTTATCTCCGGCTTCCTGTCCGGCTGGATTCGCGGTGAAGACTATGACGCCTGCTGCCGCTACGCCAACGCCTGCGGTGCGCTGGTGGTCAGCCGTCACGGCTGTGCCCCGGCCATGCCAACCCCGGTGGAACTGCAGTACTTCCTGCAGCAGCAACCGGCCAAACCGGCAGAAGACGCGACGCTCAACCGCCTGCACCGGGTTACCGTGCCGCGGCCCAAGCGCGACGAAGTGCTGGTATTCGCCTTTGACCACCGCAACCAGTTCTTCGATCTGGTGCAGAAGCTCGGCGCCGATGAAGGCCGCCTGCCGCAACTGAAGCAGCTGTTCGTGCAGGCCGTGGGCGAAGTCGAGACCGAACTGGGCCTGCAAGGCAAGGTCGGCATTCTGGCCGACGACCGTTACGGTCAGGATGCCTTGAATGCTGCTACCGGTCGCAACTGGTGGATCGGCCGGCCGGTGGAACTGCCGCTGTCCAACCCGCT
>NZ_AQXU01000023.1 GCF_000376945.1 Leeia oryzae DSM 17879
TTCTTCCGTTTTTAGTGGTGAGTGATGAAGATCACTTGCTGCGTGACAAGTTACGCTTGGCAGCCATAGCGCGTTGGACCCACGCCTTCCCATTTCGAACAGGACCGTGAAACGACGTAGCGCCGATGATAGTGAGCATTGCGCTTGTGAAAGTAGGACACTGCCGGGCACCCCACAGGAAGCCCCTGATCTGACGATCAGGGGCTTTTTACGTTTGCAGCGGGGGAATGCACATCGAAACCCGCCTACTCGAACAGGCTGGCGATGCCGTCGAGGCGGCTGGCGTAGTAGGGGCTGCTGAGGTTGTCGGTGCGTACCAGCCCGCCGGTGCTGGGGGCGTGGATGAACTGGCCGTTGCCGATGAAGATGCCCATGTGCGAGTGCGGGGCGCCGCTGGTATTGAAGAAGACCAGGTCGCCGGCCTGCAGCTCGGTGCGGAACAGCGGCTTGCCCAGACGTAGTTGGTCGCTGGCGTTGTGCGGTAGCCGGATGCGGGCAATCTGCTGGAACACGTACTGGGACAGGCCGCTGCAATCAAAGCCGGTACTGGTGGTGCCGCCGCCATAGCGGTACGGGGTGCCGACCAGTCCCAGCGCGGCCATCACCACCTCCTCGCGGAAGTGGGCGGCGATGCGGATGCTTTGCTGGCGCGGCTGGTAGGAGGCCGTAGTGGTACTGGTACAGGCGCTGAGTACGGCGGCGCTGCCGGTGATGAGGGCTGCCAGCGTCAGGGCGCGCAGCGGCTGCGATGGGCGCAGAGTAGGCATCGACCCTCCTGAAAAGTCATTGGTATCTATCCCCTGGCAACGCGGTGCCTAGGGCCGGATGCGGTCTTAATTGCAATCTAGCAGACATCTACCCACTTCGCATTGGTAATCTCGGCGATCTGGGTGGGGCTGATACGCACGGCACTGTGAATGGCCCCTGCGGCGGGCAGGACCTCGTCAAAGCTGGCTAGCGATTTATCCAGATACACCGGTAGCGGCTGTGCCAGTCCGAAGGGGCAGACACCACCGACCGGATGACCGGTCAGTGCGACGACTTCGTCTGGTGGCAGCATTTTTCCTTTGCCAAAGGTGGCTTTGAACTTGCGGTTATCGATGCGTGCGTCACCGGAGGCAACCAGGATGATGGCGCTGCCATCGCCAAGCCTGAACGACAGGGTTTTGGCGATCCGGCCCGGTTCGACACCATGGGCTTCGGCGGCCTGTGCCACGGTGGCAGTGCTGACCGCCAGCTCGATAATGGGAATATCCAGCTCTCTGGCCTGAAAGAATTCGCGTACGGATTGCAGACTCATATGGGTGCTGTCTGTCCTGAGGTTACAAGAAGATAGCCTAACAATAACGGTCTGCTAGTGATTCGGCAAGTCAGTTTTTGTGCTGGCTGGCGCGCCGCCGTTTTTGCCGGATGCCTAGCCAGACCAGGGCGGAGCCGGTGAACAGTACCAGTAGAAGAGAGACCTGATTGAGCAGCTTCCAGCCACTGGCGGTGACCAGTGCGCCAGAGGCGAAGGCCGTGACGGCCATAGTCGCGAATACCCCGAAGTTGATGATTGCCTGGGCGCGGTCTTTTTCTTCCGGCTGATAGGTTTGCATGGCCAGCGTGGTACTACCGGTGAACAGCAGGTTCCAGCCCATGCCAAGCAGTAACAGGGCGATGACAAACTGATGTACGTCTTGACCGGACAAGGCGACGGCAATACAGGCGGCATTGAGCACCACCCCGGCCAGCATCACAGGCAACACGCCGAGTCGACGGATCAGGTGGCCGGTGAAGAAGCCGGGTGCAAACATGCCGATCACGTGCCACTCCAGTACCAGCGCGACATCGCTGAACGGATATTTGCACAGCTGCATGGCCAGGGGCGTGGCGGCCATCAAGAGGTTCATGACGCCATAACCTAAGGCCGCCGCCAGCATGGAGACCAGGAAGGCCGGTTGTTGCATCAGTTGCGACAGTGTGCGTCCCTTCGGCGTGTTGGCGGTGGCTGGTACGACAGGGGGAAAGCGAATAAACGCCATCAGCAGCATGGACAGCAGGGCGACTGCTGCCAGGGTCAGATAGGCTCCCGCAAAGGGTACGCTCAGCAGGTTGCGGGTCAGGTTGGCCAGGTTAGGACCTGTGACTGCGCCTATCAGCCCGCCGGCCAGCACCAGAGAGACGGCCTTTTCCCGATGGGCCAGAGCCGCCAGTTCCCCGGCTGCAAACCGGTATAGCTGGCCATTGGCACTATAGAAGCCTGCCACCACCGTGGTGGCCAGCAATAGCCAGAAATTCCCGTGCATGACCGCCAGCGCGCACGATAGTGCTGATACCAGGGCGACCAGCAACCCCAGTTGAAATGAGACTTTGCGGCCCCAGCGCCGCTGACTGGCCGCGACCAGTCCGGTCGATAATGCTCCGCCAACGACGTAACCCATGACCGGCAGGGTGGCCATCCAGCCATGCGGGGCCAGATGCAAGCCCACCAGACCGTTGATGGCAATGAAAACGATGTTGTTGGTGAGAAACAGGCCTTGAACGGCGGCCAGCAGCCAGAGGTTACGATTCATGCGGGGATTGTAGCCAGTTTTGGCGTGTTGCGCAGGCAGAACATTGAACGAACGTTTTAGGTGTCGGGATTTTGTATACACTTGTGCAAGGCGAGTATAGTGCAGGATGAGTAGCTGCATGCCGGGCATGCAGTCTGATGAATGGCTGAACCGAAAGTGTTTGATGACCAAGCTGCTGTATTCGATTGCCGGTATTTTGTTTGGCAATGCCTTTCTGATGATGGGGCTGGGGGTATTCAGTACCCTGATTTCTGTGGATCTGGTACAGAGTGGCACGGCCCCGCTGGTGATCGGACTGGTGCAGTCTTCGTACTACTTTGGTTTCATCCTGGGGGCGATCGGTGCCAGTCATCTGGTGGCACGGCTCGGCCATGGGTCGGCGTATGCGGCGCTGGCGGCTGTGGTGTGCTGCGCAACGCTGGGGCATGTGATTTTTCCGCATCCGCTGGTGTGGGCGTTGCTGCGGATGATCGAGGGCGCCTGCATGGCGGGCCTGTTTACGGTGATTGAAGGGGGGTTGCACCTGTCGGTCAGTAACAGCCTGCGCGGGCGGGTGTTTTCGTTTTATCTGACGACGGCGTATCTGGCCAGCAGTCTGGGGCAGAACCTGCTCAAACTGGCCGAGCATGACAGTACCAAACCGTTCATTCTGATTGCCTGTCTGTTTGTGCTGTCGTTGGTGCCGATCATGCTGGCCGAAGGGAATGCGCAAGGGGCCGCTGCACACACCACGGTGAAAAAGACATCGCTGAGCATGGGGTCCCTGCGCGAGTTGTATCGCGTTGCGCCGCTGGGTATCTGGGGCGCGCTGGCGGCCGGTACGCTGAACGGGTCTTTTTATTCCATGATGCCGGTGTTTATGCGTGGTGTCGGGTACTCGGTGGTGGAAGTTTCCGGTTTCATGGGCGGGGCGATGATTGCGGCGCTGGCCTTGCAGTGGCCGATCGGCCGCTTGTCGGACCGGATGGACCGGGGATGGGTGCTGTTCGGGGTGGGGATGCTGGGCGCTTGCCTGACGGCGGCGATTGCCTCTTACCGTCACGGGTCGTGGTTAAAGCCGATGGTATTTGTGTATGTCAGCCTGTCGTTTACTGTATACGGGCTGGTGATTTCTTATGTGAATGACCTGATTGCGGACCACCTGCGGATTGCGACCAGTGCGTCCTTGCTGATGCTGTTTTCTGTGGGCGGGACGGTGGGGCCGACAGTGGTCTCTGGCGTGATGACGCGGGTGGGACCGACCGGCTATTTTGTGGTGATCAGCAGCGTGATGGCGTGTCTGGCGGTATATGCGCTGCAGATGAAGTGGCGGGACAAGCGGATTCCGGTCCGGGCAGATGAGTCTGCCTGACAAGGGGTACTGCGTACAAGGTTTGGTGATGCGGGCAGAGTCGCCCGCTTGGACGGTTTGGTGAGGAATAACAGCATGGAATGTTCACGTATTGCCCTGGGACAGGGCGCGATTTCGGTATCCCGGGTGATTGCCGGCATGTGGCGGATGGCTGACTGGGGCATGGATGTGCAAGCCCGGGCCGGGTTGATCGAGGCCTGCATGGAAATGGGGGTGACGACGTTTGATCACGCGGATATTTATGGCGACTATACGGTGGAGTCGCTGTTTGGCGAAGCATTGCACAAGTTGCCAGGCATGCGCGACAAGATGGAGATCATCAGCAAGTGCGGTATCAAGCTGATTTCGGACAAGCGGCCTGCCCATAATGTCAACCATTACGACACGACAGCGGCGCACATCCAGGCATCGGTGGAAACGTCGCTGAAAAACCTGGGAACGGAGTATCTGGACATCTTGCTGATTCACCGGCCTGACCCGCTGATGAACTATGACGAGATGGCCGAGGCGTTTACGCGCCTGCATACGGAAGGCAAGGTGCGGCATTTTGGGGTGTCGAATTTTACGGCCGTGCAGTTTGCCGCCATGCACAAGCGCTTTCCGCTGGTTACCAATCAGATTGAACTCTCGCCAGTCAACGTGGAGGCGATCGAGCATGGCTTGCTGGACGTGATGCAGGATCTGGCTGTGCCGCCGATGATCTGGTCTGCGCTGGGGGGCGGGCAACTGTTTGCCAGCGATCGTCAAGACACGCCGCTGATGCGCCTGTTACAGACCGTGGCGGCGGATCTTGGGGTGACGGTTGCCATGGTGATTTATGCCTGGCTGATGAAGTTGCCATCCCGGCCCATACCGTTGACCGGTACCGGCAAGGTTCAGGGTATCCGCGATGCGGTAGCGGCGACCCGGCTGGACCTGGACCGGATGACCTGGTTCCGGATTTATGAGGCGATCCGCGGCCACGAGGTGGCCTAAGTCCGGGCTTAAGCCCAGTGCATGACGCGCTGAACGGCTTGTTGCCAGCGGGCCATGCGCTGGCCGGCCTGGTCGGCCGAGATGGCCGGTTCAAAGACGCGGTCTGTCTGCCACTGGCGGGCGATCTGGTCGGTATTGTCCCAGATACCCACGGTCAGCCCGGCCAAGTAAGCAGCGCCCAGCGCGGTGGTCTCCAGAATTTTCGGGCGAATGACGGGCAAACCGCACAGGTCGGCCTGCAGTTGCAGTAATAGCGTGTTGGCGGTGGCGCCGCCGTCGACCCGCAGGCTGGTGACGGTTTGTCCGGCATCGTTCTGCATCGCCAGCAGCAGTTCTGCAGACTGGAAGGCGATAGACTCCAGGGCCGCCCGGGCGATGTGGGCTTTGGTGGTGCCACGATGCAAACCCAGCACGCCACCCCGGGCGTATGGGTCCCAATAGGGGGCGCCGAGTCCGGTAAAGGCCGGCACGAAGATCACCCCGTCACTGTCTGGCACGCTGGCTGCCAGTGCTTCTACCGCGCCTGCGGTGGGTATCATCTCCAGACCATCCCTGAGCCACTGAATGACCGCACCGCCGACAAATACGCTGCCTTCAAGTGCGTAGGCGGCGTCCGGCCCTGTCTGGGCTGCGCGCGTTGTCAGCAGGCCATGCTGTGACGCTTTGGCGTCTGCACCGGTCTGCATCAGCATGAAGCAGCCAGTGCCATAGGTGTTCTTGACCATGCCGGGCTGGTGGCAGGCCTGACCAAACAGGGCAGCTTGCTGGTCGCCTGCGACACCGGTAATCGGGCAGGCGTGACCAAACTGGCTGGCATCGGTATGGCCAAACAGCGAACTGGAGGGCTGGACAGCCGGTAGCAGGCTGGCCGGAATATGCAGATGGGCCAGCAGGGTTTCGTCCCATTGCCCGGTATGGATATTGAACAGCAAGGTGCGTGAGGCGTTGCTGGGGTCGGTGACGTGTACCCGGCCCTCGGTCAGTTGCCAGATCAGCCAGCTGTCGACCGTGCCGAAGGCCAGCTTGCCGGCTTCGGCTTGCTGGCGCGCACCCGGGACGTGGTCGAGTATCCACGCCAGTTTGGTGCCGGAAAAATAGGGGTCGAGTAACAGCCCGGTACGGGCGTGGAAATCGGCCTCCAGCCCTTGGGCCTTGAGCTGGTCGCAGTGGGCGGCGGTACGCCTGTCTTGCCAGACGATGGCGTTGTATACCGGCTGGCCGGTCTGACGATCCCACACCAGGGTGGTTTCCCGCTGGTTGGTGATGCCGATGGCCGCGATGTCGGCGAGCGTGAGGCGGGCCTGTTCCAGCGCCTGGCGGAGACTGGTCAGCTGGGTGTGCCAGATGGCCCACGGGTCATGCTCGACCCAGCCGGACTGCGGGAACAGCTGCGGGAACTCGTGTTGGGCCAGGGCTACGATCTGGCCGGTTTCATCAAAAATCAGGGCACGGGAACTGGTGGTCCCTTGATCCAGCGACAAAAGGTAGGGCATGCGGACTCCGGAGCGGCGGTTTCTGGCCTGACGCCAAGCTTATCCAATATAGCACCCCTGCGGGCCGTTGTCTGACCATGGATTATCCAGCCTCTGGTGGACAGGTCAGGCAGACATGACCTGCTGACACAGTGCTTGCAGCTGGCTGGCCAGTTGCTGGACCGTGTGCGGTGCATCCCGGCGGACATGCAACACCAGTTCGAGCGCCGGCAAGGCGGGAAAGCCTTGGGCGGCCGTCAGGCATTGGTGGCTGGGCAGGGCTAGCCGGGTGGGAATCAGGCTGATGCCCAGGCCATGACTGACGGCGGCACGGATGCTTTCCAGACTGGTGCTGCTGTAGCAGATGCGCCAGCGTTTGCCGGCCGACTCGATGGCATGCATCATTTCATCCCGGTAAAGACCGCCCGCCGGAAATACCACCAGCGGAATCGGGTCTTGCCCGTACGCGGGGGTATCGGCGCTGTCGATCCAGGACAGTGGCTCCGGCCAGCAAGCTTGGCCGATGGTATGCCCGGGGCGCTGTTTGATCAGGACCAGATCGTGCTCGCCATCACAGAATTGCTGCCACAACCGGTGGCTGAGATCGCTGGTGACGCTGAGCCGGATGCGACGGCTGGTCTGGATAAACCGTCCCAAGAGCGGCGTGAGCGGGTGGGAGGCAAAGTCTTCCGGCACCCCCAGGCGAATTTCCCCCTGAACATCCCCCTCCTGCAGTTCTTCCACCATGGTACCCATCAGTTTCAGGATTTGCCGTGCGTGTTCCAGCAGCCGTTCTCCTTGCAGGGTGGGGACGATGTAACGGCCGCTGCGGTCCAGCAAGGAGCATCCCAACTGGTCTTCCAGGCGCTTGAGCTGCTGGCTGACGGTGGACTGGCTCAGAAACACCCGCTCGCCTGCCCGGGTAAAACTGCCGCTTTCGACCACGGCAATAAAGCTTTTCAGGAGCAGCGGGTCGATTAACGGGATTTGCATTCGATTTTCCACTGAAATGTAGTTATTTATTTAATTTGTGAATTATAGCGTGCATTGTTAGATTGATGGCAAGACATGTGCCGGCTTCATCACGGGGATGAGGGGCAAAGAGCATGTCACAGGGAATTCGGGTGGCGAGACATACAGACAAGACGTGCTGCACGGCAAGGGCGGGCGAACCCGCCGGATACGGATGGTTGCTGGTGGTACTGCTGGGACTCAACCTGCGGCCATTCATGACCTCGGTCGGGCCGCTACTGGACGAGTTGCGCACGGCGTTATCGCTGGGGTTCCGCCCGGCGGCCTTGCTGACCACCCTGCCGTTTGTGCTGATGGGAGTGATGGCGTTTGCTGGCAGTGCCTTGTCGCGGCGGCTGGGAGAACACCGGGTCATGACCGGGGCGCTGGGGTTGCTGTTGCTGGGGTGTCTGTCACGCGGCTGGGTACAGGACAACGCCGGGCTGTTTGCCGGGACCGTGGTGGCCAGTGTCGGGGTAGCGACCCTGCAGGCGCTGATGCCCGGTGTCATCAAGCGCGGGTTTGGCGGACAGGCGGTCCTGATGATGGGGGTGTATTCGGCTGCACTGGTCGGGGGCGGTGCTTTGGGCGCGCTGGTGAGTCCGTGGTTTGCCGCATGGGGTGGCTGGCGCACCGGTCTGGCTGTCTGGAGTGGCCCGGCCTTGCTGGCGCTGTTGCTCTGGTGCAGGCAAGGGAAGCGTCCGACGGAGGTGTCTGGTTCACAGGTCGCCGCGGTGCCAATGCGGTTCTTTTTTTCCAATATCCGTGCCTGGCTGCTGGCGCTGTATTTTGGACTGACCAACAGCGGCTATTCCAGCCTGGTTGCCTGGTTGCCGACGTTTTACCGCGAACACGGCATGGGGCGTCAGGCGGCGGGCAACCTGCTGGCGCTGATGGCGCTATGCCAGGCCGGCGCGGCGCTGGTTTTCCCGGCCTTGTCGCGGCAACAGGCCGACCGGCGGCAGATGCTGTGGCTGGTGATGGGCTTGCAGGCCGCCGGGTTTGCCGGACTGGCCGTGGCGCCGTCTGCAACGCCCTGGCTGTGGATTGCCCTGGCGGGATTGGGGCTGGGTGGATTTTTTTCACTCAGCATCATTGTCACGCTGGAACATTTTAGCGAGGTGCAACCGGCCGGGGTGCTGGCGGCGTTTGTGCAGGGGGTCGGTTTTCTGCTGTCGTCCTGCAGCCCCTGGTTGCTGGGCTGGTTGCGGGATGAAACCGGGGGGTTTACGGCGGGTTGGAGTGTGCATGTCGGGCTGATTGTGCTGATGGGCATGCTGACCCGGGTGTTTTCTGCGGGGAGCTACCTGCACAGCATGCATGGCTGGCAAGCCCGCGTGCGTGCGGGCTGACCGCAGGGTGGATGGTTGACTGTTTCAACACGGGATGGAGAGATCGAGAATGCGTAAACAAAAAACGTGGTGTCTGGCATTGTGCCTGTCGGTGAGTGCTGCGGTGGCATCGGCGGCGGAAGAACCGGTACTGAACATCTATAACTGGGGCGATTATTTCGGCAAGACCACGCTGGAGAAATTCCGTCAGGAAACCGGTATCAAGGTGACCTACGACAAATACGACAGCAATGAGGTATTGCAGTCTAAGCTGATGACCGGTAACAGCGGTTATGACCTAGTGTTCCCCGGGGCGCAGTTTTACGCCAAGCAGGTACAGGCCAACGTGTTTTACCGGCTGGACAAGCGTCAGTTGCCCAACATGAAGCACCTGGACCCGAAGGTGCTGTCTTTCCTGAATGCCATTGATGCCGGCAATGAACACGGTATGCCGTATGCGCAGGGAACCACCGGCGTGACGGTCAATATCGACAAGGTGAAGAAGGCGATTGGTGGCGAGCTGCCGGACAACCCCTTGGCGCTGCTGTTTGAACCCAAATATGCCAGCAAGGTGGCCAGTTGCGGCATGACCTATTTTGACTCGGCCAGTGAAATGTACGGGCTGGTGTTTTCTTATATGGGCAAGGACCTGGCATTGGCAACAGCGGAAGACTTGAAGAAGGCACAAGCGCTGCTCAAGCCGGTGCGGCCGTTTGTGCGCAAGTTTGTGGGGTTGCCGTCCCAGTACATGGCCAGCGGCGATTTCTGTGTGGCGATGGCGTATTCGGGGGATTCCAGTTTCTCGGTGAAGAAGGCCAAGGCCGCCACCGGTGGCGCCATCCAGTACTTTACCCCGCCCCATCACACACCATTCTGGATCGACATGATGGCGATTCCGCGCGATGCCAAGCATCCGGGCAATGCGCTCAAATTCATGAACTTCATTATGCGGCCAGAGGTGATTGCCGAACTGACGCGCGACATTTACTACTCGACGGCCAATACCGGCACCCAGCCGTATGTGAGTGACGAATACCGCAAGAATACCGGCATTTTCCCGACGGAAGCCATGAAACAGCAGTTTGTGCTGGTCAGGCCGTTGTCACCAGTGCTGCAACGGCAGCTGACCGAACGCTTTAACCAGTTCAAGACCGGTAAATTCAATTAAGTCATGGCGTGAACCGGCAGGCAGCAGCGTCTGCCGGTATTGAAAGAGACAAGGAGTCAAGGTGGAAACAACATGCTGGATTCGACGGGTTCGGCCTTATGGCGGGGACATGCAGGACATCAAGGTGGTAGACGGACGCATTGCGGCACTGACCCCCGCCAGCGATACCCCGGCGAGCGGGGCGGACCTGGACGGGCAGGGGCAGCTATTGACCCTGCCGCTGGTGGAAAGCCATATCCACCTGGACAAAACCCTGTGGGGCTTGCCGTGGCGTGCCCACAGCGCTGGGCCGAGCCTGACCGAGCTGATCGGTAACGAGCGGCAGGTACTGCGCACGCTGACGTCGCCGATTGCCGAACGGGCCGGTGCCTTGCTGGCCCACTGTATTGCCAAAGGCACCCAGCTGGTGCGTTGCCATGTGGATGTAGACCCGGAGCTGGGTTTGCGCCATGTTGAGGCGATGCTGGCCTTGCGGACACGCTTTGCACCGCTGGTGGACATGCAGCTGGTGGCGTTTCCGCAAACCGGGCTGATCACCAATCCGGGGACCGCGGCGCTGATGCGCGAGGCGGTGGCCATGGGGGTGGACGTGCTGGGCGGGCTGGACCCGTGCGGCATCGACAAAGACCCGATTGCGCATCTGACCAGCATCTTTGAGCTGGCCCGCGACATGGATTGCGGCGTGGACATCCACCTGCACGACGGCGGCGAACTGGGGTTGTGGGAAATCGAGCGCATCATCGACTTTACCGAACGCTATCAGCGACAAGGCCGGGTGATGATCAGCCATGCCTTCTGTCTGGGCATGAAGCCCTGGCCGGTGATTGCCCCGCTGGCGGCCCGGCTGGCAGCCAACGGGGTATCGATCTTGAGTTCGGCCCCGGCGGACATCGAGATTCCGCCGTTTCTGCCCTTGCAGCAGGCGGGCGTGAATGTGTGCCTCGGGTCTGACGGCATCCGTGATGCGTGGACGCCGATGGGCAATGGCGACATGCTGGAACGGGCGATGCTGCTGGCTTACCGGTTTGATATGCGGCGGGATGACGAGTTGCAGCTGGCGTTTGAGGCGGCGACCCGTGTTGGCGCCAAAGCACTGGGGCATGAGGATTACGGGATGGCCGTCGGCAAGCCGGCGCACTTTGTGCTGTTCCCGAGCGAGACGCTGGCAGAAGCCATTGTCAGCCGGCCTCTGGCGCGCACGGTCATCCGCCATGGGCGGGTGATTGCCCGTGATGGCCAGCTGCTGGCCGAGGCGGGCTAGCCACAGCCGGCCGACATCCGCACCGGGCTAGCCCGCGGTGCCGGATGTTTGACGGACTGCCGCACAACCCGGTTTCCTGTGCCTGCGTAGCGATGTACACTTGAAGCAGATATCTCTGTGTGTGCGGTGTGGAATCCGTCTGCCTGGACGGGTGAAGCCCGCGAGGTGACGGCATTCAAGACATCGGGGCTGACGAGATGAGGGCATGGTTACATGATCGGAATGCACGGCACCTGGCCAGACAGTGGCCGTTGCTGTGCGTGATGGCAGGCCTCCTGCTGGCCGGCCTGTGGCTGGCCCTGCCAGTGATGGCGGCGCCGCTGGAGATTTATGTCGAAAATGCCTCTACCCCCTGGTCGAACCCGGACGGCACCGGCTATGCCAACCGTCTGGTCACCAGTGCGTTCGCCTCCGTCAATACCCAGATCAATCTGGTGGTAGTGCCTTACAAGCGTTGCAAGCTGATGGCGATGTCCGGCCAGACCAGTGCGTGCTTCAGCATGTCCTGGGAGCCGGCCATGAAAGGGCTGATCCAGTTTGCCGACCAGCCGCTGTACGAAGTGGAAGCCCAGGTGTTCAAAACGGACAGGGCACGGTTTCCTGCCGTCGAGCGTCTGGAGCAGATTCCGCGCGGGCGTTCGGTCGGCATCGTCAATGGTTATGAGTATCCGGAGGCTGTCACCCGGCTTGCCAAGCGGGGTATCCGGTTTGACGTGTCTGCCACCGAGGCCATCTCCCTGCGCAAGCTCAAGGCCGGGCGGATCGACTTTGCGGTGATTTTTGTAGACCCGGTCAAAACCAGCCAGACCATCGTCCGGGAAGCGAACGCGGAAGGTGTGGCATTTGCCTTTTCTGCCGGCAAGCAGGGTTCTTATATCGGTTTTAGCCTGGCACACCCTGAGGGTGCGAAAGCCAGGCAGTTGTTCGATGAAGGGTTTGCCATCATCAAGAATAACGGTGTCCTGAAACAGATGATGACAGCCTGGAATCTCCACTCGTTGAGCACCCCTGACTAATGCCTGCCGCTGCCGGTACGAGCGCCAGCACCTGAATGATGCAGAGGAAGATCGTGAACACACCGGATACCGGCCCTGTAGCGGCCTTTCTGACGCACATCCGTCCATCTTTTCCGTCGGGCACCCGGCTGACCTGGTTGCAGATTGGTCTGGATGACACCCGGGTCGTGACGGACCATGAGGCCGGTACCCCCGTACTGTACCGGCTAGCGGTCGGGACACAGCAGATGGGGGGACGCGGCTTTAAGCAATATCCGCCAACGCCGTATGAGCTGGAAATGGCGATTGCCGAGGTGGAGGACGAGCTGATGCCGCTGGCCAGGCAATGGCACGGGGTCTCCACGCTGGTGCTGGCGGATACGCTGGCGCAGCAGGTGGTGCTCATGTCTGGCGAGCCGGTTGGCGATACCGGTGTGTGCAGCCGCGACGCCATCGAGTCCCTGTTCGGCCAGCTGGCCGCGGTATCGCAGGGCCGGCCGGTAGCCTCCAGCGGTTTGCCCGCCGAGACAGACTTTGCCGCGTATGTCCTGATCCTGCGCGAGTTCATGCATCACGTCGGTTTTGAGTCTCTGACCCTGCGCTAGCCACCGGTTTACGATGCATCTTTCCTGATATTGCCTGCCGGATACGGCATTCTGCCTACCCGGATTTTCCCCTGTTTTTTCCCATGCCAGCTTCATGGCGACCTGCTTATGATTCTTTTAAGGTTTGCTGAGGGTCATTGAGTATTCATTTAAGAAACGTCCGGCATCGGCTTTGGTAAGGTAGCAGACATACCCGAAAAGGGAACGCGTATCTGCAATCAACCGGAGAAGAGAAATGAATGATGTACACAGTGGCCAATCAGTCGCCAACCGTTTAAACCTGTACCAGGCCGTCCATAAAGGCTTGCGGGCGATGATGTCGGACACCTTGTTGCTGGTGGGCAAAACCGATCTTGAAGACACGGACAACTTTGTCCACGCGCTTGAGCGGGTTGACCAGCTGCTGACCATCTGCCAAGCGCATCTGGAACATGAAAATGCCTTCATCCATCCCTCGCTGGAAGCACGGGTTGCCGGCAGCAGTGCCCAGTGCACTCACGACCATGTCGAACATGTGGCCGAGATCAACCGGTTGCGCCATCAGGTGGCCCTGCTGCGGCATGCCGATGCGGTCGATCCGGCCCTGGCCTGGCACCAGCTGTACCAAGCACTGAGCGTGTTCATGGCAGAGAACCTCACCCATATGCTGATCGAAGAAAACAGCCATATGCAGGCGTTATGGTCTGCCTATACGGAAGAAGAACTGCACGGCATTCATTCTGCGCTGGTGGCATCCATTCCGCCCGAGGAAATGGCCATCCATGCCCGCTGGATGGTCTCGTACGTGTCGCACCCGGAACGGGTGGGCATGTTCATGGGCATGAAGGCCGAGGCGCCACCTGCCGTCTACGAGGCCAATCTGGCCAAGGCCCGGGACTGGCTGTCTGCCGCCGACTGGGACCGCCTGAATCGCGCGCTGGCGTAATCCGGCGCATGCAAGTCACCACATACCGATATTACGTTATTGAAAAGGGATGATCAGATGTCCGCACGTTTACTTCGCTGTGCCGTCGTGTATTCGATTGTAGGGATTTCCATGGGGATTGCCATGGCCGGCAGTCATGACTTTACCAACAAGGGCGTGCATGTACACGCCAATCTGGTGGGCTGGGTCTCCATGGCCGTCATGGCCCTGGCGTACCGCGCGTTTCCGGCATTGGCCGCCAGTCGTCTGGCCAGTGTGCATTTCTGGCTGCATAACCTGGGCTTGCCGGTGATGCTGGTCGGCTTGTACGCCCTGTTGCATGCCATTGCCTGGGGAGAGCCGGTGGTTGCCGCCGGGTCGATCATCGTCGCGCTGGCGTTTCTTTGTTTTGCCATCAATGTGTTCAGGCATGCGCATGACTGAGCTTGTACCCTGGCTGCGCCACCCAGGCGCAGCCCGTTGCAATCTGGATAAGGAATGATCATGAAATCATCCGCTGCAGAAGCAGTACAGTTGCTGGAAAAAATGATGCTGATTCGTGCCTACGAAGAGCATCTGGCATCGTTGCAGGCGAGCGGGCATTTCCCGATGACCTGCTCGCCACAGGGGCAGGAAGCCTCGGCTGTGGGCGTGGTGTCCGCACTGGATGCCGACGACACCATTCTGACCAATCACCGCAGTGCCGGCCATCTGCTGGCCCGCGGCGCCGACCCCGGCCGGGTAATGGCCGAAGTCATGGGCAAGGCGACCGGGTATTGCAAGGGCAAGAGTGGTTCGCTGCATATTTCGGCCAAAGAACTGGGCGTGGTGCTGACCTCGACCATTGTCGGCGGGGAATTATCGATGGTGACCGGGGTGGCGCTGGCCAAGAAAATGCTGGCCGAAGCCGGTGTGGTGGTGTGCTTCTTTGGTGACGGTGCCGCCTGTGAAGGTATTTTTCACGAATCGCTGAACCTGGCGTCGGTCTGGCAGCTGCCCATTCTGTATGTGTGCGAGAACAACCAGTGGCAGGCGTTTGTCCGTCGCAAGGAAACCATGGCGGTCGAGTACATTGCCCCGTGGGGCAACAGTTACGCCATGGCCAACCAGACGGTGAACGGCAACGATGTGCTGGCGGTGCAGGCCGCCACCAGGCATGCCGTGGCGCACATCAAGGCCACTGGTACACCGTACCTGCTGGAAACCTGGACGTACCGGCAGCGTGGCCACTACTCCGGCGACAACATGGCCCACATCAGCGCCAGCGAGCAGGCCCCGTGGCTGGTGCTGGACCCGATTGCCCAGTGCCGGCAGCAACTGACGGCCGACGGGACGCTTACACCCGCCCTGCTGGCCGATATCGAGACCAGGGTTGCTGCCGAGATTGCCCGAGCCAGTGAATTTGCCCATGCCTCGCCCTATCCGGCAGCGGCAGAGCTGTTAACCGACGTGTATGCATAAAGGGATGCGCCATGAGTGAAATGACATTGAACGCAGCTGTCGGCCAGGCCCTGCGCGAAGAAATGCAACGTGATAGCACGGTGATGATGTTCGGGGAAGGGGTGGCACTCAGCCGCGCCGACCTGCTGACGGAGTTTGGTGCGGATCGCATTCGCAATACCCCGCTGTCCGAAGCCATCATTGCCGGCACCGCCGTGGGCGCAGCCGCCAGTGGCCTGCGGCCAGTTATCGACATGCTGTATGCACCGTTCCTGACCTATGCGATGGATGCCATCGTCAACAGCGCCGGCAAGTTGCGCTATATCTCCGGCGGGCAGTTTGCTTTCCCGCTGGTGGTGCTGGCGCAAACCGGGGCCGGTTGGGGCGTGGGCGCGCAGCATACCCACAATATCGAGGCCTGGTTTGCCCACAGCCCCGGGCTGAAGGTGGTCATGCCGTCCAATGCCGCTGATGCCAAAGGGTTGATGAAAGCAGCCATCCGTGACAACAACCCGGTCATCATGCTGCTGGACATGTCGCTCGGCTACAACCCGGGCGAGGTCAGCGATGATCCGGACTATGTGGTACCGCTGGGTCGTGCCCACGTGGCGCGTGCCGGTCGCCACGTGACGCTGGTGTCTTACGCCAAAACCACGCTGACCTGCCTGCAAGCAGCCGAGGCGCTGGGGCAGGAAGATATCGATGTCGAAGTGATCGACCTGCGCAGCATCAAGCCGCTGGATATCGGCACCGTGCTGCAGTCGGTCCGCAAAACCGGCCATCTGGTGGTGGTGCACGAGGCTGGCCCGCTGTGCGGAGTGGGCGCAGAAGTACTGGCCCAGGTCAACGAACAGGCGTTTTCACAGCTGAAGTCGGCACCGGCACGCATTACCAGCCCGGATGTGCCGACACCGTCGTCCTATGCGCTGGAACAGGCGTTCCTGCCGCAGGTGGCGCACGTGGTTGCAGCGGTACAGAAACAGCTGGGCCGACAAACGGTTGCGACTGCCAGTGTGGCCATGTAAGCCAGGGGAGGGCGAGGCAAACCGGCCGGGAGACCCCGGTTTGCCTTGTGATCGGGCGTATGCAACCCTCCGCCATGCCGGGGCAGAAACCGGATTGGGCTGCGAGGGGTGTAGATGAAAAACGACAGGCGATTGTGCTAAGATTTGGATTCATGCACATTGAATATCGCTCATGTCTGATTCTGCCGACCCCTTGATCAGCGTTGAACTGGCGTCGTTTCTGGAACGCGAGGTGGCCATTGATGCGGCCTCTCGCGGGGCCGACCTGTGCCCGAGTTCCGCCCGCAGCATGGTTGCGGTGGTCGACGCCGACTACCGCCATGTGACCGTGTGGATAGACCGGGAGAAATCCCGGCCGTTTGTCACGGATGTGCTGGCCAGTGGTGAAATTGCGGTGGTGTTCTGCCTGCCGGAAAGCGAGCGTTCCGTTCAGCTCAAGGGCCGGCGTGTCGAACAGGTGGAAACGACCCAGGCCGACATTGTGCGGGCAGAACGCGCGGCCGCCCGGTTTGTGGACGGTGTGGCCAAACTGGGGCACGGCCGCCAGTTTGCCGAAGCCTATATGGCGTTTCAGCCCCAGCATCTGGTGGGCATCCGGTTTGAAGTCACGGCCATTTTTGAGCAAACGCCTGGGCCCAATGCCGGCAAAAAGTATTGAGCGATGACGCCATGCAAGCTGAAGACATTTGCATCGAAAATTTGCGCGACTGTTTTGAAGGGGCCGTTCCCAGTGCCATCGCGACCTGTTCTCCGGACGGCACCCCCAACATTACCTATATCTCCCAGGTGCAATATGTCGACCGCCAGCATGTGGCGCTGACCTTCCAGTTTTTCAACAAGACCCGGCAGAACATCCTGGCCAACCCGATGGCCATGCTGACGGTGGCCGACCCGTTTACCGGCTCGCGGCACCGTCTGAAAGTGCGCTACCTGCATACCGAGACCAGCGGCCCGCTGTTTGAAAGCATGAAGGCCAAGCTGGCCGGCATTGCATCGCATACCGGCATGGCGGACGTGTTCCGTCTGCAAGGGGCAGACCTGTACCGGGTGGAAAGCGTCGATTCCTTTATCTCGCAGGTGCCGTCTGCCCGGCGCAACAAATTGTCTTTCCTGCCCAAGCTGCGGGAAGTCATCGCCCAGCTGAATACCTGTACCGATCTGAACGAGCTGTTTGATACGGCCCTGACCCTGTTAAACGACAAGTTTGCCATTTCGCATGCCATGCTGCTGAAACTGGATGAAGCCGGACAATGCCTGTTTACCATGGCCAGCCGGGGGTACGAGACCTCCGGTATCGGCTCGGAAATTCCGGTCGGTCACGGGGTGATCGGGGTGGCGGCCAGAGAACGGACCCCGATCCGGATTTCGCACATGACCAGCGACTACACTTACGGTAAGGCGGTGCGCGAAAGTGCCGAGGCACTGGGGTTGCAGCATCATCTGGAAACGGCCATTCCGATGCCCGGCCTGCCGGAAAGCCGCAGCCAGATGGCGGTGCCGATTCTGGCGGGCGACAGCCTGTACGGCGTGCTGTATGTCGAAAGCCCGCAGGATTTGTACTTTAGCTATGACGACGAAGATGCCCTGATGCTGATGGCGTATCAGCTGGGCTGGACGGCCAGCGGGTTGACGTGCATGGAGGCCGTGGCCGATACGCCAGCCTTGTCTCTGGCCGAGCGGGTGATGCTGCCGGAAGGGCAACGCTTGCAGGTGCGATACTTCATGGCCGACCACAGCGTCTTCCTGAACGACGATTACCTGATCAAAGGGGTGGCGGGTGCCATTTTCTGGCGGCTGGTCTCGCTGTACCAGCAACAGCAGCGCAACGAATTTACCAACCGGGAGCTGCGTCTGGATGCCAGCCTGAACCTGCCGGACCTGGTCGATAATCTGGAAGCCCGGCTGGTGCTGTTGCAACGGCGACTGGAAGAGCGCGAGGCCAGCGTGCGCATCGTCAAAACCGGTCGTGGCCGTTTTCATCTGCAGGTCAACCAGTTGCTGGACCTGCACTGTCAGGACAAATAGGCAACCCGCGTTTCATTCCCCGGCCGGGCGGATCAGCAGTGCCTGTGCCGTTTCAAACAATTCCCGTTCTTCAAAGCGGACATGGGCCTCGAGCAGGCTGGCAAATGTCATCAGCGTGTCGCTATCCGGTTGTGCCAGTCGGCTAACCAGCTCGCGGAGCGCCTGATGTTCGGCCAGCGTGCGCGCTGTCAGGGCCTGCTCGCCGGCCGCCGACAAGTTTTTCAGCAGGTCTTGTTCTTCCCGCTGGAAATGGGGCTCCAGTTCGGTGACAAACAGGGTCGTCGCCTGTCGTGACAGGTCCTGAACCGCCGCTGGCTGGCCGCTGGCGGCGGCCAGTCGCGCATGCCGGGCCAGTTTGAGGGCCAGATGATGTTCCCGGGACAGTTGCTGCAGGGTCGGGTGACGCTTCATGTTGTCTGCCTTGAATGGCGGGTGTCAGGTGGATGCACGGAATGGCGTCTGCGGTGGGCCGTCTGACAACCCTGTCGTTACTCATTAGAGAATTTATTGGCGATTATCACCACGTCCGTGACGGCCGTGCAGCTTGCGGTAGCGCGGGGCGTAGTCGCGGTTATACCAGCCGTCCTGCACAAAAAATACCCGTTCGCCACAGGCATGGTATTCCCTGCAATGCTTGTCCCAGTGTTTGGCATGGCCGGGAGGGACCCGCATGTAGATGGGTGAGGGGAGGTCTGACCGCTGCTCGATCATGATCGGGTGCCGGTAGATGACCCGTGGCTGGGGATAGTCGCCAATCTCTATCCGGCCATAAAAGCGGGGATCACCCAGGCTGATGGATAGGCGGGCATCGGCGGCCAGCGCCGGTAAGCTGGCGGCTGCCATTAGGGCGGCGATCAGTAGATGTTTCATGCTGGATACTCCTGTGGCCGGTGTGATGCGGCGGGTGGATGCAAACCGGAACACCGGTGATTCTCCGCTTGTCAGGCGTATCTCAGCTCAGCGATCGGGATACCAGCACTATCCTCTCATTCACGTCGTTTGCCGGTCTGTTCGCTGACAGACACATGCGACGTGCTGTCTTGTTGCGCTGGCCAGACGCGGCCCTGAAACCGGGTACCTGCTCGCTATGTGCATCAACAGACAGACCGGCATCCCGGGGCAGTCTATTCTGGAGTCATTGGCGTCATGGACTGTGCAATACCCCGATGTCACCAAGGCGGGCTCTGGCAAGCAGCAAGCCTGCTCTGTTCCGGTACCTCACCGGTCACATTTTGCAAGAAATAGAGGTAATCCCATGAAAACGAATCAAAAAATTGTCACCAGCATTGTTGCAGCGGCCATTCTGGTCAGCCTGAGTGGTTGTTCCGGCATGTCCCGGCGTGATCAGAATACCGCCATTGGCGCTGGTATCGGCGCGGTAGGTGGTGCCGTCCTGACTGGCGGCAGTACCGTCGGCACGGTTGGCGGTGCAGCTGTCGGCGGCATCATCGGCCATGAACTGGATAAATGACACCACGTTTACCGCGCTCATCCTGACCTGTTGATCAGCGAGTGTGATTTTCATCACACTCGTTTTGGTTTGTTCAGGGTGAATGCCGGCATGTGCCGATTGCTTATGACCCCGTTTGGGCCAGAATCAATCCAAGCCCCGCCATCACCTGCCGGTTGGCATTTTCCATGGCAGCCAGCTCGTCAATCCCGGCGGCCAGCCCACCCTGGTAGTACAGTTCCAGCGCGCGGCGTGCGTGCTGATGCACCGCCCGATGCGGTGTTTCCAGATCCCGATAACCGCTCAGGCTGGCAAAGCGCTCGTGGCCTTCACCCGTGTAATACCATTGCCCCAGCCGGCAATGGGTATCATCCGGCAAGGCGTCCGGTGACAGGGTCGACAGACCCAGAAACACCTTGTACACCTCCAGCTTGAGGACCACTTCTTCGATGTTGGCCAGCTCTACATTCGATAACAGAGCCGAGGAGGACACGGCACGTTCCATGCGGGTCGACAGAGACAGTAAATGCTCCATGCTGTGCATGGCGTTTTCGCTCTCTGCTGCGTACTGGCGGGCTTCTTCTGCACCTGCCTGCATGATCTGGCGTGCCGAACGGGTTTCGGTCTGGATGTTGCCGACCAGGTCTGAAATCTCGCGCGTCGCGTTGGTGGTGCGCTCGGCCAGTTTGCGTACTTCGTCGGCCACCACGGCAAAACCGCGCCCCGCTTCACCGGCTCGTGCCGCTTCAATGGCGGCGTTCAGCGCCAGCAGGTTGGTCTGGTCGGCAATTTCCTTGATCAGGTTGATGATGCCGCCGATTTCGCTGGCGCGCTGGTTCAGGCTGTCCACATTTTGCGAGGCATCGGCCATCTTCTGGCACATGGCGTCCAGATTGCGTGCCGTCAGCTCAAAGGCCTGGCGGTTGGTCTCGGACAAGCCTGCTGCCTCTTGTGCAGAGGTTTTTTCCTGGTTGAGCGTGTTGGCCAGCGACTGAAAAGACTGGCTGACGCCGTTTAGCGAGTCACCAAAACTATCCAGGCTGGTAAACACGCCGCCCAGATGGGTCCGCTCTTGCGTGAGTGCGGCCATGCGGGCCTGCTGGTCCTGATGCTCGGTTTCCAGCCGGGTGATCCGGTCGGTCAGGGCCCGGTTTTCCTGTTGCAGACGGGCATTGTCTGCCAGGGCGGTATCGAGCTGTTGTTTGCGTTTTCGGAAGAACATGCGGTCTCCTGCCAGCGGTGTGAGGCGCTTCGTTTTGTTATTTATGATGTCTGGGGTTGGGGGACGATTTTCCGTCCCCGGCGGATACTGTACAGCATCACGGCAATGAAAAGTAGCAAGGCCACCGCATTGCAAAGACCGCCTGTCCGGCGCAGGGCAAAGTCATTTTGCAAAACACCGCTCACACGTAACGCCAGCGAGGCATGCAAGAGCAGCAGCGGCAGGTAGAACACCGGGCTGTAGGGGATTTTTACCCGCGCCACGGCGGGGAAAATGATCGGCGCATGACCAAAGATCATCGCGAACACAAACCCGAGGCAAACCGCATGCAAGGCAGCGTCGCGCCACGGATGAGCAGCGTTAAACCCGCCCGCCAGGCCGATCAGCCCTGCCAGTAGCAGCCAGAGGTAGCCAGACAACAGGCAGGCGGCGATGAAGCGGGTCAGTCCGTGCTGGCGGATGTTGTGACGGGCAATGTCATAGCGCAGCAGCCACAGCGCCAGCGCCAGCAGGCTGACCGAAAACAAGGCCAGCCCGGCCGGCTCAGAAAACAGGACGACAGTCGCCCCCAGCAGCATGCTGCCGGTGATCCAGAAAAACAGGGTCTGCGCGATTTTGGGGGTGGGCAGGAAGCGGGTCATCTCCAGACGCTCGCCGGCAATGGTCAGCACCAGAAATGCCAGCCACCAGGACACCGCGACAGAAATGACGCCGGTGATCCACCAGACCAGATTACCCGCCAGCCAGCAGGCAGCGCCCAGCGACAGTACCACGGTAAACGGGGCGACCAGCCGTTGCAGCACCCGGGTGGTGGCACCCAGCATGATGAGGGCGGCCAGCACCGACAGCAGATGGGTCAAGAGAATCGGTTGTCCTGCCAGTGCCAGCAAGCCACCCAGTCCGGCGGCTGCCGGGGCCAGGTACGCCCAGCGCTCGCCAATGGCGACCGCCCGCTCCAGACTGATGACGGTCCCCAGAAAAGCGGTGATCATCAGGGCGCCATGCCAGCCGGCCGCGTTCACTGCCAGCGCAGGGACGCCCCATGCCAGCCGTGCCAGTCCGGCCAGTACGCCGCCCAGCAGCGAGAGCATCGCGATGATCAGTAACGGCAGGCGGGCGGGGGTGCGAAGGTCTGGCATGGCAAGTGTCCTTTAACCGGCATTACAGCCGCAGCCGGTAGCGGCGGGCAAGGGTTTGCCGATCCGTACCTGCCAGACGTCAGGACCGGATTCCAGATATTCCCAGTCAAACTGGCCGTTCAGTTCGGCCTGGAACTGATAGTACAGCGGTTTCGGGTCATGGTCATTGACCAGCAGCAGCGACTGGCCGATCGGCAGGGCATCAAACGTGCCAAAAATCAGCGGGTGACGTTCGCGCGGGGCAATGGTACGGACATCAATGACGGGTTGGGTAACGGTGGTCATGGTATTTTCCTTGTCGGGTCAAAAAAGCATGCAGAAAAAAAGGGCCGGTTTACCAGCCAAAGTGCTCGCGGCTGGCGTCGCTCATCATGGCGGGTTCCCATGGGGGCTCCCACACCAGTTGAATCGCCACCTGGCAGCTGGCCGGCACCAGACCGGTCAGTACCGCGTGTACTTCCTCAGTAATCATCTCGCCCATCGGGCAGGCAGGCGACGTCATGGTCATGTTGACCAGCAGTTGCTCCGGACGGATCTCGATCTGGTAGATCAGCCCGAGATCGACGATGTTTTCGCCGATTTCAGGGTCAATCACCTCACGCAGTGCATCGCGGACCGTGGCTTCATCGGGTAACGCTGTCGTGGTTGTCATGACTGCCTCTAAAGATGTATATTTGATGCATGTTATGCTAGCGCGGCGTGATTTCTAAAGCAATATCAAATCTACTGCTTATAGGGGCCAGCTGCATTTTTCTTGATCCAGGTTAGGTTGTATGCGACTGACTTCGTTTTCTGACTACACGTTGCGGGTGCTGATGTTTCTGGCCCTGCATCCCGAGCGGCTTGCCACCATTCCGGAAATCGCCACGGCGTATGGCATTTCGGAAAACCACCTGATGAAGGTGGTCCAGCAGCTGGTGCATGCCGGTACTATCGAATCCGTGCGTGGCAAAGGCGGCGGCATCCGGCTGGCCAGACCAGCGGCCGAGATCCGTCTGGGGCAGGTGGTAAAGGCCAGCGAAGGCAGTGCCCCGATTGTGGAATGCCTGTCACACGATGGCGGCCAATGCAAGATTGCCCCTGCCTGCCGCTTGACCCGTGTCCTGATGAACGCCTTTGCGGCGTTTTATGCCACGCTGGATGAATGCACGCTGGCCGACCTGGTCAGCGCCCCGCATCTGCTCAACCAGCTACTGCAACCGCCGCTGGATCGCTAAAGACAGCCGGGTTACAGGGCGCTGGCACCGGGCCGGCGGCGCATTTGAAAGTCGCACAAAGAAGCGTGTAGACTAGGTCCGGACTCGACCGGCTGGCGGGCAATAACCGCCTCATCCCCCGGTTGCCGGACCTCACAACCAATGCGGAAATCCCGTCATGACCCACACTGATACCGGTCTCGCCATCGCGCCGATGGTACCCAATACCATCCCTTCTGCCCCTGCTTTGCTGCTCACGCATCAGCCCTTGCCGGAGACGGCCGATGTGGTGATTGTCGGTTCAGGCATCATGGGGTGTGCCACGGCCTATTATCTGGCCAAACACGGCATCAAGGCGGTGGTGATCGACAAGTCGCGCATCGCGGGCCAGCAATCCACCCGGGCCTGGGGGTTTGTCCGCCAGCAGGCGCGGGCGCCAGAAGAAGTGCCGCTGATGATGGCCAGCAACCGCCTCTGGCAAGGGCTGGAAGCCGACCTGCAGGCAGATCTGGAATGGCGGCAGGGCGGGTGTCTGTTTACGGCAAGCCACGCAGAAGAAATGGCCACCTATGAAGACTGGATGTCAATCGCCAAAACGCATCAGCTCGATACCCGGCTGCTCACGCCGCAAGAAATCCGGCAACAGTTGCCCGATCTGACCGACAGGCCGCTGGGAGCGCTGTATACCGCCAGTGATGGTCAGGCGGAGCCGCGCAAGGTGGCGCCGGCGTTTGCCCGGCGGGCGACCGAACTGGGTGCGCGGTTTTTTGAAGGTTGCGGCCTGACCGGGCTGGAGCTGGCGGATGGCAAGGTGGTGGGCGTGCAGACCGAAATGGGCAGCATCCGCACCCGTCAGGTAGTGTGTGCGGCCGGCGTCGCCAGCTGGCGCATCCTGAAGTCGGTTGGTATCGACCTGCCACAGCATCTGGTGCGCGGTACCGTGGCCAGAACGTCTCCCGGCCCGCAGCTCAGTGCGGTCAGTTATCTGGGTAACGGCATCGGCTGGCGCCAGCGTACCAACGGCAGCTTTAACCTGGCGGACGATGCCCAGGTGGATGTAGACATCACGCTGGGTCACCTGCGCGGACTGGAATGGTATCTGGGGCCGCTGATGACGCACCACAAGTCGTTCCGGTTTAACGTCAACCGCATGACGCTGGACGACCTGCGCCAGCGCCTGCCCGGTTCTGAGGCCCGGCATAACGGCCCGCTGGTGCATGTACGCGATCTGGCGCTGCTGGCCAACGAAGGGAAAGCGCGGGGCGCTTTGCGCGCCTTGCACCAGTCGTTTCCATCACAAAAGCAGGTGCAGATTGTCGACAAATGGGCAGGCGGCATTGACGTGCTGCCGGATGGCATTCCGGTCATCGATGCGCTCACGCAACCGGACGGACTGCTGGTGGCGACCGGCTTTTGCGGCCACGGGTTTGCCATGGGGCCGATTGTCGGCAAGGTGATGGCGGACTGGATTAGCAAGGGGGAACCCGGCTTTGACCTGCATGGCCTGCGGCTGGCACGTTTTCCGGAGAAAGACGTCAAGCCGCCTTACTCCTTGTTCTGAGGATAATCATGCCATGCCTGGCCCTTTGCCAGGTATGGCGGCACCAGACCGATGTACTGAAGTTCGTCTGTTCACATTGAGTCGGCTAATAATTTGCTGGCTCATGTGTTTCAAAATAAATTCAAAAGAAACACTTGATCTCTCTTGACGCCCGTATTTATACGTGTTTTACTTCGTTCATATTACGAACTAAATGGAATACAGCAGACAGGTACTGCTCCGTTCGTCGGAAACCTCTCGGTGCTAAGTGTGAATAAATGACAAATCAATCAAGGCTGGTCTAAAATTGGTTTAATTCGGTCTAAATACGAACTAAACTATTGATACAGACTTAACTTTGATGGCAGGGGAGGTTGTATGCGAGGCGTATTGTCAGATTCAGCATTGGGCAGACAGGTGAATGGCCAGTTGGTCATGGATTATATCGTCCAGCACGGACCCATTTCCAGGGCTCAGGTCGCCAAGATGAGCGGCCTGTCCAAACAGACCGTCTCTGAACTGGTACTGATGCTGGAAGAACACGGTTGGGTACGTGAAGTAGGGATTGTACAGGGAAAACTGGGCCGCACGGCAGTGACCTATGAATTAAACCCGGAAGCCGGCTATGTGGCGGTGGCCGATATCGGAGGAACCCAGATCAAGCTGGGGGTGGCCGATGTGTCTGGCAAGCTGCTGGAAGAAGTGCGGATTCCGCTGGCGGCCGAAGGCCAGCAAGTAGCAGACCAACTGTTGCATGGCATTAACGACCTGTTAGCGAAAAACGGCATTCGCCAGGACAAGCTGTTGCAGCTGGTAGTAGGTGTACCCGGGGTGGTGGACCGCCAGAAGAAACAGGTGCATCACTCGCCCAACCTGCCGGCTTTGCAGGGTGGCTGGCTGGAAGAACAGCTGCGCGAGTCGCTAAAGACGCAGGTGCTGCTGGAAAACGAAGTCAACCTGGCCACCATTGGTGAGCAATGGAAAGGCAAGGGGCAGCAGCACGGCAGCTTCATCTTTGTGGCCATGGGTACCGGCATCGGCATGGGGGTGGTGCTGGATGGCAAGTTGTGGCGGGGCGCGCGCGGGTTTGCCGGCGAAATCGGCTATATGCCGGTGCTCGATACCATCGACCCGATGGTGAAGCAGCGCGGTGCGCTGGAAAGCGTCGCCAGTGGTCACGCCATCCTGACGCAGTACGCCACCCTGACCGGCCAACCGGCTACCAGCTTGCCAGAAGTATTTGCGCTGGCCGAAGCGGGCGATGCCGTGGCGTTGGGCGTGATGGACAGTGTCGCCATGAGTTGTGCCAAAGCCATTGCGGCGACGGCCACCGTGGTGGACCCGGAAGTGTGCATTCTCGGCGGCTCGATCGGGTCTCGTCCGGAGATGCTGGTACGGGTGCAGGAATGGCTCGGAAAAATGATGGATGAACCGCTACCGGTAGAAGCGAATCATCTGGGTAAAAGTGCAGGTTTGTTTGGTGCCATTGCGCTGGCATTGCAAGCGGTCAATAGCCGCTATTTTTCACCTCAGCACACGTTTGGAGAAGTCGTCATTCCTTCTGCCTAGCCAGAAGACGGCTTGGGTTCCGGCAGGTAGCAGGGAAACGTGTTTCAGGGTTGAGAGATTGCAAATACTGGCAGTGGCAAAGGTCTTTTGAGCGCTTGCTGAAGTTTGGCAGGCAACGTGAAGTCAGTAAGTGTCACACATTTTGCAAACTTGGTGGGAAAGACTATGAGCACAGTAAAAATTGGTATTAACCCTATTACCTGGACAAACGACGATGTGCCGGAACTGGGTGGTGATACACCGCTGGAAGTGTGTCTGAGCGAAACCAAACAAGCCGGCTATGCCGGTACGGAGCTGGGTGGCAAGTTCCCGCGCCAGTCTGCCGTGTTGCGTCCGATCGTGGAAGCCCATGGCCTGGAAATCATATCCGGCTGGTATGACGGCCGTATTGCCGAAAAAGAAGTCGACGCCGAGTTTGACGCCATCCTGCCGCACCTGACCCTGTTAAAAGAAATGGGCAGCAAAGTGGTGGTGTATGCGGATACCAGCTATGGCCGCCACGGCGCCATCCATGACCCTGCCTCCATCCGTCCGGAACTGCCAAACGGCGACTGGGCTGCCTACGGCAAGAAAGTTACCCAACTGGCCGAAAAAATGGCCGACTTCGGTGTGCGCATGGGCTACCACCACCACATGGGTACCGTGGTGCAGACCGACAGCGAAATCGACAACCTGATGCAGCATACCGGCGAAGCCGTCGGCCTGTTGTTTGATACCGGGCATTGCCTGTACGCCGGTGGTGATCCTTACGCCCTGGTCCGCCGTCACGTCAAACGTATCAACCACGTTCACCTGAAAGACGTGCGTCCAGCCGAGCTGGAACGTGCCCTCAAAGAAGACCTGAGCTTCATGGCGGCTGTCATGAACGGCATCTTTACCGTGACCGGCGACGGCTCTGTCAACTATGCCGACATCCTGAAAGTCTTGTGTGACAACGACTACAACGGCTGGCTGGTGGTCGAGGCCGAGCAGGATCCAAACAAAGCCAATCCGCTGAAATACGCCACCATGGGTTACCAGAACACCAAGCGACTGGCCGAAGCTGCCGGTTTCACCGTGATCGTTTAAGCCGTTGCGTGACTGACGTTTCCAGATAAAAGGGATTGGCCATGAAAAAGAAATTGCGTGTAGGCGTGTTCGGTGCGGGTTTGATTGCCCAGCTGGAGCATATTCCGAACCTGCTCAAACTGAGCGACCTGTATGAACTGGTCGGCATTGCCGATGCATCTGCTACCGTACGCGGGTTTTTCCAGAACAAAAACCTGCCGGTGTACGAGTCTCACCAGCAACTGTTGTCCAAGGCCGAGCCGGAAGTCATCTTCGTGTGTTCGCCTGACTGCTACCACGCCGACATGGTGATCGACGCGCTGAACGCCGGCTGCCATGTGTTTACCGAAAAACCCATCTGCTACACGCTGGAAGATGTCGCCCGTATCAAGGTAGCACGTGATGCCAGCGGCAAGCACCTGCAAGTGGGTTACATGAAGCGTTTCGACCCGTCTTACCAGCTGCTGCACGACATGCTGCCAACTGATGGTGCCAAATTGCGCATGGTTAGCGTGGAAGTGTGCGATCCGGATTCATGGCCATTCCGCGAACATCAGGGCGATCTGGTGTTTGCCAACGACATTTCCCAAGAGATGCGCAGCGAATTCAAGGCACGCCAGAGCGAGCAAGTGGCTAAAGCCCTGAATGCGCAACCGGATGAAAACAGCTTCCGCGGTTTCACTGGTGCCTATTGCTCCAGCCTGGTGCATGACATCAACGTGGTCCACGGCCTGTTGCAGAAGATGAACGTGTCTACCGTGGGTATCGAAGGGGCAACCTTCTTTGCCAACGGTGATGGCGGCCAGGCCACTGTCCGTCTGAATACCCAGACCAGCCTGTGGCAGATGATGCACCTGACCGTGCCGAAAGTGGCGGAATACCACGAACGCATCACCCTGTATTTTGACGATGCGGTGTACCACCTGGAGTTCCCGTCGCCTTACCTGAACCACTTCCCGACCCGCCTGACCGTGTGGAAGTCCGATGGCGAGCATTCCCAGAAAACCGAACATCGCGCCAACTACAAGGAAGCGTTTGTCGAGGAAATCAAGTACCTGTGGGAAACCGTGGTGAACAACCGCCCTGCGCGCAACACGCTGGAAGATGCAGAGCAGGATACCCGTTTGCTGGTGGCCATGGGCCGTTCGGCACTTGCTAACAAAATCAGCACCATCTGAGAGGTGTCTATGCGCAAGTTGAAAATTGCAGTGATCGGTGCGGGTGTGATCGGCAAGATGCATATCCGCAATCTGGTCAAGGGTGTCGAAGGGGCAGAGCTGGTGGCCGTGGCCTCGCCTTCTATGAGCAAGCATTCTGAATGGCTGACCAGCCTGGGCGTGGTCAACCAGTTTGCCGACTACAAGGAAATGCTGCAGAAGGTAGATATCGATGCGGTGTGTGTCTGCTCTGCGACCACCGTGCACCTGGATATCGTCAGGCATGTGGCGTCGCTGAAAAAAGCCATGTTCTGCGAAAAACCGCTGGATATCGATTACCAGCGCAGCAAGGAAATCGCGGCCATCGTCAAAGAAGCCGGCGTGCCGTTCCAGGTGGGTTTCAACCGCCGTTTCGATGCGCAGTTCAGCCAGTTGCACAAACTGGTGAGCGAGGGCGAGATCGGCCGTCCGCAAGTGGTCAAGCTGACCTCTCGCGAGTCCGAGCTGCCACCGCGTGGCGCCTTGCAAAGTGCCGGTAACGTGTTCTTCGACATCCATGTACACGACTTTGACATGGCGCAGTACCTGATGAACGACACCATCGAGCGCGTGTATGTGGAAGGTGGCGCCATTGCCGATCCGTCCCGTGCCGACGAAGAAGGCTTTGTGGACACCACCGTGATCACGCTGAAGTTTGCCAAGGGTGGCGTGGGTACCGTGGATTGCTCGCTGCTGGCAGTGTACGGCCATGACCAGCTGGCGGAAGTACTGGGTTCCAAAGGTCTGGCCAAGCTCCACAACACCAAACCGACCACGGTGGAAGTGTTCAAGGAAGACGGCGTCAAGACCGACAAGCCGTACTTCTCTTGTCTGGATCGCTACCCCGCATCTTACGCCGCTGAACTGGCTGCCTTTGCCGATAGCGTGCTGAACAACAAACCGGTCCGCGTCGGCGCAGAAGACTCTCTGCGGGCAGAACGTGTGGCACTGGCGGCAGACCTGTCGCTCCGCGAACAGCGTCCGGTCAATATCAAGGAAGTCATCTAAAAGCGAATTAGCAGGAGGAAGAGGAACAGAAACAGTGGAATTTTAAGATTGGTATCGCGAGTAACACCTGGTGTAGTTCCGAGAAGTCAATTGAAAGTCCAAGATAAGAAAAGAGGAGTTTTAAGATGAAATCCAAATTCAAGAATGTTCTGTTGCGTACAGCCCTGGCCGCTGTTGCTGTGGCAACCACCGCCGTGTCTTTTAATGCTGCTGCGGCAGACAAGCCTGTACGGATCGCCTTTGTGACGCACGGCCAAGCCGGCGACTCTTACTGGAATGCCCTGAAAAAAGGTCTCGAAGATGCCGCCAAAGAAACCGGCGCCAAAGTGTCTTACCAGGCACCTGAATCTTTTGACCCGATCGCCATGTCCCGCATGATTGACGCTGCCGTGGCTTCCAAGGTGGATGGTCTGGTGGTGTCCGTACCGGATGCCAACGCCCTGCAAAAATCCATCAAGGCTGCTGGTGCGGCCGGTATTCCGGTGATTGTGGTGGATTCTGGTGAAGGCGACGTGAAAAAAGTCGGTGCCGAATTCTACGTGGGTAGTGCTGCGGAATATGAAGCCGGTAAACAGGCTGGCGAGCGCTTCAAGGCCGCTGGCGTGAAAAACCCGATCTGCCTGAACCACGAAGTGGGTAACGTGGCCATTGATGACCGTTGCCGTGGCTTCAAGGACGGCATGGGTGGTAACGCACCGGTAGTGGCCATGACCATGGACCCGACCGATGTGACTTCCCGTACCGGTGCTTACCTGGCTAGCCACCCGAACACAGATGGCATTCTGGCAACCAGCTCCAGCGTGGCGAACGTGCTGATCAGCGACATGCGCAAAAAAGGCACCCTGAAGAAATACAAATTCGCCAGCTTTGACGTGTCTCCAGAATTGCTGGATGGCGTGGTGAAAGGTGACGTGTTCTTCGCACTGGACGCACAGCAATACATGATGGGCTACCTGCCAGTGGTGATGCTGACCAAGCATGCCAAATACGGTCTGCTGCCGATGAACAACATCTATACCGGCCCGCTGTTTGTTAACAACAAAGCCGATGCCGCACAAATCCTGAAGTTGAGCAAACAGGGTTACCGTTAATTTCCACGTTATTCATCTAGCCGCATGAGGGTCTTCCATCACGAAGACCCGCCCCGGAAGACCAGCACGGTCTTCCGGCGGGTAGCACCACGTCTGCCGTGCGGCTGAATTTGCAAGAGGCATCAACATGAGCAACAACGTAAAGATTGGCATCGTAGGGCTGGGCCGCATCGGCAAGAACCATGCGCGTAATCTGGCACGTCGCGTACGCGGTGGTGAGCTGATTGCCGGCGCAAGTCCGGTGGCTGCCGAGCGTGAATGGGCACAGACAGAGCTGGGTATCCAGAAGCTCTATCACACCATGGAAGAACTGCTGGCGGACAAGGAAATTGATGCCGTCTGGCTTGCCACCCCAACGTCTTTCCACGCCGACCAGATCGTGGCCGCACTGGAAGCCGGCAAGCACGTATTCTGTGAAAAACCCCTGGCACTGACGCTGGAAGAGTGCGAGCGCGTGATGAAGGCCGCCGAGAAGCAGCCTAAAGCCACCATCATGATCGGCTTCATGCGCCGTTATGACCCGGCTTACGCCGAAGCCAAGCGCCTGCTGGACAACGGCAGCCTGGGCACCTTGTTCCGTCTGCACTGTGCCTCACTGGATGCCATTGATACCAACGGCTTCTTTGTCCAGTTTGCCCCGACCTCTGGCGGCCTGTTCCTGGATTGCAGCATCCACGACATCGACGTGGCCCTGTGGATGACCAACGGTGCCAAACCGGTATCCGTCTCTGCCACCGGCATCCGCGGCATGTACCCTGGCCTGGCCGCTTGCAACGACGTGGATAACGCCACGGCCACCGTGCTGTTTGAAAACAATATTCTGGCGACCTTCCATGCATCACGTACCTCGCATCATGGCGATGAAACGTCCCTGCAACTGGTGGGTACCGAAAGCTCCCTTTCTCTGGGCGTAGGCGGCACGCCAACCTCAGAAGTGAATGTACAAAAAGGCAACGCCAACCATTGCGACATGGTGGTGGATTTCTTCGCCCGTTTCGAACAAGCGTTTGTCGCAGAAGCACAAGCCTTTATTGATGCGGTAAAAAATGGTGACACCCTGCGCAGTCGTCTGGTGGAAGCATGTGATGCAACCCGCATCGGGGTTGCCATGCGGGAAGCGCTGGAACAGCAAAAGATTGTCACTTTTGATTGATTGAAAACCTGAAAACGGCCTTTGACCAGACCTGTCCACCAGGCATAAAGCGATAAAAGCGCAGTCAAAGGCCACCCTGAACATGTGTACATGTCGGGTGACAATCCGAATGGAGAACCAAATGAGCGAGACAAATACCGGGTTGGCTAAAGACCTGAAAATTACGAAGAAAGGTGCCGGCAGCGACGCAAAGCGCATGGCCAAGCAATCCCTCTTCGCCCGAATCATGCATCGTCCGGAGTCTGGTGCCGTTTCCGGTCTGATTTTTGTATATGTGTTCTTTATGATGTTTGCCAGTGGCAGCGGCATGTTCAGTGCCGATGGCCTGATGAACATCTTCAAGGTAGCTGCCGAGCTGGGCATTCTGGCCGTGTCGGTGTCGCTGCTGATGATTGCCGGCGAGTTCGACTTGTCCATCGGTTCGATGGTGGCGCTGGCCGGCCTGATCATCGGCGTGGGCGTGACCAAGCTGGGCATGCCGCTACCGCTGGCCGTGATGCTCGCCTTTGTCTGCAGTATGGCCATTGGTGCCTTCAATGGTTACCTGGTGGTACGGACCAAACTGCCGTCCTTCATCGTGACACTGGCGTCCATGTTCATCCTGCGCGGTCTGGCCGTGGCGGTGACCCGTCTGTTGACCGGCAAGACCCAGATTTCTTACGTGGTGAACGAGCTGAACCAGAATTCTTTCGTGGTGTCGCTGTTCTCTGGTCACCTGTTTACCGGTTTCTTCCAGTATCTGGCCGAGCACGGCGTGATCGGCATCCGCGATGACGGTCTGGCTGTGGTGCAAGGCATTCCGGTGTCTATCGTGTGGTGGTTTGCCATTACCGCCCTGGCCACCTGGGTACTGCTGCGTACCAGCTTCGGTAACTGGATTTTTGCGACCGGTGGCGATGCCAATGCCGCCCGCAACATGGGTGTACCGGTCAGCAAGGTGCGCATCATGCTGTTCACGTTCTCTGCCCTGACGGCCACCCTGTTTGCCACCATCCAGGTGCTGGAATCCGGTTCTGCCGATACCTTGCGCGGTATCCAGAAAGAATTTGAAGGGATTATCGCGGCCGTGATCGGTGGTTCGCTGCTGACCGGTGGTTATGGCTCAGCCGTGGGCTCCATGTTCGGCGCGCTGATTTTCGGTACGGTACAGATTGGCATGTTCTACACCGGCATCGACACCGACTGGTTCAAGGTGTTCCTTGGCGTGATGGTGCTGCTGGCAGTGTTGTTCAACGATTATATTCGCAAGATGGCGACAAGTAGCCGATAGGAGATTGCAAAATGGTTCCCGTAATTGAACTTGCAGATGTACGTAAAACCTTCGGCTCTGTCATTGCGCTAGATGGTGTGTCTTTTGATGTCAAACCCGGCGAAGTGCATTGCCTGCTGGGCGATAACGGTGCCGGCAAGTCAACCCTGATCAAGGTGTTGTCCGGCGTGCACCAGCCTTCACAAGGCACCATCCGCGTGGGTGGCAAGGAAGTGCTGTTCAAGAGCCCGCGTGACGCCTACAGCGAAGGCATCGCGACCGTGTTCCAGGATCTGGCCATGCTGCCGCTGATGAGCATTACCCGTAACTTCTTTCTGGGCCGTGAACCGACAAAAGGCCGTGGCCTGACCAAGCGCTTTGACGTCAAGCGGGCAGACGACATCACCCGTGCCGAGATGGAACGCATCGGCATTGATATCCGCGACCCGGGCCAGGCGGTGGGCACCTTGTCGGGCGGTGAACGCCAGGGGCTGGCGATTGCCCGTGCCACCTACTTCGGCGCCAAGGTCCTGATTCTGGATGAACCGACTTCTGCGCTGGGCGTGCATCAGGCCAGCATGGTGCTGAAGTACATCGACAAAGCCAGAAGCGACGGCATCGGTGTGGTGTTCATTACCCACAACATCAACCACGCCTATCCGGTGGGTGACCGTTTTACCCTGCTGAACCGTGGCAGAAATACCGGTACCTACAAGAAGGCCGACATCACCCGCGACGAGATCCTGTTTGTGATGGCGGGGGGTGAAGACGTGAGTTCCCTGCTGGAAAAAATGCCGGGTGTCGAGGTTTAAGCACGTTTGGATGATGTGGACAGAACATGAAAAACCAAACCAAGTTCGCCAATGACCGCGCCCTGGACCTGATCAGCATCGGCCGGGTGGCGGTGGACCTGTACGCCCACCAGGTAGGCTCAACGCTGCAGGACGTGGCCAGCTTCGCCAAATACCTCGGTGGCTCGTCCGGCAACATCGCCTTCGGTACCGCCCGTCTGGGGCTCAAGTCCGCCATGCTGTCCCGGGTGGGCGACGAACAGATGGGCGAGTTCCTGATCGAGACCCTGCGCACCGAAGGCTGCGACATATCGCAGCTCAAGCGCGACCCGGATCATCTGACCGGTCTGGTCCTGCTGGGGCTGAAGGACCGCGACAGCTTCCCGCTACTGTTCTACCGTGACCACTGCGCCGACATGGCACTGTGCGAAGCCGACATCGACGAAGCGTTCATTGCCACCAGCAAGGCATTGCTGATCACCGGTACCCACTTCTCGACCCCGTCGGTACACGCCGCCTCGGTCAAAGCCTTGAAGGCCGCCCGTGCCAACAACGTCCGGACCGTGATCGACATCGACTACCGGCCGGTACTGTGGGGGCTGACCGGCAAGGGCGACGGGGAAACCCGCTTTGTCGCTGACGGCAAGGTCAGTGCCCATCTGCAGGGCATCCTGCCGTACTTCGACCTGATCGTCGGGACCGAAGAAGAGATCAACATCGCCGGTGGTAGCGAGGACGTGATTACGTCACTACGCACCATTCGCCAACTCAACCCGCACGCCACCCTGGTGGTGAAGCGCGGGCCGATGGGCTGCTGCGTCATCGATGGTGACATTCCATCCCATATTGACGACGCCTTCACCATCAAGGGCATTCAGGTGGAAGTACTGAACGTGCTGGGGGCAGGGGATGCCTTCATCTCCGGCTTCCTGTCCGGCTGGATTCGTGGCGAAGACTATGACACCTGCTGCCGCTACGCCAACGCCTGCGGTGCGCTGGTGGTCAGCCGTCACGGCTGCGCCCCGGCCATGCCGACCCCGGTCGAGCTGCAGTACTTCCTGCAACAGCAACCGGCCAAGCCGGCAGAAGACGCGACGCTTAACCGCCTGCACCGCGTCACCGTGCCACGCGCCAAGCGTGACGAAGTGCTGGTATTCGCCTTCGACCACCGCAACCAGTTCTTCGATCTGGTGCAGAAGCTTGGCGCCGATGAAGGCCGCCTGCCGCAACTGAAACAGCTGTTCGTGCAGGCCGTGGGCGAAGTCGAGACCGAACTGGGCCTGCAAGGCAAGGTCGGCATTCTGGCCGACGACCGTTACGGTCAGGATGCCCTCAATGCCGCTACCGGTCGCAACTGGTGGATCGGCCGGCCGGTGGAACTGCCGCTGTCCAACCCGCTGGAATTCGACCTCGGTCGTTCGGTCGGCAGCTACCTGCAGAACTGGCCGAAGGAACACATCATCAAGTGTCTGGTGCAATACCATCCGGACGATAGCGTCGAGAACCGGCTGGATCAGGAAACCCAGATCCGTACCCTGTACGAAGCGGCGCAGGCTTCCGGTCACGAGCTGTTGCTGGAGATCATTCCCAACAAGCAGCTGCCGCAGCACCCTGATACCGTCTACCGGGCGCTGAAGCGCCTGTACAACCTCGGTATCTATCCGGAGTGGTGGAAGCTGGAACAATTTGATACCGACGAACAATGGGCCGCGATCGACAGCCTGATCCAGGAACGCGACCCGTACTGCCGTGGCGTGGTGCTGCTGGGGCTGAATGCCCCGGTAGAGACGCTGAAGCAGGGCTTCAAGGCTGCCAAGGTCAGCCAGACCGTGCGTGGCTTTGCCGTGGGTCGCACCATCTTCTTCGAACCGGCACGTCAGTGGCTGGCGGGGGAAGTAGATGACCGTGGCGTGATCGAGGCTTGCAAGGCTACCTTTAAAACGCTGATTGCTGCCTGGCGCGGTTAAGCCAGCCAGCGGGGTCAGGTATGTAAAACACAGGCCGGCCGCTAATTGAAAGATCGAAGTGATACGCATTACGGGCAGGTAGATACCGACCTCGGCACAGTGAGTAACTGGCACTTGCAACTGAATACAGGACATACAACATCATGAGTCAAACCATCCGCCTTACCATGGCGCAAGCGCTGGTCCGTTACCTGACGGCCCAGTTTGTTGAAGAAGACGGGCAGCAGGTGCCGCTGTTTGCCGGCTGTTTCACCATCTTCGGTCACGGTAACGTGGCTGGCTTTGGCGAAGCGCTGTACCGTCATCGCGAACAACTGCCCACCCTGCGTGCACACAACGAGCAGGGTATGGCACATGCGGCCATCGCTTTTGCCAAGAGCCATTTCCGTCGTCGCATGATGGCGGTTAGTACCAGTATCGGCCCGGGTGCCACCAATATGGTCACCGCTGCCGCGCTGGCACACGTCAATCGCCTGCCGGTACTACTGTTGCCAGGCGACTACTTTGTGAATCGACTACCTGACCCGGTACTACAACAGGTGGAAGACTTTACCGATGGCGGCATCTCTGCCAACGACTGTTTCAAACCGGTATCCCGCTATTTCGACCGCATCGTGCATCCGGCCCAGTTACTCAGCGCCTTGCCGCGTGCCATTGCAACCCTGACGGACCCGGTCAATTGCGGCCCGGTGACGCTGGCACTGCCACAGGATATTCAGGCCACCGCCTATGACTATCCGGTCGACTTCTTCGAGCCCCGCGTCATCCGTTTCCGCGCCCCGTTGCCGGAGATGACCGAACTGGAAGCTGCGGTGGCTACCCTTAAAACCGCCCAGCGTCCACTGATCGTTTCTGGCGGCGGCGTGCTGTACGCTAAAGCGACCGAACAACTGCGCCAGTTTGCCGAGAAACACGGCATTCCGGTTGGTGAAACTCAGGCTGGCAAGAGCGTATTGCCGTGGGACCATGCGCTGCTGTCCGGCTCCATCGGTGTCACCGGCTCTACCGCCTCCAACGCCCTGGCCAAAGAAGCTGACGTGATTCTGGCCGTGGGTACCCGGCTGCAAGACTTCACCACGTCGTCTAACAGCCTGTTTACCCAGGCCAAGGTGATCAGTCTGAACGTCAACCCGTTTGACAGCGTCAAATGGCGTGCTCAGCCGCTACTGGCGGATGCCGGCCTTGGTCTGACTGCACTGAGCGACTGGCTCGGCCACTGGCAAGCCAGTCCGGCTTGGACCGAGAAAGCCAAAGGCCTCAACCAGGCCTGGCGCGACACCGTGCTGACGATTACCAGCAAGACTCAGCCACCATCCGCCGACTACCTGCCATATGACGGCGAAGTGATCGGTGCCGTCCAGCGTAGCGGGGATTCTACCCATACCGACATCGTGGTTTGTGCCGCCGGTACCTTGCCGGCCGAGCTGCACAAGCTGTGGCGCACCAGCTTCCCGGGTGGCTACCACATGGAATACGGCTACTCCTGCATGGGTTACGAGATTGCTGGTGGCCTGGGTGCCAAGATGGCTCGCCCGGACAAGGAAGTGTTCGTGATGGTGGGCGATGGTTCCTACCTGATGATGAACTCCGAGATCGCTACCTCGGTGATGCTGGATTACAAGCTGATCATCGTGGTGCAGGACAACAGCGGCTACGGCTGTATCAGCCGGCTGCAGGTCAATAGCGGCAGCGAACCGTTCAACAACATGCTGCGCGACTGCCTGGTTGGCCAGCACGGCTTCCCGAAAGTCGACTTCGCCAAACACGCCGAAGCACTGGGTGCGATTTCCGAGCACGTACCGGATATCGCCGCACTGGAAGAGGCGCTGAAACGCGCGCGTGCCGCGGACCGCACTTACGTGATCGTGATCGATACCGACGACCGTCGTGTGACAGAAGAAGGGGGCGCCTGGTGGGAAGTGGGTATTCCGGAAGTCTCGGAAAGCGAACGGGTCAGAAGCACCCGCGCCCGCTACGACGAGATCAAGCGGACGCAAAAGAAATAACAGATGCAACAAGGCCGCGGCAACAAAGCGGTCAATCAACCAGACACCAGCCGGTCCCTTAGTGGGGCAGGCGGTCATCGAGTCTGGGTAGCCGGCGAGTCAGTGTTGAGAGACAGTGCGCGCTTGTTGGTGGGGGACCGGTAAGCCGCGACTCCCGGCTGCTTCAGGCTCCGGCCATCAGGCCGGATGACAGATAGAGGATAAACCATGCAATTTGACGTAAAGATCGGGGTCAACCCCATTTCCTGGTTCAACGACGACCTAACCTCGCTGGGGGGCGAAACGCCGCTGGCAGTGGCGCTGACCGAAGGCAAGGAAATCGGCTTCCAGGGCTTTGAACTGGGCAACAAGTTCCCGAAAGACAAAGTGGAACTCAAAGCCACGCTGGACCAGTACGGCTTTGAATGCGTGTCCGGCTGGTACTCCGGGTTTCTCGGCCACGACAGCGTTGAAGCCGAGATCGACCGGGTGGCCCCGTATCTGGACAAGATGCTCTACAACAACAGCCACGTGATGGTGTACGGCGAATGCGCCGGCACCATCCAGGGCGACCGCAGCAAACCGCTGTACATGCGGCCCAAGTTCCGCAACGACGGCGAATGGCAAGCCTACGCCGACAAACTGACCCGCTTTGCCGACTGGCTGCTGGCGCGCGGCATGCGCCTTGGCTACCACCACCACATGGGCGCGTTGGTCGAAACCCCGGCCGACGTCGACACCCTGATGCGTCTGACCGGCGACTCGGTCGGCCTGCTGTTCGATACCGGCCACATGACCTTTGCCGGAGGCGATGCACTGACCGAGCTGAAGAAACACCTCCACCGCGTCTGCCACGTGCACTGCAAGGACGTGCGCCCGCACGTGATCAAGCTGGCCCGCAACCGCAACTGGGCGTTCCTGGACGCAGTACTGAACGGCGCCTTTACCGTACCGGGTGACGGCGCGATCGACTTTGGCCCGATCCTGCAAACACTAGCCGACCATCAATACAAAGGCTGGCTGGTGATCGAAGCCGAACAGGACCCGGTGGTGGCGCCAAGTTACGAGTATGTGAAGAAAGGCTTTACCACCCTGAAGCAACTGGTCACGCACATTCAAGGACAATCCTCATGAGCCTGCTGGTCAAGAACACCCGTCAGGGACAAGACAGAATCACCATCACCCCGCAAAGCGCCGGCTGGGAACACATCGGCTTTGGCGTCAAACGCCTCGCCCCCGGCGACGTGGTGACGCAACAGGAAACCGGTCGCGAAACCTGCGTGGTGGTGCTGTCCGGCATCGTCACCCTCAGTGCCGGTGAACACAGCTGGAAAGAGATCGGTGCCCGCACCAGCGTGTTCGACGAACGCGCCCCGTACGCCGGTTATGTCCCGCCGAAAGTGCAATGGCAGGTCACCGCCCATACCGACGCCGAGATCGCCATCTGTACCGCGCCAGCGGAAGGCAAATACCAGCCCCGGCTGATCGAACCGTCGCAGATCAAACGCTCGGTACGCGGGGTCTCCACCAACACCCGTTACGTCACCGACATCCTGCCGCAAGGCGAGCCGGCCGAATCGCTGCTGGTGGTGGAAGTGCGCACGCCGCAAAGCCACAGCTCCAGCTACCCGCCGCACAAGCACGATCAGGACGCGATTCCGGACGAGAGCTTTCTGGAAGAAACCTACTACCACCGCATCAACCCACCGCAGGGCTTCGTGTTTCAGCGGGTGTATACCGACGACCGCAGCCTGGACGAAAGCATGGCGGTAGAAGACGGTGATGTGGTGATGGTGCCGCGAGGCTACCACCCGGTGTGTGCGCCCTACGGTTACGAGAGCTATTACCTGAACGTGATGGCCGGGCCGAAGCGCCAGTGGTGCTTCAAGAACGACCCGGCGCACGAATGGCTGATGACGCGCGGACCGGGGCAAGCCAATGCACCGGCACCGACACCGGTGTTTTTCAAGTAGATTTGAAAGTCACTGGTATTAGACGCAAAGAGTTTGTTGTATCTCCACATCTGAAGGGCTTGACCGGGACTATATGTCCCGGTTTTTTTATGTGTTTTGGTTCAGGCTCAAAACATGTCGTGTGCGATGCAAACCGGAGCTGGATTGATTCAAAAGCGAAGGAGGAGAAATCGGGAAAGTAGGCAAAAGCCGACGTCGATGCAAAGTGATGGGGCCAGGCGCTTGTTTTGTTCAACGAAATTTCTGCATAAGTACGCTTTTCGCTAGGTGTCCATCAAATCGGGGTAAAACCACCCTGACTATGTAATAATTCCGCAATCAGGTCATTGTGTCGCAAAGACGCTTGCTGCCAGAGTGGGTATGGCAATCCATTCTTGGTGGAGAGATCGAAAGGATTTTGTAAGGCAATGATTATACGACACTGTCTCAGCATTTTTCTTCTCTTTCCCATTATTTCCCAGGCTGACCAAATAATTCTGGTCGCTGATCAATGGTGTCCATATAACTGTGAAAGCAGTAGCGATAAACCTGGTTTCATGGTGGAAATTGCGTCCACTATTTTTTCTCAAGCTGGTCATCACATTGAATATAAAGTAGTCCCATGGAAAAGAGCTTTACAAGGGGTTCAAAGAGGTATTTATCAAGGAGCGATTGCGGCAACACCTGAAAATAGCAAATTTATTCAGCCCAATTTGATATTTCCTCGTGAGGAACAAGGGAGAATGCATAACGTTTTCTTTACGTTAAAATCTTCCGTCTGGCGCTACCAAGGGCCAAACACACTTGATGGGCAGAAAGTTGGGCTGGTTGGTGGTTATGCGTTTCCGGAAATTTCATCTTATGCTATCGCCCATCCCAAGAAGGTCGATTTGCAATACACAACTGGCGAACTGGCGGTTCAGGAGAATATACGCAAACTCTTTTTTAGACGTGTCAGTACCGTACTGGAAGATGAATCGGTGTTTATCTACAATGCAAATGCTCTAGGCATGCTAGATGCTTTTCATATTGCGGGGGAAGAGGGGAGTAGCACTAGCTCCAATAATTTATATATTGGCTTTACACCTTTCTCAAAAAATCCCAAGTCTATTGAATATGCACGAATTCTATCGGATGGTATGCAGCAGCTGCGTAAAAGTGGCAGACTTGCACAGATCATGGCTAGGTACGGTTTAAAAGATTGGCGATAAGTTTTGAGCAGATTGCATGCGTGTCGTCCTCGACATCTCAAGGGGTTTAGCGTGTTTCAGAATCAAGCTGCTCAATGTGAATAACAGCAGAAGTTGGCCATCAGAGCTGAGACAGTCCAGAAAGCAAAAAAGCCGCTCACGGTGTCGTGAGCGGCTTTTATTTGGCGTCCCCACGGGGATTCGAACCCCGGTTATCGCCGTGAAAGGGCGGTGTCCTAGGCCTCTAGACGATGGGGACAGAAACCTGTCTACAAGAAACCAAACCGAGGCTGTTTGAATTTCAGGTTCACTTGGTGGAGGTAAGCGGGATCGAACCGCTGACCTCTTGCATGCCATGCAAGCGCTCTCCCAGCTGAGCTATACCCCCTAGCGAAGAAACGAGATTATCCACGAACTTTTATGGTTTGTAAATATACCTCGTCACTATTTTGCTAATAATTTTTTTACAGGCCTTTTACCGCATAAATGCCTGGTGCATTACGCCAGTAGCTTTTGTAGTCCATCCCGTAACCAAACAGAAAGCGGTCTTGCACTTCCAGCCCAATGTAGTGGGCTTTGGCTTCTGGCGCTTTGCGATCATGCATCTTATTGATCAGCACGGCCACTTTCACATCTGCCGCACCTTGGGCCAGGCAGTGTTTCACGATTTCTGTCAGGGTATGGCCTTCATCCAGAATGTCATCAATGACCAGTACCGTCCTGCCTGCCACCTTGTTGGTGGGTTCAACCAGCCACTTCAGCTTGCCGCCAGAGGTTTCTGCCCCATAGCGTGTGGCATGGATGTACTCATACTGCAGCGGGAAGCTGAGTTTTGTCAGCAACTGACCAGCAACAATCAGGCCGCCATTCATGACGCAAAAAACCAGCGGGTTTTGTCCCTTGAGATCTTCAGTAATGGCTAATGCCATGTTGGCAATTGCTGCATCAATTTCTTGTTGTGAGTGCAGACAATCTGCGGAGTCCATGACTTCTTGAGCTTCTGAAGGTGTGATTGGCATGGCAGTTCTTTTCAAGGGTTCCAATCTGCCTATTTTAATGTATAGCCGTCACTTGTTTGCAACCTTTGTGAGGCATATTTTTAGAGTTTTTGCTGCTTGATGCAGTTTTGGCAGGCTTTGTTGGTAATTCCGCATTGGTTCAGGCTTTGCATCAAGGCACAACTGGACCGACGGCATGCAAGCATGGGGATGTTGTGCTCATGGGCAAGGAGCCGGAAATGCCGCATGACATTATGACCGACAAAGTCGGTAAACAGGATCAGCATGTCGATGTCTTTGGGGAGTGTGGGCAGTTTCCTTTGATGGGATGCATTTCTGCCGGAGATATGCCTGAAAATGGATATGCCGTGCTCGGAGAGGAGTTGTGGGATTCCGCCAAGGGTGTCTGCACCAATGACCATTGCATTCATGTCGATTCTCCGTGTTTGTAATGTGCATTTATTAAACGATAATCATTATCATTTGTAAAGTGGAAATGTCAGCTTCAAACCGGATAAGAACAATAATTTTCTATGCAACTGTACTTGCCTCTTGCGGCAGAATATACGATGCTTAAGACAGGGTAACCATGGAGTAACCAGATGACTGAACAAATGACGGCATATCAGATTGCGCTGCCTGCAACAGGCGCCCGGGAAATCAAGTTAAGTGACTACGCTGGCAAGTGGGTTGTGCTGTATTTTTATCCCAAGGACAACACGCCTGGTTGTACAACAGAGGGTATGAACTTTCGGGACCTGCACGAAGCGTTCGTGGCACTTAATGCCGTGATTCTGGGGGTATCGCGCGATAGCGTAAAATCGCATGAAAATTTTAAAAGCAAGATGACGTTTCCGTTCGACTTGCTGTCAGACCCGGATGAACTGCTTTGCAATGCGATGGGAGTCATGAAAATGAAAAACATGTATGGCAAACAGGTGCGTGGCGTAGAAAGGAGTACTTTCCTATTTTCACCAACAGGAGAACTGGTTAAGGAGTGGCGTGGTCTTAAAGTACCAGGGCATGTGGATGAAGTTCTTGCCACACTCAAACAGTTGAGCGGTTCTTAGCAGGGTCCGGTCAACACCAAAACAACCATCCCGTCTGAAAGGAATCACAATGGGCAGTCCAAGGAAGGCCAGCAAGAAAAAAAATGCGGAAACAAAGCTGTTCGTTCTTGATACCAATGTGTTGATGCACGATCCAACCAGCTTGTTCCGTTTTGATGAACATGACATCTTCTTGCCAATGATGACACTGGAGGAACTCGACAACAATAAAAAAGGGATGTCAGAGGTTGCCAGAAACGCCCGTCAGGCCAGCCGGTTTCTGGATCAGATAGTCAGTCATACCGAGACAAACTTATCAGAGGGGATTCCGCTCTCTGCGCATTCGCAGGGTGGCGCATCGGGTTACCTCTTCTTGCAGACAGAGCCATTGGCACCTACCCAGCCGGTTGTGATGTCTTTGGGTAAGGCAGATAACCTGATTCTGTCTGTTGTGCTTGGCCTGCGGGACAAGTTCCCGGGGCGTCAGGTCATTCTGGTGTCGAAAGACATCAACATGCGCATCAAGGCACGCGCCATGGGCGTGCCCGCAGAGGACTACTTCAATGACAAGGTGCTGGAGGATACCGACCTGCTATATACCGGGGTCCGGGAGCTGCCTGCTGACTTCTGGGAAACGCACGGCAAGGACATGACCAGCTGGAAAGAGGGGGATCGCAGTTTCTACAAACTGACGGGGCCATTGTGTAAATCATTGGTGACCAACGAGTTTGTATACGATGCCAACGGCGGGGGCGATTTTGCCGCCATCGTACGGGAGCAGAGCGGAAGTACCGCGGTTCTGGAAACACTAAAGGATTACAGCCACCAGAAAAACAACATCTGGGGGATTGTTGCCCGTAACCGCGAGCAGAACTTTGCGCTCAACTTGCTGATGGACCCGGAAATCGACTTTGTCACGCTGCTGGGGCAGGCCGGTACGGGTAAAACCTTGCTGACGCTGGCAGCGGGTCTGGCGATGGTACTTGAGAAGAAAATCTATTCCGAAATCATCGTGACACGGGTGACCGTGCCAGTAGGTGAGGATATCGGCTTCTTGCCGGGTACCGAAGAAGAGAAAATGACCCCGTGGATGGGCGCGCTGGAAGATAACCTGGATGTGCTGAACAAATCGGACCAGGAAGCCGGGGAGTGGGGGCGTGCAGCCACGCGCGACCTGATTCGCGCCCGGATCAAGGTTAAGTCGCTCAACTTCATGCGGGGCCGTACGTTTCTCAACAAACTGGTGATCATTGACGAGGCGCAGAACCTGACCTCAAAACAGATGAAAACGCTGATCACCCGTGCGGGTCCGGGTACCAAGGTGGTGTGTCTGGGTAACATTGCCCAGATCGACACCCCTTATCTGACGGAAGGCAGTTCGGGCTTGACCTATGTGGTTGACCGTTTCAAAGGCTGGGAGCATTCTGGCCATATTACGCTGCAACGTGGTGAGCGTTCACGGCTTGCAGATTACGCCGCTGAAACATTATAGTTTTACTCGCGTATAATGGAGACTGAAAGCAGGCCGGTTTGTCCGGCCTGCTTCTGTTTTGTTATACCACTGGATTTCTGAGACTTCTCTTTTCTGACATTGGCAAAATCACGATGAGTATTCTTGCTGTATTTAACCAGAAGGGTGGCGTGGGTAAAACGACCACCTCGTTCAATCTGGCCGCTGCCATGCGCAAAGATCAGGTGCATCCGCTGTTGCTGGATCTGGATCCCCAATGTCACCTGACGATGCTGGCCGGTGTGCAAACCCAGCTGGGTACGTCTTTGTACGGGTTTTACAAGGAAGGGCGGCAGCTGACCGACCTGATCCGTCAATTGCCAAACGGGTTTAATCTGGTGCCTTCGCATATCGAACTTTGCAAAATCGATATGCTGCTGGGCAGAGAACCCAGAATTGCCACCAAACTGCGTCAGGCAATCCAGTCTGAGATGCTGGAAACCCCGGAAATGCCGATTGTGTTTGACTGCTGTCCGATGCTGGGCGTGTTGTCGATTAACGCACTGGTGGCGTCTGAGCGTGTTCTGGTGCCTGTCGCTGCTGACTATCTGTCTTATCAGGGCGCCGTGCAACTGGCACATACCCTCACTGGCCTTGAGCATGCACTAAAACGCAAGTTTCAGCGTCGATACCTGATAACCCGTTTTGATCCATCCAGAAAGTCTTCTCTGGAAGTGGTTGATAAGCTGCGCGCAACCTTTGGTGAAGATGTGTGTAAAACCGTGATCCATGAGAGTGCGTCGCTGGCTGAGGCTTTGCTGATGGGTAAGGACGTCTTTCATTATGAGCCAGCCCAGCAGTCTGCTGAAGACTATGCCAAACTGTTTGAGGAACTGGTAGGGGACGGCTTCTTGCCACTGGGCGACTAAGCCAAGCGATTGTGAATGGCGGCTAACGACTCAGGCCGTCTCTCCGGTTTGCTTGAGCCATGTCAGAATGCTTTGCCATTGCTCCCTGTCTCGGCTAAAACGCTGGGCCGGCAGGTCGAACAGGGTAATGCCTTTTGGCAGGGTTTGAAGGTAGAGCTGAGTATCGCGGATCGTGCCGATCAGCGGCACATCCCGACTGGACAGAAACTCCGACAGCACACGGTGGCTTTGCGTACGGGTATTTTGCCGCATGGCCACCAGTCCCACCTTCAGCTTGCCTTTACGCACAGCCTTGATGGATTCAATCTTGTCCAGAAAATCGCCCACTGCCCATAAATCAAACTGTGAAGACTGCACGGGCACAATCAGCTGGTCAATTTGATCGAGCAGATAATCCAGTTTCTTGCCATGCAAGCCGGCTGGGCTGTCCAGAATGGCAATGTCGGTGTTTTTAGGCAGTTTGGCAGGGCCTTCATCAGAAATATCCCAGCCTCGGATGCTTGGCAGATTATCGGGCCGAAGCGATAACCAGCGCCGGCAAGATTGCTGGCGGTCAACATCACCCAGCATGGTTTGCAAACCTTGCCACGCAAACCATCCAGCCAGGTTCGTGGCCAGCGTGGATTTGCCGCTACCGCCTTTAGGGTTGGCAATCAGGATTTTTTGCAAACTCATACCGCTTTTCGCTCATACACGGCTTGGGCCAGCGTACCTGAATCTACATATTCCAGTTCGCCTCCCACTGGCAAGCCCCTCGCAATACGCGTGACCATGATCGACTTGCGACGCAGCATCTCGGCAATATAATAAGCCGTTGCTTCACCCTCGGCCGTGTAATTGGTGGCGAGAATCACTTCTTCAACAAATCCATCCTGTACTCGGCTAAACAGCTTATCAATCGCGATATCGTCCGGGCCAATTCCATCCAGCGGGGAGATTCGCCCTTGCAAGACGTAGTAAAGCCCATGATGGCACTTTGCCTGTTCCATCATCAGCAAGTCGGCGGGCATTTCCACGACACAAATCCGGGTGCGATCCCGTTCTTCGTCCTGGCAAAGCGCGCACACATCCGTTTCACTGTAGTTATTGCAAAGGCGGCAATGCTTCAGGGTATCCAGTGCCAGATTCAGCGAAAAGGCAAGACGGCGAGCGCCAGCCTGATCTCTTTGCAAGAGATGGTAGGCCATGCGCTGTGCCGATTTGGGTCCGACGCCCGGAAGGCATTTCAGGGCGTCAATCAGTTCTGCGAGTGCATTGGGCGATTTAATGGACATGTAGTGATCAGAATGGCAGTTTCATGCCTGGTGGCAGGTTAAGCCCGGCACCGAATGCGGCCATTTTTTCGTCAGACGTCGTTTTTACCTTGTTCAGGGCATCGTTCAGCGCCGCAGCAATCAGGTCTTCCAGCATTTCACGGTCATCTTCATCTCCGGAAATGATGCTCGGATCAATGGAAATGCGTTTGACTGCGTGATGGCATGTCATGGTGATTTTTACCATGCCTGCACCTGCCTGACCTTCCACTTCGATGCTGCCCAAGGAGTCTTGCACCTTGCGCATGTTTTCCTGCATCTGCTGGGCCTGTTTCATGATGTTACCAAGGCCACCTTTAAACATAGCTATTTCTCCTGACGTACGAACCGGGACTGTCCCGGCATTGTTAAACGATTTGGTTACTTGTCATGCATCCCGTGTGGTCATGATTGCATGATCCATGGGGGAGTACCCCGTATACCCGGTTATTACGCGGATGGTTGCTCTGCCATCGGAATGACCGAATCCTGCAATAGACGGGCACCCGCATGTTCTTGCAGATATTGCACCACCGGATCGGTCAGAATGGCTTCTGTAGCATTTGCCATTTCTTCCTGTCGTGCTTGTTGTTCCAGTTGTATCGGAGCCGGGCCTTCGGACGCGCCCAAGACAATTTTCAGTGTCACCGGCTGTCCGGACCATTGAGACAACGCATCTTTCAGCTTGTCTTGCTGAATCAACAAGGGTTGCTGGTTGGATGGCAGTTTGAATGACCAAAGGCCGTTATCCACCGAGTCCAGCGTCATGTGCTTGGCCAGCATGGCCGCCATGCCGCTTAGGCCAAGCTCGTAAACCACCTGTTGCCACTCTGGCTGACTTGTCTGTTGTGCATGGACCTCAGCGGTTGCTGCCGCAGGCGGCGTCATGTCTACCGGCAATGCCACAGGTTCTTCTACCACCTGTTCCTGAATCACGGGTTCTTCGGCTACTGGCGCAGGGGCGGCCTCAGCTTCGGCAATTATCGGGGCTGTCGGAGCGACTTCTTGCGCTGACTCGGCCACTGGTGGGGCGTCTTCCCACGGCGGGGTCGCAACGGGTGCAGGCTCAGGCGTTTGTCGGGCTACCGGCGTTGGGGCCGACCGATCATCGGGTTCTGGCCTCACAACCTGTTTTGCCGGTGTCGGTTCTGCTACAACAACCGTTGGAACCGGTGTACTGGCAACATTGCCCGCTGGCAGTGTTGCAGATGGCTTGAAGGCAAACATGCGCATCAATGCCATGGTAAAACCGGCATATTCATCGGGCGCCAGGTCAAGGTCTTTGCGGCTATGAATGGCAATCTGGTAATACAGCTGGATGTGCGCGGGCGGTATTCTGCCTGCCAGATCCATAATGGCGGAATAATCTGGTGTGCTTTTATCCAGCGCAGCCGGTACTGTCTGCGCGAGGGCAATCTGGTGAAGCAGTAATGCCAGTGCCTGCAAGGCCTGATCAAAACTGATCGAACGTGTGGCCATTGCGTCTGCTTCTTGCAGCAGTGTCAGGCCATTGTTCTCAGCGAGCGAGCCCAGTAACCTCAGCAGGTAACTCTGATCGACTGTGCCCAGCATGCCTTGCACTGCATCAGCAGTGACCGTACCCATGCCATAGGCGATGGCCTGGTCCAATAGTGACAGCGCATCCCGCATACTGCCTTGGGCGGCAAAGCCAATCTGTTTGAGGGCACCATCTTCAAAGACGATGTTTTCTTGGCCAAGGACAAAGGCCAAATGTTCTGCAACTACCTGTGGCGGGATTTGTTTCAGGTTAAATTGCAAGCAACGACTCAGCACCGTCACGGGGACTTTTTGCGGGTCGGTGGTGGCTAGAATGAACTTCACATGCGGAGGCGGTTCTTCCAGCGTTTTCAGCATCGCATTGAAGGCACTTTTGGACAGCATGTGCACTTCATCAATGATATACACCTTGAAGCGGCCAGAAGTTGGCGCATATTGCGCATTTTCCAGCACTTCCCGGATGTTATCGATGCCTGTGTTGCTCGCAGCATCAATTTCCAGCAAGTCCACGAATCTGCCGCTATCAATTTGCAGGCAAGCCTGGCACTGGCCGCAGGGTGTATCTGTTACCCCTGTTTCACAGTTGAGCGATTTTGCCAGAATGCGGGCGATGGACGTTTTACCGACCCCCCGGGTTCCGGTAAACAGATAGGCATGGTGCAAACGATCCGTTTGCAATGCGTTTGTGAGGGCGCGGACAACGTGCTCCTGCCCAACGACTTGAGCGAAGTTACGTGAGCGCCATTTGCGTGCGAGAACTTGGTAGGCCATAGACCGGGATTCTACCAGAAAGTCAGGCGAAAATTGGCAGCGAATATGCCTTGCCCGGCCTGAGGTTTCTGTTTTTGCTGCAGGCTTTAAGCAAGAAGCATGAAATATGGGTAAAATGCTGCTTGAATGCGTGCCGCAAGCAGCAGAGTCTTGATAAGCTGCTATAGTGGGTTCTGGTTGGGCATGTGCCTTTGATAATGCAATTGATGGCTGATTTACATTTGTGCTGGGATCTCTGTGGGTATTAAACGGCGTTCACTTTCTATACGGCAGGCTATTTTCGGCGTAATTGCCCTGGGTCTGCTGATTCCTGCGCTGGTCAATAGCTTTATTTCCCTTCGCTATTCTGAACTCTCTCTTCGCCAGAATCTGGATGCACAAGGGCGAATCATTCTGGACAACCTGTCCGTTTCGCTGGAACAACCCCTGTGGGACATGAGTTTTTCTACAGCAGAGCGTCTGGTGGATTCGCTGATGCGGGATACCCGTATTGTCAGGGTGACGATCACCGATGCCAACTTCGGTAAATTTGTAGACCGGTTCAAACCGGAGCGTGCGCATGCCAACCAATGGAAAGAGGTTCGTCCTATTGTCCATGAGGGGCAGCCTATCGGCCGTGTCATCCTGATCATGGATGATGGCGAGCTTCGCAAGCAGTTATCTACCCAGATTACCGGTATCTGGGTGCTAATTCTGGGACAGTTATTCATTTCTCTGGCCCTGATTAGCTGGTTGCTGCAGATACGTCTGATCCGCCCCCTGATGCAGTTGATGAATGATTCGACCCGACTGGCGGCGGGGTCTCTGGATCTTGCGTTTAACTGGAGCCGTAATGACGAACTGGGCATGCTGGGCAAGAGTCTGGAATTTACCCGTCAGTCACTAGAGACCATGGTGAATGAGCTGGAAGACAAAAACGACCGGCTGAATACGGATATCCAGATCCGCAAGCAGATTGAAGAAGCGCTTCGTGCATCAGAGCATCGTTTCCGTACGCTGGCCAGCAATGCGCCGGTGGGGATTTTCCGCATCACGTCCAGTGGGCGATGTTTGTTCATAAATGCCTATTGGACAAGTCGTACCGGCATTTCGGTTGAAAGCGTCATCGGCACAGACTGGCTGTTATTGATTGCGACGGAAAACAGAGAGCAAGTGAAGGCCGCCTGGTTAGAGGCTAGCCAGAACAAGAAAGAATTTCTGGCCGAGTTCCGTGCAGAGAACATGATGGGGGCGCCGTTCTGGGTGGACTGTAAACTGCTGCCTTTGGTAGATGAGCAGGAACTCTTGACAGGCTATATTGGTACGCTAACCGATATTTCCGAACAAAAAGATGCCGAGACCGTCTTGCTGAAAGCCAAGGAGGCGGCGGAAGCCGCAAATGCGGCCAAAACCGAATTCTTGTCCAATATGTCGCATGAATTAAGAACTCCGATGCACGCCATCTTGTCGTTTTCGGATTTGGGTGAGCGACGCATGCCCGAGTTGCCGCCGGAAAAAGCCAAGCAATATTTTAGCCGTATCCGGGCCAGCGCCCAGCGGCTTCTGACACTGCTAAATGACTTGCTGGATCTATCCAAACTTGAAGCAGGGCGTATGAAGTACTATCCTGAAACAACGTATCTGTCTGCTTTGGTTCAGGAAGTCGTTGAAGAGATTGCACCTATTGCCTTGTCACGCAAGATTCGCCTTGTGATAGACGGGGATGCCAGAGAGCCGCTGCAACTCGATCAAATCCGTATCGGGCAGGTTATTTCCAACGTGCTTTCCAATGCAATACGATTTACACCTGACGGTAGCGAAGTCATCATTCGTTTGCAGCAGCCGGCAGGACATGATGGCCATGAAGATGGTACCCGGTTAAGCATCATTGACGAAGGCCCGGGCGTACCGGATCATGAAGTAGAACTGATTTTTGATAAATTCATTCAGAGCAGCCAGACCAAAACCGGAGCTGGCGGGACTGGCTTGGGGTTATCTATATCCAGGCAGATTTTATCCGGACATGGCGGTTATATCTGGGCAGAAAACAGGCAGGATCGATCTGGGGCTATTTTTCACGTTTGGTTGCCAAAAAACTTTCCCTGATAGGGACATCATCAGTAGCATTGGCCTGGCTAGATGAGTTCGGCGCACTGGTAAATTAACGGGACGCACCATATTGGTGCGTTGTGTGGGGCTTTGGACCGGCAAAGTACCGGATTGTGTCAGGGTTGTCAGGCATGATTCTTGCGGAGAATCACGCTGTGAATAACTAAATGATGCAAACTGGCCTTTGTCGGTTTCCTGATGACTATGAATTTGAATGATATGCCTAATATTGCCTCCCCCTTTTTGATCAAGCAATTATCCTCATTGCTGGACAACTGGCATAACCAGTTGGCTGCTAGTCATTTTCAGCCTGTTTTTGGCTTGGCACACCGGCATATCATCGGGTTTGAAGCGCTGCTAAGAGTAGGGCAGGATGCCAGTAACTGGCGCAGTACGCCGGATTTTCTGGTGGAGGCTTCAACTCAGGCCAGTGCCAGAGCGATTGACTTCGTATGCATAGAGTCACATCTTCGCGCCTTTATGGACGCCAGCGACTCTGCCAACTGGCTGTTTATCAATGTATTGCCGGAAACTTTTCTGGACCCTTCCACGGCAGAAGAATACCTGCCCGCATTATTCGAGAAGCTGGGATTCCCGGCAGACAGCCTGGTTATTGAAACAACGCTTGATAACCGGATAGATCCTCCGCTTTATCTTGCCGCTGTCGAGAGGTTCAGAAAACTAGGCTGCCTGATTGCCGTTGACAAGTTTGGTACCGGACGTGGGAGCGTCGATCAGGTCTGGCAATTGCAGCCGGATATCATCAAGCTGGATCATGAGCTGGTGGCACGGGCTGCGGTGGATGATCGCACCCACAATCTGATGAAAGGCATGGTCACCCTGCTTCATGAGGCAGGGGCACTGGTGGCCATTCTGGGGATCGAAACGGAAAAGCAGGCCATGGTGGCCATGCAGACGGACTGTGATTTCGTGCAGGGTTTTTATTTTGGTGCGCCGCAAGCAAATATCCGTCAGATTCGCGACCAGACGGATGTGATTGACCAGTTGTGGCAGAGTTATCGCCGGCTGGACACGGAGGCCAGCATTGCGCACCGCGAAAAACTGGCACCGTATGTGGATGCTTTTCGTTTGATTCCTACCCGCATGATGATGAATGGCGAGCCATTGCAGACGGCGGCAGGTCATTTTCTGGGGTTGCCTGCAACAGTGCTGTGTTTTGTGCTGGATGCAGAAGGGCGCCAGATCGGTGAAGGCATGCGTGGTCTGGCCGCCCGCGAGTTAAGCCGTCAGCAAAACAGGCTTCAGGAAACCGCAGGTGCGAGCTGGGTACGTCGTCCCTATTTCCGGGATGCCATGCATGCGGTTGGCGAGTTGCAAATTTCCCGTCCATATCTGTCATCCAGTACCGGGCAGTTTTGCGTGACCCTTTCCATTGCTTTCGAGTCCGCAGGCCAATGTATCGTGCTCTGCGGTGACATAGACTGGGATGAAGCAGCACATATGCATCCCAACTAAGGCGCAATAGCAAAAAAAGACAATCAAATTGCCGTAATTGGATCTGAACGTGTTTGTTTTGATACGCTATCAGGGTTAAAATCAGGAAGGCGCTTGTTAATTGCTAACAGCGTCTTTTTGTTTTTGGGCTTACACATTTGCATCTGGCAAATCGTATCTATCGAATAATAGGCTTTGACAGGTTTTCAGGGTGGCATGCATGCCAGGTACTACACCAAATTTTTCCGGTTCTCCGCGCGTTGTTAATACACTGGTTGTCATGGGCGTTGGCCTGATTGGCGGGTCTTATGCCCTTGCGCTAAAGCAGGCCGGACTGGTCAAGCATGTCATTGGCGTTGGACGCTCCATGGCTAATCTGGAAGACGCATTGGCCCATGGCATTGTGGATGAGGTGACGACAGACCCTCAATACGCCATTCAAAAAGCGGATCTGCTGATGCTGGCGACCCCTGTGGGTCAGCTGGACACCATCTTGCCTCTGGTCGAGCGCTATTTGCCTGCCCACGCCATGGTGACAGATGCCGGCAGCACCAAAGGAAATGTGGTTGCGTTGGCCCGCCAGCACTTGAAGACTCGCCTGTCAGCCTTTGTGCCCGGACACCCGATTGCCGGTGCCGAATTCAGTGGGGCCAAGGCTGCCAAACCGGATTTGTACCGCAAAAAACACGTCGTGATTACGCCGTTGGCAGAAACTGACCCAGAGGCTGTACTGGCGGTTAAGGCACTGTGGGAAGTCTGCGGTGCCGATGTGCGCGAAATGACCCCGGATTTGCATGATCGTATTTTTGCGGCGGTCAGTCATCTGCCGCATGTGCTGTCTTTCGCATTGGTTGAAGCGCTGGCCAGTCGCGAAAACGGTAGTGTATTTTTTGATTTTGCAGCGAGCGGTTTTCGGGATTTCACCCGCATTGCCAGCAGTCATCCGGAAATGTGGCGCGACATTTGTCTTGCCAATAAACAGGCATTATTGGCCGAACTGAATGAATACCGCCATCAGCTCGACCGGTTGGCCGACTTGCTGGCGTCGTCAGACGGCGAAGCCCTTGAGCAGGTGTTTTTGACCGCTCGAGAGGCACGCAATGCCTGGTTGCAAAAGCGTCAGGCCTCTTTGCAAGTCTGACCGGCACGTTTGGTGACATCATTATCCCCCTGCCATCATTAGCTAACTTCAATCTTAATTAACGGATACGTAATGGAATTTCTGGATTTGGCACCGATTGCTTCGGTAAAGGGCACGGTTTTATTACCTGGCTCAAAAAGCATTTCTAATCGCACCTTGTTACTGGCGGCCTTGGCAGAGGGTAATACCGAGGTTAAAGGGCTGCTTGCATCCGATGACGTTCACTACATGCTCGAAGCCTTAAAGCAACTGGGAGTGAAATGGTCCCAGCACGGTGATTCCCGAGACTTTCTGGTCGAGGGAGTGGCAGGGCTCTTCCCGGTAAAGCAGGCGGATCTTTTTCTGGGGAATGCTGGCACGGCGTTTCGTCCGCTAACGGCGGCGCTGGCGCTGGCGCAGGGTGAGTACAAATTGTCTGGCGTGGCGCGCATGCACGAGCGCCCGATCGGGGATCTGGTGGACGGTTTACGCCAACTAGGCGCCGATATTCGCTACGAAGGCAACGATGGCTATCCGCCGCTGCATATCAAACCGGCGACGATTGAAGCAAATCGCGCTATTCAGGTCCGTGGCAATGTATCCAGCCAGTTCCTGACCGCATTGCTGATGGCCTTGCCATTGACAGGCCAGTCCGCCACCGTCGAGGTAATTGGCGAGCTGATTTCCAAGCCCTATATTGAAATCACCCTGAATCTGATGCAGAAATTTGGTGTGGTGGTTACTCGTACAGACTGGTCATCTTTCCATATCGCCGCTGGCCAGAAGTACATCAGCCCAGGGGTGATTCATGTAGAAGGCGATGCTTCCAGTGCATCTTACTTTCTGGCGGCTGGTGCCATGGGGCAAGGTCCTGTGCGGGTTGAAGGGGTAGGCAAAGAAAGCATCCAGGGCGACAAGCGCTTTGCGGATACCCTGGCAGAAATGGGTGCCCGGATTACCTGGGGCGATAACTGGATTGAAGCCCAGGCGCCAGCATCTGGCCGTCTGAAAGCCATCGATGTGGACCTCAACCATATCCCGGATGCTGCCATGACAATTGCTGTTGCTGCCTTGGTGGCGGATGGCACTACGACCATTCGCAACGTCGCCAGCTGGCGTGTCAAAGAGACAGACCGGTTATCGGCCATGGCGACTGAGCTGCGCAAGGTAGGAGCCGAAGTAGAGGAGGGCGAGGACTATATCCGTATCACGCCACCAGAAACCCTGACACCGAATGCGGTGATCGATACCTATGATGATCACCGGATGGCAATGTGTTTCTCATTGGTCGCGCTAGCTGGTGTGCCCGTCAGAATCAATGATCCTAAATGTACGGCAAAAACGTTCCCGACTTACTTTGAGGTGCTGGCAGGCATCAGCCACTAAGGCCGGAAAAGGTTTTCAAGGCAGTTTTCATGCGCCTTGTTGACGATAAAAGCTGTAGCACCAATACAGGGGCTGTCGATAAATCGCCGACAGCCCTTTGTTTTTACGATAAAATAAGCCCGTTTGCCGACCTGTGTTCGGCTTTATTTCTTTGTGATGGTTATGACTCTTCTGCAATTACTTAATGATCGCGTTAAAGCAGCACTTGCACTGGCAGGTGCGCCAGATGCCCAGGCTATTGTTCAACAGGCAGCCAAGCCGGAATTTGGCGACTATCAGGCTAATGGCGTGATGGGTGCTGCCAAGCAGCTGAAAAAGAACCCTAGAGAGTTGGCTCAGGAGGTGATCAATCACCTCGACTTGCAAGGTATTGCGAGCGAAGTGTCAATTGCCGGGCCAGGTTTTATCAATATTCGCCTGGATAACGGATTTCTGGCTGCTCGGGCCGCAGAAGCGCTAAAAGACCCGTCCTTGTCTGTCAAGGCGGATCATCCGCAAACCGTGGTAGTGGATTTGTCTTCGCCAAACCTGGCAAAAGAAATGCACGTTGGCCATTTGCGCTCCACCATTATCGGCGATGCATTGGCCAGAACCTTGACGTTTCTTGGGCATAACGTCATTCGACAGAACCACGTAGGGGACTGGGGGACGCAGTTCGGCATGTTGACCGCCTACCTGATCGAGTCTGGTAACGAACAGAACCCCGCACACGCGCTGGAAGATCTGGAAGACTTCTATCGTCGTGCCAAAGTACGCTTTGATGAAGACGCCGCTTTTGCTGACCGTGCGCGTGAGTACGTCGTCAAACTTCAAGGTGGAGACGAGCAAGTGCTGGCCCTGTGGCGCCAGTTTGTGGAAATTTCCCTGTCCCATTGCGAGGAAGTCTACAAAGAACTGGGTGTTGATCTGACTCGCAAGGACGTGATGGGTGAGTCTGCCTATAACCCGGCACTACCGGGTATTGTGGCGGAACTCAAAGCCAAAGGCTTGCTGACTGAAGATGCCGGCGCACAAGTCGCATTTCTGGATGAGTTCAAGAATAAAGATGGTGAACCTGCAGTCTATATCGTACAGAAGCAGGATGGTGGTTATCTGTATTCCACGACCGATCTTGCTGCCGCCCGTTATAGAGCAGACGTACTCAAAGCCAATCGCGCCCTGTATGTGGTAGATGCTCGTCAAGGCTTGCATTTCCAGCAGATGTTTACGCTTGCACGCAAGGCGGGGTTTGTGCCTGCCGACATGCAGCTGGAGCATGTGGCATTCGGTACCATGATGGGGGATGACGGCAAACCGTTTAAAACCCGCTCCGGTGGCACTGTCAAACTGGCAGAACTGCTCATTGAAGCCGAAGAACGGGCATTTGCACTGGTATCAGAAAAGAATCAGGACCTGTCCGAAGCAGAACGCAGAACCATTGCCAAGGCGGTTGGTATTGGCGCGGTCAAATATGCAGATCTAAGCAAGCACCGAACCAGTGACTACATTTTTAACTGGGATACCATGCTGGCCTTTGAAGGCAATACGGCACCATACCTGCAATATGCCTATACACGCATTCAAAGCTTGTTCCGCAAAGCAGGCCTGCCTGAAGCCCATCAGCCTATCGTGATTGCTGAACCGGCAGAGCATGCATTGGCATTGGTACTGGCGCAATTCCCGGATGCCGTGGATAGCGTGTCCAGAGAAGCATGTCCTCATTTCATGTGTGCCTACCTGTATCAGGTAGCAACGCAATTCATGCGTTTCTATGAAGCTTGCCCGGTGCTAAAAGGGGCGGTAGAAACCCAGCAGAGTCGCTTGCAGTTGTGTCAGCTCACCGCAAATACATTGAAAACCGGTTTGGGTCTGCTGGGTATCGAAGTACTCGATACCATGTAATGTTGCTCAGCATCTCCTTCATGCAGACAACTTAATATGCGCATGAAGGAGGTGCCTGTTGCCGACCATCAAAGGCAAGCATGTTGCCAGGGTATTCGCCAGGAAATGAATAGATTGCACAATGACAATCCATTCTTTGCGTTGTCGCGAGTGGTGTGCGGCCCATACCTAGCAGAAAGCCATCCCGGCCCTGTTTGCCATAACGGATCAACCTACCGAGAGACATTAACATGGTAGAACTAGCCAGCCTGAATTCAGTTTCAATTATTACCATCGATGGTCCTTCTGCGTCCGGCAAGGGGACTGTCGCACAGAAGGTCGCATCACGCCTGGGCTTTCATTATCTGGATTCCGGTGCGCTTTATCGCCTGGTTGCCTTGGCCGCCCTGAATTCGAGTACCTTGCTGGATGCAGAGACTGACATTGCCCGGATTGCTGCCACGCTGGATGTATCATTTGAAGGCGAAAAGATCGTGATGTCCGGCATTGATGTGACCGAGGCCATTCGTCAGGAAAGAATCGGTACCGCGGCCAGCAAGATTTCTGCCTTGAGTCAGGTTCGCCAGGCGCTGACAGAGCGCCAGCAGGCCTACGCACAAGCGCCAGGCTTGGTGGCAGACGGTCGCGACATGGGCTCGGTGATTTTTCCGATGGCCAAAACCAAGATTTTTTTGACTGCCAGTGCCGAGGTCCGTGCCGAGCGTCGCTATAAGCAGTTGATCGGTAAAGGAATTAGTGCTAATCTACACGATATTCTTCGTGATATCAGGGATAGAGATGTCCGTGATAGCGCCAGAAGCATTGCCCCTTTGCAACAGCATGCGGATTCCGTGTTACTGGATACCTCGCACATGACGATTGAAGAAGCAGTTAATTTCGTCGTCAAGGTGTTCGAAACCAGCGAACCAAAAACTGTCAATTAAGGCTTTGCCAAAATCTGTACTGGCATGATGTCTGTGCCAGAGGTGGTGCTGTTTTTCTCCAAAAACAGTTTTTTAAAACGAACGGTTGTCGCAAGACAACAATCTAGGTATTTATCACATGTCTAACGTAACCTCTGCTGCCGTGGATTCCATGGAAAGCTTCGCCGCCCTGTTTGAAGAAAGCCTGCAACGTCAGGAAATGCGTACCGGTGAAGTGATCACCGCTGAAGTGGTGAGTGTGGATCACAACTTTGTTGTTGTGAACGCTGGCCTGAAATCCGAATCTCTGATTCCTGTTGAAGAATTCAAAAACGACAAGGGTGAAGTATCAGTTAAGCCTGGTGACTTCGTTCAGGTTGCTATTGATTCTCTGGAAAACGGCTTCGGCGAAACCAAGCTTTCCCGCGACAAGGCAAAACGCCTGGCAGCATGGCTGGATCTGGAAGTTGCACTAGCAGAAAACAAACTGATGTCCGGCATGATCAGTGGCAAGGTCAAGGGTGGTCTGACCGTCATGATCAACGGCATCCGTGCATTCTTGCCTGGTTCTTTGGTAGATATCCGCCCAATCAAGGATACCTCTCCATTCGAAGGCAAACAAATCGAATTCAAGGTTATCAAACTGGATCGCAAGCGTAACAACGTTGTTGTTTCTCGCCGTGCGGTACTGGAAGAAAGCCAAGGCGCAGAACGTCAAGCTCTGCTGTCTAACCTGAAAGAAGGCGCAATCGTTAAGGGTATTGTGAAAAACATTACCGACTACGGCGCGTTCGTTGACCTGGGTGGCATCGACGGTCTGTTGCACATCACTGACCTGGCATGGCGCCGTGTTAAACACCCATCTGAAGTTCTGGCAGTGGGTGATGAGGTTGAAGCTAAAGTTCTGAAGTTCGATCAAGAGAAAAACCGTGTTTCTCTGGGTCTGAAACAACTGGGCGACGATCCTTGGATCGGTCTGTCTCGTCGTTACCCACAAAGCACCCGTCTGTTCGGTAAAGTAACCAACCTGACTGACTACGGCGCATTTGTTGAGATCGAACAAGGCATCGAAGGTCTGGTACACGTTTCTGAAATGGACTGGACCAACAAGAACGTACATCCATCCAAAGTAGTTGCTCTGGGTGACGAAGTTGAAGTCATGATCCTGGAAATCGACGAAGAACGTCGTCGTATCAGCCTGGGCATGAAACAATGTATGTCTAACCCATGGGATGACTTCGCTGCTACCTACAAAAAAGGTGACAAGATGTCAGGTACCATCAAGTCAATCACTGACTTTGGTATCTTCATTGGTTTGCCTGGCGGTATCGATGGCCTGGTACACCTGTCTGACCTGTCTTGGACTCTGCCAGGTGAAGAAGCTGTTCGCTCATTCAAGAAAGGCGACGAAGTTGAAGCCGTCGTTCTGTCTATCGATGTAGAGCGTGAACGCATCTCCATGGGCATCAAACAGCTGGATGGGGATCCTTTCAACAATTACATCGCTATCAATGATAAAGGTGCAATCGTTAAGGGTACCGTGAAGTCTCTGGATGCTAAAGGCGCAGTGATTACGCTGGACGGCGACGTAGAAGGCTACTTGCGTTCTACTGAAGTGTCTCGCGAGCGCGTTGAAGACATCCGTTCTGTGTTGAAAGAAGGCGACGAAGTTGAAGCCCTGATCATCAACGTAGATCGTAAGAACCGTTCTATCAACCTGTCTGTAAAAGCTAAAGATGTGGCTGATGAATCTGATGCAATGAAATCTCTGGAAGCTACTGGCAATGCTGGTACCACCAGCCTTGGCGCTCTGTTGAAAGCCAAGCTGGACGGCCGTAGCGCTGAGTAATTTCAGCTAGTGTCTGCCGTCAGTTGCATGAGTAACTGACGGTAATTCATCTTAGTTTTACTGAGCAGGGGTCACATGACAAAATCCGAGTTGATAGCTAAGCTCGCGATGCGTTACCCGCAACTTGTGGCCAAAGATGCCGAACTTGCGGTCAAAGCGATTCTGGATACAATGTCCCAAGGTTTGGCCGAAGGACAGCGCATCGAGATCCGCGGCTTTGGCAGTTTTGACCTGAATTACCGTCCTCCTCGTTTAGGGCGGAATCCCAAGTCTGGAACGAAGGTGGAGGTACCACCGAAGTACGTACCACACTTCAAGGCTGGCAAGGAATTGCGAGAACGTGTCGATGCTGCACCATTTGTTGGTGAATAACAGTTGTATGACTGATTATGCTCAAGGCAAAAAGCAACAAACTGCGTGAAGGCGTAATCCTCCATGTAATTTGAAGCTGGTTGTTTAGTTGTATGAAAACCAGGTCTCCGAAAGGTGGCCTGGTTTTTTTATGTCTGCAAGAAATGGATACACCTGATTGCCTGCCAATACCTTTCTGACTGTCTGGCGTCAGAGGTATGATGTGTCGCCTCAGGCATGGATGAGTCAACAGGCTGCTTGGCTCCTGTGATGCGTGTCTAGGATAACCATCATGAAGATTTCAGTGTGCATCAGTCCTTGGACTTTTGTTGCTCGCAGCAACTTGGTATAGCACTTCTCTGGAAATCCCGTTCCGAAATATATTCGGCCCTGCGTGGTTAGTCTGATTTATAATAATGCCCTCTCGTTTAATGTTCGGACAATGTCATGCCCCTGATTACCCTTGATAATGCACAACTGGCATTTGGCCACTGGCCTTTGCTGGATGGCGCTAACCTTGTGCTGGACAAGGGGCAGCGTATTGGTTTGATTGGCCGCAATGGTGCTGGTAAGTCCTCCCTGCTAAAAGTGCTGTCGTCGCAACAAATGCTGGATGATGGCAAATTCTGGGTTTCACCGGATGCCGTTGTGGCATTTGTACCGCAAGAACCGGTGTTTGAGGCCGGGCATTCCGTGTTTGAGGCGGTTGCGGAAGGTTTGGGTAGCTTGCGTCAGGTGCTGATTGATTACCATGCGATTACGCATCAGGTGACACTGGACCCAAATGACGAAAATCTTGCAGAGATGCAGCGCCTGCAAATGGAACTGGAAAACCAGGATGGCTGGCGGTTCAATTCGCTGGTAGATACGATGATCAGCCATTTGGGGCTGGAGGCCGACAAGCCGGTAGATGCACTTTCAGGCGGCTGGAAAAAGCGTGTTGCGCTGGCACGTGCACTGGTTAGTGAGCCAGATGTGCTGTTGCTGGATGAACCAACCAACCATCTGGATCTGTCTGCCATTCAATGGCTGGAAAGCCTGTTGCAGGCGTTTAACGGCGCTATTCTGTTTATTACCCATGATCGCCAGTTTCTGGATAACGTCAGTACCCACATCATTGAGCTTGATCGCGGGCGTTTAACGGCATTTACGGGTAACTTCACCGCCTACCAGCTGAAAAAGGCTGAAATGCTGGAGGTTGAAGCGGCCCACAATGCAAAATTCGACAAATTCTGGAAAGAGGAAGAAGTCTGGATTCGCAAAGGGATTGAAGCACGCCGTACACGCAATGAAGGCCGTGTGCGACGTCTGGAAGAGCTTCGCCGGGTTCGCTCGCAGAGACGCAGCCAGCAAGGTCAGGTAAATCTGCAACTGGATGCGGGCGAAAAATCCGGAAAGCTGGTCGCAGAACTCGAGAATGTAACGTTTGCGTATGATGACCGGACGCTGGTTCGTAATTTCTCAACCCGTATTCAGCGGGGTGATCGCATTGGTCTGATCGGGCCTAATGGTATTGGTAAAACCACTTTGCTGAAGCTGATTCTGGGAGAGCTGCAACCCCAGTCAGGCCATGTAAAGCAGGGCACCAATCTCAATATTGCCTATTTTGACCAGTTCCGTGTACAGCTCGATGAAAATGCCACCCTGACGGATACCATCAGTCCTGGTAGTGAGTTTATTGAAATTGGCGGTATCAAGAAACACGTTATTAGTTATCTGGAAGAATTCCTGTTCCCGCCGGCACGCAGCCGGTCTCCAGTCAGTTCCTTGTCGGGCGGAGAGCGTAACCGTTTGCTGCTGGCAAGGCTGTTTGCCCGCCCGGCCAATGTCCTGGTACTGGATGAGCCCACCAACGATCTGGATATCGATACGCTGGAGTTGCTGGAGGCTTTATTGCTGGATTATCCGGGTACCGTATTTCTCGTGAGTCATGACCGTATTTTTCTGGATAACGTGGTGACCAGTGTCATTGCATTTGAAGGCAATGGCCAGCTTGAAGAGTATGTCGGCGGTTACTCTGACTGGTTGCGTTACAAGTCAGAAAAAGATGCCGCGCCACCTGTGATCAAGAAGTCCAGCGTGGAGCAGAAAACCATGCAGGAAGGGCGTAAACGCTCGGTTTCCAGCAAGTTGTCGTTTAATGAAAAGCGTGAACTGGAACTGTTACCACAGGAAATCGAGCAGCTGGAAGAAGAGCAGTCTGCCTTGCAATTTCAGTTGCTGGACCCGGATGTGTATCGCAAAGATCCAAAGGGGTCTGCACGCATGCAACAGCGTGTTGAAGAGATCGAATTGTCGTTATTAGAAAAACTCGCGCGTTGGGAGTCGCTAGAAGCAAAGTCAAACGCGTAAACCTCGTGTTAATATGTCGCTACGTTTCCGCCAACGCTTCCATTTTTGCTAATTTTTGTTCAGGAGTTTTGCAATATGTACAGCAAATCCGTTTCTCTTGCTCAGCAAGATCCTACACTGTGGGGTTTTATTCAGCAGGAAGTTCAACGTCAGGAAGATCACATCGAGTTGATCGCCTCTGAAAACTTCACCAGCCCGGCTGTCATGGAAGCGCAAGGTTCCCAGCTGACCAACAAATATGCTGAGGGCTACCCAGGCAAACGCTTTTACGGTGGTTGCGAATATGTTGACCAGGTTGAGCAACTGGCCATTGACCGCCTGAAACAACTGTTCGGTGCCGAATACGCCAACGTGCAGCCACATTCTGGCTCACAGGCCAACCAGGCTGTGTATTTCTCCATCCTGAAACCGGGTGATACCGTCATGGGTATGAACCTGGCGCACGGTGGTCACCTGACTCACGGCTCTCCTGCTAACCTGTCAGGCAAACTGTTCAATATCGTTGCTTACGGTCTGAATGAAAATGAAGAGATCGATTACGATGAAATGGAACGCGTTGCGACAGAAACCAAACCAAAACTGATCATTGGCGGTGCTTCTGCATTTGCCTTGCGTTTTGATTTTGCCCGTATGGCAGAAATCGCGAAAAAAGTCGGTGCCTACTTCATGGTCGATATGGCCCACTATGCTGGCCTGATCGCTGCTGGTGTGTATCCTAACCCTGTTCCACACGCTGACTTCGTGACGTCTACGACTCACAAGACATTGCGTGGTCCACGCGGTGGTTTGATTCTGGCAAAAGCCGAACACGAAAAGATCCTGAATTCAAACGTGTTCCCAAGCCTGCAAGGCGGCCCGCTGATGCATGTGATCGCTGCTAAAGCGGTTGCTTTCGGCGAAGCGCTGAAGCCTGAGTTCAAAGCTTACCAAGAACAAGTGCTGAAGAATGCTGCTGCAATGGCAGAAGCGCTGGCGGCACGTGGTGTGCGTATTGTTTCTGGCCGAACAGAATCTCACGTGTTCCTGGTTGACCTGCGTGCAAAAGGTCTGACAGGTAAGGCTGCTGATGCTGCACTGGGTAAAGCGCACATTACCGTTAACAAGAACGCGATCCCTAACGATCCGGAAAGCCCATTCGTGACTTCTGGTATCCGTATCGGTTCTCCAGCCATTACAACACGCGGCTTCAAAGAAGATGAAGCTCGCATTGTTGCCAATCTGGTGGCTGACGTTCTGGATAACCCGAACGATGAAGCTAACCTGGCTACCGTACGTGAAAAAGTAAAAGCATTGACTGCACGCTTCCCTGTTTACGGTGCGTAATCCGGTTTAGTGCATCATGCATGTATAAAAAACCCTGCCAAACGGCAGGGTTTTTTATTTTGGCGTGTTTCGCGCAGTTTTTTAAGTGTCACGGGTGTTTTTTGGCAACTGTCCATGTCGACAGGACGATTTTCTTTCTAGAGTAATGGACTGTCTGCTCACAGGGTGTAACGATGAAAATTGATCTGCCGGTTTCCACGGTCATAGCCGGATTAATCACGGTACTGGTTGGCTATACCAGCTCTGCTGCCATTGTATTTGAAGCCGCTCATGCCGCAGGTGCTACCTCCGGTCAACTGGCGTCATGGCTCTGGTCTTTGGGGCTTGCAATGGGGTTGACCTGTATCGGCCTTTCCTTGCGTTACAAGGCTCCGATTGTGACGGCTTGGTCTACGCCAGGGGCTGCATTGCTGGCGACCAGCCTGCTGGGGCATAGCATGTCTGAAGCAATTGGCATTTTTCTGTTTTCAGCTTCTTTGATCACCATTGCCGGTTTTAGCGGGTTATTCGAAAAGATGGCCGACCGAATTCCAGTGAATCTTGCATCTGCCATGCTGGCCGGGGTACTGCTCCATTTTGGGATTCAGGTATTCTCCAATCTGCAAGTGCATGCGGAGCTGGTGGGCGCCATGTTGCTGACGTATGTGCTGATGAAGCGGTTGGCGCCACGGTACGCCATTCTGCTGGTGTTACTGGTGGGGGTGGGGTATGCCCAATTTACTGGCGGTATGCAGCTGAGCACGGTTTCATTTGAGCTGACCAAGCCGGAATGGGTGACCCCCACGTGGTCCATTCAGGGGATTGTCGGGGTAGGGATTCCGCTTTTTCTGGTGACGATGGCTTCGCAAAACTTGCCTGGGGTTGCTGTTTTGCGCGCGAATGGGTACACCACACCCATATCTAACCTGATTGGCTGGACGGGTATTACCAATTTTATCCTGGCGCCGTTAGGGTGCTTTGCAGTCAACCTTGCCGCCATTACCGCTGCCATCTGTGCCGGACCAGAAGCGCATGAAGAAACGCGCCAGCGCTTTAAGGCCAGTATCGCTGCCGGTGCATTCTATGTCTTGCTGGGGCTGTTTGGTGCCACTGTCGGGGCATTGTTCAATGCGTTTCCTAGAGAACTGGTGCTTAGCCTCGCCGGCATTGCGCTATTTGGTACTATCGGGCAATCGCTGGCGGTGGCCATGCGCGACGATAGCGAGCGTGAGGCCGCGTTAGTAACATTGCTGGTGACCGCATCCGGTCTAAAGATGTTCGGCATTGGCGCCGCTTTCTGGGGTTTGTTGGCCGGGCTGATTGTCCGGTTTGTCATGACCAGCAGGCGTTAGACCATCAAGTAATGGCACGGATGTCCCAACCCACGGTATGATTATGTTTTGCGCTGCAATAACTTGGATTGCGGCCAGCAAACCACTCAAACCTGACATAGGGGGCATCGGTGAAATGTCCATTTTGCGGGTCACCGGATACACAGGTGATCGATACGAGAATGACCGAAGAGGGCGATACGATTCGCCGTCGTCGTCGCTGTACGTCATGTGAGAAGCGTTTTAATACCTTTGAAACTGCCGAGGTCCGTTTGCCGCAAGTCGTCAAACAGAACGGCAACCGTGCCGAGTTTGATCGCGAACGCCTGCGCATGTCATTCATGCGCCCCTTGCACAAGCGTCCGGTGCCCACTGCCCTGGTGGATGAAGCCATCGGGCGCATTACCCAGCGCATCCTGAGCCTTGGTTTGCGTGAAATTCCTTCCCGCCAGATTGGCGAAATGGTCATGACCGAACTGAAAAAGCTCGACCATGTTGCCTATATCCGTTTTGCTTCTGTTTACCGCAGTTTTGAAGACGTGGAAGATTTCCGTGACGTGATCAAGGAAGTCCAGAAAGATGTCTGACGCAGCAAACGATGCGTACTGGATGTCTTTGGCATTGGCTCAGGCCAGACTAGGTATGTTTATCACCAGTCCTAACCCCAGTGTGGGGTGCGTACTGGTCAAAGACGGACAATTGGTGGGGCAGGGCCATACGCAGCCGGCAGGTCAGGCACACGCCGAGGTCATGGCTTTGCGCGATGCAGGCGCTGCTGTCAAGGGCGCAACCGCCTATGTTACGCTGGAGCCCTGCAGCCATTTCGGACGGACCCCCCCCTGTGCCGATGCGTTAATCAACGCAGGCATTGCCAGGCTGGTGATTGCTGCACATGATCCCAATCCGCTCGTGGCAGGGCAGGGCCTGCAGCGAATCGCAGCCGCCGGGATAGAGATCAAAACGGGCGTGTTAGAGCCGGAAGCGCTGGAGCATCACAAAGGATTCATCAGCCGGATGACGCGCCATCGCCCCTGGCTGCGCCTGAAGATTGCAACCAGTCTGGATGGTAAAACTGCCTTGGCCAATGGCCAGAGTCAATGGATTACCGGGCCAGAAGCAAGGCGGGATGTTCAGGCCTTGCGCGCCAGAAGTTGTGCCATGGTAACGGGCATCGGAACGGTCCTTGCAGATAACCCGCGGCTGAATGTGCGTGAGATCGAAGGACAGCCATGGACGGGGCGCCAACCGGCCAGAGTAATCCTGGATAGCCGCTTAAGAACGCCTATCAATAGCCAGATTCTGGACACGCTAGGCGTGTCCATCATTACCCTGGAACCGGATACTTCGCTACACCAACCCTATCTGGACAAAGGTGTTGAGATAAAGGTGGCAGAGAGCGATAACGGTAAAATCAGCCTGCAATCCCTGTCGGATTATTTGCATCATCAAGGCTGGAATGAGGTCACTGTAGAGGCCGGCGCCATTTTGAATGGCAGCCTGATGCGCTCGGGGCTGGTAGATGAGATTGTGCTCTATCAGGCCCCTGTTTTTCTGGGTCAGGGGGCGCGAGACATGCTGGCAGGACCAGAACTCACCTCGCTGGCACAGGCTTACCGGTTTGATATCCATGAACAGCAGATAGTCGGGCAGGATGTCCGTACCGTACTGCGCCCTGTAATGAAAGAACACTGATGTCTTTTCATGATCATTTCTCCGCATTGGCTAATGAGTACGCCAAGTATCGTCCCCAATATCCTGACACCTTGTTTGCTTACCTGGCCGACCAGGTTGCTACGCATGATTTGGCCTGGGATTGTGCTACTGGCAATGGTCAGGCCGCCAGCCGGTTGGCCGGATATTTCCGGCAGGTGATTGCCACCGAACCGAGCGCTGCCCAGATTTCTCATGCGCCTGCCATTAAAAACGTGGAATACCGGGTAGAAACTGCCGAAAACAGCAGCCTGTTAGATGAAAGTGTGGATTTGATTACGGTGGCGCAGGCCATGCACTGGTTTGATTTTGACGCCTTTGGCAAAGAAGCAACCAGAGTCCTGAAGCCCGGTGGGGTTTTGGCTGCATGGTGTTATGAGGGCATTCGCGGCGTACAGAATGTTGAAGCAGTCACCCGGCATTTTTATCAGGACATCATCGCTGATTATTGGCCGCCAGAGAGGCGCTGGGTAGATGCGGGCTATGAAGGCATCCCGATGCCTTATCCAGCGCTGCCGGTTGAGAAATTTGAATTGACCGCAGCATGGTCGTTAGAGGCATTGATGGGCTACCTCTATAGCCTGTCTGCCGTTAAACAGTACCGAGAGCAGACCGGAGAAGATCCAGTGGCGTTGATCCGGTCAGATCTTCAAAAAGCCTGGGGTGAACAGGAAATCCAGACCATGCGTTGGCCGCTCTCCCTAAAGTTATGCAGAAAGGAATAATGTGTTTACAGGAATTATCGCCGCAGTTGGCAAAATTACGGCCATTGAGCCAAGAGGGCAGGATGTGCGCCTCACGGTAGATTCAGACAAGCTGGATTTGTCTGATGTCCAGTTGGGCGACAGTATCGCCCACAATGGGGTGTGCCTGACCGTGATAGACAAGCTCCCACAAGGATATCTGCTGGACGTCTCTGCCGAGACTTTGCGTGTAACGGTGGGTCTGGAGAAGGTAGGTAATCTGGTAAATCTGGAGAAAGCCTTGCGGCTATCCGATCGGCTGGGCGGACACCTGGTTTCCGGGCATGTAGATGGCGTCGGTGAAGTGGTTCGTTTTGAAACCCCAGAAGGGGAAACCGACAGCGACTGCATGGAGCTGGTCATTGATGCACCGGTCAATATTGCCAAATATATCGCTCATAAAGGGTCGGTCACCGTCAATGGCGTCAGCCTTACGGTCAACAAAGTGGATGGAACCAAATTCTCCATCAATCTGATTCCGCATACGCTGCAAGAAACCAACCTGCATCAGCTCAACGCAGGAAGCAAGGTCAATCTGGAGATTGACCTGATTGCACGTTATGTTGAGCGTATGAATTCATTTAATGCATAAGTTGTAGTTGTCTGCCTCACAAAACAAACAGGCCAGAACATCTGGCCTGTTTGTTTTTACCTGCCCGGGTTTACGCAGGTTTACGTCTTTTTGGCTTTGCTGCCGGCTTTGTCGCAGGTGCGGCGACTGTTTTGGCTGCCGGAGTTTTCAGCGTAGCTGGCTTGCTGGTTGACCGGTTACGCTGTGGCTTGGACGTTGCCGTTGCCGTTGGTTTGTTAGCCTTCGGCTTGGTGGTCTTTGCGTCTTTAGGCTCGTCTGTGGTTTCCTTGTTCAGCTCGCTGGCGTCAACCAGCACGAAATCAATCTTCGAGCTTTCCATGTCAACACGGACGACCTTGATGGTGACCCGTCCCCCTAGCTGGAAACTGGTACCTGTTTTTTCACCATTCAGCTGGTGTCTAACTGCGTCAAAATGGTAGTAATCTCGGCCAAGTTCAGAGATATGAACCAGTCCCTCAACATAAACATCATCCAGTACCACAAAGATGCCAAACGGCGTGGCTGCTGAAATGGTGCCGGAATAAACCTCACCCACTTTATCCTGCATGAAGTAGCATTTCAGCCAGTTTTCCACATCGCGCGAAGCTTCATCTGCACGACGCTCAGTCATCGAGCAATGCTCGCCTAACTGGACCCAGTCACCTGCCTTGTATTTCTTGCCAGCCAGAATTGCTTTGATGGTTCGGTGAACCAGCAAGTCCGGATAGCGACGAATAGGGGAGGTAAAGTGGGTGTAAGCGTCGTATCCAAGCCCGAAGTGTCCCACGTTTTCTGGCCCGTATTGCGCCTGCATCAGAGACCTTAACAATACGGTCTGCATCAGGCCGGCATCCGGCCGAATGCGAATCTGATCCATCAGGGTGGCGTAATCTTTTGCCGATGGCGATTCGCCGCCCGCCAGAGACAAACCAAAATCTTTCAGGAATGCACGCAGCTTTTCCAGTTTGTCCAGTGAAGGGGTTTCATGGTTACGGAACAGGCAAGGGTGCTTGTGTTTGAGAATAATCTCGGCGGCACACACGTTGGCCGCCAGCATGCATTCTTCGATCAGGCGGTGTGCATCGTTGCGCACCACGGGGACAATAGTCTCGATCTTGCCATGCTCATCAAAGATCATGCGGGTTTCTGTGGTATCAAAATCAATCGCACCACGATGATCCCTGGCAGTTTTCAGTGCCTCAAATACCTGATTCAAATGAACCAGATGCGGCAGTACCTTTTTGCCGGTTTCATCCGTAACTTCATCCGGTTTTGCAAGCCATTCAGCAACTTGCGTGTAAGTCAGACGGGCCTGGGAGAACATCACCGCTTCATAAAACTCATAGCTTTTGATTTCGCCTTTACGGTTGATTTGCATGTCGCAAACCATACACAGACGTTCAACGCTCGGGTTGAGTGAACAAATCCCGTTAGATAGTCCTTCCGGCAGCATTGGAATCACGCGACGCGGGAAGTACACCGAATTACCGCGAGCCTTGGCTTCATCATCCAGCGCAGTGCCAGTCGTAACGTAATAGCTAACATCAGCAATGGCGACCAGCAGGCGCCAGCCTTTTCCTTTGGTTTCACAAAAAACGGCGTCATCAAAGTCTTTTGCCGTTTCGCCATCAATGGTGACCAATGGCAGACCCGTGATGTCTACGCGTCCTTCTTTATCTTTTTTCCGGACCTTTTCCGGAATCTTGCTGGCCAGCACCGCTTCAGAGAACTGATGTGGCAGGTTGTGCTTACGCAAGGCAATTTCGACTTCCATGCCAGGGTCAGCATAGTTCCCCAGTACCTCCAGTACACGCCCGATTGGTTTTGCATACTTGCTAGGCTGCTGAACCAAAGACACCATGACGATCTGGCCAGGTTTCAGTGGCTCGGTCAGGTGCGTGTTTTCGCTTTTTGGCAGCAGGATTTCATGCGGAATCCGCTTGTCTTCTGCGAGCGCAAACGGAATGCCGCGCTCAACAATGATGCGCCCCACCAGCGTTTGCTGGGCGCGCTCAAGGACTTCGATAATGATGCCTTCACGCTTGCCGGTGCGATTCCCGCCACGGCGGTCGCTCTGGGTTTCACGAACCAGAACCCGGTCACCATGCATGACCTTTAGCATCTCGCGGGCAGAAATAAACAGGTCCGGACTGCCATCTTCTGGTATGCAGAAACCAAAGCCATCTGGATGTCCCTGGATTTTGCCGCGGATCAAGTCAATCTTTTCGGCGATGCAGATGGCACCCTTGCGGTTGAAGATGATCTCACCTTCGCGTTCCATGGCCCGCAGGCGCTTGGCAAACAGGGTTTCTTCATCGGTATGGATATCAAGCAGGTTCATCAGCTCGACAGGCCACATCGGGACGCCTTGTTCCGTCAGGATCTGGCGAATGTATTCCCGGCTTGGTAACGGGGAGGCGTAGTTGGTTTGCTCACGCTTTAACCATGGGTCCTGCATGCGTATGCTATCTGAGGACATTTTCTTTGGCCTTGGTTTTTCTGTGGCTTGAATAGTAGGGGTTGAAGGCGTCTGAACTGAGGTGTCAGTTCGCTTTCTGGTACCGGTGCGGGGGGTTGAACGAGGGGTAGAAGTACTGGTGTGTCTCTTTTTTTGCATTCTGGTAGTTGACATAGAGTCGGAAAGCCTTATAATGCGTGCTTCTTCGCAAGGATGCAACAGAAAACGAAATTAAATTTTCTGTTGTTGATTGTCAGGAATGCAGAAAATTACTGCCCAGGTGGCGGAATTGGTAGACGCACTAGGTTCAGGTCCTAGCGGTGGCAACACTGTGGAAGTTCGAGTCTTCTCCTGGGCACCAGTAAGTTTCTGTATGAATGATGATTTATCCTTGATCATGTGTCATGATTGAGCACATGCCCAGGTGGCGGAATTGGTAGACGCACTAGGTTCAGGTCCTAGCGGTGGCAACACTGTGGAAGTTCGAGTCTTCTCCTGGGCACCAGCTTTTTTGGTTCCTTTCTGGTTTTAAATCCCAAGTTTCACTTTAGATGTCTTTATCATCGGCCCTCGGTTGATTTGACCTCTATCTCTTAGTCTTAAATTTCCCCAAGTAGTGACCTTCTTCAGATTAAAAATCTGCAAAAACGTTAAAATTTTGACTTCAGACTTGTCTAGATGTCGCGTTTTATGAAATAGTTAACGCTTTTTTGAATCTTTAATCCTTGTCGCGTGGCAAGGTGGTAAGATTATGCGTCATGCAGTTGACGCATTTTTCTGGGTTTTAATTTAGGTAACGAGGGAAACATGGCAGTTAAGCACTTTTTGCAATTTAGCGACTTTACTCTGGCCGAATATGAGTACCTGATCCGACGTACTGCAGAGTTGAAGCGACGCTGGAAAGCGGGCGAAGTGTATCAGCCTTTAAAAGGTAAAGTGCTAACCATGATTTTCGAAAAAAACTCTACCCGTACCCGGGTAGCGTTTGAAGCCGGTATGGCCCAGTTGGGTGGCCACGCAGTCTTTTTGTCAAATAATGACTCCCAATTAGGTCGTGGCGAGCCGATTGAGGATGTCTCCCGTGTTGTCTCCCGCATGACCGATATTGTCATGGTTCGTACCTTTGAGCATCGTATTGTTGAACGGTTTGCTTCCGTATCCCGCGTACCGGTCATTAATGCGCTGACGAACGAACTGCACCCATGCCAGACATTGGCTGATATTTTCACGTTCATTGAGCACCGCGGCTCTATCAAGGGTAAAACTGTTGCCTGGGTCGGGGATGCCAATAATATTTCCTATACTTGGCGGCAGGCAGCCAAGCTATTTGATTTCCAGCTTCGTGCCGCAACACCTAAGGGTTATGAATTCAAGGATGTGGATGGTGTGAAATACGACGAGCGTCATTTCCTCCAACTGACAGATCCTAAAGACGCCATTTCTGGCGCTGATATCGTGACAACCGATGTGTGTGTCTCCATGGGCTTTGAGCGCGAGTCATTGCAGCGCAAGATGGACTTTGAGCCTTATGAAGTAACTAACAACCTGATGTCTTTGGCAAAACCTGATGCAGTCTTCATGCATTGCTTGCCAGCACATCGAGGCGAGGAAGTGGCAGCCGAAGTCATTGACGGGCCGCAAAGCGTAGTCTGGGACGAAGCAGAAAACCGTATGCACACCCAGAAAGCACTGCTTGAATACTTGTTGCTGGGTGAAGTAAATGACTGAGTTGTGACAGACTGTCTGATCTGTCGATAGGCCATGGAGGCAGCAGTGTCTGGCTTACGGCAAATGCAGCGTTGATACAACAAAAAAACCGTGGAATTTTCTTCTGCGGTTTTTTTGTGCTTGTTTTGGCAAGGCAGGGTCAGACTTGGGCGTATAATTTTGGTCTGGTAAAAATGCTGTGTGAACTGGGGTTCTAAATGCAGTTAAATGAAGAAGTGATCTCGACCTTGGGTATGGAAATCGGGGTAACCGGGTTGATTTTGTACATGGGTTTCATTGTCTATGATCTGGCAAAGGAATCAAAAGCTGGCAAGTATGGTTCGATGGTGTTGTTTGGTACGTTGGGCCTTGGCGTATTCGGATTTGTATTAAAAACGGTCTTAACACAAGTATTGACTTGAAAAGGTAACTTGAAATGAGCAATTTGGTATTTGATCAGGTAAGCGTCAATAAAAAAGCCAGTGTGTACTTTGACGGCAAATGCATCAGCCATGGTATTATTTTCCCTGACGGCACAAAAAAGTCTGTCGGTGTTATTTTGCCTGCGTCCCTGACGTTCAATACTGGTGCCCCTGAGATCATGGAAATTATCGAAGGTGCCTGCAAGGTGAAGCTTAACGGTCAGGATACCTGGGTTAGCTATACGGCCGGTTCGCAATTCAACGTGCCTGGCAACTCCAGTTTTGAGATTGAAGTGACAGATACCGTACATTATGTTTGCCACTTTGGCTAAGCTAGCATAGTCGCTGTAATTTGACCGCCACTTGCACAATCTTGAAGTGGCGGTCTTGTTGTTGTCATAAAATTATTGCATCATTCTCTAAGGTTTATGGCTTGCACCCAAGTCATGAGCGTGCTCTCTGCCAAGTCCGTAGCTGGCTTGATATCACTCGATTCTCGTATTGCAGTGCCATTTGGAAGTTGAATATCAACGATGGGGTCTAGATGCTGAATAATGATCAATTGACGGATATTCTTTCTGCATTTCCTGATCCCGTATTCATCCTGTCACAAAGCGGCAAGTATGTTGCCATCCTTGGGGGGACTGATCACCGTTATTACCATGATGGCAGCTCGCTGATTGGCAAATCGATCCTGGATGTGATTCCGGAGGATAAGGCACGTTGGTTTATTGAGCAGATCAGCCTGGCCATCCAGCATCAGGGCTTGCATATCGTTGAGTATAGCCTCGGAGGTGAGGAGGTTGCCGGTCTTGAAGAAGACGGTCCCATAGGGGCCATCTGGTTTGAAGGTCGAATTCAGCTTTTACCGGGGCTGTATGAGGGGGAGCAGGCAGTACTGTGGGTTGCCAGCAATATTACCGAGCGCCATGAGCTGGAAATCAAGCTTCGTCAATTAACGGAGATTGATGAGCTGACAGGTATTTTTAACCGGCGAAAGCTCATGAGTACGCTACAGGACGAGTTCGAACAATTTACTCGCTACCAGGCTGCTACTTCATTGTTTATCTTTGATATCGACAACTTCAAACACATCAATGACAGTCTTGGGCACCATGCGGGGGATGAAGTTCTGCGCGTAGTGGCTGATGTTTGCAAGCATCACCTGCGTAAGACAGACCTTGCCGCCAGGTTGGGAGGAGATGAGTTCGTTGTCTTGATGCCACACACCCATCCCGAACAAGCCCTTCAACTGGCAGAGCGCATCAGAAGCCATTTACCAGAAGCAATTGCGACCATGTTGCAACTGGGGCCGATAAGCCAGTTAGGGACCATCAGTGGAGGTATCAGCGAGATGCGCACGGAGGATGCGTCCATGGCCGATGTGTTGCGGCGCGCAGATGCAGCCCTTTACCAGGCCAAGGGTGAAGGCCGAAATTGCCTGAAATTTCTGTAAGTACCTGGCACAGGATTCTCCTGCCAGCCAAGCCCCCCCCCCTTTTTGATGGTACGGACTAGAGAAAGCGATCCCACTCAATGGGTGAACGCCCCATTGCCTGAAGCCATTCATTTGCGGTTTTGAAATGACCACATCCTATGAACCCTCTGTGTGCTGACAGCGGGGAGGGGTGAGGTGCTTCAAGGATCAAGTGTGATGCAGTATCCAGGAGCGGCTTTTTCTTCTGTGCATCACTTCCCCATAGCATGAAAACCATTGGTTGTTCTGATGCCGCCAACGCATGAATCAGATGGTCGGTAATGATCTCCCAGCCACGTTTTCTGTGGCTTCCTGCTTCTCCGGCTCTAACCGTCATGACGGTATTCAGCAGCAAAACTCCTTGATCAGCCCATCCTGATAGATGGCCATGCGCAGGCATGCTGGAGATTTGTCCGGAGTGTTGTAGTTCCTTGAAGATATTCTTGAGGGATGGAGGGGCTTTGACACCTGGCAGGACAGAAAATGACAATCCGTGGGCCTGCCCCTCTCCGTGATAGGGATCTTGTCCGAGAATGACGACTTTGACCGCCTCCAGCGGGGTGTGCTGCAATGCCGTAAAGGGGGTGGACGGATAAATCTGATGGCCGGCCTGACGCTCTTGCTCCAGAAAGTCTTGCAATGCTTGCCAGGTAGCCGTCAGTTGAGGCGTCTGTAGCATGTGTTTCCAGCTTGCGGGCAGGGAGTCAAGCTGATCCGCCAGTGGTGTCATTGCCTGTGCTTGTGGGGGCGCAAAAAGATCTGATTGCATGCGTTATCGTTTCAGTTTGGCAAAGGCTGCAGAAAAAGCAGTTTCTTGCTGGGCTGGTTGATGTTTGCCAGCCGCTTTGGCTGCAGGCGTACGTGGTTGTGCCGTTTGTGGCGCCTGCTGCGGTCTTGCCGGTTTAGCTGCTTCATCCTTCAGACGCATTGTCAGTGCGATACGCTGCCTTGGAATATCAACTTCCACGACTTTGACTTTGACGATATCACCCGCTTTAACCACCTGACGCGGGTCTTGCACAAATTTGTCGGCCAGTGCCGAGATATGGACCAGCCCATCCTGATGCACGCCAATATCCACGAAAGCCCCGAAATTGGTGACGTTGGAAATAACGCCATTCATGATCTGGCCGGGGATAAGGTCTTTAATCGTTTCAATACCTTCCGTAAAGACAACCGCCTTGAATTCCGGGCGCGGGTCGCGGCCTGGCTTCTCAAGCTCGCTCATGATGTCTTTGACGGTAGGCAAACCCACCTGCTCATCAATAAAGTCTGCCGGTTTTAATTGCCTTAACAGCTCGATCTGCCCCATCACTTCTTTGATGGACTTATCCAGTGTCTTTAGCATTTTATGCACGACTGGATAACTTTCCGGGTGCACAGCTGATGCGTCCAGCGGGTTTTCCCCGTTGTTGACCCTTAAAAATCCTGCTGCCTGTTCAAACGTTTTTTCGCCAAGGCGAGGCACTTTCTTCAGCTGTTGCCGGCTGTCAAAACGACCCGTTTCATTGCGGTACTTAACGATATTCTGTGCCAAGGTGGTGCTAAGGCCAGAAACGCGTGCCAGCAGGGCCACTGAAGCGGTATTGAGGTCTACCCCTACGGCATTCACGCAATCCTCTACAACGGCGTCCAGCGCACGTGCAAGCTGTGTCTGGTTGACGTCATGCTGGTACTGGCCAACCCCGATGGATTTGGGTGTGATCTTGACCAGCTCTGCAAGCGGGTCCTGCAAGCGCCGGGCAATCGAAACTGCACCCCGCAGGCTGACGTCAAGATCTGGAAACTCTTTGGCAGCCAGTTCCGAAGCTGAATATACAGAGGCTCCGGCTTCAGAAACAACCAGTTTTTGCATGCCCAGAGAGGCATTCTGCTTGATCAGGTCGGCTGCCAATTTGTCGGTCTCCCGGCTAGCAGTACCGTTGCCGATGGCAATCAGCGCGACTTGATGTTTTTCGGCCAGTTTGGACAATTGGTGCAGGCTACCATTCCAGTCATTCCGAGGTGCATGCGGATAGATGGTTGCTGTTTCAAGCAGCTTGCCTGTCGCATCGACAACGGCTACCTTGACGCCGGTACGCAACCCTGGGTCGAGGCCCATGGTTGCCTTCATGCCAGCTGGCGCTGCCAGCAATAGATCGCGCAAGTTACTGGCGAAGACCCGAATGGCCTCGGACTCGGCCTGTTCTCGCAACTGGTTGATCAGCTCCAGCTCCAGGCTGGTACCAATCTTTGCACGCCATGCAAGGCGGACCGTATCGAGCAGCCATTTGTCTGTCGGTGTGCCTTGGTCGCGGATGGCGAAGGCTTGTGCGATGCGTTGCTCGGCACGATGAAAGGGCGGCGGGGTATCCTCAAGCTGCTCTGGCAGCAAAAGAGAGACATTGAGTACACCTTCATTTCGCCCCCTTAGCAGTGCCAGCGCACGGTGTGAGGGGACTTGCCGTATGGCTTCCGTATAGTCAAAGTAATCCGAGAATTTGGTGCCTGCATCTTTTTGCCCATCAATCAGGGTTGATTTCAGTACCCCATCCTGCCACAGCAGTTCACGCAGTTGTCCGAGAAGCGGGGCATGCTCAGAGAAAGTTTCGATCAGGATATGGCGTGCACCATCCAGTACGGATTTGGTATCTGCAAAGCCCGTTTCAGGGTTCAGGAATGGCGTTGCCAACGCTTCAAGCTGTGCATCCGGTGATGTCAGCAACTGATCTGCCAAAGGCTGTAGACCAGCCTCTCTCGCAATCTGGGCTTTGGTTCTGCGCTTGGGTTTGAACGGGAGATAAAGGTCTTCCAGGGCCTGTTTGGTTTCTGCCCGCAGGATCAGGTTCTGCAATGGGGTATCCAGTTTGCCCTGTTCTTCGATGCTCTGGATGATGGCTTGGCGCCGGTCTTCCAGTTCACGCAGGTAGGATAGCCGCTCTTCCAGAAGACGTAACTGTGTGTCGTCCAGACCGCCGGTGACCTCTTTGCGATAACGTGCAATGAAGGGCACTGTTGCACCTTCATCAAGCAAGTTCACGGCAGCAGCAACCTGTGACTCTCTTGCATGAAGTTCGTTGGCTAATCTGGAAAAAATCGAAGGAAGCATGTGGCGATCCTGCTAGATAACAAGTTCGCCACTTTGGGGAAGTTTAACCAGAAAATCAAGTATTAGTTGATCTTTGCATGTAAGCCGTCATGTCCTCTGAAGACAATGGCTTGCTGTAGTGGAAGCCTTGGGCGTACTCACAGCCCAACTGGCGCAGGAATTTGGCTTGTTCCTCTGTTTCTACGCCTTCCGCAACCACTTGCAGCTTCAGGTTGTGTGCCATCGCGATAATCGCCGACGTGATGGATGCATCGTCCGGGTCATTGATCACATCACGCACAAATGACCTGTCTACTTTCAGATGGTCAATCGGGAAGCGTTTCAGGTATGACAGGCTTGAGTAACCTGTCCCAAAATCATCAATTGCCAGAGATACCCCAAGCTCATGAAGCTCGGATAGCAGCTGAATGGTGTCTTCCACTTCATACATCAGCAGAGATTCTGTAATTTCGAGTTCCAGATAATCCGGGTCCAGCCGGCTTTCTGCCAAAGCACCAGATACGGTCTCAACCAGAGAGCCTTTCAGGAATTGTCTTGCAGAAAGGTTGACGGCGACTGGAATCTTGATCAGCCCGGCATCCTGCCAGATTTTTGACTGACGGCATGCTTCTCTCAGCACCCATTCACCAATCGGAACGATCAAACCGGTTTCTTCGGCAATCGGAATAAAGCGCAGCGGAGAAACCAGGCCATGCTCAGGATGGCGCCAGCGAATCAGGGCTTCCATACCGACCAGTTCACCAGTGTTCAGATCGACCTGCGGTTGGTAATGCAATTCAAACTGATTCTGCTTGATGGCAATCCGTAACTGACGTTCCATATCCAGTCGCTCTGTCGCCGCAGTATTCATGCTTTGCTTGAAGAACTGGTAGTTGTTACGGCCACTGTCTTTGGCAAAATACATGGCTGTATCGGCATTACGCATCAGCCCATCAACGGTGGAGCCGTCATCCGGGCAGATTGCAATACCGATTGACGGCGTGATGTGCAGATCCATATTGTCAATGACAAACGTGCTGGTCAGCGCTTCCATGATCTTCAGGGCGCTGGTTTCGGCGCCGCTGGCATCATCCAGGCTGGACAATACAATCACGAACTCGTCACCGCCAATCCGCGCTACTGTATCTGCATGCCGCACACAACCAATCAGCCGATCCGCCACATGCTTTAGCAACCGGTCACCAAAGCTGTGCCCCAGGGTATCGTTGATGTTCTTGAATCGGTCCAGATCGATAAATAGCAGGGCACTCTTCTTGTGGTTGCGCTCTGCCTGCAAGATGGACTGCATCAACCGGTCTTGCAGCAGGTTTCTGTTTGGCAGACCTGTCACCGTGTCGTGATGTGCCAAATGCCAGATGTGGTCCGCATGCTGTTTTTGCTCGGTAATATCAGACGTGATGCAGACAAAGTTACGGATACCGCCATCATCCATGCGGATAGGGGACAGCGTGACCAGTTCCAGGAACATTTCGCCGTTCTCTTTGCGCGTCCAGATCTCACCTTCCCAATAGGTGTGGGTTGTCAGGTGCAGCTGTATGGTGTCCAGCAGGTTCTGGTAATGGTCCTTGCCTTTCAGCATGGGTGCAATAGAGCCGATCAAATGATCTTCAGTGGTGGCCAGCATCTGGCAGAATGCCGGGTTGGCCGAAATGATCTTGAAGTCACGGTCCAGAATCAGAATACCGTCCCGGCTTTGCTGAATGGCTCTTGACGCCAGTTGCAGGCCTTCTTCAATCATCTTCCGCTGCGTGACATCTACAATGGTGGCGCGAACATAGTTTCCAGACAGGGATGGCATCCTTGAAAGACGGATTTCCACCTGCAAATTAGGGTTTCTGGTGGTGGTATGCAACCACTCAAATACTTGGGGCTTACCAGAGAAGGTGGCCTCAAGAATGCGATGCCCACGCTCTTTGGAGGGTTGCCCATCCAGTTGCAGTGCCGGGGTGATGAGTGCATCCCACAGTGACAGGGTCAGCAGGCGTTCGCGGGTCAGGTTGTACAGGTCGCAGGCAAACGGGTTCGCATCGGTAAAGATGCCGGTATCGACATCAATCACCACAATGGCTTCAGGTGCATTCTCAATCAGAGAACGGTAACGCTCTTCGCTCATGGCCAGGGCCTGAGCCGAACGTTTACGGCCTTCAAGATCTTCTTCCAGCTTGAGATTGGTTTCTTCAAGTTCGATAAAAAGCGTATTGAGCGAACGGCGCGTGGTTTCCAATGATTGTCCCAGCATGCCCAATTCGTCCGTACGATCCCAGATGAATGGGGTTTCCAGCTCTTTTCGGGCCAGGCTTGTTGATTCTGAGATCAGTTTTCGGAGCGGGTCCAGCAAGCGCTTTTGTAGCAGGACCAGAATCATGATCATGCTGAGTAATAACTGACCCAGTAGAATGTTCAGGAAGGTGCGCTGGTAAATCGCGAGTTGCTCTTGCAGCAGGCCATCATGCATCACAATTTGCACGTCACCAATGGCCGTTCCTTTGCGCATGATCGGGCGTGTCACGCTGTAAGCCGTTCCAATGGCATTCTCTGTGTGTGACAGGGACAGGAAAGTACCTACGTTTTCGGCCTGGACTTTGATGCTGGCAATACGGTGGTCGCTGGCCAGTGCCTCCAGAATCGGTTTGGCCGATTCCGGGCTCAAGTTCCAGACAGGCTCTTGCATCCCTAGCGCCAGAATTTCTGCCAGCCGCTTTTGATCAAGATTAAAAGACTCATAAAGCTCTGCACGTCGTTTTTTGATGGCGTACAAACCCGTGCCTACTGCTGGCACGAGCAAGGCCAAAACCACTGTTACGATTAGAGCGCTACGAAGTGTTAGTCGAAAATTCAATCTCATGCAGTTGCCCGTCTAGCGACTGATAACCCGTTTTCGTTATAAAATTCTGTGTTCATTGTGTTGCTTCTTATTATTAGAGCATAACAGATGTTTGCTGCAATTGTTGTATAGAAAAAAGCATTATGCGTAAAGGGTTCACTGTACAATGTGCATCAGAAATTAAACGGCGCTATGCTGTCAATCGTTTATTGCACGTCAATTACGTAATCTCAATCCTATGTGAGCGTGTGCATTATACGCATTTAACACATATTCAATATGAGTTATTGTCAACCTTTTACTGTACCCGAGCGTTATTTTCCGGATGCTTTTCGAGTTTAATCAAACAATATAATTGAGTGTCAAATGAGTATCGAATCCTCGCGCATGTCATCTCTTGAGTTACGGGCCGGTTTGGGCCTGGCTGGCATCTATGCCCTCAGAATGTTGGGGATTTTTTTGTTTCTGCCGGTGTTTATGCCTTACGCCTCACATTTGCCTGGTAGTGATCCGGCGCTGGGCGGTATGGCGTTTGGCATTTTTGCATTGGTTCAGGCATGTCTGTTAATCCCGTTTGGCATGTGGTCAGATCGGGTGGGGCGAAAAAGAGTTATCTATATTGGCCTTGCCTTGCTGGCCATTGGTAGTTTTATAGCAGGTTCTGCTACTGATATCTACACGTTAATTGCTGCGAGAGCATTACAAGGGACAGGGGCAATCTCTGCCGCGCTAACCGCACTGCTGGCTGACTTGACCCGTGAAGAGCATCGAACCAAAGCCATGGCGATGATTGGTGGCAGTATCGGCGTGACATTTGCCGTTTCTCTGGTGGTCGCAGCCAAAATCGAGCACTGGATTGGGGTGCCCGGCATGTTCCGCCTGATCGGTTGTCTGGCAATTGCGGCCGCGCTTGGTGTGAAGTTCGTCGTGCCTGATCCCGTGATTTCCAGATTCCATTCAGATGCAGAAACCAAAGCCAACAGGCTGCCTGACATATTACGCAACCCGGATTTGCTGCGTCTTAACTTTGGGGTGTTTGCACTGCATGCTGCGCAGGCCGCCATGTTTGCCGTGATTCCGTTTGTACTGACAAAAGTATTGCAGCTGGACAAATCGGTGCAGTGGCATATTTACTTGCCGGTTGCCGCACTCGGATTTGTCCTGATGGTGCCTGCCATTATCTATGGCGAAAAGAAAGGCAAGCTGAAACCGGTGTTTTTAGGCGCGATCATACTCATGTTGATTGCCCAGGCAGGTATGGCATTCGGTCTGGTTTCGTTTACCAACATTTTTGCGTTGCTGGCCATCTACTTTGTCGCTTTTAACGTGCTGGAAGCGACACTACCTTCCTTGATTTCAAAGATGGCGCCCGCCGATGCCAAAGGGACGGCGATGGGCGTTCAAAATACGGCGCAATCCATCGGTTTTGCGGTGGGTGGTGGCTTGGGAGGGGTTATCTACAAGCATCAAGGTACCATGCCAACCTTTCTGTTCTGTGCTTTTCTGATGCTTGTCTGGTTTGTGATTGGCCTTGGCATGCGGCCTCCAATGAAGGTATCCAGCAAGATGTTTCATCTTGGAGATGACTGGCGTGGAGATGCCAATGCCCTCAGACAAAAACTGGCGGCATGTGATGGCGTACTGGAAGTAGCCGTGATTCCTGAAGAGTCTGCTGCTTATCTGAAGGTTGCACAAGCTGGCTGGGATGAGATGGCGGTCAAACAGTTGATTGACTCCACGCTGTAAACTGACCCCGCGGCAATTTTTTATGTGTTTGACATAAATATTTTTGACGTTGATCTGTTTGTGATGTGTTTTGCCTGTGATTTATAGGCTAGAATGCAGGTGATTAACGATGAGTATCGTTGCGTAGGTTTATTGCCTGTTTAGTTTACGAATGGATGATGTGTGTTATGGCTTCCTTAAATAAAGTGTTGTTGATTGGTAATCTTGGTCGTGATCCGGAAGTGCGTTACATGCCAAACGGTGAGGCTGTTGCCAATTTCAGTATCGCAACAACTGATAACTGGAAAGACAAGAGTGGTCAGAAGCAAGAGCGTACAGAATGGCATAACATTGTCATGTACCGTCGCTTGGCCGAGATTGCCGGGCAATATCTGAAAAAGGGCAGTTCTGTCTATCTGGAAGGGCGTTTGCAAACGCGCAAATGGCAAGATAAACAGACTGGTGCAGACCGTTACACAACCGAGATTGTGGCTGACCAGATGCAAATGCTGGGTGGCCGTACCGGCGCAGGTGGTAGTGCCGATTTTGGAGCGTCTGATGATGGCGGTTTCTCTGCACCTCCAGCTTCTGCTCCGTCTCAGCAGTCTTATGCCCCACCCGCTGCCAGTGCGCCGCGTCCGGCCCAGCGTCCGGTTATGGATGATTTTGCTGATGATGACATTCCATTCTGATACTGTGCTAAAAATATAGCCGTGAGAATGACAGGACAAGACCCGCTTAGTGCGGGTTTTGTCGTTTATTGACAAGCAAAACTGGCCGGTTCGGTTATGCTTTTGCACTAATTTGACCGGTTGTTTCAAGATACTTGGAACAACTGATTTACCCGACGACATACAGCAAGTATTCACATTTAAAATTTTCACTCTTCTGGAGATGCTCATGGATGTTCGCGCAGCAGTTGCCCATAAAGCGGGTGCCCCACTGACAATTGAAACCGTACAGCTGGAAGGCCCAAGATTTGGTGAAGTTCTGGTGGAGATCAAAGCGACCGGGATTTGCCATACGGACGAATTTACCCGTTCGGGTGATGATCCTGAAGGTATCTTCCCTGCCATTCTCGGCCATGAAGGGGCTGGTATTGTGGTGGATGTCGGACCAGGTGTGACTTCTCTCAAGAAGGGGGATCACGTCATTCCGTTGTATACACCTGAATGTCGTCAATGCAAATTTTGTCTGAGCCAGAAAACCAACCTGTGCCAGGCGATCCGGACGACTCAGGGTCAAGGTCTGATGCCGGATGGCTCCAGCCGCTTCTCATTGAATGGCGAGAAGGTTTTTCATTACATGGGGACGTCTACATTTGCAAACTACACGGTCGTGCCGGAAATCGCCCTGGCAAAAATTCGCGAAGACGCGCCTTTTGACAAGGTCTGCTACATTGGTTGTGGTGTGACGACCGGCATTGGTGCCGTGATCAATACCGCCAAGGTAGAACCTGGTGCCAATGTCGTCGTATTTGGCTTGGGGGGCATTGGCCTGAACGTGATTCAGGGGGCTCGCCTGGCCGGTGCCAACAAGATCATCGGGGTGGATATCAACCCGGCCAGACGTGCACTGGCAGAGAAATTCGGGATGACTCACTTTGTAAACCCGAAAGAGGTTGAGGGGGATCTGGTTCCGTATCTGGTGCATCTGACCGATGGCGGTGCCGACTATAGTTTTGAATGCATCGGCAATGTGGATGTTATGCGCCAGGCACTGGAGTGCTGTCACAAGGGCTGGGGTGAAAGTATCATCATCGGGGTTGCCGGTGCGGGTAAAGAAATCAAGACCCGGCCATTCCAGCTGGTGACCGGTCGAGTCTGGAAAGGGTCTGCATTCGGTGGCGCCCGTGGACGTACGGATGTACCCAAGATCGTGGACTGGTACATGGACGGCAAGATCAATATTGATGACTTGATCACGCATGTCATGCCGCTGGAAGACATCAATAAAGGGTTTGACCTGATGCATTCCGGTGAATCCATTCGCAGTGTGGTGGTATTTTGATGAAAGCAAATGCGATTGACACTATTTCTGCCCACAAGGCTTTTGATGGAGTTCAGGGCTTTTACAGCCATGAATCCGAATCTTGCCGGGGACAGATGAAGTTTTCTGTCTATCAGCCACCTCAGGCAACTTCTGGCAAAGTACCCGTGTTGGTGTATCTGGCCGGGCTGACATGTACAGAAGAAACCTTCATGATCAAGGCCGGCGCGCAGCGTCTGGCCAGCGAACTGGGGATGATGCTGGTAGCGCCGGATACCAGCCCGAGACATGCGGCTGTTGCAGGGGAGTCTGATAGCTGGGATTTTGGTGTGGGTGCCGGTTTCTATGTAGATGCAACCGGACACCCATGGTCTGCCGCATATAATATGTACAGTTATGTGGTAAAAGAATTGCCTGCCATCCTGGCTGAGCATTTTCCTGCGGCGGATCTATCCCGTATGGGGATTTTTGGCCATTCGATGGGCGGGCATGGTGCACTGACCATCGGGTTGAAGCATCCTGAACTTTTCCGGTCGTTGTCTGCATTTGCACCGATTGTGGCGCCGATGACGTGTCCTTGGGGTCAAAAAGCCTTTACCGGATATCTAGGTACGGATCAGGCACAGTGGAAGGCCTATGATGCCTGCCAGTTAGTCCAGCAATCATGCTTCCCGGGCGAGATTCTGATTGATCAGGGAACTGCAGATAAATTTCTGGTTGAGCAGCTTAAGCCTGAGCTTTTTGTAGCAGCTTGCAAAACGGCCGGGCAGTCACTCAATCTGCGTATGCACGATGGTTATGATCATGGGTATTACTTTATTAGTACCTTTATGGAAGACCATCTAAGGCATCATGCCAAAGCACTAGGTAAATAAGTGTATTACCCTTAAAATGGGCTGCCTGAAGGCAGCCCATTTTTTATGGGGCTGATTACAAAATGTACCTGGTCAATGCTTGCAAATTGACCGGTTGAGGTTTGCGCTGGAGCCAATTGGTGATTTATCTGAAACTCATTTTAACGACCCTGTTCTGGGGTGGTTCGTTTATTGCGGCGCATGTTGCCGTTGGCTCATTGCCACCCATGGTGGCTGCCTGGTTAAGATTTCTGATTGCATGCATTTGCCTGTTTGGTTTGATGTACCGTAAAGAAGGCCTGCCATCCCTGAGTAAACAGCAGTTATTGGCTGTGTTTGGCCTAGGGGTTACCGGAATCCTTGCGTACAACTATTTCTTCTTCAAGGGCTTGTCCCTGATTCCTGCCAGCCGGGCGGCGTTACTGGTGGCGTTAAACCCCATTTTGACAGTTGTGGCCGATGCGCTTATCTTCCGGCGCCGTTTGGCGCTTAGCAGGCTGGTTGGGGTGGTTTTGTCTCTGGTGGGGACAGTATGGGTCGTTAGTCAGGGGAACCCGGATTTTCTGTTGCAGATGCATGGTGGAATGGGGGAGCTGATCATTCTGGGAGCCTGTCTTTCCTGGGTGGCTTATACCATGATCAGCAAGCTGGCTGTTACCGGGCTTTCTCCGCTGACCAGCACAACGTTATCCAGCCTGATCGGCTTTGTGCTGATAACTCCGTTTGCCCTGAATGAAGGGTTGATCGGTTTTCTTCCCGGTTTGCACATGAAAGACTGGTATCTGGCGGCTTATCTGGCCATTCCTGGTACAGTGCTTGCATTTAGCTGGTATGCCGAAGGTATCAAGGCAGTTGGCGCCCAGCGAACCATCATTTTTACCAACCTTGTTCCAGTATTTGGGGTGCTCTTGTCTGTCATTTTGTTGGGCGAACACCTCAGCATGGCTACCTTGCTGGGTGGGTGTTTAACGGTGGTTGGCGTTTTCCTGACCAATCGTCCTCAACCTGTAAAAGCTGTCGGGTAATTTATGATTCCTGTTCTTGTTTTTGATATTGAAACCATCCCGGATGCTAACGGATTGCGGCAGTTGCAGGAGTTTCCGGATAACGCAAGTGATGAAGAAGTCATCAAGCTGGCCATGGAACGACGGCGTGAATCGCATGGTCATGACTTTATGCCATTACATGTACAAAGAGTCGTCGCCATATCGTGCGTATTAAGGTCTGATGCTGGATTCAAGGTATGGTCACTGGGAGAGCCAGACGAGCCTGAAGCAGCCCTGATTCAGCGTTTTTTTGATGGTATCGCACGTTACACACCGCAATTGGTTTCCTGGAATGGCGGCGGTTTTGATCTGCCCGTGCTGCATTATCGGGGCATGATCAATGGCGTAGTAGCACCACGTTACTGGGATCTGGGGGAGGATGACAGAGAGTTCAAGTGGAACAACTATATCAGTCGCTACCATACCCGCCATATGGACCTGATGGATCTGCTTGCCTTGTATCAACCGCGTGCAAATGCACCGCTGGATGATCTGGCCAAATTGTGTGGTTTTCCGGGCAAATTGGGGATGGATGGCAGCAAGGTATGGCAGGCTTTTCTGGACGGGAAAATCGGTGAGATCCGTGACTATTGCGAAACCGATGTCGTTAACACCTATCTTGTGTATGTGCGCTTTCAATTGATGCGTGGAACCCTAAGCCCCGAGGCTTATGCCAATGAAGTTGCTTTCGTAAGAGAACACCTTACCAGATTGCCGGGTGCGCATTGGCAAGCCTATCTTGAGGCCTGGAAGTAACACAAACAGGCTTAACAAAATTTATCATCCATTTAATACACTTGCAGAACAGACATGAAAGACGACAAGTATCCGGTAACCACAGCGGTAAGGGCACTGCGTGCAGCCAATGTGCAGTTCACGCCTTTTTTATATGAATACGTGGAAAAGGGCGGAACACGTGCCAGTAGTGAGGCGCTTGGGGTTGCAGAACATTTGGTCATCAAGACCATTGTGTTTGAAGATGAAAGCAAGCAGCCCCTGATTGTCTTGATGCACGGGGATATGGATGTTTCTGCCCAGGCACTGGCCAGACTTATTGGCAAAAAGAAGATTACCCCTTGCCAGCCTGAGACTGCCAACAAGCACACAGGCTATCTGGTGGGGGGGACTTCCCCGTTCGGCACACGCAAGTCCATGCCTGTTTATGCTGAAGCAAGCATTCAGGCACTCGACACATTCTGGATCAATGGGGGGAAACGTGGTTTTCTGGTCAAGATGAGCCCTCGGGATCTATTGCAAGTACTGGATATCCAGTTTGTTACGGTTGGCGTCTGATTTTTCGTCTCAGACCATCAAAATGGCAAAGTATTGCTAGGCATCGCGAATCTAATTGTTCTATGATAAATGGATTGTTGGTGTGCTTAAAGTTAGATTTCAAAAGGCGATGTCGTGATGGGGGTTGTGACCAGATTACCTGATAGCCTGGGCCTGTTGAGTAATAGCTTCAGCGTCTTGAATGCACTCACCAGCCCGGTATGGATTTTTGATATTGATGAGTCGCGGATTTATTGGGCAAATCCGCCGGCACTTGATATCTGGAATGCCGAATCCTTGACTGCACTGCAAGACCGCGACATGGCGGCAGACATGTCTCATGCCGTCACCCGCCGGTTGCAACAATACCAGCAAGACTTTGAGCGCAATCAGGCGCGTTTTACCGAGATCTGGACCCTGTACCCGAAGGGGGTCGCCAAGACGTTCAAGGTTTTCTTTAGTGGTATCCGTCTGGAAGATGGCCGTGTGGCCATGCTGTGCGAAGTTGAGAGTGAATATCGGGGAGACCCGGAGACCTTGCGCAGTGTTGAGGCATTACTGCATACCAATACCATGATCTCCCTCTATTCGCCTGATGGGGATGTGCTGTATCAAAACCCTGCTGCCAGAGCGTCATTTCCCCTGAATCTGATTCCTTATCCTTACGGGTTTGCCGCACAAGAAGATTATTTGCGTCTGAAAAGTACAATGGATCTGCATGGCTTTTGCCAGCAGACGGCGCTGATGATGACCAACCACGGAAAGCGCTGGCATGAAATTTCTGCCCGTGTTTGTCATGATCCGGTCACTGGAGAGCAGGCCATTCTGGTCAGCGAACTGGATGTCAGTGATCTGAAAATGGCCGAGGGCAAGGCGAGTTATCTGGCAGAACACGACATTCTGACAGGGTTGCCTAACCGTAACTATGTGCTGCAGCACTTTGAAAAACAGTTACAGGTACTGTTATCACACGGTCAGGAAGCTGCACTGATCTTCATCGATCTGGATCACTTCAAGCAAGTCAATGATTCGCTGGGGCACACGGTTGGGGACATGTTGCTTGTACAGATGGCCAGCCGGTTGACCGATCTGATGAACCCAGGCGACATGCTGGCCAGACTGGGTGGGGATGAGTTCGTCGTATTGAGTACGGCGCGGCATATCGAAACCCATGCAAAATCATTATGTGAGACCTTGCTGGAGCGATTAAGTGACCCGCTTGTTGTTTCTGGCTCTCTCATTCACCCCACCTTATCGATAGGGGTTAGCCTTGCCCCGAAAGATGCAAAAGACATTAACCACTTGATGCGAAATGCAGACTTGGCCATGTATCGGGCCAAGGATGAGGGGCGAAACCGTTACGCATTTTTTACCCGGGATCTGACAGAGGCAATCCAAAGCCGGCATGTGCTTGAAAACGAGTTGAAACATGCGCTGGTGAATGATCAGTTCGAGGTGTTCTTTCAGCCCCGGATCAATGCAAAAAATGGTTGTATTACCGGGGCAGAGGCTCTTGTCAGATGGCGTCACCCTGAAAGAGGGATTATTGCCCCCGGTGTGTTTATCACGTTATGTGAGGACTGCGGGATTATTGACCAGCTGGACATGTTCGTATTGCACGAAGCTATCCGCTACCAAAAAATCTGGTTGTCGCAAGGCTGGCATCTCAAAATATCCGTCAATTTGTCGCCACGCCAATTTGCGAACCCTGAGTTAGCGGAGGACATATGTGCCATGTTCACCGAGTTATCAGCCAACCCTGCAGATTTTGAACTGGAAATTACCGAGTCTGCGCTGCTCGGGAATGATCACAAAACCATACAGATGCTGACCCGGCTTCAGGATTCCGGCTTCAGTATTGCAATTGACGATTTTGGTACCGGGTATTCAAATCTTGCCTATCTACGTCGTTATCCGATTGACTGCATGAAGATAGACAAATCGTTTGTGCAGAAACTGGATGAGTTTGAAGCTATTACGGGTCTGATTGTTGCGCTCGCAAAAGTCATGAACCTGAAAATTGTCGTGGAAGGGGTTGAGACGGAAGCGCAACTGGCATGGCTGAAGGAGCAGGGATGTCACGAGTATCAAGGTTATCTGTTTAGCCCGCCAGTGCCACCAGAGCTATTTGCATCCTACAGAGACAGGCAAGAATTCAGGTCAATGGATAGGACCGAATAAACACAAAGGCCTGCATTTAGCAGGCCTTTGTGTTTATTGTGTAGCATGGGGAACTGGGCGACAGGGAGATCAGTCTTCCAGCAAGCCTGCTGCAATAAATGTATTTTCCATCAGTGAAGCAACCGTCATCGGGCCGACACCACCTGGCACAGGGGTAATCCAGCTTGCTTTTTGTTTGGCAACTTCATACTCAACATCGCCCGTAATCCGGTCATCATCCAGCCGGTTAATACCCACATCCAGAACAATGGCACCCGGCTTGATCCAGTCACCTTTAACGAACTGTGGACGACCTACGGCAGCGACAACAATATCGGCACGCGATACATGCTCAGCGAGTTCCTTGGTGGCACTGTGGCAAACCGTAATCGTACAGCGCGCCATCAAGAGTTCCAGCGCCATCGGGCGGCCGACAATATTGGATGCGCCGACAACAACCGCATTTTTACCCACCAGGTCTTCGCCGGTTTCTTCCAGTAGGGTCATCATGCCTTTGGGTGTACAAGGTCTCAGGAGAGGCATCTTCTGTGCCAGGCGGCCGATATTATAGGAGTGGAAACCATCCACATCCTTCTTGGGGTCAATAGCGGCAGTGACTGCATCTGCATCAATGTGTGCAGGCAATGGCAACTGGACAAGAATGCCATCCACTTCCGCATCATTATTCAGCTTGTTAACCAATGTCAGCAAATCAGTCTGAGTTGTCGATGCTGGCAACTCATGGGAAATGGAGCGAATACCGGATTTTTCGCAGGCATTTTTCTTGTTTCTGACATAGATTGCGGAGGCAGCGTTGTCGCCCACCAGCACAACGGCCAGTGTCGGGCTGCGTTTTCCCTGTGCAATCAAAACCTTGGTGCGTTCGGCCAGCTGATTAATAATCCGTTGAGAAATGGATTTACCATCAAGAATGCGTGCAGTCATGGGGAGGCTATATTCATTATGTTGTGAAAGCCGAATTATCTCACCCAATAGCCGCCTGACTCAAGCAAGAAAAAATTTGACACTCCCTTATGATCTAGGTATAGTCACGTCCTCCGGTTCGGTGTGTAGCGCAGCCTGGTAGCGCATCTGGTTTGGGACCAGAGGGTCGGGAGTTCGAACCTCTCCACACCGACCAAATTAAAAAAGCGCAATGTGCAAACATTGCGCTTTTTTAATTTTCAGGCCTTGTCATTGCATCACGCGATGAAGGCCAGGATTTGACATGCATTTAGAGTGTGTTATATTCGCAGTCCCTTGAAACATGAACATTGTTCGGTTCTATTGTAGAATGTCTCGTGATTCTGGTTGTAGCAGTTGTTTTTCAAAGCGGCAGTAGCTCAGTTGGATAGAGCAGTGACCTTCTAAGTCACCGGTCGGGGGTTCGACTCCCTCCTGTCGCGCTCTGATGTTCTCTAGGTAATACCCCTTTTTTCCCGATATTGCATGCGAATACGCCAACGGTGTTGTTATACTCCGTCCAAAGCATTGATGAATTGAATCCAGGATTTGATTTCGTCTTGCCTTGTGTATTGATGGTGTTTCTTACGTTTTCCATTAAGGGTGTGAAATGTCTCATCTTTGGTCTTTTCTGATTCAGAATACGCTCTTGATTGCAGCAGCATTGCTGCCAATTATCAATCCGGTTGGCCAGGTACCGATATTTTTGTCGCAAACCAAGCAAGATACTGCGGCAACCCGGAATATCCTTGCCCGAAAAACAGCCATTTATGGCTTCTTTGTCATTCTGGTGTCGCTGGAAATCGGGTCTTATGTCCTGAATTTCTTTGGTATTTCGATTCCGATCGTGAAGGTGGGGGGCGGGTTGCTGGTGACATCGATTGGCTGGAGTCTATTGAATCCGGATGAAACACCAAAATCCGCTGTTGAACTTAACAAACCCAGATATGGCACGGCACTGAAAAAGGCATTCTATCCGCTGACATTCCCGCTAACGGTTGGGCCCGGGTCTATCTCTATTTCCATTACGCTGGGCGCATCTGTGCCTGATAGCCGTATTGAAGACTTATACTGGTTGCCAGCCGGTGTGGCCGGTGCTGCCATCATCGGGGTGTGTATTTTCATCAGTTATCGCTTTGCCGATAAGGTCAGCAAGTTGCTGGGGGAAACCGGGACTCATATCTTCTTGCAGCTTTCTGCCTTTATCGCTTTGTGCGTCGGCTTGCAGATTACCTGGGGTGGGGTGCTGGAGCTTGCGCACCTGTTGCAAAAGTCTCTGGCTGCCGGCTAATGCTGGCAAATTGATGAAATCCGATGTTTTGGTACGTTCGTTCTTTATCAATTTTTTAAAGCATGGTATAACGACGCCAACCTATATTTGCCGTACTGGAATTTCCGCTTATGTCAAAGCTATACGATGAATCGTCCGTCAGGGTATTAAAAGGCCTGGAGCCCGTAAAGGAGCGTCCCGGGATGTATACCCGGACCACGGACCCTACTCATATTTGCCAGGAAGTAATCGATAACGCGGCAGATGAGGCATTGGCTGGTTTTGCCAAGAAAATTGAAGTCACGTTGCATCATGATGGTTCTTTGACCGTTGCAGATGACGGCCGCGGCATACCGGTCGGTTTGCATCCGGATGAACACGTACCTGTTGTCGAATTGGTATTTACCCGTTTGCATGCCGGGGGCAAGTTCAATAAAAAGGATGGCGGCGCGTATAGCTTTTCTGGCGGCTTGCATGGGGTCGGTGTGTCAGTCACCAACGCCTTGTCAACCCGGCTGGAGGTTGAGGTCATGCGCGAAGCCAAAGTGCACCGGCTGGTGTTCTCTGGCGGTGACGTGATTGAGCCGCTGGCGGAGATTGGCACTTGCGGGCAAAAACGTAGCGGGACCAAAGTCAGGGTTTGGCCAGACGCAAAGTATTTCGAGTCTGCCAAGGTCAGCATCCATGAGCTTGAGCGCTTGCTGCGTGCCAAGGCGGTACTGCTGCCCGGCACGACTGTAACGCTGAATCAGGAAAAGGCAGACGGCACGATAGAGGCCAAAAACTGGACCTATCCGGAGGGTTTGAAAGGCTATCTGGCAGAGCTGTGCATGGATAGTGAGCTGATTGTCCCGATTTTTGCCGATGAACGCTTCTGTGGAAGACCAGCGGAGGGCGACGCATTTGCCGAGGGGGAAGGTGCTTCCTGGGCGGTGGCCTGGACCAATGAGTCTGGGGGCGGTGAGTCTTACGTGAACCTGATTCCTACGGCGCTTGGCGGTACACACGAAGCTGGACTGCGTACCGGCTTGTTTGAAGCATTACGTGATTTTATCGATCACCATAATCTGCTGCCCCGAAACGTCAAATTGCAGGCGGAAGATGTCTGGTCACGAGTGCGGTATGTATTGTCGGCCAAAGTTCTGGACCCTCAGTTTCAGGGTCAGACTAAAGAGAAGCTCAACAGCCGTGAAGCACTGAAACTGGTCGCCAGCGTGGTGCGGTTGCCATTTGAAGTATGGCTGAACCAGCACGTTGAAGAAGGCAAGAAACTTGCGGAACTGGCCATTGCACAGGCCATGAGTCGTTTGCGCTCAGTCAAGAAGGTGGAGCGTCGCAAGAGTTCTGGTATCGCCGTACTGCCCGGGAAACTGACGGATTGCGGATCAGAAGATACTGAGCGGAACGAATTGTTTCTGGTAGAGGGTGATTCTGCCGGTGGGTCTGCCAAACTGGCGCGAGATAAAGAATACCAGGCCATTTTGCCATTACGCGGCAAGGTGCTGAACTCTCTTGAAACACCACGGGAGCAGCTGTTTGCCAATCGCGAGATTGCCGATATTTCTGCATCCATCGGGGTGGATCCGCATGATGTCACTGAGCCGGATAGCGTTTTGTCCGGTTTGCGGTATGGAAAAATCATTATCCTGTCGGATGCGGATGTGGATGGTTCGCACATTCAGGTCCTGCTGCTGACCCTGTTTTACCGGCATTTCCCGAAGTTGATCGCAGCCGGACACATCTATATTGCCAAACCCCCACTGTACCGGATTGATACTGCGAGCCAGGGTAAAGGACGTCCTGCACGCAAGTTCTATGCGCTGGATGAAGCCGAGCGCGAGCATATTCTGGAGCGCCTGACAGACGAAGGTGTTCGTGAAGATCATATCAGTGTTGGTCGTTTCAAAGGTCTGGGTGAAATGAATGCAGACCAGTTAAAGGAAACGACCATGTCCACAGATACCCGGCGTTTGTACAAGGTCAGTATTGTGGATGGTGCCGAACATGATACCCGGCAATTAATGTCCATGCTGATGGGTAAAGGCGAAGCCTCCGGTCGGCGTGAATGGATGGAACGACGCGGCAATGAGGTTGAAGCAGATATTTGACCTTGGGTTGCCATAACCAGAAGTGCGATCTGGATCCTTGAATTTATAAATCCCTTTTAATTGGCCAGTCATGACCGAACAAGTGATAACAACCGAGCTACCTGATGATGCATTGGCATTAGGCGATTATGCCGAGCGTGCCTATCTTGAATACGCCATGAGTGTTGTGAAGGGGCGTGCTTTGCCTGACGTGGCAGACGGACAGAAACCCGTCCAGCGCCGTATTCTCTATGCCATGCGCCGAATGGGGTTGACCTCGACAGCCAAGCATGTGAAAAGTGCCAAGGTTGTGGGTGAAGTACTGGGTAATTACCATCCTCATGGTGACAGCGCTGCTTACGAGGCGATGGTCCGCCTGGCCCAGGATTTTGTGATGCGCTATCCGCTGGTGGACGGGCAGGGGAACTTTGGTAGCCGCGATGGTGATGGTGCAGCTGCCATGCGATATACCGAAGCCCGCCTGACCCCGCTGGCGGAACTGTTGCTTTCTGAACTCGATCAGGGGACCGTTGATTTCATTCCGAACTACGATGGTACCAATCAAGAGCCTCTATTGTTACCTGCACGCCTTCCCATGGTGTTGCTCAATGGTGCATCCGGTATTGCAGTGGGGATGGCCACAGAGATTCCGCCACACAACTTGAGAGAGGTAGCGGCTGCGGCGATTGCGACGCTGGAAAACCCGGATATCGATATCGCCGAGTTGCGGACTTTCATGCCTGCACCGGACTTCCCCGGGGGCGGGCAGATCATCAGTAGTGATCAGGAGCTGCAGAACGCTTATGAAAGCGGGCGTGGCAGTTTGCGTGTCCGGGCGCGTTGGGAAGTCGAGCAATTGGCCCGTGGTCAGTGGCGGGTCATTGTGACAGAGTTGCCGCCGGGCACGTCTACCCAAAAAGTGTTGCTGGAAATCGAAGAAGCAACCAATCCACAGATCAAATCCGGCAAAAAGGCTCTTACGCCTGAGCAGCAGACCATCAAAACCCTGATGGTGGGTTTGCTGGATAAAGTACGTGATGACTCGGACCAGAACAGCCCGGTGCGTCTGGTGCTTGAACCCAAATCCCGGACGATTGATCCGAATGAGTTCATGGCCGCCTTGCTGACGCATACCAGCCTGGAAACCTCCGCTTCATTGAACCTGGTTATGCTGGGGTTGGACGGACGGCCACAACAGAAGAATTTGAAGCAAATCCTGCAGGAGTGGGGACAGTTCCGTTTTGCAACGGTAACCCGTCGCTTGCAGCACCGCCTGAGTCAGGTTGAAAAGCGTATCCATATTCTTGATGGTCGCATGATCGCCTTCTTGCACATTGAAGAAGTGATTCGTGTGATTCGTGAGTCGGATGAGCCAAAGCCGGCACTGATGGCGCGTTTTGGTCTGTCTGACATTCAGGCGGAAGACATTCTCGAGATCCGGTTACGCCAGCTGGCAAGACTGGAAGGGTTCAAAATTGAATCCGAGCTGAAAGGGCTGAAAGAAGAGCGCGATCAGCTCAACCATTTGCTGTCGAATGAAGATGCTCGCCGCAAGTTGGTTATTGATGAAATCCGTGCCGATGCGGAAAAATTTGGTGATGACCGCAGAACCGTGATTGAAGAGGCCGTCCGTGCCGGTGCTGCTCGGGTAGTGGCAAATGAACCAGTGACCATTGTGCTCTCCAAAAATGGCTGGATCAGAGCCAGAAACGGGCATGGTGTTGACTTGGGCAGTTTGGGCTTCAAAGACGGTGATGGCCTGCTGGCAGCTCTGGAAACCAGAACGATCCATCCTGTGATTGTGCTCGATAGCAACGGACGCAGTTATCAGATTGATCCGACTGATGTCCCGACAGGCCGTGGTGATGGCGTGCCGGTGGCCACACTGATCGAGCTGCAGGACAAGGCAAAAATTGTTCAGGTCTTTTCTGCGCCAGCCGATCAGACCGTGTTGGTCGCCAATACCGGTGGCTATGGGTTTGTCTGCAAGGTGTCTGACATGTTGACCCGCCAGCGTGCCGGTAAGGTTTTCATGTCGCTAGAAGCAGGTGAAAAACCGCTACCACCACTTCTGGTGCCGGATGAGCGTGCAACCGGTTATTTTGCGTTCTTGTCTGATGCCGGGAAATTGCTGCTAGTAACTGCGCCGGAAATCAAAATACTGCCTAAAGGCCGTGGCGTTATTCTGATGGGTCTGGATAATGGAGACCCGCTTGCCAGCCTTGCCTGGTGTGAAACCGAGCGTTTTGAAAGCAATATCACCCTGAGAACAGGGCGGGTTGAGAATGTGGCGCTGGAAGGGGAGCGTTTTGCCGAGTACCTGGGTAAGCGTGCCCGTAAAGGCAAGGCATTCCTGAAGCGTGGTCAGTCGATGGGCAGTTTGTTTTAAACACAGGAATAAATCGGATCGTCACGAGTCGCCCTGATCCAGATGCATGGCGACTTATGACGCGCTAGGGTGTTCTGTGCCGAGTACAGTATAATCGTCGATATGGTCAGCCATGGGCCATGTACCAGGTCTGTTGATTTGCGCCGGACGGCTTCATATTTAAAAGGATTCCGCAGTGTCTTCTATTGCTTCAGTACAAGAAATTATCCAGGAAATTCGTGCAGGACGCATGGTCGTACTGGTTGATGAAGAAGATCGGGAGAATGAAGGTGATCTGGTGATGGCGGCTGAGTTCGTCACGCCAGAAGCCATTAACTTCATGGCCAAATACGGGCGTGGCCTGATTTGCCTGACCCTGACGGAAGAGCGGGTCAATCATCTGGATCTGGCCATGATGGCTGCAAGAAACGGTACTCAGTTTGGGACTGCTTTCACTGTATCCATCGAGGCGGCAGAAGGTGTGACAACAGGTATTTCTGCAGCTGACCGGGCGCATACCATCAAGACAGCGGTTGCCAGAAATGCCAAAGCATCTGACATTGTGCAGCCAGGACATGTCTTTCCCCTGAAAGCCCAGAATGGTGGCGTGCTGGTACGTGCTGGCCATACGGAGGCTGGTTGTGATCTGGGCAAACTGGCTGGTGTTGAGCCTGCTGCGGTTATTTGTGAAATCATGAATGATGATGGCACGATGGCTCGCTTGCCCGAGTTGCTGGTGTTTGCTGAAACCCATGGTCTGAAGATCGGTACGATTGCCGATTTGATTCATTACCGGCACCAGACAGAAACCCTGGTTGAGCGCGTCGCCGAGAGAACCGTGCAAACACCTGCCGGGGAGTTCCAGCTGCTGGCATTCCGCGACAAATTATCCCGTCAGGTCCATCTGGCGCTTGTGAAAGGTGACATTGCACCCGAAGACGACGTGCTGGTCCGTGTGCACGAGCCGATTTCCTTGATCGACGCGCTGGATACTGGTGAGTCACGCCATTCATGGAGCCTGTATAAGGCGTTGGAAAAGATTCAGCAAGAAGGCAAGGGCGTTGCCTTGCTGTTGCATCGCCCTGAATCCGGGGATGATTTGCTGGCCAAGATTGTGCCTCCGGCAGAGCCGCGCAGCGGCAAATGGGATGCCAAGACATTCGGTATTGGCGCTCAAATTCTGTCCGAGATTGGGGTAAAGAAAATGCGTGTAATGGCGGCACCGATGAGACTGGCCAGCATGACCGGTTTTAACCTTGAGATTACCGGTTTTGTCTCCCATACGGAGTAAGCCGGGGTAAAATCGGGTATTGTGATTGAATTTTCAGGTGAATTTGGCTACATGCTATAATCACGAATTGGCGAATAAAATACGTTAAGGTTTGGATAATGACTCAATATGCTGGCTTGGTTGAAATTGCTAACGAACTGAATGGCGCCGGACTGAAAATCGGTGTAGTGATGAGCCGTTTCAATACCCCTGTGTGTGAGGGTCTGCTGTCTGCATGCCTGAAAGAACTGTTTGCCCTTGGTGTTAAAGCAGAAGATGTTACCTTGGCCACGGTTGCCGGTGCACTGGAGATTCCGCTGGTACTGCAAAAAATGGCTGCAACGGGTAAATTTGATGCCATGGTGGCATTGGGTGCCGTGATTCGTGGCGAAACCTACCACTTTGAACTGGTTTCCAACGAGTCAGGCTCCGCCATTACTCGTGTTGGTCTGGATGCGGGTATCCCGATCGCCAATGCAGTATTGACCACAGAAAATGATGAACAGGCAGAAGTTCGCATGCACGAAAAGGGTACCGATGCTGCCCGCGTTGCTGTCGAAATGGCATGCCTGCTGAAGAAAATAGCTTGAGTCTTAGCCTTTGGCTTTGAGATATCGAGTTTCCTGAACAATTGTTGTAATAGATAGTATTGGTTGTCTTACATGAGTCAAGTGCAAAAGAAAAGCGCGCGTCGTCGCAGCCGTGAACTGGTGGTTCAGGGTTTATACCAGTGGCAGTTTACAGACCACGATACGCTGAATATCGAATTGAACCTGCGTGATGAAGTTGAAGACTTCAATAAATGCGATATTCCAATGTTCAAAAGCTTGCTGTCTGGCTGTATTTCGAATGCTGAAACTCTGAAAGAAGAAATCGCTGCTTTTCTGGACCGTCCTTATGAAGAGATCAGCCCGGTAGAGCGTTCTGTATTATTATTGGCGACTTTCGAGTTTTCTCACCTGCTGGATGTGCCTTATCGTGTCGTGATTAACGAAGCGATTGAACTGGCCAAGACATTTGGCGGCACCGATGGGCACAAGTATGTCAATGGCGTGCTGGACAAACTGGCTGCCAAGTTGCGTGCCAATGAAGTGGGCGCACCTCGCTGAGCAAAAAGCAGGTTCCATTGTTCTTTGTATATCCGGACGACGATTGCTTTTTGTCTGTAAGCCAAGAGGCAAGTATGTTTTCCTTTCTCAGGATGTGCTAATCCTGTGTCTGAATTTGACTTAATCCGTCAATATTTTCACCGTTCGTCCCCTTCCGCTGATTTGGGGGTTGGGGACGACGCGGCCATTATTTCCGTTGGTGCAGGCAAACAACTGGTTGTATCAACCGATATGCTGGTTGAAGGCAGGCATTTCTTTGCTGATGTTGATCCATTTCTGCTGGGGCATAAATCGCTCGCGGTCAATTTGTCAGATATCGCTGCCATGGGTGCGACACCAAAATGGGCGACGCTGGCCATTGCACTTCCCAATGTCAATCATGACTGGCTGGCACGTTTTTCTGCTGGTTTTTTCGCGCTGGCGCAGCAGCATGGCGTAGACCTGGTTGGGGGGGACACAACAGGTGGACCGCTGACGATTTCTATCCAGATCATGGGGGAGGTCGACACGGGTTTGGCCATTTGTCGCCATACGGCCCAACCCATGGATGATATCTGGGTCAGCGGGTGTCTTGGGGATGCTGCTCTTGGTTTGCATGCATTGCAGGGCAAACTGGTGCTCAAAGATACGGAGCACCTTACCTTTTTGCGTGACCGGCTAGAAAGGCCTGTGCCGCGTTGTGAGCTGGGGCTGGCTTTGGTGGGTAAGGCAAATGCCATGCTGGATATTTCGGACGGTTTGGCGGGGGATCTGGGGCATATTGCCCAAAAATCCCATCTGACCGCCGAAGTAGATGTCAGCCTGGTTCCTGTATCGGATGTTGCTGCTGCCTATGAGGACTATGCGGGTTTCTGGCCGTGCATACTGGCCGGCGGGGATGATTATGAGCTATGTTTTACGGCGCCCTGCGAGCAGCGTGATGCGCTGCTTGAGGTGTCAGAACGGCTTAACATACGGCTAACCCGCATTGGTCGCATGCAGGCAGAGCCTGCGTCCCGTCCGGTTATCTGGACCCGGCATCATCAGCCAGTCCATATTGAGTTGCAAGCATTTGACCATTTTAGTCCGGCTGACAAAGCCGAAAGCTGAAACGCAAACGAGGTAACCGTATGACAAAGCCCAATCTTGCTTTTCTTTTACAACATCCCGCCCATTTTCTGGCCTTGGGGTTTGGTAGCGGCCTGGCACCTAAGGCACCTGGTACTTTTGGCTCGATCGCGGCTTGGCCATTTTATCTGCTGTTGATGATGTTCTTGTCACCCTTGCAGATTCTTGTGCTTTCCCTTCCTCTGTTTCTTCTAGGGGTCTACGTTTGTGGCAAAGCGGGCAAGGCCTTGGGTGTGGTCGACCATGGGGCCATTGTCTGGGATGAAATTGTCGCATGCGTATTGCTGTTTTCGGTCATCCCTCAAACCCTTGCTTCCCAATTGGCTGGCTTACTGCTATTCCGGTTTTTTGACATTCTCAAGCCGTGGCCTATTCGCTGGTTTGATCGTCACCTGAAAAGCGGTTTTGGCGTGATGTGGGATGATATTGTTGCTGCGATCATGGCTTGGGTTGTTTTCCTGATCGGGCATATGGTGTTTGTGCGCCAGTTTACAGTTTAAGAATGAATTAGGTCATCATGTCTCAACACGCGTTTTCTCCTGATAAAAATACCCACCTTTCACCGGCAGCCTGGTATGGCGCTACATTGCAGCAGCGCGGGTTTCATGCAGATGAAGCACAGGCCACCGCCATTGCCCAGCTGGAAGCGCTCTATCAGGAATTGCTGGTGTTCCGGCAGAAGCGTCATCGCACATTTGCCGCCATTCTGCCTTCGCCAAAACTGCCCAAAGGGCTGTATATGTGGGGTGGTGTTGGCAGGGGCAAGAGTTTCCTGATGGATGCCTTCTTTACCTGTCTGCCTTACAAGCGCAAAGTCCGGTTGCATTTCCACCATTTCATGTTCGATATCCATGCCGAGCTGAAAGCGTTAAAAGGCGAGGCAGATCCGCTGATTACGGTTGCGGATAAACTGGCCAAAAAATATCGGGTCATCTGTTTTGATGAGTTTCATGTATCTGACATTGCTGATGCCATGATTCTGGGGCGTCTGATGTCTGCCTTGTTTGAGCGTGGCGTGATTTTTGTCATGACATCAAATTACCCGCCTGATCAGCTGTACCCTAATGGATTGAAGCGTGAGAATTTTCTTCCGACCATTGATCTGCTGAACCGGGAATTAAACGTGCTGAATGTGGATGGTGGACAGGATTACCGGCTACGGTCCCTGACCAAGATCCCGGTGTATTTGCCGACTCAGGCCAGCGAGACCCAACAGCAGCTGGAAGAGATTTTTTCATCTGTCGCCACGGGTAAAGCACTAAAACCGGTGCTGCATATTGAAGGACGGACATTACACCCGCTCAAGCTAGCACCCGGGGTTGTCTGGTTTGATTTTGCAACATTGTGTAAAAGTGCCAGATCGCAGGTGGATTATCTGGAATTGGCGCGGTCTAACCATACAATCATCTTGTCTTCTGTTCCACGCATGACATCGTCCATGTCTTCAGAAGCCCGGCGTTTTACCTGGCTTGTGGATGTTTGCTACGACCAGCGTGTAAAACTCTTTATTTCTGCCGATGTACCCGCCAGCGAGCTCTATACTGAAGGTAGTTTTGCTAATGAGTTCTTCCGCACGATTAGCCGGCTGGAAGAAATGCAAAGCAAAGAATATCTGGCATTGGCTCATCTGGGTTAAGTAGTGTGTAGCAGCACCCGGTTTATGAAGTGTTTGCAATGCGGCCTATCCGGTATGGCCTGGTATGAATAGGGATGCAGCGTCAAAGCTTGAGGAATGGCTATGTTAACGAATGATAATCTACTCGTGGAACGCCCAAGATTGTTGATCGTGGATGATTCGCGCATGGTCCGGGCATCTCTGAAAAAACATCTTGCAGATACATATGACCTGCTGGAAGAGGCGGACGGTGAGGCAGGGTGGGCACGCTTGACGCTGGATAACATGATTCAGCTGGTGATCAGTGATGTATCCATGCCCAAACTGGATGGCCATGCCTTGTTACAGCGCATCCGCTCATCTGAAGACCAGAGAATCCGCCGGGTACCTGTCATCATCATTTCCGGAGATGACGATGATGATGCAAAAAGTCATGCCGTATCGCTTGGGGCGAGTGATTTCATTACCAAATCTACAGATCAGGTTGAGCTCCTGGCTCGCATCCAGTCGAATCTTGCCCGTTCAACCGCAGAAAAAGAATTGGTCGAGGCGCAGAAAACCATTGCGGAAGATGCGACGACGGATGCTGTAACAGGGCTTTTTACAAGAAACAGCCTGATCAAGCAAGGCGACAAGCTGCTTGCCTATACTCGCAGGCATGATCAGGCCATGTCTGTTCTCTCGTTGACAATAGACCGGTTTGACGAGCTTTTAAACCGTTACCCGGAAGCCGTCTGTAACAAGATACTGCAACTGGTGGGCAAAATGCTGACTGGCAAGCTGCGTGGTGAAGACGTGGTGGCCCGTTGTGAGGATCAGCACTTTGTCATCGTGTTGCCGGTTGCGTCTTTGAATCAGGCACTGATTGCGGCTGACCGGATTTGCCAGTCTACCAGTGCCGCCAAAATCACCTTTAAAGGCGATACCATCAAATTGTCCTGTAGCATTGGTGTGGCTAGCCGGGATCAGATCGAGAAAGAACATGATTTCTTAAGTTTGTTATCGCTGGCGGTCGCCAGACGTAAACATGCACAAGATCAGGGGGGTAACTGGATTGAGGCAAATCTGGCAGTTGAAGTGGCCTCCACGGAGCCAGCTCCACTGCTGCCAATGTCTGCTGAGAACACAGTCAGTCCGGATGCGGGCCAGATCGAGTCTGACAATATCAAAATCCAGCAAGCCATTGACTGGCTAACGGCAGGCAGGCATGAAGAGGTTATTGCACACATGCCAGCACTCTTCCACGAGCTGCTGCCACTCTTGGAGCTCATGAATGCATATTATGGTTTGGGTTTGCCGCTCGATGCGGCCAGACAGAAAATGCAAAACAACAGTTGATGTGTGTGACGTCTGGTTGAAAAAAATACCCCGGAGAATCATGTCTACCGGGGTATTTTTATGGTGCTGTACTGGCAGCGACAGGCTTGGGTGGTATTAACTTCTTTGCTGGTTTAGCTGAAGCCGCACTTTCTTTCTGCTGCTTACTAATTGTTTTTTGCTGCTGTACTGGCAAGGCTTTGTATTTCAGGTATTGTTCCCGGGCTTTTTTGCGTTGCTCGGGGGTCATGGCTACCCATTGCTTTAGCCTCTTTTGCAGTCTTTCTTGCTGTTCTTTCGGCAGAGAGTCATATCGCGAAGCAATACCCAGCATGCTGTTGCGTTGATGCTCTCCCAGTTTTCCCCAGTCATTGGCCAGCGGTGCTAGCACCGATTTTTGCTTACTGGTCAGTTGGGACCAGGATGCCGGCGCTTCTGGCGTGACGGCCACAGCTAAGCCAGACCACAAGCCAAGCACCAATATCAGGAAGGATTGCGTGTATCTTCTAGCCATTTGGAAAACTGTTCATCCAGATATGCGTGAGGTGGAAGCTCATCAGTTAATAATTGAGTATCGACGTCAACTTGGTCTTGGGTGTCCTGAGCGGTCATCCACCAGCCCGCCCCAATCGCCAGTGTGAGCAGACAAGCGCTCGCAGAATAGGCAAACGGGTGTTGTGCCAGATGCAGGACGTGGGAAACTTTCCACCATGTACTGCGTTCTTCTGCCGGTTTGTATTGGCTGAGGGCGGATTGTCTTGCTGTGGCCAGACGCAATTGCAAGCGCTCGGATTCATTCTCAAGGCGATGATCCAGCGCGGCTTTTACTAGCCGGGCTGTGTGCTGATGCGAATCAGTCATGATCTGTCTCCTTGATGCCATGTTCCGATAGCCATTGTGTCAGACTGGCATTGGCCCTGGCACAGTGTGTTTTTACGCTGCCTTCCGAGCACCCCATCAGGGCGGCCGTGGTGGCAACATCGTGTTCTTCCCAGTAACGGAGCAGGAATGCTTCTCGCTGTCGTGCTGGCAGCCGGGCTAAGCCGGCTTCAATAATGTTGATGGTTTGCTGGTTACCCAGCATCTTGCGCGGATCTTGCCCGTAGGAAGACTCACTTTCAACGGTGGATAGCAGGTCCACTTCATCATCATCGTCTTCTTTGGTGAAGAGACTGAACGGCAGTACCCAGAAATTCCGGACCTTTTGCCGACGATGGTGATCGGTAATCACGTTTTGCAATATACGATGAAAAAGCATGGGTAGCTCTTCCACCGGTTTGTCCTGGTATTTGTCTACCAGCTTCAGCATGGCATCCTGAACCAGGTCTAGCGCAGTATCTTCATGCTGTACGGCTAATCGTGCGTGTCTGTAGGCGCGTTTTTCTATATCAACAAGAAATTGCGACAGTTCTGCTCTACTAGCCATTTGGCAAGGCCTTCTGGCAACAATCTGATGTTTCTTTGTCTTTTAAACGTAACACAATAAATCCGGTTGACATGAAATTAAGATAATAGTGATTTACATAAACTTTTCAAGAGGCCGAATAGTATGAGCTTTGCCGGTTTTTGGCTATCAAAACATAATAGGCCATGCGGGTGTTGTTGTCAGGGGCAACAAGGTAAAATGTCATACTTAATGTCATGTATGGACCCAAGTCCATTCGTGTGTAGTAGAGGCCAAAAAGATGAGGTGCACCAGCCGCAGGGGCGGCCATGGTGTGACCACATCATACAGACAAGTTAGGTAGAGCGGGTGTCAGATACAATCGTCAATATTTATACCGATGGGGCCTGTAAGGGCAATCCGGGCCCTGGCGGGTGGGGCGCCATTTTGTGCTACGGCGCTTCCCGAAAAGAGATTTTTGGCGGAGAGCCGGAAACGACCAACAACCGGATGGAAATGACAGCGGTCATCGAGTCGTTAAGCTTGCTAAAACGCCCTTGCACGATTCATATCCACACTGACTCGCAATATGTCTTGAAAGGCATGAGTGAATGGTTGAAGGGCTGGAAAGCCAGGGGCTGGAAAACAGCGTCCAAAGAACCGGTGAAGAATGTGGATCTCTGGCAAAAACTGGATGCGCTGGTACAAACGCATGATGTGACCTGGCATTGGGTCAAGGGCCATGCGGGCCATCCCATGAATGAAAGAGCAGATGAACTGGCTAATCAGGGCGTCGCCTCCCTCGGCTGATATCAAAACGGGTGCGGGACGAGGTAACGGTCCGCACTTGGGTTCACTGGATAATAATTTACGTAAAGAGCACCAAACATGCGTCAAATTGTACTGGATACAGAAACAACCGGCCTGGACCATAAGCAAGGCAACCGGATTCTTGAACTGGCCTGTGTAGAGCTTTCTGATCGCAGGCTAACGAACCGGCATTTGCACTTGTACATCAATCCGGAACGGGAATCGGAAGAGGGGGCATTGCGTGTCCACGGCATTACCAGCGAGTTTCTGGCTGACAAACCCAAATTTGCAGAGATTGTGGATGATTTTATCCGCTTTGTAGAGGGTGCCGAGTTAGTGATTCACAATGCACCGTTTGACATTGGCTTCCTGAATGCAGAGCTGTCGCGCCTGGGCAAACCATTGATTGCGGATATCTGTCCATCAGTATTGGATACATTGGCCATGGCGAAGGATCTGCGTCCTGGCAAGCGAAACAATCTGGATGCGTTGTGTCGGGATTACGGCATTGATAACTCTAACCGTACTTTGCACGGCGCGTTACTGGATGCGGAGCTGCTGGCGGATGTATATCTGCAAATGACGCGTGGCCAGGATAGCCTGGTGATGGACCTGGAGGGTGAAAAAACCGTTCAGCTAACGGGGGACATGGTCATTGATCTGAAAGCACGACCCAAGGTCAGGCAGATCCGTGAAGACGAGATCCAGGCTCATCAGGAATACCTTGAAGGGCTGGAAAAAGCCAATAAAGCACCTTCTGTATGGGTGCAACTGTTGACGCCTCCTGCCGCAGAAGCCGAGGCATGAAGACTGGCACGCGATTTGTCGGCCTTGTACCTGCAGCCGGTGTGGGTAGCCGGATGAATGCGGACAGACCCAAGCAATATTTGCTGGTGAAACAGCATCCGGTGTTATGGCATACGGTCAATGCATTGCTGGCGGATCGTCGTATAGAACAAGTCGTGGTAGTGATCGCCCCGGATGACCCTTGGTTTGACCGGTTTGACTGGTCTGGCCTGCCCGGCATGCAGGTGGTTCGATGTGGTGGGGCCAGCAGGGCTGAGAGTGTTCGTAATGGTTTGCGGTACCTTGCGAATGACTACGCGTCATCGGACTGGGTGCTGGTTCACGATGCAGCCCGTCCATGTCTGGGGTACGATCATCTTAAATCTCTGATGGATACGCTGCACCAGCACGATGTGGGCGGGATTCTGGCGGTGCCGGTGCCGGATACAGTCAAGCAGAGCAGGGATGGTGTACTGATTTCTGCCACGGTACCAAGAGCTGACTTGTGGCTGGCACAGACGCCGCAAATGTTCCACTTGGGTATGCTGTCTGCCGCACATGCTGGTGATTTGTCTGCCATTACCGATGAAGCCTCCGCGATGGAGCAGGCCGGTTTTGTGCCGGCGCTGGTTCTTGGGAGCCGTAACAACCTGAAAGTGACTTTCCCTGAAGATTTGCAAGTGGTTGAAGCACTCTTAACGTAAAACGCACAGGAGTAACCCCATGAAATGGGATGAAATGCGTCGCAGTGACGAAGTGGAAGACCGTCGGGACGAGCGCGGTGGTTTTGGCCTTGGGGGTGGCGGCGGGTTTTCCGGCTTTGGCGGGTTTCGCTTGAGCGGTACAGCCATCATTATTGTCATTGTGGTGAGCGTGTTGCTTGGCAAGAACCCGTTAGTGATTCTTTCATATTTGCAGGGCGGTAGCCCGGTTCAGGTTACTCAGCATGCGGCACCGACACAGGCTAAAGCGCCTCCAGTAGAGGATCAGACCGCGCAGATGGTACGCGCAGTACTGGGCGATACCGAGGATGTCTGGGGAAAACTGTTTGCGGAGGCGGGCAAAACCTATACGCGCCCCCGATTGGTATTATTTCGCGGCGCTGTTCAGTCTGCTTGCGGGCGTGCGACCTCTGCGGTGGGGCCCTTTTATTGTTCCGGAGATCAAAAGGTTTTTATTGATCTCGAATTCTTTGATGAATTGCATCAGCGTTTTGGTGCGCCGGGGGATTTTGCGCAAGCGTATGTCATTGCACATGAAGTAGGTCACCACGTACAGAATCTGATAGGCGTGACTCAGCAAGTGGCCGAAAAAGGCGATGGTGCCTCTGAGAAAGTCCGCAATGCGCTTTCTGTAAGACAAGAGCTGCAAGCAGATTGCTTTGCCGGAGTATGGGGGCATTCTGCCCAGTCCAGAAACCTGCTGGAAGCGGGTGATCTCGATGAGGCACTACGGGCTGCCAACGCAATTGGTGATGATCGGCTGCAGCAAGAGGCTCAAGGACACGTATCACCGGACTCGTTTACCCATGGAACCTCTGCACAGCGGATTCATTGGTTTAAGGTCGGGTTTGAATCCGGTCAGATCAGTCAGTGCAACACGTTCAAGGTTGCACATTTATAAGTGAATCCAGTGCAGGCTAAAACGTGTCTTTCCACTGACGTAGCAGGGTAAAGACGTCTGTGGCATCTTGAGGCGATTGATAGGAATGCTGACTGACTGCGTATTCAACCTCTGGGGTGTGGCATCGCAGGAATGGATTGGTCGCTTTTTCCAGAGAGAGTAACGATGGAATCGTGGGTTGCAGTTGCTCGCGTTTGTGGGAATCGGCAGCGATCCGCTGCTTTAGCTGCTGATTATCCGGCATGACCGCAAGTGCAAACTTCAAATTGGCCAGCGTGTATTCATGAGCACAGCAGATCTGGGTGTCATCCGGCAATTGGCTGATTTTCTGCAAAGACTGATAAAAAGAACGCGCATCCCCATCAAAAATACGGCCGCAGCCAGCACCAAACAGCGTGTCGCCGCAAAATAACCAGGGACTCAGGTGATAGGCGATATGATCACCGGTATGTCCTGGAACATTCAGGACGCGGCAAGGATGTCCCAGAATCTCCAGGTGGTCTGGCTCTGTGACCGCTATGGTCCTAAAACCGGTAAATCGTTCGCTACCCGGTGCGTAGACCTGTGCAGATGGATACTCTTCTCGCAATTTCATGATGCCGGCAGTATGATCACCATGATGGTGTGTGCAAAGAATGGCATCCAGACTCAAGTGATGCGCTTGCAAGAAATGAAGTACCTGCGCTGTTTCACCGGGGTCGACGACAACTGCGTGCACATTATCATGAACAAGCCAGATATAATTATCATTCAAGGCAGGTAAGGTAACGAGAGTCAACATGGCGGAATGGTCTGGAAAAAGTTCATCGTTATCCATGCAGCAGTGGGCAGACTGGCTTGCCAGTCCCTTGGGCCAATATCTGCTGTCAGTAGAAGCTCACTGGTTTTGCAATACCATGGAAAACCAGTACGGGTACACCGCAATTCAATTGGGTACCACACAGGTCAATTTACTCGCTACCTGTAAAATCCGTCAACGAATATTAGCGGGGCAAGGGCAGGGCGTGCATGTGGTTGCAGACCCGCTGAACATGCCGTTTGCCAGCAGCAGCGTGGATGTGCTGGTCTTGCCGCATGTACTGGATTTTAGTGCTGATCCGCATCAGGTCCTGAGAGAGGCGCAGCGTGTTCTGGTGCCGGAAGGACGCATCCTGATTTCCGGTTTTAACCCGTTCAGTCTCTGGGGTGCGCGGCGCTGGCTCGGAAAACGCAACATTCCCTGGGCAGGCAATTTTATCCGTTTACCCAGGGTCAAAGACTGGTTATCGCTGCTGAATTTCCGCATTCGGACCAGTGCGATGGGGGCTTACATTCCACCTTCAAAACAGCGTCAATGGCAAAAGCGGTTTATGCGGCTGGAATCGGCCGGAGACCGCTGGTGGCCGGGTCTGGGCGCCATTTATTTTCTGGAAGCGACCAAGCAGGTGTATGGCATGCGGCTAACCGGCTTGCTAGAGCGCCAAGGTATTCGGCAGACCAGACCTTCCAGATTAAAGCTGGTGACCGGAAAACATGAATTACCCGTTTCCAGACTGATTTCCGAGCAGTTTTCACCGCAGGATACAACCCTCAGTCCGGATGAATAGAGCTTCCGCCCGTTTATCTATGCGGCTTCTGTGGTTTCCCTGATCAGTTTGTCCCGGTTTCTAAGGGCAGGGAACAAATACATCCAGGTACTCACAATCAGCAATGTTCCGATTCCGCCCAATACAACCGCCGGTATGGGGCCAAACCAGGCTGCTGTCAATCCGGACTCAAACTCACCCAGTTCATTGGATGTACCGATAAAAATGGCATTGACCGCGCTGACACGGCCACGCATTTCGTCCGGTGTTTCCAGTTGCACCAACGTGGTACGGACCACCACGCTGATCATGTCGGACGCGCCAAGCCCAACCAGTGCCAGGTAAGAAACCGGGAACCAGCTGGAAAGACCGAACGCGATGGTACAAAGCCCAAATACAGCCACGGCGTAGAACATCTTCTTACCAACCCGTTTTTGCAGTGGATGCTTGGCCAGATACAGTGACATCAGCAACGCGCCAACGGCAGGTGCCGACCTTAGCAGACCTAGCCCCCATGGTCCTGTGTGCAGGATATCCTTGGCAAAAATGGGGAGCAGGGCCGTTGCACCACCCAGCAAAACCGAAAACAGATCCAGCGAGATAGCCCCCAGAATGACTGGTCGCTGACGGATAAAGGCAATCCCGCCCAGAATGGCTTCTACGGTCACTTTACGGGTGGCATGCACAATCGCCGTCATGGTCTGCATGCGGAAGATCAGGAACGAGGCACTCAGGTAACAAAAGGCGCTCAATCCGTACACCCAGTCTGCACCGATTGCATATAGGAAACCACCCATGGCTGGACCGCCAATCACGGCGACTTCGCGCCCGGCACTACTGAGCGCCATGGCCTGGGGGTAATGCTCCGGGGTGACCAGGTTTGGCAACATGGATTGGGTTGCAGGAAATTCAAACGCTCTTGCCGTACCAAGCAAGCTAGCGGCGGCATATAGCCAATATTCATTTAGCGAATTGCTGTGGGTGCCGATCGCAATCAGTGCAATGGCCAAGCCTTCAATCAACTGGCAGATGAACACAATCCGTTTGCGATCAAAATGATCGACAAAGAAACCGGCTGGTAACGTAAACACCAGTTGTGGCAGAAATTGCGCAAGCCCCATGAGGCCGAGGCTCATCGGACTACCGGTAAGATAATAAATCTGCCAACCCATGGCGACGACCACCATTTGGCGGGCGATAGTCGACAGGATTTGTGCAGACCAGAATTTGCGATAATTGGTGTATTGCTTGAGTAAGTGCAACAGCATGGGCGGGAAATCCGTCAATGGGTTTGGAGATAAGCGATATCTCGATCAGGAAGTCAGGGTAATCACAGCCATGATTAGTGCTTGGTTTGCTGTAATGTTTTCATGGCCAGACACAGGTCTTGCCATGCTTTGGCTTTGTCCGGCAGGTTACGTAGCAAATACGCCGGATGGTAAGTGACAATCAAAGGGATGCCTTCAACATGATGCACAGTGCCTCGCAGGCTGGCAAGCGTACTGTCAGTGTTCAGTAGCGTATTGGCAGCAAAACGTCCCAAGGCCACCAGAATCTTTGGTTGTACCAAGGCTATTTGCCGGGTCAGGAAATGCCTGCATGCGGCGACTTCAGCAGGCTGCGGGTCCCGGTTGCCTGGTGGGCGGCATTTTAAAACATTGCCGATATAGACATTGTCGCCGCGTTTTAGCTGCATGGCTGCCAGCATGTTATCCAGCAACTTGCCGGCGGTACCCACAAACGGTTCGCCAAGGCGATCTTCTTCTGCTCCCGGCGCTTCGCCAATAAACATCCATTCGGCTTGTACATCACCAATACCCGGGACCGCCTGTGTTCTGCTGTCACACAATGTACAAGCCCGGCACTGGTGGATTTCTCGCGTCAGGTCATCCCAATTGTCATTGGCGGGAGTAACAGGCTTTGTCACCAAAGAAACTGGGGCAGGCGCTTCCGCCTGGACCGGTGGCTGTTGCGCTTCCGGTAGTGCTACATGGGTAGCGGGTTTTTCAGGTGCATGCCGCAACGAAGAACTGCCGCCTCTGGCTGCTGCCAATGCAGCCGCCAGGCCAGCTTTGGCACTGGCACTGATGACCGGTTTGGCCGCGGGCGTTTCAACATCTGGCGTGCTTTCTGTAAAGCCAAATGGACTGGCGACATGTACTGATGCTATGGATGGTTCATGGCTCGCAGCAGGTTCGCTCAGTGTCACCACCTCGGTTTCCTGATCCTTGGGAACCCATAGCGGCCATAATCCCATGGCCTTCAGCAATTGCTCATCCATGAGCAGGCTCCAACGTCACAAGGTTGTCAGACATAATCAGAGACATGCAAATAGCGTCTTCACGCCCGTTCCGGGCAGGGTAATAGGCTTTTCTCAAACCGGTTTGAACAAAGCCGCTACGGGTATACAGCTTGATGGCGGCCGCATTGCCTGCCCGAACTTCCAGAAACATGGTCTGGCTTGCATGCTTATCCCGTGCTTCCTGAATGACGCATTGCATCCAGTGTTTGCCAAATCCCTGGCCTTGGTATTCCGCTGCAATGGCAAAATTCAGCAGATTGGCCTCGTCCAGAACATACTGGACAACGGCAAGGCCACAGAGCGTATCTCTATCAACCCAGCCATAGACGGCATCATGGTGTTCAAAAGAGCCCAGATACTGAGTGCGCAGCCAAGGCCACTCACTGGCTGCCGCATCCAGTTCAATCAGGTTATCCAGCCAGCGATCGGTAAGCTTTTGCAGTTTCATGAGCCGGTTCGCTCTTTGGTCGTCAGGGCCACTTTGTCTCTCAGGTAAACTAGCCCCGCTTCATGGGGCAGACAGGTGCGACCTGCTTCATAGGCCTCTACTGCAAGCTCTGCCTGATGGTGCGCATCTGGCAGACGAGCATCGTCTACTACGTGGCATCGTTCTGTCAGTGGCTCTGGAAACTGCCCTTGGTAGGCTTTGAATCCATTACCAACGGCTTGAATAACGGCTTGAATATTCGTGAATTCGGCAGAGATGTCCAACATATCCGGATTGGTAAGATGGTCGGCCACCAGATTGGTCAGCTTTCCGTCAATCCGCTGATACAAGCCAGCATAAACCTGCCCCATCCTGGCATCCAGACACGCCAGAATCGGCTGCTCGCCAGCCACTGATTGCGCCAGGGTTGCCAGCGTAGAGATACCGATCAATGGGCGCTGCAAGGCAAACCCCAGGCCTTGCGCGATACCGCATCCAATCCGCAGGCCCGTGAATGCGCCAGGCCCAACCGGGTACGAAATGGCGTCCAGCGCAGTTGGCGTCAGTTGAGCATCTGCAAGGAGCTTTTCGATCAGCGGGATTGTCATTGAGGAATGCTGCTGACCCGCAGTTTCAGTCAAACCGGTCTGAATGCCGTCATTCCATAATGAGATGGAGAGTTGTTCTGTAGAGGTATCTATGGCTAGGATTCGCATGCCGGCATTATACGGGATACTGGCGCACCCCGTAACTGTATGATCTGCCATTTGTTCAGAGTGAAAAGCCTGGATGGGTTCGTCGCACTTTCCCATACGGAAGACGGCAGATCCACAGGTCGGTAAACAAATCCATGCCGACTTGGGGCAGGCGAGAGGGGATGTGTTAGCATATTTGATGAATACCAAGTGTGTTGATGACGCAGGCTCTGGCGCAATTTTCAAGAGACCGGTCTGATATGCTATTGTGCTGAATAATGCATGAGAAACAATGAAAAGATGTAAACGTGTTAATGATCGCACCAGGCGTGTTAACCGTTAAACAGAGAAAACATGGCAAAAGCAAAATCCATTTATGTATGTACAGAGTGTGGCGGTACCTTGCCAAAATGGCAGGGCCAATGCCCGCACTGCCAGGCCTGGAATACGCTGCAAGAAACCGTGCCGGAAAGCTCAAGCAGCCGTTTCAAGAGTTTGGCGGCTTCCAGTACCTTGCAATTGCTTGAAGACGTAGAAGCACAGGATGTACCACGGAATCCGACCGGAATCAGCGAATTTGACCGCGTACTGGGTGGCGGCTTGGTGGAAGGGGCGGTCATCCTGCTGGGCGGAGACCCGGGTATTGGCAAATCAACCCTGCTGCTGCAGACATTGTGCGCTGTGGCAGACAGGATGAAAGTGGTATACGTCAGTGGTGAAGAATCTGCGCAGCAGATTGCCCTGCGCGCCAAACGCCTCACGGTCGCGTCCAGAGGGGTACAGCTTCTGGCGGAAATTCAGCTGGAAAAAATCATTTCAACGCTGGATGCCCATAAGCCGCAACTCGCGGTCATCGATTCGATTCAGACCGTGTATTCTGAAGCCTTGAATTCGGCACCCGGTAGCGTTGCGCAGGTCAGAGAGTGTTCGGCGCAGCTGACCCGTTTTGCCAAGCAGAGCGGTACGACCCTGATTCTGGTCGGGCATGTGACCAAAGAAGGCGCACTGGCCGGGCCGCGCGTGCTGGAACATATTGTTGATACCGTTCTGTATTTTGAGGGGGATACCCACTCGAGTTTCCGCTTGGTACGCGCGTTCAAGAACCGCTTTGGTGCCGTGAATGAACTGGGTGTCTTTGCCATGACCGAAAAGGGGTTAAGAGGGGTGACCAACCCTTCTGCCTTGTTTCTTTCCGGGCATGATGAGCCTGTGGCAGGCAGTTGCGTACTGGTAACCCAGGAAGGGACGCGTCCCTTGCTGGTCGAGGTGCAAGCGCTAGTCGAAGATGCTCACGGGTTTAATCCCAAGCGTCTGGCCAACGGCATGGAACAAAACCGCCTGGCATTGCTGCTGGCGGTATTGCACCGTTTTACCGGGCTTGGCCTCTTTGATCAGGATATCTTTCTCAATGCGGTGGGCGGGGTAAAAATCAATGAGCCTGCGGCGGATCTTGCGATCCTTGCTGCCATTATTTCATCCTTTAAAAACAAACCATTACGGGATAAACTTGTTGTATTTGGCGAGGTTGGCCTTGCGGGTGAAATTCGCCCGATCCAGCGCGGACAAGAGCGCCTGAAAGAAGCGGCCAAGCTGGGGTTTACCTCTGCCATCGTGCCTGCAGCCAATGCACCAAAGCAGGACATTGCTGGTATTCAGGTCTTTCCGATTTCGCGGCTTGAGCAAGCATTGGATTATCTGTTTGAATAAGTCGAATCAACCCGGAGCCACAATAAAATGAGCGATAAACTGAAGGTATTGGTAGTGGATGACAATCCTACCAACCGACAGGTGCTGCTTTTTTTGCTTAAACAGTATCCTTGCGAGACGACCATGGCCGCCAATGGTGCAGAGGCAATAGCGCTTGCAGCCAAGTCGGCTTTTGATCTGATCATCATGGATTGCCACATGCCTGTGCTTGATGGGCTGGAGGCCAGCAAGGTGATCCGTCAGCATGAAAATGAATCGGGGCATCGCAGCCGGATTATTGCACTGACAGCGTATGGCAGTCCGGAAAACCGGGAAGCATGCATGGTTGCCGGTATGGACGATTTCTTTGTCAAACCGGTTAGCCGGGGCATGGTGCAGCAATGGTTGGACCCCAAGGCCTCAGAGCCTGTTAACCCGCGTCCTGTTCCTGATCAGGAAAATACGCCACATCATCCCGGGGACCTGAAAGGTATCGAGCACGCGATACGCCAGCAACTCAAAATCCTGGGGCTGGATTTTCGGACAATCTCAATCGCTGCAACATTATTGGTAGAGCAACTGCCGGATACATGTGCCCAGTTGCATGGTGCATTTGCGGTACAAGACCGCGAATCGGTACAGAAGATTGCCCATAAATTGAAAGGGACGATCGGTACTTTCACTGCGCACCAGCCATTTCAGGCATGCCTTGCGCTGGAAATGTTATCCAAACGTCCGGAAACCGGCTGGTCAGAGCTATCTGTACAATTGGCCGAAATCGAGCGCTGGCGCGCGGGTTTTATCACGGTACTTGAAAAGATGCTGCAAGAAGCTACTGGGCAGTCTGGTGTTGAAGGCCAATAGTCGCGGACGCTGGAATACGTGATCTATCCCATCGCGGGATTGCCCAGTTGATGATGTCTTGTAGTGGCCAACGGGCCAATTCTTCCGGCGGTTGCTGTCCAAGCAAATCCAGGGTGAGGTGCCAGTTTTCTGCGGCTGCCGTCATTTGAATGGGCGCGGCCATGTTTTGTTTGCTTAATTTCTGGCCGTTTTCATTCACAATAACAGGCAAATGACCATAGACCGGGTGTGGATAGTCTAAAGCGTCCTGCAATTTTACTTGTCTTGGTGTCGAATGCACCAGATCCATACCTCTGATGACATGGGTTACCCCTGCTACAGCATCATCAACCACTACCGCCAACTGATAAGCGAACAGACCATCGGCACGCTGGACAATAAAGTCGCCCAGATCCTGGTTTAAATCATAAGTCTGCTTACCCTGAATGAGATCTTCAAACGAGAACGCCTGGTCTGGCAATTGAAAGCGCCATGCACGCACATCTCCGTGCTGGCGGTGACGACAGGTGCCAGGATAAACCGGGCCTTCAACGCCTGCATGGGCGATATCCGAAATTTCTTTTCTTGAACAGCTGCAAGGGTAAATTGCACCCAGATTCTTCAGTTGGGTAATGACTTCGCGATAGTGTTCATATTGCGTGCTCTGATAGACCAGATGACGATCCCACCACAAACCGTAATGTTCCAGCACCCGTAAAATCTCGTCTGTAGCGCCAGGCATGATTCTTGGCGGGTCGATGTCTTCGATGCGCACCAGCCATTCACCGCCCAGTTTTTTGGCATCCAGAAAACTGGCGACGGCCGTGAGCAGCGACCCTAAATGTAGGGGGCCGGTGGGGGATGGCGCAAATCTGCCTACGTAGTTCTGTCTATTCATTGCAAGGCCCGTATTTTTTGTACTTAGGGGTGGAGGCTGAATAAGAGCGGGTATGGAATGGCGTTTTGGCACACATGCCATTTCAAAGAAGACGAATACTCATGTTTTTTGTTCATATGACGTGAATGCTGGGGCAAATTGCGTTTTGTATCCAATTTATCCGTGTTTTCCAAATTCGAATGTTGCTAAAATGCGCCTTGACGTCTATGACTAGTACAGGCTGATCAAAATTGGTTTATATGCTATTACAAATCAATGTATCTGGCACATTAGTTTAGACTTTCACGAGGGAGATTGAGATATGCGTACGTTGCTACGCCCGCTTGCAGGCCTGTTCATGATGGGTGCCTTATGCACCATGACATCCGCCTTGGCCGACGGATTGGCAAAGCCGACCGGACCTGTTGTCCTGACCATTAGTGGTAAACTGACAAAAACCAACACCGACAAGCAAACGGCAGTATTCGATATGGCCATGCTGAAATCCATCGGCATGAAAACCGTCCAGACCTCAACTACCTGGACCAAAGGCAAGCCAAAGTTTGAAGGCCCGCTGGCAAGAGATGTGCTGAAGGCCGTGGGTGCTACAGGCAGCAAAACAATTGCTATTGCCCTGAATGATTACAAGGTGGAGATTCCGACTGCCGACTTTACTAAGTATGATGTCATTCTGGCCATTACCATGGATGGCAAAACAATGTCTCGGCGTGAGAAGGGTCCGCTATGGATTATCTATCCGCGTGACCAGTTCCCTGAACTGGTAACACCGGAGGCAGATGCCAAGTTTTTATGGCAGTTAAAAGGGCTGGATGTCAAATAACGTGACGATGGCAAAATCCGGCAAGAGTCGGCAGTACTTGCTGCTGACTATTTTTGTATCTGTTGTCATCTCTTTGGCCATCGGGTTATGGAGTTTTTACGTCCGTATCCCGATGGAGAATGCCGCGCGCCTGTCTGCCCGGTTTGACAGCCCGTTCTGGGCATCTGCCCAGCTGGAAATCGAATACGAAAGATTTTTGCTTTCTCTGACAAGGTATGAGAGCAAAGCGCCGGACGTTACCTACGACAACATGGCAGAACGCCTTGATATTCTCTGGAGCCGTTTGCAACTGTTCCAGGAAGAGGGCGTACATGGCCAAGAGTTGCGTGGTGTGAGTGGAGCTGTCACTACTACCCAAAAGTTAAAATCCGTTCTGGAGGATATCGATCCGGTTGTGCAGGACTTTCATGCGGGTGACGAAGCTACTTATCAGAAGCTCATGGCGCAGTTGCTGCCTCTCCGTCCCTTGTTACACGATCTGACAGTCAATGCAAACCACGATGAGACCACCGTCCGTACGGATACGGTTTTGCGACAAAAGCAAGCCTATAACTGGATGGGCTGGGCTTTTATCTCCGTATTCATTGTCGGTTTGGCTGTACTTGTAAGCCTGTATCTCAACTTAAGAAAAAACCAGCGTTTGCTGGAGGCTGTCAGTCAGAAGAATGATGCCTTGAAGTTGGCCAAAGAAAATGCCGATATTGCCAACCGGGCAAAATCGCAATTTCTGGCCACGATGAGTCATGAAATCCGTACGCCGATGAATGGCGTCATCGGGATGGCCGAGTTGCTGAGTTACACCCCGCTAAACGAAGAGCAGGCACACTTTGTCTCGACTATCAGAGAATCCGGGCAGGCACTGATCTCTGTGATCAACGATGTGCTGGATTACTCCAAAATGGAGGCAGAAAAGCTGGTTCTGCATCCGCATGATTTTGATCTGAAAGACCTTGTGGAAGGGGTGGTTGAAGTCCTGGCCCCCAAAGCCAATGACAAGTCACTTGATGTGATTCTGGATTATCCTGCCAACTTCCCTGGTCAATGGCATGCTGACAGCGGGCGTCTGCGCCAGATTATGCTGAACCTGATTGGCAATGCCATCAAATTTACCGAACATGGTGCCGTCACGATCAAAATGGCGGTCAAGCCTACGAGTGATGAGCAACAGTTCCTGCTGCAGTTTGAGGTGATCGATACTGGCATTGGTATCAGTGCGCAGGATCAGGAAAGCCTGTTTACCCCATTTACCCAAGCAGATGCATCGCTCTCAAGACGTTTTGAAGGGACGGGGCTCGGTTTGGCCATTTGCAAGCGGCTTGCCGAACTGATGGGTGGGGAAATAGGGGTGCACAGTCAGCAGGGCAAAGGGAGTACCTTCTGGTTACGGGTACCTGTGGCCCCGGCCATGGCTCCGGTCGAAATGATGCCGATGGTTGCATCCGGTGCAGAAGGCAATACTGTCGTTCATGTCATCGGATTAGCGCCCGGACTTCGAAACTGGTTTGAAGCACGTCTGCAGGAAAAAGGCCTGACTTGCGAGTTGTACCACGATGTAGATGAATGCCTGGTAGCCAGTCAGTCATTTACGGATGCTTTCAGGCATGTCATCGTGGTAAATCATTACTCGGATGAAAGTCTGCTGGCTTCTGCTGCCTTGCAAAAGCTGGCAGAAAACAAGTTTACGCACGATCTGCCGGTCATCATGCTAAATGGTTCTCATAGTGCAGATACCATGGAGCGTGAATACAACCCGTTGATCATGCTCAGGAAGCCGATCACCCATCGTGCACTGGATATTGCGTTGCGCCGTGCCACGCAAGACAGTGTATCGCGTCGCTCCATGATCGTTCAGCCACAGAGTAAAGCACCAGACTCTGCTCCTGCCAAGGAAATTGGCGTCAAGGTGCTGCTGGTTGAGGATAATCTGGTCAATCAGAAAGTAGCTGCAGCATTGCTTGGTAAATATGGTTATTCAGTGACGATTGCCAATAACGGCATCGAAGCCATTCGGGCAATTCAGGATGCACCGCCAAGCCTTATACTAATGGATATTCATATGCCGGAGATGGACGGTATAGCCGCCACGGCGGCGATTCGCGCCATGCCGGAACCACTTTGCCGTCTACCCATCATTGCGATGACAGCGAATGCCATGCCGGAAGATCGTGAACGGTTTTTGTCCGCGGGTATGGATGACTATCTGGCCAAACCGATCAATGCTCAGGCTTTCCGGCTAACACTGGAACAGTGGGTAGCATATTCCCGCAAAAACATCTCCTTACCGATTCAGTGACACCCTATATCCTTGGGGTTCACTGGATCATCACACAAAGAAATCTGTAAAGTGCAACATCATGCACTTCTTGTCAGTGGCGCATCGCGAATATCCCGGAAAATGCAGTTTTTTTGAATTTTCCGGTTATTTTCATAGAGATATGCTCCCCCAGCTGCTTTAGTTTGAAGTAAAATATTTCCTCATTTTTTTATTGATTCAAATATCGGAATAGGCAATGGCGCTCATCGTTCAGAAATACGGCGGCACCTCCGTGGGGAGCCCCGAACGCATTAAGAATGTCGCCAAGCGGGTGGCTCGTTTTAAAGACGCAGGTCATCAGCTGGTGGTTGTAGTCTCTGCTATGAGCGGAGAAACCAACCGCCTGATTGCCCTTGCAAAGGAAATCCAGAGTTCGCCTGATCCGCGCGAACTGGATGTTCTGGCCTCTACTGGCGAACAGGTGACGATTGCCCTGTTGTCCATGGCCTTGCAAGAACTCGGTTACAAAGCCAAAAGCTATACCGGTGGGCAGGTGCGCGTTCACACAGACAACGCATTTACCAAAGCACGTATCGAACACATTGATACCGAACGCATGCGTGCTGACCTGGACAACGATACCATTCTGATCGTTGCCGGTTTCCAGGGTATGGACCCTGAGGGTAACATCACTACGCTAGGCCGTGGCGGTTCTGACACTTCTGGTGTTGCATTGGCTGCGGCGCTGCAGGCAGATGAATGTCAGATTTATACCGATGTGGACGGTGTGTATACCACCGACCCTCGTATCGTGCCAGAAGCACGCCGTCTGGACACCATTACCTTTGAAGAAATGCTGGAACTGGCTAGCCAGGGCTCCAAGATTCTTCAGATTCGCTCGGTCGAATTTGCAGGTAAATACAAAGTCAAATTGCGCGTGCTTTCCAGCTTCCTGGATGAACCAGGCGCAGGTACCCTGATTACTTTTGAGGAAGAAGATAATATGGAAAAGCCAGTCATCTCCGGTATTGCATTTAACCGCGATGAAGCAAAAATTACCGTTCGCGGTGTGCCTGACAAGCCAGGTATTGCATACCAGATTCTGGGGCCGGTTGCAGAGGCGAATGTGGATGTGGACATGATCATCCAGAACATCAGCACTGACGGCACCACAGACTTCTCTTTCACCACGCACCGCAATGACTTTGCACGTGCAAAGCAGATTCTGGAAGACAGCCTGTCTCACATTGGCGGCGCCAGCGTGACCGGTTCTTCAGACATTGCCAAAGTATCCATTGTTGGTATCGGCATGAAGTCTCACGCGGGTGTAGCAAGTACCATGTTCCGTGCACTGGCTGAAGAAGGTATTAACATCCAGATTATCACCACCTCTGAAATCAAGATTTCTGTTGGTATTGATGAGAAGTACATGGAATTGGCCGTGCGCGTTCTGCACAAAGCCTTTGAACTGGACAAAGAGCCAACACCGTTGGCTTGATTTTCAGTAAAAGCATAACAACAAAGGCAGCGAAAGCTGCCTTTGTTGTTTGTATGGCTGGTTTTTTATTAGCTGCCATTTCTACTGGGCTAAAATGAACAACAGACACAGGCATGAAGCTGCGCTGATGGCGTCTATCTGATGTTTACGCGCGATTTCACCCAATGGCCGGGTGGGGTAGTGTCAGGCTAAAGCTCGCCAAGTTTTAAGATGGCCTCCCGGTTACTGGGAGAGAACACAAGATCAGCGGCGATTTTCCAGTCCAGCCAGCGATAGCTGATGTGTTCTTTAGGTGCTAACTTGACTGGCACTATGGATCGGGTGCAAAAACTGAAAACATGTTCGCGATTATGGGTGACGCCAGGTGCATAACGGTGCCGCCAGGTTTCATAAATCTCATAATCTGTATGTGTTTGCCAGTCCGTCAATACACCATCTGCCGGTGTCAGGCCAGTTTCTTCTTGCAACTCTCTTAGTGCCGTCTCGATCAGCGGTTCTTCGTTTTCCTGGCTGCCGGTAACAGACTGCCAATATCCTGGATGATCTGCTCTTTCGAGCAAAAGTATTTGCTTTTCTGTCGTATGAACAACGATCAACGTTGAAACAGGGCGCTTGTATGGCATAAGTCGAGTACTTGATTCCGGAAAATAATGAACAAGACAGGCAGACCCGCATTCTAGCGCGAACCGGGGGGGATTTCAGGCAAATTTGAGGTAATGCTTGCAATCGACAGGTTTTGAAAGGTAAATGACAGGTTTTCCCGTAGAAAATAGCTGAACGAAATTATCGAGAATTACTGAGCAATTTAACCGAGTCAGTTATAATGCAAGGCTAGAACAAAAAAAGTACCGATGGCAGCCTCGGTAGGTGGCTGTCATTCCCCCCACGACAATCGGAATGCAGGAGCTAGCATGGATGAAGAGTTGCGCAAAAGCGCACTGGAATATCACCGTTATCCCACAGGCGGTAAAATCCAGATTTCCCCAACCAAACCACTGACAACCCAGCGTGATCTGGCTCTGGCGTACTCGCCAGGCGTAGCAGCCGCATGTGACGCCATTGTCGAAGACCCGAATGAAGCCATGAACCTGACGGCTCGCGGCAATCTGGTTGCCGTGATTTCCAACGGCACTGCCGTACTGGGCCTGGGGAATATCGGGCCATTGGCAGGCAAGCCTGTAATGGAAGGTAAAGGGGTTTTGTTCAAGAAGTTTGCCGGTATCGATGTATTTGACATCGAAGTGGATGAAAATGATCCGGACAAACTGGTCGATATCATCGCTGCGCTAGAACCCACATTTGGCGGGATTAACCTTGAAGATATCAAGGCGCCAGAATGTTTCTATGTAGAGCAAAAACTGCGTGAGCGGATGAAGATTCCGGTCTTCCATGATGACCAGCATGGTACCGCCATCATTACTGCTGCAGCTGTCCTGAACGGTCTGCGCGTGGTGGGTAAAGAAATCTCCAAGGTTAAACTGGTAACTTCCGGCGCCGGCGCTGCTGCAACAGCGTGTATGGATTTGCTGGTTGCGCTGGGTGTCAAACACGAAAACATCTTGGTGTGTGACTCCAAAGGCGTGATTTACAAAGGCCGTGACGAAAAGCTGGATGCCTCCAAAGCCCGCTATTGTCGCGAGACTGATGCCCGTACGCTGAAAGACGCGATTAACGGCGCCGACATTTTCCTGGGCTTGTCTGGCCCTAAACTGGTCACCCAGGACATGGTTCGCAGCATGGCTGACAAACCGTTGATTTTGGCGTTGGCCAACCCGGAACCGGAAATTCTGCCGCCTTTGGCAAAAGAAGCACGTCCGGATGCCATTATCTGTACCGGTCGTTCTGACTTCCCGAATCAGGTTAACAACGTACTTTGTTTCCCGTTCATCTTCCGTGGTGCGCTGGATGTTGGCGCAACGACCATTAACGAAGAAATGAAACTTGCTTGTGTTCGTGCGATTGCCGATCTGGCCATGGCCGAGCAAAGTGATGTGGTTGCGTCTGCATATGCAGACCAGAGCCTGTCATTTGGCCCGGAATACCTGATTCCAAAACCGTTTGACCCTCGTCTGATCGTCAAGATTGCGCCAGCAGTGGCAAAAGCGGCGATGGAGTCTGGCGTGGCCAAGCGTCCGATCGAGGACTTTGATGCATATGTCGACAAACTGACCCAGTTTGTTTACCGCACCAATATCTTCATGAAGCCGGTATTTGCCGGTGCCAAGAAAGCACCAAAACGTGTTGTATATGCCGAAGGTGAAGACCAGCGTGTATTGCATGCCGTTCAAGCTGTGGTGGATGAAGGTCTGGCGAAACCGATCCTGATCGGTCGTCCTGCTGTAATCCAGCAACGTATCGAAAAGCTGGGGCTGCGTATCCGTCCGGGCGAGCATTTCGAACTGGTGAATCCGGAATATGACCCACGCTACCGTGAGTACTGGTCTTTGTACTATGACATCATGCAGCGCAGGGGGGTTACCGTTGCCGATGCCAAGCGGGAAGTCCGTCGTCGCGTGACCATGATTGCAGCGCTGATGATCAAGCGTGGTGATGCAGATGCAATGATTTGCGGCATGATGAGCCATCATCACAACCACTTGCAGACCATCAAGGATATTCTGGGTTATGCACCTGGTGCCAAGACCATGGCGGCCATGAATGCCCTGATCTTGCCTTCTGGCAACATCTTCATTGCCGATACCTATGTAAACCATGATCCATCTGCAGAGCAACTGGCAGAAATTACCTTGATGGCTGCAGAGAGCATCCGTCGCTTTGGTATTGTGCCGAAAGTAGCGCTGTGCTCGCATTCCAGCTTTGGCAGCATTGATACACCAACATCGGTGAAAATGCGCAAAGTGCTGGAGTTGGTGAACCAGATGGCACCTGAGCTGGAAATTGACGGCGAAATGCATGGTGACGCAGCGCTGAGCGCAGAAGTTCGTCAGATGACCTTCCCGAACTCACGGCTCAAAGGCCCTGCCAACCTGTTGATCATGCCAACGCTGGATGCTGCCAATATTGCATTCAACCTGCTGAAAACAAGTGTGGATGGCGTGACCATTGGACCTATCTTGCTGGGCGTGGGTAACCCTGTTCATATCCTGACACCGACATCGTCTGTACGCCGGATTGTGAACATGACTGCTCTTGCCGTGGTAGATGCAGCAGCAACATCTGCGTAAGGTAGCAATCTGAAAAAAGCCCCGGTTAGCCGGGGCTTTTTTCATGTGCGGATTTTATTATTATCTACACATGATGGCCTATATAAGCGTCTGAAGACTTAGGCTATACTGAATTCAGCTAAACTACCGGCTGGCTCAAATCCCTATATCAGGAGGTTTCCATGGCAGATGACATGAATGATCCGTTTAAACTGTTCCGGGACATGTGGAAACCGATGGAAATGCCGGCGACTTCCATGCCGCCCATGTTTTCGCTGGAAGAGATAGAAAAGAAAATCAACGAGCTTCGTGTGATTGAGGGCTGGTTGACGGTGAACCTGAACATGCTCCAGATGACGATCAAAACGCTGGATGTTCAGCGCAGTGCGTTGCAGACCCTGCAGCAGGCTGCGAAACAGAATGATTCAAAACCTTGATGTAACGACAAGATGGACGTTTAACTATGTGCCCTTATGAGCTGATCGAGCTGCCAGCTAACCGTATTCCTGCACTGCGGGTTTTGACCATGCCCAAGGATGCCAATGCATATGGCTCCATTTTTGGTGGCTGGATGATGTCGCAAGTGGATATTGCCGGCGCGGCAGAGGCCATGACACTGGCCAGAGGCGCCGTAGTGACCGTGGCCGTCAACGCATTCCAGTTCAAGGAGCCGGTACATGTGGGGGATATGGTGAGTTTTTATGCTGCACCGCTGCGTGTTGGCAGAACATCCGTCACCATCAAGGTTGAGGTGTTTGCAGAGCGGAATCCGGTTGACCCGGAGGTGGTTAAGGTGACAGAGGCTACGCTGACCTATGTGGCGGTTGATGCTGCCGGCAAGCCTCGCCAGATTGTAAAAGCAGACAAAGCCTGACGAACGGAAAGTTTCATGACGTTAACCGAGTTACGATACATTCTGGCCGTGGCGACAACCCGCCATTTTGGCCGTGCAGCAGATGCATGCTATGTCAGTCAGCCTACGCTGTCTGTGGCAGTCAAAAAACTGGAAGAAGAACTCGGTGTCCAGATTTTTGAACGCAACGGGGATATTACGTTAACCCCGCTGGGTGAGCAGATTGTGTCACAAGCACAACGGGTGCTTGAAGAAGCGGATGCACTGAAGCAAATGGCCAGGGCAGGGCAGGATCAACTCTCCGTTCCATTGCGTTTGGGCGTGATCTATACCGTCGCGCCCGGTTTGTTGCCGCACCTGATCCCGCGTTTGCAGCCGCTTGCGCCTCACATGCCTTTGCTGATCGAAGAAAACTACACCAGCCGACTTTGCGAACTATTACGTCAGGGCAAGCTGGATGCGATGATTCTGGCCCTGCCGTTTAACGATACCGGTTTTGAAATGGCGCCTTTGTATGATGAGTCGTTTGTGGTTGCCATGCCCAAAACTCACCGCTGGGTGCAGGAAGTAGATCGTCTGCCACCTGCACGTCTTGTAGAAGATGATGTGCTGCTATTGGGGCAGGGTAACTGTTTCAGGGATCAGGTGTTGCAGGTTTGTCCTGCGCTCAACAGGGGCGGACAAGCCGGATTGCAAAGAACACTGGAAGGCTCTTCTTTAGCGACCATTCGCCAGATGGTGGCATCCGGCTTGGGCGTGACCGTGTTACCGGCGACAGAAGTCGCCGAAACCGAACCTAGTCATAGTTTGGTCAGCATCATGCGTTTTGAAGCGCCAGAACCTACGCGGCGGATTGTATTGGCCTGGCGCCGGCGTTTCCCGCGCCCGGATGCCATCGATGTGCTACAACAAGCGATTCGCAATTGCCCGCTGCACGGGGTGACCTGGGTGCCGGAAACAACGATTGCGGCCTGAAGGGTCCATCTAGGACACAGCCCCGCAAACCGGTTCGAAAACAGCGATTTGTCGGGGCTGGCTTCTGTTTCCGGTGTTTCAGGTAGGCAGACTGTTGATGGCTTCCTGATAACGTTCCATCAGTTCTTCCTGACTGGAAATGGATATTTTCAGGTCATTCAATAAACCGTTATTCAGTCGATATACCCATCCATGAACAGTCAGTGGCTGACCGCGTTGCCAGGCATCTTGCACGACAGTGGTCTGGCATGCATTAAGTACCTGTTCAATCACGTTCAGTTCGCAAAGCCTGTCACTCTGCATGTTGATATCCTGCTGGGCTTTCATCAGGGTATCGTGCTTCTGGTTGATGTCATGGATATGCCTCAGCCAGTTATCCACCAGTCCGACACGCTTGCCTTTCAGGGCGGCGTTAACACCACCACAGCCGTAGTGGCCGCATACGATGATGTGTTTGACGGCCAGTACATCAACGGCAAACTGGATGGTAGACAGACAATTCAGGTCACTATGGACGATGAGGTTGGCAATGTTGCGGTGAACAAACACTTCACCAGGCAAAAGGCCGATCAGCTCGTTGGCAGGAACACGGCTATCAGAGCAGCCGATCCACAAATATTCAGGTGCCTGCTGGTGGGACAGTTTTTCAAAGAAGGTTGGATCTTTTTCTTTGACTTTCTCAGCCCATTGGCGGTTGTTCGCGAAGAGGTTATTCAGGTGATCTGGCATGCATTTTCCTCCATCAGGGAACATTGGCAAGATTTTAAAGCCTATGCTTGAAGGCTGTCGTCTATCGTCAGGTGCGGGTTTGGGTAGTGGCGCACCTTACTGTGGGGAGATCGCGGGGCAGATGTTAGGCGACATTCGGGTTTATGGCAACCCTAACAGTAGCATGGATTTTGCTTCATACTGCATTAATGGGCTTTTGAGAAAATTCCGGTCGTTTCCGGACAGAAAGTGAACTTATGTTTGGCTGGTATTTGTTCTGGCGGGATATCCGGCAAAACTGGATGATGCTGGTTGCGTTGATCATTGCCATCAGTGCGCTTTCCACCGTGCAGTTAGCATCCAGCCGCTTGACTGGCGTGGTGGAAAGCCAGGGCGCTGTGCTGCTGGCGGGGGATGCTTTGTATTCGGCAGACCATCCTGTACCAACGGCACTGATAGATGATGCCAGACGGTACGGATTGCAGACAGCCAGAGCGTACAGTTTTCCCAGTATGGCACAAACGCCAAAGGATGCGTTGTTAGTGAGTGTCAAGGCAGTGGAATCTGCCTATCCATTGAGGGGGAGGCTGACCGTGGCACTGCCTGCCGGTACGCAGGCAAACACTGTCGCACCGGCAGCAGGGCGCGTCTGGGTAGATCAGAGTGTACTTGACCGTTTGGGGTTATCTATTGGCAGCCCTGTCTCTGTCGGGGATGCCACTCTGAAGATTGCCGGCGTGTTGTTGAAAGAACCTGATGCCCGGTTCAGTTTCAATGGTCTGGCACCTCGCTTGATGATGTCCGCATCCGATCTGCCAAAGACTGGGCTGATGCAGGCACAAAGCCGGATCAATTATTCCATGATGGTCGCGGGAGACCCGCAACCCCTTTCACAGTGGCTATCAGCCACCCGCAAAGCACTCAAGCCGGGAGAACGGCTGGAGGATGGCGCCAGTAGCCGCAGCGATATCAAACCTTTGCTGGACCGGGCTGTACGGTTTCTGGGGATGGCAGGCGTACTCTCTGTGGTGCTGGCCCTCTCCGCCACACTGCTATTGGCGAACAACTATATTGCCCGTCATCTGAAAGTCTGGGCTCTGCTGAGGGTGCAAGGTCGCACTACACGCCAGCTGATGACCTTGTATATTGGCCAGTTTTTGGGGCTGGGTGCCTTGGCTACGTGTATTGGCCTCGTCATTGGCTGGGTGGCCCAATCGTTTCTGGTGGCGCAGTTAAACGGATTACTCACGATGGATTTGCCGAGCATCCCTTGGCGGGTGGTCGCAGTTACATGCGGGATGGGGCTTAGTCTGATTCTGGTGGTGGCATTACCCGCTTTATGGCAGATGCGAGGGTACCCCGCGACGGTTCTGCTAAGGTCGGAGATCCCGGTTCGTGGTCATATCTCGGGTTTGCTATTGGGCGGCGTGTTGTTGTCTCTGGTCAGTTACTGGATATTGGCGAGTGTGTGGGTGGCCGGGTTGTTGCTTGGCGGATTACTGGCGTGGTGCCTGGTGATTGGCCTTGTGACCTGGCTGGTGACCCTGGCTATTTATCGCTGGCTTCCGGATGGGGCGATTGCCATCCGGCTGGCAATGACGCCATTTTTGCGGCAACCCTTCGTGACAGGTTTGCAGGTTGGGGCGATCAGCCTGGGTTTGTTTGCCATGTTGCTGATTGGTCTGACGGCCACACGGTTGATGCAAAGCTGGGAAGGGAAAATCCCCGATCGGGCTCCCAACCGGTTTGTACTGAATTTGCAGCAAGATCAGTTACGGGCTTTTGATCTGGCTTTCAGGCACGCCAAACTGGAAGCTCCGGTGGTGTATCCGATGATTCGTGGGCGCCTGATGTGGATCAACCAGCTGCCGGTCAGGGAAAAGAATTATGCCGACTTACAGACCCGGCGGCTGGCAACGAGGGAGTTTAACTTGTCATGGATGCAGGCGGCACCGATCGGCAATCAGGTGATTGCCGGTAAAGCATTTGATGCAGACACCCGGCAGGCCTGGTCGGTGGAGCAGGGGCTAGCAGAACGACTGAATATTCATGTCGGCGATCGGTTGCAGTTTGATATTGCGGGGGATACGGTATCGGGCACCGTCACGAATCTGCGCAAGCTGGACTGGACGTCTTTTCAGGTCAATTTCTTTGTCATTGGCAGTCCGGACCTGATGCAGCAGATATCCAGCAGTTATATCTCCAGTTTTTACCTGTCGCCAGCGCATCGCTCGCTTGCCACGATGCTGGTTAAAACCATGCCAAATCTGACCATTATTGATGTAACCCAGTTGCTGGATCAGGTAAGAGGGGTGATTGCGCAGTTAACCGGTGCGGTTCGTTTTGTCCTGTCTTTCAGCTTGATGAGTGGTGTGCTGGTTCTGTGGGCTGCACTGACAGCAGATATGCAAAACCGCAAACAGAAAATAGCGACCCTTAAAGCACTGGGGTTCCATCGTCATCTGCTATGGCGGGTTTCATTGTGGGAGTTTTTGCTGCTGGGGGCGCTGGCAGGTTTTTTTGCCTTTGCCATGAACGAGCTGTTTGCGTACGTGGTATCCACACGCTGGCTGGAACTGCCTTATCAGTTTGACTGGAAAGACTGGGTGATCACGCCGTCGCTGTCTGCGTTGCTGGTTGTGTTGTGTGTCTTGCCGGTGCTTGCCTGGTTGCAGCAATTACCGCCTGTCAAAGCCCTCAGAGGGTAGTTCCCTCTGAGGTTTTCTGGTGAGTCCGTCCGGATTAACCGACGACCAGCGGCTTCATCAGTTGTCGGGCCTTGACGTCATCATCCGTGCTTAGCGCTACATAGCAAACGCCACCGTGACGCTGCAAGGTGCTGATGCCGCGGATGGATAAACCAGCATCGCTAAGTTGCCGGGTGACCTGTGCCAGAGCACCTGGCTGGTCTTGCAGCTTGAGCGTGATCACGTCGTCCGTGACTATCTGAAAGCCATAGGCAGACAGAATATGCATGGCATCATCGGCCTTATCCACACAGATTTCTACCAGGGCACTACCAGATACGCTTTGTGCGTTCAGTTCCAGAATATTGATGCCAGCCTTGCCCAGAACGTCGGCAATTTCAGCGGCAAGCCCCTTGCGGTCTGCTGTAATCAGCGTGAACTGTTTCATGCGAGCTCCTTGGTCATGTCGGCAATCAATGCATCAATATGGGCGGTGGTCACACCGGGCATGGTAATCACGTGACTATGGTCATCCTGTGTGGCCAACTGCCATTTGTTTTTCACAAATTCGCTGACTTTAGGAATCACGATGGTCAATGCACCCGGGTTACGCCACGCATGAATGCCTTTGGCGTTCATTGCGTCTACTGTATAGGCCGCCACTGCCTGACAGCTTTGCAGACGTGCTTTCAGACCGTCTTTACCCAGTTGCTTGATGGCCTGCCACAAGAGTAGCGGGGTAAAGGCGTTACGAGAACCGGTAATGGTGGTATCCATGCTACCAATATAACCGATTGAACGGCCAATTCGATCTACATAGCGCTTTTTGGCGATCACAACGCCGCATGGCAGAGGAGAACCAATGAATTTGTGGCCGCTAATGGCTACGGAGTCAGCCCCATCGACGAAGTCAAATGCTGGACGCGGGTCCAGGAATTGGGCAAACGGGCCACAGAGCGCGCCATCACAGTGGATATAACGCTGCTGGATAACCAGATCATCCAGTATTTTCTGGATTTGGCGGATATCGTCCTTGGCTTCTTTCATTGTGGTGCCAATGTTGGCAAAAATGATGGCCGGAACATCACGGTGCAGCTTGATGCTTTCTTTCAGGTCTTCGTAATCGATCTCGCCGTTTTCCAGCGTGCGGATCATGATGTGGCGCAGGCCCAGAAAATGGACGTTCTTTGCAACGCTGTAGTGAGTTTCTTCCGAAAAATAAACCACGCCGTTAGGGTACAGTTCACGGGCCAGATACAGACCGTACAGGTTACCTTCGGTACCACCGTTGGTGACGTAACCCCAGTAGTCATCCTGCGGTGCCCTGAAGAGGTCGGCAAAGAAGTGCACGACTTCCTGTTCGATTTCACGGGTAGCCAGACGATAGGTACTGTCCTGGAACGGATCACCGACGTTGTTGATAGGGAACTGCAGAAAGCGGAACAGGTTTTCGTAGTCCAGATCATTTGCGCAGGGGTAACCCAGGAAATGCTGGCTGTTTTCGGAAAGATTCTGGTATAGCGCGTCAAGCCGCGCTTTATCTACTGCGGATAGCATTGTGGCCTCATCTTGTGGATGTTGTTACTAAGGCAGCTGGCCTTTGTGAGGGGCTGCGTTAATGGTATTCAGCCATTTATGGCTGATGAAGGGCAATGCTAATCTGCTTTGGGGTGGTCTTCAAGTATTTGCGGGTACTACGGAGAAGAAATGATGCTGCATCACCTACAAGTGATACTGACCTAGGCAAACGATATGCGGTATCCGATGCCCCTGACCGTTTCGATGACAATCTGGCAATCGGATAGCTTGGCCAGTTTTTGCCGGACATGACTGACATGCACATCAATGCTGCGGTCAAAGGCCTCCATGGCACGTCCGAGCACGATCTCAGACAGGCTCTCTTTGCTGACCACTTTGCCTACGCCATCCAGCAAGGCGCAGAGCAGGTTGAACTCGGTGGCCGTCAGCTCAAAGGGTTTCCCTTGCCAGGAAGAAATCCGCGTTTCAGTTTCCAGTACCAGTTGATCCAGCTCGTGCCGGGTGGGGGAGGCAGGTGCACCATTGCCGGTTCGTCTGAGGATGGCTCTGATGCGAGCCGCGAGCTCTCTGGGATAACAAGGTTTGGAGAGGTAGTCATCTGCCCCCATTTCCAGCCCCAGGATCCGATCAATATTGTCTCCGCGTGCGGTCAGCATGATGACGGGTACATCGCTGATCTGGCGAATGTGCCGCAATACGGTCATGCCATCCATCTGCGGCATCATGACGTCCAGCACCACACAGTCAATCCCGCCGTGGCGTATGGTCTCGATACCTGCTGTACCCTGATGACGCAATGACACTTTAAAACCTTCACCTTCCAGGTACTCGCCCAGCATGCTGGCAAGGGTGATGTCATCGTCGATCATTAAAATATGCAAGGTATCTCCGGGAAAAACGCTGGTCTGATGGCTATTCTAATGGCTTTTACGAAATCTTAACAAAGTCTTTAATGTTGCTTAACCCCTGTGCAACGGCTTGTTTGTCAAACTGGGGGTATCTCGTTAATGCTAAAGATCCGGATTTTCATGAAGGCCTTTCAGAGTAAGACATTACGCTTCGGCGCACTCGCTATCGTGCTGGCGGGGCTGGGTTATTGGGGTAAGCAGTATTTTGCCCCGGCAAACCCGGCACCTGACTATACCACTGCAATCGTTACCAGAGCAGATATCGAAAACACGGTGCTGGCCACCGGTACCGTAGAGGCGTTAAAGCAGGTAAGCGTAGGCGCACAGGTGTCCGGACAACTGAAGTCTCTGAAGGTGGCTTTGGGCGAGCAGGTCAAGGCTGGACAGCTGATTGCCGAGATCGATTCGGTGACCCAGCAAAATACCCTGAAAAATGCAGAGGCCAGTCTGGCTAATACGCGGGCACAACTGATGTCTAAAGAAGCCAGCATGTTGTTGGCGCAACGCGCATTTCGCCGGCAACAGGTATTGCTGAGCGAGGATGCGACGGCTGTGAGTGACCATGAGTCTGCCGAGGCGAGCCTGAAAATGGCGCAAGCAGACGTGGCAGCTCTTAAAGCGAGTGTCCAGGAAGGTGAAATTGCCGTAGAAACAGCGAAAGCCAATCTGGGCTATACCCGGATTCTTGCACCCATGGATGGCATTGTGGTGGCAGTTGTGACCAAAGAAGGGCAGACCGTGAATGCCAATCAGAGTGCGCCCACCATTATCAAGCTCGCCAAGCTGGATCAGGTGACCATCAAAGCTGAGATATCGGAAGCGGATGTGATTCATGTCAAGTCAGGGCAAAAAGTCTATTTCACGATTCTGGGGCAACCTGACAAGCGTTATTACTCCGTGATCCGGGAAATCGAACCCGCGCCGACCTCCATTAGTAGCGACAGTGCGACCAGTAGTACCAGTAGCACCAGCAGTGCGGTGTATTACAACGCGCTACTGGAGGTGCCTAATCCGGGGCATCAGTTCCGTATTGACATGACGGCACAGGTTTACGTGGTTCTGGCAGATGCGCGGAAGGTGCTGACCGTTCCTGCCTCTGCACTGGGGCAAAGGCAGCCGGATGGCAGTTATCTGGTTAAGGTCATGGGTCGTGAGAAAGAGGTCTCCAGCCGGCGAATCCGCATTGGCATCAATAACCGGGTCAGTGTTGAAGTAGTGAGTGGCCTGAAAGAAGGGGAACAAATCATTCTGGGGGATGCATCCCTGACGACCTCAAGCAGTACCCGCCGTGGCGGCCGCCTGCCAATGGGGCTGTAACATGGCCGACGCACTGTTATCCCTGAACGGCATCACCCGACGCTTTTGGGCGGGAGATGAGCCGGTTGCCGTGCTTAAGTCGGTCAGCCTGGAGATCATGCCGGGTGAAATGGTCGCCATTATGGGGGCTTCCGGCTCTGGCAAGTCGACTTTGATGAATATTCTGGGTTGTCTGGATCAGCCTTCCGAAGGGGATTACCGGGTTGCCGGACGCAATACCCGTGACATGACGCCGGATGAACTGGCCGCTTTGCGACGCGAACATTTTGGCTTTATTTTCCAGCGTTATCACCTGCTTGGGGACTTGAGTGCAGTCGGCAATGTGGAGATACCTGCCATCTATGCCGGTAGTGCACGACAGGCAAGGCAGCAACGAGCAACCTCGCTGCTGACCCGCTTGGGGCTGGCATCAAAGCTTGCAAGCCGCCCGGGGCAGCTCTCTGGCGGGCAGCAGCAGCGCGTCAGCATTGCCCGGGCGTTGATGAACGGGGGCGAGGTCATTCTGGCCGACGAGCCGACGGGGGCGCTGGATTCGCAAAGCGGCAAAGAGGTGATGGATATCCTCAAACAGCTACATCAGGATGGCCATACCATCATTCTGGTGACTCATGATATGCAAGTGGCCGCCCATGCACAGCGGGTGATCGAATTGAGTGACGGGGTCGTGATCAGCGACAGACAGACCGACCCGCAAGCAGCAGGTCTTCCAGTGGTTAGGGCAAATCAGGTACGGGCTGGATTCTTTAATCTGTTTGATCGCCTTGGCGAGGCGTTACGGATGTCGGTAAAAGCCATGCTGGCTCACCGCTTGCGGACGTTTCTGACCATGCTGGGCATCATCATCGGGATTGCCTCTGTGGTGTCTGTTGTCGCACTGGGAGAGGGCTCCCGGCTAAAGATCATGAAAGACATCAGTGCCATGGGTACCAACACGATTGATGTGTTCCCCGGTGCGGACTTTGGCGATGAACGTTCTGGCAAGGTGCAAACACTGGTGCCTGCGGATGCCATGGCGCTGGCGGATCAGCCGTTTGTCGACAGTGTTACCCCCAGTGTTTCCACCTCGCTGACTGCACGTTACCGGGATATTTCTGTGAGCACGTCAGTCAACGGCGTTGGCGCGGCTTATTTCAGGGTGAGGGGGCTGGTATTTGCACAGGGTAATGCTTTTGAACTGCAGGATGAAAAGAGCCTGGCCCAGACGGCAGTCATTGATGACAACACATACAAAAAGCTGTTTGGCGGCACGGGCGATGTACTGGGGCAGACGATCCTATTGAGGGATGTACCTGTCCGGATTGTTGGCGTCACACAGAAGAAAGACAGCGGTTTTGGCAATAACAGCAATCTGAACATCTGGCTGCCCTATACCACGGTGATGGGACGGATGCTGGGAACATCCTACCTGAGAAGCATGACTGTACGCGTCAAGGATGATATTTCTACCAAGGCGGCAGAGGACGGCATCGTCAAGCTGCTGACGCTGCGCCATGGTCGCAAGGATTTCTTTGTCTTTAATACGGATTCTGTGCGCCAGACCATTGAAACAACAACCCAAACCATGACCTTGCTGGTCTCCATGATTGCAGTGATTTCTCTGGTAGTAGGTGGCATCGGTGTCATGAACATCATGCTGGTATCGGTGACTGAGCGCACCCGGGAAATCGGGGTGAGGATGGCTATCGGCGCCCGGCAAAGCGATATTCTGCAGCAGTTTTTGATCGAGGCGGTGCTGGTCTGCCTGATGGGTGGGGTCTTGGGTGTGCTGTTGGCGTTGTCTGTCGGGATGGTGTTTGATCAGCTGGCAACCGGGTTCAGCATGGTGTACTCCACAACCTCCATGGTATCCGCCTTTGTGTGTTCCACCCTGATCGGGGTGATTTTCGGATTTTTGCCGGCCAGGAATGCAGCCCAGTTAAATCCGGTAGATGCACTGGCAAGAGAATAAAATGAAATATTATAAAAAACAGTTAATTACCGTTGTTTTATCAAGTGTTTTGTTAGGTGGGTGCACAAGTACGGGTAGCCAACCGGATACCGCTGTGAATGCAAAAATCCCTGCTCAATGGCAAAACCGTGTCGCCGGGGATGCAGCCAACTACTCCTCTCAGAATGACTGGTGGCGAATATATCAGGATGAAGCGTTGAACCGGCTGATATCTGATGTGCTGGCTAAAAACAATGACCTGGCTGTTGCAGGGCTTAAATTGAAAAAGGCCCGTTTGCAGGCCGGTTTGGCTGCGGATGATGAGTTGCCATCTCTGGCAGCGAATATCAACACCAGCACCAGCCGTACGCTGGATAGCAATGCAAGCGCAAGTCATTCCGTCAGTACATCGGTCAGTGCAAGTTATGAGGTGGATCTTTGGGGGAGATTGTCGCATGCGACATCCGCGGCCGATTGGGAAAGCCAGGCCACGGCATCCGACCTTGCCAGCACGGCTTTGTCGTTGACTGGAACCACCGCCAAGCTGTACTGGAAGACCGCTTACCTGACCCAGCGTATAGCACTACAGCAAGATACGGTTAACCGATACGAAAAGCTGGCTTCCATTGCCAAGGCGCGGCATGCGGCAGGGGCAACCAATGCCGTGGATGCGGCATCAGCCCTGCAATCCCTGATGCAAGCCAAGGCGACGCTGCTATCTCTGCAGCAGCAACAGTCAGAAACCCGTAACGCGATTGCCATTTTACTGGATGCGCCGCCTGAAGCACTGAACTACCCCTTTGCCGATACGTTGCCAGCATCAGCGTTACCGGACATTCCTGCCGGTATTCCGGCCCGTACCATCTCCCGCCGTCCTGATCTGGTGGCGGCGGAGCAACGACTGAAAAGCAGCCTGGCCACGGTTGAGGCAACACGTACCAGCTACTACCCGAAACTCACCCTGACGGGAAGCTTGGGCACCAGCAGTAATGCCCTGAAAGACCTGCTGCAAAACCCGGTTGCCACACTGGGGGCGGGCCTGGTACTGCCGTTTCTGCAATGGGACGAGATGAAAAAGAACGTGGCCATTAGCGAAACCGACTATGCCATGGCTGTCAGCAATTACCGACAAGCCATTTATACGGCATTGGCCGATGTTGAAAATGCACTGTCTGCCAATCAGCAATATGCGACAGAGGCATCGTTGCTGACGCAGTCGTATCAGTCTGCCAAACGTGTTTCGACCATTGATGAAGCCAGATACAAAGCTGGACAGAATGATCTGAAGACCTGGCTTGATGCATTAAACGCGCAGCAGAATGCAGAAGCCTCGCTACTGGAGAACCGCCTGAACCGCTTGAACAGTCAGGTAACTCTCTGGCTAAGCCTGGGAGGTGCTGGTGCGTGAAAATATGGCGGCAATTTTTGCCGGCAAGGTTTTTGTATTTTTATAAATTTATTAAAAAACAAATAATTACATATTAAATATAAAGTTATTTGTAACGATTATTTTTGCCGCCAGGCGCTTTGAGTGGGCAAATTTAACCCAGTAGACAGCATGATCCGCCCCAAAGAGATATGTGCTTAACATCTCTTAACAGGCTTTTACACGGAGCATCAGAAAAACCCGGCGGTGCAGGCCGATATATTGCTAGAGACAGCGTGGAGCGGGTGCAGGCACCGGCTCAGTCATTTTCAAGACAAACGGGATATGTATCGCTGTCTCGATAGGTGTCAGGTAAATCTGATGAAAAGGAGTGAATCATGGTGAGTAGTATTAGCAGTAGCGGCTGGTCGAGGCCAGATCCATCGCAAATGGTCAGCAAGGTCTTCTCGAAGCTGGATACCAGTAACAAAGGGTATCTGGACAAGTCTGACCTTGAAAGCGCGTTCAGTAACATCTTGTCTTCTACCGGCAGTTCGTCCAGCACGTCGTCGTCCAGCACCTCTGGCACGGCCAGTGCGGATGACCTGTTCAGTCAGCTGGATAGTGACAGTGATGGCAAGGTCACCGAAAGCGAGATGACCGACGGCTTGAAAAATCTGGCCAGCACACTGGATAGCACATTCAACAATATGCGCATGCATGGTGGCATGCACGGCGGAGGCGGAATGCCCCCACCGGGCGGCCAGGGTGGTCAAGGGGAGGACCAAGGGTTTACCCAGGATCAGCTAACCACCATGGCATCCGATACCAATACCGACAGTAAAATGTCATCCCTGTTCAGTTCGCTGGCCTCCAATTTTGATTCGGCCGATACAAACGGCGACGGCAAGGTGACGCATGATGAAGCCATGGCATTTGAGCAGCAGAATCAGTCCAGCAGTTCATCATCATCCGCTTCCACGGATACGGGCAGCACCAGCAGCGCGGCCAGTAGCAACAGCCAGCAGGCCGTGATGATGAAACTGATGCAGCTGATGCATGCGTATGGTGGTCAGGGGCAGGACAATGCGCAATCCAACCTGAGTAGCCTGATCTCGGCCCTTGCATGATGACCACACTGAAGTATTGATATGACCTTCGGGCATGCCTTGGTTGGACGGGGCATGTCCGTTTGCCGTTAACCTGCTGGATAAACCATGAATGTATTACTGATTGATGATGATGTTGCGTTGCTTGACATGTTGCAGGACTATCTGACGCAAGAAGGCTTTACGGTCTTCAAGGCGCACAATGGACTGGATGGTTTGGCGCTGTTCCAGCAATTGAAGCCAGACATGGTAGTGCTGGATGTCATGATGCCCAAGCAGGGCGGCATCGATACCTTGCGCAAGATCCGGACTGAAAGCACCATACCCGTCATCATGCTGACAGCAAAGGATGAAGAGCTGGACCGAGTGATCGGGCTGGAGCTCGGGGCGGATGACTACGTCTCCAAGCCTTGTACGCCCAGAGAGCTGGTAGCCAGAATCCGGGCCATCCTCAGACGTGCCAGACCGGTCACGACGCCGGCCGAAATTGATGTGATCGAAGTCGGTGACCTCTCTATCTGGCCGGGACGACGCCAAGCAGCCTGGAAGCAACAGGAAGTCCAGTTGACCAGTACAGAATTCAACCTGCTGGAAACACTGGCCCGGCACGCCGGCAAGCCTGTCAGCAAGGAAGAGCTGTCGGAAGCCGCCCTCGGACGCCCGTTAACGCGTTATGATCGCAGTATTGATGTACACCTGAGCAGTATTCGCCATAAACTTGGGCCGCTACCCGATGGGCGCTCGTGCATCCAGACGGTGTTCCGTTTGGGGTATCAATTAATCAAGGCATCGTGATGGGGCGCTTGTTCTGGAAGTTCTTCTTTGGTATCTGGCTTGCCCAGCTGACAGGCATGTCGGCGGTCGGCATTGCATTCTGGCTGCATGACAAGGCTCGCCAGAATGCACAGATGCATATCGATACCAGCCCGCCAGCCAGGTTCATGGTGCAGGCGACATCCTCTGTGCTCCAGCTGGCAGGCCAGCAGGCCGTTATCCAGTTGCTGGCGAGTGATCCGCATAATCCTGTGGTGGTGCTGGACAGCAAAGGACAACTGGTTGCCGGGCAAGGTCCTTTCTCCCTGACGGCAAATGACCTGGAGAAATTTGCGGCGCACCTTGATCAACAAGCCCTGGCAAAAGTGCGGGGGCCTGCTGGCGAGATGTTCTGGGTGTTGGCAAAGCAAAGGGGACGTGGGTCTGATGTGTCTGGCGGCCCTGCTCATGTCGAGCCACCCAAAGGCATGTTTCCGTTACTGCCATTATTGTCCGGACTGGTGGCCAGCCTGTTGTTTGCAGGTATTCTGGCCTGGTATTTCTCTAAACCAATCAAAGTATTACGAACTGCTTTTGAAGCTGTTTCTGAGGGTGATCTCGGCACGCGCATTGCGCACCGCCTCAACCGAAAAGACGAACTATCCGATTTGTCCGATGCATTTGACCAGATGGCCGACCAGCTCCAGCGACTGATGGAAGGGCAGCAACGTCTCTTGCATGACGTATCGCACGAATTGCGTTCGCCGCTGGCAAGATTACAGGCTGCCATCGGGCTTGCCCGCCAGCAACCGGACAAGTTCGAGAAATGCATGTCGCGCATCGAGAGTGAAAGCGAACGCATGGATGAGCTGATTGGCGAGCTGCTCACTCTGTCCCGTTTGGAGGCTGGTGTCGCCAACCAGCAGACCGAAGAGCATTTTTCCGTTCAGGAGCTGCTTTCCTCGGTAGTGAGTGATGCCAGTTTCGAGGCCGAGCAGCATGAACGCTCGGTATCGCTGGAGTGTGAACAGGATGCCCAGATATTTGCCAGGCCCGCACTCATGCAGCGTGCCATCGAGAATATTGTCCGCAACGCCATACGCTACACCGAACCACACTCTACCGTGTTCATTTTGCTGACCCATCGGGCGGAAGAGCACATGTGCAGCATCAAAGTGCAGGATAAAGGCCCCGGCATCCCGCTGGATGAACTGCACCTGATCTTTACGCCGTTCTATCGTGCCTCGAACGGCATTGCCAAAGAGGGTTACGGCTTAGGGTTGACCATCGCCAAGCGCGTGATAGAGGCCGCCGGCGGCAAGATTTCTGCCCGTAACCGAGCAGAAGGCGGATTGTGTGTGGAGATGCTGTTACCGATCAGCCAATGGTCGGCGGAAGAACCGGCTTCCCGGTAACGTGGGTAGACAGCACAATGGCTGTCGATGTGGACCCAAACTGGTTGAGTTCTTCAATCAGCTTCTGCAGGTGAGGGATGTCAGTCGCCAGTACTTTCAGTACTGCACAATCCTCACCTGTCACCGTGTAGCAATCGACCACCTCGGGTTTATTGGTCACATAATCTTCATAGGGGCGACCCTGCTGGCTGGCCACCCGGATGACTGCGGTGATGCTGTACCCAAGCTTTACCGGGTCTACATCGGCGTGATAGCCGCGTATCACGCCATTGCTTTCAAGGCGTTTGATCCGTTCAGATACCGCAGGTTGAGACAAATGCACCTGCCGGCCAATTTCTGCGTGCGACATGCGTGCATCCCGCTGCAAGCAGGCCAAAATCTTGTGATCGTAGTTGTCGGTTTTAAAATGCATCTCAATTTCCGTGATTACCTATTTAACCAAAAGTCTTTCAGAATTGATGTTGCTCAAATCTTGAAGATGGCCGCATGACGCTTATAGCATAGTCTTTTCATTCCGGATGTGTCCATCGCCAGAAGGTGAAGGTTTGGCAGATACTTAGTAAGGCGCCATACCAAACGCAAGACTACAAACTGACTACATTGCGTGCTTTAATTTAGTTGATAGGATGCAATTTACGCAGAGAATGACAAATTCGATCGCAAAACATGTCCTGGTTTCTATAAAATCCAGTCTGTAACTACATGTAAACTACAAAATTGCAGGGCAATCCACTCAAATACATGTACAGTCCTGAATCAGGATTGAGTAAACTCATCAAAGAGGCGAATGCGCAGCGTCCCGCATAGGCCTGATCGTAACGGAATTCTGACCAACAAGAATGAATGCGTTTTCATGATGCAACCCACCATTTTCCACACCAGTGCCTGGCAAGCGCTAGAACGCCATCAGCGCAGCACTTCGCAATGGCACATGCGTGACCTGTTTGCGACAGACCCGGACCGTTTCAAGCGGTTCTCGCTGGATGTCGCCGGTATTTTTCTGGATTACTCCAAAAACCGGATCAACCGCGAAACCATCGCCTTACTGACTGATCTGGCACTGGCTGCCGGCTTGCCCAATGAAATCCACCGCATGCGCATGGGCGCCGCTATCAATGTCAGCGAAAACCGGGCGGTATTGCACATTGCGCTGCGCGAGCAGGGGGATTTTGATTATCGGGTCAATGGCAAGAGCGTCATGCCGTCGGTACGCAAAGTATTGCGGCAGATGCGCAAGTTTGTGCATGCCGTGCACAGCGGGGCATGGACCGGTTTTGACGGCCAGACCATCACCGATGTCGTCAACATCGGGATCGGCGGTTCTGACCTGGGCCCGCGGATGGCCGTGGAGGCTCTGCAGCCCTATGCCAACAAAGGCATCAAAAGCCATTTTCTCTCCAATATCGACCCCGAGCATGCGCACCAGGTCCTCTCCGAGCTCAATCCGGCCAGGACGTTGTTCATTGTAGTGTCCAAATCGTTCACCACCCTGGAAACCCAGCTCAATGCAGAAGTGGCCAAGGCCTGGTTTATTGGTCGCACCGGCCAGCCGGACCAGATTGGCCAGCATTTTGTAGCGGTCTCCACCAATACAGAAGCTGTCGAAGCGTTTGGTATCCGGCCAGAAAACATGTTCGAGTTCTGGGACTGGGTAGGTGGTCGCTACTCGGTCTGGTCGGCCGTGGGGCTGTCGCTCGCACTGGCGATTGGTATGGACGGTTTTGATGATTTTCTGGCGGGCGGTGCCGCCATGGATCAGCATTTCTTCAATGCGCCACTCGAAGCCAACATGCCGGTAATCATGGCCTTGATGGGGATCTGGTACAACACGTTTTACAAGGCACACACGCACGCTGTCATGCCGTATGTGCAAGGCTTGCAGCGTCTGCCTGCCCATTTGCAGCAGCTGGACATGGAGTCAAACGGCAAGCGGGCAGGGAAGCATGGCGAGCCCATCCTGTTTGATACCGGTCCGGTCATCTGGGGCGATGTCGGGGTGAATGTCCAGCATGCGTTTTTCCAGTTATTGCATCAGGGCACACGGCTGGTGCCATGTGATTTTATTGCCACCGTTAATCCGCATTATGAAGTCAATGAGCACCAGGCTAACTTGCTAGCCAATTGCCTGGCCCAGAGCGAAGCATTGATGCGCGGCAAGACCACGTCAGAAGCGCAGCGGGAAATGTTCAATGCCGGGCTGGATGAAGCCCGGATCGAAGCGCTGCTGCCTCACAAGGTTTTTCCGGGCAACCAGCCGTCCAATACCATCCTGCTGCGTCAGCTAGACCCGAAAAGTCTGGGTGCGCTTCTGGCCTTGTACGAGCATAAAGTGTTTGTACAAGGGGTAATCTGGGGGATCAACTCGTTTGACCAGTGGGGCGTGGAATACGGCAAGCAGCTGGCCAGGGATATTCTGCCACTGCTCACCGACTCTGCCGCAAATAATAAGCATCATGATGCTTCCACTTTAGGGTTAATCGCGTATTATCATCAGTATAGAGACATCAAGGACTGATCATGATGGCGACTGACCCGCACCCGGATTCTGCCCTGTATCAACTGGCGTATTCTGCAGGGGATGCACTCAAATCACGCGGCTGGTACTGTGCTACGGCAGAGTCATGTACCGGTGGCGGCATTGCCAGCGCCATTACGTCCATCGCGGGCAGTTCTGCCTGGTTTGCCTGCGGCTGGGTGACCTACAGTAATATTTCCAAAGAACAATTGCTAGGGGTCTCGGCCGATGCGCTGGAAAAGCAGGGCGCGGTGAGTGAAGCTGTTGTCCGCCAGATGGCAGAAGGCGCGCAAAAGAAAAGTGGTGTCGATATCACGGTGGCCGTCAGCGGTGTTGCGGGCCCTGACGGTGGCACGGCAGAAAAACCGGTCGGCATGGTCTGCATTGCCTGGACAACCCGGACCCAGACCGAGTCGACAACTTTCATGTTTGACGGCAATCGTGCCGATGTCAGACTCCAGACTATCGAAGCCGCGCTCAATGGCCTGATCAGATTATGTTGTGTCTCCTGAACGGTTTCCTTTTACCCCTTGCCATTTAATCTGTAAAATTGCCTCTTTTTTGCGTTTGCCGTCCCGCTGCGGATGGTACTGGCCCGGACGGCTGTCCGGGCCTTGAAGAGGTAGCCTTATGATTTCCATCAAACAACTGGTATTGCAGCGCGGGCAAAAAGTATTGCTCGACAAAGCCAATGCCACCATTTTCCCGGGCCAGAAAGTAGGTCTGATTGGTCGTAACGGGATGGGCAAATCCAGTTTGTTTGGATTGTTACTGGGCGAACTGCAGCCAGACCAGGGCGATGTCGATCGCCCGGCCAACTGGGTAGTGGCTCATGTGGCGCAGGAAACCCCCGCACTGGACACATCTGCACTGGATTACACGCTGGACGGTGACCGCGAGTTGCGCCAGATCGAGGCGGAGTTAATCCAGGCAGAAGAAGCACATGATGGCAACCAGATCGCGCATTGTCACGATATTCTGCACACCATTGGCGGGTATTCTGCTCGTGCAAGGGCTGGTGAGCTGCTCGCCGGCCTTGGCTTTAAGAACAGTCAGCTCGATCAACCGGTACGGAGTTTCTCCGGCGGCTGGCGTATGCGTTTGAACCTGGCGCAGGCGTTGATGTGCCGGTCAGACCTGCTGCTACTCGATGAGCCAACCAACCACCTGGATCTTGATACCGTCATCTGGCTGGAAGGCTGGCTAAACCGCTATCAGGGGACATTGGTCCTGATTTCTCATGACCGGGATTTTCTGGATAACACCGTCAATGCCATTTTGCATCTGGAAAACCAGCAGCTAACACTCTACACCGGTAACTATGCCGACTTCGAGCGCCAGCGTGCCGAGAGGTTGTCCCAGCAGCAGCAATTGTTTGACAAGCAGCAACGCGAAGCCGCGCATTTGCAATCATTCATTGACCGTTTCCGCGCCAAAGCCACCAAAGCAAGGCAGGCACAGAGCCGTATCAAGGCGCTCGAAAAAATGGAGCGTGTGGCAGCGGTGCGGGTCGAGTCCCCATTTAACTTCAGCTTCCGTGAGCCCGAGAGCCTGCCGCATCAGTTGTTGTCGCTAGACCATGTGGACGGCGGCTACGGCGACAAGGTCATTCTGCGGGACGTGAACCAGGCAGTTGTCTCTGACATGCGAATCGGCCTCATCGGTGTCAATGGTGCCGGTAAGTCAACGCTGGTGAAAATGCTGGCGGGCGAGCTGGCGCCGTTAGTCGGTGAGCGCAAAGAAGGCAAGGGGTTGAAGGTTGGCTACTTTGCCCAGCAGCAGCTGGAGCAGCTGGACCCAAAAGCATCTGCCTTGTTGCATCTGCAGCGTCTTGACCCCAATACCCGTGAGCAGGAACTGCGTGACTTCCTGGGCGGTTTTCTGTTTTCTGGCGATATGGCCACGACACCGATCGAACCCTTCTCTGGCGGTGAGAAAACCCGGCTGGCACTGGCAATTCTAATCTGGCAACGTCCAAACTTGTTGCTGCTGGATGAACCGACCAACCACCTGGATCTGGCGATGCGTGATGCGCTGACGTTTGCGCTGCAAGATTACAATGGTGCCCTGATTGTTGTGTCGCATGACCGGCATTTGCTCAGTACCACCACTGATCAGTTCTGGCTGGTCGCCAATGGGCGTGTACAGGTATACGACGGTGACTTGAACGACTATCGTGATTTCCTGAAAGCCAATACCGTGTCTGCGCCTTCGGTGGTTGACCCGGCAGACAGTCAGGCTGCCGTGGTTGCTTCCAATGACCGCAAAGCGCAAAAGCGGGAAGAAGCAGAAGCACGCCAGCGACTTGCCAATGCACGCAAACCGATAGAGCAAAAGTTAAAGCAGCTGGAACCCAAGCTGGCCAAGCTGCAAGCGGAAATGGCTACGTTGCAAACATGGCTGGGACAAGAATCTGCTTATGACCCTGCCAACAAGACAGAGCTGCAAAATACCTTGCAACGTCAAACCAATATCAAGGCAGAACTGGAAGCCCTGGAAGAAACCTGGTTGATGCATCAAATGGAACTGGAAGAACTGAAGGCCAGTTGACGCTGTCTGGTAGATGTCTTATTATCCTTAACAGGATTCGCGCCGATTTGCTGCTGCTTGCGGGCGCTTTATAAATACAGCTAAAAGTGCGACAAACCCGTTGTGCTTTTACAAGCCAGCGGGTTTTTTGTTTTTGAATGTACCGTCATTCAGTTGGATACGCCGATTTATCAGCTACTTGCGAGGCGTGGGTGATAACACACCGAAATATCGCTAAACCGCTGGCCGGTTATTGCCCAACCCGTGCCAAGCGCAACGATTGGGGCCGGAGATTATCATGTCAGCACACACTTCCCAGCATTCCATCAGCCAGGCTTGCCGTTTTTCCGGCATTTATCAATCGATCCGTCGGTTGCAGCAAGACAAGACCTGTTGGCTGATGGTTGGTAATAGCCAGCCAAACCTTGCTCGCCTGGCGAGCCGTTTTCAAACCAAACGCACGGTCAAACTGCAGGAGCTGAGATTCGTACAACCTAGTACGGCTCAATTAACAGTCCATGCCGATGCCCAATTCGATCACATCATTCTGGATGGGCGTAACTCGGCCATTACCGAATCACTGCTGTCTGAGGCCGTACGCGTGGCCAAAGAGGGCATCATTCTCTTTTGATGAGGTACCCCGTACTAGGGCTGGTCAAGGTTGGCAAGCTGTTGCACGGGTTTTAGCCCTTGGCGTTTCAGCAAGGTAATGATATTGGCTGGGCCTGCAAAATGTAGCGCCCCGACGGCCACCAGAACGGACTGCTTGCCTTTGAGGAACGCGACAATTTTTGCCGCCATGGCCGGGTTGCGGTCTTTGAGCAATCTCAGTTCAAAATCATTCATGGCCGGTTTGTGTTTCCCGCTGGCTTCCATTTGCCAGATTTTGGCCATATCGTCAGGATTTCCCTGCTGCCAGCTGGTAACAAGCGTCGACAAGGTGGCCTGGGAACGTGCATTTTCAGCCGGATCCACCATGGACATGATCCAGTCTATCTGTGTCGCTTCGGAAAGGTTTTCAAGGGCGTTCAACTGGGAAGCAAAAGACTCCAGACTGGTGATGGGCTTGCCATCCTGATGAGCGCGTTTCAACAGATGCAGGTCTATGCCGTAAGCTTCATCAAATCCCTGCTGTCTGGCACTGGCCATGGAAAGCACGGATGCCAGCATCCAGGGTTTGCTGCGTTCAAAACCTTTGGCTTCGATGCCATACATCACGGGCAGCGCCGCAGAGAGCTTCTGCCAGTTGACGTGTCCCAGGTGTTTTTCCAGAGAGTCGCCCAGCGGGTACAAAGACCGCTTCATCAGGCTGATCGGGTCAATATCCGGCTGCAACACATCAATCTCGACAGCCAGCCTGTCGCTGTGCGTGTAGGCATACTCAACCGAGGCAGGTAGCGGGTAAAAACTGGCCTTGCCAACGTGTACCGTGCCGAATAACCAGACGGTGGTTGTCTTGCTATCCACACGCCACAAAAATGCCTTGTCGGCAGACAAAACCGGCAGACAAAGCAAAAAAGCCATTCCGGCTGGAATGGCTTTTTGCAGGACTTTACAGAAAAACAGATATTTCATCTTGAGCTATGGTCCCAACACTGTTTTTACTGTGGACGCGATCAGGCCATGCCTAAGACGTCCTGCATGTCGTACAGCCCGGCAGATTTACCTGCCAGGAAATGGGAGGCACGCAATGCACCTTGGGCAAAAGTGGCACGGCTACTTGCCTTGTGGCTGATCTCAATACGCTCGCCAATACCGGCAAACACAACGGTATGATCACCAACGACATCGCCACCACGCATGGTTGCAAAACCAATGGTTTTCGGGTCGCGTTCGCCTGTTACACCTTCACGGCCATACACGGCATCGGTTGCCAGATCACGGCCCAGGGTTTCTGCAATGACTTCACCCAGGCGCAAGGCTGTACCACTTGGCGCATCTACCTTGTGGCGGTGATGCATTTCCACGATTTCAATATCATAGCCTTCAGAAAGCGCCTTGGAGGCTTGCTGCAGCAGTTTGAGCAGTACGTTGACCCCCACACTCATGTTGGGTGCCATCATGATGGAAATGTCTTTCGAAGCATCCTGAATCAGCTGCTTTTGTTCTGCACTGAAACCGGTTGTACCGATCACCAGCTTCACACCCAGTTTGCGGCAGATTTCCAGGTGCTGAAGCGTTGCTTCCGGACGGGTGAAGTCGATCAGCACATCACATCCCTTGAGTGCCGCTTCAACATCTGCACTCACCTTGATACCGTTCGGCGCACCAATCAGCATGCCGGCATCCTGACCGATAAAGTCGTTGCCGGCCCGATCCAGTGCCGCACCCAGGGTTGCATTTGCATCCTGATGTACAGCAGATAATAATTCGCGTCCCATGCGGCCGCTAGCACCGGCCACCGCAATACGTAAACTCATGATTTCAAACCCAGATTCAAACAATTAATGTACTTGCAGTTGCCCTGTATTACTGGGTAACTGCCTGTGTCGTGACCGCTGCGGATGCTGTTGTTTCCGGTTGTGCGACTTTGGCAGCAGCAGATGCCGGTGCTTCCGGTGCTACCACTTTGGCAGCAGAGGCAGGGGCTTCTGGCAGGGCTGGTTTCAGTGCCGGCATGACTTCACCGGTGTATTTGGCCAATACGTCATTCTCAAACCAGACCGTAAACTGCTTTTGCTCTACCAGATTGCCAGACTTGTAAAGGCGATATACATAATCCCAACGATTTGCGTGAAAAGCATCCTGCACCAGCGGGGTACCCAGCAGAAAGCGGACTTGAGCGCGTGTCATGCCTGGTTTCAGTTTGTCCACGGCATCCTGGGTAACATAATTCCCCTGGATAATGTCGATCTTATAAGGGGTCAGATGGTTGACCAGGCTGGATGTGGTACCGCAACCGGCCAAACCGAAAGCCACCAAAGAGAGAGCCGCAAGAACTGTGAATTTACGAGGAACCATTGTGACGGGATGCTTTGACATGCTTTTCCTTGCATTCATGGCAAATAAATCGGATTAAAAATTGATGTAAAAATATGTTTTGCTAAATAACTGTTAACTTTAGCACGACATTATACTTTGGTTATAGGCAAAGTCGCTAAAAGCCTTTATGATAACTCAACCTATTACGTTTGAGTGTTTGCATGAGTAAAGCGAGTGAGCTAAAAGGGGTCGGTTTAAAAGCAACCGGGCCTCGTATGCGTATTCTGGAGCTGTTCGAGACCAGCAACGTACGTCATTTATCTGCAGAAGATGTATACCGGCAATTGATCGGTGAGGGTGATGATGTGGGTCTGGCAACGGTCTACCGGGTGCTTACTCAGTTTGAACAGGCAGGCATTCTGGAACGCCATTATTTTGAAGGCGGTAAAGCGGTATTCGAACTCAGACCGGAAGGTCACCATGATCATCTGGTGTGTATCCAGTGCGGCAAGGTAGAAGAATTTTACGATTCTGAAATTGAACGCCGTCAGGATAAAATTGCCAAAGAGCGCAATTTTACCGTGCATTCCCATTCTCTTTATCTGTATGGCCTTTGTGAAGCGTGCGGTGAAAAACCCAAGCGCCGCCAGCCTTAACATCAAGTTTTTTCCTGCAGTCTGACATGCCAATGACGCCCCGGTATTGGTGACAGATGATTCCCTGGCTGGATTCGCAGTTAATCTTTCCTGACCCTTCCCGTGCATTGCAAGAGCCAAATGGCCTGCTTGCAGCAGGAGGGGATCTAACCACGCCCAGACTGCTAGCGGCTTACCGCCAAGGCATTTTCCCCTGGTTTAGCCCCGGGGACCCTATCTTGTGGTGGAGCCCGGACCCGAGGATGGTTCTGATTCCGTCAGAGATCAATATCTCCCGATCACTTCGCAAGACTATCCGTCACAAATCGTTCGACATCCGTTTCAATACCGTATTTGAAGAGGTCATTCGTGCCTGTGCCGCACCTCGGTATGGCCAGTCAGGCACATGGATTGTTGAAGACATGATCGCGGCTTATTGCCGGCTGCATCAGGAAGGGCATGCCCATTCTGTGGAGTGCTGGGCGCAAGGGCAACTGGTTGGTGGCCTGTATGGTGTTGCAGTTGGACGCATGTTCTTTGGCGAGTCCATGTTCAGCCGGGCGACAGATGCGTCAAAACTGGCGCTGGTGGCCTTGGCGCAGGCCTTGCATGCACAAGGTTTTCACATGATAGATTGCCAGATGTATACCGATCATCTGGCGTCCATGGGGGCCAGACCCATGCAGCGTGCCGATTTTCTGCTACGCTTGAAAGAAGCGGTGCAATTGCCAACACCCTATGACTTGTGGTGTGATGCATTTGAGCTAAGGGTTTAACACGGTTTTGTGTTTGTCTGAGGGGAGGGGAAATGAACAGCCAGGAATCCGGACGGCATCAGTTTGTTCAGTTTTACAGTACCTCCAGCTATCCTTGCAGCTATCTTGAAGACCAGCGCGCCCGTTCGCAGGTAGCCATTTCTGGCGAGCATATCGATACCGATACCTATAGCCAACTGGTGCGTCATGGTTTTCGGCGCAGCGGCATGTTTGTGTACCGTCCGCACTGCGACATGTGTCAGGCGTGTGTACCCGTCCGTTTGTGTGCCTTTGATTTCAAGCCAAATAAAACCCAGCGCAAAATCATGGCGCGCTTGAAGGGTATGCGTGTCACCATCATGCGTGCTTCTGAAAAAGCGGAGCATTACCATCTTTATCAGCGCTACCAGAAAAGCCGTCATCCTGGTGGCGGTATGGATGATGACGGGTATGATCAATACCGGAATTTTCTGCTCAGAAGCCCGGTATCCAGTTATCTGGTCGAGTTCCGCTTACTGGATAAACTGAAAATCGTTAGCGTGATTGATGAACTGGATGACGGCATTTCGGCGGTATATACCTTTTTTGATCCGGATGAACCGAATGCCAGTTATGGTGTCTATGCGGTTTTGTGGCAGGCAATGTATTTGCAGTCCATCAAAAAGCCTTACCTCTATCTCGGGTACTGGATCGAATCATGCCGGAAGATGAGCTACAAGTCCGTTTACCAGCCACTGGAAAGATTGTCGGATGGACTGTGGCTACCCTGGCCGGTCACGACTTCTCCAGATTCGGCAACATTGCCGGATCCCGGGTGACACAAGGAAAAACGGTTGGGAAGCCATCTGATTAAACAATTACCCCGTCTCCACTATTTACAGCAGCTGACGCTTTGTCTGGTGTCAGCTGCTTTGTTGTGTCTGACAGGGTGTGAACAACGCCCGGAAGTGACGGCAAGCCAAACCCAGTCTGCCGCCAACGTGCTGACAGTACTTACCCACAATGATGCTACGACCTATTTTGTCGATGCCAGCGGACACTATGCCGGTCTGGAATATGATCTGGTGAATCTGTTTGCCGAAGAAATGGGCATGCAGGTGCACTGGAAAGTGGTTGACCATGTCAGTCAGGCGTTACCCTTGCTGGAAAAAGGGGAGGCCAGCTTTGCAGCTATGGGTTTATCTACCGGCATCCCCGGGAATGGGCGGTTAAAGTTTGGCCCGGCATACCAGCAAGTCATGCCGGTCTTTGTTTATCGTACTGGCACTAACCCAATCAAGAAGCTGGATGATCTGTCCGGGCGAAAAATCATTGTCGAGGCTGGTAGCGGGATAGCTGCCCGCTTGTCTGCACTCTCCAAACAAAATCAGAACATCAATTGGCAAGCGGTCACAGACAGAAGTGCGGAAGATTTGCTGGAAGAAGTGGCCACTGGCACTGTGGATGTGACCGTTGCCAGTGAGTATATGGCCAGCAGCATGAAGCGGTTTCACCCGGAGCTGGAGGTAGGGCCTGTGTTAGGTCCTGCAGAGTCGATTGCCTGGGCGTTCCCGCCGGGGACAGATCCGGAAGTCATTGCCAAAACGTCTTACTTTTTTAAGCGCATCGGGCAGAATGGTACGTTAAAACGGCTGCTGGACCGTTACTATGGGCATCTGGACCGGCTACAGCCCGTGGATGTGGAGGCATTCCTGAAGCAGCGGCTTGAGCTGTTACCCAGATACCGGGCCTGGTTCCATGAAGCACAGAAACTTACCGGGGTGGATTGGCGATTATTGGCCGCAGTTGGTTATCAGGAGTCTCACTGGAACCCGCTCGCAGTTTCTCCCGCAGGGGTTCGGGGGCTGATGATGCTGACCGAAGAAACGGCAAACCGCATGGGCGTGCTTAACCGCACGGACCCGCGCCAGAATATCATTGCAGGTGCCCGTTATATTCGACAGATTCTGGAAGACCTGCCCGTGCAGATTGGGGAGCCAGACCGTAACTGGATGGCGCTGGCGGCCTACAATACGGGACTCGGGCATCTGGAAGACGCCCGTGTGCTGGCCAGTAAACAGAAACTGGACCCGAATGCCTGGACTGACATGAAAGGTACTTTGTTACAGCTTAGAAACCCTGCATGGTTTACAAAAACCAAACATGGGTATGCCAGAGGCGGGGAAACCGTGATTTTTGTCGAGAATATACGGACCTACTACGACATTCTCAGCCGGCTGGAGACACCGCTTGTCGAAGGGCTCCCCGGTCTGAGCCCGGGCGAACATGGTGCCTCTGCTCCATCGCTGACACCGGGTGCGACGGGCATACGCCTGCCAAACGCCACCTGAGCCAGTCTCCAGGAGGCCGGCTCAGGTTACTGCCTGTTACTGATCAATTTTCAAACACTAAAAGCAAACCTTGCCCGGCTGACCGCAAACTTTATGTAGCTGTTTCAGCAGTTCGTCATCGAGTGCAATTTTCCATTCCCTGCCCAATTCTATCTGGGCTTTGGCTTTAACGTTGGAGACGTTCAGGCGCACGGTCATGCCTTCTTCGTTACGGAAAGGCTCCAGCATGCTCAGGAAGGATTTCGGTTCCAGCTTGTTCGGGTACACCAGTTCGATCGCTTGCGCAAAGCGGGTTCTGGCCTCGTTGAATGTCATGACGTTTTCTACGTTGACCCGCACGCCACCGCTAAAGTCATCGTTACTGACTTTGCCTTCAATCACCAGCAAGCTATCTACCACCAGCTTGCGCTGGAATTGCTCCAGCGTTTCAGAATACAACGTGACATCCTGGGTGGCAGAGGCATCATCAATGGTCACAAACGCCATTTTTCCTCGATTGCCGACCTTGGTACGTACGGCCACCACAATGCCAGCCAGACGCTGCGGTGCTTTGTCCGGCGTCAGGCTGGAAAGCCGGGTCCGGATAAACGGCGTTACCTCTTTGCGATAGGCGTTAAACGGGTGACCAGACAGGTAAAAACCGATGGCCAGTTTTTCTTCCTGAAGCCGGGTTTTCTCATCCCAAGGCTCCACTTCATCCATGGTCAGTTCATGTTCTGGTTCGTTATCCAGCAAATCAAACAAACTGACCTGTGCTGCATTGGCTGCCGCAACTTCTGCCTGTTCCAGCGCCTTGCTGACGTTCGCCAGCAATTTGGCACGGTTATTATCCAGCAGATCAAATGCACCAGCGCGAATCAAGGCCTCGATGGTTCGCCGGTTAACCACACGTTTGTCAGTGCGGTTACAGAAATCGAACAGGTCTTTGAACGGGCCATTTTTCTCGCGCTCTGCAATGATGTGCTCGACCGCTTGTTCGCCAGTGCCTTTGATGGCACCCAAGGCATAACGGATGCGCTTGGTGTCTACCGGTACAAAGCGGTAATGGCTCTGGTTGACATCCGGCGGCAAAAATTCCAGTTTATTGTCGACAGCATCTTCAAAGAAGATACGCAACTGATCGGTGTTATCCAGTTCCGATGACAAGGTGGCGGCCATGAACGCGGCAGTGTGATGCGCTTTCAGCCATGCGGTGTGGTATGACACCACCGCGTAGGCAGCCGTGTGCGACTTGTTAAAGCCGTACTCGGCAAACTTGGTCATCAGGTCGAACAATTGCTCGGCTAGCGCCGGATCGTAACCTTTCTGTTTTGCCCCGTCGGCAATGGTTGCCCGGTGTTTTGCCATTTCCTCGGGTTTTTTCTTACCCATGGCACGACGCAGCATATCTGCGCCACCCAGCGTATAACCCCCGATGATCTGGGAGATCTGCATCACCTGTTCCTGATACACAATCACCCCGTAGGTGGGTGACAGGCAGTCTTTCAGATCCGGATGGAAGTAGTCGATTTCCTGCTTGCCGGCTTTACGCAAGATAAAGTCATCCACCATCCCTGAGCCCAGCGGCCCCGGACGATAAAGCGCCAATACCGCGATGATGTCTTCAAAACGGTCGGGCTTTAGCTTGGTCAGCAGTTTTTTCATGCCGTCCGATTCCAGCTGGAAGATGGCCGTTGTATTGGCTTCCTGCAGTACCTTATAGGCAGCCGGATCGGTAAATGGCAGTTCCTCTAGGCGAATGTTGAAATTCGGGTCCAGCTGTTTGATGTATTTGACCGCCAGATCAATAATGGTCAAGTTACGCAGCCCCAAGAAGTCAAACTTCACCAGGCCAACGCCTTCCACATCGTCTTTATCGAACTGACTGACCACGCTCTCCGAACCCGGCTGAGCATACATCGGGCAGAAATCCGTAATTTTGCCAGGCGCAATCAGAACACCACCGGCGTGCATACCGATGTTTCGGGTCAGACCTTCCAGACGGGTTGCCAGATCCCACAACTCCGCCAGTTCTTCTTCGTTCTCGATGCGCTCCTTGAGCACAGGTTCCATGTTCACTGCATCTTCCAGCGAATATTGCTTGCCAGGCGCAGCAGGGATCAGCTTGGAGATGGTGTCGCAGAACGTGTAAGGCAGGTCCAGTACGCGACCAACGTCGCGCACCACGGCTTTGGCCGCCATGGTACCGAAGGTCGCAATCTGGGAAACGGCATCGACACCATATTTCTGGCGGACGTACTCGATGACGCGCCAGCGGTTGTCCTGGCAGAAGTCAATATCAAAGTCGGGCATGGATACCCGTTCCGGGTTCAGGAAACGCTCAAAAAGCAGTGCATACGCTGTCGGGTCCAGATCGGTAATCCCCAGACTATACGCAACCAGAGAGCCCGCACCAGAACCACGGCCTGGGCCAACCGGGCAACCATTGTTTTTGGCCCAGTTGATAAAGTCAGCCACGATCAGGAAGTAACCCGGGAACCCCATCTGCAGGATGGTATCCGTTTCAAATTTCAGGCGATCCAGATAACGCGGGCGTTCTTCGTTTCGCCTTGCCTCATCAGGATAAAGTTCGGCCAGGCGTTTTTCGAGCCCTTCCTTGGCACTATGCACCAGAAAATCATCCAGCGTCATGCCATCCGGCGTAGGGAATTGAGGCAGGTAGTTTTTACCCAGCGTAATGGTCAGGTTGCACAATTTGGCAATCTGCAGGGTGTTTTCAATGGCCTCAGGGTAATCTGCAAACAGCGCGCACATCTCATCCTGGGTTTTGAAGTATTGTTGCGGCGTAAAATGTTTTGGGCGACGCTTGTCAGACAGAGTAAAGCCTTCGGCAATACAGACTCTGGCTTCGTGAGCCTTGAAATCGTCTTCCGTCATGAACTGGATCGGATGTGTCGCTACCAGCGGCAAGTCCAGATCAACGGCCAGCTTCGCCATCGGTGCAACCAGGCTGTCAACGGCAGGGTCACCCGTACGCTGGATTTCCAGAAAGAAATTGTCCGGAAAATGACTGGCCAGCATTTTTGCTGCGGTTTCTGCTGCAACCAGGTTACCGTTGGTGAGGTGTACACCGATTTCCCCCCAGTTGGTGGCAGACAGTGCCAGAAGGCCGCTGTTGTCTCCGCCCTGTGTACCATCCTCGGAGGTTGGATTGTGGTGCAACCAGTCCGGCATGACTTCGGCACGACCACGGTGCTGGTTCTTACGGTAAGCAAGCGTCAGGATGTCACATAACCGGCCGTAGCCCTGGCGGTTTTTCACCAGCAGCAGCAAACGGAACGGTTTATCCCGGTCTTCAAGATTGCTGACCCAGATATCGCATCCGACAATGGCTTTTAAACCTTTGCCGCGGGCGGCTTTATAGAATTTGACCATGCCAAAGACGTTGGCAAGGTCCGTTATGGCCAGTGCAGGCATCTGGTCTTTGACCGCAGCCTTGACTGCATCATCAACCCTGACAATGCCGTCAGCAACAGAGAATTCGGAATGTAGGCGAAGGTGTACGTAGCGGGGAGTATTCATCCCGCCATTTTACCTCAACATGACATGGTTGCTCAGGTGCAAGCGATTTTATTTCTGGTTTCAGAAGCTGGAAATGCCGGGCTGCCTGTGGTAAATCAGGCAGCCAGTTCCTTTTGCCAGAACGGATAAAATTCCCGTATCAGCCCCAGAAATGCCTGCTTGGCTTCTTCCTGAGGCAATAGCACCAGAATGGCATTGACGCCCGCACGGTAGACGGCGGGCTGAATTGGCTGATCCCGCATGACAAACAGCAGACAACGAAGAAAACGATGTCGCAATTGTTTGTCTGTTTCCGTAATCAAACCTGCCAGCTTGGCCAGGTATTCATCTAGGCACGCGACTGGTGTCTGATACCATGGCGATGCACAAACTTCGTTCCACAGTTCTTCGATACTGTTGCTGAGTTTGACATTGACCGCCTGTAGAAAAAAGCCATCACCAGATGCCAGCGCGGCGATGGTGCGCAGGTCTTCGTTCCAGAACGGATAAAATTCACGGGCAATATTGATAAAGAAGGACAGATTATCATCTGTCGCCATTTTTTGCAGGGTGCTGTCAACCGCATGCCGATAGGCCACGCTATCGTCACGGTCACAACCTTCCAGTGCGCTGACCAGATAACGCAAAAAGTGTTTGCGCTGGTTCAGGCTACTGGTGGTTGCACCTTTTTGTTTCAGAAGCGCCAGATATGCGTCTAACGGCGTTAGTTCTTTGGTTTCGGTCATGAGTCAGCAATACAGTCGAAAAAGGGAGTCCAATTTCAGACTAGTTGGATTCTGTGCCTTACGCAAGCCCCGAGACCTCAAAGCGATATGATTCAGGTCAAAAAACGGTGTTTTAGCTGCAGGCAGGGGTATCTTCTACCAGCAAGAGCTCACGGGCATGCTGCCGGGTGGTCTCGGTAATGGTGGCGCCGCCCAGCATGCGGGCGATTTCTTCAATACGGCTATTGTCACACAAGGCATGAATCCGGCTGACAATTGCATCTTCTTCAAAAGCTTTACTGACTTGCCAGTGCGTGTGCCCTTTGGCCGCCACCTGGGGTAGGTGGGTAATGGACAGGACCTGATGCTTTTGCCCCAGATTGCGCAACAGCCGGCCGACAATATCTGCCACACGGCCACCAATCCCGACATCCACCTCATCAAAAATCAGGGTAGGGACCGAGGCAATGGATGACATGGCAACCTGAATCGCCAGACTGACCCGGGAAAGCTCGCCACCAGAGGCTATCTTGGCCAGTGATTGTGCCTGTGCGCCATGGTGACTGATTCGATATTCGATTTGCTCCAGACCCGCGCTACCTGGCGTGTCCAGTGGCAACAGATGTACTTCAAACCGTGTATTGGCCATGGCCAGCTCGCCCAGTGAAGCGGTCACCACGTTGGACAAGCCTTCAGCGGTTTTCAGGCGCTTGTCGGTCAGTTGTCTGGCCGCTTGCAGATACATGGTCTTGGCTTGGGTAACTTCGGCGGCAAGGGCCTCAATATCAACCTGGGCTGCGATTTTCAACCGGTTTTCTTGCGCGGTTTGCAGTGTGGCATACAGTGCATCCGGCGATACGCGGAATTTTCTGGCCAATGTATAGATATCGCCAAGCTGCTGATCCAGTTTTTGCAAGGCAGCAGGGTCCAGTTCTTGCCGGCCGGCATAATGCCGAAGGCTATAAGATGCCTCTTGCAGCTGGATCACTGCGCTCTCTATCAGTTCAGCCGGTTCTGCCAGGGCCGGGTCAACGCTGACCAGGTCTTTGATACGGTCCAGATAGTGGCTAAGCAGCGGAATGGCGGCATGATTGGCATCTTGCAGCAACTCCAGGCCATCATTGGCTGTGCTTTCCAGTGTAGAAGCATGGCTCAGGCGTGCGTGGTCTTGTTGCAGCTGCAACCATGCGTCTGGCGGGATAGCGACAGGTTTTAGCTCGGAGATCTGCCAGTCCAGCTGGGCCAGAATTTCCTCCTGGCGAGACTGGTTGGCTTCTGCATCATGCAGGTTTTTTTCCAGCTGTTTCCAGGATTGGTAAAGAGAGTGTACTTTCTTGACCAGGTCGGTATGTCCGCCATAAGCGTCAACCAGCTGGCGTTGCACATCCAGCCGCAACAAAGATTGATGTGCGTGCTGACCGTGGATGTCTACCAGCCATTCCCCCACCTCTTTGAGTTGTTGCAGGGTACAGACAGTGCCATTGATAAAAGCGCGGCTTTTGCCTTGTTTGTCCAGCGTGCGTCTTAGAATCAGCTGGGATGGGGTATCACCTTCCAGCTGATTATCACTGAGCCATTGCTGGACATCAGGCAAACCGGAGACATCAAATTCTGCTTGCAGATCCGCACGATCTTTACTGGAACGTACCATGCCAGCCTCAAAACGCCCGCCCAGCAAGAGGGATAGCGCGTCAATCAGCAGCGATTTACCGGCACCGGTTTCTCCGGTAAGTACCGTAAAGCCTTCTGAAAAAGAAAGCTCAAGGCGATCAACAATGACAAAGTCCCGAATCGAAAGGCTAAGCAGCATGGCAGAGGATGGATCCAGTGTTGATGGTGGTTACAGAAGCTGTTCACCCCAGTGGAGTTTTTCGCGCAGGATATCGTAGTAGTTGTAGTCTGTCGGGTGCAGCAAGGTCAGAGACCGTTCAGAACGACGGATTATGATGCGGTCGGTTTCTTGCAGATCAATATGAGACTGCCCGTCAAAGTGAACCCGGCTATCAAAGCCCTTGAGCATCACCACTTCTACCTCGCAACGGTCGCCCACGGCAATCGGACGATTGGTCATGGATTGCGGGCAAATCGGGACCAGCGCAATGGCAGGTACGGTCGGGTGAAGAATCGGCCCGCCAGCGGCAAGCGCATAGGCGGTAGAACCTGTCGGGGTGGTAACGATCAGCCCGTCAGAGCGTTGGCTGTAAACAAACTGGCCGTCGATGAAAATTTCGAACTCGATCATGGCACCCAGCGCACCACGGCTGAATACCACATCATTAAAAGCGCTGCCGGTGGCTACTTGCTGATTATTTCGTACCACCGAGGTTTCCAGCAGGATGCGTTCTTCGGAAACGTAATTGCCTTCCAGCATGTCACGGATGATGCTCATCATCCGGTGCAGCGGCACATCGGTCATGAACCCGAGACGCCCCTGGTTGACCCCGATCAGTGGGACATTATGACCTGCCAGCAAACGGGCCACACCCAGCAGGGTGCCATCGCCACCAATGACAACGGCCAGATCGACCAGATTACCCATTTCTTCACGGGAAATACGGGGGTATGCGCCTGCCTGAGACTCGGAGACTGCTTCAGCATCCAGATACACGGTGAGCCCTTGGTCTTTCAGGAATTCTGCCAGTTGCAATACAGAAACCTGTACCTCCGGGGTACGCCGACGGCCTACGATAGCGATGCGAGGAAATAATCGGTTCATGAGCGCATTATAAGCATAAGCCAGAACATTCTTCCAGCATGTCGGCTTGGCGCTTGCTGTTTTGAACTGCATGCGTGAATATCTGCTCTAATGCTTTGAATATCTCGTTTCAACTCGTCACAAAGTGGCGTATTTGTGGTAAAAATCTGTCCCATGATGAATAAACGTGCACAACAGTTACTTAGAATCCTGGTAGAGCGCTATATCGAGGACGGGCAGCCTGTCGGGTCGCGTACTTTATCTGAAAGCCCTGGCATGGACCTGAGTCCGGCGTCCATCCGTAATGTTATGGCTAACCTGGAAGAAATGGGCTTCATTACCAGCCCGCATACGTCAGCAGGCCGGATACCGACCGCCCGGGGTTATCGGTATTTTGTAGATACTTTGCTGACCACCAAGCCCAACGTCAAAGAAGAGTTGCGGCAACAAGTGGAAGCACAACTGAATCCGGATACCCCTCAGCGTCTGGCCAATACGACGTCGCAACTGTTGTCTGAACTGACCAGTTTTGCCGGTGTGGTACTCACCCCCAAGCGCACCAATCTGGCTATCCGTCATATTGAATTTCTGAGCATGGGACCCAAACGGGTACTGCTCATTCTGGTGGCGACAGACGGCAGTGTGCAGAACCGTTTCTTGCAGACTGACCGCGACTACAGCAATGATGAACTGCTGGAAGCGGCCAATTTCCTGAACAAACATTATGTCGGTTGCTCGTTTCTGGTCATGCGTGAGCGCTTGCATGCCGAACTCAAGCAGCTGCAATCTGACGTTACCTCGCTGATGACCGCCGCGCTGGATGCTGGCGAATCGGCCTTGAATGAAAAGTCGGATACGCTGGTGCTAAGCGGTGAACACAATCTGATTTCCAGCATGGATTTGGGACACAATGTGGACCGTCTCAAGCAGTTGTTCCAGGTATTCGAGCAAAAAACAGCCCTGATGCAATTGCTGGACTTCAGCCAGAAAGCGCAAGGCGTGCAGATATTCATTGGCGGAGAATCCGGCATGTTGCCGCTGGACGAATGTGCACTGGTGACGTCGCCGTATGCGATAGATGGCGAAATCGTCGGCACGCTGGGCGTGATTGGTCCAACCCGGATGGCTTATGAACGCGTTATCCCGATCGTGGATGTCACAGCGCGCCTGTTGTCCAATGCACTATCGCAATAAGTACTTGTCCCGTATTCGAATAATCCTGATTGAACGACTTACCTGACCGGATGAACCATGGCCCGTTATTTGTCTGAACCCCCGTTTGAACATGGCAGCAGCAAGAAAGTAGGGGTGCTGATCGTCAATCTGGGCACGCCAGAATCTGCAACGCCCGCTGCGTTAAAACATTACCTGCGCGAGTTTCTTTCAGATACCCGGGTGGTTGAGATTCCCCGGCCGATATGGTGGGTTATTCTCAATGCCTTCATTTTGCCGTTTCGTCCCAAACAGTCTGCCCTGAAGTACGCCAGCATCTGGACGGAAGAAGGTTCCCCGCTGATGGTACATACCGTGAAGCAGGCCAAGTTGCTGAAAGGGCTGCTGGGTGAAAAAATGGGGCAGGGCGTCATGGTGGACTTTGCCATGCGTTATGGACATCCGTCCGTGGCAGAGAAGATGCAGAACCTAAAAGCCAATGGTTGTGACCGGATTCTGGTGCTACCGCTTTATCCGCAGTATGCCGCCAGTAGTGCCGGAGCGGTCATGGATGCCGTTGCCAACACGGTCAAGCGCATGCGTAACCCGCCAGAACTGCGTTGGGTAAAACACTTTCATGATCACCCGGCGTACATTGCCGCGCTAGCCGAGAAGGTTAAACGTCACTGGGCGTTAAATGGCCGTGGTGACCATTTGCTGATGAGTTTTCATGGCGTGCCCAAATATACGCTGGAAAAAGGTGACCCGTATTTTTGCGAATGCCAGAAGACCGGCCGATTGCTGGCGGAGGCACTTGGGTTGAAAGAGGGGGCGTTTACCATTGCTTTCCAGTCGCGGTTTGGCAAGGCAGAATGGGTAAAACCCTATACGTTTGACATGCTGAACAAGCTGGGCAAAGCCAAAACGGCCAGTCTGGATGTCATTTGCCCGGGGTTTGTGTCTGATTGCCTGGAAACTCTGGAAGAAATTGCCATTGAGGGTAAGTCGGAATTCATGACCGCTGGTGGCGGGCAATACCGTTATATCAACTGCTTTAATGAAGACGGTTCTTTTATCGCCTTGCTGGCCAGCCTGGCAGAGCAGCATACTGCTGGCTGGCTGATTGCACCGGATAACCTGGCGGAGCTGGAAAACAGCCGTTTGCGGGCCAAAGCGTTGGGTGCCAAACAGTAGCTCAAGCAGGCGGATTTGCTTTTTTGTGGCATTGTGCATTTAAGGGTAATTTTTGTTGATGCGTGTCAATGATTTTCAGGCCAGTCGGCGTAATGTGGCGGAAAGTCATTATGACATCAATTTAAAGGAACCTTCATGGCCACGCTTGCCCAATTACATACAGAAGATCATTTCGCCTGCGAACGCCATTTACAGTCTTTGATTGTAGCGGCAGAAACCTCCAACACGACCGGTTGCTTGCGGTCATTTGATGATTTTCGTGACGCTCTGTTGCCGCACTTGGCCATGGAAGAAAACTCGCTGTTCAATTCGATTACCGCGGCGATGCCATCTGCTGAAGGCACCATTGCCAAATTGCGCAAGGCGCATGATCAACTGCGCAACCAGGTAGACCAGGCAGCCAAGTACCTGAGCCGGCATGACTTCTCTGCTTTGGCAGTATCAGCGCGCCAGATTCAGCAAGACTTGCATGAACATGCCTCAGAAGAAGACCGGTTGTTCACTGCCGTTGGTGATGTCATCCACGCGACGCAATAACCTCCACTAGTTTTCGACCTTCCTGAACCGGGCAGGCGTGCAATCCATGCGCGACCTGCTTGGTTGTCTCTTGTCATGTCTTCCTTGTCATCGTATTGATCACGATTGACGCACGACGATTATTTTCCCGTATAATCAGCCACTGACTTGCAGCGGTTCCTACAATGCCGCGCCTGTCTGCTTATTATATAAAAACGATAAATAACTACAAAAACCATTAGCCACACAAAACCGGATTTCTTTATACATTGCCTTTTTGGCATGGAGAAGTCTTATGCGTTTTTCACGACTCCCACTCAAAACCCGTCTTGTCACCGCTTTTCTGGTTGTTATCATTGGCTTTCTGGCCCTTGGCATTACATCCTTGTTTGATCTGAAATCTTCCATGCTGGAAGATCATCGCATACAGGTCAGGTCTGTCACGCAAAGTGCGCTGGCAACGCTGGCACATTACGAATCCTTGCAGGAAAAAGGCCATCTCAGCAAGGCTGAAGCCCAGCGACAAGCGATTGCTTCGTTGAGGAACCTGCGCTTTGACGGCAAGAACTATGTGTTTGTGCTGGATACGTCTTACCGGTTTGTATTAAGTCCGGCCAAACCGGAAATGGAAGGCAAATCTGCCAGAGATTACAAGGATGGCAACGGCAAACCTGCCATGCAGTATATCGTAGCGGCGGCGCAAGGCAGCCCGGAGGGCGGATTTGTTGATTACCTCTGGCCGAAACCCGGTTTTAAAGAAGCGCAGCCCAAAGTATCGTATTCCTACCTGTTTTCCCCTTGGGGTTGGGTGATCGGCTCGGGCATTTATGTCAATGATGTATCGGATGCATTCTGGCATAACACATTAGAGTTTTTGCTACTGGCCTCGCCAATCCTGCTGCTGATTGTGGGCATCTTTATCTGGATCAGCAGGAGCATCCTGGGGCAGTTGGGCGGGGAGCCTGCCTATGCGGTGGCCGTGGTTCAGTCTATTGCCCGCGGGCATCTGGATACCGACGTAAACCTCAAGGGGGCGCAAAAAGGCAGCATGTTGTCTGCCGTGGCGGACATGCGGGATAGCCTGGTGGTGATGCTGAAAAAAATGACGGCTGTATCCGATACCATTACGGAACACGCCCAGCATTTTTCGACATCGGCACACGAAGTGGCGGCGGCCAGTCATCAGCAAGCCCAAGCCACGTCCGCCTGTGCTGCGGCACTGGAAGAAGTGACGGTAAGCATCAACGAGGTATCGGAAATTGCGCAAGTGACAGCCGAGCACGCAGAAAGTACCGTGAAGATTTCCAATCAGGGTGAGCTGGCCGTCAAGCAGGCAGCGCAAGAAGTGGTGGCGGTTGAGCAATTGATTGCAACCTCGGCCAGCAAGGTGAGCGAGCTCAAATCCAGATCAGAGGAAATCGGCCACATCGCCGGGGTAATCAAGGAGATTGCTGACCAGACCAATCTGCTGGCGCTCAATGCCGCCATTGAAGCGGCACGCGCAGGAGAACAGGGAAGGGGCTTTGCCGTGGTGGCAGATGAAGTCCGCAAACTGGCCGAAAGAACCACCAGTGCCACCAAACTGATCAGTGACACGGTATCTGCCGTTGAGTCAGAAACAGACGGTGTGGTGAACGCCATGCAGGCTGCCGTACCGCAAGTACAGGCCAGTCTGGCCCAGGTTCAGCAGGTTTCCGGTATTTTGAGCGACATACGGCTGCAGGCAGATGATTCGCAGATCAAAGCCAGGGAAGTGGTGCAAGCTACCAAGGCGCAAAGCATTGCCGCCAACGATATCGCCGCCAATGTAGAGCATATTGCGAGCATGGCAGAAGAAGTCAGTGCCACCATGGAAGGCAATGCCGGCGTCGCCAACGAGATGGGTAACCTGTCCCATTCTTTGCAGGCGGCAGTGGCTCAGTTCAAACTGCCGTAAGGCTGCCAAACCCGGTACAGGCGTCCGGCAATCTTGCAGGATGCCTGTGCCGGTTAGCCTGTCTATTTACCAAACCCGTAGGCACGCTCCACTTTGGCGACCCGTGTAAATGCAGCCTCATACCATTGCTGGTGGCCCTTCTGGATGGCCAGCTGGTGTTCGGCGTGCTGCCGCCATCCCTTAATTGAAGCCTCGTCCTGCCAGTAAGACACGGTAATGCCTAAACCGTTGTCTGCCCGTACAGACTCAACACCAAGAAACCCGGGTTGTTGTGCCGCGAGCGCCACCATTTTATCGGCCATCTCGGCATAGCCCTCATCTACTTGAGTTCTGACTGAGGTAAAAATAACGGCATAGAACGGTGGAGCAGGGAGGTCGGCAATACCTGTAGTCGGATCAGACATCGATAGTCCTTTCAGCCTGTTGCTGGTGGTAAATGACGGCATCAAAAAATGCGTTACATAACGGATGAACCGAGTTGCCCAGTGCCCGCCGTTCTGGCTGGTAAAGGGTGGCCACAAAGAATGGATGAGGCTGATACTGGACTGCACGTACATCGCCTTGTTCATCGACTGCCGCAATCCTGAGCCCGGACATGGCATCTTGCTGGCTGAACAATAGCGGGTAATAGTGTTTGTTCACGCCATAATTGCAATGGTACATTTCGGTCGCATGGGGTGTCATATAGATTTTCCTGAGGATGCTGTCCGTGGGGAAAATCACTTCTCCACCCGTTTCGACCAACGAGCAGGACAACGCTGATATCACGTTCTCTTTGGCATCCGGGGTTTCTTCTGCGTGGCTGGCATTATCAACTCCCTTGGCATGACGGGCGAACTCGATAATGGCATGCTGGAATCCGCCGCACGTACCCAGAAACGGGATCTGACGTTCTCTGGCATACCGGATGGCCTTGAACACTCCGTCGGGATTTTTATACGGACTGCCCGGCACGCACCATACGCCGTCTGCGTCTGCCAGTGATTGGGCATGATGAATGTGCTCTGTTCCGAGCCAGACAGCATTTATCGGCTGTTCACTGGTTTTGTTGAAGATTGCAATGGAGGCATTAATGGCGTTATGCGCCGTAATGTGTGCATTGAAGTCACCGATCAGGTAAATCGTAGGCATGGCGTCAGAGTCCTTGTGCGTATTTCTTAAATGAAAAATACTTGTGCCGGCCAGATGTATGAGTCATCATGAATAGCCAACAACGTTGATTTTCCATCGATAAATCCAGCTGTACAAACGGAATGTTTTTATCTTAAACATGAATAAATTTTATGAAAAATCTCGGTCCGCTAGAAATACGACACCTGGAAACACTACTGTCACTGGAGCAGACAGGCAGCTTTACAGAAACAGGCAAAGCACTGCACCTGACGCAATCCGCCATTTCTTACCAGATCAAACAGCTGGAAGAACATTACGAAACGCCCTTGCTGGTCAGAAAGTCCAATCCACCACAGTTCACGGCCGCTGGCTTGAACCTGATTCAGCTCGCTAAAGACGTCAGAAGCCTGCTCCGTTTTCATCAGGAGAAAATGGACCATATTATTCATGGCGAAGCAGGGCGGTTGAGGATCAGCGTTGCGTGCCATTCGTCATTTGACTGGCTGCTGCCAGCCAATGATGCCTTTCACAAGAAATGGCCGGACGTTGAGCTGGACTTTGTGCTTGGCTGGCAGGCAGACCCGGTGACGCTGCTAAGGCAAGGCACGGCGGATCTTGTCATCATGTCCGAACCTGCCGAATTACCCGGTATATCGGTGCATCCCTTGTTCAGCTTTGATATTCGGGCCATTGTGGCCAAGGATCATCCGGCTGCTCAAAACCGCTTTATCAGTGCAGAAGACTTCAAAGATGAAACACTGGTTTGCTATCCGTTGCCAGACCATCGACTGGATGTGGTGCATCGCGTTCTGACACCCGCTGGTATCAAGCCCGAGAAACGCCATGTCGAACTGACGGCCGCCATCATCCAGTTAGTGGCCCTGAGACAAGGGATTGCCGCATTGCCAGCATGGAGCGCGGCACCGTACGAACAACGTGGGTATATCGTCACAAAACCCGTTACTCACGAAGGCCTGACGTGTAATTTGTACGCGGCCACACTGACAGATTATGGCGATTTGCTTTTTGTGCAGGAATTTATTTCAGAAATTCGCAAAGCCGGTTTGGCGTTGATTGAAGGGAGTTATCGGGCGTAATGACAAACAGCCGGCATATAATCATTATTTGATCATTAACTGAAAGTTTTTAAGGTTGTTTTTGTAGTCGAGTGTGGTCTGTACTGCACATTTGAACCAAATGTTATCAGCACCATTACCGAACTTGTCTAGCGCCTCTTTGTTACCTGCTTCCGTCAGCATTAATGGCCGACCGCATGTATCTTGCCGATACTGAAAAAATGACTTGGGCGTTTGCCTGGGCAGGGTTTTATCCAGCTGGGCCAGCTTACCCATACGGCAAGAAGATATCTCTGCATGCGACAAGACCTGGCCGTTACAAAGCCATTTTTCTGCGTTATCTGCATATGCCAGGGTCGATAGCAATAAAAACGAACATAAAGTATATTTCATGGGCTGTGTAACTTTCAGGGCTAAATAATGTATGCAGGGTCTAATCAGCGCATCCTGAGACGGATACCACGAATCAGAAGTCTGGCGAAGCCCAGTGCAGCGGCTAGAGATGCAACAACAGCGACAGGCCAATAAAGCCAATCGTAGAGCGTCTTTTCCCAGTCTGCCCACTGAAAAACCCTGGCAACATCAGGACATCCATCCGTCAACTGAGCATCAAGGTAGGCAAAACTAATTATCCCGGCCAAAAAAAAGATAGCGAACACCAGCACAAGCAGCAGCAGAGGTTTTTTCTTTTGCATGGTGGTAGAGATTTGCTGTAAACAAGATATGCAAATGGTATCAGGAGAGTCAGGCGGTTTCTAACAATATTTTCGGAATTTTCTGGGTGTTATAGGTCCATACTTTATTTCGCATAATTTATATTATGTAAAATAGTATCTGCAAAGATGCGAACTACGGTTAATATGCCTTTGGTATACTTGATGCCTTGGTTCATACAAAGGCTTCACTCCCCATGAAACACATTTTGCTTTCCCTGTTGCTACTGTCAGGTTTCTCATCTGCTGCTCCTATCGAGAAATGGCTTTGTAATGGACAAGGCTTATCACATGCAGAAATATCTGTTTGCCGCATGCAAAAACTTGAAGAACTTGATAAAACCTTGCCGAAGCAAACCCCTAAGTCTTTTTTTCAATACCGGCAAGATACTTGCGGACGCCCTTTGATGCTCACAGAATCGGGTGATAAAGAAGCTCTGGATAAGTATGGCAATGGTGCTGATGGCGTTTGGTTCAGATGCGCAGTTCAGACCACGCTTGATTACAAGAAGAATCTCAAAAATTTCCAGTTACTGATCAAGTGAAGGCTTAAGGTCTGGAACTGATGCCGTAAAGTTGGACAGTTAAGCCTGCGTGGTAACTAAGCCATTCCTCCTGGCAAGCCATCAGCCGGATAGTTAGTTCTGACATAGAATTATATGCTGGACTTTGGTTGTCTGTGACGGCATACTTTTTACTACAAAAAAACTAATGCCCGCATGAAAGACGCTTAAATGAATAACCGTGATTTCATTCTTCCCGATATCCTTGCCCATGAAGCAGACATGCTGGCCATCCGGCATCAGATTCATCAGCATCCGGAACTTAGTTTTGAAGAAGTGGCGACAAGTGATCTGGTTGCCCGGTTATTGGCTGAATGGGGTTATGAAGTGCATCGAGGCCTGGGCAAGACGGGGGTGGTTGGCACGCTCAAGCGCGGGACTAGCCCCAGGTCCATCGGTATCCGGGCAGACATGGATGCCCTCCCCATTCAGGAAGAAACCGGCTTGCCCTATGCCAGTCGCCATCAGGGGAAAATGCATGCGTGCGGGCATGATGGTCATACGGCGATTTTATTATCTGCGGCCAGGTATCTGGCATCCCAAGCGGATTTTGATGGCACGGTTCATCTGATTTTTCAGCCAGCAGAAGAAGGTGGCGGCGGTGCTTACCAGATGATGCAAGACGGTTTGTTTGAATGCTTCCCGTGTGATGCCGTCTTCGGCTTGCACAATATGCCCGGATATCCGACTGGCTTGCTGGGTTTCAGGGCGGGGCCGTTCATGGCATCTTCTGATTCTGTTCATATCAAAATCAGTGGCAAGGGTGGCCATGGGGCCATGCCTCACAAAGCAGTCGACCCGATTGTAGTGGGTGCTTCCATTGTCATGGCCTTGCAAAGCATTGTGTCACGTAATGTCCCACCGCTAGAAACCGCTGTGGTGACGGTTGGGTATTTTCATGCAGGCCATGCCTCCAATGTGATTCCGGATACCGCTGAAATGGAACTTAGCGTGCGGGCCATGACATTTGAGGTTCGCCAATTGCTGCTCAAACGGATTGAGGAAACCGTGCAGGCGCAAGCCGCCAGTTTTGGGGCGGCTGCCGAGATCAACATCCACGACCCCTACCCGCCTTTGATTAACCATGCCAAAGAAACCGAGTTTGCACGTCAGGTGGCGGTAGACTGGCTGGGTGAGCAAGGACTGATTCCGGATTTGCAACCGATTACAGGCAGTGAGGACTTTTCTTTCATGCTGGAGAAGGTGCCTGGGTGTTATTTGCTGATTGGCAACGGAGATGGCGAAGGCGGCTGCATGGTGCATAACCCTGGTTATGACTTCAATGATGACTGTTTGTCTGTCGGGGCCAGTTACTGGGTGAAGTTGGTCGAAAAGTATTTGTCCAATTCGTAATGCAGGATATCTGACCCGGCATGAGCCCGACATGCCGGGCGCTTTGCTATTTCACGACTTGAACATGATCCACCTTGTATTTCATGGTATTGCGAATGCTGGAAGGGCCAATGACCAGCATCCCTACCCCTGCAATCACCATCAGATAGAAAGCGTGATCCAGCCCGGTTTTCTCTGCAACGTAACCGACAAAGGGTGGCCCCATCAGGTACATGCTGTAGCCAAACGTGGCTGCAGCAGAAATATTGATGGATGAGCATTTGATATTGCGTGCGGCAGCGCGGAAAGCCAGTGGTATCACATTGGCAATACCCACCCCGACCAGTACAAAACCGATGATGCACACCAGTGTATCTAGCTGGCTTAGTACAAGTGCCATGCCAGTGAGGGTAAGGTATCCGGAAATCTTGATCAGCCGGATTTCCCCCAGTATGCCCACCAGTTGATCCCCAACCAAACGTGTAACCGCCATGGCCAGCATGAACCATGTAAAACCTACGGATGAAAATTGTGTGGTCACATGAAGGTAGTTGAGCAGATAAATGGCGCTCCAGTCCGTTACCGTGCCTTCAATAAACATGGCCAGCCCTGCCAGACCACCCAAAAACCATACTTCCGGCGATATGTCTTTCAGTTTGAATCCATGTTTGTCGTCTACGCGGCCCTTTTTATTAAGACCCAGATACATCACGGTGATGTATACCAAAAGGATCATGGTCGCAGGCAAAAGCAAGATCATCTTGAAAGGCACGTGATGGTGAATGGCGAAGCCGAACATGATAGAACCTAATGCACAACCCACGCTCCACGCCCCATGAAATGAGGACATCATCGGGCGTAAGGCATCTCTTTCTACGTAAGACCCGTACAAGCTTTGAAAAACATCTGCTGCGCCGTTAGCCATGCCAAGAATGGCCAGAAAAATGACCAGTTGGCCCAGATTCTGAATATAAAACACACATAAGAGTGCGCTGGCAAATAACAGCATCAGGTACTTGAGCGCGCGTGCCGCCCCCAGTTTTTTGGCCACTTCCGGTGCAATTTTCATGGCCAGAATGGCCCCCACAGAGAAGCCGAACAAGCCGGCACTGAGCTGGAATGGGGTTAAGCCGAGACGGGATTTGATGAAGGGAATCGATGCTGCCCAAGAACCGATGGCGATACCATTCGCGAAAAATACCAAAGTGGCAGCGAGCCTGCTTCTTACTGTAACAATCAACGTATTTCTTTCTGTACTACAACTTCTGCACCGCATGCAGCGGCACCGGAACTGCATATTTCATATTGGCATCCGGGTGTTACACAAACCGGATGGTGTTATTGCTGCTGGAGGTATCAGCCAAACCTTGCTCAAACGGACAAGCGGTTGCGCCCCTGCTCTTTGGCCCTGTACAGGGCCTGATCCGCCGCCTTGAGCAAATCCTCCGACTTCTCGAATTGGCCACTGTCCGTTGCGGCGATGCCAATACTGAAATTGACCGGAATTTCCTTGCCCTCGGTCCGGATGGACTGATGTTGCTGGCGGGCCAGTAATTCTTCTGCAATCGATACCCCGACGCTTTGCGAGGTTCTTGGCAGGATGATCACAAACTCTTCACCACCATACCGGCCGAAAAAGTCACTGATACGTAACCTGGTTTTCACGCTGGTGGCAACTGTTTTCAATACTTCATCCCCTGCGAAATGGCCAAAGCAATCGTTGATATGCTTGAAGTAATCCAGATCAAACATCAGCAGGCACAGCGGGGTTTTGTGCCGAACCGATTCTGCAAACCTTTTTTGCAACTCCTGCACAATCGCACGCCGGTTGCCGATACCAGTCAGCTCATCTTGCATGGCCAGAGTCTTGATGTAGTGATCAGACCTGTCTTTGTACATGCCGATAATACCCACCGCCGTAAACAAGACGAATACACCGCCGCTCATAAACGTCCAGGTCTGTATTAAACCGGGGTGCCAGACTGCCTGAGGAGATGTGATGCCAGCGAGCATCGCGATCATGCGTGAAGCAAATATCAGCACGCCAATAGTCACGCCACACAGCAGCAACCGATAACTGTTGCCAGACGTGTCATGCCTTCTGACCCAGACTGTCATGAACAGGCTCAGCATTTGCAATAGCATCAGCAGTGACATGGTGGAAAAACGTAATGCCTGCTGGTTGAGCAAAACGATCGTAGAAACAAATACCAGTGCTACAGGCACCATCACCAGTTTGCAATTAACCGGCTTGAGATAAAAGCGGTAAATGGCAGCCAGGAAAAACCCAAATGCGGCAGACACGAGCGTATTGCCGGCAATAATGGAAAATGCTTCAGGAATCACTGCACGAAACGCGACCACAGGGACACCGATGGCATGACATAGCAGACCAATGCTGAACAATCTAAACCCTGGTACATGCTCCTTGGAGGAAACACAACGCAAAGCAATGGCCATGGCAAGGGAAACTACTGCAACCATGGCAGCCATGGTGGGAACATCAAAAATCATTTTTATCGTATTTCGTGACTTGGGCTACACACATCAAGGCATCGTATTCACGCGGCCTTGATGACGGGGGGGATAACACAAGATGGAAGGAAGTTACTTTTTGACTAACACGCGATGGTCAATTTTTGCCTTGGTATCTCTATAAGCGGCATCAAGCTTGCCCTGCTCTTTCAGAGAATGCAGTATCTGATTGAATTTGCTCATGAATTCGGATGCACCGGCCACGTTCCGATTGATCAGGAAATACACGGGGACCTGCCAGATGACTTCATCAGAAGGCACAAGGTCTTGCTGCTCTTGCACGGTCAGACTGGACTGGATCAGGTATTGACCTGCTTCAATTTCCATCGGAAACAAGTCAATTCGCTTCATAAGCAATTTCCGCAGGCCGGACAAATCATCAAATGCTTCATCCACTTTCAACTTGCCTTGCTTGCTGAGAGCAGAAAACTCTTTAGAGACAAAATTTCCTTTGGTAACCCCAATCGGATACGGGGTCAATTGCTGCATGGATGTCCAGTGAATGCGGTTTGCCTTGCGCTGGAAAAACACCATTTTGAAAGTGGCAATCGGGTCAGAATACAGCATTTTCTGCGCCCGTTCCGGCGTATAGGCCCAGCCGAAAGTGGCATCATAAGCACCTTGCATGGCCCCTTCGATTGCCCGGTTGTTAGGCACCGTGATCAGCTGGTAATCAGCCCCCTGCTTTTGCAGGACTTCTGTCAATACCCTGGTAAGGATGCCTCCATCTGGCAATTGGTCGCTGATATACGGCTTGTAGTCTGTCGCCGCAATGCTCAGACTCTCTCCTTGAGCCAGGCTGGCTAAGCCACAGATGAGTAGCATTGGCAGGGATAAGCACGCTTTTGTCAGCAGATGCATATTTAGTTCGTTCCGTTGACGTTCTTTAAACTGGGTGCAATTCTACGTGATTAAAATAGCGTCAGCAAAGCCTAAGTGGGGATAAGAAGACCCGATGCCGAAAAGCATCGGGTTTTGTTGCAAAGTTGTCAGTCAAACCGGCATAACGAGGCGTAGGCGGATGATTACCCGGGGACGACTTTGTTTTTGCCAGTGGTTTTGGCAACGTAGAGAGCCTTGTCAGCAACGCTAAGCAAGGCGGAGATATTTCTTTCTGTCATGCTGCTGGTATGAACAGCGCCAATCGAGACCGTTGCATGGATGATGACATCCTCATCGCACACGAAATCATACTCGGCAAATAGCATGCGGAATTCTTCTGCCTGGGCCAGCAAGCGCTCCTGGCTGATATAGGGTAACAAGACGGCAAACTCTTCGCCCCCCAGACGACCATAGAGTGCATTGTTAATGTTCAGGGACTTGAGCAGTTCGCCAAAACCGACAATGACCGTATCGCCTGCCGCGTGACCATAAGTATCATTAATATGCTTGAAGTTATCGATATCCAGCATCAGCAAGCCGCAGCTGCCCGCCGTCTTGATGATAAGGTCAGCCTTCTGCATGAAGGCACGGCGGTTATAGATACCGCTAAGCATGTCGGTATTGGCCAGCAACTGCAGTTTGTCTTGCAGGTTCTTATGAACAGACAGATCGAAGCTCCAGAACAGATAGGCTTTTTGATTATCGATCAGAATCTTGCGGGCAGATAAAGAGCTCCAGTATGGGCTGCGGACAGAAATCATGCCCTCCCAGTCATCTACCGCACCATGTGTGTCCAGATCTACAATCAGTTCTTTGGCCTTTTTCGGATCAAATACAAGGTCTGACACCATAAAAGGCTGGTTGACATCGGTCAGACACAGACGCCTTGAAAACCGCTTGTTGATCAGCAGGATTTTTCCGGTCGCCTCTGTGAACAGCACCACTTCACAAGGGCTGGCTTCAATGACTTCCAACAGCAACTGGCGCTCATTGCGCAGTTCGCTCGTTTTCACGTTGATGTCATTTTTCAGGCGCTCATTGAGCTCTGATAGGTAAATGTTGATTTTCCTGAAAAAGCGGATATCCAGTAAAAGCTTGAGAAAGAGCAGGATGGAAAATACAAAGCAGGAATATAGGACCCAGCGAACAGACGTAAACCGGTTTTTCAGGCTGAGGCGATCCTGATCCAGATGGGCCGACATGGTCCGGTGAATATCGGTCATCATGGCTAGCAACTGCTCGTGATTGGCCTCGTGCTCTTTCAGGATATCACTGGCCAACAGCAGCATAGGTGCACGGTCATTGTGGCTTTGTGTACGCAATAACCAAGTCTTGATGGTGCTGGACAACACATCCAGCCCTTTGAAGACAACCGGGTTATCCCGGTTGGTCAGCGCACCACTGGCAAGAAAGTCTGATCTGGTTTTCTCGATCAGCACCAGGGAGTCGGCCAGACCCCGGGTCAACTGCTCCCGCCCGGTCTTGTTGCTGATGAACTGCGTGGCCAGATGTCTTATCTGTTCCAGCTGGTTCCCGACGCTATACATCTGCCATAACTCGTCATGCTGCTGTGGCGTAGACAGGGACGTACCCTCTTTATCCGCCAGCCAAAGCGCCCAACCCGTGACAACCATGATAATGGCGACAAGAATGGTCAGGAATTTGGAAATAACGGTTCTAGAGTCAATGGTATTCATGAGTTGGCGTTTGTTTTTTTGATATCACGTTTCCAGGCAGCTCATGGTTAGCCTGCGCAAGCAACCGATGGATTGCTTGTTTATCCTGCAGATTAAAATACATGCCAAAACAATACATGCACTTCCTTTAAACAGCCTTTAAATGACTGGGTATTTTTTTCTGTCAGCCATGATATAACACTATTCATGCGCTTACCGAATTATTTTGATACAGATTAAATTACAGTGATAAGCACCTGAAATATATATACAAACATTATTTCCATTCCTTGTTTTGCATCTAGAAAATAATGTTTGTCCATGATGGGCAACTCCGGAATCACCATCATCAGATACAAACGTTCACTGGCTGTAGATAAACATGACCCGACAGGCCAGGATTGACGGGGTCAATCCGCCTTGTCCGTCAGGCCGGATTTGGCAGAATGCTTCAGTTTCTTGTTTTCGATGTATTTCAGGCCGACATAGGTACTCCAGCCAATTAACGCCATGACACCGACAAATGCGCCATAGGCAAGTGGCCACGGGATGCCTTTTGTCATCATCGAGAACTCAGACATGCCGCCAATACCGGCAAAAATGTTGATCGGCATGAAAACCACACCAAAGATGGTCAGCTGGGTAACACGCCGGTTCTGGTTAATGTTAATGAAACCAATCGTGGCATCCATCAGGAAGTTGATTTTGTCGAATAAAAAGGCGGTATGGCTGTTCAGGGATTCGATATTGCGCATCACCTGTTTGACATCGTCCACTTGCGAGGCAGAGAGAATCTTGCAACGCATCAAGAACGATAACGCGCGCTGGGTATCCAGAATATTGCTGCGAATACGCCCGTTCAGGTCTTCTTCTTCGGCAATATCCCCCAGAATGCGCGCGGCCTCTGTATCGCTGATGGTTTCGCTCAGTACCTGGCGTCCTACTTTGCCCAGCGTGCTGTAAATGTCTTCCAGCGAGTCGGCAGAGTATTCGACATCAGCGCCGTACAAGTCCAACAGCACATCCTTGCAGTCCGTCACATAACCGGGTTGTGTTCTGGCACGGAGCCGCTGCAGACGGAAGACAGGCAGGTCTTCTTCACGTACTGAAAACAGAATGCCATCATGCAGGATAAACGAGACCGGTACGCTTCTGGAGTCTCCCGAGCGGTCCAGCAAAAAGTTGGCGTGCAGTACGATATCGCCATTTTCTTCGACCAGAAAGCGGGAGCTGACTTCCAGATCCGTCCCGTCACTCGGGTCTGGCAGCTCAAGTCCGTAATACTCGCCGATGAACTGGCGTTCTGCCTTGCTGGGGTTCAATACGTCGATCCAGATAGGCTGATGGTTTGCCAGGTCTTTGCGGTTGCTGATGGTAATCTGCTTAAGGCGCTCTCCCACCAGCTCGAAGATGTGTATCTGGCTCTCAAAATCATCCACGACCTTGCTGGCGATGAGTTCTGTTTGCAAATCAGCCGGCAATAAGTCCAGGATGCCGGTTTCACGCGCAGCCGGGATTTCGTGCCATAGCAGGCAGGCATCTGCCCTGGTCAAAGCCGTCTGGGTTTCGGCAATTTCTTCTGCAGAGAGCTTGTCCAGCAGGTTGTGGAGCTCTGCCAGATGCTGGCGGTGCACGACATTTTCGACCAACTGGTGGCGAGGCATGTCCTGGCTGTGAACCATGTTCTCGACCAGTTTTTGTTTGTTGAGGATGGTGGTGATTTTTTCGAGGGACATGGCAGGGTCACGGTCAGGTTATTGTTATTAGCTACGTGGTGCCTTGCAGCTTATGGCAGGCTTGTAATTATTCTAGCATGGCAATTATGACGATCTGACGTGAAAATGCCAAACGTCACAAAAGTGCAATGCCGTTTGGTAACAATGAGGACTTCTTTCATTCCCTCAACCACTGGACTACCCATGAAAAAATATGCCTTATGTGCCGGTTTGATGCTCGCTTCTACCCTGCCACCGGTATTTGCCGACAGTTTCTCGTTTGGTCTTTGGGGGGACATGCCATATGCCAAAAATGGCGATATGCCCAAAATGCAGGCGGTGATCAATAGCATTAATCACTCGGATATCCGGTTCTCCATTTATGATGGTGATATCAAGGACGGTAGTTCTGAATGTACCGATGGGGTATATACCGATGCCATCACCATGTTCAATACCTTGAAGAAGCCCGCCGTCTATGTACCGGGAGACAATGAATGGACAGATTGCCACCGTACCAACAACGGGGGATATAACAATCTGGAGCGTCTAAGCCATCTCCGCAAAGTCATGTTTGGCAAATCAGAGAGTTTTGGGCAGCAAACCATGCCACTGGTGCATCAGGCACCTGCCGGGGAGAAATTTTCTGAAAATGTCCGGTTTGAATTCGGAAAAATCGTCTTTGTCGGGCTCAATATCCCGGGCAGTAATAACAATATGGTGACCGATAACAAGGATTGCACCAAGAAAAGTGCCCGTGATCAGGCGCAATGCGATGCAGACAATGCCGAATATCTGGAGCGGGATGCTGCAAATATTGACTGGTTAAAAAGCAGTTTTGATCAGGCAAAAGCCAGGCATGCCAAAGGGCTGGTACTGGTTTTCCAGGCGGACCCTGGCTTTGATTTGCCGGAAACCGAAGAGGTCGATGAGAGCAAGCTTCCTGGGTACCAAGCCTACCGGAAATTCATGGAGGCTGTAGCTACTGAAACGGCCGGCTTCAAAGGGCAAGTTTTGCTGGTGCATGGTGACACCCATTTCTTCAAGGTAGACAAGCCACTGTACAACCCATTGAAAATGCTGAATAATTTTACCAGACTGCAAACATTTGGCAGCCCATCCAACCACTGGGTTCGCGTGACGGTCGATACCAAACGCCCGGAGGTATTTACCATTCGCCCGGTGATGGTTGAACAGCCGTAAACCTTGGGAAAGTTATTTGTCTGGGCAGGGTTTACCATGCCCAAACATGCTTAAAACAAAAGGTAGCCTCTGTTTTACAGGGGCTACCTTTTGTCGTCTAAACGCGGTGTTGCTATTTGATCAGCGGCACCACCAGGAACACGCACAACATCACCCACACAGCCCCACCCAACGAGAAGATCTCGTAGCTGAGAGATTGCGCCTCGAACCGGTCTTCCATTTTCAGTTCTGCGTACAGCCCGTGGTACAACAGGCTGGCGGCCAGGGCCAATCCGGCAATCGCCAGGCCAATGGTCATCCACATGCTGCTGGCGAGTAGCCCCAGGCTGGATAACCACATGGGGACTGCAATAATGGCGGCCAGCAGGTAGGTATCCTTGAAGCTGACATTCAGGTTGTACTTGCCCGCATTGTGCTTGATGACCCATCCCATCATCGGCACCGTGAGCAGTTCTGCGATAAAGAAAATGATTGCGACGGCCAGCCAGTCTGAATGCGTGTCGTTCTGCAACCAGACAGAGAGATGATGGTTACCCGCATACAGCAAGGTTGCTGGCGGAATAAGAGAAAACGGCAGAACAAGCAACAGGAATGTTCTTAGGACTTTGGGATGAATATTGACGATACGATCCCAGCCGGCATGAAATGAAAATGGCATTTTTGTGTACTGTAGTGGATTCATGTCGCTACTCCTTTGATTCGGGTTAGAGCAATACGGTCAAATATGCCGGATGCCACGTCACAAAAAGAAGCTGTTACTACATCAAATGGCCGAAAACAGATCCTCTTGTTTTGCGGCTTTTTTCTTTGCCTCAATTGAATTGTAGGGCAAAAAATCACCACCGTTATTTTGTTTTTTTAGCTTAAATCAAGGATTTAGAAGTAAGTTTTCTGATACTGGCCATCGCATGCAGGTAGTTAGGTGGTTAGTGACGGGCCTACCTTATTTAGCTATCGATATCTATCGGGTTTGATAATTATCAGCACTGGTGCAATCTTGGCAGATTCAACTACAGACAACCCACCGGGGGGCTGCTATGCTAGACGATCACCCAAAGTCACAGACACGAAGTCGCCAACTGACGTGTAATTGACCGTACTGGACACTAAAACCGGGTTCTCCTGGAGGTTGTTTGAACATGCTGGATGTCAAAATGGCAAAGACACCATTGTTACTGGATCATCTGGTAGGTTTTACGATGATTCGTGACCTTGAGTTGCTGGAAATCAGTTTGCTCAACACCCTGCACAACCTGATGCAACCGCAGCACCTGGAAATCCTGAAACTGGACAGTGCCGGCTCTCCTATCGAGAAAATCCTCCATGGCAAACCGACCTGCAGTATCCAGACAGATAATCTGACGATTTCCGATGAACTGAAACAGGCGGATCAAGCCATCAGTGCCTCTGAGCTGAGTCATATCGTCACCCGCAATGATCAGGGGCTCCTGTTTGTCTATTTGCTGTTGGAAACCCAGTTTGAAAAGAGTTATCTGGTCATTGCCAGCCCACAGGCGCTGAGCGACCAGGACGCATACTTTTTATCGGGTGTGTTGCAAATCTACCGGAATTTCTGCAGCCTGCTCCAGCATGCCCAAACGGATGAATTGACCGGACTGGCCAACAGAAAAACCTTTGACGAGTATTTCTCCAAGGTAAGAAAACCACCGGCAGCAGCATCTGGCCACGATGCAGCTGATAAACGGGCGGATAATGCCGGCGAGTACTGGCTGGCGATGGCAGATATCGACCGTTTCAAATCCATCAATGACAGATTTGGTCATTTATATGGGGATGAAGTGCTGGTACTGTTTTCGCAGATCATGAAGTCTACTTTCCGCAGTGATGACATGCTGTTCCGGTTTGGCGGCGAAGAGTTTGTCATTGTATTGCGTTGCCGGGATCAGGAAAGCTGCCGCGAAGTGCTAGAACGCTTCCGTCAGCGTATTGAAGACCGCAATTTCCCGCAGGTAGGTGTTGTGACTGTCAGTATGGGGGCCGTCAAGCTTGACCCGGATACCTTTTCGGCCACGCTGCTGGATTATGCCGACAAGGCGCTGTACCACAGCAAGCATAATGGCCGTAATCAGGTCACATTCTTTGAAGACATGCTGGCCGAAGGAACCGCCTCCAGACATGTGGTTGAGGCCGGCGATATTTCCCTGTTCTGAAACGGCTGCCTGTCAGGCAGCCCCAAATACCTGATCTCTCAGGGTTTTTAGCTGATCGCGCAGTTTGGCGGCTTGTTCGAACTCCAGGTTTTTGGCGGCGCTGAGCATTTCTTTCTCGATCCGTTTGATCTCTTTGGCCAGTTTTTTCGGGTCCATGTCGATCAGTTCTTTATTGTGTGCCTGCTCCAGCTTGGCAACTTCCGGATCATATACCCCGTCAATAATGTCTTTGATGCGTTTCGTGACCGATTTTGGCGTAATGCCATTGTCGATGTTGAACTGGATCTGCTTGTTCCGGCGCCGTTCGGTTTCCCCCATGGCACGCTTCATCGAATCGGTGATCCGGTCTGCATACAGAATGGCGCGACCATTGAGGTTACGGGCAGCACGGCCAATGGTCTGGATCAGCGAGCGTTCGCTGCGCAAGAAGCCTTCTTTGTCGGCATCCAGAATGGCAACCAGAGAAACTTCTGGAATATCAAGGCCTTCTCGCAGCAAGTTAATGCCGATTAGTACGTCAAATACCCCCAAGCGCAAATCCCGAATGATCTCTACCCGTTCTACCGTATCGATGTCACTGTGCAGATAACGCACTTTAACGCCATGCTCGCTGAGGTAGTCGGTCAGGTCTTCTGCCATGCGCTTGGTAAGCGTTGTCACCAGCACCCGCTCATTCACTGCGGTACGTTTGGTAATTTCTGACAGGACATCGTCTACCTGTGTCAGGACCGGCCGGACTTCGACTTCCGGGTCGACCAGCCCCGTTGGCCGAACCACCTGCTCTACGACCTGGGATTGATGCTCAGCCTCATAAGCGGCGGGTGTGGCCGAGACAAACACGGTCTGACGCATCACGTGCTCGTACTCCGGGAACGTGAGTGGCCGGTTATCCAGTGCAGATGGCAATCGAAAGCCGTATTCGACCAGATTTTGCTTGCGGGCGTTATCCCCCCTGCTCATCCCGCCGATCTGGCCGATCAGTACGTGGGATTCATCCAGGAACATGATGGCGTTTTTGGGCAGGTAGTCGATCAGGGTGGGCGGTGGCGCGCCACGCGGGCGCCCAGACAGGTGCCGTGAGTAGTTCTCGATCCCCTTGCAAAAGCCCATCTCGTAGAGCATTTCCAGATCAAACTGGGTACGCTGCTGCAGTCGCTGGGCTTCCACCAGTTTGCCATTGGCGTAGTAGAACTCTAGCCGGTCTCGCAGCTCTTCCTTGATGGCTTCGCAGGCACGCAGGACGGTTTCGCGCGGGGTAACATAATGGCTGCTGGGGAATACGGTAAAGCGGGAAACCCGTTTTTCGATATGTCCGGTGAGCGGGTCAAACAGCTGCAGGCTCTCGACTTCATCGTCAAATAGCGAGATACGGATGGCTTTGTCGTTAAATTCGGCTGGGAATACATCAATGATGTCACCCCGGACACGGAAGACCCCGCGCTTGAATTCAAAATCATTGCGCTCATACTGCATGGACACCAGGCGCTCGACAACGGCACGCTGGGCGATCTTCTCGCCCTCTTTCACGTGCAGAATCATCTTGTGGTAATCCTCGCGATCACCAATACCGTAAATGCACGATACCGTGGCAACGACAATACAGTCCTGACGTTCCAGCAGGGATTTGGTGGCGGACAAGCGCATCTGCTCGATGTGCTCGTTGATTGAGGAGTCTTTCTCGATGAACAGGTCCCGGCTGGGGACATAAGCTTCTGGCTGGTAGTAGTCGTAGTAACTGACAAAATATTCGACTGCGTTTTCCGGAAAGAACTCGCGGAATTCGGCATACAGCTGGGCCGCCAGGGTCTTGTTGGGCGCCATGACCAATGCGGGCCGGCCGGTGCGGGCAATCACGTTGGCCATGGTGTATGTCTTGCCAGAGCCGGTTACCCCAAGCAGGGTCTGGAAAGCCAGGCCATCTTCAATGCCCTCTACCAGTTTTTCAATGGCAGCAGGCTGGTCACCCGCTGGTGCAAACGGCTGATGCAATCGATAGGGAGAACCCGGATACGTCACTACTTCGGCCATATGATCAACTTTTCTCTGTTCAGCCGCTGGGCTGATTAGTCGGGTAATACAGGAACGTCGCGTTCCAGATAAATGGCAAGCTGGTCTACTACAAACTGGTGATCCTGCCGCTGTGGCAACCCGGAAATGGTAATGGTGCCAATGCAGCTGCTATTGTGGATACGCACCGGAAATGCACCGCCATGGGTAGCATAGTCTGCAACGGGTACGCCCATTTTCTCGAAGATGCTGCCACCGGATAATTGATAACCGAGACCTACCGCATAGGAACTTTTGTTCATCAGCCGTACCACATTGCGTTTGCGTCTGGCCCACTCTGCATTGGCGACGGCTGCGCCAGGCAATGCGGCATGGAAGAGGCATTGGTCACCCAGCCAGATATCGATGACGACAGGCAATTGGGCCAGGGTGGCTTCTTCTCTTAGCTGGCTGCCAATCTGCCAGGCGATGCTGGCATCAAACTGTTTGAAAACCAGTGCTTCTTCCTGTTCGGCAATAATCGCCAGATCTTGTTCAATGGTCATGATGACTTTCTTCTATGACAGGATGGCCTAACGGATGTTACGGACCAGAAAATCGCCGCTGCGGCAGGATTTTTGCATCTGTTTTTGCATGCTGGCAGAGCATGACATGGCCTTGTTGCCTTGCCGGTTCAGGCAAATGCGTACCTCCTGCAAAAAGCGGCCGCCGCCACTACAGGCAATGGCAACAGCGGTTTGCGGTATGCCCGGATTGGCCTTGTTAAACGCGGATTGCAATTGTGCAATGCTGGTTTTAAAGGGCTGTGCAGGCTGGATGTAATCTGCCGGAATTTTGACCGCGTTCTTTACCTGGGCCGACAATGCAAAATAGCCCGCTTGGCTCAAGCCGGCACAAGTACCGTGTTTTTCCCATTCATGGCGGATCAGAAACGGGCTGGGGTAAATGACTGAGAACTGGTCTTTTACCCGGTTGTCCAGACGCTCTGTCGAGCAGGATTCGGGATACCCGTTGGTGTATTGCGGCCAAAGGCCATGCAATACAAATCCGAGGCGTTTGGTACATTGCTGGGTATCATCCGGCCGGCTGGCACAGTAATCTGGCGACCAGGACAAGGCCAGTACATAGTTGTCAAACTGCCCGGGAGTATCTGCATGCAGGGGCGTGATGGGCCATGCCAGCAGCAACACCCACAACCTGATCAAGCCTTGTTTCATTCGTCTTCTTCCCAGCCTTCGTCACGGTATTGCGCCAGCTTGTAGCGCAGGGTGCGTTCGCTCATGCCCAGTTTTTCTGCTGCCAGTTTACGGACACCGCCAGCAGCGGCCAGCGTATCCAAAATATGCTGGCGTTCCAGATCCTTGATGTTGTCTGGCGTATGCTTGACCGGCTCGGCCACCGGCATGGATGCGTGGCTGTTCATGTCGGTGAGCATCAGCATCAGGTCATCCGGCGTCACGATCTGGCCATTGCACAGAATGACGGCGCGCTGGATCACGTTTTCCAGCTCGCGCACGTTGCCCGGCCAATTGTACTGTTGCAGCACCTGACAGGCAGCGTTAGACAGGTGCAATACCTGTTGTTCTGACCAGCGCGACAAGGCATGTCTGGCCAGCGGGACGATGTCTGCGACCCGGTCGCGCAAAGGGGGCAGATGCAGTGGAAACACATTCAGTCGGTAATACAGGTCTTCGCGGAACTTGCCTTCCTTGACCCATTCACCCAGGTCCCGGTTGGTCGCCGTCAGGATACGCACATCCAGCGGAATGGCTTTTTGCCCGCCTACCCGTTCGACTTCACGTTCTTGCAACACCCGCAGCAGTTTGGATTGCAGCGGTAGCGGCATTTCGGCAATTTCATCCAGAAACAGCGTGCCGCCTTGCGCCTGTTCAAACTTGCCGATGTGTGTCTGACTGGCGCCGGTAAATGCGCCTTTTTCATGACCGAACAAGGTGGCTTCCAGCAGGTTTTCCGGAATGGCGGCACAGTTAATGGCAACAAACGGCTTGTGACTGCGATGGCTATGCCGATGAATGAAGCGTGCCAGCACCTCTTTGCCGGTGCCAGATTCGCCCGTGATCAGTACGGTTGCTTCTTTGGGGGCGACCCTTTCGGCCAGTTGCAGCAATTGCCGGGTGGCTGGTGCCTCGGCCACGACGGAGTCATCATCGCCAGGCAAACGGCTGAGCGCAAAACGGGTGACCTGATTCACCAGTGCATCCGGCTCAAACGGTTTGGGCAGGTAATAGGCGGCTCCGGCCTGCATCGACGCCACCGCATGCTCGATAACGCCATAGGCAGTCATCAGTAATACGGGCAGATGTGGCCAGCGGGTCTTGATCTCTTTCAGTAGCTGGTTGCCATCCATGGGTTGCATGGCGACATCGGACACCACCATGCATACCGGGGTGTTTGCCAACACCTGCAGGGCGGCGGAACCATCGCTGGCCGATACCGTTTCAAAACCGGCCAGCTCCAGCGTATCAATAACCGCCTCGCGCAAGGCGGCATCGTCTTCTACTACCAGCACAGGCAGTCTTGCCATGGATTAATCCCGGAAGTTTTGGTATTGCAGCGGAAAGTCGGTTACTTCTTTGCGCATGAGCGCGATGACTTCTTGCAGGTTGTCCCGCTTGGCACCGGTAACACGCACCGTATCGCCCTGAATGCTGGCTTGTACCTTGATTTTGCTGTCTTTAATGATGCGGACAATCTTTTTGGCCAGTTCGGTTTCAACCCCCACCTTGACCGTGACAGTCTGCTTGACCTTGTTGCCACTGACTTTTTCCAGTTTGCCGTATTCGAGGCAGCGTACATCGACATTACGCTTGGCCAGCTTGTTGATCAGAATGTCTTTGACCTGATCAATCTGGAACTCGGCATCGGCGTACATGGTCAGCACTTTTTCAGACTGCTCTACCCGTGCATCACTTCCCTTGAAGTCGTAACGATTGGTGACTTCTTTGTTGCATTGGTCCAGCGCGTTGCGTACTTCGACCAGATCCACTTCAGAAACAATATCAAATGAAGGCATGTATAAACTCCAGAACAAATGACTGTGGATGACAAGGCTTGATCATTGCCATCCAGTTAACGGGCTTATTTTACCTTGGTTTGGGCGCGGCTGCATGGAGATGACAGCTTATTCATTCAGGCAAACCACCCGGCAGGCCTGTCATCGCAAAAACAGGGTAAAAAACATCAAACAGTTGGCGGTATTGCCAGCGCCTCTGCCAGTCTCGGCATGATGAACTGGATAAATACCTGATATTTTTTGGGTTGGGGCCGGTGATAGGGGTACACCAGAAACACCGGCCATGAATCTCCGGACCAGTCTGGCAAAACACGGACCAACTGACCGCGCTGCAGGTACTTCTCGGCCAGTACATGCGACAGCATCGCAATCCCCTGGCCTTGAACAGCGGCATTCGCAAGCACTTCGGCATAGTCACTGCTCAGTGCCGGGTCTATCTGGACACACCGCGTATCGCCTTCCCTGTTTAGTCGCCATTGCATGCCATTCATTAGCTTGCTGTCACTCAGGGCCCGATGACAAGACAGTTCATCCAGGCATTCTGGCTGGCCATGTTTTTCCAGATAAGCGGGAGATGCATATAAGGCGGCATGGATCATGCCGACTGTCCTGGCCACCAGAGAGTCATCATGCACACGTCCTGTCCGCAGGCAGAAATCTACTCCTTCCTTCACCGGGTCGATCAACTGGGTATCTACCTGCAAATGGATTTGCAGATTGGGATACATCGCCGTGAAGTCTGGCAAATAGCGGGACAGAATGACCTGGGATAGCACGGGCGGCGCGCTGATCACCAGTCTGCCGGTGACATCGTCCTGCACGGATGCTACCTCTGTCCTGGCATTGATCAGGATTTCTTTCAGGGCGTGGGCATGCCTGGCTAGTTTCTCGCCTGCTTCCGTCAGGGCGACACGTCTGGTCGTCCGGATGATCAGCAAGGCGCCGAGTTCTTTTTCCAGCTGGCTGACCAGAATGCTCACCCGGCTCTTGGCCATGCCGATTTCGGCGCCTGCGGCCGTAAAGCTTTTGAGCCGTGCGACAGCATCAAACGCCAGCAGGGCCTCTGCGGATAAAAATGAATTGATATTCATGAGAGAACAATCGGTTAATTTAAACGCTATATATCCGGAATATACAAAAATATAGCATGACATGACTGTTATTTGATAACAATCTGCGGAGGTCATGATGCGTACGTTTATTCATTTGCTGAGACGGAGTCTGGGGGCATTTTGGGGCTGGCTATCTCGTATCGAGATAGATGGTCCACACCCAAGGCATGAGAGGTACCAATGGAATGAGGAAGAGCGGCTCGATCAGCTCAAAGACAGAATCCGCTATCAGACAGACCGTTATGTCAGCGGCAGAAGCTGGCCTTAAGGCGCCTCTAGCGTGGGCGATTCTCTGCCGTCATTTCTTGCAGCGGGGAAAGGTCGGGGTCTTGCATGAGCCCGGGGGGCTTGTCGTTAGGAAGCCATTTTTTATAGATGGCCTTGAAAGCACCGTCCAGCTTCATCTGATCCAGCGCGTTTTGCCAGACCGAGACAATATCGTCAGCGGTATCTCTCGAAAAGGCAATATACGTACTGTTTCTCATGAAGGGCAGCACCGCCGTGACCAGGCCCGGGTCAGCCCCCTCCGCTGCCAGTAGCGCTGGCAGGTTTTGCTGGTCTGTCACCATGAAGTCTACCCGCCCGGACTTCAGCAGCTTGATCATGAGTTTGGGGTCATTGACTGGCTCCAGATTCTGGAAACCGGCGCTTAACAGGGTCTGGTAAGAGGCCCAGTCCAGCGGCACGGTAATGGCTCTGGCCTTGCGGGCATCATCCAGCGTTTTTAGGGTTAGCTTTTTTCTGCTGAGCGCATAAAAGCTGGAGGTTGTCGTCGTCAACGGCCCTACCCATTTAAAAATCCGCTCCCGTTGCTCGGTGCGCATGGTAGAAAAAAGTCCGGTATTGGTCTGAAGCTGGGCCAGACGAAAACCTCTGGCCCACGGCACCACAAATATGCTGACGGGTACGTGAATCCGCCGGGCAAGTTCTTGCACAACATCCACCGCCAAACCCGCAGGCTTGCCATTACGGGTAAAGTTCATGGGGGGATATTCTTCGGTATACAAGTAAATACGTGGCTCAGCGCAGGCATTTGCCATGCACAGCAGCAAGCAGCACGCTGAAAGTACAACACGCAAGGAGTGGATGCGACCAAGAATCGACAACGGATACCCTCCATTGTGATGCATATCAGCGCATGACTGTTGTCACGGGGTTTGCCCATCAAGATGGCCGCTCATGGCAACAACCATGCCGCATGGTACGAGCACATTGATAGTTTTAATGTAGACCCCGCCACCTCGAAATACAATCGGATAATGGCGCTTGTTTCACAGAGCCTGTCCGCATTATGCTATTGTCACGAATACTTTTTCTGCTGCCGTGTGCGAACATGACAACCATGCTCAAATGCAGCAGCCTTATCTAACACATAGCGTAGCCGAACCAAGCGATGACTCAGATTGCGATTATTTTCCATAGTGCTTCCGGCACAACAGCCCAGCTTGCCCGCGCCATCACCACTGGCGTGATGCAGGTATCCGGGTGCGAAGCATCTATCCATGAAATTCTGGGGCAGGACATTGTAGAGGGGCGTTTTCGCAACGAAGCGTTGCTGGCACAACTGGACAAGGCAGATGCTCTGATCTTTGGTGCACCAACCTATATGGGCGGCCCGTCAGCGCAATTCAAGGCGTTTGCAGATGCCACCAGCGAGCGTTGGGAAACCCAGCAATGGCGCAACAAGCTGGCAGCAGGTTTTACCATCGGTTCGAATCCCAATGGCGATCAGGGACAGACCATGCAGTACTTCAGCATTCTGGCCTCTCAGCATGGCATGCTATGGGTCGGACTGGATATCCCTGGCGGTTATGATCAAGAGGGTCGCAACCGTTTGGGGTTGCAGTCAGGCATGTCTGCTCACACAACCCAACCTCTTGTCGCTGCCACAGACCTGGAAACGGCGACGTATCTTGGCAAACGGGTCGCCATGCTGGCCGTTACCGGCATCAGCAAAGTAGGCAACGGGGCGTGACACCCCGTTTGGGGATCTGAGGGTTTAGACTGCGGAATGGTGCAGTGCTTTACCTACCTTGCTGCCAACAGGGCGTTTGAGCTGGTGGCTGATCCAGGCCGAGGTTTCTACCAGTTTGGCCAGATCAATGCCTGTATCGATGCCTAACCCGTTCATCAGCCACACCACGTCTTCTGTGGCGACATTGCCACTAGCCCCGGGTGCATAGGGGCAGCCTCCCAGGCCGGCGACTGAGGCATCAAACGTGGCGATGCCCATCTGCAGGACTGCATAAATGTTGGCAATGGCCATGCCATAGGTGTCATGAAAGTGGCCTGCCAGCCGGTTGATCGGGATATGTGCCGACACGGCTTCGATCATGCGTTTGACACGCTCTGGCGTACCGGTGCCGATGGTATCGCCCAGGCTGATTTCTTCGCAGCCAAGCTCAAACAGTTGTCTGGCCGTATCGGCCACCTTGGCGGGTGAAATGGCTCCCTCATAGGGGCAATCGATCACGCAGGACAAATAGCCCCTTACCACCACCCCGTCTTGCCGGGCCGCATCTACAACTGGACGAAAGCGTTCTATGGATTCGGCTACCGAGCACTGGATGTTTTTCTGTGAAAAACTCTCTGATGCCGCGCCAAAGACCGCAATCTCTCTGGCACCGGCTGCGCGGGCCGCTTCGAACCCTTTCAGGTTGGGCGTGAGTACCGGATACGTCACACCCGGCAGCCGGGTTATGCCGGACAGCACCACACTGCTGTCTGACATTTGTGGCACCCGCTTGGGGGAAACAAAAGCCGTGGCTTCAATGGTTTTCAGCCCTGCCTGGCCAAGGCGCTGGATGAGCGAAATCTTGGTGGCGGTATCGACCCAGTTGGGTTCGTTTTGCAGCCCGTCACGCGGGCCGACTTCGACGATGTGTACGGATGCAGGTAATGTCATGATCCCTCCTGTACTGGCGCTGCCGGATTGGCCGCATGCAGCCGCACCAGAATGGCATCGGCCGGGACCTGCTCGCCTTCTGCAAAGAAGTAGCAATCCAGCAAACCGTCATTGGGCGCCGTAATGGTGTGTTCCATCTTCATGGCTTCCATCACCAGCAACGGCTGTCCCTTGACCACATGGCTGCCCGCTTCGGCCAGCAGGGCGATAATCTTGCCCGGCATGGGGGCATGCAAACCACCCTCTTCTGCCTCGCTGCTGCCGTGTTGCGCCAGCGGGTCCTGATATTGCAACTGATAGTGCTGCCCGCCTGCCCATACATGACAGGTATTGGCGTGTACCACCACGCTGGTGATGATGCCACCCTGCAAGTGCTTGATCTGGCATTGCTGGGGCGATAACCAGTGCACGGTTGCGTTCAGCTGGCTGTCGTTACATTGCGCCAGGAGGGACTTGTTCAACTGCATGGCGACATCCACCGTGGCAGACGCAGACTGCTGTGCCGTGTGGATGCTAAAGCTGACTTTACCCTGATGCTGGCTGTTGAGACGCCAGTCATCATTGGCGGCCCAGGGGGACGCATGCTGTTGCTGACGGTTCTTTGACCAGATGGCGAGTGCAGCCTGGCACCAGATGATATCCGGCACATCCGCCGGCGGCGGGAACAATGCTGCTTGCTGTTGCTCGATGAGCGAGGTACTTAGCGCGGCAGACTCGAACGCACTACACCCCACCAGACGGTGCAAGAAGGCAATATTGTGATGCACCCCTACGATCTGATAACTGGCGAGGGCTTCTTTCATCCTTGCCAATGCCTGGGTGCGGTCTTGCCCCCAGACAATCAGCTTGGCAATCATCGGGTCGTAATATGGGGTGATCACATCCCCTTGGGTTACGCCGGTATCCACCCGGATATACGGATGCTTGGCTGGCTTGTGCAGGTGATGCAGGCGGCCGGTAGATGGCAGAAAACCGGCCTCCGGGTCTTCTGCGTAAATGCGCGCCTCGATGGCATGCCCATGAATCTGCAAGTCTGACTGGGTCAGGGGAAGAGATTCACCAGCGGCGACCCGGAGCTGCCACTCCACCAGATCCAGCCCGGTAATCATCTCGGTGACCGGATGCTCTACTTGCAAGCGGGTATTCATCTCCATGAAATAAAAGCTGCCGTCCTGCTGGACGATGAATTCCACCGTCCCTGCGCCGGTATAGTTGACCGCCGCCGCGGCAGCAACCGCTGCTTGGCCCATGGCCTGACGGCGGGCGTCTGTCATGCCGGGGGCCGGGGCTTCTTCCAGCACTTTCTGGTGACGGCGTTGCACAGAGCAGTCCCGCTCGAACAAATACACATAATGCCCATGGGCATCGCCAAATACCTGGATTTCGATGTGCCTGGCCGGGCTGATGTATTTTTCGATCAGCACCTGATCATCGCCAAAACTGGATAAGGCCTCGCGTTTGCAGGACGTAAGTGCCGCTGCAAATTCCGCAGCACTGTCTACCCGGCGCATGCCTTTGCCCCCGCCACCTGCACTGGCCTTGATCAGCACCGGATAACCGATCCGGTCTGCCTCTTGCTGCAACAGCACGGGTTCTTGTGCGTTGCCATGGTAGCTGGGGGTCAGTGGTACGCCGGCAGCTTCCATCAAGGCCTTGGCCGCAGATTTGGAACCCATGGCAGCAATGGCACTCACGGGTGGGCCGATAAAGACAAGCTGATTGGCCTCGCACAGGCGGGCAAACTCGGCATTCTCAGACAAGAAACCATACCCCGGGTGAATGGCTTCGGCACCGGTAGCCAGTGCGGCATCGATGATGCGGGCTTGTTGCAGGTAACTTTCCTGAACGGCGGCTTCACCAATCCATACCGCCTCATCGGCCAGCCGCACATGCAGGCTGTTGGCGTCTGCCGTAGAGTATACGGCAACGGTCTGTATCCCCATCCGTTTGGCGGTTTTGATCACGCGGCAGGCAATTTCACCACGGTTTGCAATCAATATTTTCTGAAACATGACGACCCTTTTCAGGTTTTATTCGCAGTTTGTTCTTGTGTGATTACCCAGGCTGGCGGGCGCTTCTCCAGAAATGCCGCCAAGCCTTCCTGACCCTCGGCAGAGGCGCGCCGTTCTGCTATGCGCCGGGCAGTGTCCGTCAACCGTTCTTGGCTGAGCAGCGTATGGCCAATGTCGCGGATCAGGGCCTTGGACTCGGTCTGCGACGCAGGCCCGCCCAGCAGCAACTGGGTTACCAGTTGCCCGATAACCTCATCCAGTGTTTCTGGCGTTGCCACATCGTGCACCAGCCCCAGCCGGTAGGCCGTGGCTGCATCAAAACGTTCTGCCGTCTGAAAATAGCGGTATGCCTGCCTTTCGCCGATGGCACGGATGACATAAGGGGCAATGGTGGCCGGAATCAGCCCGAGGCGGACTTCGGACGTGGCAAAGATGGCCGTTTGCGACGCGACAGCCATGTCACAAGCGGCGACCAGCCCCAGTCCGCCGCCCAGCGCTGCCCCTTGAATGCGGGCAATGGTGGGCTGGCGCAATGTGGCCAGTGCTTTCAGCATGTGCGCAAGCTTCAGGGCATCTGCCTGATTCTCTGCGAGCGTGGCGTTGCCAAGCGTTTGCATCCAGGCCAGGTCTGCTCCGGCCGAAAAACTCTTGCCACGGCTGGCCAGAATGACGACACGGACATCATCTCGCTGATGAATATGCAGGCAGGCTTGGTGTAGCTCTTCAATCAGCAAGGCATTAAAGGCATTGTGGACCTCTGGCCGGTTAAGCCAGACGGTCATGACCTGATCTTGCAGGGTGAGTTCGATGGTTTGATACATGACGGCTCCTACATCCGGAAAATGCCGAACCGGGTCGGAACCACCGGTGCATTGAGTGCCGCAAACAGGCTCAGCCCCAGCGTGCGACGGGTTTGCGCAGGGTCAATGATGCCGTCGTCCCATAATCTGGCCGTGGCGTAGTAAGGGTGCCCCTGGGTTTCGTACTGGGTCCGGATGGGGGACTTGAAGGCCTCTTCTGCTTCTGCAGACCAGCTTTCGCCTTCTGCCTCTGCACGGTCCCGGCGCACCGTGGCCAGCACGCTGGCCGCTTGTTCCCCGCCCATGACAGAAATCCGGGCATTGGGCCACATCCACAAAAAGCGCGGAGAGAACGCCCGCCCGCACATGCCATAATTACCCGCACCAAAAGAGCCACCAATCACGGTGGTGATCTTGGGTACCTGTACGGTAGAAACGGCTGTCACCATCTTGGCGCCATCTTTGGCGATGCCGGCGTTCTCGTATTTTTTGCCCACCATAAAGCCGGTAATGTTCTGCAGGAACACCAGCGGGATATTGCGCTGGCCGCATAACTCGATAAAGTGCGCCCCTTTTAGCGCGGCCTCGGAGAACAGAATGCCGTTATTGGCAAGAATACCGACTGTTTGCCCGTATAGTTGCGCAAAACCGGTGACCAGCGTGTTGCCATAACGCGGTTTGAACTCGTCAAAACGGGAGCCGTCTACCACGCGGGCGATAATTTCCCGCACATCGAACGGCTTGCGGGTATCGGTTGGCATGATGCCGTACAGTTCTTGCGGGTCGTATAACGGTTCTTCAACGTGCAAGTCGGCCAGAGAAGCGACGGCAGGCCGGTTAAGGTTGGAGACAATCTGCCGGGCCAGTGCCAGCGCATGCGGGTCATTTTCTGCAAGATAATCGGCCACACCGGACAAGCGGGTATGAACATCTCCGCCGCCCAGCTCTTCTGCCGTGACAATCTCGCCCGTCGCTGCACGGACTAATGGCGGTCCACCCAGAAAAATGGTGCCCTGCTCCTTGACGATGACCGTTTCGTCCGACATCGCCGGCACGTAGGCACCGCCGGCGGTACAGCTCCCCATCACCACGGCAATCTGGGGAATCCCCTTGGCCGACATATTGGCCTGGTTATAGAAAATCCGCCCGAAGTGATCCCGGTCCGGGAAGACTTCATCCTGCTTTGGCAAAAAGGCGCCGCCGGAATCCACCAGATAAATGCATGGCAGATGGTTTTGCTCGGCAATTTCCTGCGCGCGCAGGTGTTTTTTGACCGTCATCGGGTAGTAAGTACCCCCTTTGACGGTGGCATCATTCACCACCAGCATGCACATGACGCCATTGACACGGCCAATGCCGGCAATCAGACCTGCACCGGGTGCCTCGTTATCGTACATGTCCCATGCGGCCATCTGGCCGATTTCCAGAAAAGGAGACCCCGGGTCCAGCAACTGGTTTACCCGGTCTCTGGGTAACAGTTTTTGTCTGGCGACATGTTTGGCACGGGCTTTGTCCCCGCCCCCCAAGGCGATGCGCGCCGCTTTGTCATGCAAGTCGTCTACCAGCTGGCGCATCTGGCGGGCATTTTCCAGAAAGCCGGCAGACGTCGGGCTGATTGAAGTTTGTAAAATGGTCATGCGCTATCCTTGCTGCAGAGAGGCGGTCTGCATGTGCTCAAAATCAAGCCGCCTGTCTATATATAAAGTAAAAGATTAACTATTTATCTTAATATATTGTTTATATTCACTTTATATGCCAGACATAAGTTCACGTCCGATCAGCATCCGGCGGATTTCCGACGTGCCGGCGCCAATCTCGTACAGTTTGGCATCGCGCCACAATCGCCCGGTCGGGTAATCATTGATATAGCCGTTCCCACCTAATGATTGAATCGCCTCACCGGCCATCCAGGTGGCTTTCTCTGCGGCGTACAAGATGGCGCTGGCGGCATCCTTGCGCAAAGAGCGATGTCCGTGCGGCAGACGGTCACATGCACTACCCACGGCATACACCAGCGCCTTGCTGGCCATCCAGGTGGAATACATATCCGCCAGTTTGCCCTGCATCAACTGGAAGTCACCAATCGACTGGTCAAACTGTTTGCGCTCTTTCAGGTATGGCATGACCACATCCATACAGGCCGACATGATGCCAAGCGGGCCGCCACACAGCACGGTGCGCTCGTAATCCAGCCCGCTCATCAACACCTTGACCCCATTGCCAACCCCGCCCAAGACGTTTTCTGCCGGCACTTCGCAATCATCAAAGAACATGGGGTAAGTGTTGGAGCCGCGCATGCCCAGCTTGTCCAGATGGTGGCCGCAAGAGAAACCTTTAAAGCCTTTTTCGACAATGAACGCCGTAATCCCCTTGGGGCCGGCATTCACATCGGTCTTGGCATACACCACCAGCGTATCGGCATCTCCGCCGTTGGTAATCCACATCTTGCTGCCGTTCAGCACAAAGCGATCGCCTTTGGCATCGGCCCGCAATTTCATGCTGACCACATCAGAACCGGCATTGGGTTCAGACATCGCCAGGGCGCCAACATGATCGCCAGAGATCAGCTTGGGCAGATATTTCTCCCGCTGTGCTTCATTGCCGTTGCGATAAATCTGGTTCACGCACAGGTTGGAATGCGCGCCGTAAGACAACGCTACCGAGGCACTGGCACGAGAGATTTCTTCCATGGCGATGATGTGGGCCACATAGCCCATGTTGGTGCCGCCATATTTCTCGTCAACCGTCATCCCCAGAAGCCCCATGTCGCCGAATTTCTTCCACATGTCAGCCGGAAAAAGATTGTCCCGGTCGATGTCTGCCGCTCTGGGGGCCAGCTCCTCAGCCACAAAATGCTGAACGGATTCGCGCAGCATCTGCAGGGTTTCATCCTGATGAAACTCGAGAGAAGGTAAATGACTCATGCCAGACTCCTTTGGGTATCGGTGGTTTCTGTTGTTATTTTTTGGTCGGATAACTGCTGCAGCAAGGCATCGCGCTTCTGCCTGGCCAGTACCAGAGATTCATCCTTGATGTGGCCAAAACCTCGTACTTCCTGCGGCCAGCGCAAGAACTTCTGCACCTGCAGCCGGTTTTGCTCGTTCAGAAGCGCCAGGGCAGACTTGACATCCTCCTGATAGGATTTGATCAGTTGCCGTTCCATTTTGCGTTCTGCGGTGTAGCCAAACGGATCAAATGGCGTACCGCGCAAGCCTTTGAGTTTGGCCAGCACTGTAAAGGCTTTTGCCACCCAAGGGCCATAACTGGCTTTGATCAGGTGCCCTTTCTGGTCTTTTTTGGCAAACAGGGGGGCCGCCAGATGGAAGTTCAGCTGATAGTCCCCTTCAAAGTCACGGGCAATCCGGGCAAAGAAGTCGGTTTCTACATACAGGCGTGCCACCTCGTACTCATCCTTGTAGGCCATGAGCGTGAATAACTGCACCGCCACTTCGCTGGCCATTTCATCCCCGGCAGTGGCACTGACATGAGCCACAAAATCCCGGTACTGATTGGCATAGGCAGCATTCTGATAGGCCGTGAGTCGCTGCATCCGGTCTGCCAAGATGGCATCAAGCGATAGCGGTTTGCGTGGCAACCAGTGAATCGCCGTGCTGTCTGCAAGCCCTGCGGCAGCCTTCACCTTGCCCAGGTCCAGTACGGCCTGACGCCCCCAGGCAAATGCCGCCAGGTTCATGTCGATACTGACCTGATTCAGCCGGATGGCTTGTTCGATGGCCTCTCCAGACAGCGGAATCCAGCCCTTTTGCCATGCATAACCCAGCACAAACATATTGGTTGCGACCGCATCGCCAAACAGCGCGGTGGCCAACTGGGTAGCATTGACGGTTTCCAGCGCAGCGGCCGCGGTTTCAACCCGGTCCAGCAAACGCTGAGGCTGAGCATCCCAGTCGGCGTTCTGGGTAAAGGCACCGGTCGGGGTGATATTGGTATTGATCAGGCAATGGCTGCGCTCTTTGGTCAGCATGTTCATGACTTCATTGCCGGCACTGACCACCAGATCACAGCCCAGCAGCACGTCCGTATCGCCACTGGCGATGCGGGCGGAGTGCAGGTGTTCCGGACAAGAGGCAATCTTGACGTGCGAGGTGACCGCGCCGCCCTTTTGCGCCAAACCGGCCATGTCCAGTACCAGAACCCCTTTGCCTTCGATATGGGCCGCCATCCCCAGCAGGGCGCCAATGGTGACCACCCCTGTACCGCCCACCCCTGTAATCAGCACGTTATAGGCGTGAGAAGACAAGTCAGGTAATTGCGGCGCAGGCAAGTCTGTCGGCACCGTTACTTTCTTGGGTGATGGCTTTCTGAGCTGCCCGCCTTCCACCGTCACAAAACTCGGGCAAAAGCCGCGCAAGCAGGAGAAATCCTTGTTACAGGATGACTGGTCAATGGTACGTTTGCGACCCAGCGGGGTTTCCAGCGGCAAGATGGACACGCAGTTAGACTGTTTACCACAGTCTCCGCAACCTTCACACACATGCTCGTTGATGACTGCCCGTCTTGGCGGGTCGATCATCTGTTTTTTCTTGCGACGGCGGCGTTTTTCGGCTGCGCATACCTGGGCATACACGATGATGGACACCCCAGGGTGCTGACGCAGCGTTTCCTGCACTTTCATCATCTGATCGCGGTGGTGAATTTCCACGCCAGCGGGTAATCCGCCCAGCTCTTTGTAGTATTCCGGCTCGTCCGATACCAGACAAATCCGTCTGGCGCCCTCTGCGTACACCATCTGGGTAATCTGCGGTACGGTTGGCAAACCTTCTACCGGTTGTCCACCCGTCATGGCGACGGCGTCGTTCACCAGAATCTTGTAAGTCACGTTCACCTTGGCGGCAATGGCGTAGCGAATTGCCAGCGAGCCGCTGTGCATAAAGGTACCATCGCCCAGATTGACGAACACATGCGGGGTTTTGGTAAATGGCGCCTGGCCGATCCAGGCCACACCCTCGCCGCCCATCTGGCTGAAGGTCTCGGTCCGGCGGTTCATCCACATGGCCATGTAATGGCAGCCAATCCCCGCCAGCGCCCGGCTGCCTTCCGGCACCTGGGTAGAGGTATTGTGCGGGCAGCCGGAGCAATAGTAAGGCACCCGTTGTGCCAGTGTTTTGTCTGGCCGGGTAAACCCTTCGGATGCGCTGCAGACAATATGGTGCGCTTGCACCAAAGACATGATGCGCTCGTCACCGCATACCTTGGCCAGCCGGCTGCCAATCACGCAGGCGATGGTGGTGGGGGTAAGTTCACCGTTTGGCGACAGCAGAATCCCGCTCTTGGGCACTTTTACCCATTCGCCGGTCTCGTCGTATTTGCCCACTACCCGAGGGCGATTGGGCGCGTTGTACAGGTGTTCCTTGATCTGGTATTCCAGAATTTGGCGTTTTTCTTCCACCACCAGAATCTCGTCCAGCCCTTCTGCAAATGTCTGGATGCACTCAGGCTCCAGCGGCCAGGAGACCCCTACTTTCAGCAGGCGAATCCCCATGCTGGACGCTGCTGCTTCGTCCAGGTCCAGCAAGGCCAACGCTTCCATCACATCCAGATACGACTTGCCGGTGGTCACGATCCCCAGCTTGGGCGTGGGGGAATCAATCATCAACCGGTTCAGGTTATTGATGCGCACGTATTCCAGCAACGCATACAGACGCTCCCGTTGCAGGCGGTTTTCCTGTTCCAGCGGCGGGTCTGGCCAGCGGATGGAAAAGCCGTCCGCAGGGATGGGATACGCATCCGGAATCTTGATCTCGACCGCGTGCGGATCAATCTCGAAAGACGAAGACGACTCGACGGTATCCGAGATGGTCTTGAAGCCCACCCAGCAGCCAGAGTAGCGCGACATGGCCCAGCCATGCAGACCGAACTCGATAAATTCCTTGACACTAGAAGGGTTCATCACCGGAATCATCGCGGCAATAAAGGCATGCTCACTCTGGTGTGGCAAGCTGGACGACTTGCAGGCATGGTCGTCGCCCGCTACCAGCAACACACCGCCATGACGGGATGTGCCGGCAATATTGCCGTGCTTGAAGACATCGCCACTGCGGTCTACACCGGGGCCTTTGCCATACCATAAAGAGAAAACACCATCGACCGTGGTGTTAGGGTCCATACTGACTTGCTGCGTACCCCAGATTGCGGTGGCCGCCAGCTCCTCGTTAAGACCAGGAGTAAATTTGATGTGGTGCTGTTCCAGAATCTCTTTGGCGTTCCACAACGCCTGATCCAGACCGCCCAGTGGGGAACCCCGATAACCGGAAACAAACCCGGCTGTATTCAGACCTGCCGCTTCATCCCGCGCTTTTTGCGCCAGTAATAAACGCACCAAAGCCTGTGTACCACTCATGTACACCCGGCCCGTTGTTTGCGTATATTTATCTGTTAGGGAAATCTGCTTATTCATCAGACACTCCTTTACAGCGCCATTCATCAAACAGCAGCATGCCCGTGCACACAACCGTTTTATGAGACCAACCGATTTTGTCGGTTGGTGGCTAGTCATCACAAATTGTTGGGTAATTCAAAAACGCTACATTGGCAGGTTGCAACGGGGTTAACGGGTACATCAACCCTGCCTGCAAACCGACAATTAAAACGATTGTGTACCGGAGTATAGTCAGGCAAGACATGCAATGCGAGTAAATTCGATGCTGCACCGCAAGGTGAAATTGGACAGATTGGGGAACGTCGTTACGTGCATTTTCAATGTCATTGGCACCGCATTCCCAGACCTGATCCGGGTTACAATGAAACCTAGAGATTGCTTTTATGTCTATAAAAACAACTACCCAACCGGAGAGTTTCAATCATGAAAAAACTGGCTTCCAGCCTTGTGCTGGCTTTTACCCTGGCGGGTTGCCTTGGCAGCACGGCTTATGCAGAAAAACCAGAATGGGCAGGTAAGAAGCACAAGCAGCATAAAGTGAAGAATGCAGACAATCTTCGTTTTAGCGATGAATCCAGACAAACCCTGTATGACTACTATGGCAGCCAGCAGCGTGCGGGATTTTGTCCGCCAGGGTTAGCGAAAAAGAACAATGGCTGCATGCCGCCCGGACAAGCCAAAAAGTGGCAACGTGGTGAGCCTTTGCCTTCAGACCTGCCCTACCACGATCTGCCACGGGATATTCTGAGCAAACTGCCACCCCTGCCAGCTAACCATCGCTACGTGCAGATTGCCCAAGATATTCTGATTATCGCCAATGGTTCCAGACGGGTACTGGATGCCGTTGAAGACATCATGAGATAAATGACAGGATTGCGGATGCCGTAGCGTGTCCGCCCGCCCCATTTTTCCTCACATGAATACGTCTATGGGTTATCCGCAGGCCGTCTGGCTGTCATAACTGCTTGCGCAACCCTATCACCCTCCCTCTCCTCACCATCCATGTGCTTTGTGAAACCAGCCTGTGGAGTTGCATCACACTTTTTTACATAAATTTTAACCATCGGCCCGCGTATCCAAGATATGCCAGGCGTATGATGAATCTGTTGTATCAGTGAACTTTTGATGGTGCAAAACATCGGCTGCGTGCAGCCGCTCTGGACAAGAAGGAGAGCATCATGGTTTCACGTTATCACCCGTTGCTGGTTACCCTGCACTGGCTGCTGGCCTTGCTGATTCTGGGCATGCTGATAGATGGTTGGCAGGTGCTGTCGCTCTTCAGAAATACCAATCCGGCCAAGGTATTACAATTGCAGTTGCATGTTGTGGCAGGTTTAACGGTGGGGGTATTGATGCTGGCAAGACTGGGTACCCGCTGGGGAACAGACAAACCCGCACATGCGCAAACGGGCAATGCCTTGATGGACATGGTTGCGCAGATTGTCCATGTCATTCTTTATGTTCTGGTGTTTGCGATGGTGATCAGTGGCATTGCGCTGGCGTTTAATACCGATCTGTTCAATATCCTGTTTGGCCCTAATCCGCTACCACTACCCAAAACCTTCCGGCACTTATTGCCAAGGTCCATTCATGGCACACTGGCCAATATTCTGATGTTCACCTTCCTGGCCCATTTTGCGGGTGCGTTATTTCACCAGAAGATACTCAAGGACAATCTGATTGCACGGATGTGGTATGGCAACAGGAAGTAAGCTTATGTTCTGAAAGGTAAATTGATATCAACCCGCATAAAAAATGGTGCCATCGGCACCATTTTTTACTATACATCTGCGGGAGTTAATCCTGCAGCAATCCCCAGGCAAATTCCTCGCCCCGGCCGGTGGCCAGGCCAATCATCAGAGTCAGGATCAGTTGCGGCATGTCTTTGATCCATAGTTGCAGTTCGCCCATGTGGGCAACAGCGGCGCTGTCTTCTGGTGCTTCGCCCAGTTGTTCCAGCTGCTGGTGCAAAAAGTCGATGTCACGTAGCGGCAACTCTTGATAGTGCTTGAGAATGGCTTCAAAGATCACGATACGGTAGGCATTTGGCAACAAGGTGTCATCCAGTTTGGCGGATGCACGAATGATTTCACCAATCAGGCTGGCTTTTACCGAGATTTCGGGTTGTGCTTTTTTGTTGGTCTTTTTTTGCCGGAAAATTGCCATGTGAGGGTTTGCTCCAATTATAAAATGCAGTCAATACATGCCCTTAAGTCATGACCATGGGCATGGAGGTAGGCTGCCATTGTCTCATATCCTGGGCTGTTCGCTCTAATAGATCGTACAGGCTTACGCTGCGCAGACTGTAAATCTATTTAATCCGCCTGACTGCGGCGTAGCGCCGACGGTGAAAAACCAAAGCGCTGCCGGAAGCGATCCGAGAAGTGCGAGGAAGAGTCATAACCCACTTCTTGTGCAATACGGGTAACGGGAATCGTGGTGGATTGCAGCAACTGGATGGCGCAAGACATGCGAACATCCAACAGCAAGTCGCTAAAACGGGTATGTTCTGCGGCCAGTTTGCGGCGCAGGGTAGCTTCGCTCATCGCCAGCGTCTCGGCCACATCTGGTGCTGCCCAGTTGTGTGCAGGTTGCTGGCTGATCATGTTGCGTACCCGGTGAGAGGTACTGGCAATCTCTTTCATGCTGAAGAGCCCTCCGGCATCCATCAACCAGAGTAACACCTCGTTCATGTGGTGTTGGGCAATGGATACAGGCACCGCATCATCACAGATGGCTTGCACGGCCCTCTCGCAGGCAGCATGAAACCCATCAGGGATGGCGGCCATTGGCAATGCCTGATGGATAGGCTGTACAGTCGTTGCCGAATGTTGTCGCACAAAATTTTTTAGTAGCGCGTCATCCCACACCAGCCAGTAGGCTTCATATTGCCCACCCTCTGGCCCCCGGTTGGTAATATCCAGCGTCTGCCCACCCGCTATAGCCACTGCGCCACCAGTATGGATAACAAATTCTCCACCAGGCCAACGGACAGTTTTCTCCCCTTTGGCGACCAGAATCAATACCGGATGACTAATATACAACCGGGTAAGCTCCAGCGGCTGGTATTGGGTAATTCTGGCGGTTATCCCTACTTCGTCACGCTTTACGATGCCAGGTTGCATATACTAAAGTCTTTAAAAATCATATGAATACGAAATTACATTCATGCAGTACATCATGTTTTGCTGTGTACTGCATGAATATAATTTTATTAGCGGCTACCGTATGCCGTCAGGCTGGCGGCGCCAATTTCCGTCATGTGCGTCATGAATCCGACCAGTGCGGGGGTTGCATTAGCGGGGAGATCCAGTTTTTCTACTTTTAGTGCGTGCACGGTAAAGACATAACGGTGTTTTTCACCTGCGGGCGGGCACGCCCCCAAAAAGCCTGGCATGCTGGCATCGTTGTTAATGGGCATTGCACTTGCCGGCAATCTGGACACATCGCTACCTGCACCGGCTGGCAGACTGTTCGTCGTTGCAGGCAAGTTGGCCACCACCCAATGCCACCAGCCCGAGCCGGTCGGGGCATCCGGGTCGTAAACGGTCAGTACAAAACTCTTTGTATCTGCCGGGGCATGCTGCCAGCTCAGTTGTGGCGATACATTGCCACCAGAACAACCAAACACATTGGCAAACTGTTGCTGCCCTAACACCCCGCCATCTTGCACATCCGTGCTGGACAGCGTAAACGTATCTGCCAGCACTATCAACGGCATAGCCGTAGCCATCACGGCTGCTGCTACCCAAACCTTGCATTTCATCATGATCATTCTCCAACAAATTGTCCGGATTGACATGACTATTTTCCGCATGAAAACATAGGTAAACCATCTGGATACGATCAACAATTATCGGAATTCGATCAATGCATGGTGTATCAGCCTCAAGCGCTCGGCTAGCACCCGTGGTCTAAGATGAATAGATGAACCCGTCAGGAGAGTGCCATGACCCCTTTGCTTCAGATACTTGCGCTGATGCGCCAAGGCAATTGGAATGAGGCGCACAATCTTGTGCAGCTGGATGATTCTGCATTAGCCGCCTGGCTGCACGCGCTGCTGCACATACAAGAAGGGGATCTTGAAGATGCAGAATACTGGTACGAGAAATCGGGGCGTCACTTTCACACCAGAGGCAGCCTTGACGATGAAATGGATGCGCTGGAAGATATGCTGCGCAAGCAATAGCCAGCTTGGTTGGCTTTGGCGCCAGCAGCCATTACAATGTCATTTTGCATGTTGGTTCAATGACCGATGTGCAGCACCTCTGTCATTTCACCCTTGTGGAGCTATCGTGACAACCGCCCCGCCATTCTTTTTGCAGGACTATCAGTTTTCAGAACGGCATGACTCCGAGCCAATGGCTTTCACGGCAGACGCCATCCTTGCCAAGGTAGAAACCTTTGACATGCGGTCAGACTGGGTAACGGATCTGTTGCTGACGGTGCGAGAGTGGCCAACTCGCTTGCAAGGCCTGTTCAGCAACAAGAGCCCTCAGGCAAAAGCAGCCTTTGGCCTGCATACATTCACATTGCTGCAGCGTTCTAGCAATGAATTATCCCTGGGGTTGGTCGGGAAGTTCTGGCGCCCGGATATGGGTCTGGTGGCCATTCCTGATGTAGCAGCTTTCAAAGCGTTCAACGATCATTCTGCCGCGAAACTGGTCTTGCGGTTTCAAGTAACAGAGAGGCCAGGCAACACCTGCATACTGCGAACCGAAACATTCATCTATTGCCCTACCCCAAGGACCAAACGCTTGTTTTTACCTTACTGGATTGCCATTCGAGCAGCCAGTGGCTGGATACGCAAACGCACGCTAAAGCTGATTCACCAGCAATTGGCAAAGGACGCGGCAGAAGCCCGGCCGCCTAGTGATTCTCAAGGTAAATGACTTTCCGTCAGATAGAATACAAAAGGGCTGCCAGATTTGGCAGCCCTTTTGAAAATGCCTTACAAGATAAATAGTACCCGGATCAGAGCTTGATGAAATGTTCACGGTAGTATTTTAGCTCGTCGATAGACTCGTATATGTCGGCCAGAGCTTCGTGCTTGCCGTGTTTTTTCAGGCCTTTGGCGACTTCTGGTTTCCAGCGTTTGGCCAGTTCTTTCAGGGTGCTCACATCCAGGTTACGGTAGTGGAACCATGCTTCCAGCGTTGGCATCCAGCGGGCCATAAAGCGGCGGTCCTGGCAGATGGAGTTGCCGCACATGGGGGATGCGCCCTTGGGCGAGTATTCGGCCAGGAATTCCAACATGCGTTTTTCGACTTCGGCCTCATTCAGCACGGAGTCTTTGACTTTCTGGATCAGTCCAGAGCGGCCATGGGTACTTTTGTTCCAGTCGTCCATGCCATCGAGCACGCTATCTGGCTGGTGAACCACCAAAACCGGGCTTTCCGCCACGGTGTTGAGTTCGCCATCGGTAATGACGACCGCAATTTCAATAATGCGGTCAGTTTCCGGAACCAGTCCAGTCATTTCCATGTCTAGCCAGATCAGGTGGTTTGCGTCTTGTGCCATATTTCATTTTCTCTATATAAAACATCATCTGCTGCCATTTTAGCCTACCCTGCCCGCTTTGGCTGAAAATCCGCAGTTTTCGCCACAGCTGTGGGATAATTGCCTCAATAAGTAACTTTTGAGAATGTTTGCTTCATGTCCGGATTGACCTTGTTTTCTTATGTGTTTATCGCCTTGGTTCTGTTTGCTGCCGGTTTGCAGCACTGGCTGGCTAACCGCCAGTTAAAACATATCGCGGCACACCGTGCCGAAGTACCTGCTGCATTTGCCAAAGACATTTCTCTGGCCGACCACCAAAAGGCGGCAGACTACAGCACCGCCCGCGTGACGTTCAGCCGTTGGCCCCTGCTGGTGGATATTGCCTGGACCTTGGGCCTGACTCTGGGTGGCCTGCTGTCTTGGCTGCATCAATTGACATCCAGCTGGACAAACAGCGCGGTCTGGCACCCGGTGGCGACTATTGTTCTGGTGATGGTGATCCAGGGCATGATCGGTTTACCTGCCAGCCTCTGGAAAACCTTCCATATTGAAGAAAAATTCGGGTTTAACCGGCTGACCCTCAAGCTGTTTTTTCTGGATGGGCTCAAAGGTCTGGTGATTGGCGGCCTGATTGGCGTGCCGTTTCTGGCCGGCGCCATCTGGTTGCTGAAAACCATGGGCGAGTTCTGGTGGGCATACGTATGGGCCATGTGGCTGGTGTTTAACCTGCTGATGCTGGCCATTTACCCTACCTTTATTGCTCCGCTGTTCAACAAGTTTGTGCCGTTGGCGGATGAATCCCTGAAAGCCCGCATTGACGGCCTGCTACACCGTTGCGGCTTTGAGAGTTCTGGCGTGTTTGTCATGGATGGCTCCAAGCGCAGCAGCCATGGCAACGCCTATTTCACCGGCTTTGGCCGCAACAAGCGGATCGTGTTCTTCGATACCCTGATCGAACGTCTGACCCCAGAGGAAATCGAAGCGGTGCTAGCCCATGAGCTGGGACACTTCAAGCACAAGCATATTGTCAAACGCATGGTCTGGATGTTCTCTACCGCCCTTGTGGCGCTGGCCGTGGCCGGGTGGGCGGTGACACAGCCCTGGTTCTATCAGGGACTGGGGTTTGCCCAGCCGGATAGTGCCATTGGCCTGTTCCTGTTCTTTATTGTTGCGCCGCTGGTATTGTTGCCCTTGGCGCCACTCTCAAGCTACTACTCCCGCAAGCACGAGTTCGAGGCCGATGCCTTTGCTGCGGCCCACGCCAACGCGGAGGACCTGATCAGCGGTCTGGTCAAGCTGTATCGTGATAACGCCAATACGCTGACTCCGGACCCGCTGCATTCGGCGTTTTATGACTCTCACCCGCCTGCCGCACTGCGTATTGCAGCCCTGCAACGCGCCAAATCTGCCTAAATACAGGACACTGCATGAGCAAAAAAAGCAAGCCGGGCAAAGACAACTCGAATAACCTCAAAGGCTTGGTGATTCAGAGTTTTGGCCGGCGCTTCCGGGTAGAAACCCCCAACGGCATTTTAAGTTGCGTGACCCGTGGCAAGAAAACCGATGTGGCATGCGGTGACCATGTCGAAGTGAAAGAAACCGGGGTAGACGAAGGCGTGATTGAAGCCATCCTCCCGCGTACGTCGCTCCTCTACCGGCAAGACGAATGGCGCAGCAAAACCATTGCCGCCAACGTGACCCAGATTCTGCTGGTCACGGCCGGCGTGCCTGCGTGCCACGAAGCCATGCTGAACCGCTGCCTGATTGCAGCAGAGGCCAACGGCCTGCCAGTGACGATTCTGATCAACAAAACCGACTTGCCAGAGTCACAAGCACTGATCCAGCAGCTACAACCGTTTGCCGACCTGGGTTACCGCATCGTACCGTTGTCTGCCAAACAGGATGTCAGCCCGATTCGTGAACTGTTGCACGGACATACTTCTGTGCTGGTTGGGCAAAGCGGCATGGGGAAATCCACCCTCGTTAACGCGTTGGTGCCAGAAGCAGCAGCTCGCACTGGCGAAATCTCCGAAGCGCTGAACTCCGGCAAGCACACCACTACCTTTGCCACGCTCTACCACCTGGACGCAGAGACACAGTTGATTGACTCTCCCGGTATGCAGGAGTTTGGTCTGCATCACGTAGAAGCGCGAGATCTTGCCAGCCTGTTTCCTGAATTCCGTCCCCATCTGGGCCAGTGCCGGTTTCATAATTGCTGGCACAAAGTAGAACCCGGTTGCGCCATTACGGCTGCTGCTGAGCGCGGTGAAATTCGCCCGGGGCGTCTGACGTTTTACCGCGACTTGCTGGCAGAACGTAACTGAATATCCATCCTGACCGGGAATTTCTGTAACTCCCTGTCGTTGCTTTTCTCTTTTTGATAAGTGTTCCCATTACCAGTTGGCTAATGGGAACCCAAGCCTCTCTTCCTTCTCCCTTGTTATTTCAACTTGCCTGCCAAGCAGGCTGGTTTGCCACAGGCTTGTGTGCCATCCGGCAGTCGTGCAGCGGCATATCACACCGGATTTGATCCATGCCGATACATGCATGGCCCCGGAACACCTCTGGGTCGCGTGCAACGCCCCCTCCTGAGATTACTTTTGTTTTTTGATAACTGAACTTGTGTACATCAGGATTTATCTTCTGCTACCCACCTGTGTAGAGTTTGTAAAAACAAAACCCGGATACAAAAAGGGTGATCTGGTGATTCGGATTTACGTGAACAGTAAACAGATTTATCACTACCAAAGAGGGACAAGATGAGTTCAACCCAACCACAAACCGTTTTTGTGACCGGTGCAGGTAGCGGCCTTGGCTATGCAATCGCCCTTGCTTTTGGTCAAGCCGGTGCTTGTGTCTATGCCAATGATTTGCCAAGTCAGCCTGGTTTGCTGCAACTGCAAGCCGAGATTGAAAAAGCCGGCGGCAAATGCATTCTGAAACCGGGCGACGTGTCTGATTCTGCCCAGGTTAAATCGCTGTTTGCAGATATCGACCAGCTGGACGTAATGGTCAATAACGCCGGTGTTCTGCAAGAAGTACCCATTGTAGAGATGTCTGATGCCGCCTGGGACCGGATGATCCGGGTACATCTGTACGGTACCTTCCATTTCTGCCGCGAAGCCGCCCGTTTGATGATGACCCAGAAAAGCGGCTGCATCATCAATATTGCTTCAGACCTTGGGCAACTGGGTTGCGAAAACCTGGTGCATTACAGCGCCGCCAAAGGCGGCATTATCTCGCTGACCAAAAGCCTGGCGCGTGAATTGAGCCCTTATGGGGTACGGGTCAATGCCGTGGCCCCGGGGGCGATTCATACCCCGATGGTCGCTGCACTGGGCGAAGAATATGTGGTGAGTGAATCTGCCAAATACCCGATGAAACGTCTGGGCCAGCCCGATGAAATTGCTTCTGTCGTCCGCTTTTTGGCCTCTGACCAGAGTTCTTTCATGACCGGGCAAACGCTGGGGGTGAATGGCGGAGGTGTCATGAACAGTTAAGCAGTATCAAAAGTAGGTTCATACGGAGTCATACGTAATACACAATAAAGAGGAGACGTCATGAAACTGTTGGAATTATTCGGTTATGACCGCCATGGAGAAATCCAGGAGGTGCATACCACGCTGAACAAAGGCAAGTTGACCACCAAGGAAGTCACGCTGGCTGCGCTGGGCTTTAATGCACCGGCCTGGGTAGCGGCTTCGTCCATGTCCATTTTGTACTCGATTGTTGGTCATGCAGCGCCCTTGGCCATTCTGATTGCCTATTTCTTCCCGATGCTGGTACTGGCGTTTTGTCTGATTCGCCTTACCCGCCATGCGCCATCGGCCGCAGGCATTTTTACCTTTACAGAGAAGTTTCTGCATTCACGCATCGGCACGGTGCTGGGCTGGACCTACACGCTGGCCTGTGCGGCCGTGGCCCCAATGACCGCTGTCATTGGTGCCCAGTACATGCAAGCGTTGTTCCCGGGGCTGGCTGGTGACATCAACGCCAGAATTCTCGGCACGCTGATGTTGGTAGTGTTCTTTGTCATCTCTTGCCGCGGTATCGAAATCACCGCCAAGATCGCCGGCGTGTTCCTGACCTTCGAAATTCTGGTGGTGGCAGGTCTTGGCATCATGGGGATTGTGCATCCGCACGTCACCGACTTGTCGCTTGGCGATATGTACTCGCTATCCAAGGCCGGGGGCATGAGCGTGGTCGGGCCTGGCGTGCTGTTCGGGGTATGGATGCTGGCCAACTTTGACTCTGCCATCAACTATATTGAAGAAGCACGGATGCCGGTACGTACCGTACAGCGCTCCATGTTGTTGGTGTTGACGTCTGCTTTCGTCATCTACAGCCTGGCCGCCATTGGCTGGCAATATGCCGTGCCAGTGAAAACACTGGCCGCCATTGTCGAAGGTGGTGACGGAGGCCCGATTGCAGCCATTGCCAAAGTGTATTTGCCAGCCTCGCTGGCCTGGGTGGCCATTTTTGTGGTGATCACTTCGGCGGCTGCCGGTTTGCAGATTTCCATGAACTCCGGCGCACGCACGCTATACCGCATGAGCCAGGAAAAACACCTGCCAGCCCTGTTTGGCAAGGTGAATGAGCGCAAAGTGCCGTGGGTGGCTGCACTGGCCATGACCATCGTGGGTGTAGTGCTGGTGTGGTACAAGCCGCTGGCCAAAATCATGTGGTACTACGATGTGGTCACCATCACGCTGGTACTGTCATACATTGCAGCCTTGGCCGCGTTTGTTCGCCTGGCGTGGCAGATTCATCGCCCTGCCGTGTCGCTGAGCGTATCGGTACCTGCAGTTCTGGCCATGGGTGTGCTTGGCTATATTGCCTACACGGCAGGTGCTGTACCGGTAGACCCTAGTGACCTCTACAACGCCTGGTATATCGGCATTGCAGTGGTGGTTTCCGGCTTTGCCATCTCCATGACTGGCAAGCAACACGCAAAGACTTGAGGCATTAGCCCGGGCGGGTGATTTGCTTGCCCGGGTGATGCCTTGCCAATCCACCGACAGTACAGGATGCCATGATGGATACCCGCTTTAAGTGGCCAGACGGAAAAAAAGTGGCCGTATGTATCACCTTTGATGTAGACGCCGAATCTGGCTGGAAATTTGACCCGGCCAACCAGCAGCGGCTCTCCCTGTTGTCGTCTGGCGCCTATGGCCGCCGCACCGGAGTACCCCGCATTTTGCGGCTGCTGGCCAAGCATGGCATCCCGGCGCAGTTTTTTGTGCCTGGTTATACGGCAGAGATCGATCCGGCGTTGGTGAAGTCCATTCACGATGCCGGTTACCCGATCGGCTGTCACGGCTATGACCATGAACGTACCGATGAACTGACTTATGAGCAGGAAGACGACATTCTGGCCAGATCCAAAGACCGGCTGGCCAGCATTACCGGCATTGTGCCGACTGGCTTTCGGGCGCCGCTATGGGAAATCACCCCGCAAACCCTGCAACTGCTAGACAAACATGGCTTTGAGTACGATAGCAGCCTGATGGGAGATGACATCCCCTACTGCGTTCAGGCGGGCCAAAAAGACCTGCTGGAACTACCGGTCACCTGGCTGCTGGACGACTGGGAGCAATTTGCCTACTCGGCCATGCCGCAAACCGGCTATGTCATCGAAGAACCGGAAAAAGTCTTGCGCATGTGGAAAGCAGAGTTCTCTGCCCTGTATGAAGAAGGCTGTTACTTCATGCTGACCATGCATCCGGAAATCATCGGCAGGGCATCGCGGATTGCCATGCTGGACCAATTGGTCACATTTATCAAATCGCATGAAGGAGTGTGGTTCTGCACGCCCGAGATGCTTGCAAAGAGTTGGCGTACAGGTGAATTTTCTACCGAGAAACATCCTTATTAATTCGCAGATGGTGCGAAGCAGGAGAACAAGAATGAGCATTCTAGTGACAGGCGGGCAAGGTTTTCTGGGTAAAACACTGGTCAGCATGCTGCGTGCCCGTGGCGACGACGTCGTCAGTTATGACCGCCGGATGGTGGAAGACACCTCCGACCCCAAGCTGCACCATGTACAGGGTGACCTGAATGATCTGCCCTTGCTGTTCGAAACCATTCGCCGTCATCAGGTGGATCGCATCATCCATACCGCGGCCATTTCTCACCCGGTGGCTTCACGAGACATCCCCTACCAGACCGTCATCACCAACGCTTTGGGCACCACCACAGTCTTTGAGGCTGCGCGCCTGCAAAACATCCGCCGGGTGGTGAATTTCAGCTCTGAATGCGCGTATGGCTCTAATGAAGAGTTGGGTGTGATTGATGAAGATGCACCGTTAAACCCCAGCACGCCTTATGGCGCCACCAAGGTATTTGGTGAAAAGCTGGCCGCGGTTTACAACCAGCTGTACGGCATGGAAATCATCTCGCTGCGTCCGGGCTGGATTTACGGGCCGGGCCAGTTCATGCAGTGCTACATGAAAACGCTGATTACCAATGCCATCAAAGGCATCAAAACCGTAGAGGAAGAAGGCCTGGATTATCGGTTCCAGTACGTGCATGTCACGGATGTGGCCAATGCCTCCATTCTGGCGGCAACTGTCCCCATGCCTTATACCTACGTGTTCAATATTACCGGGGGTGACCAGATCACCTACGCCGAGCTGGTGTCACACGTTAAAGCGGTGTTCCCGGCGGCAGATATCGACATCGGGCCGGGCAGTATCGCGGTACTCGACCGGAACGCCCGTTTCGACTTGGGCCGTGCCAAGACCCATTTGGGCTATGTGCCGCAAGTAACGCTGGACCAGGGCATCCGCAGCTATAGCGACTGGTTGCACCAGCACGATTTCTAACCCGATTGCATCTACTGCTGATTATGACTGTATCCGACTCAGTTGGCCGGATACCTAAGATTTGTTAAAGGAATGAAACCATGTCATCAGACTTTCCGCAGCCCCTCGATGCCGCCGTGATTCCGCGCTTTGCCGGCATCCCCACCTTTATGCGCTTACCGGCCTTTACCAACCCTGCTGATGTGCAGATCGGTCTGATTGGCGTGCCATGGGATGGCGGTACCACCAACCGTGCCGGCGCCCGTCACGGCCCGCGGGAAGTCCGCAACATGTCCAGCTTCATGCGCAAAGTGCACCATGTCAGCCGCATTGCCCCTTACGAACTGGTACGGGTTGGCGACCTGGGCGATGCACCGGTCAATCCGATCGACCTGCTGGATGCCCTGAAACTGATTGAAGGCTTTTACAAAGAGGTACACGCTGCCGGGACAGTGCCTTTGTCGGTTGGCGGAGATCACTTGGTCACCTTGCCTATCTTCCGTGCCATTGCCAAAGACGGCCCGATCGGCATGGTTCATTTTGATGCACACTCCGATACCAATGACCGCTATTTTGGCAATAACCCCTACACCCATGGCACCCCTTTCCGCCGTGCCATCGAAGAAGGCTTGCTGGACCCGAAACGCACGGTACAGATTGGCATCCGTGGCTCCATTTATGATCCGCAAGATATGGCCTTTGCCGAGGAATGTGGCATTCGCGTGATTTACATGGAAGAGTTTTCAAAAATCGGTGTGGAAGCCACCATTGCAGAAGCCCGGCGCGTGGTTGGCGACTTGCCTACCTATATCAGCTTTGACGTAGATGCTATCGACCCGTCTTTTACCCCCGGGACGGGCACGCCGGAGATTGGTGGCATTACCACGCTGGAAGCACAGCATCTGATTCGCGGGCTGCAAGGTTTGAACCTGATTGGTGCCGACGTGGTAGAAGTCTCGCCACCGTTTGACCCGAGCGGCAATACCGCACTGGTTGGTGCCACCCTGATGTTTGAACTGCTGTGCATTCTGGCAGATGCCATTGCCAAACGTTAATAATCCCCCGCCTTTGCCTGCAGCAAGCCGTATCACACGGCTTGCTGCCTCTGCATTCGGCAAAACCCGGAATTTGCTTCTATACTCTAGCTCTGACGAATACTGATCATGGCGGCCATGCTACGAAACCTGTTTGATGTAGACCTGAAGCTGTTGCGGGTTTTCTGCACCATTGTGGAGGCTGGCGGTTTTACCGCTGCACAGACGGTACTGAACACCGGCTTACCACGGCTAAGCACCATGATCCGCGATCTGGAAGTCCGTCTGGGCACTACACTTTGCCAGCGGGGCCGGCAGGGTTTTCAGCTGACCGAAGAAGGCCTGGCCACTTATGAAGCCGCCAAAGCCCTGTTTTCTGATATCGACCGCTTCCGGAACCGGGTAGCGGTACTGTCCGGCCGGCCGACAACCCACCTAAGTATCGGTTTTGTAGATGGCCTCTATACCCTGCCCGGTGAACCCATGGCCAAAGCACTGGCCGCACTGAACGAACAGCTGCCCGATACCCATATCACCCTGCATGTCATGCGTCCGGACGAGCTGGAACGGGCCGTGATTGAAGAACGGCTACAAATCGCCATTGGCGCATTTCATCATCATTTGTCTGGGTTGATCTACCAGCCCTTGTTTACAGAACTACAAGACCTGTATTGCAGTACAGAACACCCACTGGGTGCCATGGCAGGGCAAAACATCCCGCTGGAAGACGTCTGCAAGGCGGATTATGTAGAGCGTGGCTATATGCTGGAGAGCCATAAACCGGTGCTGATCAACTTCAAACGGTCTGCCACTGCGTTTAGCATGGAAGCCATCCTCATGATGCTGCTTTCCGGTAAATACATCGGTTATTTACCTACCCATTTGACCAGCCGCTGGGTAGAAACCGGCCGGTTACGCCCGCTAAACACCGACGCATTTTCGTACTCTTCCCTGTTCAGCTGCATTTTCCGGCCGGGGCAAGAATCTAACCAAGCCTTTAATTGCGCCATGTCGGTCTTCAACCAGGTGGCCATTACACGCCCTGATCTGACCAATCCGTCACACTGATCTCACCCGCAAATGCCGCCTCAGTTACTGCCACCAGCACGACATTAGTCTTTTGTCATATGAATGCTGTTACAATCCGCAGCAATAAAAATTCTTGTGACTGACGGCAGAATACGCATATGACCCCAAGCAAAGTTACGTCGACCCTGATCATGGCGCTGATCTTTATCCTGACCTGGCTAAATCCGCTTTGGCCGGTAGAACAAGGCTTGCATACCTCATTGACGGTGATTGGTCTGGCCGGGCTTTGGTATTACATGAAAAAGCACCCGCTGGATGATCTGCATTATGGCCTGATCATGCTGTTTTTATCCGTGCACGCGCTTGCCGCTCACTGGCTGTATTCCTACGTGCCATATGAGCAATGGCTGAAATCCGCATTTGGATTCACCTTGGCTCAGCAGTTGGGCTGGCATCGCAATAACTTTGACCGGCTGGTCCATTTTTTGTACGGGTTTTGCTTTACCCCAGCCATTGCCGGTTATGCCCTCCAGCGGTGGACAAAAGGCCGAAAGCAGGCATTCGTGATCGCCATTTCCGCCATCATGATCACCAGTTTATGGTACGAATGGTTTGAGTGGTTTATTGCCATGACACTCTCGCCCAAAGATGCGGAGTCTTACAACGGCCAACAGGGAGACATGTGGGACGCCCATAAAGACATGCTCACTGCGACGATTGGCAGTTTGCTGTGGTATGTCAGTTACCGACGGCCAGTCAGCAGCCAGATTGGTAACAGGCAGGCGTAATCTCTGTCCGTCGCCGCTTAGTTCCTATTCTCCAGAAATTCCTGAAGTGGCGCTGGCAGCTTGTCCAGTAACCAGTTGCTGATCGCCGCTTCATGGCGTTGCCAGAGAATGCCCATATACACCACCCCAAGACCGATCAGCGTTAGTGCAAACGGGAACAGCAGACTGTCCTGAAACACGTGGTAGGCCAGATAGCCTAAATAGCTGGCCACACCAATGGCCCCAAACACGGCAAACACGCGCCGGGACAAAATGGCGCTGAGTGCAATCATGCCCAGGTTGATGCACATGTAGATGAACTTGTTGAGTTCGCTGTCCGAATTCATGGACGACAGGCCACCCCAGAACGCCATGGTCCCGAACAGGTACAACCAGAAGGCGTAGTCTTTGTCTTTGCGAGCCCGGATATCGACCCAGATGGCGATAAAAATCATCATTACCCCAAACCAGACGGACAGTAGTTTACGGATGTCCCAGTCTGCATCTTCCCCAAACAGGAAAGGGGCAAAATCCATGCTCATGTACCAGAGTGTAACGGCCACAGGCATGACCTGAAACGGAAGCTGGTAGCGCCACAGCATGACCGCAGCCACGATCAGGGTGGCAAACTCCATGAAGATCCAGCGCCAGTCGATATACACATGATAATCACGGTAGGCACCAGGGTCTGTCCACCAGCCAAGGCCCGACTGCAGCCCGTAGACGGCCAGCGGGGTGAGCACGATGACAAAAGTGGCGGTAAGGCCAGTCGGAATCTGCAGCTTGAGTTGATACAGGAAGTGCTCTGTCAGCCGTAGCCCCAGCCCGGCGTACAGTAGCGCAATAAAGAAGATGCCCCAGCCGCCAAAACTCTCCCAGGCCAGGGTCATAAAGAGGCTCATGGCGCCGATGGCGATCATCCCGCCAAGGTAATACAGAATATGGGTAAAGCGAAAGGACGGTGTGTGGGCGCCCTTCTCATTCAGGAAGGCCCACAGCACGCTGGCTTGGGACTCGGATATGATGCCTTTGTCACTGGCTTCTTTGAGGTATTGCCGCTGTATCTGCATAATGAGACAACCCGGAAAGTTCTGATGGTCCCAGCATGCAGCAATGCCAATTGAATATCAAGTTTTCGTCAGGGGAAAGTGATGCTGGTAAGCCAAATCACCTACCATGGAGGAGAGCTGTTTCGGCATGTTGTCAGCAAAGAATTTGGAAATTGTGCAGACCATTCAACGTGGATGATCAATCCAGCATCCCAAGAGGGGGTAATTCCCTGCTTGGGATGGGGTATGAAGTTGCAGATTAACGCGTTGCCTTTTCAGCCATTGCAGATATTTCTGCATATTTTTTCAATGAGTTATTGAATGTTTCCTGGCTTTGTTGAACAAGTGAATTGTTATTAGCTGCTGATTGCAGTTCAGATGCGATGTCAGCATCAGACGCCCCTGTTTTTTCGGAAGCATTCTCAGACGAAGAACCGTTCACGCTTGATGTTGATGCATTCGTTGGCGTTGCACCCTGCACGCTTGATGCTGATGCATTCTCTGAGGTAGCACCTTGCACGTTTGCTGTCGATGCATTGGCGGCCTGTTGAGCCAACGCCAATCCTTCAGAAGAAATTCGTACTTTCTCTTGATTATCTTGCTGGGCAACCTTCTGACCGGATGAGCTTGCAATCTGGTTGTCAGATGTTGAGGCAATCTTTGAACCAGACGTCAGACGCTGTGCCTGAGAAGCATTTGCAGCATATTGCTGAGCTTTAAGAAGCGCCATATTTGAATTGATTGTCATTGCCATACGGGCCTCCTAATTCATCGCACTGAAAAACGCATTATTTTTAAACCTTTTTAACATTTTAGCCGTTAAAAATCAATTATTTGCCAAAAGATCGACGACGGTCTGTCAGCTTTTAGCGACTGTTATCTGCCTTAGTGGCTGGTACCTTCTGAGCGGGTGGTCTTGTTATACACATTGTATTTCCCTACCGGCTTGACCATGGGGATGCGCTTGATTTCCTTAAAGGTTTTGGCGTCGTACACCACGATGGCGCCATCCATCTCCCACAGACTGACCAGTGCATAGCGTCCGTCACGGGTGAACTCTACATGCGCAGCCGTTTTGCCGGGGCTTGGCGTGACCTGCCCTACTACCTTGAAGCTTTCCTTGTCGATGATTTGCAGGGTGTCGTGCTTGTCTTTGCTCATCATGGCATCGACCCAGGCATACGGCGTGTTTTCATGGCTACGGATAAAGAACCCCGGGCCATTGGTGGTGATTTCGCCAATATTCTGCCAGTTGGACATGTCGACCATGGTTACCCGGCCTTCTTTCAGATTCGGGGTGGCCAGTACCGTCTTGCCGTGCCATTGCCAGGTAATGCCAGACCCGAGATGCGGCATGCCGGAGAGGTCAAGGTCGGCAATCTTGCGCCGAACATTCAGGTCGATGACCTGCCCTTTTCCGTTACGGGATGCGCCAATCAGATGGGTATAACTCTGGTCAAAAAAGAAGTCATCCAGCACATCGGCCAGCTCGATAACCCTGGGGGTAAACTGCCCCGGCAGGGCAATGGCCTCGTCCATCTGGTAGTCGTGGACCAGCCCCGGGTATACCGGCTTAGCGTGCGGGTCGTAGCTGATCTCCCACACCTGCGGCGAATCTTTCAAGGCCACGATAAAACTCTGCCGCGGGCCGGCATCATACACGGCAGATACGCGCGAGGGCTTGCCTTTGGTATCCGTCACCGGATAAATGCGCACCACGGACAAGTCTCTGGCATCCAGCAGCACCAGCGTATCCGGCAAATAGTTGCCAACCAGTACGTATTTGCCATCACCCGATACGGCCAGGTTGCGGGTATTCAGGCCAACGCGGATTTCTGCCACCACTTTCAGGTTATAAATGTCGAATTTGCTGATCCAGCCATCCCGCGAGCAAAAATAGACATAGCGCCCGTCGGACGTGAATTTGGGTCCGCCATGCAAGGCATAACGGCTCTGGAAACGGAAGATGGGTTCCAGCTTGTCGCCATCCAGAATGCTGACGTGGTGATCCCCCCCTTCTACCACCACAAACAGGTTTTTCGGATCTGCCTTGAATTGTGGCGTGTCTTTCAGATCGCCCGGCTGCACGTACACCACATGGCTAGCATCCATGTCTTTGCGCTCGAACGATACCGGCACTTTGGGTGGCTGATAGAGAAACGTCCCCAGGGTCTGGATATCTTCTGCGCTCAGTTTCTTGGCAAAGGCCGGCATTTGGGTTGCAACACGCCCGTTGCTGATGGTTGCAATGGCTTCTTGTGGCTTCAGGCGCTCCAGGCTTTGCGGCAATAAGGCCGGCCCCATGCCGCCGGTTCGGTTGCTGCCATGGCATTGCAGGCAATTGGCATCATAAAGTTGCTGGGCATGGCTGGCATCAAATGCCGACGTATCTGCCCACGCGGCCAGGCTGGCCAGCAGCATGCTGGCAGTGAACAATGGCTTCATGCGGAGACCTCTTCTGGCACGGGTACGGACAAGCCGACTTCTTCATCGCTCAGATAACAGGCAGGGTCTTCCGCCCAGAAATCTCCCGTCAGTTGCCAGGCACGCACACGGGTATTGCCACCGCAAATGGCCAGATGCTGGCAACCGGCACAACGCCCTTTCAGTGGTCTGGGGCTGGATTTCAGGCCGGCCATGAGCGGGTCTGATACATCTGGCCAGATTTGCGAAAACGGACGCTCCCGCACGCTGCCCAAGGGGTAGTTCCACCACATGGTATCCGGGTGCACAATGCCAAGGTTGTCGATATTGGCGACATTCACGCCGCTGCTATTGCCGCCCCATTGCTGCAGCATCTCCGCAATATGTGCTTGCTGCGTCGGGTAGTGTTTTGCCAGCCAATGCAGCAGGTACACGCCATCGGCATCGTTGTTACCGGTGACATAGTCTTTAGGTGTACCAGCCCGCAGGTTTTTCAGGCAATGCTCAAACAGCAGGTCCATCGCGTCCCGCGTGGCAGCAAACACGGCATCGTCCTTGCGGTTTTTCATGCCGCGACCGGCATAGTTGAGGTGGCTGAAATAAAACTTGTCGATGTCTTCGCGGTCGACCAGGTCCAGCAGCAAGGGAAGCTCGCTGGCGTTATCTTGTGTCATGGTAAAGCGCACACCAACCTTGATGCCGTGCGCTTTGCACAGGCGGATACCTTCTAGCGACAAATCAAACGCGCCTTCTTTGCGGCGGAACTTGTCATGGGTGGCACCAATGCCGTCCAGGCTAACCCCTACGTAGTCAAAACCCACGGCTGCTATCTCTGCAATATTGTGCTCGTCAATCAAGGTACCGTTGGACGACAGCCCCACATAAAACCCCATGGATTTGGCACGTCTGGCCAGCTCAAAAATATCCGGCCGCAGCAGCGGCTCGCCGCCAGACAAAATCAGTACAGGCACCCCAAAGGCTTTCAGGTCATCCATGACCGTGCAGGCTTCCTGGGTACTCAGCTCGCCTTTAAAGTGGGTATCGGCAGAAATGGAGTAGCAATGCTTGCAGGTCAGGTTGCAGCGGCGGATCAGGTTCCAGATGACGACCGGGCCGGAGGGCTTGCGCGCCGGCTTTAACGGGGTGGGATGGTCGATCTGCTGCAGATAGTGTGTGATGCGAAACATGGTTGACTCCTGTGTGTTCAACCTGCCGTTATCGGGCAAATGTCTGGTCACCGGGGATACGTAATCCGGTCTTTTTTAGAATTCGGGTGGAATACAGCACCGTATGCTTGCGGCAATGCTCACTGGCCAGCTGCTGCATGCGGGCTTCCATGTCTTTGGCGGTGGCTTCGTCTTTGGCATGGATCATGGCAAACAGGTTGTACGGCCAGTCCGGGTAGCGCGGGCGCTGATAGCAATGGGAAACAAACGGTAACTGGCAAAATGCGGCTGCAACGTCCGTGAGGGCTTCGTCCCGGATATCCCACACCGTCATGCCGTTAAACAGATACCCTAGCCGATAGTGGTTAGGCACCGCGGCAATGCGACGTAACACGCCCTGCTCCGCCAGTCTTTGCATGCGATGGATAATGGTGGCTTCATCTGTGCCCAATTGTTCTGCCAGTGCGGCAAACGGGCGAGACACCAGCGGCAATCCGGCAGCACTGATTTGCATCAGTGCCTGGTCCAGGGCATCCATCACAGGGGAAGTCGGTGTGTTCATGCAGCCATTTAACCGTAGTGGCAGCAGGGTTTCCTTAACCGAGATCAAGCATAGTGGGGGCTAGGCGTCGAAGCGGAGATGTACCCGAAACTCTTGCTGTTTGGGCAGGTTAAGCACGGCTAACCCGGTTTGATCTTCAATTGTGCGCAAGACTTGCTGACACCCGGCATCAGACGTAGTGGCCACCACAAACCACATGTTGTAGTGATGGTTGCGCAGGTAATTGTGGGCGACTTCTGGCATGGCATTGACGATGCCGGCTACCCTCTCGATATCGTCCTCTGGCACGGCAAGTGCGGCCAGGGTAAACGTGCCGCCTGCTTTCTCTATCTGCCACATAGGGCCAAAGCGGGTCAGTACGCCGTTAGCCAGCAGCGTCTCGATGGTCGAGATCACCTCGGTTTCGGTCAAGCCCAGTTCGTGCGCGATATCGGCATAAGGTGTGGCGGTAATGGGCAAACCGTCTTGCAGACGGTTCACCAGCAGGCGTTCGATGTCTGTCAGCACGGTTGCCATCGTTCTTCTCCCCGGTTCAGTACCTGGCATACCTGGCGCCACATTGCTTGTAACGCTTGGTAGAAAACAACACATCGGACGGATAACCTGTCAGCCCCAAGCGTACATTGATGTCGGCCAGCTGCTGCCGGACCGTGGTTTCATCTTTGCCGTGAATCATGGCAAACAGTGTGTAGGGCCATTCCGTACCGCAAGCCGGACGCCGGTAACACAGGCGCACGCAATCTTCTTGCGCCAATTGGGTGCCGATCTCGTTAATGCGATCTTCCGGAATCTGCCAGACACACATGGCATTGGATTTATACCCCAACCCGCGGTGATGCAAGACCACCCCCAGGCGGCGGATGATGCCCTCTACCAGCCATTGTTTTAATTGCATGATGACATCGTGCCCCGTCGCCCCCCATTGGGCAGCCAGATCGGTATACGGTGTCGCACTGAGCGGAATGCCCTCTTGCAGCAGTTGTACCAGTTGCCACTGCCGCGCAGTAAGGCTGACAGGTTCTATGGCTTGTACCACCGGCAGGCTGCGCTTTCTGCCCGGCCCTACCAGAGAAAAACCCAGGTCAATATGGTACTCCGTCAGCAAAGGCAGATTCAGCAACGGTTTACGGCGGAAACTGGCAGTTTCTGCCTCTATCATTTGCAGGATGCGCGCAAGTGTCAGGGTATCGGTGGCAGCCACTACAAACCAAAGGTTATAAACATGGTGGCGTGCATAATTGTGGTTTACGGCTTCAAACTGGTTAATAACGTGGGCGGCTTCTTCCAGATAGGTAGGGGCAACAGAAATGGCCGCCAGTGTTGATACACCAATCCGGTTGGGCGCCCATACCACGCCAACACGGCTGATTTTGCCGCTGGCTTTCCCCTGTTGCAGGGTGTTTATCACGCGAGCTTCGGTCCAGTCTTTGCCTAGCGATGAGGCAATGTGCTGATACGGGTGCGGCATGAGCGGAAAGTCATGCTGAAAATCATCCAGCAGCTTGAGCTCTGCTGCATCTACCCCCGCAGGCGGGCCATAACCGGTAAAGGCCGGTGCCAGATCATTGTGCATGGCTACATCCCCAACCGGCCTGCACGCCAGCCAAAGAAGATGCCAGACGGGTTGTCTGCGGGCAGTGTGGTAATGCGTTCCAGCGTTTGCGTGTCGTACACCTCTACCCGGTTTTCATCCCGGCAAGACAGCCAGACCTGATCGCCCCTGGCTGTAAATTCAAAATGCAATACGCCCTTGCAAGGCTTGAAGGTACGGACCACCTTCATGGTGGGTACATCAATGACCTGAACCGTGTCGTTGTCCGGAAACGCAAAATTGGCCCACACCTGCTTGCCGTCCGGCCTGGCCATCACAAATACCGGTTGGCCGGCCAGCGGAATATGGCGCCTGATTTCCCAGCTGCGGTTATCCGCCACGATGGCTTCTTTATGGCCGATAGACGGAAAAAATGCATAATCACCAGCCACAGACCAGCCGCGCAGGTGCGGCATTTTGTACACGGGCTGCTTCTCTGCGCCCTGCCCGTAGCCGTTCAATACCCGTGTTACACCTTTTTCCGGATACCAGGTATCCAGCAAGGCCACACCGTCTTCCCCGTACAAACCAGCCATATAGTAGCGGCCATCCATGGTGGCCAGGCCATCATAGGGCTGCTGGCCGATATGCGGATAGCGGGTGATGACCGGTTGGCGCGGGTTGCTGGCATCTACCACCCAGATCTGCCCCGCCTCGAACAAACTGAAGGCAAACCGGTGCCCTGGCAAATCCGCCAGGCCCACTACCTTGGAAACCACGCCCGTGGCCGGGTCCAGCGCCGGAATATCTGCCAGCAGTGCCAGCGTATCGGCATCAAACAGTTTCACCCCACCGGGCTGGTAATTTTGGGCTGCGATGATGCGCCCGTCACTGGAAATCGCCCCGCCAATGCTGTTACCCGCTTGCAATACCCGTTTGACCAACTGGTGCGTCAGCAAATCTACCTTGCTGATGCCGCCATCACGCCCAAACACATAGGCAAAGCGTCCGTCACGCGAGAACACCGCTGCCGCATGGGACAAATCCCCCAGGCCGCCGACATTGGCAAGTTGTGTGTGGGTAGAGTTTTCGACAATACGAATATGGCCGCTGGCCCGTTCGATGATGATGCCAAGATCAGCCGTGCCGCGAGCAACAGGTTGCGATGCACAGCCGGCCAGCAGCAGCGCAGACATCAGGGTAGTCAGTAGGGTTTTCATGGTGGATACACAATGAACAGGATGCACCGATTGTGCGGAGTTGTCCGCGATGCGTCATTGATTCGGATCAAGTGGCTTTTGGGATTGCAGCCATTGCACTAGCCATTCGGCCTCGGCCTCAGACATAAAGGGCTTCCATGGCGGCATCGGCGTGCCGGGACGGCCATTCATGATGGTGGCGACCAGATTTTCCATCGGTTTGCCGGATAATGCCTGCGGTGTCAGCGGGCTACCCAGGCCACCTTTCAGTGTCAGGCCATGGCAGGCACCGCAATCCTGATGCAACAGATGCAGCAAGGCTTGCTGGCGTGCAGGGTCTGGCGCATTGGAGGTATCTGCCCAAGCGGACATACCGGACAAACCAAGGCAACAGGCAAGAATTAGCAATCTCAGAGGGCGCATGATCTGCAGGCTTATGAAGGAATAAAGACAAGCCTCTACTACCAGAGGCAGGGCTGCCCGGACAAATCCCCCGTTACGCACAGACAAACATCACGGGAGATTGGCAGCCCTTAAACCACAACAACAGCTAACCGCTTACAGAGACAGAATCCAGTGCGCCAGGGTTTTGGCTTCTTCTTCGGTCACATTATTGGCCGGCATCGGAATCGGGCCCCAGACACCTGCCCCACCCTTGCGGATTTTATCTGCCAGCTGGGCTTCCATACCGGCTTTGCCTTTGTACTTGGCCGCTACCATTTTGTACGCCGGGCCCAGAATCTTGTTGTCCACACCGTGGCAAGACAGGCAGTTTTTATCTTTGGCCAATTGTTGCGGGTCTGCCGCATGGGCAGCTGTCATGCCAATACCTGCACAGATTGCCAGCATCAAAGTCAGTTTTTTCATGATGTTTCTCCAAAAACCGGATGACACCGCAAGGCGCGCGATGCCATCCATCACAATCAATCAATAAATGTCATGTTGCGTGTTATGCACGTTGAACTTGCCGGTCGGGGTGATCAGGCGCGGGTCTTTGATCACGGCTTTCAGGGTGCGGGTCTTGTCATCTACCACCACAATGGCAGAATCCTTGTTCTTCGCACTCCACACAGAGAACCAGACTTCGTCCCCTTTGGCGTTGTATTCCGGTTGCAGTACACGTTTGGCACCATCCCCCAGGCCTGCCCATTCGGCAATCGGCAAGGTTTTGAAGCCAGCATCCAGATGGTTGATGTCATACACCGCAATGCTCTGGCTCACCGCCGGATCAGGGTTCAGCGTGTTATCTACCCACAGGTTTTTAGATTTCGGATGGGTCTTGATAAACAATGAACCACCGCCCTGGCTCTTGATAGTCGCTACCATCTTCCAGGCATACTGTTTGTGTTTGACCGGGTCAGTACCGATAATCGCGATGCTGTCATCACCCAGGTGGCCGGTGGTCCAGACAGGGCCGTATTTAGGGTGCACAAAGTTAGCGCCACGGCCTGGGTGCGGGGTTTTGCCCACATCTACCAGAGCAGCCAGTTTGTCTTCTTTGGTATCCACCACGGCAATCTTGTTAGAGGCATTGGCCGCCACCAGGAAGTAACGACCGGTGCTGTCAAAGCCGCCATCGTGCAAGAACTTGGCCGCGTCAATCACGGTGGTTTTCAGGTTATTCAGGTCAGAATAATCCACCATGTTGATCTTGCCGGTTTCTTTGGCATTGATCACGAACTCTGGCTTGTAGTGAGACGCCACAATAGACGCCACGCGCGGCTCTGGGTGGTATTCGTTATCCACGGTCATGCCGCGGGTAGACACCACTTTCAGCGGCTTGAGCGTATCGCCTTCCATGATCACGTACTGTGGCGGCCAGTAAGTACCTGCTACGGCAATCTTGTCTTCAAAGCCCTTGAACTTGGAGGTCTCGACAGAACGGGCTTCCAGACCCACCTTGATCTCGGCCACGTTGTCCGGCTTAGGCAACCACAAGTCAATCAGGTTGATCTTGGCATCGCGGCCAATCACGTACAGATAACGGCCAGACGCAGACATGCGGGAGATGTGCACCGCATAACCGGTCTTGACGATATTGATGATCTGCTTGGTATCGCCGTCAATCAGTGCCACTTCGCCGGTATCGCGCAGGGTCACAGAGAACAGGTTGTCCAGGTTGTATTTGTTCATCTTCTTGGTAGGACGCTTGTCTACCGGAATGATGATCTTGCGGCTTTTCTCGATATCGGCCATCGAGTATTCAGGCGGTGTAGGCGGCTCTTGCTGAATGTAACGCGCCATCAGGTCCACTTCGTCGTCGGACAGCTCGCCAGATGTACCCCAGTTAGGCATACCAGCCGGGCTACCATACTTGATGAACGCCTTCAGGTACTCGGTACCACGGTCCAGCGTAATATTGGTGGTCAACGGCTTGCCGGTCGCCCCTTTACGCAAAACCCCGTGACAGCCGGCACAGCGCTCAAAGTAAATCTGGCGCGCTTTGTCAAACTCTACCTTGGTCATCGGCGGCGCTTTCGGGTTGATGTTCTGATACATCTCCGTCCCCGCCATTGGTGACCCGCCCCCGCTCTGGTAAGCCGCCGCAGGCTGATTGGCATGGGCAGCAGGCGCATCTTCTGCAAAACCTGTATGCACGGCAAACGCCAGCGTCGCAAGGGTGAACCCACGGATAATCTGTGTTGTATTTCGTTGTTTCATTTTTTATTACTCCCAACAAAAAAACCGTCTATCACAGCCATCAAAAATCGAGATATCCAATACGTGAGCACAAATTAGACCTCGGCATGCCCTTCTTCCTTGACCCGAATCAAGTTAAAAAAAACAGCCGTAGCGAGGGCGAAATTTGCGCAAGGATGGTGGGGATGGGGCGGAATCGACAGTCTGAAGGGAGCAAATAACAGCCTGAACATTATGCCATTGCGGTATTTCATAAAATCAGGAAGGTATGTATATTCCAGAATCAAATAGCGCGACAAAAAAGAATCATTAGCTCAAGATAATGAAGCAAAAGATGGTCAGAAAACCCAACATACATGATCGTGAACTGTATCGCGCGATAGATGAGGTTCAGTATTACGTGTGGGGCACGATTGGTATTGCTGACAGCCCCCAAAGCAGGGATGAATATTCTTCCTACTTGCCCCAAGTGTTTCGCATGCTTCAGGATGGTGCGAAGAGGTTATCGCTTCACATTTAGGCAAGGTGGCCTTGTTTCACATGGCTTTATCAATCGATGCAGAAAGTAATATGCATGTAGCTCGCCTGTTGTGCGAATGGCGAGATTTTCTTTTATGCTCGCCCTGACAATATGGGATGATTTATGAATTCAGACCTTGTAGCTTGCCCTTGCTGTGGCAAACTGGTTTCAGCAAATAGAATGGAATTAACTTTTCGGCGACCTGATGAAATTGCAGCACTGACCGACGAAGACAGAAATATCAGATGCTGGTACAACAATGACATCTATGTTCTGGATGACGCCAGATTTTTCTTGCGGTGTACTATCCCACTGCCTATTGCCGGATTACCTGAGCGGTATTCGATTGGCGCTTGGGCAGAAGTTAATCGCGAAAGTTTTAAGCGTATTTATGATCTTTGGGAAGATGATCAACAGGCAAATGAGCCGCCAATGAAGGCACATTTGGCAAATAATATTCCACTCACATCCGGGTCTCTGAACTGTGATGTCAATGTACAGCTTACAGGGCCAACAACAAGACCAGAGATCATCATTATTGATAAAGAGTGCTCCTTACACGATGAACAAGTAACTGGAATTAGCCTTCACCGAGCAAATGAATATTCTGGTCTCATCAGATAAAATACAGCCCACTGCCCATCACAATATCAAGTCATTACATAACCAGGATATTTATGCCACGTTTTTTGGTAACGCTTATCAGAACCCCGCAATTTCAGACATCTGCCATTGCAGCACATCAGGCTTTTCTTGAAACACTTAGACAGAACGGCAAGCTGGAACTCGCCGGGCCATTTACGGATAAAACAGGTGGTGCCTATCTGATGCATGCTGAAAACCTGGAAGAAGCGCACGCCATTGCCATGACCGACCCATTGCATATCACACAGTCTTCTGTGGTGACTGTGCATGAATGGGATGCCAAGTAAAGAAGCTGGCATGTTGATGTTCTTCTACGCTTCCAGCAAATTCAGCAGAGACCAGAGATCAAAACCATGCATGCATTATTTCTGTGTAGCCAGAACCGTCTGCGTAGCCCGACCGCAGAGCAAGTATTTTCCAGCTGGCCTGGGGTAGAAACAGATTCAGCCGGTTTGGGAACAGGTGCTGATGTTCCCTTGTCTGCTGATCAGCTTGAATGGGCTGATATCATCTTTGTGATGGAAAAAGTGCACAAAGTCAGGTTGGCGCAGAAATTCAAACCTTACCTGAACGGTAAAAGGGTGATCTGCCTTGATATTCCTGATGTGTATAAATTCATGCAACCAGAGCTAATTCAGCTTCTGGAAAAGAAAGTCAGCAAATTCCTGCGATGAGGATGCTTGCCCGCAGCAAGTTATCCGTCTTTTCCAGACGCCTTAGTCCTATCACTGGTTTTCCTTCCCGCCAAACCATCCCAACTCCCCCTGCAACTTCACCACTTCACCAATAATGATCACGGCGGGCGACTGAATACCTGCGGCCACAATTGCCTCTGGCAGTTCACCCAATGTACTGGTAACTACCCGCTGTTGTGGCAAGGTAGCGTTCTGGACCACGGCCACAGGCGTGTCTTGGCGTCGGCCACGGGCGACCAGTTCTTTGCAGATGACGGGGGCTTGCTCTACGCCCATGTAAACGACTACGGTTTCGGTGTCTGCTGTGAGTCTGGCCCAGTCGAGTGTTTCTTGCCCTGCCCGACGGTGGCCGGTGACAAAGGTACAGGATTGGGCGTAATCCCGGTGGGTAAGCGGTATGCCGGCGTAACAGGCAGCGCCGGAGGCGGCGGTAATACCGGGGACGACTTCGATATCAATATCCAGTGACAACAGCGCAGACAGTTCTTCCCCGCCACGGCCAAAAATAAACGGGTCCCCGCCTTTCAGGCGCACCACTTGTTTGCCCTCTTTGGCCAGCCGGAACAATGTCTGGTTGATGTCTTCTTGCGGCAGGGTGTGGCGACTACTGGCCTTGCCTACGTATATCCGCTCTGCATCCCGGCGGATGAGGTTGACGATTTCGGGTGAGACCAGATTGTCATACACGACCACATCGGCAATCTGCATGAGCCGTAGCGCACGGAAGGTGAGCAAATCCGGGTTGCCCGGCCCAGCGCCAACCAGATACACCGCACCTCTGGCCGTTTTGGCTTCTTCTTTGGCGTTGGCCAGTTCGCTGATCAGCAAGGTTTCTGCCTGCTCCATTCGGCCGTTGAGCGCCATGTCCGTCATCGGGCCATCCAGCAACCGCTCCCAGAACATGCGTCGCTCGCCCGGGTTGGGTAGCACGCGCTTGGCAGAATCGCGGAACTTGCCAATTAAACCGGACAACTTGCCCCATTGATGCGGAATGATGCCTTCGAGCTTTGTGCGCATATGTCTGGCCAGCACGGGTGCGCCACCAGAGGTGGATACGGCAATCATCAGGGGCGAACGGTCTACAATCGCGGGCATGATAAAGCGGCACAAAGCTGGCTGATCTACGACGTTTACCGGTAGGCGCTGGGCTTCTGCCGCCTCAAAAACAGTGCGGTTCACGTCGGGTTGGTCTGTTGCGGCTATCACTACCCGCACATCATCCAGATGCTGTGTTTCAAAAACACTTTGGGTCCAGTGCCAGCCGGCGGCGTCGATTTTGTCTGCCATGGCCTGGCAAACTTCGGGTGCCACCACACGGACCTTCGCGCCGGCGTCATCCAGCAGGCTTGCCTTGCGCAAGGCTACCTCACCCCCACCCACAACCAGCGCAGGCAGACCTTGCAAGTTCATGAAAACCGGAAAGTAATCCATGACACGCTCCCTTTTCTGCACCTGACGATGCGTTTTTTTCATGTGAGGCAGTGTAACGGAGGGGGGCTTCCGATTTCGTTGACCCGCATCAAGGCGTCATAACACCGCTAATTTGTAAAGTGCGGCCATGGTTGCGATTTACACCGAATCGCACCGTAAACGGATCACAGGGAGGAATCATGAGTGGAAGTTTTACCAAAGCCACCGCCCGAAACATTTTTTATGGCGGCGCGGCATTTTTCTTTTTACTTTTCCTGGCCCTTACTTTTGATAGTCAGCAAGCACTACCAAAACGGGATAACAGCCAGAATCTGACACCGCAAGTCATACGGGGCAAGTATCTGTGGGAAACCAATGATTGTATCGGTTGCCACACGCTCTTGGGTGAAGGTGCGTACTTTGCACCAGAACTGGGTAACGTCTACAAACGCAGAGGCCCTGACTTCATTAAAGCCTGGATCAAGGCTCAGCCAACCGGCACCCCTGGCCGTCGCCAGATGCCGAATTTCCACTTTAATGATCAGGAGCTGGATGATCTGGTGCAGTTCTTCAAATACACCAATGGGATCAATACCAACAACTGGCCACCAAACATCCAGGGTTAAGCAATGTGACTTTCTGTCACGGTATCTGTAGATACCCGTCAGAGAATAACAACCGCTACCGTATGGGAGATAAACAATGAAGTACCAATCACAGGCAGTCGCGAAGCCTTACTTCATCGCGGCAATCGGCCTATTCATTGGCCAGATACTGTTTGGCCTGATCATGGGCTTGCAGTATCTTTGGGGGGATTTTCTGTTCCCTGCCATTCCTTTTAACGTGGCCCGCATGGTCCACACCAACCTGTTGATTGTATGGCTGCTGTTCGGTTTTATGGGCGCAGCGTATTACATGATTCCTGAAGAAGCAGAAAGAGAGCTGTACAGTCCCAAACTGGCCAAGCTCATGTTCTGGGTGTTTCTGGTTGCTGGCGCACTGACTGTTGTGTCTTATCTGGCGGTGCCCTATGCCACGCTGGCCAAATGGTCCGGTAACGGCCTTGTTGCCACCATGGGCAGGGAGTTTCTGGAGCAGCCGCTCTATACCAAGGTAGGTATCGTGGTGGTAGCACTGGTGTTCCTATTCAACATCTCCATGACACTGCTGGCTGGTCGCAAAACCAGTATCAGCCTGGTGATGATTCTGGGGCTGTGGGGGCTGGCGGTATTCTTCCTGTTCTCGTTCTATAACCCTAACAACCTGGTAAAAGACAAATATTACTGGTGGTGGGTTGTGCATCTATGGGTAGAAGGCGTCTGGGAACTGATTCTGGGTGCCATGCTGGCCTTTGTGCTGGTGAAAATTACCGGTGTAGACCGTGAAGTGATCGAAAAATGGCTGTATGTGATCATCGCCATGACCCTTATCACCGGCATTATCGGTACAGGTCACCACTACTTCTGGATTGGTACACCGGCCTACTGGCAATGGTGGGGTTCCATCTTCTCAGCACTAGAACCAATCCCGTTCTTCATGATGACTGTATTTGCCTTCAACATGGTTAACCGTCGCCGCCGCGAGCATCCTAACAAGGCTGCCACCTTGTGGGCACTGGGTACTGGCGTGATGTCTTTCCTGGGCGCTGGTGTGTGGGGCTTCCTGCATACGCTGGCACCAGTGAACTACTACACCCACGGTTCACAAATTACCGCCGCACACGGCCACATGGCTTTCTACGGTGCGTATGTGATGGTGGTGATTACCATGATCAGCTATGCGATGCCGCTGTTGCGTGGCCGTGAAGCCAACAGCAACCGTGCTCAGGTTCTGGAAATGTGGTCTTTCTGGCTAATGACCATCGCCATGGTGTTCATTACCCTGTTCCTGACTGCGGCCGGCATCCTGCAAGTCTGGTTACAACGGATTTCTGCCACACCAATGTCCTTTATGGATACGCAAGACCAGTTGCGCCTGTTCTACTGGTTGCGTGAATTCAGCGGCGTGATCTTTGCTGTTGGCCTGGTGCTGTATGTGATCAGCTTCTTTATCAAAGAACGCAAAACCGCCAATGCCTGATTAACTGGCGATAAAGGTTAGACCCGCTCTGCCGTGTGACTGGCGGGTTTGTTTGGGGCGGCATTCGTGCCGCCCTGTTTTTTTGCAGCAATCCGCTGGAGGCTCATGATGACTACCCTCACCCTGCAAGCAACACCCCAGAAGAGTATCCCTGGCGATCTGGCCATGTGGTTCTTCATACTGGCAGAGTTGCTGGTATTTGGCGTGCTGTTTATCTGCTACGGCATTACCCGCTTTGCAGACCCTGCCCTGTTTAATGCCGGACAAACCCATCTGCATGCTGGCCAGGCCGCGTGGAATACCCTGTTTCTGATTACCGGCTCCGGCACCGCCGTATTGGCCGCACATGCTATCGCCCGTCTGCAATACCGCCAAGGTAGTATTTTTCTGGTCGCGACGTTTGCCAGCGGCGTGCTGTTTGTGGTTAACAAACTCATGGAGTTCGCGTCTTATCTGGGCCAGGGCTACACCTTGTCTACGGACAACTTCTGGATGTTCTATCTGTTTCTGACCTTTTTCCACTTTTTGCACGTCATCCTTGGCATGGTCATTATTGCCGCAGTCTGGATCAAACTGCAGCAAGGCCATTACCGTAACGGCCAAACTGCGGGCGTTGAAACCGCTACCAGTTACTGGCATATGGTCGATCTGGTCTGGATTGTGTTGTTTCCGCTGGTTTATCTCATCAGATAAACTAAGTGATTAAAAACAATATATTGTGAATGTAACTTAAGAAGATACATGAAATGAAAACAGGATTTTACATACAGTGGGGCTTGCTGACGGCACTTACCCTCATCGCCCTGATGGCACCCAGATGGCTGGAAGTAGAACACTACCTGCTGGCAGGTTTGGCCATTACCACGCTCACCAAGGGCCAGATCATCATTGACCAGTTCATGGGGTTAAAACGCGCCCCAAACTGGTTAAGATGGACGGTGACCGGGTGGCTGTGGCTGGTGCTGGGGACGCTTGGCTTATGCTTCTATTAACCCGCTTCGGGTTGTAACATGCACCGGATCTGCCGGTCATGCCAACGGGACATCAGCGCCAGGCTCACCATGGACCCGATCAGCGCAAACAGCATGTCAGACTGCGTATCCCATGGGTCACCCTGTGTACCCAAAAATTCATCCGCTCCCTGCCCCAATGCCACGGCAGCACCCCATTCGATCAATTCGTAACTGGAACTGATCAGCATCACCACACAAATCGCCAGAAACGCCTGCATCTTGCGGCCAATGACAACGCCTTTGCGCAAGAAAATCTCTCTGGCCACCAGCGCAGGCACAAAACCCTGAAAGAAATGGCCGATCTTGTCGTAAGGATTGCGCTGCAAATGCAGCCAGGATTGTAACTCGAACCCCAGTGGCACACGGGCATAGGTGTAAGCACCGCCCAGCATCAGTACCAGTGCATGCAGGGCAATGCAGCCATACAGCAGGTTGGTTAGCGGAAAACGTGCGTAGCTGCCCCACAGTAGCGGCAAGGCAATCAGGACAGGGAAGACCTCCAGCAGCCAGGTCGCCCGGTCAAATGGACGCCAGCCAGAGACCAGTAGCGCCAACAGCAACAAGACAGAGATTGCCGTTAGCGCTTTCGGGATACGGGAGGCTTCTTGTGTCTGGGTCATCTCAACTCCAATGCCGTGTGGCAGAAAGCTTAGATTACCAGTTTATTCCATTTTGACGATGGTATTCACCAATGCAGCCACCAGATCAGACTGTGTCAGCATGCCGATGACTTTCCGGTGCTCATCTACTACCGGCAAATGGTGCAGGCCACCGTCAGAAAACAGGTGTGCCAATGACATCACGGATTGATCTGCATGCGCCACTTTCACAAACGTGGTCATCAGGGTGCTGATTTTCTGGCTACCACGTTCGGCCAGCGGAGAGGCAATCAGACGTTTGTCGTGATCGATAAAGAAATCGTGCAAGGAGACAATGCCCTGCAATACAGAGGACTCGTCCACCACGGGGATGGCCTTCACTTTGTGTTTGGCCAGTTTGGCCCAGGCTTTCAAGATGGAGTCATCCTCATGTACCACCACCACATCTCGCGACATGACATCCTGACAGCGAATATCGCCCATGCGCCGTTGCCCTGCCCTAATGGCTGCCTGCTCCAGAATGTTTTCCAGATCATCCTTGCTGATATCGAGCAACTCGCCCCGCGCTGTCAGCACGGCTTCCAGATCTTCATGGGTAATGCCACTTCGCTGACTTGGGCTTGGGTCTGATGTCTGGTGATGATTGGGGTGGCTTTGCGGGCGATGCGGATAACGCCGGCCGGCAAGTGCATTGAACACCAGCGCACACACCAGCAATAGCAGAGAGTTCACAAAGACAGGGCCAATGGCGTAATGGTAACCCATGGCCAAAACATGCGACCCGCCAAATACGGCAGACACTGCAATGGCCCCGCCTGGCGGGTGCAGGCAGCGTAACTTGAACATCACGCCAATGGCCAGCGCAACCGCAATGGCAGCAGTAAACCCAGTCGGCCCCAGAAACAGTGTCACGCCAACCCCGACCAGCGCAGAGACCAGATTACCGGCCAGCATGGGCCATGGCTGTGCCATCGGGCTGGATGGTACCGCAAACAACAAGACGGCAGAGGCGCCCATCGGGGCGATGAACCAAGGGTTAAACCCCAGCAGCAAATGCCTGCTAACGAGCTCCGTACAAAAAATGCCGATAAATGCGCCAAGGCAGCCCAGTATCCGTTCTTTGACACTGGCGGTAATTTCCATCGGGATAAACGTTCTTAACCAGGTATTCATATTTTCAGGCATGACAAATCCATCAACAGCGTTCAGACGGTGCGTACCATTCCCTCTGTTTGCGCTTACACACATTACATGATTATTTTTTAACGGCGATGCACCATTTTGGAAAACATGGTGCCGAGAGTGCACCATTATGATGCATGTCACCAAGAAAAAAATGCCCTGTTGGTTAAGTTTTCTGCAAAAAAACCTGATGCTTCATCCGCACAGTGTTCTGCCAAGTTTTGGCGACGATATAAATGCCAATAAAATAATACAATTGATTTTTGGGGAAAAGGAAATCCGGATTTCAGACTCTTTATACATGGTCCGGTATATGGTCTTGATTAAGAGATATGTTGTGCTTTAAAGGCATGCATGAATTGCGTGTATCATCCAGCGACAAATAACTTGAACTTTTCTGATATCTGCATCATTCTTTGGCCTCACTCTCAAGTAACGCTTGATGTTTTCTGTCAAAAACCTGCCCCACTGTTTCTCATGACCCGTTTTTTATTCGGCTTTCTGATATTTGTCTTTTTTGCCCTTGCCAATACAGCAAGTGCGAGAGACTTCGCAATTGAAAAGGCCTGGTATGAAGATACGTCCGGCACCCAGACATGGGAGCAGGTCAGGCAGCAGCCATTTCATGCTTATCGGGGAATCCTCAACAAAGGGGTTAGCAGATCTGCTTTCTGGATTCGTTTGAAAGTGGATAGTCGCGGCTATGTGCCGGTCTTTTCCAAAATTCATGATGACAGACAATTGATTGTACGTATTACACCCGGATATCTGGATGAAATACGTCTGTTTGACCCGCAGGAAAAAACGGCGCTTACCCGGGTAACGGGTATGTTATATGGCGCCAGCCACGATGAATATCAGTCGATCAATTTCAATTTTGTGATTCCGCGTACAGACAATATCCGCTATGTATGGCTCAGGATAAAGACTGCCACGCCAACCATGGCCGATATCAAGGTGCTGAGTGTCGCTGACACCATTTCCCTGGACAAGATCCAGCAGAACCTGGTAGCCATCAATCTGTTCATCATCTTTTTTGCCATTGCATTGACCATATATGCCTGGATTATCAACAAAGACAAGCTCATCTTGCTGTTTACCATCCGGCAAATTGGTACTTTCCTGTTTATGTTTTTTATTACCGGTTATGCAAGGCCGCTGCTGGATGGCGTTTTGCCCCCGGTAAGTCTCAATAAAATACTCGATGGCACCATCGTTACATTTATTGCATTTGCATTTATCTTTGAGGGTTATTTTTTCAGGCGATATGCCTATTCGCACTGGATCATGAAGGCTTCTGCATGGCTGGCCGTATTTCCACCCATTGCTTTGGCGCTGGTAATTCTGGACCAGTCATATCTTGCATATCAAATAAGCGGCTATACGCTGATCACTGATTCGGTATTGAGCCTTGCCTGCATTTTAATTATTTACGTCAAGCATCGCGACAAGATATCTGATGATTTTGTGGTGCCTAAAAAGTATATATTGCTAGTTTATGGCTCTATTTATCTGGGCTTTTTTGCTACCAGTTTATCTATCATGGGGCTGATCAAATTAAACCAGGTAAGGGATAGCCTGGTTCCGATGGGTGGCATCATTTACTTCATTAACTCGTTGTTAATCATGTCGTTTTACTTTAACCACATCCGGAAAAAACAGTTGCTGCTGCAACAGCAAAATCTGGTGCAAGTCATGCTGGCAGAACAATCTGCCATTCAAGAGAAGAATTATCGGCTTGAACAGGAAAACCTGTTTTCCATGCTGGCACACGAGCTAAAAACCCCGCTTGCCATCCTGAACATGCGTATTGGCAAACTTCCGGCGTCAGACAGTACGGTGGATAGCATGAAAAGAGCCATTCGTGACATGAATGGCGTCATCGAACGCTGTATTGATGCCAGCAAGGTATTGGATAAAAAGCTGACCCCCATCATCCGGGCATCCAACCTGCATGAAGAGCTGTTACGTCAGCAGCAACTCAGCAGAGACCCGCACAATATCGCCATCAAATGTCCGGACCCTTTGATCGTCAATACAGACCCGCAGATTCTGGCCATTGTGCTCAATAATCTGATTGATAATGCCTGCAAATACAGTCCGACCAACAGTACAGTCAATGTAGAAGTCATGGCCAACCATGATGGCGAGGCCATGACGAATGTACAGATAGTCATCAGCAACTATCCTGGCCTGGCCGGCTGGCCCGATCCGGAAAAACTGTTCACCAAGTTTTACCGCAGCCAGAACGCCTACCATCAGGTTGGCTCCGGGCTGGGTTTGTTTATTGTGCAACAGCTCGTTTATTTGCTGGGTGGCTCCATCACCTATATGCCGTCACGAACACATGTGAGATTTGAAGTATGCCTTCCCGCCTGAATATCATCCTGGTAGAAGATAATGATGACCTGAGAGAAGCCACCATTGATGTCTTGCTGGCAGAAGGTCACAGGGTCATTGGCGCTGCGTCTGCCGAAGACATCAATGATCTTCAGACCACGATCATCCCTGAGCTCTATATTCTGGACCTTAACCTGCCCGGGGAAGATGGCATGACGCTGGCCAAACGCTTACGCCATGCCAATACCCATATCGGCATCATCATGGTCACTGCCAGACATCAGATTCAGGACCAGGTGGCGGGATATGATGCGGGTGCCGATATTTACCTGACCAAACCGATTGACCCGGACGTATTGTTGGCCACTATTGCATCGCTGGCCAGAAGGCTGAAACCACAAACACAGCAGCCTCACAGCCTGGTATTGAATAGCCAGCGCCTACGCCTGACCGGGCCGAACGGCCACTGTGATTTATCGCAAAACGAGGCCAAAGTCCTGATTTCACTGGCTCAAGCGCCTGAACAAATGCTGGAACGCTGGCAGGTGATGGTGAACTTTGGCCAATATGAGGTGAACTTCAATGAAGCGAGCCTTGAAGTCAGGTTGTCCGGGTTGCGGAAGAAATTACGCACGGTGGGCGCACAAGACAATTGTCTCAAGGCAATCCGGGGCGTGGGTTATAAGTTATGTGTGCCCATCACGATTGCCTAGAGAAGGTTTTGTGAGTGAGGATGGTTTAAGCTGCTAGTTTGCCATCTGAAAAATCCTTGTAAACCCGGCAATGTTCATCAGATCCAGCGGAAAGCCACTGCAGTTGGTGATGATGACTTGTTTACCGCTTTCTTCTGACCGTTCCTTTAACAAAAGCAGCATGCCAAGTGCAGCACTGTCCAGATAATCGATCATGGAAAAATCGATGTGAATGGTGGTATACGGGGATGCATACAGCAGCTCTTTATAGGCATCGGTAAACAGCTTGCGTGCAGCGTAGGTAAACTTTCCGGACAGCTTTATAACGGCATACTCTTTTTGGTACTCAACTTCCAGCTTCACTGGCACTGCTCCCAAACAATCAAATCTGGCACAACTCGCTACGGTTTTAGTAAATGTCCAAATCATACGAGGCAGGATGTTTTAAGATGCCAGCCCTTGCTTGTCAGCGTGGCAGGATGTATCAAATCATCGCCAATCACTAGTCTGCCTGCTCCAGATGAACCAGTTCCTCAACACTCAGATGGAGGGCATTTGCTAGCTTCAAGATATGTTTCGGGCTTGGTTTATAGGTACTTTTACACCAGTGCGTGATACAGGCAGGACTCACCCCAACCTTTTCTGCGAGTGCGGCTCTGGTAAAACCCTGCCTTATCATGGCCTGGTTCATTTTTAAGACTTCCAGCCTGTATTTCATATGAAGATCCCATCCAGTCAATCAGAGACGTTATATGTGGCTTCTTGATCAATTTTTCCGGTAAATGGCAGGGGCAATCGCTTCCAGCCCCTCATATACGCCATTCAAACTCTCGGAATGACCAATAAAAAGATAGCCCCCGGGCCTTAACTGTTTGACCAGACGTTTCACTACGTCATGCTTGGTCTGTAAATCAAAGTAAATCATTACGTTACGCAAAAAGATCACATCAAAGAGACCAATATCAGGCAAATTATTTGTCAGATTGATCATGTCAAAACGGGTGCGCTTGCGCAGTTCGGCAGACATCAAAAAGGTACCTTCCTGAGCGCCCGATCCTTTCAGGCAATACTCAGTCAGATAGTGCTTGGGAATATGCTGGATTTGCTCAATCGGGTAATGCCCGGTTTTGGCTTTTTCCAGCACGCGCGAACTGATATCAGACGCAAAGACTTCCCATGGTCGCCCACCCAAACGGTCGGCCAGCACCATGGCAATAGAATAGGCTTCCTGCCCGTAAGAGCTGGCCGCACTCCATACCCGAAACGGTTTGCCCGGGACAAGTTCGGTTTGGGCACACTGGCTCAAAAAGTGGAAATGCTTGGGTTCCCGAAAAAAATACGTCTCGTTGGTGGTTAACAAATCCAGTGCAATCTGGCGCTCTTGCGGGTGGGCATTGCCGGTCAGCAGCTTGAAATATTCGCTGTAGTTAGGCAGCTGGTAGTGGTTAAGCCGTTTGGTCAGCCGGCTGCAGATCAGGGCTTTTTTGGCATCCGACATTGCTATACCCGCCTGCTGGTATATCCAGTTCTTCAGCTGGAGAAACTCCTGATCAGTAATGACTGCACCGTACATAACTCATGAACCCCTGCCGGGTTTCGGTCTACCCGAATGACCGGCGCAAAGTGAATCAACAACGCTGGTGGGGTACCCCACCAGCCTGCAACACAGACATTCAGCCTGTTTTACTTCAGTTTGAAGAATGAAATATGCCCATCCAGAGTGTCGGCCTGATCAGCCAGCAACGATGAAGTTGCGGACAATTCTTCGGATGCAGACGCATTAGAGGCGGTGGAAATCGTAATCTGCCCGATTGCCTGATTCACCTGGGTAATGCCAATCGCCTGTTCTTGAGATGCGGCAGAAATTTCTTCAATCAGACTCGCGGTTTTTTCAATGGTCGGTACCATTTTTTCCAGCAGCTCGCCCGCGTATTGCGCCAGTTCCAGACTGTTGGCCGCCAATGCACCAATTTCTTGCGACGCTTCCTGACTTCTGCCTGCCAGGCGGCGAACCTCTGCCGCTACAACCGCAAAACCCTTGCCATGCTCGCCTGCGCGGGCAGCCTCGATGGCTGCATTCAAGGCCAGCAAATTGGTCTGGTAGGCAATTTCATCCACAATGCCAATCTTCTTGGCAATTTCACGCATGGCTGCTTCGGTATTCTTGGTGGCCTGACCACTTTCTTGCACGTATTCCGCCGCCTGGGTTGCAATCTGGCGGGTAATCTGGGCATTTTCATTATTGGAGTTTACCGATGCCGAAATTTGCTCCATGGATGCACTGGTCTGCTCGACACTGGCTGCCTGTGAACTGGCCGACCCGCTCAATGAGTGGGCGGAGGAGTTCACTTCTTTAGCCGCATGTGTTATCTCCTGGCTCGCTGTCTTGATTTCTTGCATGGTGGCCGACAAACGGGTCGCCATCCGCTGCATCGCATGCTGCAAGATGTAAATCTCGCCTGCCTTGGCCGTTACCTGGACTTCCTGTGTCAAATCTCCGTTAGCCAGCCGGTCCAGAGACTTTGCCACGCTTGAAATAGGCTCACCAATGCGGCGTGCAATCCAGACCATGAGGGCCAGCCCCGCCAGACCCATCAGTAACATCAGTGCGATCATTTTCATCAGCATGGCCTGCACCGGGCCGGTAATTTCTGACTCTGGTAACTCCACCACCACATAACTGTTCAGTGTTGGCACATAAGAAGACGCCACAATATGGTTACCATCCATGGCCTTATAGTGGCCAATGTTAAAGTCACCCGGTTGCAACAGGGATTTGGCAACGTCTGCCATGCCAGGCAAATCGGCCAGCTTTTTCTTGGCAATCAGCGAGCTGTCACGATGCACCAGAATCTGGCCATCGGCTTTGACCAGCATGGCCTGGCCCTGCTGACCCACTTGTACCTTGCGGATTTGCTCGGCCATGCGGGATGCTTTTAGCCCCAGACCGCCCACGGCTTCATTGCCTTGGGCATCTTTGCCCCGAACGTTGATGTACATCATCATTTCATTCGGGTTGGTTTGTGACGGGTCCAGATTCAGCTCGGACTCTGCACCACTTTTCAGAAAATTAAAGAACCACCCGTCACCCGGGTCACTTTCACTAACGGTTTTCAGCAATCCGTCCTGGCTGTAATAGTGGGCACTTTTGACTGACACAAACGATACGAAATCGGCGTTATTAACCTTCACCAAGGCTTTGCCATAGTTTTTCCAGGATTCCAGCCGCTCAGCCGGTTCTCCTGCGGCAATCCATTCATACAGCATCGGGTCATTGACCATGACACGAGAGGCAGACAACGGCCCCGCAATTTGTTGTTCGATCTGATTGCGAATGCTTGCCAAGGTGGCAGGCATTTCTGAGTTTTCAATGCGCTGATTGATAAAGTCATGGGTATTGGTATAAAAAACAAAAGACGACGTACCCAAGGTAATAAAAAGAACCAACGAGATCGCGATGATCAGTTGCATCTTGATTGAATTGATTTTTAACTTCATCAATAGCATCCCTAATAATTTTTTGGTAAACCCGGTTTACCCATTTGAAACTGATGCTGCCTTCCGTTTGGTGCAGCTGATCAATCCTGATATGTTGCCGGCACGCAAAAACGGCCAATGCTCGCCTTAAACCAAATAGATGCTTCCGCCAAAAAAGTGGTGCTCTTCTGCGAAGAGCACCCCAAGCGGAGAGATACTCTATGCTGCAACTACTTCTGCGGCCTTTTCCAGCATGGCCATTTCTTCGACTGACAATACGTTTTCTACGCTAAGAATAATCACAAACTCACCATTCACCTTACCCATCCCGCGGATAAAGTCAGTACGGATATGTGCGCCAAACGCCGGTGGCGGTTCGATATCCTGTGCGGCAATTTCCAGCACCTCAGAGACCGAATCCACAATCACACCGATGTCCTGGGTCACCGGGTCTTCATCAGCACTACCCTCAACCTGCACCTCGATAATCACGATACAAGTACGTTTGGTGACTTCTGATGAAGGTTTGCCAAACCGTGAACGCAAATCCACCACCGGTACGACCCGTCCGCGCAGGTTGATCACCCCGCGGATGAACTCTGGCATCATCGGTACGGACGTCAGGTGTCCGTACTCGATAATCTCCTTGATATTCAGGATGCCAATGGCAAACATGTCGCCCCCCAGAAGGAACGTCAGGTATTGACTCTCCTCCGGCAGGGCTACAGCTGCCGCTGGTCCTTTTTGTTCCACTTTCACCAGTGAACTCATGCCTGATACTCCTAGAAACGTGTAAAGTCAGATTCAGACACTGATGCCGCCGCCGTTGCGGAGGCAAAGCCGCCAATACTTGTTTTTGAACCTGATTTTCTGGCTTTGCGAACTTCCTGATGACCGGCAGACGATCCACTGTTTGAATTCACCTTAAAGAACGCAATCAGTTCTTGCAGTTGCTCTGCCTGGCTGCTCATCTCTTCTGCCGTAGCTGCCAGCTCTTCCGATGCTGTCGCATTCTGCTGGGTGATCTGGTTCATCTGCGTCATGGCCGTATTCACTTGTGTCAGACCAGTAGACTGTTCTTCTGAGGCCGCCGTAATTTCTTGCACCAGATCTGACGTACGGTTAATGGCGGGTACCATTTCGTCCAGCAACTGGCCGGCACGCTCTGCAAGTTGCACGCTACTGCCGGCCACTTCACCAATTTCCTGTGCCGCTACCTGGCTGCGTTCTGCCAGTTTGCGCACCTCGGCAGCTACTACGGCAAAACCTTTGCCATGCTCACCGGCACGGGCTGCCTCAATGGCAGCGTTCAGCGCCAACAGGTTAGTCTGGTAAGCGATATCATCAATAATGCCGATTTTGGCTGCGATCTGTTTCATGGCAGATACGGTGGCTTTAACCGCTTCGCCGCCCTGCGTGGCTTGTCCGGAGGCCTGTGTGGCCATGCCGTCTGTCACTTTGGCGTTTTCTGCGTTCTGGTGTACGGAAGCAGACATCTGCTCAACCGATGCGCTGGTTTCTTCCACACTCGCTGCTTGTTCACTGGTGGCCTGACTCAGGCTTTGGGCCGTTTCAGCAACTTGCTCGGATGAACCGGACAGGCTGTCGGCTGCACCTCTTACCTGACCCATGATATTGGACAGGTTCGCTGCCATGGATTTGATGGCAACCAGCACACTGCCATGGTCATGCGCATGGGTGCTCACTTGCGTCGTCAGGTCACCCTCCGCAATTTTCTTGATCACTTCTGCTGCATAAGCCGGCTCGCTGCCCAATTGGTTCATCAGCACGCGATACGTAATACCCAGCGCAAATACCAGAATGCCCAGCATCACGGCCAGACAGACATAGAGCGTGCCTTTCAAGGTGGTATTCTTTGCTTCTGCGGCTGCCACATCCCCGGATGTACGCTTGTCCAGCATCACGAAGAAGTCATCGATCGGCTTCATGATCTTGGCTTTTTCCTGATGGTATTTCGCGTCATGCATCATGGCCTTGGCGGCTTCAACGTCTGCCGTTCCCGGCACAAACTTGCCGGTACCGTCATCTACCAAACCTTTGCGTGCATTCATGGCAATGGTTTCGGTCTTGACCAGTGCATCAGATTTGGCCCCCGCTTCTGCCAGTTTGGCCAGTTCATCGTCGGTAAAGCCGTTTTGTTTCATCAGATCCAGCAATGCAATCTGGTCGCCGCTATCCGGACGAGGTTTCTGGCCGTCTGCCGCTACAAAGTCCCAGTAAATCCGGTTGTAATCTTGCGGACGTGGCTTTTTACCGTTGCGGATGTCCAGAATGTCAAAATACTGCTGTTCATATTTGGGCTCGCCCGTCATCACGAAAGTACGAGCCAAGCGGGTCAGGTCATCCGAGCTCTGACGCAGCTCATCTGCCAGCTGGTAGGAGATGTAGCGATTTTTAAATGCCTGATTCAGTACATTGGTACTCTCGGCCAGTTGCATCTGTACCACCGTCATGATGCCAACCAGCACCACTACACACACAAATAGCGATACAAACATTTGTTTGATCGTCATCCGATTCGCAAATTTAGCAAACATACATTTCTCCCTGTAGTGAGACCATGACACTGCATTTATTTTTAAACATATTTATAATCAATGAATTACAGTCACTCTTTCACGCTTGCTCTTGATGTTTCATGATGACTCTTGCGAATCATCTGCTGCACCAGACCCGGAATATCCAGAATCAGCGCCACCTCTCCAGTCCCCAGAATCGTTGAACCGCCAATCCCCCGGAGACGCTCAAACAGTTTGCCCAGCGGTTTGATGACTGTCTGGAACTCACCCAGCAAGGCATCCACCACCAGCCCGGCACGGGTATTGCCGTATTTCACAATCACAACACTCTCGCGTTTGCCCGTTTCGCCGGTGACTTCAAAGCTTTCCCGCAAACGCATGTACGGCAGAACCTCACCACGCAGGCTGAAATAATTGCTGTCGTGGCCATCGTTGATGTTCTCTTCCGGCAGATCAACGCACTCAATCACCATATCCAGCGGAATCACGTAATGCGCATTGCCGACTTTGACCTGGAAGCCATCAATAATGGCCAGTGTGAGCGGCAGGCGGATACGGATGGTGGTACCGGCCATGTATTGGCTATCGATTTCGATATTGCCGCGCAAGGCTTCGATGTTGCGGCGGACCACATCCATCCCTACCCCGCGGCCAGAGATATTGCTGACCTTGTCCGCCGTCGAGAAACCGGCTTCGAAGATCAACTGATAGACTTCGCTATCCGGCAGATCAATACCGGGTTCTACCAGGCCTTTTTCGATGGCCTTGGCCAGAATCTTGTCGCGATTAAGGCCCCCGCCATCGTCCTGGACTTCGATGATGATGCTGCCGGAATCATGGTAGGCATTCAGACGGACTTTGCCCTGAGCCGGTTTGCCGCGTGCGGCACGGATATCTGCCGGTTCAATGCCATGATCAATCGAATTACGTACCAGATGGGTCAGCGGGTCGCCAATCTTCTCGACCACTGTCTTGTCCAGCTCAGTGTCGCCACCGGTGATTTCCAGCTCGATTTCCTTGCCCAGATCTTTGGCGACATCGTGCACCACGCGCTGGAAGCGGTTAAAGGTTTCGCCAATCTGCACCATGCGCAGGTTGAGCGCGCTATCGCGTACTTCTTCTACCAGCCGTGACAAGGTGGATGCCGCCTCCAGCATGTCGGTCTGCCCACTGCGATGCGCCACAATATTGACACCGGCACCGGCAATCACCAGTTCACCGATCAGGTTGATTAACGTATCCAGCTTTTCGGCATCTACGCGGATGGACTGCTGCTGGCGCGATTTGGCTTTTTTCTGCTGGATTTGCTTGTGCAAGGCGGCTTCTACCACCTCGGGCTGAACGATACCGGCTTGCACTACCATTTCACCCAATGGGCGCTTGTGTGGGTCCTGACTGGCGGAGTCGCCCTGCTCTTGGGCGGTCTGGTATGCCAGTACCGCATCCAGCTCCCGTTGGGTCAGCGTGCCTGACTTGACCAGCATCTCGCCAATGCGCAAGTCATCCTGCTTCAGGTTTTTGATAGCCTCCACAAAATCAGCCACCCGGCTGTGTGGGGGCAGAATATTGATCTTGCAGTCTTCCTGCACAAATTCGAATGCGGATTCGATCGTGGCTTTGTCTGCTTCGCTATGGAAATTCAGCACATAGGACATGTAGCAGGATTCAGGATCCAGCTCGGACAAGGCAGGCAAACGGTCAAAGAATGACACCACCCGGACGATGTGCCCCATGGTGCCGAGATAGCGGAAGATGGATAACGGATCCATACCGTTACGCAGTACATCCGTGCCAAACTCGATGGAAATATGCCAGTTGTCGTTATCCAGCACATTGCCGCCCAGACTTTCCAGCGCCAGAGAGTCTGTCGGGTGGGCCGGTGCAGGATGAGATGCTTCACCCGCAGGAGCCACCGCGGCCTGTGGGGTATCCGTCAAATAAACAGAAAGACGGGCCACCAGCTCGTTCCCCTTGCCTTGATCATCAGTGCTCAGGGTTGCACCGCTCTCCTGCAGCTCTACCAACCGTGCGACATGGTCCTTGCAGTCAAGAAACAGACTGACCATGTCGGCATCCATCATCAATTGTCCGGCACGGACCTTGTCCAGCACGCTTTCCAGCACATGGGTGAATTCGACAATGCCATCCAGCCCAAAGAGCCCCGCAGAGCCTTTGATGGTATGTGCCGCGCGGAAAATGGCATTGATGGTTTCGCTACGGTCTTCTTCTGCCAGGGCCGGAATGGCCAACAGGCGGTCTTCCATTTCCTGCAATAGCTCATGGCTTTCGGCAAAGAATGTCTGCAGGGCTTCTTCCATACTCATATCGGGTATCCTTGCAACAGCTTAATTGGAGGAAATCACAACCGGGTCACCAAACACATGAGTGAGATTGCACAGGTCCATCACATCCAGCACGGGCGCCGAATGGTGAACCAGCGTCAAATCACCACCTTTGGACTGGCAGGTCAGTTTGGCGGCCAGTAACAGTTGCAGTCCGGCAGTATCAATCTCGCTTACCTCTGCCAGGTCAATCTCCAGCCGCGGAGATGTTTCCAGCCGGGCAAGCAACTGCTCACGAATCGCCGCTGCGGTAAAAATGTTGACCTCGCCCGATAATTGCAGCGGACCTGCCTCTGGGATGCCGTGCGTCATGAGAAACTCCTGTGCTTGCGTGATCAAGGCTGAATCAGTTTGGAGACTGCACTAATCATTTGGTCGGGTTTGAAGGGTTTCACCACCCAGGCTTTCACGCCGGCTGCCTGCCCTTTGGACTTCATGTCATCACCAGACTCGGTCGTCAGCATGATGACAGGGGTGAATTTGTATTCCGGTTTCTTTTTCAGTTCTTGCACAAAGCTGATGCCATCCATATTGGGCATATTCACGTCACTGATCACCAGATTGATCTTCTGACCGGTCAGCTTTGATAGTGCGTCTTTACCGTCGCAGCCCTCCAGTACATCGTAACCGGCGCCTTTCAAGGCAATGGAAACCACTTGTCTCAGAGATGCAGAATCATCAACGACCATGATCACTTTGTTCGCCATACGGGTTGCTCCTAAAAGAAAGTAATTTCGTCAGTGTCGTCCGCGACCGCAGTAGTCACTGACTTGCCATGGTTCTGGTGCTCTTCCACCGTGGCATAAGACTGCTCAAGCTCATGAATCAGCCCGGACCAATCAATGGCTTGCAGCTGGCCGCTTTGTTCATAGGCCTGCTCGCTTTGTTTGAGATACGCAGGAAAACTGTGAATGTTGTCGCGCACGTGGCACAAAATCTGGCTGACACGGTCCTGAAACTGCAACCCGACCAGCAATTCTGATATTTGCACCTGAATTTGCTGACTATTGTTCCGCAGCATGGAGGTGGCTTCCAGCAGCCCGCTGGTCACGCCTTGGAAGTCTCCCAGCACATCATGAATGGACACTTCGGCAGCCTGGATGGATGCACCGGCACTGGCGGCCGATTGCTCGGCGGAGGCAAACGTGGCGCTAATGGCTTTGCTGATCACCTCGGTGGTTTCAGTAATGCGCCGCCCGGTATCGCCTGACAGGTTGGACAGCTTGCGAACTTCATCTGCAACCACCGCAAATCCGCGCCCCGCCTCTCCCGCACGTGCCGCTTCAATGGCCGCATTCAGGGCCAGCAAGTTGGTCTGGTCAGCAATGCTGGCCACAGAAGCCGCCATGTCTTTCAACTGGTCGATGTATTGCACCAGCGATTTAACCTCTGCCAGCATGGCATCACCCTGGTTAAAGGATTCACGCAGCAGGGCCAACACAGACTTCAGCTTGTCTTCACTGCGCGCAAAGAGCTCGGACAGGTCATTACCGTCATTCCGGTTAATCAGCGCAGACGAATTCACTTCGCTCAGCTTTTGTACAACCCCGGCGAAATGGTTGGTCAGATCAATAATGGCCGCCTCACTGATGTGCCGTCCGGATTCGATCTGTTTGCTCCAGATGCTGGTCACCTGGTCTTCAACCCGGCCAAGACCCGCGAGAAACGCTTTAACCTCGGTAACATGCAGTTCATGCTGACTCTGCACGCTTTGATCTGCTTGCCAGGTTTTCCAGCGCGTTAACTGCCGGTGCAATAGCCAGCCGCTCACACCAGCTGCCATTAGGGCGACGGCGGCAATGGCGGCAAACCGGGTAGTCAACGGTAACAGCATTGCCATAGTGGCCAGGACTGCCACCACAGGGGGTAGCATGTATGCCAAGATGCCAGGCAGCGAGAAAGTTTTTTCTGAGGTCATAGCCAATTCAAAAAAGAGGTTATTAGCTGCGGGTTAATTCAAACAAGAACGCGGATGCCATTATCATTTCATGGTGGCGTGTATTTTCATGAAACACCACCATATAGTTCTATTTCCGAACAAAATAACATCGCAATATTGAGAAAGCTAAAGTAAGCTTAAAAACACCGTGGATTTTGCTTAAATCGCTACGTATTTTTACCAGGTGTTGTTTCCAGCAAACGGGTTATGCAGATACCTGGCAGGACATTGCATAATGTTTGCAGGTAGAGAGGGGTTCTGATCAGTGATCAGCAGATATCAGCTGCACACATTGGCTCATGTGCGTTGGGCACAGCAAAATGCATATAAAAAAAGAGGCTGCAATCAGAACGATTCGCAGCCTCTTTTATGCGCAAAAATGCGCATCACACAGCCCAAGCACCGTTAACTCACTACAGCCCCGGAATTATTTGCGACTGACTCAACCAGCATCATTTCTCCGCTACTCATCAGCTTTTCGATATCCGTCAGGATGATCATATGCTCATCCACGGTAGCAAGGCCTTGAATATATTCGGTATTCATCACGGCGCCAAACTCTGGTGCCGGCCGGATCTGTTCCGGGGTCATGGTCATGACATCCGATACCCCGTCTACCACAATGCCGATCACGCGATTCGCCACGTTCAGAATGATCACCACGGTAAACTGGTCGTAGGTAGCACGCCCCAGTTTAAACTTGATACGCAAATCCACGATCGGCACAATCAGGCCACGCAGATTGATCACCCCTTTGATAAAGTCTGGCGAATTGGCAATGCTGGTCACGGCCGCATACCCTCTGATTTCCTGCACCTTCAGAATATCCAGCCCGTACTCTTCCTTGCCCAGGGTAAACACCAGATATTCATTACTGGCGTTGACGGGTTCTGCCTGTGAAGTTGTATCCATCATTTTTCCTTCATCACTGCAACGTATGTCATGGTCGCCCGTTGGGGAATACATCCGCCGAGCAACCATGCTTCACCAGCGCCATCGTTACGAAACGCAGCGGCTCAAAACTCTTGCCAGTCATCATCTCCCTGACTGGCAAATGAAGTCACCGGGCTTGTCTGCCGTACGGGACGCGACAAGGCTGACGATACGGACCTTGCCACTGGCGCTTTGACTTGCCGAATGTTCCGGCCGCCCGTCTGGCTGTCTTGCAGCAGGAACGATTTGACCATTTCTGACAGCGATTGGGACTGTTCTTGCAAGCTTTCTGCCGCTGCAGCCGCCTGTTCTACCAGGGCTGCGTTTTGCTGGGTTGCATCATCAAGCTGGGTGATGGTCTGGTTCACCTGTTCGATACCCGTGCTTTGCTCATGGCTAGCAGCCGAAATTTCGGACATGATGTCCGTCACGCGTTTAACCGCGGTCACCACCTCTTCAATGGTTTTACCGGCTTCATCCACCAGTTTGGCCCCGGTTGCCGTTTTCTCGACCGAGTTCCCGATCAGGTCTTTGATTTCTTTGGCCGCAGCAGCAGAACGCTGGGCCAGCGTCCGCACTTCTGATGCCACCACCGCAAACCCGCGCCCCTGCTCGCCGGCCCGGGCGGCTTCTACCGCCGCATTCAAAGCCAGAATGTTGGTCTGGAAGGCAATGCCGTCAATCACGCTGATAATGTCCACCACCTTCTTGGAGGCCGTGGTAATGTCATCCTGGTATGCACAACCTGGCTTACCACTACCCCGCCGCGGACCGCAATGTCAGATGCACCTTTGGCCAGCGTATTGGCCTGACGGGCATTTTCTGCATTCTGTTTCACGGTACCGGTCAGTTCTTCCATGCTGGAGGCGGTTTCTTCCAGACTAGCGGCCTGCTCTTCAGTCCGCTGGCTCAGGTTCTGGTTACCGATAGAGATTTCACTGGCAGCGCTATCCACCGAAACCGCCGCTTCCTGCACCTCCAGAATTACCTGGCTCATGCTGTCCAGCAAATCATTGATGCCCGTACACAAAGTTGCCACCGGGCCAGAAATGCCCTGCATGTCTACCCGCAAAGACAAATCGTTATTCTTGGCAGCCGACACCACGCGCAATGACTTCTCGACTGCATTTTCCAGCACCTGCGCAGCCAGTACCTGCTCGGTCACATCCGTAGCGTATTTCACCACCTTGAATGGTCGGCCATTCAAATCCATGATCGGGTTATAGCTGGCCTGAATCCAGACTTCCTTGCCGTGCTTGCCAATGCGCTTATAGCGTGCGGCCTGATATTCACCACGTCCGAGTTTTTCCCAGAACTGGCGGTATTCGGCCGAGTTTTTCATGCTTTCTTCAACAAACATGCTGTGATGCCGGCCCTTGACCTCATGGGACTCGTAACCCAGAGCATTCAGAAAATTGTCATTCGCCTCGATGATGGTGCCATCCAGATTAAACGAAATCACCGCTTCTGACTTGCGAATGGCTTCCAGCTGTCCGGCGTTGTCCACTTCGGTCATTTTGGCTGCGGTAATGTCCGTGGCAAACTTGATGACCTTGACCGGTTTACCCTGTTCATCAAATACCGGGTTATAACTGGCCTGAATCCAGACTTCTTTGCCCGTTTTGGTAATGCGCTTAAACTGGGTTGCCGTAAATTCACCCTGCCTTAAACGGTCCCAAAACTGGCGATATTCGTTGGAGTTCCGGTAATTGGCATCCACAAAAATGCCATGGTGCTTGCCTTGAATTTCTGCCTGCGTATATCCCATCAGGGTCAGAAAATTGTCATTTGCTTCGATGATGGTGCCATCCAGCTTAAACTCGATAATGGCCTGCACCTTGTTCAATGCCCGGATCACGGCTTCTGCATTGCTCAGTCTTGCCTGAATCTCTGCTGTTTTTCCACCAAACATGTTATTAAATAATGCCATGATCCAACTCCTTTAAATTGCTTTAAATGTAGGCAACACAAAACCCTGCCCTATCAAATATCAGATTTAGCACATTGACTCAGGTTAAAAATCGATTCTACATCAATAATCAATGCCACCCGGCCATCGCCCATGATGGTGGCGCCAGACACCCCGGCTACCTTGCGGTAGTTGGTCTCCAGACTCTTGATCACCACCTGGTGCTGGCCCAGCAAGTCATCCACAAACAGCGCCATTTTGCCGCCGTCGGCTTCCAGAATGATCACCAGCCCCTGGTCGTAGTCGCTGGCGTGCTCGGTAATGTTGAAGACGTCATGCAGCGACACCAGCGGCAGGTATTCGCCTCGCACATGGATCACCTTGCCACGGCCGGCCAGGGTGTTGATGTCGCTCAGGCTCGGCTGCAGCGATTCGACGATGAAGGTCAGCGGAATCACGTACACTTCCTGCCCCACCGAGATCGACATGCCGTCCAGAATCGCCAGCGTCAGCGGCAGGCGGATGGACATGGTGGTGCCCTTGTCCAAAAAACTCGCGTTCTGTTTTACCGTGCCGGTCAGCTCTTCCATGCTGGACGCGGTTTCTTCCAGGCTGGCGGCCTGTTCTTCCGTACGCTGGCTCAGGTTCTGGTTACCCACTGCAATTTCTCTAGACGCCGTATTGATGGTGTCAGTGGCTTCGCGAATCTGGGTCACGATGTCGGCAATCCGGGTGACCGTCTGATCGCTGTCTTGTTGTACTTTGCCAAGCATGCCAGCAAAATTGCCCTGCATACGGCAGGTCAGATCCCCTTTGGACAGCGCATCAAAGATTTTCACGACTTCACTGAGCGCATCTTCAATGTTCTGCAACAGGGAATTGGTGGTTTCTGCCAAGGTCAGGAAGAACCCGCTCTTGCCGACTGTCTGCATCCGCTTGCTGAAATCACCTTGGGTTGCGGCAGACATCACGCTGGAAATATCGGCTTCGGACTCTACCTCGTTGGTCCGGTTCAGCCATTCCACGACGGTGCCCAGGCGCTTGCCGTCTGCATCCAGAATCGGGTTCATGGTCAAGCGGAACTGCAGTTTGCCCACCGAAATGTTACCCACGTGGGTAGACGTGAGCCGTGACAGCAGCATCTGCTGGTGTTGCGGTGCCTTGTGGAAAATATCGATATTCTTGCCAATGATGTCGTTCACGTTGAACTGCGGCAACTCTCTGCGCAACTCGGACTCTACCTGACGGAGCATGTACAGCTGGGACGGGTTCAGGTAAACGATATTCCGGTCGGCGTCGGCAATCATGACGTTGGTTGTCACCGAATCCAGCGCCTGCTTGATCCGGGCATTTTCGATGGCGGCTTCTGCCGCTTTCTTCAGCGAAGCAACCATGTGCTGTAGCGCATCCATCAGGCTAGCCACTTCATCCTGTCCCGTGACCTCGACTGCGACATCCAGCTTGCCGTTGACAATGGTACGCACCACGTCAACCGCTTTGCTCAGGGGACGGGTTATCGAGCGGGTGATGAGCACGGCTGCCAGCAGCCCCAGTACCAGCCCCACCACCAACAGCCCCACCACCAGCATCCGTGCATCGGCATAGCTTGCTTCTGCTTGAGAGGCCGAGTCATTTGCCCCTTTGATGTTCAGGTCGCGAAGTTTTCTGGCCGTTGCGCTCAGGGTTTCAAAATGGGTCCGGGTATCTCCTGCCAGATCTGCTGCCGCTGCATCAAACTGGCCGCTCGTCAGCGAGGCACGGATTTTCTGGTCATCCTGCATATAGGCGGCATAGTTTGACTTGAACACTGTGTACGCCTGCCGTTCGGCGTCCTCAGACACCAAGGGTTCATACTGGGCCATCGCTGTGGCCAGTGCAGCCCTGCTTTCATCCCATGCTTTGAGGGCTGCCGGTGAGCCTTTATCCAGCACGGCCCGATATTGTCGCGAGCGCAGGTAGTTCAGTTCCACCGACATATTGTCCACGGCCGTCACACTGGGCAGCCAGTTCTTGCTCATGTCCGTGGTCGCGCCGTTGATGGTTTGCATCTTGAGAAGGGAGAAAACCCCCAAGATACCCAGTAACAACAGCAGGACGACAAAGCCGGTGGCGAGTCTTGTGCCTATCTTGTAATTTGATAACGTCATGACTACTCTCCCTTACCCGTTTTTCTTGTCATTCAGCCAGCCAGATAGCTGCTGGATACGTCATGGATCAAACCGTAGCTGCTTCAACCAGCATCATCTCGCTGCTGGTCATCAGTTTTTCGATATCGGTCAGAATGATCATGCGCTCTTCGACCGTCCCCAGCCCCTGGATGTATTCGGTATTCAGTGTCGCGCCAAACTCGGGCGCCGGCCGTACCTGCTCCGCCCCTAGCGTGATGACGTCAGACACCCCGTCCACTACAATCCCGACCACGCGGCTGGCGACATTCAGAATGATCACCACGGTAAACTGGTTGTAGGTAACACTGCCCATCTGGAACTTGATGCGCAGGTCCACAATCGGCACGATCGTGCCGCGCAGGTTGATCACCCCCTTGATGAACTCGGGAGAATTGGCGATGCTGGTCACGGTGTCATACCCGCGGATTTCCTGCACTTTGAGGATATCAATCCCGTATTCTTCCTTACCCAGCGTAAACACCAGATATTCGTTACTGGATGCAATCATGTCTTGTGGGGTCGAGGCTTCCATCTTCCGCTTTCCTTCATACAAGCTGGACAGGCTTCTCGGCCCGCCAGCAAACTACCGGTTTGTTATCTGCCATCCGCAAACCTTGCGGACTTCCTGCCTGGTATCGGTTCTGCCACCGGCTTAGTGCTGGCTCAACCGGAACAAGGCTTCTACATCAATAATCAGTGCCACCCGGCCATCGCCCATGATGGTGGCGCCAGACACCCCCGCGACCTTGCGGTAGTTGGTCTCCAGACTCTTGATCACCACCTGGTGCTGGCCCAGCAAGTCATCCACAAACAGCGCCATCTTGCCGCCATCGGCTTCCAGAATGATCACCAGCCCCTGGTCATAGTCGCTGGCGTGGTCGCTAATGTTGAAGACGTCATGTAAAGACACCAGCGGCAGGTATTCGCCTCGCACATGGATCACCTTGCCACGGCCGGCCAGGGTGTTGATGTCGCTCAGGCTCGGTTGTAGCGACTCGACAATGAAGGTCAGCGGAATCACGTACACTTCCTGCCCCACCGAGATCGACATGCCGTCCAGAATCGCCAGCGTCAGCGGCAGGCGGATGGACATGGTGGTGCCCTTGTCCTGCACCGATTCGATATCGATCCGGCCGCCCATGCCCTGGATATTACGGCGGACCACGTCCATGCCCACACCGCGGCCGGAAACGTCGGTTACTTGTTCGGCGGTGGAGAAGCCGGCTTCGAAGATCAGGCTCCAGACTTCCTGGTCGGTCATGCTGTCGCTCACCGCCATGCCGTTGCTTCTGGCCTTGGCCAGAATCCGTTCACGGTTAAGACCGCCACCGTCGTCGGCCACCTGAATCATGATGTTGCCACCCTGATGGAAGGCTTTCAGGGTCAGGGTGCCTTTGGCGGGCTTGCCCTTGGCCAGCCGGGCCTCGGCGGTTTCGATGCCGTGGTCGAGGCTGTTGCGGACCAGATGGGTGAGCGGGTCGGCCAGTTTCTCGATCAGCCCCTTGTCCATTTCGGTGTTCTCGCCGATCAGCACCAGATCCACCTGCTTGCCGAGTTTGGCGGCGACGTCGCGGACCACCCGCGGGAAGCGGCTGAACACGAACGAGATCGGCATCATGCGGATCGACATCGCGGATTCTTGCAGTTCGCGGGTATTGCGTTCCAAGAGCGCAATGCCGTTGTGCAGCTGTTCGTGGATCACCGGGTCAAACTGGCTGGCGATCTGCGCCAGCATGGCCTGGGTAATCACCAGCTCGCCGACCAGGTTGATGATCTGGTCGACCTTTTCCACGCCGACGCGAATAGAACTGGCTTCGGCGGTGGCCGGCGCGGACGCGGCAGCCTTGGGGGCACTGGCGGGTTTGGCCGCCGGCTTGTCGGCAGGGGCCGCCACCACGGCAGCCACGGCCGGGTGTTGCGCCACGGCGTGCACTTCGCTGTCCAGCAGCACCTGTTCGCCCTCGTTGAGCGGTGCAAACAGGCCAAAACCGTCGTCTTCTTCCACAACCAGCGGCGGTGCCGGCAAAGGGTTGAACAAGCCGAAACCGTCCCCTTCTTCCAGAATGTCGCTGACCGCGGCAATTTCTTCGGCACTCAGCGGGGCAAACAGCCCGAAGCCGTCGTCTTCTTCCAGCACCGTGGCATCGGCGACCGGGTCGGTAAAGAAGCCAAAGCTGCCATCGTCGGCATCGGTCAGGTCCGGCACGTGTTCTTCGGTAATCTGGTACGCCGATTCCGGTAGCAGGAAGCCGAACATGTCCTGCAGGTCTTCCAGCGTCGAGACGGTATGAAAGGTATAAATCCGCTGAAAGCCGCCATCGTCGCGCGGGATGTCGGCAATGATGGTCAGTTCGCCAAACCCTTGCAGGCGGGTTTCCATGGCTTTCAGGTCAAAGGTGTCGATCAGCTCAGGCGTCAGGCTGATGGCCATCTGGAAACGGTGTTCCGTCACCGCCGGGTCGTTGTGACGGGGATCAGTGCGGGCAGGCGCAACGGCGACCGCGGCATGGCTGCCAGCCAGGGCATGCAGCCGGTCACAAATCAGCCGCGCCGGTTCTTCATCGGCCAGCCGGCCGCTCTGGTGGGCATCGAGCAGGTCTTTGAGGATATCGCCCGCCTGCAGGAATACGTCCACCATCTCGCTGGTCAGGCCGAGCTCTTGCTTGCGAATGCGGTCGAGCAGGTTTTCCAGAATGTGCGTGACTTCGGTCAGGTCGGTAAAGCCGAAGGTACCCGCCCCACCCTTGATCGAGTGCGCGGCACGGAAAATCGCGTTCAGCGATTCGGCGTCCGGCTGCTGGATGTCGATCTTCAGCAGCAACGCTTCCATTTCCGCCAGATGTTCCGCCGCCTCCTCAAAGAAGACCTGGTGGAACTGGGACATATCAATACTCATCGCCTACTCCGTTTGCTATGCAACCCGCTGCCAGAAACCTAAAATGCCCCTCTCAAAAGAAGCGCATGCATGTCAATAAACGGATCAACCCGCCACCTTTTTGACGACTTCCAGTAACTTGGCAGGATCAAACGGCTTGACCAGCCAGCCGGTAGCCCCTGCTGCACGCCCCTGCTGTTTCATCGTTTCTCCGGCTTCGGTGGTCAGCATCAGGATAGGGGTGCTGCGATATTGTGGTAACGCTCTTAAATGCTTGATCAGGGTCAGACCATCCATGCCCGGCATGTTCTGGTCAGTCAGTACCAGATCAATGCTGTTACTTTTGGCTGTATTCAACCCTGCGTTTCCGTCCACCGCTTCCAGCACGGTGTACCCCGCAGATTTAAGGGTAAATGCCACCATTTGGCGGATGGATGCCGAATCGTCAACGGTGAGAATGGTTTTTGCCATGTACTGACTTCCTCCAGGTAAAGTGCCGGATTAAAACAGCTCTATATCACCCGTGTCCATGCTATGTTGTGTGACCGGGTTGAATTCAACATCTGCATGCAGTGCCGCAAGACGGGAATGGATATCATCAATCACGCCCGGTAGCTTTTGCAGACGGAATTCCGCATTTTCCAGTAGCATCGGATCACGCTCCAGAACGCCGTGCAGACTGGACACTTCACTGCACAATGCATGCATGCGCTCCATCCGCTTGGTGGTGTGGCCAATGCATTGGGACATAAGATCCTGAAACTGCAAGGCAGATACCGCCTGATTGGTATTACCCTCAACCACTTCGGCAATACCCGCCAGCTCCTGAAGCGTGTGCGCCATATCATCATTCAGCACCCGCAGTGCAACCATGGTCTGCTCTACCCGCGTCTTGGAGTGAATGGCAAAACTCATATCCTGGGTTGCCAGCTTTTCAATATGGGTTTCCGCATCCATGACAGACTTTTGTACTTGATCAATATTGTTACGGATCTGCTGGCTGAATTCGTTGGTTCTGAGCGACAGGTTACGCACCTCGTCGGCTACCACGGCAAAGCCGCGGCCCGCTTCGCCCGCCCGTGCAGCCTCGATGGCGGCATTCAGGGCCAGCAGATTGGTTTGCTTGGCGATTGATTCGATATCACCGACAAACTCCAGTACGCTGCCAACCTGATGCACGACAGAGTCCATTTTCTCTACCAGTGCCATGCCGATTGCACTGTTATTCAGCGTGCTATCGACAAACATGGACAGCGTCTTGGAAGTATCTTCTGCAAAACCTTCAAAGGTGATAGTGCCCCCAGAGTCGGATATGGTCGCCCCATGCGTCAGCCGGTGAGCCAGCACCTGCTGGTATTTGGCCTGATCGGTAATCCCGTTAAAACTAGTGAGCAAGCCCTCGAATGCCTGCTGCAAGATTGTCAGCACACGTTGCATTTCTGCCCGGGACAGTTCGAATTGATGGATGAATTCTTCATCTACCTGGCGCAACGTCGTCAGCAGTTGGTCTCTTGCTGCAACTTCTGGCTTTATTTTCTGTGTCGGGGCAATTTGTTGGCGGTTCAGGAAAGTAATGACCACATAAATCAGAGCAAAAACCAGTACCTGCACACCTGCCTGATATATCGATAAAAAATTGAATGCATAGAGCAAACATTCTGCAGCCAGAATGATGGCGAATACAATCAAGGTATTGATCGAGGCACGAGGCTTCATGGTGGACTACCTAAAAAGAGTTAGCGTTTTATCGATCATGCATCCGGGCCATATATCTGTCAGCAATGTGTAAACATATTCGCCTTGCAGATATAAAAGCGTGCTTACGGCAGCCAATAGAAACACGCTTGGGCAAAATACCGTTGCATGGGTAAAAATAGTAGCGTCCTCATGTAAATGGCATCTTTCTAGTTATAGCCATAAAAAAGGAATTTATCGGAGATTTTTATCCAGTCAGTATTTATATAATTCAAGTACAGAACGAACTAATACATGATTATACAGAATCCGCATTCTTCGAATATCTGCTGCTTTTACCATGACTCATTCACACGACACATGTCTCGGATGCCAGCGCGGGCCGGCATCATGGTGTGCGCCGGCAATTAGATCACACACAACCAAAATTAACAATGTTTAACATATCGCTAAAATGCTGATGGCAACACAAGACTTGGACCAGTGATATGTCAGGCCAGTGCAGGATAGACCAGGATGGTGCCCTGCTGACAACTACAGCAAAGGAGATGTCATGGCATGACAATGATGGTTAAGCTCATCAGGGGCATCAAAGAAACCCGACAGCAGCAGGGGATACCCTCCCCCGCTGTCCAGGTCTCTTAATGCCGGTTTCTGAGTTTCAGGTACAGCTTGGGTAGTAACATTGGCAGGCTGGCCGCATGCTCAATCTTGATGAATCCATCCTGCCCGAACAGATACGGCAGGTAATCATGACCATCCGGATCAATGGTTACACAAAACGGAATACAGCCAGCGGCACGGGCTTCCAGCACGGCCTGACGGGTGTCTTCGATACCAAACCGGCCTTCATAATGATCCAGATCATTGGGCTTGCCATCCGTTAACAGCAACAGCACCTGTTTTTCTGCCTTTTGCCCGGTCAGGATGCGGGTGCTCTGCCGAATAGCAGCCCCCATGCGGGTATAGAACCCTGGTTTGATGGCAACAACACGGCCCAATGCTTGCGCATCCCAGCGGTCGGCAAAGTCTTTTAGCAAGGACAAGCGGACGTTATCGCGCTTGATGCTGGAAAAGCCGTACAGGGCAAACCGGTCTCGCGTCACGCTGAGCGCTTCTGCAAATAGCAACAGACTATCGCGAATCACGTCAATCACCCGCTGGTCGTTGTTCACCCAGGTGTCTGTCGATAGAGAAAGGTCCGCCAACAACAGACAGGCCAGATCGCGCTGCACCCCCTGGCGGTCGGTATATAGACCCTGGGCTTGCGGGGTGATGCCGCTTTTCAGATCGGACTGGTATCGGCTGTAGGCATCCAGATCAATTTCATCCCCTTGCGGCTGCGCGTACATCCGCTGCATTACCGGCTGCAATACTTCAAACTGGCGGCGTAACTGACGCGCGCAGGCTTTCAGATGTTCAGGTAGAGGTTGCGCCACGGCATCTTTAGGCAGCATGGGCTGAATGCGGCAATGATCCTGTTTAAGCTGTTGCAGCTTGTAGTCCCATTCCGGCACACGCAACCCTGGTCCTACCGGCGTGTCGTCTACATCAGGGGACGGCAGGTCCAGATCAAATTTCAGCCGGGTTTTCAGGGTATGCCCGCCCTCGGTAATCGACAGGGTTTGCATGTCGTCTGCCGCTTTGCGGGCATCGTCATTTTCATCATCGTCTTCGTGACGGTTGACCTTGATGTATTCATCCCAGGTAAACAGGCTTTCGGCCCGGAACTGTAGCAGCATGCCGTCTTTGCGGTTATCCGGGTTTACCTGCTGCGCATGTCGGCGCTGTTTGTCCTGTTCTTCGTCGTCCTTTGGTGTGGGATCATGCTGTACATCCTGATGCTGCCTTGCTGCGGCTGGCTGGCTGGCTTCAGTCGGAAAGCACCAGAGTGGTACAGGTGCCGGGTTATGCCGGGCTTTTCCCTCTGGCCAGACTAACGCCAGATCTGGTTGCAACAAGGCCTGCCGGATGACAAATTCTTGCGCAGCGGCGGTGCCTTGCAATGTGTCTGGCGCGGGTCTTTGTGACAGATGCGCCTGCACCAATGCCTGATAGCGTTGTCGCAAGCCGGGAAAACGGGCCAACGTGGCGACTGTGGCCAGCCGGTTATGCGTCAACCAGTGCTGGCCAGCGGGTACCTCAACGGTTGCCAGTGCCAATAACCAGAAATACAAATCCTGATTGAGTGGCCTGTGCGGGAAATAATCGATATGGGGCGGGAGTTGCACGGTTGTGTCGTCGATCAGGCACGGGTGCGTATGCTCGCCTGTCCCGGCCAGTTTGGCCAGCCAGTGGCGTGCTGCACCATGCGCTCGCTGGCTGCTTGCCTTGACGGACATGGCAGGCGCGCCCCCCAGCGCACGGAAGTACATGGGCGCAACCGGCAAGACCTCTTCCAGCACCACCCGCTCTGCCGGGAAGCCATTGTATGCCACATGGCGTATGGCTTTATCCCACCAGCCACCAATCCACTCTTCCATATCAGTCCTTTAACCTTTCCGGTTGATGCACATGGTCCAGCACCGGCTTGCCTTGGGCTGCCCGGGCATCGAATGCGGCTTCCTGACTGGCGCGGTTACCCTTTTCCCATTGCAGCAATATCACCTTGCCTGTGGGCGCTTGTTGCGTTTCGCACCGGTCCAGACACTGGCCGCATTGCACGCAGGCAAACATCATCCGCTTGACCTGCCGGGGTTTCAGCCGCATCGGGCACACATCTTCGCAACCTGACTGGCAACCGCTGCAACCGGCTGCAGATTCGCGCTTGAAACTCACTACCATGGCTTTGCGGTTGGCCATCCACGCCAGACTCTGGAACAGGCCGGCTGCACAGGCATAACGGCAAAACAGATGCCGGGCAAACATGAACTCAATCGTCAGCAAGCTGGTCCCCACCCCCAGGAAAATTCCCTGTGCCCGGGTCAGCTGGCCGGTCAGCAAATTGTGGTAAATCGTCATCGGTGGCAGCAGATAAGTCAGCGCAACCAGTGCCCACAAAAAGGCAAACCCTGCGACGGCCGGTAGCAGGACCAGCCACCAGCGCGGGTCCGGTACACCGATCTTGCCGTTGCCGGTACGCCAGATTTGAGGCTGTTTGTCCCAGATGCTTTGTTTGCCAAACGTTTTCAGCATCAAGCGATTGATGGTTTCTACTACTGAGAAATGCGGACACAGCCAGCCGCAGTAAAGCCGCCCCCATTTGAAAGAAACCCACAGCACACCGCCCACCATCAGGAGGATCGGCAGCAGACCGCGTGCAAACAGATGCCAGGCCGCTACTGCGGCACTGTCTTTGCCCGCCACAAAACCGTCCAGCCCCAGAGTCCAGTCCCAACCAAACAGGATAAAGTGCCCGAGCGTGAGATCCAGCCGGAAGAAATTGAGCGGCGGCGCAAGTACAAACAGGGCAAAAAAGCCTGCTTGCATGAGTCTGCGCTTGTTTTGTAGAGACAAAGTCACCTGATGCTCTTTCTTAATGACGTTCAGACACGGGCCATACCGGCAAGCAGACCCTACCTGCCAGAATTCTGGCCAGACTGAGCATGCCCATGAGCACCAGCGTGGTATGTACGCAGAGCAGATACACCACCAGCCAGACCCATGCGGTTGCATTGCCAGCCCGGATTTGCCACCAGACCAGCACACAGGTCATCAATAACAGCACCCCACCGGTGATGCTCCAGTACCAGAACTGTTTCAGATACGCTTTGGCCACCGGCTCTGCCGGGCGAAGAAAATACAACCAGCCAATCATCAGTACCGGCAGCCCGGGCAAGATCAGCAAATTGAGCAAATAGCACGCCAACCCCATCAGCACGGTACGCTGAGTCTTGGGAGAGATGGCAGGCGTGGTCTCTTGCATGATGTCTCAATGTCCCAAATGCGCCCGCGCCACTTCGCGCAGGGCATTCATGGTGGTCGGATCATCCGTGAGCGGTTCGATCAATGCGGCTTCTACCACCGTACTCACCGGGCAGCCGGTGAGCCACAAGCGGGCGGCATATACCAGCAAACGGGTACTGGCAGCCTCTTCCAGATCATGAGCAGCCAGGCGACGCAGCGCCTGGCCAAGCTGCGCCAGCTGCATAGCGCGCGGCGCATCAATGCCGGTTTCGGTTTCCAGAATCTTGGCTTCCAGCGCTGCAGATGGGAAACCCAGGGTAATGGCAATAAACCGCTGCCGGGTGCTGGGTTTCAGACTTTTCAGCAGGTTCTGGTAACCGGGGTTGTAAGACACCACCAGCATGAACCGTTCTTTCGCCTGCAGGATTTCCCCGGTGCGGTCGATCGGCAAAATGCGGCGGTCATCGGTCAGCGGATGCAGCACAACCGTGGTGTCCTTGCGCGCCTCTACCACTTCATCCAGATAACACATACCCCCTTGGCGCACGGCCCGGGTCAGCGGCCCGTCTTGCCATACGGTATTCCCATCCACAATCAGGTGCCGTCCGACCAGATCGGCCGCAGACAGGTCATCGTGGCAAGCAACCGTGGTAAGCGGTAGTTGCAGGCGTGCCGCCATATGCTGCACAAAGCGGGTTTTGCCACTGCCGGTTGGACCTTTCAGCAACAGGGGCATCTGGTTCTTCCATGCATGCTCGAAGAGCTCGCATTCATTACCCTGCGGCTGGTAGTACGGCAGCAACACAGCAGATTGGTCATTCATGGTGATACCTGTCCGGTTTTGTATCAAGATAATCGCCAGACTAATGGATGATTGCCACGCTGCCCTTGATGCAAGGCAAGAATCCGGGAACGCAAAATATATAATTCACAATTATAAATGGTACAAATAAATTTTCTGATTTTTATTTGTATACAATTAATTTTACTGATGGTTGTTTAAAGCGGGATCGGGGTGGAGGCCGTTGCCCTGTGCCAGCGCCATTGCCCGATCACAGCGCTTACGTCCATTACCCGGCTTGTGCCATGCAAGCCAGCTCGAAAACCAACTTAGGTCGCTTGCATGAATTTTCGAACATCCGGGATGCCAAACGGGTAAATTGGTGCTACATTGACAACAGGTGAATTCACCTTTCTTGCGGGAGACGTTTACAAATGAAAACATCCCATCATGCATTTCTAATGGCCGTACTGATATCTTGTGCTGCGCAGGCGGCCCCTTCCGACATCATAGGTCATATCCAGAATATCCAGGGCACTGCCACCATAGAGCGCGGTAATACCACCCTGCCCGGCATCAAGGGGACGGCGCTTTATCGCGGCGACCGGATAAGAACCGGTAAGCCAGGTGCTGTCGGCATTGTGCTCACGGACGATACATCGGTCTCACTCGGGGCCTCCAGCATCCTGACCCTGAACGACTACGACTTCGACCCGAAAGAAGGCAAGTTTTCACTGGTGATGCGCATGCTGAAAGGCACGTTCTCCTATATATCAGGACAAATCGTCAAACTCTCGCCAGATGCCGTGCAACTGCAAACCCCGGATGCAACCATTGCCGTCCGTGGCACCAAACTGCTGATCAACGTGGAGGAGTAATCATGAATCGCTTTATCTCCACCCCGCCGTCAAGATTATCCGGTGCCACAGTGCTTGGCTTGGCCTTGTTGTGGTTGTTTCTGATGATGCTGAGTGGCTGTGCCAAGCAGGCGGTTATCCTGATGCCAGACCGCGACGGGCATGTAGGCAAGGCAGAAGTCAGCACCACCAAAGGCAAACAGACGCTCGACAAGGAAGGCGATACCACCTCGGTCATCAGCAAAAATTTCTCACCCTCATCTGTCACAACAGCGAAACCGGCCGATATCCAGAAAACATTCGGCGAAGTACTGGCCATCGAACCGCCACCGGCAGAAACCTTCACGCTGTTTTTTGAAACCGGTACAACCGACCTGACGGCTGAATCCAGCGAAAAGATTGCCGCCATCATCCAGTCCTGTCAGCAACGTGGCGCCATCAGTGTCAGTGTCAGCGGTCACACGGATGCAACAGGCTCTGACCAGCTAAATGATCAACTGGCGCGTGACCGGGCCGAGCAGGTCAAAAAACTGCTGGTAGAGCAAGGGCTGAATCCTGACCTGATTACAGTCAGTTCGCACGGCAAGGGCAACCCGGCCTACCCGACCCCAGAGGGTGTCGCCGAGCCGCGTAACCGGCGGGTGGTTGTCATCATTCATTAACGGCAGGTGAGCCCATGCGCCAGACAGGTGAAGATACGCCCCCCTCCTCGTGGATGGAACGGCTGCTGGAACACAAAGCTGCGCTGTACGCGATAGGGCTCTTCCTGACGCTGATTCTGGCAGTTTTGTCCGTTACCCAGCCGGACATCATCCAGACCGCCGATCAGAAATTGTATGATCAACTGGTCAGTGGCCGCGTGCGGCCACCCCAGTCCGCGACGCCAGTGCTGGTCGGCATTGATGAAGAAAGCCTTGCCGAACTGGGTCAGTGGCCTTGGCCCCGCTACCGGATTGCATTGCTGCTGACCCAGTTGAAGCGATTGGGCGCAAAATCTGTTGCACTGGATTTTTTGATGCCAGAACCAGACCGCAGCTCGCCAGAAGTCATCCAGATGGAACGTCAGCGGGATTTGCAAGGTGTCGTTAACCCTGCCGGACCAATTGATCAGGACAGCAACTCGCAGCAATTGGCCAGTGCCTTGCATGATACCCATACGGTGCTGGGATATTTTCTTGATTACGAAAGGCTCTCTGCCCCCAACCGGCAGCAGCAGCCACCTGCCATTCCGACAGGTACGGTGCTAATCCGGTCGCAAGGGATATCCTTGTCGGTCCCGCCACCCAAAGGGGTTGTACGCAGCCTGCCCGTACTCACCCATGCAGCGTATGCAGAAGGGTTTACCAACGCGCTGCTGGATAATGACGGCACGCTAAGGCGTGTCCCCGTCCTGCTTTCGGCCGAAGGCCAGATTCACCCCTCCCTTGCACTTGCTACCCTGCTGTCTGCATCGACAGAGCGCAAACTCAAGCTGACAAAGGATGCAAACGGTATTGTGCTGCAGTGGGATCACCGCCATATCCCGCTGGATGCACGCGGCAACATGATGCTCGATTACCGTACCGACACCTACCCGTACTACCCGGCAGCGACCATCCTGAAAGGCGGGCTGGCGCCAGGCGCACTGCAAGACAAAATCGTGTTTATCGGCAGTTGGGCCAGCGGGCTCAATGACATGCACCTGACACCTTCCGGCAAACTGGTGAACGGTCTGGTCATTCATGCCATGGTGGTAGACAACATCTTGTCCAATACCTTTATCAGCCGCCCTGACTGGAGCAAAGGGGTGGAACTGTTTCTGGTCTTGGCCGCCGGTTTGTTCTGCACCTGGCTACTGAGTCGCGCCGGGTTTGTCATGTCGGTATTGACCGTATTGCTAGGCACGACCGGTTTTTACGCTGTCAGTCATCTGCTACTCATCAAGGAAGGGGTTTACCTTTCTCCGCTGATGCCCATGATGGCATTTATTGTCATTACCGCTGTCCTAAGCCTCTGGAAATACGAAATAGAGGCCCACAAAGTCAGGGTTCGCACCAAAGAACTGGCGGCAGCGCAAGATGAGATCATTGTCAGTATGTCCGTCATGGCAGAGGCAAGAGATAAAGAAACCGGCGGGCATATTCATCGCACCCAGCGTTATGTGGAGACCCTGGCCAGACAATTAGCCAGCACGCCCAAGTACGCACATCTGACAGAGTTCGATATCCTGTTACTGGGTAAATCTGCCCCTTTGCACGATATCGGCAAGATCGGCATTCCGGACAGTATTTTGCAGAAGCCGGGCAAACTGACACCAGAAGAATACGCGATCATGCAGACACATACGCAAATTGGCGCAGAATCCCTTGCCAAGGTCATGAACGGGTCAGGCAACCCGGATAAACAGAGTTTTCTGAACTACGCCCGGGACATGACGCTTTGCCATCACGAGCGTTGGGATGGCAATGGCTACCCGCAAAAGCTAAAAGGGGAAGATATTCCCTTGGCGGGGCGGCTGATGGCCCTGGCCGATGTGTATGATGCGCTGATTAGCGAACGGGTTTACAAAAAAGGGTTTCCACCCGAAAAAGTGCGCGAATTCATCATCGAGAATGGCGGCAGTCATTTTGACCCCGCCGTGGTAGATGCCTTTCTGGCCAGAGAAGCAGAGTTCCTGCAAATCTACAAACAATTTGCGGATGTCGCCTGATTATCCGCAAGTTATATTCACCACGCAGGTTGCTGGCTTTTGGCCGCATTTTCCCTGAGTTTCTGCAAGAATGCCGCCATTGCTGCCCTCTCCTTTTCTTGCTGACGCCCCCGCCAAACCCATAACGCTTCCAGTCCGCCCTCTGCCAGCTTGTCCATATTGCAACGCACGCCTCGCTTTAAGATTTCCGGTTCAATGATGTCGTGCCATTGCGGCTTGACCAGATTCACATAACAAAGCGCTGCATCACTGGTGTTTGCCAATGCCAAGACCAGATCTTCTTTGGTAGGTGCTGCCTGGGTCACCAGCCCCACCAGCAGCACGCAGAGAAAAACCGCTAGCTTCATATTGACTTCATCCCAGTCTTTACGGTTCAGCACGCTTTTTTTACGGAGGGCAAGTCTGTGCAGGCAGCATTCACAGCTTGCCAAGCCTGCCCTTTTAGGATCATGCCAACCCAGGTTGCTTGAAGCAATTGCATGCTTCACATATAATAAGCATTACTTACTATCTATTGGTCTACACACAAGTGCGACAAGACAGTCTAGGATTTTTGCTGGCAGATGTCTCCCGTTTGATGCGCCGAGCCTTTCAGCAGCGGCTGGAAGGCAGCTCTCTGACCCTGGCGCAAGCCCGGGCGCTGGTCTATGTATCCCGCCATGAAGGCATCAGACAGGTGGATCTGGCAGACATGCTGGAAGTACAACCCATTACCCTGGCAAGGCTGATCGACCAGCTGGCCAATGATGGTTTGGTAGAACGTCGGCCAGACCCTGCAGATCGCAGGGCATACCATCTGTTTTTGTTGCCGGCAGCCTCCCCGCATTTGACGGCCATCGAACAGGTTGCAGCGGCTATCCGCATGGATGCGCTGAAAGACCTTGACGAAGCAGAGGCAGAGATTCTGATGCAGTCACTCAAAAAAATGCGCGATAACCTCTGTTTGCGCTAAACCATACTGTTCTTTCCCGTACAGTTCTCTTCATCAAGAGCGATTAATTTCATGACCGATACCGCACCCGCCAGCCCAAATGCAAACCCGGCCGTCCCGCATGTACCCAACCGGCAAATGACCCGGTTTATCCTGCTGGTACTGATTCCTTTGGTTGCCATTCTGATCGTCGGTATTGTCTACCTGAAAGGCGGCCGGATGGTAGAAACGGATAACGCTTATATCAAGGCAGACAAAGTTCCTGTCAGTACCGAAGTCACCGGCATCATCAAGGAAGTACTGGTCAGGGAAAACCAGCCGGTCAAGGCAGGGCAGCCATTGTTCCGCCTGGACCCTGCACCTTTTGAAATGGCAGTCGCCAAAGCAGAAGCCAAACTGGCCCAGGTGCGTACCGACCTTGCCTCTGTGAAGGCCAGCTACCGCGAGAAACAGGCAGAAATTGCCCTGGCACAAACCAAACGTGCCTTTGCCATGAAAGACCAGCAACGTCAGGCAGATCTGGTAGCGAAGAATTTTGTATCAGCCTCCAAGTTTGATGATGCCAAACAGACAACGGATATTGCTGGTCAGCAGGCCAATGCACTGGAACAAGACCTGAAGCGCATTGCAGAAACGCTAGGCGGTAGCGTGGACGCCCCCATCGAGCGACACCCTAGCTATCTGGCTGCGCAGGCTGAGCTAGCCCAGGCCAAGCTGGATCTTGCCCGGATAGAGGTCAGAGCCTCCCTGCCCGGCATTGTCAGCAAACCGCCCAAACCTGGCCAATACATCACGGCAGGCAATCTGGCCATGACGCTGGTAGTGAGCGGTAACCTGTGGGTAGAAGCCAACTTTCCGGAAACCGACCTGACCTATGTCCATGAAGGCCAGCCAGTTTCTGTCCGGGTCGATACCTACCCGGATATCGAGTGGAAAGGTGTGGTAGATAGTCTGAGCCCCGCCACGGGGGCAGAGTTTTCGGTTATTCCAGCCCAAAATGCAACCGGCAACTGGGTCAAGATTGCCCAGCGCGTACCGGTCAGAATCCGGCTGGAAAACAATGCCAATGCACCGCAACTGCGTGCCGGCTTGAGTGCCATTGTAGAAATCAATACCGGACACCATCGTCGCTTGTTTGGCATGTCGTTGTGAGCAAGCCCTGATGTCATCCGCTACAAGCGCAACCCCATCTGATAACACCCATCGCGGGTTGGTTACCCTGTCGGTAATGCTGGCTACCATCATGCAGGCGCTGGATACCACCATCGCCAACGTGGCCTTGCCGCACATGCAAGGCACCATGGGTGCAACACAAGACCAGATTTCCTGGGTGCTGACCTCCTATATCGTAGCGGCAGCCATCTTCATGCCGCTCACCGGCTTTCTGACGGCCAGACTGGGGCGCAAGCGGGTATTCATGTGGGCGGTACTCGGCTTTACCGTGACCTCCATGCTGTGTGGCGCGGCGCAAACCCTGTCCCAGATCGTGATTTTCCGTTTGCTGCAAGGCGTGTTTGGCGCCAGCCTAGTCCCCTTGTCGCAAGCCGTGCTGCTGGACACCTACCCGCGCGAGCGTCATGGTTCTGCCATGGCCATGTGGGGCGTTGGCGTCATGGTCGGGCCGATTCTGGGCCCCTCTCTGGGTGGCTGGTTAACCGAATACTATAACTGGCGCTGGGTGTTCTATATCAACTTGCCATTTGGTTTGTTGACCTGGTTCGGCCTGGCCGCGTTTGTGCACGAAACCCCTATCGACAAGCATCGCCGGTTTGACTTGCTGGGTTTTGCCTTGCTCAGCCTTGGCATTGGTGCGCTACAGATGATGCTAGACCGTGGCGAATCGCTAGACTGGTTTTCCAGCACCGAAGTGGTGGCAGAAGCAATGATTGCCGGCTTGGCGATGTATCTGTTCATTGCCCATATGTTTACCCATGAACACCCTTTTATCGAACCCGGTCTGTTCAAAGACCGTAACTTCAGTGTCGGGTTGATCTTTATCTTCATCATCGGGGTTATCCTGCTCGCTACCATGGCCCTGCTGCCCCCTTTCATGCAGAACCTGATGGGATATCCGGTCATTGATGTCGGTTATCTGCTGGCCCCGCGCGGTGTGGGTACCATGGTTGCGATGATGATTGTCGGCAAGCTGTCCGGCAAGGTAGATGCCCGCTACCAGATCCTGCTTGGTCTGGTACTGACCTGCCTGTCTCTTTGGGATATGACCCTGTTCAACACTGATGTCGATGGCTGGGATATTGTGCGTAGCGGGGTAATTCAGGGTTTGGGTCTCGGTTTCATCTTTGTGCCCCTTTCAACCATGACGTTTTCGACACTGGCTGCCCGTTACCGCAACGAAGGCACAGCCCTGTTCAGTTTGATGCGGAATATTGGCAGCAGCATTGGTATTTCGGTGGTCATTACCTACCTTGCGCAGCATACGCAGGCCAACCACGCCGCTTTTGCCGACTACATCAATCCGTTCAGCTTGGCATTGCGGCAAGCCACAGAGGCTGGCGCCTATAACCTGAGCACCCCTCAAGGGCTATCAGCCATGAATAACGAGGTCACCCGCCAGGCCGCCACGCTGGCCTACCTGCAAGACTTCAGACTGATGATGTGGATCACGATGACGGCAACGCCCTTGATCTTGCTCTTGCGCGCACCAGCCAAAAAAGCACCACCCAGTGATGTTCATGCGGCCATGGATTAATTGGGATGCGGAGAAGATGGGCAGCCCGGTCAGGTAGCCATCAGTTGACGCAGCGTTTGTTCTGTCTGCTTGAATAACTGCCAGGCCTTCAGCAGGTTTCTCGCCCAGATCAGGTTGGCCACAATCAGTGGCAGTAATGCCAGCATCGCCAGCACAGGCCACCATGGTGAGACAATGACACTCAGCATCAGACCCGCAATCGCCGCCAGATGCCAGCGGAAGTGCATGCTCATGGCACTGCTGGCAAACACCTGACGCATATTGGGTACTTGCCGGGTGAGTTTGGGGCCGGCAATCTTTTGCAAATGCCACCAGACCAGAAACGCCACAATCTTGTAGAGCATGCTGATAATCACGCTCTGAACACAACCGGCAAAAAATAACGCACCCAGCAAAACGTAATGATCCCATGGCTGGCTAATCGTCAGCAGCACTTGCACCAGCCACAGCACACTCACGCTGCCTAACGCCCACATACCCAGTTTCCAGAACCGGACTGTTGCATCCTGCGGGCGTTTGCTTTTCTGCTGCAGGAACAAGGTCAACGCGGCAAAGCACGCCAGCGTAACAGCTAATGCCATGTTGGCCAGCGATTGCAGTGCCGGGACAAACCCGGCCAGACACCACGCTACCACCCACGGGGTTAGCCACGTTTTAAGGCGTGCGGGATATGCAGGTGTCAGCTGAAACATCGGTACCACATTCTGCGCGGTGGTCATCACCAGCAATGCCATCCAGCCGATGGTTGCAAACCGGACATGCCTTGGCAGCGCAGACATGACGTCTACCCACGGGATACCATCAAACGCCAGCAGCATGCCAACCCCCAGTACGATGGCAATCAGGATCATGCAGAGTGCGCCTTGCATACCCCGTGTTGTCACGTCGTTCACCTTGCTGCCAAAAGCGCTGATGACCAGCAACAGGCTGGTAGGCAATGTAGCCATCGACAATACGGCCGCACAAATCTGAAAACCATGAGCATACCCAGAAAACGCCAGCCCCATACTGACCAAACCTGCATAGAGCAGCGGCGGGAAAAACCATTTGAACCATGGTCGGCACGGTACTTGTACCCCGGCCACCACGGGTTGCATCTGCAATAATGCACCCACCATGATCGGCAGCAACGCGCCCAGTGCCATGAAGTGGGTTGCGAGTATGACCCAGGATGTACCCGCCAACATGCCGGTCAAAGTTGAAAAGGCCAGCAGGCCGACCGCGACATTGGCGGCCAGCGTACCCAGCAGGAAGAGCCGCATGGGCAGTGCGAGCGGCGGGGAATTTTCTACATCAAGCGCAGCAGACGGTATCATTCACCAAGGCGATGCTGAATGCGGATTTCAAAGGTGCCGTCTTCCAGCGTTTCAACACGGTAGCTGTAGCCATGGTCTCGTAAAATGTCATACAGTGGCTGCGGCTGACGATGGATTTTAAGAAACAGTTGCTGCCCTTTTTCCAGCAGGTTCAGGGCCTGCATGGCTTTTTCGAAAGGCTCTGGTGGCATCAGGCCGCACACGTCCAGACGGATGGGTTCTTTGCTCATTTGGCACTCGCTTGTAGGGGGTATCGGGTCAAAAAAGGGTGACGGGCTTCATTGGCCCAGCATCTCTGCCAGCCTGGCGGCAACCTTGTCTTTTGCATCGGTAATCAACCGGTCGCAAGACGGGTACAGCATTTTTTCTTCCTTGAGATTATGCTGCTGCATGTACATCAGCAGCGTCTCGGCATTGCCCAGGAACATGTCTTCATCCTGCTCAACCAGTGCATCGTCCAGCTCTTCCACCAGGGTGCGCATGATCTGGTGTTCTTCCCGCATGACAAACGTCGGGCCGGCTGTCATGCCGGTGGCTGCTTCAAAAGCAGGAAACAGCGATTGCTCTTCAGCATCAAAATGTCGCAGCAACTGGGCTTTGAAAGCAGGCCATATATCATTACAGGCGGTCCAGTCCCCAGCCTGCACAGCAGCTTCAGCTTTCTCGAACACGGCATCACAATGCTGATGATCTTCCTGCAAACATTGGGTTAAACCAGCCATGATATTCACCACCACTATCCGTTAACAATGGTGATACTGTATCTGCCTGGCGCCCCAACTACCTTGATACCTGTCAAGACAGAAAAACAGCGGTCAGGCGTATTGCTGCAGTCTGGCAATATCCAGCAAGTGGATGGTCCGGTTTTCTACCTGAATCAATTCTTCTGCCGATAACTGGTTGAAAATGCGTGACAGGGTTTCCGGTGTCAGGTTCAGGCGTGATGCAATCACATGTTTGGACGCTGGCAACTCCACATACCCCTTGTTGTCTTCGGTCTGGCGCAAGTCGCTGTTCAGCAGATAACCAATTACCCGCTGAATGGCTGAATTCAGACTATAAGACTCTACATCCCGAACCAGCTCATGCAAGCGCAAAGACAAACCGCCCAACATTTTGCGCGCCAGACCAACGTCCCGAGCCAGCGCCGCAAAAATGGCATTTTTATCGACATGCAGGATCAGGACATCTGCCAGCGCCTGAGCATATACCGGATATGGCCGGTCCAGAAACACCACCGCCTCGCCAAAACTCTGCCCCGGGCCAAAAATCTGCAGCACCTTCTCGGCACCCTGCTCGCTGGAAAATGCCAATTTGACCTGACCAAAAATGACGTGATGAATGCCGGAAGGCGAATCCCCCTTCTGGAACAGCATATCACCCCGCTCAGCCCGGATTTCCGTCGTTGCATGGTGAATTTCATCCAGTTGGCTGTCGGTTAATTGCTGGAACAACGGCATGTTGCGCAATACGCTTTTGACATCCAGTTTGCTGGCCATCGGTTTTCTCCGGTTTTTATGGTTTTAGTAACAGTGCTGCATGTGTGAATTACATCAGTTGGGATAATGGAACGAACCGAACCAGATCACCCGCCGCCACCGTGGTATGCGGCAATACGTCCACCAGCCCGTCGGCCCAGGCAAGCGAGGTCATGACACCAGAGCCCTGATTTTTGAAGAGTTCTACCTGCCCGCTGGCATTCAGACGCCCGCGCAGAAACTCGCGGCGTTTGTCTGCCTTGCTCCAGACAAAACCGGCCGGTACGTTCAATACCAGCGGCATGTAATCCGTGCACCCCATGCTGGCCAGCAAGAACGGACGCACCAGCATGGCCAGCGTCACATAACTGGAAACCGGGTTGCCCGGCAACCCGACAAACGCCGTTTGCCCAATATGACCAAACGCCAGCGGTTTGCCCGGTTTCATGGCAATACGCCACAGGGCAAGAGACCCTAGCGTTTCTACCGCTGCTTTGACGTGGTCTTCTTCCCCGACCGATACACCACCGCTGGTCATCACCACATCGTGCTCTGCCGCGGCTTCTTTCAGTGCCGCCAGGGTCGCTTCCCGGTTATCCGGTACGTTGCCCAGATCCGTCACTACACAGCCCAGACGGCGTAACAGCGCGGTGATCGAAAAGCGGTTAGAGTTATAAATACCGCCCGGCGGCAAAGGTTCGCCCGGCATGGAGAGTTCATCCCCGGTAAACAGGGTTGCGACACGCAATGGGCGGTACACCTGCACCGTGGGGATGCCAACCGATGCAATCAGGGCCAGTTCAACCGGCGTCAGGCGCGTGCCCGCTGCCACAACCACAGACCCGGTCGCAATGTCTTCACCCACCCGGCGGATATGCTGGCCAGTTTTGGGGGTATGCTGAATCTCGATGCCCGCCTCAACTGTCACAGTGTCTTCTTGCATGACCACCGCCGTTGTCCCTTCCGGCACGGGTGCACCAGTAAAAATCCGCGCAGCCTGCCCCGGCTGCAGCGGCTGACCGGTTTGACCGGCAGCAATGCGCTGAACGACAGGCAAGGTAAACGGGGCGGTCTGATCGGCCGCTACCGCAATCGCATAGCCATCCATGGCACTGTTATCAAACCCGGGCACATTCATCGGGGATAACACGTCTTGCGCCAGTACACGGCCATCGGCATACATGGTATCCACGGTGTCAGAACGGGTGGGTGTTTTTACCAGTGATAACAACTGGGTCAGTGCGTCATCTACGCTCAATAATTCTGCGGGTTTGCCTTGGTTCATGATAAGGGTCACTTTATTTGCGAAGTTCTTTGCTGCAACCAGTTCAATATCCAGTCTGCAACGATTTGCGGTTGGTCCAGATCCAGCCAGGTCTGGCTGAGTCCGGGTTGTGCTGCCAGATTGATGTTAGACGCTACGGCCAGAATGCTGGCATCACCCGATGCCAGCATCGGCTTTTCGTTTTCCGGGCGCCAGACTTCCAGCTTGGGATGGGCATCATGCTTGAACCCTTCGACCAATATCAGGTCAGCTGGCGCCAGTCGCGCCAGTTGCTCGGCCAGCGTAGGCTCTTCCTGCCCTCGCAGTTCATGGGTAATGGCCCAGCGGTAAGGAGAACACACCATGACTTCCTGAGCCCCTGCCGTCCGGAAACGTGCGCTATCTTTACCTGCGGGTTCCAGTGTCAGGTCATGATGACTATGCTTGATGACATTCACCTTGAGCCCTGCCTGCCCCAATAGCGGCAACAGCGCCTCCAGCAACGTCGTTTTGCCGCTGCCAGACCATCCCACAATGCCCAGAACAGGGTAATCTGCCAACGGGTTCCTGGGCATGCTCATCACGCGTTATCCGGCTGGCCAGACTTGTCGCTGTCACTCGGCATGCCGTGCTCTACCGCAAACACCGCGGCCTGAACACGACTGCTCAGGTTGAGTTTTTTCAGGATATTCTGGACATGAATCTTGACTGTACTTTCTGCCAGATCCAGCTCCCGGGCGATTTCCTTGTTACTCCCCCCCTTGGCCAGAAAAGACAGGATTTCCCGTTCTCTCGGTGTCAGTTTGTCCAGCTCAGACACTGTCGCCGGCCCCGGCTGCTGGCCATGCTGAAACTGCGCCACCAGCTTACTGGTCAGGCTGTGGTCAATCACCGCATTGCCTTTGGCAATCTGGCGGATGGAAATGGCCAGAAACTCGGCATCAATGTTTTTCAGCAGATAACCTTGCGCCCCGCCTCGCAGCGCGGCAGACAAGTCTTCCGCGTCTTCTGACACCGTCAGCAAGACCACCTTGGTTTCCGGGCAATCCTGACGGATCAGCTGAACCGCCTCCAGACCGGACATGCCGGGCATGTTCAGATCCAGCAGCACGACATCCGGCTGCAACTGGCGAGCACGCTTGATACCCTCAATGCCATCCGCAGCTTCACCCACGACCTGAAAATCAGGCTGGCGCTGCAAGACCAGTTTGATACCGGCCCGAAACAGGGTATGGTCATCCACAAGGAGAATGCGAATCAATGGCGTAGCGGTTTGTGACTCTTCTAACGTCATGGGGTTATCCGGTTAAGATGAAAATCTCACACTTCGGTGAATAAAAAGATCCAGTCTGGTGCCCTGGCCAAGATGGCTGTCAATCGACAGCTCTGCCTGTATGCGCTGGGCGCGTTCCTGCATGATGGACAAGCCAATGTGCCCCTCTTTGCGGGATGCTTCGGTCATGTCAAAACCGTCACCGTCATCTGCAATGCTCAGCTTGAAATCCTGGCCATTATCCAGATGGATGGACACTTGCTTGGCGTGGGCATGCTTGCGGATGTTCGACAAGGCTTCCTGTACGATAAACAGCACTTGCAACTGCTGTTCCGATTGCAATGGTGCGCCCGTCCCGGTCATTTGCAAGGCCACATTCAGACCGGTCTGCCGGCGGAACTTGTCCAGCGTGGTTTGCAGGGTTTTGGTGAAGTCGCCTTCATCAATTCTGGCGCGGAAATTCGTCAGCAGCTCACGAACATCATCATAGCTTTCTTGTACCCCCATTTTCAGCATGGTGAGGGTATCAGATACTTCTTCCCGGTTTTCACGTTCAACCGAGTCTTCCAGCAGTTGCACTTGCAGGTTCAAAAAGCTTAAGCCTTGGGCGATACTGTCATGCAAGCCTTGTGCAACCAGATTGCGCTCCGCAGCGACCGCCATCTCGCGTTCGCTGGCGGCCAGCAGCATGTTCTGGATAGCCGCACCCGCATGTTGGCCCAACGTCTCCAGCAACACCAGCTGTTTGCGGGTAAAAATGTGGGCTTCCTTGAAGTGCAGGTTAAAGAGGCCGATCGGGTGCTGGCCCGCACGAATATGGAACATGGAAACGGTGTTAAACCCCTCTTCCGCACAGGCAAAGCTGCCTGACTTTTCTGTCTCGCCAAACTGATGCACCATGGTTTGCTGTGAACGCACGGCTTTGCCACACAGGCAGTCATCAATCTTGATACAGTGCTCTTGCTCGGCCAGTAGCTCGGAGATACCCCGGTGAACCACCATATGGGCAGACTCTAGCTGGGTGGCGTACAGGCGCACCGTACCGCCTTCGGCATGAAAATACTGCATCAACCGGTCCAGGTACCCCTGGCACAGTTCCTCGATACTTTGCGGTTTGCTCAAAAAGGCGGTGATCTCATACAGTAAAGAGACATCACGGTTTTGCTCTGCCAACTCTCTGGTCTTTTGCTGAACCCGTTTCTCCAGCGTGCCATACAGGTCTTCCAGCCGGTCCGCCATCTGGTTAAACCCTTCTGACAGCTGACCAAACTCGTCCTTGGACTCGACGGGCAAGCGCACGGTAAAGTCTTTGGCCCCCATGCGGGAAATGCCGCTTTGCAGGCGGGTCACCGGGCGAATGATCATCAGGAAAAACAGGTAAATGACCGCAACGGTTCCCAAGAGCGCCATACCAATCAGGAACATCTGGGAAGAACGCAAAAAGAAGGTTTTGCTTGAGTTATCCTGCTCTATCAGCGAAACCAGATGGTCCAGCTGATTCACAAAATCATCCACCTGGTTAAGATAACTGTTCCAGATTACCGGGCTCCTGCCCGCAACCATCGCATTCACCTGAGGTAACATGACTTTTTGCCAGCGGTCCTGGCTGGCCAGAAATGCGCTCTGGATATCATCCTGTTTGGGCAACAGCAGCGGTCGGGTCGGGTCCCCTTGCTGCAAGTTATCAAACGTCTTGCCTATCTGGTCGACTTGCTGATGAATGGAAGGCAAAGCCTCTTGATGACCATCCATATACTGGTTCAGCGACAAGGTGAGCCGGTAGGTACGCATCCTCAGGCTACCCGCATCATTGATCGCCCCGGCACCGCCTTCCAGTTGCCACGAAAGCAGCAAGGTATAGCCAATGGCCCCCAGTGCGCACAGCAAAAAGGTAATCAGCACACCGACAATTTTTGTGGTGATTTTTTGTTTGGTGAGTAAGCGGGTACTTATGGCCATTCAGTAAGTTTTACTTTTCATGTAGCTGCATCATACACCTGGCAGAATGCTATTGGCGTTATTCACCTTGCAGGATGCCTGGATCAAAGCGATAGGTACCAAACGCCGGCATGTTAATAAGGCTGCCCTAGCGGACACACAAGCGGCATAAAACGCCGGGCTTCCGGGTCAAACGCCAGCAACGCCCCTTGTTCGATATCAAAATACCAGCCATGCAGGCTTAATTTGCCCTCGTCTACACGACTTTTTATCCAGGGGAATGTCAGCAGATTATCAAGCGACACCAGAATGCTGGCCAGTTCTGCTGCCCTGCGCTGGATATCTTCGCTTTTGCCATGCAACTCGGTCAGGACCTTTTGACGGGCAGGCTCGGCAATCTTCATCCAGCGGCCAATGTAGTCTTCGGGCTTCGGGTTGCTGCCACGGCCATTCATCAAGGCACGGATGCCACCGCAATGTGCATGGCCCAAAATGATAATTCTTTCTACTTCCAGATCACACACGGCAAACTGGATACCGGCTGAGACACCCTGGTTATGGGTACCGACTTCACACACGGGCACCAGATTGGCCACATTGCGCACCACAAACATTTCGCCCGGCGCACATTGCGTCAGCAAGGCTGGGTCTACGCGGGAATCACAACAACCAATCAGCAGGGTTTTAGGCTGCTGACCTTTGGCCAGGGTTTCAAACACCGACCCGGCTTCTGCAAAATACTGCTGCTGGAAATTGCGAAACCCTTCAACAAAGCGTTCCAGATCTTCCATGATGCCACTTTCCCTGCTAATCAAACGGTGGAGACTGCCCGTACAGACTATCCCCCGGTTTGCGACATAAAACGCAGTATTTTCTTGGGTGCTTCCAGAAAATCATGTTTCGCGGGTTTAATGGCAATGGCCTCGTGAATGGCGGCATCCAGATCATCATCGGTTGCACCGCCGCGCAGCAATGGACGGAATTCAAACTTGTGTTCCTGCCCCAGGCACAGGTACAACGTGCCATCCACGCTCATGCGCACCCGGTTGCAGGTGGCACAGAAATGCTGTGACATGGGCGTGATAAACCCGATCTGCCCTTTGCCGTCTGCGGTCTCCCAGTACCTGGCCGGGCCACCGCCCAGCTCGGCTACCGTGGGTTGCAAACTAAAGGTGCTGATCAGGTTAGACTGGATTTCCTGCAACGGGACATAAGACGCCTTCTGCCCGGTTTCACCCATGGGCATGGCTTCAATAAACCGGAGGATAAAGCCATGTTCCAGACAGAACTCTGCCATCTGCATGACTTCATGATCATTCACGCCACGCATGACCACCATATTGATCTTGATCGGGGAAATACCCGCGGCTTTGGCAGCAAACAGGCCGTCCATAACCTGATCAAACACATTGCGCCCAACCACATGCTCAAAACAGCCTTTGTCCAGTGAATCCAGGCTCACGTTGATGCGTCTGACACCCGCAGCTGCGAGCGGCTCTGCAAACCGTACCAGTTGCGTTGCATTGGTGGATAGCGATAAATCGGTAATCCCGGGTAGCTGATGCAGACGGCTGGCCAGTTTGGTTACATCCCGTCGCAGCAGTGGCTCCCCGCCCGTTAGGCGGACACGCTTGAGTCCCTGGCGGGCAAAAGCGGCCACCAGCCGTTCAACTTCATCAAAGGTCAGCCAGTGTTCCGGCTCTTCAAACCCTTTGAAGCCTTTGGGAATGCAGTATGAGCAGCGCAAATCGCACCGATCCGTCACAGACAGGCGCAAATAATCCAGAATGCGCCCGTGCGGGTCTTGCAGTACGTTTGCGTGAGGAAGTGAATTACCCATTTTCTGGCCTGCCTTGATCTGGTCTGCCGTTATTGCACCAGCGGAGAGCCCGCCTCTGCGCCTTGCAGCTCGATGCCCGAAATATCTGCAGCCGCCACCAGACGTTGCAGGTACTGGTGCAGGCCACGAGCATACGATTGCTGTTCCAGGTAGTCATGAATCTTGTTCTCTACCTGCTCAAACGGAATCGGCTTGCCATCATCACGACGATGCAACTGGATGATGTGCAGGCCAAAACGGGTTTCAATCAGCTTGTCTGAGATGCTGCCCGGTTTCATGGTGAACAAGGCGGTTTCAAACTCCGGTACGGTTTGTCCTTTGGACAATTGGCCCAGCTGGCCACCTACGGCACCGCTCGGACAATTGGAGAATGTCTTGGCCAATTCGGCAAACTGGTCAGGGGCATCCTTGACCAGCTGCAACACCTCTTGCGCCTTGGCACGCAGTGACGGCAAATCCAGATTTGGCGTTACCTGGAACAGGATATGGCTGGCTTCTGCAATGGCGCCCGCGGTAAAAAACGAGGCATGCTGCTCGAAATAGCGTTTACAGGTTTCGGTATCGGCTGTCGGAATATGAATCTCTTTTGCCAAGACTGCGTCGATACGCGCTTGTTCAGAATCTCCTTCAATGCCCAGCTCGTCTGCCTTGTCCAGCAGCAAACGGCGAAATACCAGTTCCTGGGTTGCCATCTGAACCGGATTGGCAGTTTCCTGATGGTGAGGCAATTCGGCCTCCAGCATTTCATCGGTCAGTTCAAAACCGTTAATGACTACGGGCATGCTAAAACTCCTGCGGCCATATGGCCTATTAGACGGGTGAAGCCTGTACTGGTTGATCGCTATTCATTGTTTAGTCGATCAACAAGGTACAACCTTACAAAATCATGATCGGGCATCTGCCTGCGGCGTTGCTGCATGGGGCACATTTTGTCTGCCCGCAGGAGAACAATAAAAAAACTCATTCCCATCTATCTATAGATTTTATAGATTGTGGCAAGTTGTGCAATCGCTCTGGCGTCATCTAGCAGACAAACGACGACTTTTTCTTGTCAGCCGGGTCTGCAAGGCCTGTTAAACACTAGCGAAAAATGTGCCAACCCTTGATAAGCAGTCTAAAGAAGTCGCATCCAACCCGACATTCACCAATGGGAGGCAAAATACGGCAATTTGGTAGTAGTGGGTATAGTTCAAAAGGAGTAGAAGACAAGAACGCCGGCAGGAGGTGCTCATCGGAAATGTAGGGAGTGCTTTGGCTGACGCGTGGACGGAGGAATTAGCAAATTCGCACCGCGTATCAGCCAAGTCCCCATATAGTGAACTGGCTGATACCGATAGTCACTCGCATTTAGTTGGATGAAAATGCAGCATTGAATTTATTATTGTCCAGATATTTTGAATAGCTGTTAAAAGAATCATATACCTTAGGATTGGTCATCAGCTCCTGCATGGCCAACTTGCCAATCGATTCAAAAGCAGCCTTGAGCGACGGATTTCCTTCACTTGATAATGCCCATTTGACTTGGGACTTGCAGTTTTCTGTCATCAGCCTGGTAACCAGATTGCCCATCAAGCGATCCATTGAATCCCGATTTTCGGGTGTAATGGTCGATAGTCCCTGCATGTCCGGGTGAACAGCAATCCCCATAAAAACCCACTTCGCCATATCCTTGCGGTCCTTGCCTGTTGTGTTATTTGCAAGGCAAGTGGTTAATGCATCAGTCGCTGGCCCGGCTAACACGGGTGTTGGGGTCATTAATGAACTCATCAAGATAGCCGTTAAAGCGATGGTAGTTTTATTCATGATGCGATGCGCTTCCCTTGTTAATAAGACGATCTGCCTGATTCAGCATATGACAAAGACCATGACATGTAAATGAATTGAGCGCAAACATTGGAGCCGTCTTTAACTAAACATTGCGGACCATTCAGACGGCCCGTTACCCCCAGCCGGTGCGATCTTTGGTTTACTGACATTTCAACATGCGACTACCCCCTGAGTTTCAACCAATCATGCTTGCTGGTTGAAACTCAGGGGGTAGTCGTTTAAATCAGTTTATTAAATCTGATGATCAGATCAGCGAGTACGCACCAGTTGCCATGCACGGCTCAGGTACGTTACTGCACCAAAACCGCTCCACACGTGCACCAGACGGGTGAACGGGAAGAGGACAAACAAGGTCATGCCCATGAACATGTGGATCTTGTAGATGGTTGGTACGCCGGTGATGATCACTGCGGCATCGCTACCTTGCAGCGTCACGATTTTCTGTGCCCACATGCCCAGCAGTACCATCACATGACCATCCAGATGGTCCAGCGAGAACACGATACTGATCAGCCCCAGACACAGGGTGGCAAACAGCCAGAGATACAGAAACTTGTCCATCGGTTTGGTCACGGCGGCAATGCGCTCGTTACTCAAACGGCGGTGGATCAGAATCAGCATGCCGATGAAGCACATGATACCCAGCAAGGTACCGCCCACAATCGCCATCAATTGCTTGGCTTCTGTGGTCAGACCAAAGGCGTGGTAAACCTCTTTCGGGGTCAGCAAGCCAACCAGATGGGTAAAGAACAACGAAATGATACCAATGTGAAACAGGTTGCTACCCAGTCTCAGGTTGCCACGGTGCAGCAACTGGGAACTGTCGGTTTTCCAGGTGTACTGTTCGCGCTCGAAGCGGACCAGGCTGCCCAGAAAGAATATCGCCAGCGCGATATACGGGTAAATCCCGAAGAAAAATGCGTTCATGTTCGACTCCTGTGAGGAAGTTGTTTCCGGTCCTGCCTGTAGCCGGTCTCGGTCGGGAGAAACCTGGCCGGCTACAGAGGTCCGAAAAACCTTTTCAATACCTTATCCGTGACAACCGGCAGTAGGTGCACTGCCTTTTGGATAAAACGTCATCGCTTGGGTAGCACCTGGTTTCAGCAACGGCTCGACACCATCTGCACTCGGGCCAAACTGCTCCATCGCTTCATCCATGTCGCGGATGGGCGGCTCTACCAGTGGCAGCGGTTCGACCGGGGTCAATTGCCGCAATACGGTAAAGACATGGTGGTATGGGCTGCCATTCTGTTCCAGCTTGTTGCCAATCATTGCCAGGACATGAATTGCCTCACCCAGCAGGCGGCTGGACGTTTCTTCGTCGACTTGCGCCAGAAACTCCAGAAACAGCGGCACATAGTCCGGCAGTTCATCGCTGGTGGCGGCAAACCCGTGCTGGCGATACTCTTCCAGCAAATCCACCATGGCTTGTCCACGATCACGGCTTTCGCCGTGAATGTGTTCAAACAGGTGCAGTGAATGACGCGGGTTACGGTCAAACGTAGCCACGTAGTTCTCTTGCAGGGTCAGCAAAGAGTCGCTTTCCAGATAGTTCAGCAAGGGCACCAGGGCCTGCTGGGCTTTCGGGTAAGTGGCCAGTGCGCCGGCCACTTCCGGAATGGCATCCAACAGATCACCTTCCGGATAACACAGTAGCGATGAAAGTACGCGGTAAATTACCTGACTCATGACGCTCTCCTACGAGTTTTCCGAGGCTTGCTGCTTGCGTGACTTCGGCATGTTCACAAAAATCTTGCTGCCTTGCGGTTTTTTGCCAAACAGCGAACCGTCTGACGTGCCGCCAGAGCAACCGTTGCCAAAGGTAAAGCCGCAACTGCCTTTTTCGTTAAAGCTGTCTTCCACCATCTCTTTGTGAGAGCTAGGGATGACGAAGCGGTCTTCGTAGTTGGCAATGGCCATGATCTGGTACATGTCTTCTACTTGCGCTGCAGTCAGGCCGCTTTGTGGCAGTACAGAGGTATCTGGCTTGCCATATACGCTCTTGCCACGCATGTAGGCTCGCATCGCCAGCATCCGGTCCAGTGCCAGTTTCACCGGCTCTTCTTTACCGGCGGTCAGCAGGTTGGCCAGGTAGCGTACCGGAATCCGCAGGGATTCTGTATCTGGCAGGATACCGTTTGCACCAATCTTGCCGGCTTCAAACGCAGACTGGATCGGGCTTAGCGGCGGGATATACCAGACCATTGGCATGGTGCGGTATTCCGGATGCAGCGGGAAGGCCACTTTCCATTCCATTGCCATTTTGTAAACTGGCGACTTCTGGGCAGCATCCAGCCAGCTGTCCGGGATGCCCTGTTTACGGGCTTCTTCGATTACGGCAGGAGAATGCGGGTCCAGGAAGCACTTCAGCTGGGCTTCGTACAGGTCCTGTTCGTTTTCAACTGATGCAGCTTCTTCGATCATGTCAGCGTCGTACAGCAACACACCCAGATAACGGATACGCCCTACACAAGTCTCGGAACAAACCGTTGGCTGGCCACTTTCGATACGCGGGTAGCAGAAAGTGCATTTCTCGGCCTTGCCAGAACTCCAGTTGTAGTAAATCTTTTTGTACGGACAGCCGGAGATACACATCCGCCAGCCGCGGCATTTGTCCTGGTCTACCAGCACAATGCCGTCATCTTCACGTTTGTAGATGGAACCGGACGGGCAGCTTGCAACACAGGCCGGGTTCAGGCAGTGCTCGCACAACCGTGGCAAGTACATCAGGAAAGTATTCTCGAACTGGGAATAAATCTCTTTCTGTACACCTTCAAACAGGGCATCACGGCTACGGGAGCTGAATTCGCCACCCAGATCATCCTCCCAGTTCGGACCCCATTCGATCTTGTCCATTTTCTTGCCGGTAATGACAGAAATCGGACGTGCAGTCGGTGGTGTCTGGCTGAGCGGTGCGTTTTGCAGGTGCTCGTAGTCAAACGTAAACGGCTCGTAATAGTCGTCAATGGCGGGCAGATTCGGGTTGGCAAAAATATTGGCCAGAATCCGCGCCTTGCCCCCTTGTTTAGGGGTCAGCTTGCCGCTGGCATCACGCTTCCAGCCGCCCTGCCATTTCTTCTGGTTTTCCCATTCTTTGGGGTAACCGATGCCTGGCTTGGATTCTACGTTGTTAAACCATGCGTATTCCACGCCGTCACGGCTTGTCCAGACGTTTTTGCAGGTAATGGAACAGGTATGGCAACCAATACATTTATCCAGATTGAGTACCATGCCTACTTGAGCGCGAATTTTCATTGTGCGGCTCCTTCTTCTTCACGCGGACCTTCCATCCAGTCCACCTTGTTCATTTTTCTCAAGACAACATATTCATCACGGTTGCTACCCACGGTACCGTAGTAGTTAAAGCCGTAAGACAGTTGTGCATAGCCACCAATCATGTGTGTCGGTTTGGTCACCGCACGGGTTACCGAGTTGTGAATGCCACCGCGCATACCGCTGGTTTCTGCACCCGGTACGTTGATGATCTTCTCTTGTGCGTGGTACATCAGGCACATGCCTTTTGGTACACGCTGAGAAACCACCACACGTGCGGTCAGCGTACCGTTCACGTTGTAAACCTCTACCCAGTCGTTATCCTTGATACCGGCTTCTTTGGCTTCCTGTTCGGAAATCCACACGTGTGGACCACCACGGCTTAGCGTCAGCATGCGCAGGTTGTCAGAGTACGTAGAGTGGATACCCCATTTCTGGTGCGGCGTAATCCAGTTCAGTACCAGCTGGTGGTTGCCATTGCCCATCTTGTCGATGACTGGCGCCACGGTTTTGGTATCGATGGCAGGTTTGTACACGCACAGTTCTTCACCAAAATCGATCATCCAGCGGTGATCCTGATAGAACTGCTGGCGACCTGTCAGCGTGCGCCAAGGAATGTACTCGTGCACGTTGGTGTAACCGGCGTTGTAGCTGACCTCTTCGCTTTCCAGACCAGACCAGGTTGGCGAGCTGATGATCTTGCGTGGCTGAGCCTGCACATCGCGGAAGCGGATGGAGTCATGCTCACGCGGAAGCGCCAGATGGGTATGGTCACGACCGGTAATCTTGCCCAATGCGTCCCAAGCCTTGACGGCCACGTGACCGTTGGTTTCCGGCGCCAGTGTCAGAATCATCTCTGCCGCGTCAATGGCGGTGTTGATGCATGGCTGCCCCTGGGAAACACCGGGTTCTGTGACGACCTTGTTCAGGCCGCGCAAGACATCCACTTCATGAGCGGTTTTCCAGCCAATCCCCTTGCCGCCGTTACCGACTTTTTCCAGCAATGGGCCGATAGACGTAAACTTCTTGTAGGTATCGGCGTAGTTGCGCTCTACCACGGTCATTTGCGGCATGGTTTTGCCCGGAATCGGCTCACACTCGCCTTTTTTCCAGTCTTTCACTTCCAGTGGCTGCCCCAGTTCCCCCGGGGTGTCGTGCATCAGCGGAGTCAGTACCAGATCTTTACGGGTACCAATTTCGGTGCCGGCAATCTCGGAGAACTTCTTGGCGATGCCTTTGTAGATTTCCCAGTCAGACTTGGCTTGCCACAGGGGCTGAACCGCTTCAGACAATGGGTGAATGAACGGGTGCATGTCAGACGTATTCAGGTCGTCTTTCTCGTACCATGTTGCGGTTGGCAGCACGATGTCTGAATACAGACAGGTCGTAGACATGCGGAAGTCCAGCGTCACCAGCAGGTCCAGCTTGCCTTCGGCAGCCGGGCGAACTTTGACTTCAGATGGCTTCAGCGCGTCATCTTCATCACCAAACACGGCATTCTGGGTACCCAGCAGATACTTCAGGAAGTACTCGTGGCCTTTGCCAGAGCTGCCCAGAATGTTGGAACGCCATACAAACATGTTGCGCGGGAAGTTAGCCGGATTATCCGGATCATCACAACTGAAGTTCAGCTTGCCTTCACGGATCTGGCTAACGGCATACTGAACCGGATCAACACCGGCACGCTCGGCAGCCGCCACGATATCCAGCGGGTTAGTTTCCAGCTGCGGTGCAGAAGGCAACCAGCCCATGCGTTCAGACTTGGCGTTGAAGTCGATCAGGCTCATGTCGCCAAACGCGCCTGCCTTGGCTGTCGGGCTCAGGATTTCATCCACATGCAGCTTTTCGTGACGCCATTGGCTGGTGTGTGCATAGAAGAAGCTGGTACCGTTCATCTGACGGGATGGGCGCATCCAGTCAGCTGCAAAGGCCAATGGTGCCCAACCGGTTTGCGGACGCAGTTTTTCCTGGCCCACGTAGTGAGCCCAGCCACCACCACTTTGGCCCACGCAACCACACATGGTCAGCATGTTGATAATGCCGCGGTAGATCATGTCGTTGTGGTACCAGTGGTTCAGCGCAGCACCCACAATCACCATGCTCTTGCCATGGGTGTCGTGTGCGTTCTGGGCAAACTCGCGGGCAACCTGAATCACTTGCTCACGTTTTACACCGGTATGTTTCTCTTGCCATGCCGGGGTATAAGGCACGTCGTCTTCAAACGATTTGGCTACATCGCCACCCAGACCGGTATCTACACCGTAGTTGGCCAGCATCAGGTCATATACGGTTGCCACCAATGCAGTGGTGCCATCAGCCAGTTGTACGCGTTTAACCGGTACATTGCGGCGCAGCACTTCGTTGGCATCGTTGCCACCAAAGTACGGGAAGCCGACTGAAACAACTTCATCAGCAACAGATTGCAGTGACAGCCGTGGGTCAACTTCACGACCAGAACCACCGTCTTTCATTTCCAGGTTCCAGCGCCCTACTTTGGCACCGTCATTGAGCTTGTCTTCACCCCAACGGAAACCGATCGTGCCATTTGGTGCAACGATCTCGCCGCTTGCTTCGTCAATCAGCAGGGTTTTCCACTCTGGGTTGTTTTCTTCACCCAGATTGTTAGCCAGGTGAGATGCACGCAAAAAGTGACCACCAACCTGGTATTCGCCACGGTTTTCCAGCATCACCAGCATCGGGAAATCGGTGTATTGCTTGCCGTAAGAGGTAAAGTAGTCAGACTTGCCTGTCAGATGGAATTCTTTCAGGATCACGTGGCCCATGGCCATCGCCAATGCGGCATCGGTACCCTGTTTTGGTGCCAGCCAGATATCGCCAAACTTGGCCATTTCGCCAAAGTCAGAGCTCACGGCTACCGTTTTGGTCCCTTTGTAGCGGACTTCGGTATAGAAGTGGGCATCCGGGGTACGGGTTTGCGGTACGTTAGAACCCCAGACCATCAGGTAGGTACTGTTGTACCAGTCGGCAGATTCGGCCACGTCGGTTTGCTCGCCCCACACTTGCGGAGAAGACGGAGGCAAATCGCAATACCAGTCGTAGAAAGACAGTGGCACGCCACCAATCAGACTCAGGTAACGGCTACCCGCAGCGTAAGACACCATCGACATCGCCGGGATCGGCGAGAAACCGACAACACGGTCCGGACCAAATTTCTTGATGGTAAAGACGTTGGCTGCCGCAATGATCTCGTTCACTTCATCCCATGTTGCACGGATAAAGCCACCCTGACCACGCACATTTTTATAGTAATGCGCACTTTCAGGGTTCTGGCTGATATGCTCCCAGGCACCTACTGGTGTCATGGTCTTGCGGGCATTGCGCCACAGTTCCATCAGGCGGCCACGGATCATCGGGTATTTAACGCGCTGGGCAGAATACACATACCAGCTGTAAGACGCACCACGCGGGCAACCGCGCGGCTCATGGTTCGGCAGATCCGGGCGGGTGCGCGGATAGTCGGTTTGTTGGGTTTCCCAGGTAATCAGACCGTTCTTGACATACACTTTCCATGAGCAGGAACCGGTACAGTTCACCCCGTGGGTAGACCGAACGATCTTGTCATGTTGCCAGCGCTGCCGGTAACTGTTTTCCCACGTACGGTCTTCGTCTACGACGGCGCCGTGCCCGTTAGAAAACGTCTCTTTTACCTTACTAAAAAACTTCAGTCGATCCAGAAAATGGCTCATCAATGCCTCCAGCACAGTGTCGCGTTAAGCAACCTACAAATGGGGTAATCCTTGATGAGCAGTCTAAAGAAGTGCGTTCAAGCACAACATTCACCAATCGGGGGCAAAGCCGGGCTATTTGGTAGTAGTCGGGATAGTTCTAAAGGAGTAGAGGGTCCAAGGCTGAACTTGAGCAGGCTCAAATTAGGAGAATCCAGACTCAATTACAGAGAATTTACCCTGCAATCCAGCCAGAAAACCTGTACACGTCGCCAGAAATTGGGACTATGATTTTCATATCACCCTGCCTCAACGGAGGTTGTCATGAATATCGAGCAAGCAAATCAAGTTGCCAGCCAGTTCATCCAGTTTCTGGAAACCGGTACACCACCTGCCGGTTTACTCACCGATGACATTTTCTGTGACTTCACCATGCCACGGTGGCGCCTGCAAGCCCAAGGGCTGGCGCAAGTAGTCGCCCTGCGACAGCACGGGCACCCAAGCCCCGGAAAAGTACCGCGCTGGCGGTGCGACCCCACACCGACGGGGTTTGTGCTGGAACTGGAAGAAACCTGGACCGAAAAAGGCAAAGACTGGTATTGCCGGGAGCTATTCCGGGCCGATGTGGTAGACAATGCGATCTCTGACTTGTCCGTATATTGCACGGGGGATTGGGATGCAGAACGGATTGCAGAGCACAAACAATCTGTCACTCTCTTGCGGCCTTGAAATCTCGACTGGCTCAAATAATCAGCCAACGCAGGGTGGATCAGGGCAGTAGCCATCATCTGCCAGACCATGGAGGGTGTTGGCGGGTTACGCTACGCCGCCATCCTGCAATGTATAAAAGGAAGCAAACATGGCTACCGTCTTACGTGCCATTCAGGCAGACATCACCACGCTCGGTGTTGATGCTATCGTGAATGCGGCCAATGAATCACTGCTGGGTGGCGGTGGCGTAGATGGGGCGATACACAGGGCCGCAGGCAGAGAATTGTTAGCGGAATGCCGTCAGCTAGGTGGCTGCAAAACCGGGGATGCCAAGCTAACGAACGGCTACCAGCTTCCCGCAGCCTTTGTCATCCATACCGTCGGCCCTGTCTGGCATGGTGGCCAGCACAAGGAAGCTGAACTACTCGCATCCTGTTACCGGCGGGTACTGGAAATTGCCGCCGCTCATGCAATCACCAGTGTCGCATTTCCAAGTATCAGTACCGGTGTTTACGGCTACCCGATTGAAGCTGCTGCGCAGATTGCAGTGAGCACTGTTACAAATAATCTCCAGCAATGCCCTGCCCTTCAAGAAGTAATTTTCTGCTGTTTTTCAGATTCTGATCTGGCAATTTACCAACATGTACTCAGCAAATCCGGACTGTAACTAACAGTCCGGAGGTGACCACCTTGGGTGACACTCCTTTTACACCTTGGCCAAACACAGGGGTTCGGCCAAGGATTGGACTTGTCTTATAGCGGTGGCCGTTGCTGATTCACCCATTGCTGTACGGTAGGCCGTAGCCACTGCCGGGTTGCATAATTGGCGAGTTTTTCTGGTACCGGGTCGCCGTTTAACAATAAACGGTTGAGCATGATGGTCAGGTCAACATCGGCAATGCACCATTCGTCGAACAGGTTTTCTGTATGAGCGGACAGTAGAGAATCGGCAATAAAAAAGAGTTTGTCTGCGGCAGTCTTGGCGGCAGCAGACAAGGGCGTTGCCGTTGGCCGATAGAAGATAACCTCGGTAGAACGCTCTTGCCGGATGGGCATCAGGTCACTGCGCAGCCAGGCCTGTACCTGACGTGCCCTCGCTCGGCTTTGTACATCAGCCGGATACAAGGGCATACCGGGGAATACTTCGTCGATATATTCTGCAATGGCAGAAGACTCTGACAATGAAAACCCGTTATGCACCAGGGTTGGTACGCGCTGTGTAAGTGACAGCACCGCAAAACCAGCCTCATGCTGAGCATTGGCCGCAAGGTCTACCGTGGTGATATCAAAAGGCAGCCCCTTTTCACGGAGGGCTACATATGCCGACATGGCATACGGGCTTGCGTATTGGGAATCAACAAACAGATGCAGCTCATGATGTGTCATGGGGTGACTCCTGCAAGCAAGACGGATTGAAATACCATACTGTCATAACGATACGGACAACGCAAGCCAGTACCCACTGCTTAGGTATTTGTACGGCCTCTGCCGCCATACAGGCATCTGGCTCCATGACCTTTAACTTTCCGTCCATAAAAACACCGCCGGTGGTGCTGCCCTGATACCTTCACAGAGCAACATCACCGGCGGTGGTGTACAGACAATGACAGCCAGATGCATTAGCAAGGCATGTTGGCAGCCTTGCGCACGTAGAACCACCAGGTCACCAGCAGGCAGCTCAGGTAGAAGCCGATAAAGCAGTACAGGGCCAGGTCTGGTGCGCCAGTAGCCGCGATAGAACTACCAAAGCTTTTCGGAATGAAGAAACCACCGTAAGCACCAATGGCGCCAGAGAAGCCCAGAACTGCGGCAGATTCTTTACCGGCATCCAGAGTGGCCTGACGCAGTGCGGCTTCTGATGTACCAGCCGCACGCTGACGTTCGGTCAGGAAGATCACCGGAATCATGCGGAAGGTAGAGCCGTTACCAATACCTGTCAGGGCAAACAGAATGATGAACATGCTCAGGAAACCCTGGAAGTTGCCGGTAGAGCCTGCGTGTGGCAAGAAGTTGATCACCCCCATCACGGCCAGCATCATCAGGAAGAACACCACCAGCGTCACGCGGGCGCCACCCAGTTTGTCGGATACCCAGCCACCAATCGGACGGGTCAAGGCACCTACTAACGGCCCAAGGAAGGCGTACTGTGTCGGGTTAACATCCGGGAACAGGGCTTTGGTCAGCATGGCCAGACCAGCAGAGAAACCAATGAAAGAACCAAAGGTACCCACGTACAACCAGCACATGATCCAGTTATGTTTGCGTTTGAAGATAACCGCCTGATCTGCAAAAGAAGCTTTGGCATCGGCAATGTCGTTCATGCCGAACCAGGCCAGCACGGTTGAAGCAATAATGAACGGTACCCAGATGAAGCCGGCATTTTGCAGCCAGATGTGTTTTTCTACACCGGCTTTGACAAAGGTATGCGGTTCACCAGACAAGGCACCAAAGATGGCACTGGCCACCACTACCGGCACCAGAAACTGCACCACAGACACGCCCAGATTACCGATACCTGCGTTCATGCCCGTGGCAAAACCTTTTTTGGCTTTCGGGAAGAAGAAGCTGATATTGGACATGCTGGAGCTAAAGTTACCACCGCCCAGACCGCATAACAGGGCCAGCACCAGCAAGGTTGGATAGCTGGTGGTCGGGTCGCCCAAGGCAAACCCCATGCCCAGTGCCGGAATCAGCAAGCTGGCGGTTGAAATGGCTGTCCATTTGCGACCACCAAAAATAGGCACCAGGAAGGAATAGAAAATCCGCAAGGTGGCACCAGACAACGAAGGCAAGGCCGTTAACCAGAACAATTGGTTTTTGCTGAAGTTGAACCCGGCCTTATCCAGGTTCACTACTACCACACTCCACAACATCCAGACAGAGAATGCCAGCATCAGGGCAAAAATCGAGATCCACAGGTTGCGCGATGCAACCTTCTCCCCCGTTTGTTGCCAGAATGCAGTGTTTTCTGGCTGCCAGTCTTTTAACACATGACTACTCATTTTTTTACTCCCTCATGGGATACAGAAATTGACCAGGAACTTAACAAAAAATCTTTCAGGCCTTGTGATGCGCAATGACCTGCTCGCCGTAAGCCACGCTTTCAGGGCGGAAGCTAAAGTGCATCCAGATCAGGCTGACACACACGGTGCCGTACAGCAGCATGAAGCTGGAGCTGCGCACACCGGTCAGATCCACCAGCGCACCAAACATGATCGGCAGGATGAAACCACCCAGACCACCAGCCAGCCCCACCACGCCGGATACCGCACCAATGTTTTGGCCGAAATCGTCAGAAATGAACTTGAAGACAGACGCTTTACCGATGGCCATCGCAATACCCACCATGAACAGCACGATGGTGAACATGGTTGGGCTCAAGCCGATATGAAAGGTGCGAGGACCGGAAACGGTGGTAATGGTGAAATCGGTTTGCGGATAAGACAGGATAAAGAAGGCAATCCAGCACACCCACATGACCCACCAGGTAGTTTTGTAGGCGCCAATCCGGTCTGACATATAACCACCTAAAGCGCGCAGCACGCCACCTGGCAGTGAGAAACAGGCAGCCAGCAAGGCAGCCGTTTTGATGTTAAAACCGTATTCGTTAACATAGTATTTGGTCATCCACAGCGACAAACCGACATAGCCGCCAAACACCACAGAGTAGTATTGGCAATAGCGCAGTACACGCGGGTCTTTCAGCATGGAGAGCTGTTGGCGCAGCGGCACATTGCTTTTGACCAGATGCTCTGGGTTAGATGCAGAAAACACCCAGAAGATACCTGCCGTTACCAGCATGGCAATGGCGTAGATTTTCGGCACGATCATCCAGCTGCCTGCTGCTGCAATCAAGGCCGGGGCAACAAACTTGTTAAGCGCAGAACCTGAGTTACCGGCCCCGAATACCCCCATCGCAAAACCTTGCTGGTCTTTACGGAACCAGCGGGCCACATATGGTGTACCAACAGAGAAAGAACCACCTGCCAGACCGATCCACAACCCGAGTGCCAGGAAGTGCCAGTATTGGGTGGCAAAACTGATCATGAAAATGGCTGGCACAGTTGACAGCATCACGCAAAAGAACACGATGCGGCCACCGAAGCGGTCCGTCCACAGCCCCAGAGGTACACGGATCAATGATCCACTCAGTACCGGTGTGGCAGCCAGCAGGCCAAATTCGGTTTCATTCAAACCCAGCTGGGCTTTGATAGGTATACCGATGACGGCAAACATCATCCAGACAGCAAAACAGATGGTAAAGGCAAAGGTACTGGAGACCAGTACCGAAATGGCTTTACCGGAGTGGTGTTGGCTCATGACGAACTCCCGTTGATAAAAACTTTTTTAGTTGTTCGCAGCTTACCCCTACAAAAGCTAGGGATATATTCGCCAAAAGCATGGCCTCCTCAGCACAAAGGGACTACACCCCACAGTCCAAATCACTAGTCGACCTAGACCGAAAGGAGTATTTGACCTCGGTCAAAAATACTTTGCATGCTAAAAATATCGAAAATTGATCTCTCTCAAGTAAATCGCATCTGCATATTTACCCTTCACAAAACACAACATATAGTAAAAAAACAAATTTCAAACACAACATGTTGAATCCGGGAGGTGCCAGATGAGCAAAATGGATAGCTTGGTTGGTTGCAAGGTGCGTAAGCGTAACGGGCAAATTGCCGACTTCTTGCCAGCCAAGATTGATGCCGCCATCGAGAAGGCGGGCAAGGCGTCTGGCGAGTTAAACCCCGAGACCGTCATGCGGGTCTCCCGCGCGGTTCAACATATGTTGTCGCACCGGCCAGACCCGTCTGAAGCGGTTTTTGATGTCGAAGAAATCCAGGATGCGGTCGAGCATGTCTTGATGAGCGGCGATTACTACCGCACCGCCAAGGCTTATATTGTTTACCGTGCCCAGCATGCCAAGATGCGTCAGGACAGCAAAACACTGGTCGACGTGGAGTTATCGGTCAACGAATACCTGAAACAGCTGGACTGGCGCGTCAACGCCAATGCCAACCAGGGCTATTCGCTGGGCGGGCTGATTCTGAACGTATCCGGCAAAGTCATTGCCAATTACTGGCTTAACCACGTTTATCCGCCGGAAGTGGGTGAAGCACACCGCAAGGGAGATGTGCATATTCATGACCTGGACATGTTATCCGGTTATTGTGCCGGCTGGTCTTTGCGCACCTTGCTGAACGAAGGGCTGAACGGTGTACCGGGCAAAGTGGAAGCGACCGCCCCCAAACACATGAGCTCTGCCGTAGGCCAGATCGTGAATTTCCTTGGCACCTTGCAAAACGAATGGGCGGGCGCACAGGCATTCAGTTCATTTGATACCTATATGGCCCCCTATATCCGCAAGGACAACCTCGACTACCCTACCGTCAAGCAATACATCCAGGAGCTGATCTACAACCTGAATGTACCTAGCCGCTGGGGCACCCAGACACCGTTTACCAACCTGACCTTTGACTGGGTATGCCCGGAAGACTTGCGGGAGCAGATTCCCTACATTGGCGGGGTAGAAATGCCATTCAGCTATGGCGACCTACAGGCTGAAATGGACATGATCAACCGGGCCTATATTGAAGTCATGATGGCGGGCGATGCCAAGGGCCGGGTCTTTACCTTCCCGATCCCGACGTACAACATCACCCATGATTTCATCTGGGATAGCCCAAATGCTGACTTGCTGTTCGAGATGACGGCCAAGTACGGCCTGCCCTACTTCCAGAACTTCCTGAATTCGGAACTCAAGCCCAACCAGATCCGCAGTATGTGCTGCCGTCTGCAGCTGGATTTGCGAGAGCTGCTCAAGCGCGGCAATGGTCTGTTTGGCTCTGCCGAGCAAACCGGATCGCTGGGGGTGGTGACCATTAACTGCGCGCGTCTGGGGTATCGCTTTAAAGGCGATCAGGCCGCCCTGTTTGCAGAGATTGATCACCTGATGGACCTGGGCAAGGCCAGTCTGGAAATCAAGCGCAAAACCATCCAGCGGCTCATGGATGGCGGTTTGTTCCCGTACACCAAACGCTATCTGGGCACCTTGCGTAACCACTTCTCGACGCTGGGCGTGAATGGCATCAACGAGATGATCCGCAACTTCACCAACGACGAGCACGATATCACCAGTCCATGGGGGCACCAGTTTGCCTGCCAGCTGCTGGACCATATCCGCGAACGCATCGTGCAGTATCAGGAAGAAACCGGCCACCTGTACAACCTGGAAGCCACACCGGCAGAAGGCACAACCTACCGTTTTGCCCGGGAAGACAAAAAGCATTATCCGGAGATTCTGCAAGCCGGCACAGAAGACATGCCGTACTACACCAACTCGTCCCAACTGCCCGTCGGCTTTACCGATGATCCGTTTGAAGCACTGGACAGACAAGATGAACTGCAACGCCGCTATACCGGCGGTACCGTGCTGCACCTTTACATGAACGAGAAGATTTCCAGCATCAGTGCCTGCAAGAAGCTGGTTTACCGTGCATTGGCCAACCACCGCTTGCCATACATCACCATTACGCCGACTTTCTCGATTTGTCCGGTGCATGGCTACCTGTCTGGCGAGCACGAGTTCTGCCCCAAGTGTGACGATGAATTACTGGCCAAGCAGCCAGTAGAAACTGAAGTTTGCAGTAGCTGTTAAACCCTGTCCTTTTAACCCTGTTTAAGGAGAACACCATGGCAACCGTAAAACCGCATCCCGTCTTGAAAGACGAACACCGCCAGCGCTGTGAAATTTGGACCCGCGTCATGGGCTACCATCGCCCGATGTCATCTTTCAATACCGGCAAAAAAGGCGAATTCTTCGAGCGAACCTACTTCACCGAATCCGCCATCCAGCCGCAGAACCATGCATAACCATTCTGCCCTTACAGCAGAATCGCTGCAGCTCGGCGGCTTTGTGCCCATGAGCTGTAGCGACTGGCCAGACATGCTGGCAGCAGTGGTCTTCATTGCCGGTTGTCCATGGCGGTGCAGTTATTGCCATAACCCGCATTTGCACCAGCGCGATGAGGCCACTGCCCATGCAACCCGCCAACTGCTGAAATTCCTGGAAAGCCGGCAGGGTTTGCTGGACGGCGTGGTATTTTCTGGTGGCGAACCCACCATCGACCCTGCACTGCCAGCCGTCATCCAGCAAGTAAAGGCCATGGGATTCAAGGTTGGGTTGCATACCGCAGGCTGTTATCCGGACCGTCTGATCGCCATGCTGCCAGATCTGGACTGGGTCGGCCTGGATATCAAAACCCTGCCAGAACAATACGATGCGCTCACCGCCATCTCAGGCAGCGGCCAGCGAGCCGTTGAATCGCTCGATGCCGTCATAGAGGCCGGTATCCGTTTTGAAGTCCGCACCACCATTCATCCTGACTGGCTGCCAGAGCACAGCATCACGCAACTGGCAGACTGGTTGGCCGGCAAAGGCGTCCGCCATTTTGCCTTGCAGCGCTACCGCCCTTCCAGCAAAACACCGCCGCCCCCTCCTCCAATGACCTATCCCGACCTAGCCTGTTTGGCGTATTGCGAGAAACGCTTCGAAAGCTTTACCTTAAGGAACAGTAATACATAGGATGGAGAAAGCATATGCATCCCAAAATGGATGTCGCAGGTTTGCTAAGGAATACCCCGTTTTTCAACGGTTTGTCTGATAGCCAGTTGTTCCAGATCCAGCAAGGCACCTCCGTGGTTAGGGCCAAAAAGGGGGATATCCTGTTTCTGAAGGGTGACCAGCCGACCGGCCTGTATCATCTGGTTTTCGGGCAGGTGAAAACCGCATTCCCTTCTGTCCATGGTAGCGAAAAGGTCTTGCAGATACTGGATAAAGGCCACCATATCGGCGAGGTTGCCGCGCTGCTGAACTGCCCGTATCCGGTGTATGCCCAGTGCCTGACGGACTCCCTGATCCTGCATATCAGTGCCCAGACCATTACCAATGTCATCACGCAAGAACCTGCGCTGGCATTACATTTGCTGCAGGATATATCCGAACGTCTGTTAAAACTGATGCAGGACGTAGAAGCATTCAGCCAGCAAACCACCCAGCAACGGGTGATTCATTATCTGCTGGACCTGACACTGCAACAGCAGAACCTGCAGCAAACCAGCCAGATCCGCCTGCCCACCACCAAGGGGGTGCTGGCCTCCCGGCTTAGTCTGAAACCGGAAACCCTCTCGCGGATCTTCCATCAATTGGTCAGCGATGAGCTGATTAGCGTCAAGGGCCGGCAAATCCAGATTCACGATGTTAACCGCCTGAAGAAGATCATCTGATGCGGTGGATTTCCCTGCCCTGTTAGTGACAAGCCAAGACCCCGGAGGCATATGAATCAAACCCATCTCGCCAAACATGCATTGCCGTTGGTGTATTCATGCTCCGGGTGTTCCAATGCCGCACAAATGGCCAATTATCTGGCGCTACAGCTAGACCGCGAGGGACTGGCCGAGATGTCCTGTATTGCAGGGGTGGGTGGCGGCGTTGCGCCCTTGGTACGCAAAGCCAGGGAAAACCGGCCAGTGATTGCTCTGGACGGCTGCAAGCTGCATTGTGTGAAAGCATGCCTGACCCAGGCATCCGTGGTGGCGACCGTCCATATTACCCTGTCAGACTATGGGGTGAAAAAACGGCAACATACCGACTTTGATCTGCCCGAAGCACAACAACAACTGGCCAGGCTCAAGCAGTTGCTGTCCACTCAAACCTCCGCTTCCCTCACTGACGGCGGGCAACTGGCGTCAACCACCATTGTAGAGATCGACTTAGGGTAAGGCAGATTCCGCCGGGCTAGGTGTGTCCACTTGCCCAGTCAGGGCTGTCCAGGTCAGTAGCTCAGGTACGTGCACGGCATATCCCTGGGCCCAATCCACTTCCAGCGCCCCCAGACGTTCCAGAATCCGAGTGTTCTCGACAAACTCTGCTACTACCGGTTTCCCCAGCCGGTGCGCCATTTCAACCATGGACTTCACCATGGCGTGTTGTGCCTCATCGACATCCATCTCGCGCACAAAAATGCCGTCAATCTTGATGTAATCAAACGGCAGTTCCTTCAGGTATGAAAACGACGCAAAACCGCTGCCAAAATCATCCAGCGCAAAGCTGCATCCTTTGGCATGCAGCTCTTCCATCAGCGTCCGTGCCCGTTCGATATTCACGATGGCTTCTGTCTCTGTGATTTCGAAACACAGCTTGCTGGCGGGTACATTGTGCATTTTCAGTAAATCCTGCACATAGTCGGACAACCCCGGTTCTCGCAGCGTAATGGCCGACAGGTTTAACGCCACGTGCTGTATCAAGTGCAGTTTGTCAGGTTGTGACCCAAGGAAAGTAATCACCTCACGGATCATCCAGCGGTCCAGATCGCTGATCATCATGAAACGCTCGGCAGGTGCAATAAAGCTACCGGGGTAAATCAGCTTTTGCTGATCTTTGTCCCACAGGCGAATGAGGGTTTCGAACCGGAAGCCTTGATCAAGCTCTGGCTTTAGCGGGCGCAAACGCTGGAAATACACCTGAAAATGGTTTTCCCTCAGCGCCTTTAGCAGCACCACCGCCCAATCATAAGTCGCACGATGATCCCGCTGGCGGGCAGCAACCTCCGTATATTGCAACATGCCGCCTTTGCCCTGACGCTTGCACAGGTAGGCCGTTTCGTCAGCCATCAGCATCAGTTGCTCAAAAGAGATGACTTCACGATCCACCTCCACCACGGCAAGCGATACCGACAATTGAAACTGACGGTCATTCCAAGAGAAAGAATGCTGCTGCAATTGGGCGTGAATGGCCGTAGCCAGTCGCATGGGGGACCCAGCCGCGATGTTATCGCTTACGATAGCGAACTTGTCACCGCCCAGCCGGGCAAAGAAATCGCCTCTATCCAGCAAACCGCTGATCAGGTCTGCAAACTGTTTCAGTACCTCGTCACCCGCAATACACCCGAACGTTTCATTGATGGAACGGAACTGATCGATGTCCATCATCAGGAATACAGGGGTTAGTCCCTCTGTCATCTGCACCTTGGCCAGTAACTGGGTAACATGGGTTTCCAGCGCGTTACGGCTATACGTCCGTGTGACAAAATCATGCGTTGCCAGATAATTCAGGCGATCCTGCAGATAACGGCGCTCGTTGATTTCTTCGCGCAGGTGATAATTTGATAACGTCAGTTCAGAGGTTCTGGCACGCACCTTCTCTTCCAGATGCTGGTTAAGGGTCACCAGTTCACCCAGCATCTGCAAACGCTCCAGCTGGTGCCGTACCCTGGCACGGACTTCGGCCGGATTAATGGGTTTGGTGATGTAATCATAACCCCCCACCTCAAACCCGCGCGCGACATCATCCGTTCTGGCCGTCACAAAAATCACCGGGATATTTTGTGTCTCAGGTTGCTGCTTTAGCCGCGAGCACACCTCGAACCCGTCCATACCCGGCATCATGACATCCAGCAATACCAGCGAGGGTCGGGTTTTACCGGCAATCTCCAATGCCTTTGCGCCATCCGTGGCAACCAGAATATCCACGTCGAACTCGGCAAGCGTTTCACTCAACAGGGCAATATTCTGAGGTGTATCGTCAACGATCAGTAACTTGGGTAGTGCGCGAGTATCAATCATCTATTGAACCTCAGTCTGGGGTGCATCTAGTAATGTACTGACGATTATGACGACATGGTCGAAATCAAAGCTTTGCAGCGCCTCATCCAGCGTCGCAAGCCAGGCGGCAGGGAAACCAGCCGCCGCAAGCGCATCCCGCAAACGGCGAACCTGCGTGAGTTGCCCAGTTTCTGCGGCCTGACGCAGCTGCTCCAGCAGCGCACGCGCCTCATGACTCACCAAGACCTGTACATCGGGGTTATCAGCTGTCTGGTTCGGTTCTGCATCCGGTGCTGACGTTTTAAATCTTACGTTGGCATATTTTGAAAGCATTTGGTAGATACTGCCAAAAATATAGGGCTTGCTGACAAAGTCGATAAATCCTTTTTCAACATAGAAACGACGCTCATGCTCCAGGCTGGACGCCGTCACCGCCACCACCGGAATGCTGGCAAGCACCGGGTTGGCCTTGATCCGGTCCATCAGCTCGACACCATTCATCAATGGCATGCGAATGTCTGAAAACACGATATCCACCGGAGAGGTTTCCAGTATCTCCAGTGCCTCCAACCCGTTATTGGCCAGGTAAATCTGGCAGCCGGCATTTTGCAGCGCCTGTGCCAGCACGTCACGACTCAGATCATCATCTTCTACCACCAAGGCATGGCAGTGACAATCGTCCTGTAATGTTACCCCTTCATGCAACAACCGGGATGCCCCTGAATCATCCTGCCCCGCATCGCCTTGCAGAGGAGCTAGCAATAAGGTCAGTCGCGCCGTCAGCCCTTCTCCGGGCTGGCTGAACAGCTGCAAATCCCCCCCCATGGCCAATGCCATTTTCTTGCACAGCGACAAACCCAAGCCCGACCCGCCCTTTTCAAGTCCTTGCGTATCCTGGCGGAATGGCCGGAACAATGCATCGGCATCTGCCACGTTCATGCCAGGCCCGGTATCCGTAATGTCCATGCAGACCAGATCGCCATCACGGTACACATGCAACGTCACACCGCCCGCATCGGTAAACTTGATGGCATTCCCCAGCAAATTGCCCAGCATCTGCCCGGTTTTCAGTTTGTCTCCATTCACCAGTGCTGGGGCAGGCAGTTCGATGCTTACCTCAAAACGCAGGTGCTTCCGCTCAGCCTTGCCAGCAAACAGGGCTGCAATCTCTCGGGTTTCACGGTTCAGGTCAAAATGCTCGTTCACCACCTGCAAACTGCCAGACTCGATCTTGGACAAATCCAGAATATCGTTGATCAGCCGCAGCAAACGCTGGCCAGCCGCCAAAATCGTAGACAGCTTCTGCCGGGTTTCGCTATCTACCCGGTGGTCCTCCAGTAACAGTTGCGTATAACCAAGTACCGCATTAAGCGGCGTGCGGATTTCATGGCTCATATTGGCCAGGAACACGGATTTGGCCTGGTTTGCATTGTCGGCCTCTGCCCGGGCCGTACGTAACTCTTGCTCCAGTACGTTTCGCCGGTCAATTTCCTCCAGTAAGGAATCGTTGGTCTTTTCCAGACTGGCAGTACGACGCTCGACCTCTGCTTCCAGATCCGCCTTGGCGGCCATCAAGTCCAGCTCGCGCTTGCGGCGCATGAACACAAACGCGGCCAGTACGGTGGTAAATGAAATACCGCTCCCCAGAATACCCATTTGCAACCAGGAAGGACGCAGGTCATTGATCCACACGGGTGAGGCTGCCAACCGCCAGTGCTGGTTACCCAGCGAAACGCCATACTGGAAAACCAGCTTGTCATTGCTGGTCAATAATCTCATTCCTTCGGATGGCGTTACATTACCCGTCCCTACCCATGCCGTATGCGGTGCCCCCGGGTCTCCCAGCACAACATGCTGGTCCACCAGATTGACTTCCTCCATCGAGGCTGCCAACAAGGTTTGGGGGTCCAGCACCACAGACACAAAGCCGCGAATCAGATCAGGATGATACGGTACCGTTGCTGCTGGCAGCGCATAAGACACCGGCTCATAACCCACCAGTGCACTGGTATTTGCTGAAATTCCATTTCTGGCTTTTATCAGAGAGGTAAACCGGGTAGACCCCGTATCACGGGCAGAAAGCAACGCAGGTGCCAGATAAGCATCTACAGACTCATCCGTGCCTATGGTTTCAGATCCGGCTTTCGGGTCTGCCCAGGCAACCGGAAAATACTCTAGCCTGGACGAAGCCGGTTTGCTCATGCCGTCTATGGTCCGCTCCGTGATGGGGGCAGATGCGGCACGCTCGAAAGCCTTTCGATCCGACTCATTCACCAAGGGTAACCATGAAAAGCGCAACAACCACGGGCTCTGTTTTAATAAGGGCGATGTTACATAACGGAATTCGTCTTCCTGAATGTCTGCCTTAAAATAAAGCAATCTCACGGTTTTCAGGTCTTTCAGCACCATATCGATATGGTTCTGCAACGTAATTGACAATAACTTGCTCTGTGCTTCAAACGCATCCAGACGCTGTCCGCGCTCCAGATGCCCGACTATCAGCGTCATCATCAGGGTAAAACCGATGCCCATATTGACGATCGGAAAAGCAAGGCAGGCATTGAGCGCCGTACGAATGGTCGGGTGCAGCGCCCACAGGATCAGCGGAGCAAACACCAGCATGCCGGCGCAGTCCCCCACCCACCACACCAGCCAGCCATAGGTCAGCTCTGCATTCGACATCAGCTTAAGCTGCCAGAACGTGAACATCCCCACCGAGGCGGCAATCACGCAACACAGGCAAACTATCAGGGTAAACAGAAAAGACTGTTTCAATACCCCTTTGAACACCATGTTCCGGATGACCGGTTTTAATATCCAGCCAGCCAGCATAAACTGGCTCACGGAACCTACGGTTTGTTCAAGCGCTCCCACCAGTGCGGGGGTATTGTGTCCGCTCAGGTAGAACATTGAGCTGATGTTCATCCACAGGCTACCTGCAATCAGGCCAGGTAGCGATGAACGACCATAAAGGATGAATGCCGCCAGGGCAAGGCCAGAGGGGGGCCAGACGGGGGTAATCAGATTGGGACCAACGCCAAGCGCAATGCCTAGTTTGCCGAATGCCACATACAAAACGGCAAGAATAACCGACTTGAATACCAGCGAAACAAATCCGGGCATTGGCATGTATTCCTGTTTTAACGTCCCCGGGTGAGCGGAAGAGGATGGTTGGCCGTTACGCAGGCTAAATACTGTTATGTATACACTTTATGATATGACATAAAAATCGCTTATACCAATATCTTTGTACATCATGATGGGCTCCCGATACAAGTCTGCGGTACAATTGTCGTTTAGAAACATACCGCAAGAATCATCATGTCAGACCAGACCCAAACCGAAGATCAAACAACCGCAACACCAGCACATGGCCATATCAAGAGCTTTGTGCGCCGTGCCGGCCGCGTCACGGAAGGCCAGCAACGCGCACTGGAAAAGCTGTGGCCTGCGTATGGCGTTGATTACCAGCAAGCGCTGATCGACTTGCCCAAGGTGTTCAACCGTCAGGCACCCTGCATTCTGGAGATTGGTTTTGGCATGGGCGGTGCAACGGCCGAGATTGCTGCAGCACATCCGGAAAATGACTACCTGGCGCTGGAAATTCATCCGCCGGGCGTCGGCAACCTGTTAAAGCTGATTGATGAAAAGGGTCTGACCAATATCAGGATTGTGCAGCATGATGCCGTTGAGGTGCTGCGCGATATGGTGCCGGAAGGTAGCCTGGCTGGCGTGCATATTTACTTCCCGGACCCATGGCACAAAAAACGCCACAATAAACGCCGTCTGATTCAGTCACCGTTTATCGCCAATCTGGTGAAGTACCTGGCCCCCAATGGCTACCTGCACTGTGCTACCGACTGGGAAGAATACGCCATACAAATGCTGGAAGTTCTGAGTGCTGAACCTTTGCTGAGTAATACGGCAGACGGATATGCACCACGTCCAGACTGGCGCCCGCTCACCAAGTTCGAGCAGCGCGGCATTCGGCTGGGCCACGGCGTATGGGATTTGCTGTTTACCAAAAAAGCATAATCAAGACCATTCACAATACTAAAAGGGCCACTTGTGTGGCCCTTTTAGTTTTGTAGTGCATTACGTCACCAGCTTCTGACAGTCAGTCTGTCAGTGTTGCAAGTCCCCATGCCTCTCGCAGGTAGTGGGCAATGGCGGACGCTTTGTTAGATCCCAAACGCTTGGCATGCGATACCGCGGTGACGAGACCAGGCGCTGCATCTTGCATCACAAATGCATGACCAACATGCTGCAACATCTCCACATCATTCATATGGTCGCCAAAGGCCACGCAATGGCGGGCATCTACGCCCAACTGATCCAGTAGTCTGGCCAGTGTGGTGCCTTTACTGGTGTTCTCTGCCATCACCTCCAGACAACCATCGGCCGAGAACGTGATGTGGGTGATACCTGCGTATTGCTGGCGCAAGACGGGTTCTATGGCCCGCAGCTGCTCATGCTCACCCACAAACAGCACCTTCAGCACACCTTGGCCGTCGTGCTGGCGCAAATCCTGTATGTCGTACAAAAACCCGGACTCTTCGTGATAGGGTAGCAAGTCTGGTGCTTCACGATTAATCAGCCATTGATCATCCAGGTACAGATTCAGCCAGATCTCGTCCGATGCCCCCCACTGGCCGGCAATTTCCCTGACGATCCAGTCGGGTACATTGGCCGCATGGATCAGCGCCCCGTCAGGTGCATGCAACCGTGCGCCGTTAGACGTAATCAGATAAGGCTGTTGCTCAAGGGCAGCGGCAATTCCCCATACATCCTCATGATGCCGCCCGGTTGCCAATACCAGATGTACGCCAGACTGTTGCAGGTAATTCAGGGTTTGCGCGGTAAATTCATTGATTCGATGGTCTGCATCCAGCAAAGTACCATCCAGATCTGAGGCGATAAGGGGAAACATAAATACATCCAGACAATGGGCAGAATCAAGGGTTATTGTAAGCCATTCATTCACTGAAAAAAGATTACATTTAGACTACAAAGCAAATGCACCAGAACCAGATCAGGTATTGTGCGACACTATGTCACACACAATAACCCCGGTTTTTCCGGTATTGTTGCGTCATCTTTTATCAACGCAACCTGTCTGGTGCTTTTCAAAGGTACGTCATGAAGCTAAAACATCTCGCCCTGGGTATCAGTGCGCTTTCCGTTATGACCTTCGCGGGAGCACATGAGTTCAAAGCCGGGAATCTGGTCATTCAACACCCATGGGCCAGAGAATCCATGCCCAACATGAATATGGGGGCTTTCTACTTCAAGATAGAAAATACCGGCAATTCAGCAGATACCCTGCTGGCGGTGGATAATGCCGATGTCGCCGACAAAATGCAGCTACATACCAACCTTACTGAAAATGGCATCATGAAAATGCGGCCAGTGACTGATGTCGTGATTGCGCCCAAATCCACACTAGAATTCAAGCCACAGAGTTACCATGTCATGGTATTTGGCATCAAAAAGCCCATGAAAAAAGGCGACTCGCTCCCCATTACGCTGCATTTCAAAAATGCCGGGGATGTCAAAGTAGAAGTGCATGTCGAAGCGGCAGATGCCATGCACTGATGCACATGACACGTTCCGGTGATTGAGATGGCACTCATGGGCAAACCAATCACCGGTACACGCAAGCAGTGTTAAGGTTGTGCCTCTCTCAATGCCCGGCCGATATCCCGTTTCAAATCCTCGATGTGCTCCAGCCCCACCGACATCCGCACAAAATTAGGCGCAATATTGGCAGCTTTCATCTGAGCCTCATTCATGGTGCCAGACCACATGGCCGCCGTATGCACCAAGAGGGAATCCACCCCACCCAAACTCACCGCATGAGTAGCCAGCCGCACATTCGAGACAAAACGGCTGGTCATGTCATAACCACCCCGTACGGCAAATGCGATCACCGCACCAAAGCCTGACATCTGCCGGGTAGCCAGTGCATGCTGAGGATGACTCTCAAGTCCCGGGTAAAAAACCCGTTCTACTTCGGGTTGCTGTTCCAGCCACCCCGCCAGGGCAAGCGCATTCTGGTTGATGCGACTGACCCGAACCGGCAGTGTGCGCAGTCCGCGCAACAGTAACCATGCATCCATCGGGGAGAGTACCGACCCGAGGGTGGTATGCATTTTCCAGATTTCATCGGCCAATGCTTCTGAGCAGCAAATCACGCCTGCGGTAATATCATGGTGGCCACCAAGGTATTTGGTCGCACTATGCACCACCACGTCAATCCCCAGACGGTGAGGCTTCTGGTTCAAGGGACTGGCCAGCGTATTATCAGCAATCGTTAAAATATGATGGGCACTGGCAAGTTCTGCCACCGCTTTCAGGTCTGTCAGCACCAGTGTCGGGTTTGCGGGTGTCTCCACCATGATCAAGCGGGTTTCCGGGCGGATGGCCGCCTTGATCGACGCCACATCATCCTGATCGACAATGCTGACGCTGACGCCAAACTTCGGCAGCACCTCTTCAAACAGTTTGGTGGTACTCATGTAATGCCGCGTCTGGGCAATGACATGATCTCCCGCCTTGACCAGCGCCAACACCGCGGTACTGATTGCCCCCATGCCGGAGCCCGTCAACAAGGCGGTTTCTGTTTCTTCCAGCCTGGCCAGAATCGAGACTACCCGCTGATGCACCGGGTTGCCGTAACGGGTATAAAACCCCGTGTGGCGCGGCGTATTTGCCATGTCGGCAAACATCTCTGCATCGGTTGCCTTGAAAGTGGCCGAGTAATAAATGGGCGGAGAAATGGACAATTCATCACCATGATCACCGTGCAATACCAGCGTTTCATCTTCCAGGTGCATATCCATCAACTCATGATCAAGGCGTGTCATGCGGGCTTTCTGTCATCAAAGGAAAGACATAAGAGTCATACCGGTAGTGGTGGCAAACCGTGCCCTGCCCGGGCCCGATTGCAGGCGGGGATAAACACACCCACCGCAGACATGGCCGCAAACTCACGGCAAGGGGATGGCCGTTCTTCATAAATGCCGCAGCGCACCGACTCGCCAACCTTGCCAATCAGCGCCACGCACCTTGGTCTGGCGTAATCCGTTCCGCGCATGCGGCACAGTGTATCTGTTTCATCATCGGCCAATCCGCTGGGCACTTTGCCGCCAGGCTCGTCATCCCGTTCAGACCGGTGAAACGTCACTTTAAATGCAGCACAACAAGCGCCGCAACGCATGCATTCATTACTCACTTAACGCTACCTCGCTCGTTTCTAGCCGTTGTCTGGACATGTACTGAAAAATATCTGCCGGTTTGCTAAGCGTCCGGATATCCATGAAAAAAGCATTTGCTTCCGGATAGCCTTTTCTTAAATAGCCTACCCATTGTTTGAATCGTCCGGCAGCATGCTTGGGTTCAACCTTGGCACAAATTTGCCGGAAATAATCCTCAAAGACTGGTATCAGGTCCGGCCAATACACGCTGCTGCGGTCAGACGTTTGCCCGCCCATGCGGCGGCGGATTTGCCACGCAAGGTCTGGCCTTGATAACAAACCACGGCCGATCATGACATCCGCCAAGCCGGATACCTGCTTGCAGCGCACATAGTCATCAGCGCTCCAGATTTCGCCATTGGCAATCACCGGGATATGGATATGGTCCGCAATCCGGGCAATCCATTCCCAATGCGCTGGCGGTTTGTAGCCATCCACCTTGGTTCTGGCATGCACAACCAGTTCTGACACCCCTGCACTTTCCAGCGCAGCGGCACAATCCAGTGTCAGTGCCGTATCCTTGACACCCAGACGCATTTTGGCGGTAACAGGCGTAGCGGCAGGGACAGCACGCCGCACGGTAGATACAATGTCATACAGTACATCTGGCTCGTCCAGCAGCACGGCCCCGCCCCGGTGACGGTTGACAATCTTGGCCGGGCAGCCAAAGTTCAGATCAACCGCCGGGCTGCCCAGTTCAGCCACCCTGGCAGCATTCTCCGCCATGCAAACCGGGTCGCTACCCAGTAGCTGGGCTCGAACAGGTACGCCTGCCGGCGTCTTGCTGCCATTTTTCAATTCAGGCATCACACGATAAAAATGCCGTGGTGGCAGCAAGGTATCGGTTACCCGCATAAACTCCGTCACACACCAGTCCACATCAGACAGCCGTGTCATCTGGTCCCGCATCAGATGGTCTGCCACCCCTTCCATCGGGGCAAAGACAATCCGCATCAGCTGCGTTCCTCACGGCGCCATGGGGGTAACAAGCCTCGCTGGGCCCAGGCATTTTCCAGTCGTGTCCAGACAGCTTCCTTTGCGATATCCGACATCGCAACCCAGGTTGCCACCTCTTCAAAGGTCCGGCCGCAACCCGCGCAAAGCTCATCGCCCAGTGCAGTAGAGCAAATGGCAACGCATGGAGAATCTGGGCGTGGTTTACAAGTCATGGATAAAGCCGATGAAGTCTGAATGATCTGCAATTTTACTTGAGAGCCAAGGTGAATACCACGAAAGATTCTCGCCCCCCGCCATGTTTGGGCGTGTTTGCAAAAATACCTGACCTGCAGCAAGAAAACCTGCCATATCAAGCAGATAGGTTGCTATCGGTTGCGAGCTCTTCGTGATGATGAACTGTGGAAACTAACCCGATTCATGTTGACCACAACGGTTTTTGTCCCGTTTGATCTTTTCAATATGTTCATTCTATTTAATATTGTTCGTTCATTGAACGAAATAATTTGTATTTTGCAAAAACCATGGGTAGAATAAATTCATCGTAAAGTTTGCAAGCAGTCACTAGCCAATTTCCTCTGGCTAAGCGGATGCGAGCATGCTTTCCGTCATGTGCGTGTTTATCCTCTTTTAAGTGCTACCTTGTGTAGCACTTTTTTTCGCCTGTACGCCGCAGTCTAAACATGCAGCCTCCCAGTCCGCATCAGGCTCAATGACAGACAAATACACGTCTTCCTCACGCTAGCCCCTCTCACCGCTTCTTTTGTGGCACATCTTCAGTTATATTAAAGATGACAACAACTTATTCAATGCATCTGCCATTGCCGATGGCTCGGTACTACCGGGTTTGCCATTCGCCCGGCAATCGCGGCAGACCTTCATCCATACAAGATTGATTCATGAAGAAACCGGAGGCCACACATGCCTGCATTAGAAATTGCAACCCTGGGCGGCGGCTGCTTCTGGTGTACAGAAGCTGTTTTCTCCGCACTAACGGGTGTACAGAAAGTCATTCCCGGCTATACCGGTGGCCATATCGACCAGCCTGACTACAAGTCTGTGTGCTCTGGTACCACGGGCCATGCAGAAGCGATCGAGATTCACTATGACCCGGCGCAAATCAGTTTCGAGACCCTGCTACTGGTCTTTTTTGCCACGCACGACCCAACCACACTGAACCGCCAGGGACATGACATCGGAACGCAATACCGATCCGTCGTGTATTACCACAATCCCGCCCAGCAAAAAATCCTACAGGACACCATCCGGCAACTGACGGAAGAAGGCATTTACGACCAGCCTATCGTGACAGAATGCGCTGCCGCCACTACCTTCTATGCGGCTGAGGCGTATCACCATGCCTATTATGCGCAAAATCCATATCAGCCCTATTGTCAGGCGGTGATTTCGCCAAAGCTGTACAAGTTGCAAAAACGGTATCAGCACTTGCTGCGTCGCTAGGTGTCCCATGCAAGAGAGCATACAAATCCAGATCAACCTGCCTGTTCCGCTGATGGTTGCAGATGAATTTCTTGCTGACCCGAGCAATTACAGCCTTTGGGCATCCGGATTGGGTGCTGGCATCAAGTCAAACCCACAGTCTGACTGGTGGATGGCAGATACGCCCTTGGGACCAGTGCAAATCCGATTTTCCAGCAGGAATCGCTTGGGTATTTTTGATCATTGGGTCAAACTGGCGGACGGGACAGAGGTTTATATCCCCATGCGGCTGATCGGCAATCAGGAAGGCTGCTTACTGGTGTTTACGCTCTTTCGACAACCGGGCATGTCGGATGAGCAATATGCGAGTGACAAAGCTTGGGTAGAAAATGATCTGCAACAGCTGAAAGACTGCCTTCATGTCCGATCTAGCGGATAGGCCAGCTGCGGGTTGATAGAAAACGGAATACTATCCCCAACGCCAGCAAGCCCAACCTGCATCCACTCGCGGCGGGAGAGCTGCAAGTGCCACTCCCAATCCTGAGCAAATACACTCAGTTGCACCGTATCTCCCTGCGGCTTCACCGCAGTGATACGGCCTTGTTCTGGCCCCGTCAGCAAGAATGCCTCTTCAGGCCATAGTATCTGGTCGCGAATATTCCGGTGCCCCAGAAAATTGGCCACCCACATATTGGCAGGTCTGGCATAAATCTCTGCAGGCCGACCGGTCTGAATGATTTTTCCATCCCGCATCATGGCAATCTGGTCTGCCAGCGCAAAGGCCTCTTGCTGGTCATGCGTCACCATCAAGGCCGTTTGACCGGTTTCGACCAGCAATGCACGTAACATGGCTTGTAGCTCCAGCCTCAACACCGCATCCAGGTTTGAAAACGGCTCGTCCAGCAATAACAGTTGCGGGTTTGCAGCCAGCGCCCTGGCAACCGCCACTCGCTGTTGTTGCCCGCCAGATAATTCGTGCACATAACGGTGCGCCAGATGCGAGATCTGCAAACGCGTCAGCCACAGACCAACCTGCGTTTCGATCACGCTTTTAGACTGTTGCTGCTCTACCAGCGCAAATGCGACATTCTCGCCTACGGTCAGGTGGGCAAACAGCGCGTAATCCTGAAACACCATGGCAAATCGCCGCTGCTCAGGCGGAATGGAAGCCATATCCCGCTTCTGCCAGCAAACAGAACCGCTATCCAGCGTCTCCAGGCCAGCAACCTGTCGTAGCAGCGTTGTCTTGCCACAGCCACTCGGCCCCAGCAATACAAGGGTTTCACCCGCCTCTAGCTGCAAACTGGCCTGGTTTACCGCAAAGTCAGACTGGCCGGGGTAACATTTGGATACCGCTTCAATATTCAGCATATCAATTATCTGGAGGAGCGGGATGCATGCACACCCCAAGTTAACAGCCCAAAGACCAGCGACGATAACAGCAATAATAAAACAGCGGCGGCTTGCGCCTCTGCAAAGCTGGACATGCCAGGATGTCCCAGACGCTGGTAAATCAATGTCGTCAAGGTCATCCATTCGGGGCGAGACAAAAAGAGCGTCACAGCAAACTCACCTAACGCCGTGGCAGCCGCAAATGCCATACCGGTCTGCATGGCAGGACGCAAGGCAGGCAACACCGCCCTTATCCAGGCACGGACAGGAGGTGCGCCAAGCACCTGCGCCGCTTCAAACACATTGGGCGACAGATTGCGCCAGGCCAGCGACATATTACGGGCAATAAAAGGATAAGCAAGCAGCACATAGCTGCCTAACAACATCAACAAACTGGCCGCCCATGACGGATACGTCACCAGCAGCGCAAGAGACAGCATGGATGCAGAGACCAGATATGGCCCGTAGGCAAGCACATGGGGCACAAACCGCCCCCGGCGTACGCCAGCGGCCAATACCCAGCCCAGCATCAGGGCACATGGGAGGGAGATCAGTGTGAATTTGAGGCTATTGGCACACGCAAGCCAGAACTCATCAGCACCAAACAGACGCAGATAGGCCGCATGGTCCAGCAAGACGCTTTTCAACAACAGTGTGGCTAACGGGCCAAGCGTGACAAATGCAATCAGACCTAGCGCCACCCACCCTTGCACACCGGGTCGCTTTTTGGGCAATGTACGGTGATTGACAACCACAGTCGCTGTCACACGTGACGTATTCTTTACATACAGCCACACCACCACAAGACACATGGCGGCCTGCATCATCGCAAGTACAGAGGCAGAGCTGATATCCAGCTGTAATGCTGTCAGGGTATAAATTTCGACTTCCAGCGTCGCCCATCTGGCACCACCCAGCATCAGTGCAACACCAAAACTGGTAGAGCAAAACAGAAATGTCAGTAACAAACTGGACCAGACCGAGGGCGCAATGGATGGCCAGATAATCCGGGTCATGATCCGGACAGGTGAAGCCCCGAAAACCCGTGCGGCCTCAATGGCGGCAACAGGCACCCGGCACAGCGCCTGATAAGTCATCCAGACCACGATACCGACATTATAAAAAACATACCCCCACAACAAGAGCCATGGGGACTCGTCTGCCAGCAAAGGCAACCAGCCTCTGGGGCCAATCAGGCTATGTATGGCCATGGCACCCACCACAGTGGGGACGAGATACGGCAGCAACAGCAATCGCAAGAACCAGTGATGCCCGGGAAAGCGCGTCTGGAATAACACCCAGGCAGCAGGCAAACCTAATAGTGCACACCACAGAGTGGCAGCCAACCCTTGTCCAGCAGTGATCAGAAAACGTTTCCAGTAGTAACCATCGGCCAGAACAGCCCGGACATCGGCAACATCCACCACCAGATGCAAGAGGGGCCACACCAGTGCGCCGACCAAAAAAAGACATGCCACGCACAATCCGAGGCATTTTAACCAATGGAGTGTGCGTGGCATGTCAGATTTATCGGCTAAACAGAAGGCTTACGGGCGCATCAGTTTTTGCCACTGTGATACCCAGCCCTGTAGCTGTTTGGCAGATGCAGGAACAACCGGTTTGCCCAGCTTTGGCAAGGTTGCAAACTGGAAGCTCTTGTCCAGAGTCAAGCCGTCCTGAACCGGGTACATCCACATCTGGGTTGGCAAATCTGCCTGTACGGGGGCAGATACCATGAACTCGACAAACGCTTTTGCCAAGGCAGGCTCTTTCCCGCCTTTTACCAGACCGATGCCTTCAACCTGCATGAAGCTGCTGCCAGGCAGAAACACATTGTCTGTTGGCGGCACGGTCAGTTTCCCTTCACTATAGAAAACTTCCGCTGCAGGCGATGTACTGTAACTCACGACAAAAGGACGGCTACCACCATTACGGGAAAACTCTTTCTCGTAAGCATCCGTCCAGCCTTGCGTCACTTTCACGCCATTGTCTTTCAGCTTTTGCCAGAAAGCCCAGGCTTTCTGCTCGCCAAAATGCTGAACGGTTGCCATCAGAAAAGCCAGCCCCGTACTGCTGGTTGCAGGGCTTTCTACCACCAGCAAATCCTTGTAGGCCGGCTTGGTCAGATCATCCAGGGTTTTAGGCAACGCCAGCTTGTGGTCCGCCACATACGCCTTGTCCACATTCAAGGCCACCAGGCCGTAATCTACCGAGGTCAAACGGGCACTGAATGGAAATTTCTTGCTGGCAACACCGGTTTTATCCGCCAGCACCCCTGCTTCTGCCGCTTTGGCAACCAGCAGGTTATCAATCCCGAACACGACATCTGCAATCGGTGCAGATTTGGTCAGGATCAGCTTATTCAGCATCTCGCCGGCATCACCCGCTTTGATGATAGACACTTTGGACCCCGTCTTTTGTTCAAAGGCCGCAATCAGCTTCTGATCTACCGCAAATGAACTATGAGCCAGTACGCGGAGTTCAGCGGCAGATGCCAATGTCGAGACAGACAACAAAGAAACCAGTAATGATTTACGAAACATATTCCCTCTCATACAACTTCAAAAGGGGCTATGCAGGGGAAGATGGACGCTCAGGATATACACGCTCCCTCCGCTGGCATGACCCAGATCAGGTACAGGGTATTTCTCAGCCAAGGCAACCATTTGCCAAGGCACCCCCGGTGCTTGCAGACATGCCACGGAACGTGACATGCTGTTTTTTGCTGGCCATAGGATATATGGCTCAGCAGGCATCATACTACCAGCAAACGGCATCACAGACGGACGCTATTCTCAGCAGTACAAATAAAAACAGCCGCTATAAGCGGCTGTTTTTATGAAACTGGCGCATCCGGAGCGATTCGAACGCCCGACCCTCTGGTTCGTAGCCAGATACTCTATCCAACTGAGCTACGGATGCGCTGCTTCAACTTAACTATTGGCGGAGAAAGAGGGATTCGAACCCTCGATACGAGTTTTAGCCCGTATGCTCCCTTAGCAGGGGAGTGCCTTCGACCTCTCGGCCATTTCTCCGTCAAGAGAGGCGCAATATTAAAGCGTTATCCAAACCCCGTCAACCCCCAATCCAGATATTTAGCCATTTTCAGCGATTTTTTTCATTTTCCGGGCGAGTTGTCTGTTTTATGAGCAAGTGCTGCAGCAAAATCACCGTTTTGGCATCTTGTAGCTCTCCAGCGGCCAATCTTCTGGCACATTCGGCCAATGGCAGTTCTAGCACCTCGATTTCCTCCCCCTCCTCTACCAGACCACCACCCGCCCCCTGTTTTTGAGACTCATCAATACAGGCTAGATACAACAGCAAGTATTCCGTTGTCACCCCTGGGCTGGTAAACACTTTCATGACAAAGGTGACATCCTGAACGCTATAACCGGTTTCCTCGCGGATTTCCCGAATGATGGCCTCCTCGGGATGTTCTCCATCCAGCAGGCCGGCACAGGCCTCTATCAAAAGTGGTTCTTCCCCCAGGTAAAATAACGGGCAGCGAAACTGCCTGACCATGACCACCGTGTCTTTAGCGGGGTTATACAGCAATACGGCCGCACCCGGCGGTTTGATATAAAGCTCACGCTGCAATGTCTGTACATGCCCGTTCAGGTGCTCATAGGTCAAGATCACCTTATGAAGCGGATTCCAGACATGCGCCACCAATTCGTCTTTCTGTATCTGTACCCTGTCCTGAATTGGCTTGGTCATACTTTCTCCACATATTGACTGGATGCTCAGCTTGTCATCGACTCATGCCTGCATTGCATCTGATGCACATCACGCCTAAAAGGTGTGCACCCCTTTCCAAAAGAAAAGGGAGCTACCTGAGCTCCCTTTTACACACAGACGACAGTCTGATTAATTCAGACCGGACAGAAACAACTGGTTAACCCGCTTAACAAAGCCAGCAGGGTCTTCCAGTTGGCCACCTTCCGCCAGCAACGATTGCTCGAACAGCACCAGGCTCAGTTCTTTAAAGGTGTCATCTGAACCATCTGCAGCCAGTTTCTTCACCAGTGAATGTGCCGGGTTCAATTCGAGAATTGGCTTGCCGGCTTGCACCTGCTGACCAACCGACTTCAGCAAACGCTCCAGGTGACCACTCATATCCTGCTCTTCTACCACCAGACAAGATGGAGAATCGGTCAGGCGGTGCGTCACGCGAACTTCTTTCACCTTGTCGCCAAGAACATCTTTCACGCGAACCAGCACGTCCTTGAGCTCATCTTCGGCTTTCTTCTGGTTTTCTTTCTCGGCTTCATCTGCCAAGGCATCCAGATCCAGCTCGCCTTTGCTGACGGACTGGAGCTTTTTACCCTCAAACTCGCTCAGGGAAGAAATGACCCATTCATCCACACGGTCGGTCAGCAACAGGACTTCTACGCCTTTCTTGCGGAAGATTTCCAGATGCGGGCTATTGCTTGCGGCAATGAAAGAGTCTGCAGTGACATAATAAATCTTGTCCTGGCCTTCTTTCATGCGGCCAATGTACTCATCCAGTGACACGATCTGGTCAGCCGTATTGGCATTGGTAGACGCAAAACGGCACAGTTTGGCAATCTTCTCTTTATTGGCAAAGTCTTCGCCCACCCCTTCTTTGAAGACCGTACCAAACTCTTTCCAGAAGGTAGCGTATTTTTCTTTGCCTTCATCCGTCTCTGCGGTGGCCAGATCTTCCAGCAAACCAAGGACCTTTTTCACGCAACCGGCACGGATGGCATCAATGTCTTTACTATGCTGCAAGATTTCGCGGCTCACGTTCAGTGGCAGGTCGTTACTATCTACCACCCCTTTAATAAAGCGCAGGTAGTGTGGCAGCAGTTTCTCTGCATCGTCCATGATAAACACGCGACGTACATACAGTTTGATACCGTGCTTGCGATCACGGTCGTACATGTCAAACGGGGCGCGTTTCGGAATATACAGCAGCTCCGTATATTCCTGGCGGCCTTCTACACGGGCATGAGACCAGGCAAGAGGCTCTTCCCAGTCATGAGAAACGTGCTTATAAAACTCTTTATACTGCTCTTCGGTGATGTCAGATTTACTGCGAGTCCAGATAGCAGATGCCGAGTTGATGGTGTCTGCTTCTGTTTCACCGGTCGGCTCACCCTTTTCATCCAGTTTTGGCTTGTGCAGGATAATCGGCAGAGAAATATGGTCAGAGTACTTCTTGATGATGGCACTCAGGCGCCATTCATTCAGGAAATCATCCTCGCCTTCACGCAGGTGCAGGACAATTTCGGTGCCACGGCCAGACTTTTCCACGTCTTCCAGCGTATATTCGCCATCTCCGTGGGACTCCCATCGCACGCCCTCGGATGCAGGACGTCCGGCACGACGGGTGGTTAGCGTGACTTTGTCTGCCACAATAAAGGCTGAGTAGAAGCCGACGCCGAACTGGCCAATCAGGTTGGAGTCTTTTTGTGCGTCACCGGAGAGCTTTTCAAAGAATTCTTTGGTACCGGATTTGGCAATGGTACCGATATGGTTAATGACTTCGATACGGCTCATGCCGATACCATTGTCAGCAATAGTGACGGTACGGTTAGCCTTGTCAAACGCGATGGAAATTTTCAGTTCCGGGTCATCCGCCAACAAGCTGCTGCGCTCGATTGCTTCGAAGCGCAATTTGTCTGCCGCATCTGAAGCATTGGACACCAGCTCGCGCAGGAAAATCTCTTTATTTGAATACAAGGAATGAATCATCAGCTTGAGTAGCTGTTTCACTTCGGTTTGAAAGCCCAGCGTCTCTTTATTCGTGCTCATCTTTATACTCTTCCAACGTCAAAGAAAAGAAAGTTAAAAAACTGTAGTTTCCCAGATGGGGATCGCGTGGCAGGATTCAAGCCCTGAACAAGGCGGAATTCCGGTCTAACCGGCAGAAATCTGACCAAAAAGACATAAACCTTTAAGGATTGGATGAATTTAGCATATCCAGTCCGCCTTTGGCTTGCAGTGTTTTCTTGCACTGGCGCTCAAAGGTGTTAATTTCTTTCAGGACGGCATCGATATCCTTGCGCTGCTGTTCCAAAAGTACTCTTCTTTTTTGCAGGATACGCAATGATTTGATCAACTCTGATACTTCTTCTCGCGGCGCATCATAAATATCAAACAACTCCTTGATTTCGCCCAGCGAAAACCCGAGACGCTTCCCTCTCAAGAGCAACATCAAGCGCACCCGCTCCTTGGCCGAGTAGTAGCGGTTTCTGCCTACCCGGTCAGGCGACAACAGGCCCTCATCTTCATAAAAGCGGATAGACCGGGTGGTCACGTCAAACTCTCGCGCCAAATCAGAAATGGTAAAGGCTTTCTTTCCGGCTAATGCGCTATCTGGCACAACGTGCTCCTGTTTTTCGAGTGTTTGTACAACAAAAATTTCTTTTACGTAAACGTCACTTGCATAAAGAATGATACGCTTTTGCGATATTTTCTCAAAGAGGTCTTGGTCTATTTGCCCAAACCTGATACATATACGTATAACCGGAAAATTGCATCACAAAATTCTTAGACGGACAAAGAATGACAACCACAATAAAAAAACGCGCCCGCGACGAGTCATCGAAACTGGCTCGCAAGGAAACAATTCTTGAAGCAGCCTTAAGCCTGTTTCAAGGTGGCAGCCTGCTGCCAAAAGTTGACGAAATCGCCCTCAAGGCTGGCCTGGCCAAAGGAACAGTCTACCTGTACTTTGATTCAAGGGAAGAAATCTACCTGCACCTTGTCACGATGCACGTCACTGCATACTGGGAAAACCTTGAAGCCCATTTGCGTGCCGAAACCTCCCTGACGCCGGAAGAACTGGCCAGATGGATTCTGGATTACCATGATACTCATCCGCACTATTTGCCGATGGCCAGTATCCTGAACCACATTCTGGAAGAAAACGCCGGATTGAGTGAAACGGTCAACTTCAAGCATCTGCACGCACAGAAACTGGGCGAATGCGGAAAGCTGCTGGACATGACCGTTGCCGGCCTGCCTGCGGGCGAAGGGGTACATTTGCTGCTGGCGCTGAATGCCCTGATGGTCGGGCTTTGGGAAAGAGCCAATCCAACCCGGGCAGTTCGTGACCTGCTTGAACTGCTCGAGTTAAAAAGCCTGCAGATCAACTTCTCGAAAGAAGCCGAACGAAGCGTGTTTGCCTTGTGCAAAGGTTATAGCACAATTGCAGCTAACCCTTAGTCAATAAAACCTTGACCTGATCTCCGGGCTGAAGCGTGCCCGGATTGTTATTCCATTTTTTCAGGTCAACGGGTGTCACCTTGTAGCGACGTGCAATACTGTAAAGCGTGTCTCCATGCTTTACAGTATAAAGCGTCGATTTCTCAGCCGCCTGCTTTGCACGACTCTTCTTGATGTCTTCCTTGCCTGTGCGGCCGCCATCAACCTGTCCATCAGCGGCTTTTGCCAGTTTGGTCGGCTCAGCAAGGGGCGCTTCTTTAGACTTGATCAACAACTCCTGACCGATCTTGATACCATGTCCACCCAGTTTATTGAGCTGCGACAACTGGGCGGTAGTCAGGTTATACCGCTTGGCAATATTGTAAAGCGTGTCACCAGCAACTACCTTGTGTTTGATCACTTGAGGTTGCGCACTAATAACCGGTTTGGCTGGCGTAGACACCCGGTCGACCAATTGCAAGGTCACAGGAGTAAATGAGCCAGAGACCGGTGCTGCATTTGGCAATAAGTCAGCAGTATCGTTTTCTGCCACCAGAATTTCATTCTGTTTGGCCGGTTGCGCCAATGCCGCTGGGACTGACTCTTCGACAACAGGCTTCACAGAAACGGCCACTGGCTTGGCGACAATCGTCGGCTGCGTAATGACCGGCTCTGTTTTTGTAACCACCACAGGGGCAGGCACGGCTGGGGCAAGAGTTGCAGCAGGCTTAACCTCGGCCTTTGTCTCAACAACGGCGGGTTTCTTCACGTCTACAACTTTGGCAACAACCACCTGCTTTTCTGCCTTGTTGGCCTGTTCCGGTTTAGGCTGGGCTGGAGATACGGTTTCCAGTTGCGCAACCCTCGCCGGCGTCAGGTCACTCATCGGCGCCAGCAACGAAGGTTTCAGGTTGGTTCTGCGAGCGATTTGCAACGGCTCCGGCTGCGACAGTCTTGGCTCTCCAGCTGCCGTCAGGCTGTTTCGTTCATCCGACATTGGCACCAGCAGAATCTGTCCTGTTGCCACTTTGGCTTTAACAGGGATCTTGTTGTAATTCTTGAGTTCCTGCACCGAAATGCCATGACTCTCTGCGATATCGGTCAGGCTTTCACCTTTGCGAGTACCATAAGCCTGCCAGGACAAGGTTGGCTTGTCATAGCTAGACAGGTTACTCAGAAAACCATCTGCCTTATCTACAGGCAAGAGAATGCGCCTGGAGTCTTTACTGGCAATCACCGGCTTTGTATAAGCAGGGTTGAGATTGGTAAAGTCTTCCACGCTCATATCAGCCAGCTTGGCGGCCAATTTGGTATCGATATGGCGGTTGGGGGCAACTGTCACAAAATACGGGCGATTCGGGATAGGATCGAGCTTGACGCCATACGCTTCCGGATTACTCACAATATTGCGTAGTGCAATCAGTTTTGGGACGTAATTACGGGTCTCTGCGGGCATGTTCAGACTCATGAAGTCTGTCGGCAAGCCTTTGTCACGGTTCTTTTGTACGGCCCTGGCAACAGCGCCCTCCCCCCAGTTGTAGGAAGCAAGGACCAGATCCCAATCGCCAAACAAGCTATAAAGGTATGTGAAGTAATTGATAGCTGCATCAGTAGCAGCTACCACATCCCGGCGCCCGTCGTACCACCAGGTCTGTTCAAGCCCGTAGGTTTTCCCCGTAGAAGGAATAAACTGCCACAAACCGGAAGCATGGGCCGGTGAATAAGCTGTCGGGTTGTAAGCACTTTCCACAATAGGCAGCAACGCCAGCTCGGTTGGCATGCCCCGTTTTTCGAGTGCATCTACAATATGGTACATGTAGCGGCGTGCCCGTTCGGTCACGCGCTTGAGATAATCCGGGCGGTTCACAAACCAGTTCTCGTGGTCTTTAACGAGCTGGTTGTCCATGGGTGTCATCTGGAACCCGGCGCGCATTCTTGCCCACAAGTCATCCTGCAAGGCATTATTGAGCGTAGTAACCGGCTTGAAATCAATGCGGGGGGTAATGCGGAACTCGACAGGCGCAGGAGGCTGGACGTCATTCTCCGCCGTCAGGTCGGAACCAAATGCTTGTAATGTAACAGCAAATAAAGATGCAGGGACTAGCAGGGAGCGAAATGTCATGCGGCGGCCTGCCTCAGGCATATAGTACGAATCGCCACATGTTATGTTGACTGGCTTCTGACGTCAAGCCGTATTCTCTAACATACGGATTCTGTTGATAATTGTTTAACCGGCCTTCAAGTTGCAATATGCGCTGCCTGATGGGTTGCCGGGTCATTCTGACTATAAAACAACCGTTATTCCGGTTATCTCATTTTTTCTTGTCTGTGACAGATGCGTCGCCGTCCGGTTTTTTGGCTTGTATGCCAGCCGTGTTTCTTAACTCCCAGGCACGATAAAGTTTGGCCAAGGCAAACGGGCCGCAACAAAACCGCGGGTCCAGAAAACGGGCGCGTGTATGACTGGTTTTTCTCATTGTATTTGCTCACCTTACTTCATGATGCATCGCAGCATAGCATGTATAGCCATTTTTTGAGAATGGTCTTTTGTCATGGCTGATGCAAAAATACAAATTTGATCAAATTGACAAAGACTGAAACTAAGCATAAAGTGAGTGTACGTTAAACAAACGATGATTTACATGAGAAAATTCAAGTTGTGCAAAACCAGCGCATCCGGTGGAAGTTAGCGTCCATTCATTACACACATAATATTTGATCAAACAATAGGTGGTAAAAATGGACAATAAACTAAAAGATTTTCTGACGGAAAACCGTATCCACGAGGTGGAATGCGTGATCCCGGACATGACAGGTATTGCACGGGGCAAAATTGTGCCCAAAAACCTGTTTATTGCTGAAGACAACATGAAAATGTCCAAGGCAGTACTCATGATTACCGTGAACGGTGAATTTGCCGACTTCGAGAAATTTGTTGGTCCGAGCGATCCGGACATGGTTTGCGTACCGGATCCCAATACAATTCGCAAGGTGCCTTGGGCCATTGAGCCTGTGGCTGTGGTCATCCATGACTGCGTGGACTTTGATGGCCGCTCTGTGGGCTTGTCTCCGAGGGCTGTTTTGCGAAAAGTCCTGCGCCTATACGAAAACAAAGGCTGGAAACCGGTAGTGGCACCGGAAATGGAGTTTTACCTGATCGCGCAGAACAACAACCCGCACGAGCCGCTTCGCCCGCCTGTCGGACGAGCAGGCAGAACCGAAGTGGGCCGTCAGTCTTTCTCTATTGATGCCGTGAACGAGTTTGATCCGTTCTTTCAGGATCTGTCCAATTTCTGTGATGAATCCGAACTGGGCGTTGAAACCCTGATTCATGAGGTTGGCGCAGGCCAGATGGAGATCAATTTCTCGCATGGGGATGCGCTGGATCTGGCGGATCGGGTGTTTCTGTTTAAACGCTGTGTCCGTGAAACCGCTTTCCGTCACAACATCTTTGCGACCTTCATGGCCAAACCGATGGAAAACGAGCCTGGCAGCGCCATGCACATCCACCAGAGCATTGTAGATAGCGAAACCGGCAGAAACATTTTCTCCAATGCTGATGGCTCAGCCAGCGAGTTGTTCTTTAGCTATATTGGCGGCTTGCAAAAATACATGCCGCACGCCATGCCGATGTTTGCGCCGTATGTGAACTCGTATCGCCGCTTGTCGCGTTTTACCGCGGCACCAATCAATGTGCGCTGGGGTTATGACAACCGGACTTGTGGCATCCGTGTACCCAACTCCGGACCTGAAGCGCGCCGGTTGGAAAACCGCGTACCCGGTGTAGATGTGAATCCTTACCTGGCCATGGCTGCCACGCTTATCTGTGGTTATCTTGGCATGGTAGAAGGCTTGGAAGCATCTGAGCCCATGAGCGACAGTGCTTATGATCTGGATTATGAATTGCCACGCAATCTGGATGATGCGGTAGAAGCCATGCTGGCCTGCCCGGAATTGTCTGAGGTGTTAGGCAGCGAATTCGTACAGGCATTCTGTGCGGTCAAAGAAAAAGAGTCAGAAACGTTCTTTAGAGGCATCACGGCCTGGGAACGTGAACACTTGCAATTGCATGTCTGACCGGAGGATAAGAAATGACATATAACACAGGTATTAATTGGGACAAGGCCCGCGCATTATTCGAAGCAGAGAAACAGGCGTTTGTAGCAAACATGCCCAAGTCGCGCGAGCTATCTGCACTGGCTGGCGAGCATTTACTGTTTGGCGTGCCGCTGCACTGGATGAATGATTGGTCCACGCCCTTCTCTCTTTACGTAGACCAGGCAAAAGGTGCCCGCTTCAAGGATGTGGATGGTCACAATTATGTAGACTTCTGCCTGGGAGATACGGGCGCAATGTTTGGCCATGCACCGGCACCTGTTGCTGAAGCCGTCAAGCGTCAGGCCGAACGCGGGTTTACGACCATGTTGCCGTCCGAAGATGCGGCATGGGTAGGCAAAGAGTTATCCCGCCGCTTTGGCCTGCCCTACTGGCAGTTTGCCATGACCGCGACTGATGCCAACCGGTTTGCCATCCGTTGGGCCAGAGCGGCAACCAATCGCCCGAAAATCCTGATTTTCAATGGTTGTTATCATGGTACGGTGGACGATGTATTTGTAGACTTGGTGGATGGCGTGCCGACTCAGCGCGATAGTCTCTTGGGTCAGGTCTATGACCTGAAGCAATATACCAAGGTGGTCGAGTTTAACGACTTGCCAGCCCTGGAAGCCGCGCTGGCTGAGGGTGATGTTGCCTGTGTGCTGGCAGAACCCGCCATGACCAATATCGGCATGGTGTTGCCAGAACCGGGTTATTGGGAAGCAGCGCAAAAAATCATCCGGAAGCATGGCACCTTGCTGCTGATTGATGAGACTCATACCATCAGTACCGGGCCTGGCGGCTATACCAAGGCATTTGGCCTGCAACCAGACCTGTTTGTGGTGGGCAAGCCTGTGGGTGGCGGTGTACCGTGTGCAGTGTATGGCTTTAGCGAGAAAATCGCGGCGGCAGCCCAGTCTGCCAAGCGCAATGCGCCACCGGGGCATAGTGGTATCGGCACGACGCTGACCGCCAATATGCTGGCCATGGCGGCCATGCGGGCCAATTTGGCAGACGTCATGACCGACAGCGCCTACGAGTATATGTTTGGGCTGGCCAAACAACTGGCTGACGGCTTGCGTGCGGTGATCGACAGACACAATCTGCCATGGTGTGTCACACAAGTCGGGGCAAGAACCGAATTCCAGTTTACGCAAACACCGCCTAAAAACGGAACGGAAGCCGACCGGATTCTGGTCCCAGAGCTTGAGCATATCATCCACCTGTTCCTGTTAAATCGCGGGTTGTTGATTACCCCGTTCCATAACATGATTCTGGTGTGTCCAGATACCAAGGCCGACGATGTCAGCCGCCTGGTCGCAGCGTTTGAGGCTTGCATTCAGCACATCAAGCTCTAAACGCGATACCCCTTGCCCGCATGCCGGCTGACACATGTCTTGCCACCGCATGCGGGCGAGTGATCAGGGCACATATGCGTTACCGGTGTTTTCTTTGCAAAATGCGCGCTCAGACTGGTTTTACAGCAAAATTCTGGACTAAGTACGTGCACTTTTCATGAAAGACAACTAGACTAACCGCTTATTTTTGTACCGACCCTGATTATGAAAACGGCTGAAGCGGCATCCATACAAGATCACGTTTATCTCACGTTGCGCCAATGGCTAACGGTTGGCAAATACCTGCCAGGCGATCGCCTGAAAATCAAGACCATTGCAGATGAAATGAATGTCAGTCAAATGCCGGTTCGTGCCGCTTTGCAACGGCTGGCAGCCGAGCATGCCGTGGTGAATATTCCGAACTGCGGCATGACCGTTCCTACCCTCAGCAAGGCACAATTTGATGATGTTTTGCAGGTAAGGCTGATGTTAGAAGGCCAGGCAGCCGAGTCTGGCGCCCACCGACTGACCGAAGACGAACGTCAGCAACTGATTGCCCTGTGTCTGCAGATGCGGGATGCACTGGCAACCATGAATGCCAAAGCCTATCTGGACGCAAACGAGGATTTCCACCTGATCTTGTACAAGGCCAGTGGCTCACCGCTTTTGATGGAGCTGATCGAAACGGTCTGGCTACAGGTTGGCCCTATTTCCAACCGCTTGTTTGAAGACAGCAATTTTGCCAGACGCCTGAATGATGCCCACGAAGATGCCATGGTAGCCCTGGAAAACCGGGACCCGACTGGTGTGCGCCGTGCCATTGAACGGGATATTTTTTACGCTGCCCAGCATCTGAAATCACTCTGCACATAGGGTTCGTTTTCGCATATTTCCTTGACATGTCACGATCTGTGATCTATACCTTAGTCAAATGACAAATAGCTAATTTCTATTAGCTATTCCTATCTTATGCTCCAACCCCGATTTGGAGCTTCTTCTTTTGTGCCTAGCCTGTAACAGACAAGGAGCTGTCCATGAGAACATCGTGGATGCCATCAAAAGCCTCACTCATCACAGGTGTGGTAGCAATCCTCCTATCCATCATCGCGACATGGTATTACCTTGCCGAGCAGAAATCTCTGGTCAAGGATGCAGAACAAAACAATGCCCGGCTGGCGGACATATACGCAGCCCGTATCGAAACCATCTTTTCTGAAGACACACAATACGCAAAGCTTCTTACTTACATTCTTGGCAATGTCAGAGAAGACGAGAAGCAGCTTGAAGCAAGAATGAGGGCTGCCTTGCAAGGCGTCAACAAAGACGCCGTGTATGGAATAGGCATATGGTTTGAACCCGGCATCTTTGCCCCTGGAAAAGAACGGTATGGCCGTTTCATTGCTCAAAATGCCCTCAAAGAATTAGACGGTCTGCCGATGGATTGGCTAAGAAGCGGTAGTGTATTTGGTAATGCACTTTGGTATAAAAAGAGCTTGATCGCTCATGGCCGCATTATTTTTTCTGAACCCTACTATGACATTTCCGATGCCTACATCACGATTGGCAGGAGTTTCTTTACCAAGCAAAACAAACCTGGCGGCATTGTTACTATTGATATTCTTGTATCCCAGATTCGTAATCAGCTAGACAACTTGCGTTTACCTGGTGGCGCCTGGTTATCTCTGAAAAGTGCACATGGCGCCTTGATTTCGCATCCGAATCAGTATGAACTGCTTAAAACTGCGCAGCGAGATGGCATATACGCCAATGACATTATCGAAATCTCGCCAGCCCAGTTGAAAAAAATCATCACCAGACACCCCGAGCTGAACCTGTCACCCAAGGGGTTTTCCTATGTCAAGCGGACCTTGGACCTGTCTGGCTGGGAAATGACCTTGGCCCTACCCGACAATACAAACCTGGCCCCTCTGGAGCACATCAAGGACATATATGTCGCTTCATTGGCTGTGCTGTGGTTCTTTACCATTTGCCTGTGGTATTTGTTTGCCAGAATTGCATTACAGAAACAACAGCTGGAAACAGAAAAAATAGCCGCAGAAAAACAGCGCGGCGAATCGCAGATGGAAATCTGGCAAATGGCAGAGCGGTTTGAAATGCTGTTTCTGTCTAACCTGGATGGTGTCTTTGTCATTAATGACCACGGTGTAAGCGAAGTGAACCGTGCGGCCCTCGCCATGTTTGGCGCCAGAGAATCAAACCAGTTACTGTCATTAAGAAAAAAACATTTTTTCCCTAAAAATCAGCCAGATGGAAAGCTTTCATTTTGTAGTTTCTTGAGAGAAATTAAACAATGTATTCGCAAGGGAAATCATCGTTTCGAATTTATTTTCCAGAAGCTTGACGGTAGTCGTTTTCCTGCCGAGGTAGTTGTGAATAACATGCATCTTGAAGAAGGTTTCATGCTTCAACTGATGCTGAGGGATATTTCGGAAAGAAAGCATGCCGAGCGGGAATTGTTGAATCGTCAAACACAACAAGAACTCCTGATCAAAGAATTGCGGCTTACTCAGGAACATCTGGTTGAGGAAGTGCTGGAGAGGCAGCATGCCGAACAAGCATTGATAGACTCAAAATCCATGCTAGATAGTGTTATTCATACTGCACTGGATGGCATTGTCATGATTGATGCGCAAGGAGAAATCGAGCTGTGGAATCCTGCTGCTGCGACAATGTTTGGATACCTTGAAAGCGAGGCACTTGGACAACCACTCAATGCCATGATTCAAAAAGGTCAGACATGCTATCTGCAGGATGAAGCCAAAGAGATTGCAATTGATCTGACCAGAAGCGGAACAACCGCCTTGGTTGGCCATACAGTCGAAATGATCGCTAAACACAAAAATGAGCAACTTTTTCCGGTAGAAATCTCCATCACGTCTACGTTGCGAAATACCCAATGGCATGCGGTGGCAGTCATCCGGGATATCACTGACAGGAAAGAAGTCGAGCGAAAACTGATCAATGAGCAGCAGGCGCAGCGCAAGCTCATCGGGCAGCTGGAACAGACTCAAAACCAGTTGCTGCAATCAGAAAAAATGGCTGCCATCGGGCAACTGGCAGCTGGTGTAGCTCATGAGATCAATAACCCGACCGGATTTGTCGCATCGAACCTGAACACGCTGAGCAAATATTTTCAGGATATTTTAAGTCTGTTTGAACTGTATCAGTCGAGTGAACCCTGCCTGCCTGAAGACCGTAAAGCAGACATTCAGCAGAAGAAAAAACAGCTGGATCTAAACTTCCTGCTGGAAGATATCGTCGCGCTGCTGGCTGAGTCCAAAGATGGTATCAGTCGTGTAAAACATATCGTTCAGGACCTGAAAGACTTCTCCCATGTGGATGAAGGCGAATGGTTGGTTGTTGACGTGCATAAAGGGATTGATTCAACGCTGAATGTGGTTTGGAACGAAATCAAATACAAAGCAAATGTTGTCAAGGAATATAGCGCTTTGCCAAGCATTGAGACGATTCCTTCCCAGTTGAACCAGGTGTTCCTGAACATTCTGGTCAATGCGGCACAGGCCATGACAGACTTTGGCACCATCACGATCAAGAGTGGCGTGACCGATCCGGATCATGTCTGGGTCTCCATCAGGGATACAGGTAGTGGTATTGCAGAAGAAAACCTGAAACGGATTTTTGATCCGTTCTTTACAACAAAACCGGTTGGGCAAGGTACTGGATTAGGGTTATCTCTGGTTTTTGGCATCATGAAAAAACTGGGGGGCTCAATTGACGTTGAAACCGAAATTGGCGTTGGCACCTGTTTCACCATCCATATCCCTGTCAGAAAACAGGTCATTCAGACTGAAGACGCTGGAGAAACAACACATGCATAAATTAATTGTGGTTGATGATGAGATTAATGTTCTCAATGCCATTCGAAGAGAGTTGTCGTTCTTGACCAAGGCTGAGGATTCTGCCTTCAAAATTCAGCTTGCATGTTTTACATCACCGCTGGAAGCACTTTTACTTGCCCAAGCGGAACATGTGGACCTGATTATCAGTGACTATCGCATGCCAGAAATGAATGGTGTCGATTTTTTAAGGGAAGCCAAACGACTACAGCCCTTGGCAGCGTCCATCATTCTTTCAGGGCAGGCGGACATGACAGCCGTACTCAGGGCCATCAATGAAGTCGGTATTGCCCGTTATATGGCCAAGCCATGGGATAGTGTCGAATTGATTACCCATGTGCTGGAAGTGCTGGCTGATGTGTCCATCAAACGTGAAAATATTCGCCTGGCAGACGAGATGCGTCAATTGATTCACGGATTCAAGATGGAAGCTGATCAGCTACCAACGCAGATGGAAAATATTGTACTGGGTAATGATGCGCTTCCAGAGAACTCGTCTCGACATCCAGAGAAGGATCAGTAAGTTATGTCCCAGGTTATTTTACTGGTTGATGACGAAGAGAATATTCTCTCTGCCTTATACCGACTGCTTCGCCAAGACGGATATGAAATCCTTCGTGCAGTGGGTGGGGCTGCTGCGCTAGAACTTTTGAAAAGCCACAAGCCTGGCGTCATTATCTCCGATCAACGCATGCCCGGCATGACCGGTGTACAGTTTTTATCGCAGGCCAAAACAATTTGTCCGGATAGTGTCCGCCTTGTGCTTTCTGGCTACACGGACCTGAAAACAGTAACAGACGCCATTAACGAAGGTTCCATTTACAAGTTTCTCACGAAGCCATGGGACGATGATTTTTTACGCGCCACTGTTGCCGATGCTTTCCGCTTTCACGATATCCTGCTGCAGAACAAAATCCTGCAACAAGATTTGCTTGCCGCCAATGAACAGTTATCAAGGCAGGCAGAACTTGAAATAGCTCTCAGTCATGAACAGACCAAAGTAAGTCTTGAGGCACTGGAAACGGCCCAAGAAGTTCTGGATATCATTCCTGTCGCCGTCATTGGGGTCTCGATGGAAGGCGATATTATTCTTGCGAATCAAGCAGCTGAAAACCTGTTAGGAGGTATTAGCCTCTTTGGTGGAAATATACATCACGTGTTGCCAGGCATTCTTGATAACCCTGATGCAATAGCGCTTCCTGGTGTTCGCCCCTATTTAATTAATGAAACTCAGACCACACTGAATATTTTACCCCTTTCACCAATGCATAAAGGGCTTCGTGGATTGGTCTTGGTATTTACCCCTATGAATGCGAATATCTAATATGTCTACGATGGATACATATATCAGCGAGCAAAATGGGCTTCCAAGTTCAGAACATGTGATCATGGAGCTTATCAGGAAAATTGATGATACAGAGGTTGCTCTTGATACACTCGTTCATCAAATTGGTAATGACACGGTATTGTCTGCCCGGTTATTGAAACTTGCCAATTCATCCTTTTTTGGCATGTCCTCGAAAATTGGCAGCATCCAAAGTGCGGTATTGGTTTTGGGATTGGCGAATGTAAAAAAACTTGCCATCAGCGTTTCATTTTTGAATACAAAGGGTGCCTCACCGATACTTATTGATTTTTGGCGGCGCAACTTATTGATTGCATACTGTGCTGACTGGTTAGCCCACAAAACAGGACATCCCCAGGATATCTGCTTTGTCGGCGGCCTTCTTCATGACATAGGTATGCTGCTACTGTACAGCAAAGACCCAGAGAGTTTTAGCCAACTGGTTCATGACCAACAGTGCGGTATGGAGCTCATTATCAAAGAAAAAGAGATATTGGGTTTTGATCATACCGAATTAGGTGCCATGCTTGCAAAGCAATGGCATTTCCCTGAAGATATCATTCAGTCAATTCGCTGCCATCATACAAGCCAGGCCGCGACTATTAGCCACATTGCTCTCATAGTGTATTGTGCAGATGAACTGGTCAATCTTTATAAAAGCATTACTGCATCTGAAAATACAGAGATTAATACATCAATTCCTGCTGACCTTATTCAATATTTAGGCCTCGCACCAGAGCAATTATCTGACTGGATAATAGAACTGGAAAAAATGGCAAATGGTGTTGATTCAATACTACTGGAGTAGCAGCATGGAGCAGATTTTGCATGAAAATGGAATTCTGCCTGTACAGAATTCGAATCCGGCAACAATTCTTATTGTTGACGATGAAGTTAATATTCTTTCGTCACTGAGACGTCTCATCCGGCCATTGGGCTATCAGATCTTGACGGCAGAAAGTGCGGCAATGGGTTTATCCATTCTGGAGGAAGAGCCGGTTGATCTGATCATTTCAGACATGCGTATGCCCAACATGAATGGGGCGGAATTTTTAAAACAGGTAAAAGAGCGTTGGCCCTCTATCGTGCGTATCCTGCTGACGGGCTATTCTGAGGTTTCTTCAACCATTTCCGCAATTAATGAAGGTGGTATTTATCGCTATCTTTCAAAACCATGGGATGAAAGAGAGCTGTTGCATACCATTGCGCAAGCAATTGAACTCCGGCAACTGGAACAGGAGAAAATTCGACTTGAGGCATTGACTGAGCAGCAAAATATTGAACTGAAATCCTTGAATGCCAATCTTGAAAAAGAGGTAAATGCAAGAACCGAAGAATTGCGCCAAACGGTGTTGTTTTTAGAAAGTGCACAAGAGCGATTAAAGAAAAATTTCTTTACCATGCTCAAAGTATTTTCAAACTTGCTGGAGCTGCGTGAAGGCGTATTAGCCGGAAATGCCAACCGTGTTGGAGAATTAGGACGACGACTTGCCAGGAAAATGCAACTTCCAGAATTGCAGGCACAAGAATTACTGATTGCAGGCTTGTTGCATGGGATTGGCAAAATAGGTCTGCCTGACGATATATTGAAAAGGCCATTTGATCAGCTGAGCCCGGAGGAGAAGGTTTTATTTTCAAAACACCCGGTCAAGGGCCAGATGGCACTCATGCCAGTGGAGCAATTGGCCGGTGCTGCAAAGCTGATTCGCCATCAAAATGAACGCTATGATGGCAAGGGTTTTCCGGACAAGCTTGCAGAGGCCAATATTCCCGTCGGCGCCAGAATCCTGGCTGTTGTCAGTGATTTTGAGGCCTTAAGAAATGGTTCATTGATTGGCCATTCCTTATCGACAGAAGAAGCAGTGGCATTTCTCCAGAAATACAAAAAGATACGTTACGACCCGGAAGTTGTTGCCATGTTTGAGCTGGTATTACAAGAACCGGACGCACTACTCCCGTCTGGGGCTAAAATCGTGAGGGCAAGCGACCTTCAGGCGGACATGAAATTAGCAGATGATCTGAAAACGCCGGATGGTGTGTTACTGTTATCCCGTGATCACGTTCTGACTCAACCACAAATTCAGCAAATACAACGGTTTGAACACACTGAGGGTAAGTCTTTCTCTATTGCAGTCTATGCCTGACAGATCATGAGGCACTTTTGCAAACACTTTATCTGTGCAAAGTCTCACATAAAAGGCACTTATATTATCTCGGTATAAACAATGAAGTATTTAACATTTAAACGGTTTTGAATCATGCTTTAAAATTGCTGTGGTAATTTTTCGCAATGTTATTGTTAAACATATTCTTGCAAACCATAGAAAGATATCACCATGTATAAACAAGTAATACTGTTTGCAATTTCAGCCATTGGCATTAGCTCTGCACTGCAAGCCAAACCCTTAACCGTGTGTACCGAAGCCAGCCCGGAAGGCTTTGATGTCGTGCAATATAATTCGATCACGACGACCAATGCATCCGCAGACCAGATCTTTAACCGTCTGGTGGATTTCGATACCGTTAGCAGCAAAGTCGTGCCAAGTCTTGCAGAGCGCTGGGAGGCCAGTCCGGATGGCCTGAATTACACGTTTTATCTGCGGAAGAAGGTTGCCTTCCAGACAACCGATTATTTCAAGCCAAGCCGCCCGTTTAATGCCGACGATGTTGTGTTCAGTTTCGAACGCATGATTTCCCCGACACACCCATGGGCAAAAATTACCGGGCCGAATGGGTTCCCTCATGCGCAATCATTCCAGTTCCCTACCCTGATCAAAGCGGTCAAAAAAATTGACGATTACACGGTCAGGTTTGAATTGAGCCGCCCGGAAGCTACCTTTTTGGGCCGGCTGACAATGGGTTTTGCATCCATTTACTCGGCAGAATACGCCAATCAGCTCGCCAAAGCCGGCAACCAGATTCAGATGAACCAGAAACCGATCGGGACCGGTCCGTTTGAGCTGAAGTCCTTCCAGAAAGATGCAGTCGTCCGGTTTGACGTGAATCCGGATTACTTTGGGCCCAAACCCAAAGTCGACCGATTGATTTTTGCGATTACGCCAGACAGCGCGGTGCGGGTACAAAAGGTCAAAGCAGGCGAATGCCAGATTGCGCTCTCCCCCAAACCACTGGATATTCTGACCTTGAGAACGGATAAAGCAGTCAAGGTGGTGGATACCCATGCATTTGGTACGGCGTTTATTGCCTTGAATACCCAGCATAAACCGCTGGATAACCCCAAAGTACGCCAAGCCATCAATCTGGCGTTTGACCAGAATACCTACTTGAAAACCGTTTTTAGCGGTACGGCCGTATCCGCCAATAACCCGTACCCGCCAGGCACATGGAGCTATGCCAAAGACCTGCCGGATTATCCGTTTGACCCGGCCAAGGGCAAAAAACTGTTGGCAGACGCCGGGTTTCCAAACGGGTTTAGCACTACCTTGTGGGTAAGGTCCAGCAGCAGCTTCACCAACCCTAACCCCAAAGCGGGTGCCGAGCTAGTACAAGCGGACCTGGCCAAGATTGGCATCAAGGCAGAAATCCGCACGGTTGAATGGGGAGAACTGATCAAACGCGGCAAGGCTGGCGAACATGATTTGCTGTTCATGGGCTGGGTAGGCGACAACGGTGACCCGGATGATTTTCTGACACCCCAGTTCAGCTGCGCAGCGGTCCAGTCTGGTACCAACTTTGCCCGCTACTGCGATCCACAACTGGACAAACTGATCTCTGATGGCCAGAAAACGCCAGACATTGCGACCAGAACCCGGTTGTATCTGGCCGCTCAGAAGATCATTCGTGATCAGGCTTTGTGGGTCCCGCTGGCGCATCCACTCAATGCCGTTATCACCACGCCCAATGTCAGCGGGTTCCGGGTGAGTCCATTCTCTCGACTGGATTTCAGCAATGTCAGCGTGAACTGATACTGGTCTGACACGCTGGGTTGTACGTCAAAAACAAAAGCCCGTCTGCAAGAACAGACGGGCTTTTTTACGTAACTAGCCGTGATTAACGGTACTACGGGATAACTACTCAGCTGCGACTAACCCGAGCTCGGACGACACCGCACATACCCCAAACCCGTACGGACGCGATACCCGCTCCAGAATCCGCCACACGTAATCCGCAAAGCTGCGGCGGAAGATCACAAAGCACCCCTTGTCATCATGACGGTACACCGTCACGTTGATCTTGGTCAGCACGGTACTGATCGCCTGACCCGGTGTAATGCTCTCGAAGTCGTACACACCCAGGTGACGCAGCACCGTGACGTGCTCCTTGCCGGTCAGGTAGGCCATGGTGTAGCCACCGGAGTTGTCGGCAACCTGCACGTGCTGGCCTTTCAGGGCTTCTTCCAGCGCGTTGATCAGCGCGGTGTTGCCACCTTTCGGGCCGGTAATCAGCCATTCGTCCGGCGACAGCCAGAT
>NZ_AQXU01000024.1 GCF_000376945.1 Leeia oryzae DSM 17879
TAACCGTGGATATTGCGGTTGTTGGTTGACGCTGTGTGAAGTGGATATAATTTAGACCTGAAAAGAATTACTTCTTCCGTTTTTAGTGGTGAGTGATGAAGATCACTTGCTGCGTGACAAGTTACGCTTGGCAGCCATAGCGCGTTGGACCCACGCCTTCCCATTTCGAACAGGACCGTGAAACGACGTAGCGCCGATGATAGTGAGCATTGCGCTTGTGAAAGTAGGACACTGCCGGGCACCCCACAGGAAGCCCCTGATCTGACGATCAGGGGCTTTTTACGTTTGGGGAAGAGAAAACACCGAGCCAAAAATTCCGAGTGGAAGACCGCAAACCCTCCACAAACACTTCCTGCCATTCAGACTGCTGTCATTGCGCGCCTGATACACATCCCCCTGTCAACTGACTCATGCGAGTGCGACCAGGGCCTGACGCGCCCAGGCGGCGAAGGCCTCGGGGGCGAGGAGTGGGGATGGGGCTTCGCTATTCAGTAAGGGATCTCCTGCGGGAGTTGCCGGATCTCCATGGTGGCGGTGCCGGTGTCGTCCACGCTTTGCAGTAGCACCGGGAAGCCCCACAGGTTGGTGAAATGCTGTAGCGTCTGCTGGCTGAGACGTAGCTGGTCACTGGCGTTATTGCCTGTGGGCCGTTTCTCCATGGGCAGACGCATGTCGTGGGAGTTACACCGGCTCCTCACAAGGGGGCTGGCTACTCGCCCAACCTTGGCATGCTTTCGTGTTTTCGCTGTCGTATTCAGTCCCCAACAGCACTTAACGTGTTGCCTGGATCATGTACTAATTACAGCCAGCTGATACTGGCTTATGCTTATGTTTTAAGGCTGCATGTGCATGGTTCATGCGTGATCTGCGACAGCCTCTATCTGAACTCGGGTAATTTCTTCGCCTGTAAAATCCGCACTTTTTGTAGTAAGTCTCCAGAAATCTTTCTCCAGCATTGCTCATGCTGAGTTCACATGTTCATGTATGTAAGTCTTTGAAATTAAATAGTTAATATTGGTTTCGGATGTTTGTGTGAATGCTATGTCTCCTTTTGTTTCAATTGTTACAGTCAATTAAAAAATACCGAAATGTGCCATTAACGCAAGTGCGGTTTCATGTGTCCAATCCCGGCATAAATCTGCAGTTCCAGATGAATGCCAGGTACGAATCTGCAGAGGCAAACAATGTATTTGCAATGCAAATTCATCTAAAAAACTACTTTAGAGGACACTACCATGAAATTTCAAAAAACGATTCTTGCGGTTGCACTGTCTGGCCTGACTTTGTCTGCTTACGCAGCTCAACCTATCATTGGTCTGATTACCAAGACAGAAACCAACCCGTTTTTCGTGAAAATGAAAGAGGGCGCTGAGCAGTCTGCCAAGCAGTTGGGTGCGAAACTGCTGACCGCTTCTGGCAAGTCTGACGGTGATAACGCAGGTCAGGTTACTGCGATTGAAAACATGGTAGCTGCAGGTGCTAAAGCCATTCTGATTACCCCTAGTGATTCTAAAGCCATTGTGCCTGCCATCAAGAAGGCGCGTGAGCAAGGCGTGCTGGTGATTGCACTGGACAGCCCGACTGATCCGGTTGACGCCGCTGATGCCCTGTTTGCAACAGACAACTTTGCTGCCGGTATTCTGATTGGTAAATATGCGAAAGCAGCTGAAGCTGGTAAGCCTCTGAAGATTGCGACACTGGATTTGTTCCCTGGTCATCCAGTGGGTATTGCTCGTCATAACGGTTTCCTGGCGGGTCTGGGCGTGCAGGGCATTACTACCAAGACAACCGATCTGGCCAAACCTGCTCAGGTGGTTTGTATGGGTGACAGCTATGGTGACCAGGCTAAGGGCCAGACCGTGATGGAAAACTGTTTGCAGAAAAACCCGGACATCAATCTGGTGTACACCATCAATGAACCTGCCGCAGCTGGTGCATACAAGGCCTTGCAGGCTGCTGGCAAAGAAAAAGACGTGATGATCGTGTCTGTGGATGGTGGTTGTGATGGTGTGAAAAACGTGAAGTCTGGTGTCATTGCTGCAACCTCTCAACAATATCCGCTGAAGATGGCTGCCTGGGGCGTGAAAGCTGGTGTGAACTATGCCAAAACCGGTAAGAAAGTTTCCGGTTATGTTGACACTGGCGTGACCCTGATTGCGACTAAGAAACTGGCGGGTGTTGATTCTAAAGATGCAAACTTCGGTATTAATGCATGCTGGGGTACCAAGTAAGCGGATGGCTTGATATAGCCATGTCTGGCAGGGTTTGCGCTTCTCCCCGCATGCCTTGCCAGTCTGTTAGACGATGCGCCGGCTGGTTGATGATGGCTGGCCGGTAATCAGAGGTGTGCAAAATGAAAAAGATATTTCACCAGATTGCGACGATTCCTGCGGCAGGTGCGTTCCTGGCGCTGGCAATCGCCTGTCTGTTCTTTAGTATGCAAAGTGACCGGTTCTTGTCCGGGCAGAATTTCTCGTTGATTCTTCAGCAGGTGATGGTGGTTGGCGTGATGGCGATTGGCCAGACGCTGATTATCCTGACGGCGGGGATTGATTTGTCTTGCGGCATGGTGATGGCGCTGAGTTCGATCATCATGACCAAATTCTTTGATGCATACGGGTTGAATCCGTATCTGTCGATCTTGTGTGGTCTGGCGGTTGCCATGCTGTTTGGCTGGTTTAACGGCATGCTGGTAACCCGCATCAAACTGCCACCGTTTATTGTGACCCTGGGAACAATGAACATTGCTTTTGCGATTACCCAGGTATATTCAGGCGCCCAGACGGTGACCAATGTGCCGGCTGCGCTGACGTTCTTTGGTAATACCTTCCATATTGGCGGCACCACACTCTCTTACGGGACCTTGTTGCTGGTAGCTCTGTATGTGTTTGTGTGGTGGTTTTTGCGGGATACGGCTCCTGGCCGGCATGTGTATGCTGTGGGTAACAGCCCGGAAGCCGCGCGTCTGACCGGTATTCCGACTGACCGTGTCTTGCTGTGGGTTTATACCATTGCCGGCTTGTTCTACGGGATTGCTGCGTTGCTATCTGTGGCCCGAACCGGGGTGGGTGATCCGCAAGCGGGGCAGACGGATAATCTGGACAGTATTACGGCGGTTGTACTGGGTGGTACCAGCTTGTTTGGTGGTCGTGGCGTGGTATTGGGCACATTGATTGGTGCCGTGATTGTGGGTGTGTTCCGTAATGGTCTGACACTGATGGGTGTGGCTTCTGTCTACCAGATTCTGGTGACGGGTATTCTTGTGATTCTGGCTGTGGCAACTGACCAGATGTCTCGCAAACGGGGGTAATCATGAATAACAGTACGCAACAATCGCAAGTACCACTCGTATTGCAGGCAAAAGGGCTGATCAAGCGTTATGGTCATGTGACTGCGCTGGACGGGGTGGATCTGGAGTTGCGCCAAGGCGAGATTCTGGCCGTCATTGGTGATAATGGTGCCGGAAAGTCTTCTCTGATCAAGGCGTTATCTGGGGCGATCGTACCGGATGAGGGTGAAATCCTGCTGGATGGCAAGCCGGTACATTTCAAGAGCCCGATCGATGCGCGTAAACAGGGTATCGAGACGGTGTATCAGGATCTGGCTGTGGCCCCTTCCATGACCATTGCCGAGAACCTGTTTCTGGGGCGTGAAATTTTGAAGCCTGGCATTCTGGGTACCCTGTTCCGGGCGCTGGACAAGAAGAAAATGCTGGAAGATGCCATTGCGCACATGCAAGACCTGAAGATTGGTATTCGTTCGATGAAGCAACCGGTTGAGACCTTGTCTGGCGGTCAGCGCCAGGGGGTGGCAGTGGCGCGTAGTGCAGCGTTTGCCCGGCATGTGGTGATCATGGATGAGCCGACTGCGGCGCTGGGTGTGAAAGAAGGCAATATGGTGCTGGAACTGATCCGCCGGGTACGGGACAAAGGCCTGCCGGTGATTCTGATCAGCCACAACATGCCGCATGTGTTTGAGATTGCAGACCGGATTCATATCCAGCGTCTGGGTCGTCGTGCCGCAGTGGTGAATCCGAAAAATATCGGTATGTCTGATGCCGTGGCCGTGATGACCGGGGCGATGAAGCCTGAAGAACTGGGGAGCGAAGCACATGCTTAAGGGAATTGATCCGTTACTGTCGCCTCAGTTGCTGGCGGTGCTGCGCGAGATGGGGCACGGGGATGAAATTGCGGTGGTGGATGCTAACTTTACTGCTGCTCGGTTGGCCAAGGGTAAACCGGTAATCCGTCTGGATGGCATTACGCTGCATCGCGCATGTGAAGCGATTCTGTCGGTACTGGCACTGGATGCTGCTGTCGAGCAGCCGGTATCTTTCATGAAAGTATGCGATACGCCGGATGACTTTGTCTCTTCCGTGCAGGAAGAGGTGATCAATCTGCTGGTGTCTGAAGGATATGCCGAAGCATCACAGTGTGAGCCGATTGAGCGCTTTGAGTTTTATGACCGGGTAGAGAATGCATATGCCTTTGTGCAAACCGGTGAGCGGAGAACTTACGCTAACTTCATCTTCAAGAAGGGCGTGATTTAGTTCCGGTTTCATTTAATCTCCTGTTTGTTTTTGGGGCTGTACCTGACCACCGTAGGTGATTGGCGTACAGCCTTTTTCTTTGCCTGTTGTTCCGGAATGTTCATCAATTTTTGTGGAAGGAGGCGTGGATCATGGTGCCTGATTTTCTGTTGTCATTGACGGGGTCTTTTGCAATGCCGGCGGCCGAGAACCCGACCGTTGCGATGATGGAGGCGGCGTATCGTCACCATGGTTTGCCTTGGCTGTATATCAATTGCGAGGTTGCCCCGGAAAATCTGGCGGATGCCGTGCGCGGCGCACGGGCCATGGGCTGGCGCGGCTTTAATTGCTCGATTCCTCACAAGGTAGACGTAATCAGGCATCTGGACGGGTTGGGAAAGTCTGCGGCCTTGATTGGTGCTGTGAACACGATTGTCCGGCGTGGCGACTTGCTGATTGGCGAAAATACCGATGGCAAAGGCTTTGTGCAGGCGATGAAGGAGGTGATTGACCCCGCAGGCAAACATGTCTGGATCTTTGGTGCGGGCGGCGCGGCCAGGGCCGTGAGCGTAGAGATGGCGCTGGCCGGTGCGGCAAAGATTACCATTGCCAACCGTGGGGCAGAACGGGGGCTGGAGGTGGTGGATTTGCTAAATCGGCATACGCCTGCCAAAGCAGCGTTTCACGCTTGGCACTCGGAGGTGTCGATTCCGGCGGAGACTGACATCGTGATCAATGCCACATCCATCGGCTTGTATCCGCATACGGAGCAGCGTTTAAACCTGGATGTTGCATCGCTTCGTCCGGAAATGGTGGTGGCGGATGGTATTCATAACCCGCCCCGCACGCATTTGATCCGTGCGGCCGAGGCGAGAGGATGTAGGGTGCTGGATGGTCTGGGCATGCTGGTGAACCAGGGGGCTATTGCGATTAAATACTGGACCGGGATAGACGTAGAGGTGAGCGTCATGCGGCAGGCCCTGAGCGAGATATTTGATGCATAGCACAGGGACAGATACAGATTTTTACACCTGAAACATTTGCCAGATAGCTTTGGCAGGCGGCATGACATTATCCTGTGGTTTTGGATGATGAATGGGAACAGCCAGATGAAACTGTTGCAACGAACGATGTGGCGAGCCGGTTTGGTGGGGATGTTGCTTTGCATGGCGCAGTCAGAGGCAGGCCCCTTGCTGGATCGTTTGCAGACCCTCAGGCAAACCCGGGCGGAGCAGGGTGGGATGGCGGCAGTCAAACTCCCTGTTGGCGTGACTATCAAGAAAGACATTGCTTACGGGCCATTCCAGCAGCAAGGTCTGGACGTGTATGCCCCTGCACATCCGGTGGATGCGCCGATTATGATGATGGTACATGGTGGGGCCTGGCGGATCGGCGACAAAAGTAATGACCGAGTCGTTGACAACAAGGTGGCACATTGGGTCAGCAAAGGACTGGTGTTTGTGTCGGTCAATTACCGGATGTTGCCGGAGGCGAGGCCCGATATCCAGATGCAGGACGTTGCCCGTGCCTTGGCTTTTGTGCAGCAACACGCAGCTGACTGGGGGGCAAATCTGGGCAAGGTGATCCTGATGGGGCATTCTGCAGGTGCGCATCTGGTCGCATTGCTGGCGTCTGATCCCGCACCTGTCAGACAGGCTGGCGGTCGGAACTGGTTGGCAACCGTTGCACTCGATAGTGCCGCGTTTGATATTCCGGCCATTATGCGCAAGCCACATTTTGGTTTCTATGACGAGGCATTTGGTCAGGATGCGGCCTATTGGCGGCAAATGTCCCCGCTTGAGGTATTAAGTCAGCGGCCATACCCATTCTTGGCCGTTTGTTCTACCCGACGGGTCGAGTCTTGCGATCAGGCGAATACCTTTATTCAAAAGGCGGGTCGGTTGCAAGGGATGGCACGCTTGCTGCCGGTTGATATGTCTCATGCCGAGATTAACGAGCAGCTAGGGCTGGAGAGCGAGTATACCCGGCAGGTGGATCAGTTTCTGTCGCAGCAGGATGCACGCTTGCAGCTGTTACTGAACCCTGGCCGCTAACGGACTAGTTACTCCATTGCTGAACCGCGCGCTTCAGGTGTTCGAACGTAATCGGTTTGCTCAGAAAGTCCGTCATGCCGGCTGCCAGGCAGTTTTCCCGGTCGCCTTCCATGGCATTGGCGGTCAGTGCGATGATCGGGGTCTGGAAACCCGCTTCACGGATACGGAGGGTGGCTTCAAAGCCATCCATTTCAGGCATCTGGCAATCCATGAAAATCAGCTCGAACGGTTTCTGCTGCACGGCTTTCACGGCTTCCAGTCCATTGGCGGCAATATCGGGCTCAATATTGAGTTTTGCCAGCATTTTGCGGATCACCAGCTGGTTGACCAGATTGTCTTCTACCACCAGTACTTGCAACTGGCGTGATGGGCTGCTGGCTTCGAGTACATGGGGTTCAGACGTTGCCGGTGGTGTTGCCTGTGTCAGTAAAAGCTCAAAAGAGAAGGTCGACCCTACCCCCGGTTCGCTGACACAGGTGACATCGCCTTGCATCAGTCTGGCCAGCTGGCGGCTGATGGCCAGACCCAGACCTGTTCCGCCAAAACGGCGGCTCATCGAACTGTCTGCCTGGGTAAACTGGTCAAACAGGGTTGGCAGCTGTGCGGCTGCAATGCCGATCCCCGTATCCTGGATATCCATTCTGACCCGCAGCTTGTCATCCGCGGCCATCCACTGGGTTCTGACCAGAACGCCACCCGTTTCGGTAAACTTGAGCGCATTGCTCAGCAGGTTCAGCACAATTTGCCGGATACGGGACATGTCACCCATAAACCAGTGCGGCATGTCGTGCGGGTAGGAAAACTCCAGCTTCAGGTGCTTTTCCCGTGCTTGGGGGACCAGTAGTTCAATGCATTCATGAATGGACTGCCGGAGGTTGAACGGTACCGATTCCAGCGCCAGCTTACCTGCTTCAATCTTGGAAAAATCCAGAATGTCATTGATGATCACCAGCAAGGCTTTGCCTGAATTCAGGATGGTCTGGGTGAACTCTTCCTGCTCAGGTGCCTGTTCGGTCTGCTGCATGAGCTGCGCCATGCCAAGAATGCCGTTCATGGGAGTGCGAATCTCATGGCTCATGGTGGCCAGAAACTCGCTCTTGGTCTTGACGGCCGCTTCGGCGGCATTCTTGGCCTGGATCAGGGCTTGTTCCGCGATCAGCCGTTCGCTGATATCCCGCATGGTGGTGGAGTAATACTCCGGGAATCCGTTATCGCCCAAGTGCGCAATCACCACTTGCGAGACACTGATCACTTCGCCTGTTCGTGTCATAATCGCGGTCTCGCCAGACCAGGCTTTGGACATGAACGCCTGCGGAATTGCTTCGTTCATGACCGTATCGACCACACTGGCCGGGATCAGCGTCGACAGGGTCAGGTCAGACAGGTTGTCCTCTGGGGCGTAGCCCAGCATCTGGCGACCTGCGGGGTTGATATAGGTAATGTTGCCATCCAGCGAAAACGTGGCAATGAAGTCGGTGGTGGTTTCGATGATGGAGCGTTGAATCCGGTTGACCACCTGGGTTTCTATGGATTCTTCTGCCGGCACAGCCGCTTGCTCGCCGGTTGAGGCCTCCGTCGCAGGACCAATATCCCAGAAAGCATCATCCGCGGATGGGGGCTGTGGTGCATCCGTGGCGCTAAGGGTAGGGTCATGACTGACAGGGGCTGGCAGAAATAGCAGGGAGGCCACCAGTATGCACACCGCTACCGGCCAGAACCAGTAAGAAAGACTGATGGCCAGCAGGATGACAAACCACAGGCGAACGTCTCTTAAGCGTTGGCTGACATGAAAGCGGTATGAATGATCTATCTGCATAACTGTATTTATATAGCGTATCTTTCCTCGCTGCTCAAGGTTGTTGACGGGGTGGGAAACCGCTTTATGCAGGCATATTGTCCCAAAGCAAGGAAACAGCATGACGCTTAGCCTGATGGCACTTGCCGGACTGTTTGCCAGCAGTTTTGTCTCGGCCACCATTTTGCCGGGTAACTCGGAAGTTGCGCTGGTGGCGCTTTTGCACCAGTGGCCTGCACTATGGCCATGGGCCTGGCTGCTGGCAACCATTGGCAATACCATGGGCGGTATGACTACCTGGTGGCTGGGCCGGCGGGCGCCAACCCCCAAGGCGAGCAAGACGGTTGAATGGCTGGACCAACATGGTGCGCCGGTCTTGCTGCTTTCCTGGGTACCGTTGATTGGAGACGGCCTGTGCCTGGCGGCAGGATGGTTGCGCCTGCCTTTTTGGGCCTCGCTGCTCTGGATGGCGCTGGGTAAAGCCGCCCGTTATGGTGCTTTAATCGTCATCGCCAGAAACCTTCTGTGAGCCTCTCAGGCAGTCAGGCAGTGGGTTGTATGAAATTTTCTATATAACCCTATGAAAAATATGGTAATTTAATTCGCTTTTACCAAAAATACTTGTTTGTCAAGCCTAGGCAAATCACCTATAACATAGCAAAATACGACTATAAATTTTCTAAATCCGCCCTGGCTTGATCATGACCGCTCGTTTGCGCGAAATTCCGTACAACTATACTTCTTTTTCTGACCGTGAAATTGTAATCCGTCTGTTAGGCGCCCCCATGTGGGATATGCTCGATTCGCTGAGGACCGAGCGCAAAACAGGCCGTTCTGCCCGTATGCTGTTCGAGGTACTGGGAGACATCTGGGTTGTCGAGCGCAATCCGTACCTGCAAGACGACTTGCTGGATAACAGCAAACGGCTGTCTGCGCTGATTGACGCGATGTATCACCGTTTGCACGAGATCGAAAAGCGCAACACAGAAGGTGCGCCTGCTGATCAGGTAGAAAAAGTGAGCCAGTTGCTGGCCTCTGCCCGTGAAGCTGTCAAACGCTTTGCCGAAGGGTTTGAAGAGACCCGTACGCTGCGCAAGCAGATCCTGAAACGTCTGTCCGGCATTACCCGCAAGGACAGCATCTGTTTTGACGGTCTGGCGCGTGTCAGCCATGTGACCGATGCCACTGACTGGCGCGTGGAATACCCGTTTGTGGTGATCAGCCCGGACAGTGAAGAAGAAATCGCGCCGCTGGTGCGTGCCTGTATCGACCTTGGCCTGACCCTGATCCCGCGTGGTGGTGGTACCGGCTATACCGGTGGTGCCGTGCCGCTGACCCGTCTGAGTGCCGTCATTAATACCGAAAAACTGGATACCTTGGGCGAGATCGAGCATCTGGTGCTGCCAGGGCACCAGGACAAAACCGCGACCATTCGCGCCGGTGCGGGTGTGGTGACACGCCGGGTTGCCGATGCCGCGGATGGCGCTGGATTGGTGTTTGCCGTTGATCCAACCTCTATCGATGCGTCCTGTATTGGCGGTAACGTGGCCATGAACGCCGGTGGCAAGAAAGCCGTGATCTGGGGTACCGCGCTGGATAACCTGGCCTGGTGGCGCATGGTGGATGTGAATGGCCGCTGGATGGAAATTACCCGGCTGGATCACAACCGCGGCAAGATTCATGACGTTGAGTCCGTCAGCTTCAAGATTGTCCGCTTTGGTGACGATGACAAGAGCGTGGTCAGCGAAGAGATCCTGACCATTCCGGGCAGTACCTTCCGCAAGACCGGGCTTGGCAAGGATGTGACGGACAAGTTCCTGGCCGGTTTGCCGGGCATCCAGAAAGAGGGCTGTGACGGGCTGATAACGGCTGCGCGTTTTGTGCTGCACCGTATGCCAGCGCATGTGCGGACTGTGTGTCTGGAGTTCTTTGGTGAAGTTAGCCGCGCGACACCGGCCATCGTTGAAATCAAGGACTATCTGGATGCGCATCCGGACGTGCAGTTGGCGGGCCTGGAGCATCTGGACTGGCGCTATGTGCGTGCCGTGGGTTATGCCACCAAGGCCAAGAGCCGTGGCCGCCCGAAAATGGTGCTGATTGCCGATATCGTGTCTGACAATGAAAATGCGGTTGGCGAGGCAAGCTCCCATGTGGTGCGTCTGGCCAATGCCCGTGGCGGCGAGGGTTTTATTGCCGTGACGGCAGAAACCCGCAAGAAATTCTGGCTGGATCGTGCCCGTACTGCGGCCATTGCCAAACATACCAACGCCTTCAAGATCAACGAGGACGTGGTGATTCCGTTGCCGCGCCTGGGGGACTACTCCGACGGCATCGAGCGGATCAACATCGAACTCTCGATTACCAACAAGCTGGAATTGCTGGACAAGCTGGCCGAGTTTTTCGAGAGCGGCAACCTGCCGCTGGATGAAGCCGATAGCCAGGTCAGCCACGAAGAATTGATTGGCGAGCGCGGTGCAGATGCACTGTCACTGATCGGTGCAACGCGTGAACGCTGGCAGTGGATTCTGGACCATCTGGATTCACCATTCGAAGCCTATACCGGCAAGTATCCGGATGCGCCGCTAGAACGCGCGCTAGCAGCCGATGAAGACATGCCGCAGAGCGTGTTCCATTCGCTTCGCGATTTTGTGTTGCGCGTCAGCTGGAAACGCGAGCTGCTGGACGACCTGCAAAGCCTGTTTGCGGGCCGCACAGATGCGCCGGTGCTGGATGGCATTGCCAAGCTGCATCAGCAGGTGCTGCGCGGCCGCGTATTTGTGGCGCTGCACATGCACGCTGGCGACGGTAACGTGCACACCAACATTCCGGTGAACTCGGATAACTACGCCATGCTGCAACGTGCCCACAAGGCTGTGGCCCGCATCATGGAACTGGCACGCAATCTGGACGGGGTCATTTCCGGCGAACACGGTATTGGTATTACCAAGTACGAATTCCTGCAAGACGCCGAGATTCGCCCGTTTATCGAATACAAACAGCGTATCGACCCGAACGGCCATTTCAACAAAGGCAAACTGCTGCCGGGTTCTGACCTGACCAACGCCTACACCCCGTCATTCAACCTGCTGGGCGCCGAGTCACTGATTCTGGAAGCCTCCGAGATCGGCAATATCTCGGACATGATCAAAGAGTGTTTGCGCTGCGGCAAATGCAAGCCGGTCTGTGCCACGCATGTCCCGCGTGCCAACCTGCTGTATTCACCGCGTAACAAGATTCTTGGCGTCGGCTTGCTGACAGAAGCCTTCCTGTACGAAGAACAGACCCGTCGCGGTATTTCCTTCCGCCATTTTGACGAACTGGGAGACGTAGCTGACCATTGCACGGTCTGCCACAAGTGCGTGAACCCTTGCCCGGTCAAGATTGACTTTGGCGACGTGACCGTGGCCATGCGCAACTTCCTGCGCGCAGAAGGCAAAAAGAAATTCAACCCGGGGACAGCGCTTGGCATGGCGTTCCTGACCGCCAAAGACCCGGCTACCATCAAGATGATTCGTGGCGGTCTGGTCGGTGCGGCCTACAAGGCCCAGCGATTGGCTAACAAGGTTGGCAAAAAACTGGGCGTAGTACAGACCCAAACGGCAGCGCCACCTTCCACGGTAGGCAAGCCGACGGTCAAGTCACAGGTGATTCACTTTATCAACAAGCCCATGCCAGGCGGCTTGCCCAAGAAGACATCGCGTGCTTTGCTGGATATCGAAGATCCGGCCATCGTACCGGTGATTCGTAACCCCGCCAGAACGGCGGAGGACAGTGAAGCCGTGTTCTACTTCCCGGGTTGCGGCTCCGAGCGCTTGTTCTCGCAAGTCGGGTTGGCCACCCAGGCCATGCTGTATCACGTTGGCGTACAAACAGTACTGCCGCCAGGCTATCTATGCTGCGGCTATCCACAAACCTCGTCCGGCTTCAAGGACAAGGGCGATGCCATTACCACCGAGAACCGGGTGCTGTTCCATCGCGTGGCCAACACGCTGAACTATCTGGATATCAAGACGGTGATCGTGTCGTGCGGTACCTGCATGGATCAACTGCAGAAATACCAGTTCGAGCAGATTTTCCCCGGATGCCGGTTGATGGATATTCATGAATACTTGATGGAGAAGGGTGTCAAGCTGGAAGGCGTGAGCGGTACGCGCTATATGTACCATGACCCTTGCCATACGCCGATCAAGATTCATAATCCGCTCAAGGTGGCTAACGAGCTGATGGGTACGCAAGTGGACCTGAATGCCCGTTGTTGCGGCGAGTCCGGCACGTTTGCGGCTACCCGTCCGGATATTGCGACCCAGGTACGTTTCCGCAAGGAAGAGGAAATGCGCCAAGGGGCAGAGAAGTTGCGTGCCGAAAGTGGTGATGCCAACACGCCGGTCAAGATTCTGACCTCGTGCCCATCTTGCCTGCAGGGCTTGTCGCGTTACAACGATGATGCCAACACCTCGGCCGATTACATCGTGGTCGAGATGGCTAAACACCTGCTGGGGGCCGAATGGATGGCCGATTATGTGAGCCAGGCCAGAAGCGGCGGGGTAGAACGTATCTTGCTGTAAGGCGTGCCTGATGCCGACCCCAAAGCCGCACCTATTGAAAAACAGGTGCGGCTTTTTTGTGTGCAGGTCTGCGGCAAAGCGGGCGGCCGCCAAGGTCGTCAACGATACCTGGCATGGGCGAATGTAATGTAACTTGGATAACTGGACACACGAGTCATCCCTCATGGTAAAGATATGTCTTTGCCAAGAACGTTTGTGTTTTCGGGTGGTCTGTATCTTATCCGGCGGGCTACATGGCAGGGCTGCTTCCCCGATGTATTAACACATTGTATTTGTGATGCATGCGCGTCATAATTATTTTATTGTCATTCAGGAGACGGGCGTGACTGAGCATCAACCATGCGAATTGTGTCAGGGAACGGGTGGGACCATGTTATGGCAGGATGGAAGATGCCGCGTTGTTCTGGTGGCGGATGCAGATTATCCCGGCTTTTGCCGCGTGATCTGGACAGAACATGTCAAAGAAATGACGGATCTTGACGAGACGGAGCGCTTGCACCTGATGTCGATTGTCTTTGCTACCGAGCATGTCATCCGGACGGTCATGAACCCGGACAAGATCAATCTAGCCAGTCTGGGCAACATGACCCCCCACCTGCACTGGCATGTGATTCCCCGTTTTGAGCATGATCCGCATTTCCCTCAACCCGTCTGGGCGACCCGGCTGCGGGATGCCGATGCCACCTGGCACCATGAAGCGCTTTTGCCACGGCTCAAACAAGCGTTAATCCATTTACTGGGGCAGCCAACATCATGATAAGCATGCCCTACAGTTTGCAAGTACCTTCCCCCAAAGGTGAGCCTGCTGGCGCATTTAGCGATGCGAGGGCCGCCAAGCTATGGCTGCAACAGACCCCATTACTGAATACACCCGTGGCGCAGGTGCAGCTGCTGGGCTATATGCGGCAGTTGAACCAGGTGGTGTTGTCTCATCGGGAACGCCTGAAAATCCTGGAGTTGCTGCGGGAGCCGGTGATCATGGTGCAATCGGTCGAGGGGCAGAAATATGTCGCCCGACCATTGCCGTTTGCGACCGAGCAGCAAAAGCAATGGGATCTGGTCTGCGAACTCTGGATTGAAATGCTGTATGGCTACTGGATCGTGCAGGATGCGGCCAACAAGCATGACCCCGATGCACTGGAATTTGCGGCCTTTTCCGGTCAGCGAATGATCTATTTCATCAGCCGCTGGATTTACGAGTTCTATCTGACCTACCGTAAAGTACCGGGCATGATCTGGGCCTTGCTGCACCAAACCTATCAGACGGCCCAACGCGAGGGCTGGGTGGACAAAAAGGTCCGGGATACCCATCTGCCGGGCGGAGAGGGCTCGGTGTCCATGGCACACATGTTTGCGCAGGTGATTTTCCTGTCGCAAGCCAATACCAGCAAGCTGAGTATCAAGCAGCTGGCATTTGTGGATGCTTTGCTGTTTGTCTGGCGGGACAAGTGCAGTGTGTCGACGGAAGCCGATCTGTCAGACAAGTATGAACCGTTTACCATTGATCTGGAGAGTACGTCTGCGGTGTCGTTGCCGCATGAACGGGTCTCTGAGGAAGTCTGCTATTTGCACCGGGATGCCTTGCTGGTCAGTCTGGCGAAACGCATCAAAATGCTGAGAGATGGCCAGGCGTGGGATTTGCCACAGCTGACGGACATGTTTCTCCCTGCCGGTGGCTTGCCGTTCCTCACCTTGCTGTACAAGTTTTTGTCGGAGAAGCGTGGGCGCGTTTTGCCGCGACATCAGGCAAATGAAGAGGTACTGCTGGGGGGCGACTGGGGGCAGATATACAGCCAATTGAGCGGTATGCTGTTTGACGCCAAGGACAGCGCGCCAGAGCTGAGTGCCAAAACCCTCGCCGAGTTCCAGTTGTTTGGCAAAAGGGCGAGCGAAACTTACCACGCGCGGGAATATCGTCCGCAAGTGCTGCCTGCGCTGGAGACCTGGTTGCTGAAGGACCAGAGCACCAGCGGGCTGGGCTTGATGACCAGGCAGACCATTCAGCGCTGGCAGCAAAACCAGCTGGTGATTTTGCAGCGGACCGGGCAACAACCTGTCATGGGTGTGGTCAGACGACTGTTGTTTGATGATGACGGAACTGTCGAGCTGGGGTTAAGCAGCTTTGGCGGGTTGCCAGTCGCGGCGGTTGTCCGGGCGACTGGGGCGCAGGCACTGGCGGTTGCACCGCAGCCTGCCGTGATGCTGCCCGCATTTTCTGACCCGCAGCAGCAGGAAATGATATTGATGCCGGCCGGATTGTTTCACCCCGGCAATGTGGCGCAGATTATCTGTGATGGCAAAATCCGCCAGGCCAGACTGGTCACGCTGATCGAGCGAGGTCACAATTTTGACTGTTACCAGTTCGACTGGACATAACCCCGGATCAGTCGTTCATCCGGGGTGTCAGCGGCATGACTGGGGATTATACTCTTTTGACCAGTTTCTGGACTGAGTAGACAATCAGTAGAATGACGGCGCCGGTCACCATGCCGGCCAGTATGTTCGCTACTGACGGCAGCGTCGCGGCAAAGAATGCCGGGGCGCTACCGAGCGGGTGGCTGACATAGTCATGCCACGCCGGGATGCCATGAGTGACAATGCCTCCCCCCACCAGAAACATGGCAATGGTGCCGCCGACGGATAGCACTTTCATCATCTTGGGCGCCGTTGCCAGCAGCAGCCTGCCAATCACGTGGCGGATACGCCCAACGTGGCTGGTGGCAGACTGGCGACACAAATACAGACCCGCATCATCCAGCTTTACAATGCCGGCCACAAAGCCATAGACGCCAATGGTCATGGCAATGGCAACGGCTACCAGCACCATGACCTGTTGCAACAGGGGCGCATGAGAAATGGTGCCCAAGGCAATCACAATGATTTCGGCCGACAGGATAAAGTCGGTACGAACGGCCCCATCGATTTTTTCTTTCTCGAATGCCACCATGTCCGTGCTGTCGGTTGACACGGCCTCCAGCAGCGCCTGATGGTGTGCTTCGTCCTCGGCCGGGCTGTGCAGCCACTTGTGCGCCAGTTTCTCGACACCTTCAAAGCACAGGTAGGCACCACCTATCATCAACAGGGGCATGACGGCCCACGGGATCAGCGCGCTGATGAGCAACGCCGCCGGTACCAGAATCGCCTTGTTCTTGAGTGAGCCTTTGGCAACCGCCCAGACAACGGGTAGCTCCCGCTCGGGTTCGATGCCGGTGACCTGCTGGGCATTGAGGGCGAGGTCATCCCCCAGTACCCCGGCGGTCTTCTGGGCTGCTGTCTTGCTCATGACGGCTATGTCATCCAGCAGGGTGGCGATATCATCAATCAGGGCAAAAAAACTGCTTCCGGCCATGGTTTGTCCGTTGGTAGGTAAGGGATATGGGTTTTATGGCGAGACGAATCAGCCTTCTGCCAGCCAGGCCGCCGCTTGCGGTGCAAAGTAGGTCAGAATGCCGTCCGCGCCTGCCCGTTTGAAGGCCAGCAGGCTCTCCATGACACAGGCTTTTTCATCCAGCCAGCCATTCTGGAACGCGGCCTTCAACATCGCGTATTCCCCGCTGACCTGATAGGCAAAGGTGGGGACGCCAAACTCGTCTTTTACCCGGCGCACAATGTCCAGATACGGCATGCCAGGCTTGACCATGACCATGTCGGCGCCTTCCTGGATATCTAGCGCCACTTCATGCAGGGCTTCGTTGGTATTGGCCGGGTCCATCTGGTAGGTATATTTGTTGCCTTTGCCGAGATTGCCGGCAGAACCGACGGCGTCCCGGAACGGGCCGTAGAAGCTGGATGCATATTTGGCAGAGTAGGCCATGATCTGCGTGAGTTCGTGACCCGCTGCATCCAGTGCGGCGCGGATGCGACCGATGCGGCCATCCATCATGTCGGATGGTGCCACTACGTCAGCGCCTGCCTCTGCATGGCAGATGGCCTGTTTGCACAGGATATCGACGGTGATTTCATTCAGGACATAGCCTTCGTCATCAATCACGCCATCCTGACCATGGCTGGTGTACGGGTCCAGTGCGATATCGGTGATGACGCCCAGTTCCGGAAAACGGGATTTCAAGGCTTTGATGGTTTGCGGTACCAACCCTGCCGGATTATAGGCTTCTTCGGCCAGCAAGGATTTGCGGCTGGCATCGACAACCGGGAACAAGGCCAGGGCCGGAATACCCAGTTTGACACATTTCTCTGCTTCAACCAGCAAGCGGTCAATGCTTTTTCGCACCACGCCCGGCATGGAGGCAACGGCCTCTTCACGGTCTTCACCTTCCAGCACAAACACCGGATAAATCAGGTCGTTAACGGTGAGTGCATGTTCCCTGACCAGATTGCGGGAGAAGGCATGACGACGTAAACGGCGCATGCGGCTGGCGGGGAATGAGCGTGGCAGATTCATGTGAGCGTCCTATTTAAGGTGTGATACGCAGATAACAGATATAATCCCGATATTGTAAACGAATATGCCCCATCTCCGCAGCGTCGGATAGGATGGGCTTGGAGTAGATGGACATGAGCGACGACCGACAGCATGAATTCTTTGCCACTTGCCCGCGGGGGCTGGAAGGGGTGCTGGCCACCGAACTGACCGGACTGGGGGCGCAAGAAGTCGCGCCGCTGGCAGGCGGAGTCAAGTTTGCAGGTACCTGGATGACCTGTGCCAAAGCCAACCGCCAGAGCCGGGTGGCCAGCCGGATTCTGTGGCGTTTGCGCCAGGCACCGTATCAGTCCGAACATGACGTCTATCGTACTGCCCTGGCGTTGCCATGGGCGCAATGGTTTACCGAGCAGGAAACCATCAAGGTGAGCGTATCGGCCACCAAATGCCCGCTAAACAGCCTCGACTTTGTCACGTTGCGCATCAAGGATGCCATTTGTGACCACTTCCGTGAACGTACAGGCGTCAGGCCCAGCGTGGATACCGCCAATCCGGATCATCGCATTTATGCGTTTCTGGACGCGAGAACCGTGACGTTGTATCTGGACACTTCTGGCGAAGCGTTGTTCAAGCGCGGTCTGCGTCAGGTACAAGGCGAAGCGCCGCTGAGGGAGAACCTGGCCGCCGGCATTCTGATGCTGACCGGTTGGCAGGCGGATGACGGGCAGGGCAGTTGTCAGCCTTTGCTGGATCCGATGTGCGGTAGCGGTACCTTCCTGATGGAAGCGGCGCAAATGGCGCTAGGGATTGATGCCGGCCGCGGACGCGAATTCGGGTTCGAACGTATCAAGAATTTCCCACATGCGGCCTGGCAAGCGTGGCGTGACGAGCGTGATGCGATGCCTGTCAATATCCGGGCATTGCCGATCTTTGGCAGCGACAAATTCGGCGATGCACTGAAACTGGCGCATTACAACCTGGAAAATGCCGGTTTGCGTGATGTAGTGGCCCTGAAACAGTGCGATGTACTGGAAGTCAATGCGCCGGCTGAGAATGGCATCTGGGTGACCAACCCGCCATACGGGGTACGGATTGGCGAACAGGCCGCGCTGCAGGCCATGTACCCGCAACTGGGCGATGTCATGAAGCAGCGCTTTGCCGGTTGGCGCTGTTACTTCTTTACTGCTGACCCGGCGCTTGCCAAAGGGGTGCGACTCTCTGCCAGCAAGCGGACAGTATTGTTTAACGGCGCGCTGGAATGCCGTCTGTTTGAATACAAAGTCATTGCCGGTAGCAACCGTAAACCGGAAACCCCTGTCAAAGAGGATTGATGCATGTCTTGGAGCACGTTGATTTCTGCGGACGCCTTGCTGTCCATTCCTGCTGATAAAGTCATTGTGGTGGATTGCCGTCATCAGTTAACGGACCCGGAATATGGACGGCGAGCGTATGCTGCCGGCCATGTGACCGGCGCGCGCTTTTTTCATCTGGATGAAGACCTGTCCGGTACCAAAACGGGTGTGAATGGTCGTCATCCTTTGCCGCCAGCCGACGTGCTCGCCACCAAGCTGGCTGCTGCTGGCATCCATAACGACACCCAGGTGGTGGCGTATGACGACGCAGGCGGCATGTATGCGGCCCGCTTGTGGTGGTTGTTACGCTGGCTGGGGCACGAGTCGGTCGCCGTGCTGGATGGCGGTCTGGCGGCCTATGAACGGGTCGGTGGCGTTTTGACGACAGAGGTGCCTGTACCGGTTGCCGGCAGTTTTTCCATTCGCCCATCGCTGGAAAAGACCGTCTCTGCGACGGATATCCTGACCGCTGACAGTCATCTGCTGGTGCTGGATGCCCGTGCTCCGGGACGTTATGCCGGTGAGGGCGAAACCCTTGACCCAGTGGGTGGGCATATTCCAGGCGCACGTAATCATTTTTTCCAGCAGAATCTGGATGCCGATGGCCGCTTCAAGTCGCCGGACGTGTTGGCGGCTGCATTTGCGGGTGTGCTTGCCGGTACACAACCGGATCAGGTCGTAAACCAGTGCGGCTCTGGCGTCACTGCCTGCCATAACCTGCTGGCCATGCAATATGCCGGTTTACCGGGGGCCATGCTGTATCCGGGCTCCTGGAGCGAATGGTGTGCGGATGCCACCCGTCCGGTGGCGATTGGTCCCAATCCGTAAGCGGTTATCAGGCTTCAAACTGGTGGAGTGAGAGCTGGTGCTGGTGGAGATGCAGATAACCCCAGTGCTGGCCGTGCCAGTCGGGCAATACCCAGCGTGTGCGTGTTTGCTGGTCTAGCTGCACATGATGGCAGGCAGGGCGGTGGGTGTGCCCATGAATCATGACGCAGTCAGGGTGCGCTCTGAACAACGCTGCCACGGCTTCTGGATTGACATCCATGATCTGCATGGATTTGATCTGTTTTTGCTGTTCGCTCTGGGCGCGCAAACCATTGGCAATCTCACGACGCTCCGTCAGCGGTTTGGCCAGAAAGCTGGCCTGCCACTCAGGTGAACGAACGTGCTGCCGGAATTGCTGGTACTGAGCATCATCTGTGCACAGCTCATCACCATGCAGTAGCAGCAGGCTCAACTGGCCAATGCGAAGCAGATGGGGGGCGGCAATCAGCCGCATGCCGGCCTGACGGGCAACCTCCGAACCCACCAGAAAATCCCGGTTGCCATGCATGTAATACAGATTCACGCCGCGATCGGATGTTGATGTCAGGGCAGCAATAATCTGCTGGTATTCGGGCGCAACGGCCGCATCATCCCCAATCCAGGCATCAAAAAAATCCCCCAGCATATACAGTTGATCGCCACTTTTTAGCGTGGGCAGCCAGGCCAGAAAATTCGAGGTCTCAGCCAGGGTTTGGCCGGAAAGATGCAAGTCAGAGATGAAGTAGATGTCTGGCACGGCAGGGTACCGGTAGGTGAGGGGGCAACGCTGGTATCGCCGGAAAACCCGTGAGGCATTCCGGCGATACAGGGGACAGCTTAGTCTTCGATCAACTCGGCTTTATCGATCACGACGTCTTCTTTCGGCACGTCCTGATGGAAGCCGGCATTACCGGTTTTGACTTTGCGGATTTCATCCACGACATTTTGGCCTTCGGTCACTTTACCGAAAACGCAGTAGCCGAAGCCCTGGGAGGTCGGTGCACGGAAGTTCAGGAAGTCATTGTCGGCCACGTTGATGAAGAACTGGGCGGTGGCGGAGTGAGGATCCGGTGTACGGGCCATGGCAATGGTGTAGCTGTCGTTTTTCAGACCGTTGCTGGCTTCGTTCTCGATCATGTCACGTGTTTCTTTTTGTTTCATGCCTGGTTCGAAACCGCCGCCCTGAATCATGAAGCCATCAATTACACGGTGGAAAATGGTACCGTCGTAGAAGCCGGCTTTGACGTATTCAACAAAGTTGGCTACCGTTTTCGGCGCTTTTTCGGCATCCAGCGCAATTGTGATATCACCAAAGCGGGTGCTCAGTTTGACGGAAGTAGACATTAGGATTCCTTTACTAAAATGGCTGTCTGATTATGTGTGGTGTGTTGCTCGGGGCGACATTGCGGATACGGACAAGGCCACCCGGGGCATCAGGTCGTCTTTTTCTTGACGACTTTTTTCTTTACTGCCGGTTTTTTTGCCGGGGCTGCCGGGCTAGCGGGCGCGGCCTCTGCAATGCGGGTAATGGATTCAATCACGACATCGTTAGTCGGTACGTCATCAAAATTACCCACAGCATGGGTCGGTACGGTCGATATTTTTTCTGCGACCTCATACCCTTTGACGATTCTGCCGAACACGGCATAACCGATATAGTCCGGTTGCGGCTTGTAGAAGTTCAGGTGCTTGTTGTCGTTCAGGTTAATGAAAAACTGGCTGGTGGCTGAGTCTGGGTCGTTGGTGCGTGCCATGGCCAGAGTGCCCGGCTTGTTTTGCAGAAGCGGACTGGCTTCATTCTTGATCGGGTCATGTGTCGGCTTTTGTTTCAGGCCAGGGGCAAAACCACCACCCTGAATCATGAACTTGGCAATGGTACGGTGAAACACCGTCCCGTTATAAAAGCCGCTGTCGACATAGCTGAGGAAGTTCTTAACGGTGAGCGGTGCCTTGTCGGCATACAGCTCGGCCACCAGTGTACCGGTGTTGGTCTTGATTTCGACCATCGGGTTGTTGGCATACGCAACACCCACTAGCAGTGCACAGGCAGCCACCATGCTTTGGCATAAAAACTTCAGTTTCATAGGGTATCCTTAATGCTCAGGAAGCATCTTCAAAAACAATTTTCCAATTGCCATCAATGCGCTGCCAGTACTGGCGTTTCATACTGGTGCCACTGGCGACATTACTCTGATAAGACTGTTCAAAGGTGGCGACCATCAAATCCGGTTTGCCTGGGTAAGCCAGCAGGCTCAGGTTATCAACCTTGACCTTGACCCATTTACGCGTGGCATTGACCGCCATTTTTTGCGCTTTCCATGCCGCCAGATCCATGGCGCCCGACTTGAACGTATTGGCATAATGGGTCAGGTAGCGGTTGGTATCCAGACTTTCCCAGTCTTTCCGCCATTGTTCTACCTGACTCTCCAATACCTGTTTAGTCTTGTGGTTTTCCAGAGAGTTCACCCAGTTGAACTGCTTGCTGATAATCACCGGTGTTACGCCTACCTGAAGGTATTTCTTCAGGGCGTTCAGATCCGGGTTGGTCAGGGCTACACAGCCATTGGACGACAGGGGCGGGCGGCTGTAGGTGCCGGACGGGCTGCCGTGCAACCAGATGCCATGCCCGGTTCTGCCTTCACGACGATCCCACTCATTCGGATAATTGAGCGGGAAGGCGGCATCGCCATACATGTCTGGCAGGGTGCTCTTTGGCAGTTCCGAGGTGACAAAATACACGCCCAGCGGGGTCCGCTGGTCGCCTTCGACATACTTGTCGTAACCGTTCTTGCCAATGGTGATATAAAAGTCATCCACCCGTTTCGGCAAGCCGTTGTCATTTTCGTACACGTACATGCGAGACTTGGTCACGTCGACTGCCAGCAGGTAACGCTGGGCCGGGGACATTTTGACCACATTGGCCGGAATCTGGTCAGCCGGCACATCGGCCGTGTAATGACCGATCCGGACCTTGGCTTCATGCCGCAGGTCATTGAGTGCATCTTGCTGGATGGCGGTCAGGTTGCCCAGATTGGAAATGGGCTGCTGGCGGGCCAGTAGCAGGTCGCCCTGGATCAGGTGCGCCAGTTTGTAGTTGGGGTACTCGGTCAGCAGCTGGTTGAGCATGCGCTGCGCATTCTCGAGGTCGCCCTGGCGCATGAACGAAATCACACGAATCAGCTGCTCTTCCGGCCGTTTGTGGCCTTGGGTCAGCGGAATTTCGCCAAGATGCTGAATGGCAGCCGCATCCGCGCGGATGCTTTGCGCCGGATGCAGGGAAATATTCCCCATGGAGCTCATGGAGGCTGCCGGCAATACCGTCAGAATCAGTGCACAGGTACGTTTGATCATGATGCCCGCGCTGGATAGGGTTTTCTTATGTGGCACGATACTTAACGACCGACTCGTTCTTCAATGATCACCCAACGGTCGCCGCTTTTGCTAAGCACCAGTGTCTTGGGGGTGACGCTCTTGAGTGCATCGGACTTGTAAGACTGGCTGAAGGTAACCTTGGCCGTCTTGTCATCAATAAAGGTGACCGACGGCTCATTGATACCGACCGCAATCGATTTGGGGGCCGAGATGCGGTCTTTGCGCTCGCTCTCCCAGTCTTTGCGGCTCAAGCCTTTAGGCGGGTGGAAGTCTTTGCCATAAGCGCTAAGGTAGGACGATACTCTCTGGCCGGACCAGGCCTGTGCCCAGGATTCGACGGCGCGAACCACCGGTTTGCTGTCACGTGGCGTGTCGGCCACTGGTTTTGTGTCCGGTTTGGCATCCGCTTTTGCGGTGGTATCAGGCTTGGTTTTGGTATCTGCCGGTTTGGTGGCGGTATCCGGTTTTGCCTTGGCATCCGCTACCTTGATGGCAGGCTTGGCGGCGGCATCTGCCGTTTTGCTGGCATCCGGCAACTTGTTCTCTACCGATTTTGCATCGACCGGTTTGGCAACCGGGATGGTTGTTGTGTCAACCGGTTTGACCGGCGGTGGTGTTACAGGCTTGGTACTGACATCGACCGGCGCAATGGTGGCCAGTTTGACCGGATCAGCGGCTGGGGCAATCTTGCCGCCCCCGCTCTTGCGGGAGAACAGCTCACGCACCATCGTCAGCTTGATCTGGGCATTGGCATTGCCCTTGTCCAGCTGCAACGCTTTGCTATAGGCCTGACTGGCCATCTCGGCGTAAATGTCGCCCAGGTTTTCGTGGGCAGTGGCATAGCTTGGATGGGTCTGGATGGCCATTTGCAGCGCCTGACGGGCTTTGTCAAACTGCTTTTGCTGTGCGTACAGCACGGCCAGGTTGTTATAGGGTTCTGGCAGGTCCGGGAAGTCTTCGGTCAGAGCCTGGAATACCTTGATGGCGTCCGATGATTTGCCAAGCTCGGCCAATGCCAAACCTTTGGCGAAACGTACCTGGGCATCTTTCGGGAACTTGACCAGATACTGGTTTGCCCGGTCGACGGCTTGGGTGCTTTGTCCTTGCTTGATCAGTTTGCCGATTTCTTGTGCTTCATCGGCCAGTGCAGGCAAGGCAGCCAGGGCAAGGCAGATAGGCAGGAGTCGCAAGGCGCTAATTTTCATGGCAGGTAGTGGCTTTTCAAATCTCGGTTAAACTGGTGGATTCTACCAACACCTGATAGGTACTACAATTGCATCTTGCCCGCTTTGCGCTTTCTACACGCCTTTTGCAACAAAAGGCGTGCTGCAGAAGCCTGAGGCGATTCATGTTTGATTGCTGACTATGCTCGGTTAATTGCGATCTGTTGTTTGAGCATCCAAATATCTTAATGAAAAGCCAGGTAGAAGCCAGTCATTGCCAGCGTGATCAGGGTGATCGGTACGCCGACACGTGCATGGCATCGCCAATCAATCGTGATTTTCTGTCTGGCCGCCGCATCGATGACAATGATATTGGCGATGCTGCCGACAATCAGCAAATTGCCTGCAAAGGTACTCGCTAGCGCAAGTAAAAGTCCGCTCGTCTCGTGATTTGCGACCGGTAGCAGCAACATGACGGCAGGAACATTTGACACCAGATTGGATAGGACGAATGTGGCAAAAAACAGGTGTGATGTCTGTTCTAATTGAATGCCTTTTTGAGCCAGAAACTGGATGGATTCCGCACTGATGCCGGTTTGTTGGAACGCATGATTGACCACAAAGAGGCTCATGAAGAGTACCAACAACTCCCAATCTACCAGTCCCAGCATTTTGCGGGAATGCAGTTTTCGGCTGGTCAATAAAATCCCCGCGCCAATTAACGCGACATATTCCGTAGGCCAGGGCCCCACAAGGAAGGCGATTAATAATCCTGCTGCGACGAGCAGTCCTTTTGTCGTTTGCCAGGGGTCAAATGGCATTAAGTCATCAGTGCCCAGGCTAGGTGAAGCAGGGGTAGATGAATCTAAGGCGTTGAGTTTCCATTTACCTTTGGTTTGCCAAGCAATGAGCGCCCAGCAAATGAATAGTCCGAGGGCGACAGGGATGATGGCATCTAGGAAATAGGCGCCAAAAGATATTTTGAGCGATTGGCCGATGAGCATGTTTTGAGGGTTGCCAATCAATGTTGCCGCGGATCCGATATTGGCTGCACATGCAAGGGCAAGAAGGTAGGGAATGGCCGCTACTTGCCGTTTTCTGCATACATCAATTAAGACAGGGGCTATCGCTAAGCAGACGATGTCATTGCTGAAAATCGCGGATAGGACGGCGGTAACGATAATTAAAGCACCCAAAAAACCTGCAGGGCCGACCCCTAGCCGACCTAGTTTATGCGTGATCCAGTCATAAAATCCTCCCAGGCGCATCTGAGCAGAAACCACCATGAAGGAAAAAAGCAGGATGATTGTTGGCAGGTTAATTGCTTTTACCGCCTCATCCAAACTCATGGCATTGATACTGATGATCGCGATTGCACCGAGTAACGCAACGCCTGTTCGGTCAAGCTGAAGAAATGGCAAGCCACCCAGGATCATGCCTATGTATACGATGAGAAAAATAATCAGGATTGAAAGCGTCATTGTCCAGTGTGTCTTTGAAGATAGGCAGGTAAAAATTATACAGCAGTTCGGTTGAGCAACTGGTGATGTACGTATTACCCCGGTTCATCTTGTTTTTACTGGCGGAGCGCCGTGTGGTGTTACCCCGATTCGACAAATCAAAACCGCTTGCATGGTCGCTGCGCATCAGGTCGATGGATCGCGTGTCGGCCCGCTCAAGTGAGTTGGCAAGCCAGTGTGTACCGTTCTTCATGGATGCCAGACTGGGTGGCTTTATGCATGAGGCGCGGTGTATGCCATGTTCCGCGGTTAACGGTAAAATGCAGTGGGCAACGGTTTGATTCAGGTTTGGGCGTGTTTCGGGTAGAATTAGCATATTCCTATTGATGAGTCTCTTTTGAGAACTGTGCCCAAGACATGAGCGACACACCTGTAATCTCCAACTTTATCCGTAACATCATTGATGCAGATATTGCTGCCGGTAAACATGCCTCCATCGTTACCCGCTTTCCGCCCGAGCCAAACGGCTACCTGCACGTAGGGCACGCCAAATCCATTTGCCTGAATTTCGGACTGGTACAAGGCGATGCGTCATACCCGGGGGTCTGTAACCTGCGTTTTGACGATACCAACCCGGAAAAAGAGTCCGACGAATATGCGCGCTCCATTGCGGCCGATGTGGCCTGGCTGGGGTTCCAGTGGAATGGCGAGATTCGGCATGCGTCGGATTATTTTCCGCAGTTATACCAGTACGCCGTCGAGCTGATCCAGAAAGGCCTGGCGTATGTGTGCGAGCTAAACGCTGAAGAAATGCGTGCTTATCGCGGTTCCCTGACCGAGCCGGGTAAAAACAGTCCTTATCGCGACCGTACGGTGGAAGAAAACCTGGATCTGTTCACGCGCATGAAAAACGGCGAGTTTGCCGATGGCAGCAAAACCCTGCGCCTGAAAATCGACATGTCATCCGGCAACGTGAACATGCGCGATCCGGTCATCTACCGGATCCGTCGTGCGCACCATATCCGCACGGGTGACGACTGGTGCATCTATCCGATGTATGACTATACCCATTGCATTTCAGATGCGCTGGAAGGCATTACCCATTCGCTGTGCACACTGGAGTTTGAAGACCATCGCCCGTTGTACGACTGGGTACTGGACAATATCTCGATTGATTGCCATCCGCGTCAGTATGAATTCTCGCGTCTGGAACTGCTGTATGCGCTGACATCCAAACGCAAGCTGAACCAGCTGGTCACCGAAGGGATTGTGTCCGGATGGGACGATCCGCGCATGCCAACCATTTCCGGTATGCGGCGTCGCGGTTATTCGCCGGAAGGCATCCGTCTGTTTGCCCAGCGTTGCGGTGTGTCCAAGAGCGAGAACGTCATTGACTATTCCGTGCTGGAAGGTGCCGTGCGCGAAATGCTCGAAACCCAGGCGCCGCGCGTGATGGCCGTGCTGAATCCGATCAAGGTCACCCTGACCAATTTTGAAGCGGGCGTGACCGGCTCGCGCAGCGCGCCATTCCATCCGCATCATCCGGAGTTTGGCGAACGTGAAGTGCCTATCGCCAAAACGATTTATGTCGAGCGGGATGACTTTGCCGAAGTGCCGCCGGCTGGCTGGCAACGCCTGACCCCAGGCGGGGAAGTGCGGTTGCGCTACTCCTATGTGATCAAGTGTGACGAAGTGATCAAGGATGCGTCTGGCCAGGTGGTAGAGCTGAAGTGTTCTATTGATCCGGCCACGCTGGGCCAAAATCCGGTGGGCCGCAAGGTCAAGGGCGTGATTCACTGGGTATCTGCCGAGCATGCGATTGAGGCTGATGTCCGTCTGTATGACCGCCTGTTTACCGAACCACGTCCGGATGCCGTACGTGGCGCGGATGGCGAATATGTGGACTTCAAGCAGTTCATCAATCCGGCATCGCTGGCGACAGTGACAGCCTATGTGGAAGCCTGCGTGAAGGATGCTGCGCCAGAAACCCGTTATCAGTTCGAGCGACTGGGGTATTTCTGTACCGACCGCTTTGAACATGTGGCAGGGCAGCGTCCGGTATTTAACCGTACAGTCACCCTGAAAGACTCATGGGCCAAGGAGCAGGGCTGATGTCTTTGTTTGCGCCGTATCCGGCCGGAGAACGATGTTGATTGGCTGAATGGATGTGCATTCTGCACTCGCCGTCAAAGGGCACCCCGCTGGGGTGCCTGTTCTGTTTAATAGACTCTGTTAACTTCCCGGATGTGACAGAGCTTGAAAAAGTGAAATCCTATGCTGTCTCTGTATAACACGCTGACCCGTCAAAAAGAGCAATTCGTCCCGATCGAGCCTGGCAAAGTGCGCATGTATGTGTGCGGGATGACCGTTTATGATTTCTGCCACATTGGCCACGCACGCATGCTGGCCGCCTTTGACGTGATCTATCGCTGGTTGTCGGCCACCGGGCTGGAGGTGACCTATGTTCGCAACATTACCGATATCGACGACAAGATCATCAAGCGGGCGGCCGAAAATGGCGAAACCATTGGTGCGCTGGTCGAGCGATTTGTCGGCGCGATGCATGAAGATACTGCCCAGCTGCGCCTGCTGCCGCCGAGCTTTGAGCCACGGGCAACCGAGCACGTGCCGGGCATGGTGGCGCTGATCGAAAAACTGATCGCCAACGGGCGGGCGTACCCTGCAGCCAACGGCGATGTGTACTATGCCGTGCGCGAATTTCCCGATTACGGCAAGCTTTCCGGCAAGTCGCTGGACGACTTGCGGGCTGGCGAGCGGGTGGGGGTTGACCCTTACAAGCGCGACCCGCTGGATTTCGTGCTCTGGAAAGCTGCCAAGCCGGGCGAGCCGAGCTGGCCATCTCCATGGGGTGAAGGTCGCCCGGGCTGGCATATCGAGTGCTCGGTCATGAGCTGCCATCATCTGGGTGAGCATTTTGACATTCATGGCGGTGGTGAGGACTTGCAGTTCCCGCATCATGAGAACGAGATTGCCCAGAGCGAGGGGGCGCATAACCATGCCTATGTGAATTACTGGCTGCATAACGGCTTTATTCAGGTCGATGGCGAGAAAATGTCCAAGTCTCTGGGCAATTTCTTCACGATCCGCGATGTGTTGCAGCACTTTGATGGCGAGGTGGTGCGGTTCTTTATTGTCCGCAGTCATTATCGCAGTCCTGTGAACTACTCCGACAAGGTGCTGGAAGATGCGCAGCAGGCACTGACCCGACTGTACACGGCGCTGCGCGGGGTGGAGCTGGCTGCAGACCATGGCATTGACTGGTCACAATCGCAGGCAGCGCGCTTTAAGGCAGCCATGAACGATGACTTCAATACCCCTGAGGCCGTTGCCGTGCTGTTTGAACTGGCAACTGAAGTCAACCGCTCCAAGGATCCGGCAACGGCGCGTTTGTTAAAGCAGCTGGCGGGTGTGCTTGGTTTGCTGGAGCGCGATCCTACCGAGTTTCTGCAGGCCGGCAAAGCGGATGAAGGCGGTTTGACACCTGACGCGATCGAGACGCTGATTGCAGAGCGTTTGGCTGCGCGTAAAGCCAAGAACTTTGCCGAGTCAGACCGTATCCGGGATGCCTTGCTGGCAGCGGGCATTGTGCTGGAAGACGGTCCGCAAGGAACTACCTGGCGCCGCCAGTAAGCCATTGTCGCTGAGGGTTGAGGCAACAAAAAACCGCCTGCAAGATGCAGGCGGTTTTTTGTTGGTAAGTCGTGGTTCAGACGGTTATAGGGCTTCGCAATGAAAACGGCCCTGGGCAACGCGCTGGGCGCCTGTCACTGTATTGTGGATGCCTTTACTGAGGGCGTCGAAGACCACTTTGCTGGTGCTGCCGCTGCAGTATGGCTGCGTCACGTTCTCAATGGCGGTTTGCAGGTTGCTGGTCAGTCCCAGCGTGCTGATCGCTACGGTAAAGGTCCAGTCATTCTTGCCCAACCGCGTCACGTTTCTGTCAAAGCTAAGCCCGTTTTGCCCCCCGAGCCACAGGCCGGTATCAATGGCTTTTTGAGGTATGCAGCCGGTTAGCAGAAGCACAATAAGCAAACAGAGGGTTGTCCTCAGAAGGTTCATGGATTTGGCCGTTTGTTGACTGGATATGTTGTTCTGATGGCATGTCAGGACAATCCCTGCATGCCTTACGTGGTTCACAGTGTATTGCAAGCGGGTGTTTCTATAAAGAGGGTGGTTCTTCGGGGTTTTCGGGTCTGTGCATGGTCTTGGCAGCAGGAAGTAGTGAACGGCTGATCCATTCAGTATCCACGCCCAAGGCCATTTTTTGTGGATTTCTGGTGGTTTTTGGGAGAATCTCCCACCACTTGCCTGCAGCCAAGTGGCATGACATGCGAGTTTATATTTTACTTTCTAAAGCAGCGCTATCTCATTCATTTTAAAGGATATTCACAAAAAAAGCTTTGCGCGCTAAGTCTTTGTTGCATAAGGGAAAAATCTTGTTTTCTACCTTGACCATAGGGTCTTTTTTCTCTATAGTGGTAAAAGGTGGGAGAAAGTGGGTTTTTGTGGTGGTTTTTCCCTTGTCAGACAAGAGAGGTTTCCGTGAGTTTTCGGGGTAGTGCAACGCTAAATCTGGATAGCAAGGGGCGCTTGGCGATCCCGGCACGCTATCGCGATGCGTTGGCCGAAATTTCTGCCGGCAAACTGGTCTTGACTGCAGACCCGAGCAAGTGTCTGTTGCTTTATCCAGTGACAGAATGGGGTCCCATCGAAGAGAAGTTGAACAGTGTATCCAGTTTCAATCCTCAGTTGCGTGCTTACCAGCGTGTGGTTGTGGGTTATGCAGAAGATGTGGAAATGGATTCTGCGGGGCGCATTCTGGTTTCTCCGGAGTTGCGCACATTTGCCGGGCTGGACAAGCGTGTGGTGCTTATCGGGCAAGGCAAGAAATTTGAATTGTGGGATGAACTTGGTTGGCAGCGGCAGTGTGATGTGGCACTGGAATACAGTGCTAACGGGATGCCTGCTGAGCTTGAAGGGTTCTCTCTATAATGTCTGCACCAACTACACACGTCACCGTGATGCTTCAGGAAGCGGTGGCGGGGCTCTCTGTAAAGCCAAACGGTATCTATGTTGACTGCACCTTCGGGCGGGGCGGTCACAGCCGTTTGATTCTCTCGCAATTGGACGCCGGGGGGCGTCTGATTGCGTTTGATAAAGATCCTGCGGCCATCGCAGAGGCCAGTCTTGTCAAAGATCCTCGTTTTCATATCGTTCACGCACCATTCGGAGATTTTGCGGCCGAACTGGATCGGCTGGGTATTGCCCGCGTGGATGGTGTGCTGATGGATCTGGGTGTGTCATCACCGCAGCTGGATGAAGCTGAACGGGGGTTCAGTTTCCGGTTTGATGCGCCTTTGGATATGCGTATGGATAACACCCGTGGCCAGACGGCTGCGGATTGGATCAATACTGCCGCTGAGGCAGACTTGTCGAAAGTGATCAGGGATTATGGTGAAGAGCGGTATGCTAAACAGGTTGCAAGCGCGATTGTTGCTGCGCGCAGCCAAGAGCCCATTACCACAACCCGGCAACTTGCCAAGGTCGTGGCGTCGGCCGTCCGTACACGCGAGCAGGGTCAGGACCCCGCGACGCGCACCTTTCAGGCTGTACGGATTTACATCAATCGCGAGCTTGAAGAGCTCACGCTAGTTCTGCCACAGATTATCAGCCGCCTGAATGTGGGCGGACGTCTGTCGGTCATCAGCTTTCATTCGCTGGAAGATCGTATAGTCAAGCATGCATTTCGTGATGCAGTAACAGTGGATACCCTGCCAAGCAGACTGCCTGTCAGGGCGGATCAACTGGCGCAGCCTGAGGCTCGTCTTGTGGGTAAAGCCATGAAGGCCTCTGCAGAAGAAGTGCGTTCCAACTCCCGCTCGCGCAGCGCAACACTGCGTGTCCTGGAAAAGTTGGAGGGCAAGCATGTTTAAACTGAATCTCATGCTGCTGCTCATCGCCATTGTATCCGCACTGTCCGTGGTGACTTCCCAGCACAAGGCACGTCGTCTGTATGCGGCGTACCAGCAGGAAGTAAAGCAGAGTCGCCAGTATGGGGAAGACTACGACAAGCTGCTGCTTGAACAAAGTACCCAAGGGATGCACTCCCGCATCGAGCGCGAAGCGCAAGGTGCACTGAAAATGAATACGCCCGCGCCGGAGCGTACCCGCGTTGTCACCTCGGATGGCGATGCCGTCCTGGTTGTTCCACCGAAAGAGGAATGACCATGGCCCGTGTCCGTTACGCGAATCCTGACCTTGCCCTTAAATTACCAGCCTGGCGTTCAGCCCTGGTTTTTGGCCTTTTGGGGGCCGGCTTCTTTGCCCTAGTGGGCCGCTCATTGTATTTACAGGTCCAGCAGGATGTGTTCTTGCAAAAAGAAGGTGAAGCACGCTATAGCCGCATCATTCCGCTGGTGGCCAAACGTGGTGTAATTACCGACCGTAATGGTCTGACCCTGGCCCGTAGTGCGCAGGCGGCGAGCGTCTGGGCTAATCCGGCTGAATCCGACGGCATTACCGCCGCCCAATACACGATGCTGGCTCAGGAACTGGGCATGAGCGAAAAAGACATTCGTGCCAAGTTTGAAGACAAGAGTCGTGGCTTTGTCTATCTAAAGCGTCGTATCAATCCGGAAATTGCTACCCGTCTACTGGCACAGAAAATTCCTGGTATCTACCAGCAGCCCGAATACAAACGGATTTACCCTGCCCATGAAGTCATGGCGCACATTGTCGGCTTCACTGACCCGGACGAGCATGGTCAGGAAGGCATTGAACGGGCAAAAGATGCCGTGCTGGCCGGCAAGTCCGGCAGCTGGGGTGTAATCCGCGACCGCCGTGGTTTTGTGGTGGAAGACCTGGGCAATAAAGTGCCGCCAAAAGACGGTGAAACCGTCACGCTGTCTATCGACAGTGACATCCAGTATCTGGCTTTCCGCGAGCTGGCGGCCGGTGTATCTGCCGCCAAGGCCAAGGCGGGCGGCGTTGTGGTGCTGGATGCCCATACGGGTGAGGTGCTGGCGCTGGCCAATGTGCCAACTTACAACCCGAATAACCGTGGCACTATCGTGCCCGAAAACATGCGTAACCGGGTGCTGACAGACCAGTTCGAACCCGGTTCCATGATGAAGCCGATTTCGATCTCGGCCGCGCTGGATGCTGGCATCGTCAAGCCAGAGTCAACATTTGTGACCAACGGCAGCATGCAGATTGCCAACCGCACGATTACGGATACCCACAATTACGGTGTATTGACCACCGCTGGCGTGATTCAGAAGTCCAGTAACATTGGTACGGCAACCATCGCCCTGAAAATGAGCCCGGAAATGATGTGGAGCATGTATGACCGCGTCGGCTTCGGCAAGATACCCGCCACGGGTTTTCCGGGAGAAGCCAAGGGCCGTCTGCGCCCGTTCAAGACCTGGAAGCCGGTTGAGCAGGCCACCATGGGCTATGGCTACGGGATTTCCGTCAGCCTGATGCAGATCGCCCGTGCCTACATGATTTTTGCCAATGATGGTGCAATCCGGCCCGTCAGCATCCTCAAGCAGTCTGCCCCGGGCGCGGCGACGCAGGTGATCAAGCCTGAAACCTCCCGCGAGATGCTGAAAATGCTGGAGATGGTCACGCAGCCAGGCGGTACGGCTCAGCTAGCGCAGGTGGTGGGCTACCGCGTCGGCGGGAAAACCGGCACCGCCTACAAGCACGCGGCTGGCGGCTACTCAAAAGACAAATATGTGGCGTCATTTGTTGGCGTGGCACCTATTTCTGCGCCACGTGTCATCGTGGCGGTCATGGTGGATGAACCAGACCCTACCAAACACTATGGCGGCCAGGTTTCTGCCCCCATTTTCAGCAAAATTACGGCAGGCATCATGCGCAAACTGGGCGTACAGCCCGATGCTCCTGCACAAACCGTTGTGATCCCAGGTTTTGATGAGCCAGAAGCGGAGACGGGGCTATGACAAACACAGCACTCATCGATCAATTCCGTGCATTAACTGCCAACGTAAACGCCCTGGTGATCGACAGCCGCGAGGTGTTGCCCGGCGCTGCTTTTTTTGCCTTGCCTGGTGAACACGGAGATGGCCGCGATTACATCCCGGCCGCCATTGCCGCAGGGGCGACACTGGTGGTGTGGGAATCTGAGGGATTTAGCTGGCAACCTGACTGGCAGGTGGCTAATCTGGGTGTCGCAGATCTACGGCAAGCGATAGGCTGGCTGGCTAGCGAGTTTTATGGGCATCCTGCCGAGGGGATGTCCTTTGTTGGTGTTACGGGTACCAATGGCAAGACATCTTGCACGCACTGGCTGATGCAGGCCTTTGATCTGCTGGGGCGCAAAACGGCCGTGGTTGGTACGGTGGGTAACGGGTTTGCCGGTCACCTGACCGAAGCGACGCATACCACACCAATGCCGATTGCGTTGCAGCAGTTGCTGCGCGACTTCAAGGCAGCAGATGCCCAAGTTGTTGCGATGGAAGTGTCATCGCACGCGCTGGAGCAAGGTCGTGCCAACGGCGTGCCATTTTCAACCGCGCTGTTTACCAACCTGACACGTGACCATCTGGATTACCACGGCGATATGGCAGCTTACGCTGCGGCCAAGGCCCGGTTGTTCAAGTGGCCAAACCTGAAACATGCCGTCATCAATGCTGACGATCCATTTTCTGGTGAATTGCTGACCATCGCGGAAGCTCATCAGGTCAAGGTACTGACCTATGGCATTTCGCAGGGGGATATCCATTGCTCCCGCATTGCGATGGATCTGAATGGACTGGATCTGGATATCCAGACACCAGAAGGCGTTATTCGCGTCCAGAGCGGGTTGATTGGTGAGTTCAACATTTCCAACCTGCTGGGGGTGCTTGGCGTACTGTTGGCAGAAGGTGTGGCGCTGGCTGATGCGGGTAAAGTCCTTGGCCAAATCCGCAGTGTTGCGGGGCGGATGCAACGCGTTGGCGGGCAAGACCAGCCGCTGATTGTCATTGATTACGCGCACACGCCCGATGCCTTGGAAAAAGCACTGACCACCCTGAAGGTGGTGTTGCCTGAAGGCGGCAAACTGTATGTGGTCTTTGGTTGCGGTGGTGACCGTGACAATGGCAAACGCCCTGTGATGGGCGGAATTGCCGGGCGCATCGCAGATGTCGTGATTGTAACCAGCGATAACCCAAGAACCGAAGATGCCAGCACCATCGTCCAGCAAGTAGCAGCTGGTGTGGATGAAAACCCGCACGAGGTGGTCATCGACCGTCACCAGGCAATTCGCCGTGCCGTTGCGCTGGCCAAGGCCGGTGATATTGTGCTGATTGCCGGTAAAGGGCATGAGGACTATCAGATTATCGGCAAGTCCAAGCATCATTTTGATGATGTCGAAGAAGCTTGCCTCGCGCTTTTGAATGCCCCCGACGACACGATGACCACGCTGCATGTGGCGGCCTTGGCGGTTGGTGGAGCACTTCGGGGTGCTGATGTTGCATTTAACCATGTCACGCATGACACGCGCGCTGTTCAGCCTGGCAGCCTGTATGTTGCCCGCAAAGGCGCAGCCATGGATGGCCATGCGCTGATTCCTCAGGCACTTGCTGCCGGTGCCGTAGCGGCACTGGTGGAAGATATCCCGGCAGAAGGTTACGGCTGCCCGGTCATTCAGGTCGCGAATACGGATCTGGCGCTAGGCAGACTGGCGGCCTGGTGGCGTGGCAGGTTCCGCATTCCAGTGGCCGCCATTACTGGCTCCTGCGGCAAAACCACCGTGAAGGACATGCTGGCATCAGTGTGTGCTTCCGCAGTCGGGGCGGCCAATGTGGTAGCCACCGAAGGCAGTTTCAACAACCATACCGGTTTGCCGCTGACCTTGTTGCGCCTGCGTGACAATCACCGCTATGCCGTGATTGAAATGGGCATGAATCACCCTGGCGAAATCGCCTACCTGACCCAACTGACACGTCCTACCGTTGCTATGGTGAATAATGCACAGCCTGTCCATCTGGAAGGCGTCGGCTCACTGGACGGTGTCGCCCGTGCAAAAGGCGAGATTTATGCCGGTCTGGCACGAAATGGCACCGCCATTGTCAATGCAGAAGATGCTTACGCACCTTACTGGAAATCCCTGAATACCCAGCACAAAACTGTGACGTTTGGCTTTGAAAATGCTGACGTTACCGTTTCCGGTGAATGCCTGCCCCTGGAAAGCCATATCTGCTTGCATGGTGCCCAGGGAGATTTCAAGACCACGCTGCCTACGCCGGGCAAGCACAATGTACTGAACGCTGCAGCCGTGACTGCTGTTGCACAGGCACTTGGCCTGGCGGATCAGGATATTGCGGCGGGTCTGGCGAACTACAAGGGTAGTAAAGGGCGTCTGCAGCAAAAGCCGGCCCGTTTCGGTGGCCGCCTGATCGACGATAGCTACAACGCCAACCCGGCCAGCATGCGCGCCGCACTGGATGTGCTGTCTGCACTGGATGGGCAGCGGATTTATGTGATGGGCGGCATGGGCGAACTGGGTACGGATAGCAAGGCACTACATGCTGGTGTGGGTGAATATGCCCGCGGCAAAGTGGAGCATCTGCTGTGCTGGGGCGGCGATAGCGCCGAAGCTGCAGCCGCATTTGGCCCGAACGGACGATATTTTGAAGATTTTGATGCCTTGCTGGCCGCGCTGGATGCGCTGGTGTCCCCAGATACCACCATGCTGGTGAAAGGTTCCCGTTCCATGAAGATGGAACGGGTGGTAGAACATTTTATCAAGGAGGCCTGAGTGTTATTACTACTGGCACAATGGCTAGGGTCTGAAGTCCGGGCTTTTAACGTCATCAACTACATTACCCTGCGCGGCGTTCTGGCCATGCTGACTGCTTTGGCCTTCTCTCTGTTGCTGGGCCCTGGCGTGATCCGCAAGCTGACCGAGCTGAAAGTTGGCCAACCCCTGCGCGAAGAAAAACTGACCACGCACGTCACCAAGGTCGGCACCCCGACCATGGGCGGTACGCTGATTCTGGTCTCGATTGCCCTGACTACCCTGTTGTGGGCCGACCTGCACAACCACTATGTCTGGCTGCTGCTGTTTGTGACCTTGGGGACCGGTGTAATCGGCTTTATCGATGATTACAAAAAGGTGGTTTACAAAAACCCGGCCGGCTTGTCCGGTAAAGCCAAGATGCTGGGGCAAAGCATCATCGCCCTGATTGCCGGTTACTGGCTGGCAACCCACGGAACGTTTTCTCTGGCTGCGTTCAAAGAAGCGGGCGCCCAGACTACGCTGATTGTGCCTTTCTTCAAAACCATCGCATTCCCGTTTGGCGTGGGTGGCTTCATGGTGCTGACGTATCTGGTGATTGTGGGCAGCAGCAATGCGGTGAACCTGACCGACGGGCTGGATGGTCTGGCCATCATGCCATCCGTGATGGTCTCCGGTGCACTGGCCATTTTTGCGTACGTGGCCGGTAACGTGATCTTCTCCAAATACCTAGGGTTGCCGCATATCCCCGGTTCAGCCGAGGTGGTGGTGTTCTGTGCCGCGCTGGTGGGGGCCGGGCTCGGGTTCCTCTGGTTCAATGCCTATCCTGCCGAAGTCTTCATGGGCGACGTTGGGGCGTTGGCCATTGGTGCTGCGCTGGGCACGGTAGCCGTCATTGTCCGTCAGGAAATCGTGCTGGCCATCATGGGGGGCGTATTCGTGATGGAGGCAGTATCGGTGATGTTGCAGGTGGCTTATTTCAAGTACACCGGGGGCAAACGGATTTTCCTGATGGCGCCTTTGCACCATCACTATGAGAAAAAAGGCTGGAAAGAAACGCAAGTTGTCGTGCGTTTCTGGATTATTACCATGATGTTGGTGCTAGCTGGTCTGGCAACCCTGAAACTGAGGTAATCATTATGTACGGCAATCAACGGGTACTGGTTCTGGGAATGGGTGACAGCGGGTTGTCTGCATGTCGCTGGCTGGACGCGCACGGCGCAACCGTAACCGTTGCCGATAGCCGTCAGTCGCCGCCGCAGCTGGCGCGTTTTCAGCAAGACATGCCGCACATGACGCTGCATCTGGGGCCGTTTGACGACATGATCTTTGGCGGAATCGACTACGCAGTCGTCAGCCCGGGTGTGCCAATTTCTGACCCGGCCATTGCCCGTGCCATCGCTCGCGGCATTCCAGTGATTGGTGATGTGGAGCTGTTTGCCCGCTGGATCGCTACCTGGCCCAGCAAAGTGATTGCCATCACCGGGTCTAACGGCAAGAGCACCGTGACCAGCATGGTCGGGCATCTGTGCGAAAAGGCCGGTCTGAAAACGGTTGTAGCCGGTAATATCGGCCTGCCAGTACTGGATGCTCTGGAAGCATGCGAAGAAGACCGAGCAGATGGTGCCGGTTACCCTGATGTGTTTGTGCTGGAACTCTCCAGCTTCCAGCTGGAAACCACGCAAAGCCTGCGTTGCGAGAGTGCCACCGTCCTGAATGTGTCAGAAGACCATCTGGACCGCTATGACGGCATGGACGGCTACGCCGCTGCGAAAGCCAGAATCTTTGCCCATAGCAAGGTACAGGTACTGAACCAGCAGGATGTACGCAGCCTTGGCATGCAGAAGCCTTTGCAAAAAGTGCTGACATTTACGCTGAATACACCAACCGATCCAAACCAGTTTGGTTTGCTGGATCAGGGTAAAGGCATTCAGCTGGCCAAGGGGAATACGCCGCTGTTTCCGCTTATTGATCTGCCACTGGCTGGTCTGCATAACGCAGCCAATACCCTGGCAGCGCTGGCACTGATCGACGGCGCAGACATCCCGCTAGCCAGCGTGTTGCCGCATATCCGCAGCTTCAAAGGTCTGGCACATCGCGTCGAGCCGATATTAACGCTAAATGGTGTCACCTTCATTGATGACTCCAAAGGGACCAATGTCGGGGCAACAGAAGCGGCACTAAAAGGCATGACCGAGCCGGTACTGCTGATTGCCGGCGGCGATGGCAAAGGACAGGATTTTACGCCGCTGCGTGATGCCATTCTGCAATCCGGCAAAGCAGTGTACCTGATCGGCAAAGATGCCGATGCGATTGCCGCAGTACTTGCCGGAACGAGCATTCCGCTTAGCCGCCATGACTCGCTGGAAGCTGCGGTTGAGGCGGCCTGGTCCAATGCCCGCGAAGGGGATGTGATCTTGCTGAGCCCGGCTTGCGCCAGTCTGGACATGTTCCGGAATTATGCCCACCGGGCAGACGTTTTTATTGAGGCTGCACATGCAATTGCAGCCAGGACTCAGGGGTAGTGGTTCACATGGGCATTTCTTTCCGCCAACTTCGCAATCGGCCGCAGCCTGCTGGTACTGACCAGTGGCTGGTGTGGTCCGTATTGTTATTGCTGGCGATTGGCCTGGTGATGGTGTATTCGGCATCGATTGCCTATGCGGCAACCGACAAGGATACCGGCTACAGAATGACTTATTACCTGGTTCGCCAGGCCATCTTTTTGGGGGTCGGCTTTGTTGGCGGGTTTATCGCCTACCAGTTCCCGACCCGTATCTGGCAGCAGTACGCACCGTATGCCTTCCTGTTCGGCCTGGCGTTGCTGGTTTTGGTACTGATTCCGCATGTTGGTCGCGAAATCAACGGTAGTAAGCGCTGGCTGGGTCTGGTGGTCATCAACCTGCAGCCTTCCGAGCTGATGAAGCTGTTTGCCGTGCTGTATGCCGCAGACTACACCGTCCGCAAGGCCGCTTACATGCATAGCCTGGTAAAAGGCTTTGTGCCGATGTTTATGGTGATGCTGATTACTGGCGGTCTGTTGCTGTCTGAGCCGGACTTTGGTGCATTTGCCGTGATTACTGCCATTGCCATGGGGTGCCTGTTCCTGGGTGGCCTGAACGGCATGCTGTTCATTGGCCTGATCGTGTTTCTGGCGGTCGGGTTTGTGGCGCTGGTGCTGTTCTCTCCCTACCGTTACGCCCGTTTGGTGGGGTTTCTTAACCCTTGGGCTGACCCGCTGGGCAAAGGGTATCAGCTGTCTCACTCCCTGATCGCGTTTGGCCGGGGTGAATGGCTGGGTGTAGGGCTGGGTGGTTCCATCGAGAAACTGTATTACCTGCCAGAAGCACATACCGACTTTTTAATGGCGATTATTGCCGAGGAGCTCGGGTTTGCCGGGGTGGCCGTGGTGATCTTCCTGTTTGTGGTGATGATCTGGCGCATTTTCGTGATTGGCAAGCAAGCCATGAAGCTGGAGCGCTATTGGTCTGCACTGGCAGCCTATGGGGTAGCCATCTGGCTGGGGTCACAGTCCATCATCAACATGGGCGTGAATATGGGCTTGTTGCCAACCAAAGGTCTAACCCTGCCGCTGATGAGCTTCGGTGGTTCCGGTGTGGTGGCCAACCTGGTGGCACTGGCCCTGGTGTTACGAATTGACTGGGAATCCCGTCAGATGATGCGGGGGTATCAGGTATGAGTCAGAAAACGGCAATGATGATGGCAGCCGGTACCGGCGGACATATCTTTCCGGCACTGGCGGTAGCCAATGCGCTGGCGGCAAAAGGCTGGAAGATTGTCTGGCTGGGTACGCCCGGCGGCATGGAAAACCGGCTGGTTGAGCCGCATGGCTACCCGATGGTGCATCTGGATATCAAGGGTGTGCGCGGCAATGGTGTCATGCGCAAGCTGATGACCCCGCTGATGCTGGCCAAGTCTGTGCTGCAGGCGCGTACCGCCATGCGCCAGCATCGTCCGGCCGTAGTGGTCGGGTTTGGTGGTTATGTGGGTGTGCCGGGCGCACTGGCCGCAAAGAGCATGGGCGTGCCGCTGGTCATTCACGAGCAAAACGCCATTGCCGGCCTGACCAACAAGCTGACGTCCAGACTGGCCAATGTTGTGTTACAAGCTTTCCCTGGTGCATTTGCCGGTGTGCAGAAAGCCAGAACCGTCGGGAATCCGGTTCGTGCTGACATCCGTACCATTGCCGACCCGGCGGTCCGGTTCGCAGGGCGTCAGGGTGCATTGAAATTGCTGGTGGTGGGTGGGAGTCTCGGTGCCAAAGTGCTGAACGACACCGTGCCCAAAGCCATTGCCAAACTACCCGACAATCTCCGCCCGGTCGTGATTCACCAGTCAGGCGAGAAACAGATTGCCGCCCTTGAGGCTGCCTATACCGAGGCTGGCGTGACGGCCAAAACGGTGCCATTCATCCAGGACATGGCCAGTGCGCTGGCAGATGCAGATCTGGTGATCTGCCGCGCGGGCGCGCTGACCGTCAGTGAGCTGGCCGTTGCCGGTGTGGCGGGCATGTTTGTGCCGCTGCCTCACGCCGTAGACGACCATCAGACGGCTAATGCCAAGTCGCTGACAGATACAGGGGCTGGCTGGCTGCTGCCACAGGGCCAGTTAACCGACGATGTATTGGCTTCACTGCTCAACGGGCTGACAAGAGAAGAACTGCAGAAACGGGCGACGATTGCCCGTCAACATGGATTGCCGCATGCAACAGACCTGGTCGTGGCTGCATGTGAAGAGGTGGCCAAATGAAACATAAAGTAAAACATATCCATTTTGTCGGTATCGGTGGCGTCGGCATGTCCGGCATTGCCGAGGTACTGCTGAACCTGGATTTTGATGTCACCGGCTCCGACCTAGCTAGCAACGCTACCACCCAGCGGCTTGAGGCCGCAGGTGCCAAAGTGTATCTCGGACATGCTCACGGGCAGATCCAGAACGCCGATGTGGTGGTCGTCTCCAGCGCGGTGCACGAAGACAATCCGGAAGTGATGGATGCGCGTGCCGCTGGCATTCCGGTCGTGCCACGCGCCATGATGCTGGGCGAACTGATGCGCCTGCGGCAAGGGATTGCCGTCGCAGGGACGCACGGCAAAACCACCACCACCAGCCTGGTGGCCTCCATTCTGGCACGTGCCGGGCTAGACCCGACCTTTGTGATTGGCGGGCGGCTGAATGCGGCCGGCAGTAATGCCAAGCTGGGAACGGGGGATTTTCTGGTGGCAGAAGCCGATGAATCGGATGCCTCCTTCTTGCTGTTGTCTCCGGTGATCTCGATTGTGACCAACATCGATGCTGATCACATGGATACCTATGACCACGACTTTGAAAAGCTGAAAAGCGCGTTTGTGGATTTTCTGCAGCACCTGCCTTTTTACGGCCGTGCGATCCTGTGCATTGACGATGTAAACGTACGCAGCATCCTGCCTCGGATCAGCAAGCCGGTGACCACTTATGGTGTGTCCGAAGATGCGCATATCCGTGCCGAGAATATTGTGGCTGCCAACGGCCAAATGAAATTTGATGCAGTCTGGCAGAACGGAACCGAACACCGTCTGGCCATCACGCTGAATACCCCAGGGCATCACAATGTGCTGAATGCACTGGCGGCGATTGCTGTCTCTCTGGAGGTGGATGCAGATGAATCCGCCATTCAGGCAGCACTGGCCGAATTCGGTGGCGTAGGTCGCCGTTTCCAGCGCTATGGCGAAGTGACGCTGCCGGAGGGCGGTCAAATCACCCTGGTGGACGATTATGGCCACCACCCGGTCGAAATGGCGGCCACATTGGCCGCCGCGCGCGGTGCGTTCCCTGGCCGTCGTCTGGTGCTGGCATTCCAGCCGCATCGCTACACCCGGACCCGTGACCTGTTTGAAGACTTTGTGCAGGTATTGGGTCGTGCCGATGCCTTGGTGCTGGCGGAAGTATATGCTGCCGGTGAGGCGCCGATTGTGGCTGCGGATGGTCGCGCACTGGCGCGTGCTGTTCGCGTGCAAGGCAAGATCGAACCCGTTTTTGTGCCGGAAATTGCCGACATGCCAGATGCCATCCTGAGAAGCGTGGTGGATGGCGATGTCGTGATCACCATGGGTGCCGGCTCCATTGGCGGCGTACCTGCAAAACTGGTTGCAGCGAAATGAGTAAAGACATGAAACAGAAATACGGAAAAGTAGCCGTGATGTGCGGTGGTCCTTCAGCAGAGCGCGAAGTCTCCCTGATGAGCGGCAAGGGGGTGCTGGATGCGTTGCTGGTCAAGGGCGTGGATGCGCACCATTTCGATCCGCTGGAAAAACCGCTGTCAGCCCTCAAAGACGAAGGCTTTGATCGCGTATTTCTGATCCTGCATGGTCCGTTTGGCGAAGATGGCACCGTACAAGGTGCGCTGGAAGTGATGGGTTTGCCATATACCGGTTGCGGCGTACTGGCTTCTGCGGTGGGTATGGACAAACTGCGTACCAAGCTGCTGTGGCGTGCCCTGGACTTGCCGATTCCGGACTTTGTGGTGCTGGATGATGAAGCAGACTTTGCTGCCGTTGAAAAACAGCTGGGATTACCGCTGTTCGTGAAACCGGCGACAGAGGGTTCCAGTATCGGTGTGACCAAGGTCAAGCAGGCGGGTGAACTGAAAGCCGCTTATGAAGCTGCACGCCAGTATGACCCGATCGTGATTGCCGAAACCTTTATCGGCGGCGGGGAGTACACCGCCAGCGTGTTGGGCAATACCGTGCTGCCGTTCGTCAAGATTGAGCCGGCTACCGAATTCTACAACTACGACGCCAAGTATTTCCGCGATGACACCGTGTATCGCTGCCCGTGCGGCCTGTCTGAAACGCAGGAAAAAGAAATCGCCGCGCTGGTGCAAAAGGCATTCTGGGCCATCAATGGCCGCAGCTGGGGGCGTGTGGACTTCCTGATGGATGAAGCCGGTAAAGCGTACTTGCTGGAGGTCAACACGGCACCAGGCATGACATCGCACAGCCTGTTCCCGATGGCGGCCCGCCAGACCGGCTTGAGTTACGAAGATGTGGTGTTGCGGATTCTGGACACCACACTGCCAAGTGAGGTGGCATGATGCTGCGGCCAGCCCGTCTGGTGAGGTGCTGATTCATGTGGGATAAGCCACAGGCCCTGAATGCGCTATCAAACCTGCTGTATGGTCTGATAACGCTTGCCGTGCTCTATACCGTCGTGTTTCTGACCGTCAACTCCGGTGCTTTCCCGCTAAAGGAAATCCGGGTTGAAGGCAAGCTGTCACACATCAGCCGGGAGCAGGTGCAGTACATCGCCAAGCATGCCATCAGCGGTAGCTTCTTTACCCTGAGCGTGGATGGAACGCGCCAGGCTTTCGAGAAACTGCCCTGGGTTCGCCAGGTGAATGTGCGTCGCCGCTGGCCAGGGATTTTGCAGGTCGAGATTGAAGAGCACAAGGCCATGGCGCGCTGGGGCGAGACCGCGCTGGTGAATACTTCCGGTGAGGTATTCGATGCTGCCAGTGATGAAGAACTGCCAGTATTTATCGGTCCGGATGGCACGAGCGCCGATGTTGCCAAGGCCTATGCCGATTACAAGCAACTGTTTGCACCCAAGAAACTGGTGCCAGTGAAGATTGAACTTTCCCCGCGCCGTGCATGGCGGATGATGCTGTCCAACGGCATGCAACTGGTGATTGGGCGGGATGATGTAGAAGGTCGTCTGAAGCGCTTTGTACAGATTTACGACAAGGCGTTTGCCGGCCGGACGGGTATCCAGTATGTGGACTTGCGTTACGCCAACGGCTTGGCGATCAAGTTGCCACCGGAAGCCATGGCGGCCGTACTGGCCCCGGCCAAGCCAGGTACACCGAAAGCCGGCGTACCGCCCGTGACGGCCAAGAAAGACGCGAAAGAACAACAAGCCGCAAAGGCTGCGCCAGCGCAACCCGCCGGCAAGCCCAAGACCGATGCCGTGAAGAAGAAAGACGTCCCCGCATCGGCCAGGCCCGCAAAAGCAATGAAGCATCCGGATAAGCCGGCTGCTAACAAACAGGTTTAGAGCAGGAGTAAACAGGGTGAGTAAGGACAGCAAAAACCTAATCGTAGGTCTGGACATCGGCACCAGCAAGATCGTCGCGATTGTTGCTGAGTTGAAGGTCGATGGTCAGTTGGAAATCATCGGCATGGGGAGTCATGCATCACGCGGCCTGAAAAAAGGCGTGGTGGTGAATATCGAATCGACCGTGACAGCCATCCAGCGCGCACTGGAAGAAGCCGAGTTGATGGCGGATTGCAAGATTCGCGAAGTCTATACCGGGATTGCCGGCAGCCATATCAAGAGCTTCAACTCGCACGGGATGGTCGCCATCAAGGACAAGGAAGTCAGCCAGACCGACGTGGACCGCGTGATCGAGACCGCACGTGCCGTGAACATCCCGACGGATCAGCAGATTTTGCACATCCTGGAACAGGAATTCATCATTGATGGCCAGGAAGACGTCAAAGAACCGCTAGGCATGAGTGGCGTGCGTCTGGAAGTCAAAGTGCATATCGTGACCGGTGCAGTCAGTGCCGCGCAGAACATCATGAAATGCGTACGCCGCTGCGGGCTGGAAGTTGCCGACCTGATCTTGCAGCCATTGGCCTCTGCACATGCCGTGCTGTCTGAAGACGAAAAAGATCTGGGCGTGTGCCTGGTCGATATCGGCGGCGGTACCACGGATATCGCTGTGTTCACCGAAGGCGCTATCCGCCATACCGCTGTGATTCCGATTGCCGGTGACCAGATCACCAGCGACATCGCCATGGCATTGCGCACGCCAACCAAAGAAGCAGAAGACATCAAGCTGGCCCACGGCTGCGCCTTGCGTCAGTTGGCCGATGCCAACCAGATGGTAGAAGTGCCGGGTGTGGGTGATCGTGGTCCTCGTCAGTTGTCGCGTGCGACGCTGGCAGAAGTTATCGAACCGCGCGTAGAAGAACTGTATACCCTGGTGCAGGCCGAATTGCGTCGCAGCGGGTTTGAAGATCTGCTGTCTTCCGGCATCGTGATTACCGGTGGGTCCAGCCTGATGCCAGGCATGGTGGAACTGGGTGAAGAAGTGTTCCACATGCCGGTGCGTCTGGGGGTTCCCCACAACGTGCTGGGGTTTGCCGAAGTGGTGCGCAACCCGCGCTATGCCACCGGTGTCGGCCTGCTGATGTTTGGCAAGCAACAGAGCCAGCGTCACCAGATCCAGCGGATGCAGGGCGCTTCTGTCGGGCAGATTTTTGCCCGGATGAAGAGCTGGTTCCAGGGCAATTTTTAATGTTGGGCGCCTGTGAGTGCCAAAAACGGTTTTTTTGATATCAAAAATGTTAAGAAACCTAGATTTTTAGCGGCTTACAGGCAAATTGGGCTCCCTCTGCAGGATGCAGATGGGATAAAATAGCTGTTTTACTCGGGCAACAAGGAGACAGACTCATGTTTGAGTTGATGGAAGAAACAAAACCGGCCGCCATCATTAAGGTGATCGGTGTTGGTGGTTGCGGGGGCAATGCCATCGAGCACATGATTAATGCAGGTGTGCAAGGGGTGGATTTCATTTGCGCCAATACGGACGTGCAAGCACTCAAGCGCAGCGCGGCCAATGATCAACTGCAACTGGGTATCAACCTGACCAAAGGTCTGGGTGCCGGTGCCAAACCGGAAGTGGGCCGTGCCGCAGCAGAAGAAGATCGCGAACGCATTGCCGATGCCATTCGTGGTGCCAACATGCTGTTCATCACAGCAGGTATGGGTGGCGGTACCGGTACCGGTGCAGCACCCGTAGTTGCCGAAGTTGCCAAAGAAATGGGCATCCTGACCGTGGCGGTGGTAACCCGTCCGTTCAGCTATGAAGGCAAGCGCCAGCGCGCTGCTGCATCAGGTATTGAAGAACTGCAAAAGCATGTTGATTCCCTGATCATCATCCCTAACGACAAACTGATGCAAGTGCTGGGCGATGACGTCTCCGTCCAGGAAGCTTACAACGCAGCTAACGACGTATTGCACGGCGCAGTGGCCGGCATTGCCGAAATCATCAATTGCCCAGGCCTGGTTAACGTCGACTTTGCCGACGTGACCACCGTCATGAGCGAAATGGGGATGGCCATGATGGGCTCCGCATCTGCGCATGGCGTGGATCGTGCCCGTATTGCTGCCGAACAGGCCGTTGCCAGCCCGCTGCTGGACAATGTCGACCTGCGCGGTGCCCGCGGTATTGTGGTCAACATCACGGCATCCAGCTCATTCAAGATGCGCGAGATGAACGAAGTCATGGCAGTTATCAATGCATACGCTGCAGATGATGCAGAAATCATCTTCGGTAACGTGTTTGATGAAAACATGGGTGACAACCTGCGTGTAACGCTGGTGGCCACTGGTCTTGGCATGGCGGTCGCTCGCAAAGAACAGCAACCGATGAAACTGATCAAAACCGGTACCGATAACGTTGGCATGGAAATTGACTACGACGCACTGGACAAACCCGCCGTGATGCGTGGTAACCGTTTCAGCAGCCGCTCCCATGTAGAGCCAACCAGCTCTGCCATGCTCGATACGCTGGATATTCCTGCGTTTTTGCGCAAGCAGGCTGACTAAGGTATTTGAAAGGGGCATGTATAGCCAGGGTTGATCACCTTCATTGATATTACCCATCACCAGTCCCCCGGCTGGTTGTTACAATAGGGAGTATCAACGATGGTAAACACAAGATGATTAAGCAACGCACTCTCAAAAGCCCGGTCAAGGCAACGGGAATAGGACTCCACTCCGGCTGCAAAGTCGATGTCTGGTTGCATCCTGCCCCTGTTGACCATGGCATTGTCTTCCAGCGTACCGACTTGCCCGGTACACCGTGTATCCCGGCGAAGCCCGAGTTCGTCAACGATACACGCCTGTCATCTACGCTGGTGGATGGAGATGTGCGTGTCGGTACGGTAGAGCATCTGATGTCTGCCCTGGCCGGTCTTGGGATCGACAATCTGACAGTGGCACTTTCCGCCCAGGAAGTGCCACTGATGGATGGTTCTGCCGCCCCTTTTATCTACCTGATCCAGCAAGCTGGCGTGGTAGAGCAGAATGCCGAAAAGCAGTTTGTACGTGTCAAAAAACCGGTACGTGTCGAAGTCGGTGACAAGTGGGTTGAGCTATTGCCACACAATGGCTACAAAGTCTCGCTGACCATCGAATTCCGGCATCCGGCCATTCAGAAATCTGACCAGACCGTCGCCATTGATTTTGCCAATGCATCTTTCATTGACGAAATCAGCCGGGCGAGAACCTTTGGTTTCATGCATGAAGTCGAGTGGATGCGCAGCCAGGGATTGGCGCTGGGCGGAAATCTGGACAATGCCGTGGTACTGGACGAATACCGCGTGCTCAATAGCGAAGGGCTACGTTTTGAAAACGAGTTTGTCCGGCATAAAGTGCTGGATGCCATTGGTGATTTGTACTTGCTGGGGCACCCGTTGATCGGGGAGTTCCGCGGTTACAAGTCTGGCCATGCCCTGAATAATCAGTTGCTTCGCAAGATGCTGGCCGATGTCAGTAATTACGAAGTCGTCACTTTTGCGGTCCCGGAAGAGGCGCCAGACTCTTTCCATCGCCTGCAAACAGCCAATATTTCCCCAGCGATATAAATTAGCTATTTGTCTGCTGTATCCGTGTCAATCGTGAAAAGTACGATTAATAACCGTATTTTTCGCAGAATTTCGTCGATCTGGCAGAATAGTTATTTGCCGCGATGATGTTGAATCAGTCTGAGCAGAGCCTGTTGCACACTGCTACCTGCCGGTAATTCGGCAACGGCTTCATTGAGGCTTCCCAGTGCTTTTTTGGAAAGTCCTGTCTTTGGCGGTTTGGGTAATGGCCGCGGAATCACGTTTTGCACAACGACTTTGATTGCGCTAAGCTGTCCGTCTCCCAGTGCCGGGTTTTGTCTGGGCTGGTTGAGTAACTGCACCAGAGTCGGCGTGAATTGTCTGAGCCGGGCGGCGGCTGTGCCGTGCGGTACGGCAACCACCAGTGCGCCATTCTCCAGCTTCATGACAAACACCATGCCTTGCAACGGACCAGGCAGATAGCGGTCCAGCAGGTGTTGCCAGGCAAGCAGATAGTCTGTCGCGGACAAGAGTCGAGACAATTCAGTCTGGCCGGAGGAGTAAGAAAGGGCAGTTTTCACCTGGTCGATTCTACGCTATTTGGCTCTGGAAGACATGTATAACCGTGCATGACAGGTGGTATTCGCTGTTCCATTTCTGGATTGGATCGGGCTCACGGGTGTCCGGGGCCGGGATGAGGTGCCAGAGAGCGCCGTTATCGTAACAAACGCAACATCATGCAAGCATGCGTGATCCGGAGAATCTATGGAAATTATCCTCATGACTTCCAGAACCAGCCGTGTTCGGCAGTTGAAGCTGAACAAATGGCAGGCATGGATCGTGTTGCCCGGTGTCCTGCTGGGAACGGTGCTGGGGCTGTTGATGGTCTTCTGGCTGTTGCTGCAGTTGGTGCCCGGTCTGCGAGAAACCATTTTGCTGGACATGCTGGATGCCAGTACGGTTGCTGAACAAAGGACCGGGCGACAAAAGGATGCGCTGGATGTGCTGGCGCTGCGTGTCGGGGAAATGCAGGCACGCCAGAATTTGCTGAACCTGCATCAGCAAGCGCTGGCCAAGCAGTACGGTCTTGAATTGCCGGTCGCAAACCTGCCGCCTTTGCCGCAAGGCGGGCCGGAAGTTCCGCTGGGCAAACAGATGTCATCACTGAGTAATCAGGCCGCAGATCTCCAGTACCAAATCAACAAGTCTGCCGCCGACCACCGGCTGCTGAATGACTGGCTGGCCATGGGCAAGCGCATGAAATACCAGTTACCCGGGCAGATGCCGCTGGACATCGGTGCTTTCACCTCCAATTTCGGGGCGCGTTCAGACCCGTTTACCGGACGCCAGGCCATGCATGAAGGCATCGACTTTGCTGCGCCGGTCGGTACGCCCATCCATGCGGCGGCAGCCGGTACGGTTGTTTCTGCGTCGTTTCATAATGCGTATGGCAATCTGGTCGAGATTGACCATGGTGCCGGTATCAGCAGCCGTTACGCCCATGCCTCCAAACTGATGGTGAAACAGGGCGACCATGTAAACGCAGGGGACGTGATTGCGTTGGTAGGAAGTACGGGACGTTCGACAGGGGCGCATTTGCACTTTGAAGTGCGTTTCAAGGGTGAAGCAGAGAACCCGAGCCGCTTTTTGCCGGCTGCAGCCGGTTAATGCATGGAAAACCGGCATGTCCTCTTGTTTTTTGACGAAATGTCCTTATTTACTGTAAAAATGCAAGCGAGTGTGACGGTTTTTGTCCAGGATGTATCGACTTTATCGTGGTAAAAATGACGTGCGGCGTTGCGACAATCCTGCTAAGCAGTTAAAGTGACGCGTTTAATTTATTTAATTTGACTGGTCTTGGTATAGCCATGCTATCGATGATCCAGAATACTAATGGCAACAAAGCGCCACAGAGTAACCAATACCCATGATTTCTTCGCTCCTCAAAAAAGTTTTTGGTAGTCGTAATGAACGGCTGATTAAACAATACTCACAGATCGTCAAGCAGATCAATGCGCTAGAGTCCAGCATCGCCCAGTTAAGCGATGATGAGCTTCGGGCGAAGACGGAATCATTCAAGCAGCAAGTGGCCAACGGGACGACGCTGGATGCGATTCTGCCAGAAGCGTTTGCAGTATGCCGTGAGGGCTCCAAGCGCGCGCTGGGCATGCGTCACTTTGATGTTCAGCTGATTGGCGGCATGGTGCTGCATTTTGGCAAGATTTCCGAGATGCGCACCGGTGAAGGCAAAACCCTGGTGGCGACCCTGGCGGCCTACCTGAATGCACTGTCCGGCAAGGGCGTGCATGTGGTGACGGTAAACGATTACCTGGCAAGCCGGGATGCGGCCTGGATGGGGCGGCTGTACAACTTCCTCGGCCTGTCTGTCGGCGTCAACCTCAGCCATATGGGGCATGAAGAAAAGCAGGTGGCCTATGCGGCCGATATTACCTACGGCACCAACAACGAATACGGCTTTGATTATCTGCGCGATAACATGAAGCATTCGCCAGAAGAGCGTGTGCAGCGTGCCCTGAATTATGCGATTGTCGATGAGGTGGATTCGATCCTGATCGATGAGGCACGTACCCCGCTGATCATTTCTGGTCAGGCCGATGACAATACCGATATGTATTATCGGGTCAATGAAATCATTCCTTTGCTCAAGCGCCAGGAAACCGAAGACGGTGAAGGCGACTTCTGGGTGGATGAAAAAGCCCATAGCGTGCTGATGTCCGAAGCCGGTCATGAGCATGTGGAAGCCATTCTGGTGGAACGTGGCCTGCTGGCTGCCGGTCGCAGCCTGTACGAAGCAGCCAACATCACCCTGATGCATCTGATCAATGCAGGCCTGAAGGCCCACCACCTGTATCACCGCGACCAGCATTATGTGGTTCAGAACGGTGAAGTGGTGATTGTGGATGAGTTTACCGGCCGTCTGATGGCGGGGCGTCGCTGGTCGGATGGCTTGCACCAGTCGGTAGAAGCCAAAGAAGGGGTCGGCATTCAGAAAGAAAGCCAGACCCTGGCTTCCATTACTTTCCAGAACTATTTCCGCCTGTACAACAAGCTGGCGGGCATGACCGGTACGGCGGACACCGAAGCCTTTGAATTCCAGCAGATTTACGGTCTGGAAACCGTGGTGATTCCAACCAACAATGCCGTCAAGCGCAAGGATTTTCTGGATCAGGTATACCGTACGGCGGATGAAAAACACCGTGCGATCATCATGGATATCAAGAGCTGCCGCGAGCGCCAGCAGCCGGTCCTGGTGGGTACTACTTCTATCGAGAACTCCGAGCTGTTGTCTTCTCTGCTGGAAAAAGAGGGTATCCCGCACAATGTGCTGAATGCCAAGCAACATGCCCGTGAAGCCGAGATCATCGCTCAGGCCGGTTTGCCAGGTGCCGTTACCATTGCGACCAACATGGCCGGTCGTGGTACGGATATTGTGCTGGGCGGTAATATCGAAAAAGAACAGGACGCGATCAAGGCCGATGAAACGCTGGATGAAGCGGCCAAAGCAAGCCGGCTGGCAGAACTGAAACAGGCCTGGGGCGTACGCCACGAGGCGGTGCTGAATGCCGGTGGTTTGCACATTATCGGTACCGAGCGGCATGAGTCCCGTCGTGTGGATAACCAGCTGCGTGGTCGTGCCGGTCGTCAGGGTGACAATGGTTCTTCGCGTTTCTACCTGAGCCTGGAAGATCCGTTGATGCGGATTTTTGCCGGCGATCGCATTGCAAAAATCATGCAGTTCCTGAAAATGCCGGAAGGTGAGCCGATCGAAGAAAAGATGGTCTCTCGTGCGCTTGAAGGTGCCCAGCGCAAGGTTGAAGCCCGTAACTTCGATATCCGCAAGCAGTTGCTGGAATACGATGATGTTTCCAATGACCAGCGCAAGGTGATCTACGCTCAGCGTAACGAACTGCTGGAAGCCAGCCATATTACTGACACCATTACTGCCATGCGTGGTGATGTGCTGAGCCAGCTGGTGTACCGATTTGTACCGCTGGAAGCCGTGGAAGAGCAGTGGGAGCTGGAAGAGCTGGAGCGTACATTACAGGCGCAATACACGCTGGAACTGCCGGTGCGCGAGTGGGTGAAAGCGGACGAAACACTGGATGCAGAAGGCATTGCCGCGCGTGTCGTGGCTGCTGCCGATGCCATTTATGCCGAAAAAGTGGCCATGGTGGGTGAAACCTCCATGCAGCAGTTTGAGCGTAGCGTGATGCTGCAAGTGATTGACCAGCGCTGGCGCGAACACCTGGCCGCGCTGGACCATCTGCGCCAGGGGATTCATCTGCGCGGTTATGCCCAGAAAAACCCGAAACAGGAATACAAGCGCGAAGCATTTGAACTGTTCTCCGATATGCTTGATGGCATCAAGGAAGAAGTGACCCGCGTACTGGTTACCGTGCAGGTGCGCTCTGCCGAAGAGGCGGAAGAAGCCGCAGAAAGCATGCTGGAAGAAGACTCAACCGATAACATGCACTTCCATCATGCAGACTACGATGAAGCGCTGGCAGAGGATAATGAAGGCGCAGAAGAAGGCGCTAACGCCGGCGGTGCTCCCTTTGTCCGTGCCGGTGAGCGTGTTGGCCGCAATGACCCGTGTCCGTGCGGCTCTGGCCAGAAGTACAAACATTGTCATGGCAAGCTGGCCTAAAAGCTAACGTCAGACGACAACATCGCCGGCTATATGCCGGCGATGTTGTTTGTTGTTGCGTCCGTGCCGGGTAGGCAGGCCATGGATCAACTATACTGCAGGCTGTATGCGGTTTTCAGGATTCGGTGAAGGCGACCGGATGGGCCCGCGAATCTGTACCTGAACATGTGTTTTGCGTTTTACCTGATGTAGATGCCGGAGAGATCGAGATGTCTTTATGTGTAAAGTGTCATACCCAGCTGGTGCCGGGCAAGCCGTTCTGTCATCACTGTGGTGCCCCGCAGCCGGATATTTCCGTCTATAAGGCGTGTCCGACCTGCGGTGCAGCCAATTTGCATGCGGCAGGATATTGTGTGGATTGTGGCCAGGCATTTGCGAATGAAGAAGCGGAGCCTGCTGATCAGGCAATCCCTGAAGAAATCACGGCGGTGCAAGCTGAGCCAGTGGATGTCCCGCTTGCATTGGCGACTGCTCCGCTGGCCCATAAGGTGCGCGTTGGCGGTTTGCGGGGCTTGATTCAGCACCGGGAGCTGCCGTCCCCACAAGAAATGAAGCGCTGGCTGGTCATTGCCGGTGTCGTGGCCGTGATTGCCATGATTTGCATGTTCCTGGTGATCTCGCTCAGTGGGGGTGAGCAAGCGGCTTCTTCGGCAGAGGCGGCTGCCAGCGTGCAGGTGCAACCTTTGAACGGCGCGGTGGTCCAAGCGGGTGAGCTGGCGCCAGGCGCAGACAAGCCACGTAACGGCATTGTGCCCAAAGCGGTCACCTCGCTGGGCGGCGGGGGCCAGCCTGCTGCCGAGACGGAGGCCTCCGATGTGGCAAATACCGCACCTGCGGATGCGGCTGCCCCGACAGGAGATGTGAAGGCGGACAGTGCAACCACGAAACCTGCCGCCACGCACGGGGCGGACCAGACGGCAGCGCCGGCAGCAGATACCTCAGCTGCGGACAAACCCAAAGTGGCTAAACCGGCTGCGCATGACCCGGAAGTGGATGCAGCCCGCAAGGCCATGAATGAATTTCTGAAGCAGCAACCCTAAGCCACAAGGCACAGGGAAGGGCTGCATAGGCGAAAGGGAGGTTTGAAATGCAACAGTTCATGTCTCGATCTTGGACGCATGTGTTGTACCCTGTGGTGGCGGGCAGTCTCCTGCTGAGTGCTTGCGCGAATAACAACCATGCGCAGAAAGATGCGACCGCAGGTGCGGCTATTGGTGGTGCTGGCGGTTATGTGCTTTGCAAGCTGACGGGTGGTTCTGACAGTCATTGTGCCAAGTTTGCGGTGGCGACCGCCGTAGTCGGCGGGGTGATTGGCTGGCAGCATGGCAAGGAAAAAGATTTGCAGGAGGCGAGAGCCTTTACCGACTCGCTGAACAAGAAGGGGATTCCTGCCTACACCGAAACCGCCTATGCCCGGCAAACGGATGCTTCCGGACAGACGGCGACCGTGAACAGCGTGAAGCGGGTTGGGTTCCCGATCCGGCAGACCATCAGTGCCAAGGATACGGACATGGTCACGGCGATCCGTGAAGTGGGGCGCCGTGCCGCCATTGCCAGCAAGACCGAACCCTACCAGGTGGTGGCAGTAGTCCCGGCCAGCAACAGGACGCAAGTCAGCCAGTGGATTCAGGAAGGCATCAATCAGGCGGGCAGTAGTGGCAAAGCACCTGCAGTACTGGTGGTGGACGCCAAAACGCTGAAAGAGGCGGGCATTTATTATGCACCGACCAATGACAAGCAGTTCATTTGAACGTACGGGGTAACGCTTGATTGGCTGACCAAGTGTGACCGTGCGGGTGGCCCGTGGGTGAAAAAAAGCAGGTCAGGCAGGCGTCTGTCCTGCTTTTTGCTTGTCCAGTGCCCAGCGGATATGCTCTTGTACCAGAGGGCTGGCGGTGGGAAGTTTGGCTTCCAGCGCACGGATGATTTCCGGTGAGCTGGGGGCATTACCCAGGCCAATGGCCAGATTGCGCTGCCACTGTTCATGACCGATGCGATAAATGGCGCTGCCAGCCATCTGTTTCTGGAACGTGGCGTCATCCCACTCGAACAAGGTCAGCAGCTTGACGTTATCAAGACCGTGGCGGATGTCGAAATCTGTCAGTGTGGTTTTCTGGGCAAAGCGGTTCCAGGGGCAAAATAGCTGGCAGTCATCGCAGCCATAGACGCGATTGCCGATCTGCTCACGAAACTCCACCGGAATACTGCCTTTGAGTTCAATGGTCAGGTAGGAAATGCAGCGCCGGGCGTCGACCTCATACGGGGCGACAATGGCACCCGTAGGGCAGACGTCCATGCATTTTTGGCAACTGCCGCAATGGGGCTGGACGGGCGCATCGACAGGCAGTGGCAGGTCGGTGAGGATTTCTCCCAGGAAAAAGTACGAGCCCTGTTCCCGTGTCAGCAGCAGCGTGTGTTTGCCGCGCCAGCCTATCCCCGCTTTGCTGGCTAGCGCGACTTCCAGGATGGGCGCGCTGTCAGTGAAGACCCGGTATTGATGGGTCTGCTGTGACAAAGCCAGAGCATCCTGGATCTTGCGCGCCAGTTGCTCCAGCCGTTGTTTGAGCACTTTATGGTAGTCACGCCCCAGGGCATAGCGGGAGATGTACGCCTGACCATTGGCATCCAGCTGTGTCAGGCTGTCGGCGGGCAGTTCGGACAGGTAGGGCATGCGGGCGCTGATGACGCGTACGGTACCGGGTAGCAGTTCGGACGGACGGGCGCGTTTTAGCCCGTGTCTTGCCATATAATCCATCTCGCCGTGGTAGCCTTTGGCGAGCCAGGCTAATAATTCCGGCTCGGCAGCCGATAAATCCGTATCGGCAATGCCAATCTGGCTGAATCCCAGTTCGAGCCCCCAGTGTTTGATATCTGCCACAAGACCTGTCAGGAGGTCTGTGGCTGGCGTAGAGAAAGTGTTTTCATGTTGCATGAACCAGATCATACCGTGATGCAGGAATTTTTGCCTGATGAGCCTGCAACGCAGGCCGCAGGCGCGCGTCTGGCGCAGGTTTTAAAACCGGGCATGGTCATGACCCTGTCAGGAGACCTGGGTGCGGGCAAGACAACCTTGACCCGGGCCATCCTCCGGTCCATGGGGGTTAATGGCAGAATCAAGAGCCCGACCTATTCTTTGGTTGAACCTTACGTAATTTCTAACTTATACTTGTATCACTTTGATTTTTATAGATTTGAAGATCCGGACGAGTGGGAGGCCAGTGGTTTCCGCGATTGCTTCCGTGAAGACAGCATTTGCCTGATTGAATGGCCTGAAAAAGCAGCAGGCAGCTTGCCTGCGCCGGATATAGCGTTGACGCTGTCCTGGGTGGGGGAGGGCCGCTCTTTACAGTTAAACGCCTTGAGTAAGGCGGGAAAATTATGTTTAAACCAGTACGCGCAACTTACCTGACTGAACCCTTGCCGCAAGTGCGGCAATTGAGACGCCGTTTCCTGCAGATGGCGGGGGCCTCGCTGTTGCTGACGGTTCATCCTGTCCGGGCGGCGGCGCCGGCCATTTTGTCGGTCCGCGTCTGGCCTGGTAGCGACTATACGCGGGTGACGCTAGAGTCCAGTACACCGCTGGATTACAAATCGTTCAGCGTGAAAGACCCGGAACGGCTGGTGCTGGATATTGACGGGGTGGATCTGACAGGCCCGTTGACCCAGCTGGCGGGCAAAGTGAATGAGTCTGATCCGTACATCAAGCTGCTCCGGGCGGGCAAAAACAAGCCGGGAACGGTGCGACTGGTGTTCGAGCTGAAAGTATCCGTCAAACCACAGGTATTCCGGCTGCAGCCGATTGGTGAATATGGCAACCGGCTGGTGGTGGACTTGTACCCGGAGAACCCGGCGGACCCGTTGCTGGCCTTGTTGCAGGACAAACAACAGGATGCCGCTGCCGCACCTGCGGAAGATGCCAGAGCCCAGAACGGACGCAAACAAGCGACGCCTGATGATGATGTGCCGGATGCCTCTGCTAACAAGGGACCGATTTTCACCGTGATGATCGACCCGGGCCACGGGGGGGAAGACCCTGGTGCCATCGGCAGCCGTGGAACGCATGAAAAAGCCATTACGCTGGCCATTGGCAAGCGTTTGCGCCAGTTGATCAATGAGCAGCCCAACATGCGGGCGTCCATGACCCGGGATGCAGACTTCTTTGTGCCCTTGGCTGACCGAGTCCGCAAGGCACGCAGGATCAACGCCGACCTGTTTATTTCGATCCATGCCGATGCGTTTCTGACCCCTACCGCCAAAGGTTCGTCCGTGTTTGCGCTTTCCGAAAACGGGGCGTCGTCTACGGCGGCCAAGTGGCTGGCGAAAAAGGAAAACGAGGCGGATCAGGTGGGCGGGGTGCGCATGAGTGTGGGCGACCCGTACCTGAAACGTACCTTGTTTGATTTGACGCAGACCGCTACCATCAGTGATTCGCTTAAACTGGGCAATTCGGTGCTGGGCGAGATTGGCGGGATCAATCGTCTGCACAAAGGGGCCGTGGAGCAGGCCAGTTTTGCCGTCCTGAAAGCGCCAGATATTCCGTCCATTCTGGTGGAGACCGCGTTTATTTCCAATCCGGATGAAGAGGCCAAACTGCTGGACGAGGCTTATCAGGACAAAATGGCGCGCGCCATTCTGAACGGCATTCGCAAGTTTGCCGCCAAAAACCCGACCGCGGTCAAACTCAAGGTCGCTTCTGCCAGTTCCTGATCACCCGAATGGTTCGCAGGCGCGGCAAGTTTTTATGGAGTAAGCCATTATGGCACGCATCATTTTTTTCCTGTTACTGGCGGTGCTGGCGTACATGCTGTTAAAGCGTATTGCCGCCAGCAGCCGTCAGGCGCCGGGTGAAGATACCAGTACTCGCGAACGTTTTCCGGCGTCTGCCAAGGATGAGGATACGGTTCGCTGTGAAGAATGCGGCGTGTACATGCCGCGCTCTGAAGCGCTGATGACGCAGGGCAAGTTCTACTGTGATACGCATCGTCCCAAAGCGCATTAGCATGTATGTCAGTTCCCGCTTCCAATACCAGTGACCAGCACTGGCGATCCCTCCAGTATTTTTCTGTTTACCGTCTTGTCGTTATTGCGGCGCTTGCCTTCCTGCCTTTGCTGGTGCGGTGGGTGTCTCCGACGGCACATGCGACCTTTGTATCATCATCTCTTGTCAGTGAAATCCTGGCTGGGTACGGGGCGTTTGCCCTGCTGGCCGGGGTAAGCGCGCACCGCCGCTGGCTGGCATTTGATGCCTTGCTGACCTCGCAGATTGCCGGGGACATCGTATTCATCATCTCGCTGGGCGTGGTGGCAGGGGGGGCTCGTACCGGTCTTCCTTTACTGCTGCTGCCGTACCTGGCGGCAGCCGGGCTGATCAGCCGCGGGCGGATGTCCATGCTGCATGCCGCACTGGCGAGTATTGCCCTGATCGGCGCTGAGCTGGCGCGCGGGTACGGGCAGAGCATGTCGGATAACCTGCCGCAAGCCGCGATGCTGGCGCTGGCCTATTTTGCCGTGGCGTGGCTGGCTTTCCGTTTTTCTGTCTACGCGCGGGAGAAGGAGCTGCTGGCCGAGGAACGGGGGGTGGATCTGGCCAAGCAGGAGGAGGTCAACCGGCTCGTTATCCGGGATATGCATGATGGCGTGCTGGTGATCGACCAGAATGCCCTGATCCGCCACTACAACCGTCAGGCACTGGTACTGCTGGGGTTGCCGGAGAATATCGAGTCTCGGCCTTTGAGTGACTGGCCCCATGTGTATCAGGCCCTGTCACGCTGGGTAGAGTTTGGCCCGTCCGAGGTGACGCTACAGATACCCGAGATGGGGCATCTGGTGACCTTGAATATCAAGCCGGTTGGTGAACATCGCCAGGCTGGGGCGGTTATCTATGTGCAGGATTCGATTGCAGAACAGAAACTGGCGCAGCAGCTGAAACTGGCCGCCTTGGGCCGGCTGACTGCCAATATTGCCCATGAAATCCGTAATCCGCTATCGGCCATTACCCATGCGGCTGATTTTCTGGCGGAGGACGAGCATGACCCGGTCCAGCAGCGGCTGATTACCATTGTGCGTGACAATGCCAACCGGCTGGAACATATTGTGCAGGATGTTCTGCAACTCAACCGGCGTGACCGGCTGCGGGTCGAACATTTTGACTTGCCCGCTTACCTGGCCGAGTTTGTTAACCAGTTCTGCCAGGTAGAGCAGCTGGACACCGGCCTGATGGTGCTGGACGTGGGGGACGGGCTGGATGTGCCGTTTGACAAAGAACACCTGAACCAGATTTTGTGGAACCTGTGCCGTAACGCCGTGCGTTATTGCCAGAAACACCCGGGCAGTATCCGCTTATCGCTGCGGAAGTCTGGGCGATCGTGGTATTTCCGCATTTTTAATGACGGACCGCCGATTCCGGCAGAATTGCGTGTACAGTTATTTGAACCGTTTTTCACGACCCAGTCGTCCGGAACCGGACTGGGGCTGTATATTGCCCGTGAACTATGTGCCGCCAATGGCGCCACCCTGCAGTATATCGATGCATCCGAGCATGCCATCTTCGAAATTGTGGGTAATCTGAATTAGACGAGGTTGTATGTCCCGTTACAAAACTGCTTACCGTGCATTGATCATTGATGACGAGCCGGATTTGCTGGAGCTGCTGGACCTGACCCTGATGCGCATGGGGGTGAATGTCGAGCGGGCCGCCAACGTGAAAGATGCCATTGCCAAATTAAGCCAGGGGGCGTTTCATCTGTGCCTGACCGACATGCGTTTGCCGGATGGCGAAGGCTTGCAGGTGGTGGAGTATATCCAGCAGCAAGGGCTGGATGTGCCGGTGGCGGTCATTACCGCGTTTGGGAGTACCGAAAATGCGGTAGCCGCGCTCAAGGCGGGTGCGTTTGATTATCTGTCCAAACCGGTATCGCTGGAACAGTTACGCACGCTGGTGAAATCGGCGCTGAACCTGGACCAGCACAAGACGGCTGCGATGCCGGTAACGGAGCGGCATGAAGCCCATGCGATTTTGCTGGGCGAGTCACCGGCCATTGCACAGGCACGGCAACTGATCGAGAAAGTCTCAAAAAGTCTTGCGCCGGTCTACATTACCGGCGAATCCGGCAGCGGCAAAGAGCGTGCCGCCAGGCTGATTCATGCCTTGTCTGTCCGGCAGGAAAAACCCTTTGTGGCCGTAAACTGTGGCGCTATTCCGGAAAGCCTGATGGAAAGCGAGTTTTTTGGTTATCGCAAAGGCGCGTTTACCGGCGCCAACGAAGACCGCGACGGGTTTTTTCAGGCCGCTCATGGTGGCACCCTGTTTCTGGATGAAGTGGCTGATTTGCCGCTGGCCATGCAGGTGAAGCTGTTGCGCGTCATTCAGGAAAAAAAGGTACGCAAGCTGGGCAGCCCCCAGGAGGAACCGGTCGATGTGCGGGTGATTTCGGCCACGCACCAGAACCTGACCGATTGCGTCGAGAACGGCACCTTCCGTCAGGATTTATTCTATCGCCTGAACGTGATTGCCATCCGCATGCCGTCCCTGCGTGACATGCGCGAAGACATTGAGCGCATTGCCAGTCATATCCTTGCGCGGTTGAGCGAGTCCCAGCACATACCACAGCCGCTGTTGGCCAAGCCGGCCGCTACGGCGCTTAGCCAGTATGATTTTCCGGGCAATGTCCGCGAGCTGGAGAATATTCTGGAACGTGCGATGGCTTTGTGCGATGGCGGTACCATTCAGCTGGAAGACCTGCAACTGGCCCCCAGCGCGGAAGTGCACACCCCGCGTACCATCGAGCAAGGCGAGAAATGGCCGTTGCAGGATTATCTGGACCGGGTCGAGAAAGACGCCATTCTGGAGGCATTGCAAAAAACCCGCTTTAACCGCACGGCTGCCGCCAAATTGCTGGGCATTACCTTCCGGGCCATGCGGTACCGGATGGAGCGGCTGGGGCTGAATGAACTGGATGCATGAATGCCTGCCGGAATGAACCTACGATGAAATTTCAATCTGAAAAAGCCCGGCTGTTTGCGGACCTGCACCGCCGGCAGAACGGCCTGTTTGTGATGCCGAATGCGTGGAATGCCGGCAGTTGCCGCATGCTGGCAAGCGAAGGCTTTGCCGCCATTGGTACCACCAGTGCCGGGATTGCGTTTTCACTGGGGCGTCCGGATTATGCCGGCGCGGTTTCCCGCGAAGAAATGCTGGACGAGGTTGCCCGCATTGTGGCGGCAACGGATTTACCGGTCAGTGCCGATCTGGAATCCGGCTACGGACAGATGCCTCGTGACGTGGCGGATACCATCCGGCTGGCGATTGAGGCTGGGGTGGTGGGGGCCAATATTGAAGATGTTTCTCCGGAGACGGGGCAGTTGTTTGCGGTGGAAGAAGCGGCGGAACGACTGAGCGCGGCCAAAGCCGCTGCACAAGTGGCTTGCCCGGATTTTGTGCTGACGGGCAGAACCGATGTGTTCCTGACTGGGGAGCCAGACGCGCTTGCCGCCGCCATTCAACGGGCTCGCACCTATCATCGGGCGGGTGCCGATTGCATCTTTGTGCCCGGCGTGCGTTCTGCATCCGATATCCGTATCCTGGCCGAACAAATTCCGGCGCCCTTGACCGTGGTCATGGGCTTTGCTGGTGCCACCATGGCATTATCCGAGCTGCAGCAACTGGGCGTACAACGCGTCAGCATAGGCGGTAGTCTGGCGCGTGCCACCTTTGGCCTGATTCGCCGGGCTGCGAGGGAGATCCGGCAGCAGGGGACCTTCGGATTTGCCGACTTGCAGATTCCGGATGGCGAGTTGTGCCAGTTTTTTAATCAGGAAGATTGAAAGCCATAGATGGATGATCCGCAGCTGCTTCGTTATTCACGGCATATCATGCTCGATGAAATCGGGATTGAAGGGCAACAGCGCCTGCTGGATGCGACGGTCCTGATTGTCGGCCTGGGCGGGCTAGGGTCTCCGGCTGCCTTGTATCTGGCGGCGGGCGGCGTTGGACGTTTGTTGCTGGCAGATGGCGACACGGTGGATCTGACCAACCTGCAACGGCAGGTGATTCATACCGAAGACAGTGTTGGCGTGAACAAGGCCGAATCAGCCAGGCAACAGCTTGCCCGGATGAGCCCGGCAACACAGGTAGAGGTGATACCGGCACGGCTGGACGAGGCGTCGCTGGATAGCTTGGTCGCACGGGCCGATGTGGTGCTGGACTGTACCGACAATTACAAGACCCGCCACGCGATTAACCGTGCCTGCGTGCAGCATCGCAAGCCCTTGGTGTCTGGCGCGGCCTTGTCGTTTGCCGGCCAGCTGGCCGTCTTTGACAACCGGCAGGCAGAAGCACCTTGCTACCATTGCCTGTTTCCGGAACAGGGCGACGGTGGCGCGCAGAACTGTGCGACCTTCGGGGTGTTTTCGCCGCTGGTGGGGATTATCGGTACCATGCAGGCGGCCGAAGCCATGAAATTGCTGGGTGAATTCGGAAGCCCGGAAACCGGGCGTTTCCTGATGTTTGATGCCTTGAAAAACGACTGGCAGACCCTGCGCCTGCCACGTGACCCGATGTGCCCGGTGTGTGGCGGGAAACCCCGCCCCTGATCTGCATCATCTGCAGACTACCAGCCAAGGGGAGCGCTTAGCTCCCCTTTTTCTTGACCAGTTCCTGTTCTTCCTGAAGGTTCTTCAGGCGGGCTTCAATGGCCGACTGGCGATAAAAATCATTATTCTTGGCGTGCGCGGCCATTTGCAACTGGATGATGGCCTCGTCCAGCAAGCCCTGCCGGTAGTAGTACTCGGCTTGTGCCTGCTGCTGGGCACTTTCCTGACCCTGTTGCGCGTAGGCCTCTGCCAGCAAGGCATAGAAATCGCCATTGCTGGTCCTGGCGGCGATCTGCTGTTGCGCCAGTTTGATGGCCTCGGTCGGCTGGTGCTGTGCCAGACGACACTGGATCAGGCCATAGTGCAGCCCGTAGTGGTTGGGGTATTTACCCAGTGCCGCCAGATACTGGCGGACGGCTTCGTCCTTGTTGCCCAGGGCCAGCGAAATCTGTGCGTCCAGCGATTCCAGCAGCGGGTGGGACAGGGTTTTGCGTGCCTGTACCACGGCCTGGTGGGCTTTCTGGAACTGATGGTCGCGGAAGAGCGCCGTGGCCAGGCCATAGTAACTGGCAGCTTCCAGATTAAAGCGCCGATCGTTGATGGCGGATTCGAAATAACGGATCTGTGCTACTGCCGAACCGTCTTTGGCCCGCAGTTTTTCGCGCATCAGATGAAATTCCGGGTTTTCTGCATACTGTTTGTAAGGGTAGGCCGCCGACCGGTTTTGTGATTCGGCAATACGCGCACTATCCAGTGGGTGGGTCCGCAAATACTCGGGGGCATTGTTATCGTACAGGCGGTTGGTTTTTTCCATGCGGCCAAAGAAGACCGGCATGGCGCGCGGGTCGAAACCGGCTGCCGCCAGAATCTGGATGCCGATCCGGTCGGCTTCATATTCATGCTCGCGGGTGAAGTTGAGCTGGCCCTGAATCGTCAGTGCCTGCGAGCCGGCAATGGCGGCTTCCGTGATCTGGCCACTGTTGCTTCGGGACGCCAGCAACCCCGCAGCCAGTACCGCCAGTCCCAGCAGCATGACGTTCTGGTTTTTCTCGATCGAGCGCGACAGGTGGCGTTGCGTGACGTGCGCGATTTCGTGCCCCAAAACGGCCGCCAGCTCGGATTCGCTTTGGGCGGTAAAGATCAGTCCGGTATGCACGCCGATATAGCCGCCCGGTAGCGCAAACGCGTTGAGGGTGGGGTCGGAGACAATGAAAAACTCGAAGCGCTGGCGAGGGTCCGGACTGGCCGCCACCAGCTTGCCCCCCAGGCGGTTGAGATAGTCCTTGATTTCCACGTCATCAACCACGTCTCTGGACATGCGGATCTGGCTCATGATGCTGTCGCCCAGTGCTTGCTCTTGCTGGCGGGACAGGGTGGTCTGCGCGGAGTCGCCCAGGTCCGGCAGGCTGTCTGCCATGACGGGCAGCAGGGTGACGGAGCTCGTGAACGACACAATCAGTAGCGACGAAATCAGTTTTTTCATAGGCATATGATAGGTGGAATCCCGAACAGTTCCAACGCTTTGTCCCGTGTTTTTCTTGGATGGCAGCAGAAAAAAACACCCCTTATGCTGCACTGCAATATTTTGTTCTCCTGTTTATTTAAAACGTCAAGATTAGTTTCCTGAAAATATACTAATATTTGCAAGCTAATTATTTATACTTTTTCACAAAAATCAATTTTAAGCTGCAATAAAGTATTGAAATTGGTTTTTACAGTACCGAAAGTACAGGTGAATACGTACTAAAGTTACAACCGTCGATGCGTAAAAACATCTGGGGTCGACAATACCTACAAATACGAGGAGATGCACCAATGAAACTCAAACTTACTGCTGCCCTGTGCCTGGTTGCTTTTGCGGCTGCTGCCCACGCGGATACCGAACTGGTCATTGCAACCGTAAACAACGGTCACATGGTAACCATGGAAAAAATGGGTAAATTCTTTGAAAAAGATAACCCAGGCATCAAACTGAAGTGGGTGACACTGGAAGAAGGTACCCTGCGTCAGCGCGTAACAACCGATATTGCCACCAAAGGTGGTCAGTTTGACGTGATGACCATTGGCATGTACGAAACACCGATCTGGGGCAAAAAAGGCTGGCTGGCCGAGATCAAGCCAGATGCCAAGTATGACATTGATGACATGCTGCCTGCCATGCGCCAGGGTCTGTCTGTCAATGGCAAACTCTATGCTGCGCCGTTCTATGGCGAAAGCTCCATGCTGATGTACCGTTCTGACCTGGTTGAAAAAGCCGGCCTGAAAATGCCAGCCAATCCGACCTGGACTCAGATTCGTGATATCGCAGCCAAGATCAATGACCCGGCCAAAGGCGTGTATGGTATCTGTCTGCGCGGCAAGCCGGGCTGGGGTGACAACATGGCCTTCCTGACCACATTGGTCAACTCTTATGGCGGCCAATGGTTTGACATGAAGTGGAAACCGCAACTGACCACCAAACCATGGAAAGATGCGATTACCTTCTATGTCGACCTGCTGAAGAAATACGGCCCTCCAGGATCATCTGCCAACAGCTTCAACGAAATTCTGGCCCTGTATAACGAAGGCAAGTGCGGCATGTGGGTAGATGCCACCATTGCAGCATCCTTCATTACCGATCCTAAGCAAAGTAAAGTGGCCGATAAGGTGGCGTTTGCACCAGCTCCTGTCCAGGTAACAGCCAAAGGCTCTAACTGGTTGTGGGCATGGGCACTGGCCGTACCTGCCAGCTCTACCAAGCAAGAAGCGGCCGAGAAGTTCATCCGCTGGGCCACCTCCAAGGATTACATCAACCTGGTGGGTCGTGAAGTGGGCTGGGGCAATGTACCAACCGGTACCCGCAAGTCTACCTACGCCAATGCAGACTTCCTGAAAGCGGCCAAGTTTGCCGACGCAGAAAAAGCTGCGATCATTTCTGCCAATCCGAAAGACAGCACACTGCCTAAGTCTCCGTACGTTGGCGTTCAGTTTGCGTCTATCCCTGAATTCCAGGCCATCGGTATTGCCACCGGTCAGCAAATGTCTGCTGCACTGGCCGGCAAAGTCTCTGTAGACAAGGCGTTGGAACTGTCTCAACAAGCAGCCGATCGTGAAATGAAAAAGGCTGGGTACTATAAGTAATCTCTGACTCGCCCTGATGAACCATGGCAACAAGCGGGTTCGTCAGGGTTGTACCAGAGGTTTTAGTCACCAATGGATCGGGTATGCGGTTGGTACCTGATCCATGCAGCTTTGTAGACAGATCATGAAAAAATTTACTGCCCGCTTTCTGCTTACACCTGCGGTAGGGTCCCTGTTTCTGTGGATGATCGTACCCTTGGTGATGAGCATTTATTTCTCGCTCATCCGTTACAACCTGATGTCGCCCGGTGAGCACGAGTACATTGGTCTGATGAACTATGAGTTCTTTGTGACCGACCCGGCTTTCTGGCCTGCGGTACTCAATACCTTCTTGCTGATCGGCTCCGTGATTGTCATTACGCTGGTCTTCGGCATGGCGCTGGCGCTGCTGGTCAATGACAAGTTCCCGGGCCAGTCGATCGTGCGCGTGTTGCTGATTTCTCCGTTCTTTGTCATGCCGGCCGTGAACGCCTTGCTGTGGAAGCACATGATGATGAACCCGATTTACGGGGTGCTGGCGCAAGTTTGGCGTTTCTTTGGTGCGCAGCCCGTCAACTGGCTGGAAAGCTACCCGCTGCTGTCGGTCATCATCATGGTGTCCTGGCAATGGCTGCCGTTTGCCTGCCTGATTTTCATTACGTCCTTGCAGTCGATGGATCGTGAACAACTGGAAGCGGCCCGCATGGACGGTGCCAATTATGTCCAGCAGTTCCGATACCTGTACCTGCCGCATCTGTCACGTTCCGTGGCGGTGGTGGTGATGATTGAAATGATTTTCCTGCTGTCTGTGTTTGCCGAGATCTTTACCACTACCGGTGGTGGCCCCGGCTTTGCAAGTACCAACGTGGCCTTCCTGATTTTTGTTCAAGGGTTGATGAACTTTGATGTCGGAGTGGCTTCTGCAGGTGGTCTGTTTGCGGTTCTTCTCGCCAATATTGCGTCAGTGTTCCTGATCCGCATTATCGGCAAGAGCCTGGAAAAATAAGGAGTCAGGCATGGATAAAACATTACTCTGGGTAAGAACCGGGGCTGCCTGGCTGGTGGCACTGCTGATTTTCTTCCCGATTCTCTGGCTGGGCATGACGGCGTTCAAAACCGAACTGCAGGCGATTTCCGTCCCGCCCAAGTTCTTTTTTACCCCGACCCTGGAAAACTTCATCGAGGTCCAGTCACGCAGCGATTATTTGCTGTATGCCAAGAACTCGCTGATCACCAGCGTGGCATCTACCTTGCTGGGTTTGTTGATTGCAGCGCCTGCGGCTTATTCGATGGCGTTCTTCCAGACTCGCCGGACCAAAGACCTGCTGGTATGGATGTTGTCGACCAAGATGATGCCGGCGGTTGGCGTGCTGATCCCCGTGTATGTGGTGTACCAGCAATTCCAGTTGCTGGACACCCGCCTGGGTCTGACCATCATCTTTACCATGTCCAACCTGCCGATCATGGTGTGGATGCTGTATTCGTACTTCAAGGATATCCCGCGTGAAATCCTGGAGGCAGCCCGAATGGATGGCGCCACCCTGTATGACGAGTTCCGCCATGTGATCCTGCCGCTGGGGATCGGTGGTCTGGCCTCTACCGCCTTGCTGTGTCTGGTGTTGTCTTGGAACGAATCTTTCTGGTCATTGAACCTGAGTTCTGCCAAGGCCGGCACGCTGGCGACGCTGATTGCGTCTTACTCAAGCCCTGAAGGTTTGTTCTGGGCCAAATTATCGGCTGCATCGCTGATGGCCATTGCGCCCATCATCGTGTTCGGCTGGTTCTGTCAAAAACAATTGGTGCAAGGTTTGACCTTTGGCGCGGTTAAATAGGGATACATCATGTCATTTCTTCAATTAAAAAATATCGAGAAGTTTTTTGGTGATCACCGCGCCATCAAAGGTGTCGATCTCAGTATCGAAAAAGGTGAATTCATCGTGTTCGTGGGGCCGTCCGGCTGTGGCAAATCAACACTGCTGCGCCTGATTGCCGGTCTGGAAACCATCGACGGCGGTAATCTGCTGCTAGATGGCAAGGACATTACCCACGCGCCGTCCTCCAAGCGGGATCTGGCGATGGTATTCCAGTCGTATGCCCTGTATCCGCACATGACGGTGGCCGAAAACATGTCTTTTGCGCTGAAGCTGGCGGGAGAAGACAAAAAGGTCATCAAGGAAAAGGTTGAGCATGCGGCAGAGATCCTGAACTTGACCCGCTATCTGGAGCGCACGCCCAAGGCATTGTCGGGTGGTCAGCGTCAGCGCGTGGCCATTGGCCGTGCCATTGTACGTGCACCCAAAGTGTTCCTGTTTGATGAACCGTTGTCGAACCTGGATGCGGCGCTACGGGTACAGACCAGGGTCGAGATTGCCAAGCTGCACCGCGAGCTGGGGGCAACCACCATTTATGTGACGCACGATCAGGTCGAGGCCATGACCATGGCAGACCGGGTGGTGGTCTTGCGTGATGGCGCCATCGAGCAGGTGGGGCGTCCGCTGGAGTTATACGACCGTCCGCAGAACCGGTTTGTGGCGCAGTTTATCGGCATGCCGCAAATGAACATGCTGCCGATCGGAGAATTTGGCAGTTATGCAGAGTCGCTGGTGCGTCCGCTGCCAGTCGGGGGCCATATCGGGGTTCGCCCTGAGCATGTGACGATTACCAATGCTGGTGAAGGCCAGTTACTGGCTACCGTGGATTTTGTGGAATCGCTTGGCGCCGAGTCATTGGTGTACGCGACAACGCCGCACGGGGTGCAGGTGGTGTCCAAACAATCGGTCAGAAGCAGCGTGCGTGCCGGGGATACCGTGAGCCTGAAGTTTGAGCAGGACTGGCTGCATGTCTTTGATGCCGATGGCCAGGTTGTGTCGAATGCCAAAGGGGTGGCGAAGTGAGTCAGCCAAACATCATGTTTCATCTGGGGCTGGGGTCGTTTCACCGGGCCCACCAGGCGGTGTATCTGCAAAACCTGATCGATAGCGGTGACGACAGCTGGGTGCTGGCGGGTACCAATATTCGCCCGGACATGCAGGCCACGCTGGACCAGCTGGTCAAACAGCATGGCCAGTACACGCTGGAAACCGTGACGCCTGCCGGCGAGCGCAGTTACCAGACCATTTCGTCCATTCGCCATGTGGTGCCATGGGACGAAAACCTGGCGGGACTGATCGACATGGGCGCCAGGGAAGAAACGCGCATCATCTCGTTTACGGTGACCGAGGCCGGTTATTACCTCACGCCGCAAAACACGCTGGATCACAGTTTTGCCGATTTGCAGAGTGATCTGCAAAACGGCACCCGTCTGACCATCTACGGGGCGCTGGCGGCCATTCTGGCAGAGCGCATCCGTCTGGGTCGCGGACCGGTAACCTTGTTGTCGTGTGACAACCTGCGTTCAAACGGTGATCGTTTCCGTGCCGGTTTCCGTGCTTTCCTGCAGCAGCGCAATGCACCTGATCTGCTGGCCTGGGTGGATGCCAACACCACCAGTCCGAATGCCATGGTGGACCGGATTACCCCGCGTCCGTTGCCGGAGGTGGCAGAACGGGTGAAGGCTGCTACCGGTAAAGACGATGGCTGCCCGGTGATGGGCGAACGGTTTATCCAGTGGGTGATCGAAGACCATTTCATCAGCGGCCGTCCAGCGTGGGAGAAGGTCGGCGTGGAAATGGTAGCGTCGGTACTGCCTTATGAAGAAGCCAAGATCCGCATTCTGAATTCCAGTCACAGCTGCATTGCCTGGGCGGGGACCCTCAAGGGATATCGTTATATCCATGAAGGGACGCAGGATAAAGACATCCACAAGATGGCCTTCGATTACGTGACCGATGACGTCATGCCGTGCCTGTCCCCAAGTCCGATTGATCTGGCTACATACCGGGATACGGTGCTGGACCGTTTCAGTAATCCGTATATCCAGGATACCAATCAGCGCGTGGCGGCAGATGGCTTTGCCAAGATACCGGGGTTTCTGGTGCCGACCTTCAAGGAGTGTCTGGCTGCCGGCAAGTCCATGGATAGCGTAGCCATGTTGCCGGCCCTGTTCCTGGCCTTCCTGCAACGTTGGGCGGCTGGGCAGCTGCCGTATGCGTATCAGGACCAGGGGATGGATGAAGCGGCTGCCCGTGCCATGGTTGCGGCGGCAGACCCGGTAGCGGCCATGACGCAAGATCGCATTTTATGGGGGGACCTGGCGGGCAATGCCACGCTGGAGGCCGCCGTTCGTCGCGCATATCAGCGTGTTTCAGACTGGATTGGAGCATAATCAGAGATGGCTAATGATTTATTGCAGGGCAAGCATGCCTTGCTGACTGGGGCCGGTGGTGGCATCGGTCTGGCAACGGCGACGGCATTTGTACAGCAAGGTGCCCGTTGTAGTATCGTAGATATGCATGCCGCGCCGAGTGAAGGGGTTGCCGCGCTGATTGACCAGTATCCGGATGCCGTACAGTACATCCGCGCCGATATCACCCACATGGCCGATATTGATGCGCTGGTGGCCACTGCCATCAGTCGCTTTGGCCAGATTGACGTACTGTTCAACAACGCGGGTATTGCGATTTTCGAGAAGCTGCTGGAATCGACAGAAGCGGCTTACGACAAGCTGTTTTCTGTGAATGTCAAAGGCTTGTTCTTTGTGATGCAGAAGGTGTTGCAGCATATGGTGGATGCCGGCGTCAAAGGCTCCGTGATCAACCTGTCGTCCCAGGCAGGGCGGCGTGGAGAAGCGCTGGTGGCGCATTATTGTGCCACCAAGGCGGCAGTCATCAGCTATACGCAATCGGCTGCGCTGGCCATGGCGCCGCATGGCATCCGGGTGAACGCGATTGCACCAGGGGTGATTGATACCCCGATGTGGCAGCACGTGGATGCCATGTTTGCCAAGCTAGAAGGCCTGGCCATTGGCGAGAAGAAAATCGCCGTGGGCAAGGCTGTTCCGCTCGGGCGATTCGGGTATCCGGAAGAAGTTGCCGATGCGGCGGTGTTTCTGGCCAGCGAACTGTCTCGTTATATTACGGCACAGACGCTCAATGTCGATGGCGGCAATGTCATGAGCTGACACGCGCTACCGTCACCCGGTCTGTGTTGGCCAGCGGGGACGGACGTGTCGTGAGGCATTGAATCGCGTCAACGCAGCAAAACCGTATCACCGCTCAGGGCATGTCACAGTGCCTGAGCGGGTGGTGCAGCAGGACTTGGAGGCAAAAATCGTGACCAACCGATTACGCAATCGCTCGCCAGAGCTGGAACATTACCGCTTGCGGGAGCCCACGCACGGGTTCGAGCCCAAAGAAACCTATGGTTTTTTGCGCTATCTTCAGCACGGGTTTCCCAACCCGCTGGTCCGCTGGCACTACCATGAAGAATACGAGCTGCACCTGATTGTCGATACCAAGGGCAAGGTGTTTGTGGGCGATTACATCGGTCAGTTCGAGCCCGGCCATCTGGTGCTCACCGGTCCGCGTTTGCCGCATAACTGGATTTCTGTAGACGTTGCCGACGAGGGGGTTGCCCTGCGGGACATGGCACTGCAATTTGCCCATGAGCCGCTAGAGTCTGCCATCCAGCTGATCCCGGAAATGCGCGAGATCCTGCCGCTATTGGAGCGGGCCCGTCACGGTATCGAATTCTTTGGCATGAGCGAGGCGGCCGAAGACTACTTTATCCAGATTCGCGAAACCAGCGGACTGGAGCGCTTTATCTGCTTTTTGCGGTTCATGCGTGAGCTGGCCCTTTGTCAGAATTACCGGCTGCTGTCTACGTCCCAGCTGCAATCCTTTGACGATGACGCCTCGCTTGCCCAGGTCAGTACCATCGTGAACTACATTACCGAGCATTGCGAAACCCAGTTCTCGATGACAGAACTGGCAGACCGGGTCGGCATGTCGGAAAGCAAATTCTCGCGCTTCTTCAAGCGTGCCACCGGCAACAGCTTTACCGACTTTGTGAACCGTTTGCGCATCAACAAAGCCTGCCAGCTGCTGATGGAAACCGACCGTTACATCACTAACGTCTGTTACGACGTCGGCTTTAACAATGTCGCCAACTTCAATCGGCGGTTTCTGGCCCTCAAGGGCATGACCCCCAAAGAGTTTCGCCGGCAGGCCGAAGACCGGTTCGGTCGTCTGTAACCCGTTTTCCCTATCGATTTTCCATTCGCCCCCCGCTGACCGTGTGGCAGGGGGACGTTTGCCCTGAAAAAGGATTGCACCATGTATCTCGGGATTGATCTCGGCACCTCCGAAGTCAAGGTTGTCTTGCTCGATGCAACGCATCAGCTGGTGGCGACGCATGGCGTGCCATTGTCCATCAGCCGGCCACAGCCGTTATGGTCCGAGCAGCAGCCGGAAGACTGGTGGGCGGCCTTGCTGCAAGCCTGTGATGCCCTGGCGCGGGACTATCCGTCTGACATGCAGCAGGTGCGCGCCATCGGCCTGTCTGGCCAGATGCACGGCGCGGTGCTGCTGGATCACCGGCACCAGGTGCTGCGCCCGGCCATTTTGTGGAACGATGGCCGCTGCGGCGAAGAATGCCGCCTGCTGGAAGACAAGGTACCCGAGTTGCGGCACATTACCGGCAATATGGCCATGCCCGGTTTCACCGCACCCAAGCTGCTATGGGTGCAGCGACACGAACCGGATATCTTCCGGCAAATCAGCAAAGTGTTGCTGCCCAAGGATTATCTCCGTCTGCAACTGACGGGCGAGATGGTGTCCGATTGCTCGGATGCGTCTGGCACGCTGTGGCTGGATGTGGCCAGACGGACGTGGTCGGATGTCATGCTGGCTGCTTGCGGCCTGACGGAAGCACACATGCCCAAACTGGTCGAAGGCAGTGAGCCATCCGGCATGCTGGCCGCCGGACTGAAAGCCCGCTGGGGGATGATAGGCGAGGTCGTGGTGGCCGGAGGTGGCGGCGATAACGCTGCCAGTGCCGTCGGCATGGGGGGCGTGGAACCGGGGCAGGGGTTTGTCTCGTTGGGGACGTCCGGGGTAATTTTTGTCGCGTCTGATCAGTTCCGACCCAATCCGGATTCGGCCATGCACGCGTTTTGCCATGCCTTGCCGGGGCGCTGGCACCAGATGTCGGTCATGTTGTCGGCAGCCAGCTGTCTGCGCTGGGTAACCCGGCTCACCGGCTATGCCAACGAAGCCACGCTGCTGGCCGACGTCGAGCAGCTGGACGCCACGGACCGGGCCCGGGCACCGCTGTTCTTGCCCTACCTGTCTGGTGAGCGTACACCGCACAATAATCCGGATGCGCAAGGCGTGTTCATGGGGCTGACCCATGACCATGGCGCAGCGCATCTGGCGTATGCCGTCATCGAAGGGGTGAGTTTTGGCCTGAAAGACGGACTGGCCACCTTGCAAGAAACTGGACAGCCCGTCTCAGAACTGATGCTGGTCGGTGGCGGTGCCAGAAGCCCTTATTGGGCCCAGTTACTGGCCGATACCCTCAATGTTCGCATGGTGGTAACAGAAGCCAGTGCCGCGGGTGGTGCGCTGGGGGCCGCCCGGCTGGGCTGGCTGGCAGATGGCGGCGTGGTCAGTCAGGTTTGCCGGCCTCTGGCCACCACCGGGGTGTTTGTCCCCGATGCCGATGCCCGGACGCAACTGCTGACCCGCTACCAGCGGTTCCAGCGTCTTTATGATCATCTGGCGGATCTGTTTTAAGCCTGTTGGCTACTAGCGGCGGGCAGGAGCCCGGCCCAGCAACTGCAAGAACCATTCATAGCCACTGACCAGGATCACCCCGGCCAATACCAGCAAGGCGCCTATCACAAAGCCGTGTTCCAGTGGCTCATGCAATAACGCCACGCCAAACATGACCCCGAACAGCGGGGTCATGAAAGAAAACACGCCCAGCCGGGATGCCAGGTATTTGCGCAGCAGCCAGAACCAGGTCAGAAAGCTGGCAAAAGAGACCACTACCGACTGAAACGCCAGGCTGGCCAGGGCCAGCGGGCTGGGATTAAACCGCAGTTGCCCCAGCAACGCCGCCGCTACCAGCAGCAGCACCAGACCCACCAGCAGTTGGTAGAGCAGGGTTTGGGTGGCAGGGGCTTTGGCCAGCCGGGTGCAGCGAACCGCCACCGTGGTCGCTCCCCATGAGGCACCCGCCAGCAATCCCAGGAAATCGCCCAGCAAGGTATGGTTACCTTGCGGCGTAACAGGGGTATCCCGCAGCAAAAACGCCGTTGCAATGCCGATGAAGGCAATCAGGATACCAACCCACTGCAAAGGCTTTAGCCGCTCTGCCGGCAGTAGCCATTGCATGCCCAGCGACGCAAAGATCGGTGCCGTATAGACAAATACGATCACGTGCGACGCCGATGAATAGCGTAGCGCTTCGCCGACCAGCAGAAACTCCAGCGCAAACAGGACACCCGCCAGCAATCCCGGCCGCCAGGTGTCTTTAAAGAAGCCCAGCGGTTCGTGCCGGTAGATCATCAGCCCGATGACCAGCAAGGCCGATATCCCGGAGCGGAGTGCAATCTGCAGGAGGGGGGTGATATCCGCGGCGGAGGCCTTGAGCGTGATCTGCTGGAAACCCCAGATCATGCACAGCAGCAGCATGATCAGAATGGCAGGTAGGTCGAGAGGTTTGCGTACATCCATATGTTTCTGGTCTTCAGGTTGGATAAAGGGACAGTCGCATTATGCGCTTGACTGATTTGCAGTATATAGCGAGTATGTGACATCTCATGCCGCAAACTCGCCAACCCATGCCATTCATCTCACCGGACTCCGCCAGACATCTGGCCATTCCTCCCTTTACCGACCAGTTGCCCGAGCCCATCTGGTTCCGGCTGGTCTGCATGCCGGCAGAGGCAACGTACCCGCTGCATCAGCATGCATGGGGCGAGTTTGTGTATTCTTACAGCGGGGTGATGGAAGTCAAACTGACGGATCATCATTTTCTGGTGCCGCCACAATACGGCGTCTGGCTACCACCGGACGAGACGCACATCGGCATGAACCAGGCTGAAGCCTGCCATTGTTCAGTCTACATTGCCCGCCCGCATTGCGAGTTGTTGCCGGCCAAACCCTGTGCCCTCACCGTCGGACCGCTCTTGCGGGCCATGCTTGACCATCTTCGCCAGCATCCGCCGGTAGTCCCGAGGACAGCGGCAGATACCCGCATGTTGCAGGTCATGGTTGACCTGCTGGGTCAGGCGCCTTGCGCCGGCAGCTATCTGCCCATGTCCACAGACCCTGTGCTTGGCAAGCTCTTGCGCTGGCTGGAGCTGCATCCGGAAGATCACCGCCCGCTGACTGAACTGGCCAGAGAAGCTAATACCTCGGAACGCACCCTGATCCGTCGCTGCCAGCGGGATCTGGGCATGTCGTTTTCCGAATGGCGTCAACGGCTGGCGGTGATCAAGGCCATGCCGCTGCTGGAAGCCGGGCAAACGGTGGAAACCATTGCGCTGGACCTGGGCTATAACAGCGCCTCGGCATTTATCAGCATGTTCCGCCGGCTGATGGACATCACGCCGGACGAATTCCGCAAACGGGCCGACAGCCTCGCCTGATTGCCGGGGGATAAAGACTCCCAGGGTGGGTTTTTAGCACATATCATGGAATATCTGCATGAAGGTACTGGAAAGTAGCCCGCGTTAGTAGGTACACTTAGGCAAGTTATTAACCGCTTCCCCCCAAAAACGAATGCAGACCGGTCCTTGGTCTTTTGCCTGCCGGTTTGCTGTCTGGATGTGTCAGTGTCAGGATCAATCATGAGTCGCCTATCTGCTATTACCCAATATGGCCAGCAAATCTGGCTGGATAACCTTTCCCGTCATTTAATCGAAAGCGGCCGGCTGGCACAGTGGCTTAGCGAAGACAACATCGCCGGTGTCACCTCGAACCCGGCCATTTTCTACAATGCTATCAGCAAGGATGCCGCTTATCAGGACGACTTGGCCCGCCTGAAACAATCCGAGCCCGATACCGAACGCCGCTTTGAAAAGCTGGTGCTGCCAGATGTCCGGGCCACGGCCGACCTGTTGTTGCCACTCTATACCAGCAGCAAGGCAGACAAGGGGTATGTGAGTTTTGAGGTATCCCCGACCCTGGCCAACGATGCAGAAGGAACCATCGCGGCAGCCAAACGCCTGTGGGCAGAAATCGGCAAGCCAAACGTGATGATCAAGATTCCGGCCACCAAAGCCGGTATCGTCGCCATTGAGGAAAGCATTGCCGCCGGTATCAACATCAACGTTACCCTGATGTTCTCGCCACAGCACGTGCACGATGTATTCGGTGCCTATATCCGCGGGCTGCAACGCCGCGCTGACGCCGGTCTGCCGATTGACCAGATTCGTTCCGTGGCCAGTATTTTCATCAGCCGTGTTGATTCTCTGGTAGATAAATCCCTGCCAGCAGCCGGACAGCACCTGCAAGGCAAGATTGCCATCGCATCGGCCAAGGATGCCTACGCCGCGTGGCAGAAAACCTTTGGTGGCGAAGCCTTTGCAGCCTTGCGCGCAAAAGGCGGCCGTCCGCAAACCCCGCTGTGGGCCAGTACCGGTACCAAAAACCCGGCGTATCGGGATGTGATGTATGTGGAAGAACTGATCGGCGCAGATACCGTGAATACCGTGCCGGACGCCACCATGGCTGCGTTTGCCGACCACGGTGAAGCCCGTGCCAGCCTGACCGAGCAGATGGATGTTGCACAACAGCAACTGACTGAGCTGGCGGCACTGGGGCTGGACCTGAATCAGCTGGGCGAGCAATTGCAACAAGAAGGGCTGAAACAGTTTGACGAAGCCTTTGAAAAACTGATCGCACTGGTTGCCTAAACGTTCTGCCTGAGCAATAAGTCAAAAAGCCGTTCGTGGTATCACGAACGGCTTTTTTATGGATGAAAGCAGCCATCAACTCATCGACAGGCGATCAATCTTGCGCATTTCGGAAAGCGTTGCATCCAATGTGGCCAACTGGCCCAGAACCTGTCCGGAGCGCTGGCTTGCTTCAGCCACGGTTTCACTGGTCATGCGAGAGCGGGCTGTAATATCTTTGAGCTGGTTTTCCATATCCTGATTACTGCTGGCCTTGTTCTCCAGGTTGGCATGCAATTCTTTCAAGCCCTGGCTGACCAAGCCTACCGCTTGCAGGACCGCATCTGTGGAGGCACGGATATCTTCCAGACTGGACTTGGTATTGGTGGCCAGTTTACGAACTTCATCAGCCACGACAGCAAAACCGCGGCCTTGTTCCCCCGCACGCGCGGCCTCAATGGCGGCATTCAGCGCCAGCAGGTTGGTTTGGTCTGCAATGCCGGCGATCACGGTCAGAATGGAGCCAATTCTGCCTGCATCTGCTTCCAGTCTGGCAATTTCGCCAACAAAAGCATCACGCAAGTGCATGCTTTCAGAAACACCATGCAAGAAAGTGGCAAAGTCTTTCTCAATGATCCCCAGATCATCCTTCAGGCGCAGGGATGCATCGCCCACGGAATTCAGCGTGTCAATGATACTTGCGCCGTATTCCTTGTAATGCAGTAACTGTTCGATCAGCTGGTTTTTCAGCCTCAGACTCTGGTGGTTTCTGTTTAGGCGCACTTGGTCAAAATATGCCCGGAAAGCGGCATACAGCACCGGGAAGTTATCCAGAAAATCATCCTGAAAGGGCTGAGCCGGGTTGTCTTTATAAAAGAACAGGGCAGTGAGCGTCTGGTTAATGTGGATACCCAGAAGTTCGCCAAACGTAGAAAATCCGGCAACGGGTACGTCTGCAAAGTTTGGTGCCCGGCTTAGCTGGCTGCTGTTAAATAGCCGGCGCAGAATACAGTCATTGAATATGGCGCCAACCGGCTTGGGTTTGTTCGCTGCAAAGCGCTGATAGTCGGTTTCGGTTTGTGATACAAAGTCTGTGGCTTTGACCAGTATCAGCTCATCCCCGAACGAAATGTCCGCGTAGAAATAAACCCGGTCCGTGTGCAGGTCGATTTTAGCCACAGACCGGATATAAAGCTCACCATCCACATTGACCGCAAAGGTATGGTCTTGAAGTTTGCTGTCTAACTGACTCGGGCTACAGGAGAAATGGGCACATAACTTATCGATAAAAGACACCAGCCTGCCAGTGGAGGCATCAATGACGGAGGCAACATAACGCAACGCCGGGTCGGATTCGGCAATGTTGAATCGGGTTTGTGTCTGAGAAAAATTTTGCGATTTGAACACGCTGTAGCGGTAGCTGGGCGCCATTTCGACAAAGCCGATCAAGGCATGGTTTTCCAGTATGCGTTGCCCGTCAAAAAGCCAGGTATTTTTGAAGTCCAGTTTACCGCCGGCAGAGCCGCCAATAAACAGCACAGGAAATTTGCCGCTTTGATAAACCGCTTCCATCAGGAAAGATTCAGAAGCAGACAAGCCGTCCACCCAGGTGAGCGCAAAGGTCCGCTGACTGTTAAGCGGCATCGACGGCTTGATCTGCTCAAGATTGCGACGAATCGCCGCTACCCGTTCTTTCGGGTTCAGCTTGACCTGCCCTTGCTTCAGATCCTGGCACTCAAGCGATACGGCGTGAATGCTGACTTTGCTGAATAAGGCGGCCGAAAAACTCTCAAGTACGATGGAGTCCCATTTGTCACCCGCTTGCTGATACAGGCCGCAGGCATCGCCTTGCTTGCCGGTATTGCACAATTCGCCTGCCGTGGTGGTCATCATCAACTCTGTACCCGTCGGCAAGGCAGATTTGACCAGTTTGCAAACCTGTTCAAAGTCCAGATGGGGGGAGACGAATCCAGTGACCAATGCCGGTGTTTCTGTACCCAGCCATGATTTGACCTCGTCCACTGTCCGCAGCTGGCTCATGTCAAAGGTTCTGGATTTCACCAAACGGGATTCAGAGGGAGACTTGTTTGTGACAGTCTGCTTGCGAGAGAAGAACATACTGGTATCTCCTGAGGCCCGTCGGGCTTTTTATAATGGTGGGAGGTACGAGTATAGTAGTTATTTACCCTTATGATTGGGCCAAAAAAGGCGCCGGGCAAAGATAATCAATCAGACTTTGACATAAGGCAAAATTGCGAACATGTCACGGCATGTCGTTATCTAAATACATGATATTGCTGATAAATTTTTCTGATGCAGATGATGCCTGATTACAGGCGCGCCAGTATCTGCGCAGCCAGCATCATGCCTGCCGTTGCCGTTACCACCATGGTTGACCCATAGCCCGCACAGTTCAATCCGGCAGATGGATCAATACTGCCGATGTCACAGCTGTCAGCCACCGGTTGTTGCAATGGTTCTTCCGAAAATACGCAAGTTACCCCCATTTTCTTGCCGGTTCCGCCTTTGGCAAACCCATGCTCACGGCGTAACAGGGTGCGCACTTTGGCCAATAACGGGTCCTGGATTACCTGGGCCAGATCGGCCGCTTTGAGCAGGGTCGGGTCCAGCTTGCCACCGGCACCTCCTGCAACAACCAGCGGGAGTTTCTGCTTGCGGCACCAGTGAATCAAGGCCGCCTTGGTCCTGACCTGGTCAATCGCATCTACAATGCCGTCCGGCCGGCCGAAAGGCTGCTGCAACAGCAGGGTATCCAGATTGTCCTGTGCCACAAAGTCTTCGATCTCGTGTACCTGGCAAAACGGGTTGATCAGACGGATGCGCTCCGCCATGGCAGTGACCTTGGCTTTGCCGAACTGGCCTTCCAGCGCATGCACCTGCCGGTTCACGTTGGAGACCGCTACATTGTCCAGGTCGATCAGCGTGAGCCTGCCCACACCGGTCCGGGCCAGCGCTTCGGCCACCCAGGAGCCCACACCGCCCACGCCAATCACGACAATATGTGCCTGCTGGAAGCGTTGCGCCTGTGCATTGCCGTACAGGCGTGCAATGCCGCCAAAACGCCGTTCGGTGGTGTGGCTGTCTTCTGCGTCAGCCGGTAAATCGTGTGTGGTCATGAAGGTTCTTGTGAAAATGGGTGTGTCGGGCCAACCAGCCGGGTCCAGTCAAAGCAGGGGCCAGGGTCGGTCTTGCGTCCAGGAGCAATGTCGCTGTGGCCGGTAACAGCAGTCAGGCTGGGCAGAAAGGTGCGCAGGGCGGTCGCCAGATCGTGCAGCACGGCGTATTGCGCTGCCGTGAAAACCTCATCATCTGTGCCTTCCAGCTCTATGCCGATCGAAAAATCATTGCAGCGCTCGCGGCCTTGCCATTGGGATACGCCCGCATGCCAAGCCCGTTTGAGCACCGGTACAAACTGGATCAGCTCGCCTGTCCGGCGAATCAGGAAATGGGCCGATACCCGCAAATGGCAGATGCCGGCATAGTAGGGGTGTTCGTTGGCATCCAGCTGGTTGGTAAACAGTTCAATCACGCCCGGACCGCCATACTGCTTGGGTGGCAAGCTGATGTTATGAATGACCAGCAGGCTGGGCAATTCATTGCCTGGCCGGTCATCCTGATTGGGTGACGCTATCCGGGTAGCCGGCTGGCACCAGCCGGCAGAATCAAAAACAAAAGTGGTATGCATCCCGCTATTTTGACAGGAAAGCCCGCAATGATAAATGCTTTGCCGTGGCCAGCACCCAAGCCCGCTGTAAGATGGGTGGACCCAATCCGACTAATCCGGCATGATCCATCCATTATCAACCGGTCTAACCCCCGAAGGAGCGCTACCGCATGAATGCCGCCATCGATTTGCTGAAGTCTCTCTACACCATGGCCATGATGGTAGAAGCACGGGATGCCTACACCGGCGGCCATTTGTGGCGCGTATCCCGTTTTAGCATGTTGCTGGCCCAGGATGCAGGCCTGTCGGCTGCAGAGGTCAAGAAGGTGGCGTTAGGCGGTTTTTTACATGATCTGGGCAAGGTGGGTGTGCCGGATGCCATTCTGAACAAGCGCGACAAATTGACGGACGAAGAATACGACATCATCAAAAACCATCCGCAGGTCGGTGCTGACTTGCTGAGTGAACATCCTTTGTCCGCACTGGCTATCGATGCTGTGCTCAAGCACCATGAAATGCCGAACGGACGCGGTTACCCCGCCGGTCTGTCGGCAGACGATATCCCGCTGGTCGCCAAAATGGTCGGAATTGCCGATGCGTTTGATGCCATGACCAGCTCCCGCCCGTATCGCGCCGGCATGCCGATCGAGCGGGCACTGTCGATCATCTCAGACAACCTGGGCAGCCAGTTTGACGAGGCCTTGGGGCAGCGGTTTATTGCCTTGGGCAAGCAAGGGAAACTGGATCATATTGTCGGACATAGCGAGCCGGGTATTCCGATGCAGGCCTGCCTGGCCTGCGGCCCGATCATCGCCGTACCGCGTGCCCGCAAAGACGGACAGACACTCTATTGCCCCTCATGCACCACAGAATACCGGCTTAGCCGCCAAGGGCGGCAACTCTCGTTATCGCCCACCGGCTTCAAGAATGCCGCTGCTGCCAGACGGCCATTGGTCGATCAGGATCTGATTGCCGATCTGGTCGAAGAGGCCAGGCAAGTATTGAATGTCAATCGGCCTTCAGGTAGCTGGCTGACCCGGTTGTGGCAGTAGCTTGCATTAGCCATTCTGCCGTGTGTGTACCGGGTGGCTGTTTTTATATCCAAATGGTACATGGATAGCAGGGGCAATGGATCGGGTCTCAAGCTCCCACTTTCAATTGGCCACCTTTCCCCAGACCGCCTTTGACTTCTTGTGCCTTGTAGTTTCGTAGCGAGCGAACCATCTGGTTAAAGGCATCCATAAAGGCAGCCGCAATCACTTTGCCTTGCGGGGTGTTGGAATATCCACCGATGGATCCTCGGCCGGATGCCCCTGCCAGGCCAGCAAACAGATCAAAGTCACTCTTGGAAGCACTGCCTTCTGCAGAGGCAATCTGCACGCTTGAACGGTTATCGATCAGTGTGAGCAATGTGCTGGCTTCTCTGGTTTTGATGCTGCCACCCAGTTTGGCAACGGCATTGCCCTGTGACCCGCCAATCAATGCGCCGAACAGCGCAGATGCACCAGCTGCATTACCCTCATTAAAGACAATTTCAGGTGATAGTCCATAGTCGGACGAAACGACTTTCCCTTTACCGAAATTACTACCTTTGCGCAGTTCGCCTGACTGTTGCAATTGCCGTTCTCTGCTCATGGCACGCAGGCCTGCTGCGCCACGCTCAACCACCACAAAACAATTGGACTGCTGGATGATGAGCCGCAGCAAGTTGGCGGTTGGTGGCAGCTTGTATTCATCCCGTATGATGCTGTACCAGCTGGAGGACTCGTTCTCGATCAATGAAACCGTACCCAGCGGGGCAGTGCATTTCTCCAGTGCACTATTTGCGTCACTGGTGGCACTGCCGGCCGCACTTCCTGTGGCGACTGTCTTTGCACTGGCACTTCCCATTTTCATGTCCATTGACGAACAGCCTGTGAGCAGGGCTGCACTTGTACCAATGATGAGTGTGAGAATCTGTGCCGGAGTAACTCGCATGCTTACCTCTTTATGATATTTGAATATTAAAGGTCGGCATGATACGTGAATTTAAAATACATTGGAATATTCCAATTGCTTATTTGATGATGTGTTGCGCATGATAAGTAGGGGCGATTCGCCAGGGCTCAGTGGCGGGATATGGCGACTCCCTGATCTGTGCGGTATGTCACTGATCAGGGAAAAGAAAGAGGAGGGTAGGGAAGGGCGTGCGTTTGGCCGCGCAGGGTGATACGCGTGCTACAGCCGCTTATTGCAATCGGCCCATGATGTAGGTGGCCGCAATGGCTCGGTCGTCTGCCAGAACCATCAGGGCAAACAGTCTTTCGTCCAGCCCATGCGTGTGTTCGCTGCGCCGTGCCAGCAGCGGGGTGGCTTCAAAATCAATCACGTTGAAATCGGCTTCTTTGCCAATGGCGAAGTTGCCGATGTGTTCGTCCAGATACAGGGCGCGCGCGCCGCCCAGCGTCGCCAGATACAATCCGCGCCATGGGTTGAGCGTCTGGTGCGCAAACTGCAAGACCTTGTAGGCGGCTGACAAGGTACGGAACATGGAGAAGCTGGTGCCGCCGCCGACATCACTGGCCATGCCAATGCGGATATTGGCAGACGCTGCATTTTCCAGGTTGAAGAAACCACTACCCAAAAACAGGTTAGACGTCGGGCAGAAGGCAATCGACGTGCCAGTCACGCCCATCAGGTGGCGGTCAGTCTGGTCCAAGTGCACGCTGTGAGCGTAGATGGTCCGTTCGCCCAGCAAACCATAATGGTCATACACGTCCAGATAACTTCGCGAATCCGGGAACAGCTCCTGCACCCAGCGGATTTCGTCGGTATTTTCTGCCAAATGGCTTTGCAGCCATAACCCGTCATATTCGGCAAACAGTCGGCCCGTCATGGCCAGCTGTTCTTTGCTGGATGTCGGCGCGAAACGGGGTGTCAGCGAATAACCCAACCGCCGTTTGCCATGCCACTGTTCGATCAGGGCACGGTTGTCTTCTTCGGCCTGCTTGACGTTATCCTGCAGATAGGACGGGCAGTGGCGGTCCATCATGACTTTGCCGCACAGCATGCGCATGTTGCGCTTGCCGGCCGCATGAAAGAAGGCATCCACCGAATTTTTGTGCACCGTCGGGAACACAGAGGCCGTGGTTGTCCCGTTGCGGATCAGTTCGTCCAGAAAGAACTCGGCCACGGTACTGGCGTGGTCCGGGTCAGAAAACAGGCGTTCGACCGGGAAGGTATGCTTGGTCAGCCAGTCCAGCAGGGTGGTGCCATAGCTGGCGATCACATCGGTCTGGGCGTAGTGGATATGGGTATCCACAAAGCCCGGCATGATCAGCTTGCCACTGTAGTTGGTCACATGGGCATTAGGGTAACGCAGGCATAAGTCATGAGCAGTGCCGATATCGGTAATCTTGCCATCTGTCACCAGCAAGGCGCCATCAGCAATATATTCCCAAGCGGAAGGGTCTGCTTCCAAGCCCGGGTCTTTCAGAAAGTGAAGAATGTCTGCTTTAAAAAGCTGGCCTGACTGCACGTGCGGTATCCATAACTTAGATGATTGAATGCTCAGGTTAGCGCGATGTCTGGCGCTTGTCACCTGTCTTTTTCAGGGGCTGTGGAAGGGTGATTCTGCTTTCCCCGCTGGTGGGCATCCTCGTTTCAGGTTGCCCAGAATGACAAACGCCCCGCAGGGTGACGGGGCGTTTGCAGGGCAATATCAGTTACTTATTGTTTCAGCAGGATCTGCTGCACTTTCAGCACGTTTAGCGCCTGGGTCAGCTGGAAGTCATCCTTGGTGGCTGCATCCGCAGTTTTGCTGGCGTCATCCGGCTTGTCGGTCTGGACCGGCGGGATCAGCGGCTGTTTGGCAGGCGCTGTCTTGGTTGCCGGGCTGTTGGTGGTCGGGTTATCCAGATGGTGCTCCAGATCCGCCTCCCGGATGCGCAGAGAATCCTGCGTATCATCTGCCTTGATGGTGGCTTCCTGAGCTTCGACATCCGGCTTGATGCCTTGTGCCTGAATTGAGCGGCCATTTGGCGTGAAGTAACGCGCCGTGGTCAGCTTGATGGCAGACTGCGGGCCCAGTGGCAACACGGTCTGTACCGAGCCTTTGCCAAAGGTCTGCGTGCCCACAACAATCGCCCGTTTATGGTCTTGCAGGGCGCCGGATACAATTTCAGAGGCTGAAGCGGTACCACCGTTCACCAGGACAACCAGCGGCACGGTTTTGCTCTCTTTAGGCGCCAGTTTCAGCGGGTCCGTCGAGCCCAGCGTAGCACGTGGGTCATAGTATTCGCGGCTGGCGTAGAACTTGGATTTGGAATCTTCAGAGCGGCCATCGGTGTACACCACCAGCGATTTTTCCGGCAAGAACAGCGATGATACGCCCACCGCACTGGTCAGCAAACCGCCCGGGTCATTGCGCAGATCCAGCACCAGACCTTTCAGCGGGGCCTTGTTCTGTTTGTAGAGGGTATCAATGGCCTTGGCCACGTCTTCCGTGCTGCGCTCCTTGAACTGGGTCAGGCGCACATAGCCATAGCCGGGTTCCAGCATGCGGGATTTCACGCTGGCTACCTTGATGATGGCTCGCTTGAGGGTGACCACAATCGGCTTGGATTCGGTTTTGCGGAAAATGGTCAGGGTAATCGGTGTATCTGGCTTGCCGCGCATTTTTTTCACGGCGTCTTCCAGCGTCATGCCTTTTACTGGTGTGTCGTCCAGTTTGACAATGTAATCACCGCTCTTGATGCCTGCACGGTATGCCGGTGTGTCATCAATCGGGGCGGTGACCTTGACAATGCCGTCTTCCATGCCGACTTCCATACCCAGTCCGCCAAACTCGCCTTTGGTTTCTTCGTTGAGTTCCTTGAAGGCTTCTTCATCCAGATACGAAGAGTGCGGATCCAGACCGGTCAGCATGCCGTTGATGGCTTCCTTGATCAGCTTTTTGTCTTCAACCGGCTCGACATAATCCTGTTTGATACGCCCGAAGACCTGCACGAATTCATTCAGCTCATTGACGGGCAGGGTATTGCCTGCGGCCGTAGCGGTGGCGGTCGCGCCGCTCGCTGCGGGCGCCGGGGTGTTTTTATCGGCATACAGATGCAGGCTGACGCTAATCATGACGCCAATACTGGCGCCAACGGTGACCAGACCGAGTTTTTTCATGGTTTGCTTGGGCATACCCGTTAATCCCTTGGCGATTTCGCCATTTCGTGACCACCAGTCAGGCGGCAGTCTTGCCTTGCCAGCCCGGTTGCCCGGGGTGGCAGATACTTTTAAAAAGATGGTGCAGTATGGCGCAATCTCAACCCCTTAACCAGCCTGCAGGGTCAAAAGCTTTGCCTTTATATCGTAGCTCAAAATACAAGCCTTGCTTGTCGCTGCCACCGGAGTTCCCCGCCTTGGCAATGGTCTGCCCGGCATCCACCCGGTCCCCCACGTGCTTGAGCACGGATTCCGCAGAACCGTAAATGCTCATCAGGCCGCCGCCGTGATCCACAATGATCATGTTGCCAAAACCTCGTAGCCAGTCTGCATACACCACTTGTCCGGCGGCCACGCTACGGATGTCGGCCCCTTCGCTGGCGGGGTAGAACCAGCCTCGCCAGGCCACGCCGCTATCTGCCCTGGGGGCGCCAAACCGGTTGGAAGGACTACCGCTGATCGGTGCAATCAGCTTGCCTTTCAGCGCTTGGGCATTGCCGGTCACAATGGTGTTGTCCGCAGGCAAAGTCACTTTGGTCACCGGTTTCTCGACCTGTGCCACGGGTGGCTCCACCGTGGCGTCGTTACCCGTGAGACCAGGGGTGGTGGTTTTGCCAGCTTTGCCCGTGTTTTTGTGCTGTTTGGCCAGTTTCTCGGCTTTGAGCTGCTGTTCACGGGCGAGTTTTTCCGCTTTGGCTTTGGCCGCCGCTTCTGCTTTGAGCCGGATTTGTCGCTGGCGTTCCTGCTCGGCAATAATTTTTGTCAGCTGGTCGACCAGCTCGGACAAGCGGGCCTGATCGCGTTTCAGTTTGTCGATTTGCTGTCGCTGCTGGCTGAGCTGGGTGCTGACTTTTGCCAGTGTGGCAGCGCGATTGGCCTTTTCGGTTTCCAGTTGCTGCTTTTCTGTCTGGCGTTGCTGTTCCACCGTCGTCAGTTTTTGCTGCCGCTCCTGAATGCCGCTTTCCGTTTCTTTAAGCGATGACAGGTTTTGCTGCAAGGCATTTACCTGTGCCTGGTGTGCGGCGGCAATGTATCTCAGGTAGGCCAGATCGCGGGTAGCCGTATTCGGATCGGTATTGCCCAGCAACAAGCGTAACGAATCGCTATTACCGTTTTTGTACTGGGCTTTCAGTTTGTGGCCCAACGCGGCTTTCTGGGATTCGATGGCTTTGTGCAACCGCTGTGACTGTTGTCCCAGTTGCTGCAACTGGTCTTGCAGCTGGTCCTTTTCGTCGGCCAGGTCGGCCAGCGTACGATTGGCGTTACTGATGGCGGACTCGGACTGTTGCAGCGCATCGCTGGCATCTTTCCGGGTCTGTTCGGACTTGGCTACTGCCTGTTGCATCTGCTGAATCTGCTTTTGCAGGTCGTTCAGTTCGGCTTTGGAGTTGTTCAACTGGCCGGTGGTGGCCTGCGGTAATGCGGTATCAGCCTTGTTGCTGGCTGCACAAACGACTTGGGTCATGCCCAAAAAGACGATACTGAAAACTTGCCATGCAGCAGGGCGAAGCAAAAGCCATCTTTTTGAGGGTACAAGCATGAATTATCCAGTGATGACGACAATGTGTTGGCAGACACAAAACCAAGCCGGATTATATGACATCGGTCTGTGTCTGCGTAGGTTTACTTCAACAACTGCTACTCTAATGTCTCTTATTTAAGGTATGAGACGGTGCATCAGGCCGGTCAGGAAAACTGTACCAGCGGTTTGCCCGTCATTTCAGACGGAATTTCCAGCCCCATCATGCTGAGCAGGGTTGGCGCGATATCTTGCAGCGCACCGCCTTCGCGGGTCTTGGCAGGTCGGCCAATGTACAGAAGTGGTACTTTGTACATGGTGTGCTGGGTGTGCTGCTGATTACTGGCTTCATCAAACATGTCTTCGCAGTTGCCGTGATCCGCCGTGATCAGCACTTCGCCACCGACTTTGCGCATAGCGTCTACCACGCGCTGCACGCATGCATCCAAGGTCTCGACCGCTTTGACCGCAGCATCAAAGTTACCGGTGTGTCCAACCATGTCGCCATTGGCATAGTTCACAAAAATGGCGTGATATTTACCGCTGGCAATGGCTTCTTCGATTTTGGTGGTTACTTCGAAGGCGCTCATCTCGGGTTGCAAGTCATACGTTGCCACTTTGGGAGACGGGACCAGTACCCGGTCTTCACCGGCAAACGGGGTTTCTTCACCGCCAGAGAAGAAGTAGGTTACATGCGGATACTTCTCGGTTTCGGCAATCCGCAACTGGTTGAGTCCTTTACTGGCCAGATATTCACCAATGGTGTTCGACAGCTTGACCGGTGGGTAGGCGGCCGGGTTGGCGTAGGCTTCCCCGTAGCTGGTCATGGAGGCATACAGGGCCAACTTGGGATGTGCCTTGCGGGCAAACCCGTCAAAGTGATCCCAGTCCAGTGCCTGGGTAATCTGGCGTGCGCGGTCGGCGCGGAAATTGGCAAAAATCAGGACGTCGCCATCCCGCATGGTGCTGACCTGGCCAGCCGCATCCTGAATGGCGGTAGCCTGAACGAATTCATCGTTTTCGCCACGGGCATACGCGGCAGCCAAACCTTCTGCGGCAGAGCGGGCGCTAAACGGGGCCATGCCCTGGGTCAGCAGGTCATAGGCGGGTTCCACACGCTCCCAGCGCTTGTCACGGTCCATGGCAAAGTAGCGGCCGACGATGCTGGCGATGCGGGCTTTGCCACCGGTCTTGGCGCACACGGCTTCCAGTCGTGCCAGATAGGTTTCTGCACTGCGCGGCGGGGTGTCGCGGCCATCCAGGAAGGCGTGCACGATAATCCGCTCTACGCCGGCCGTTGCTGCGGCTTCGATCAGGGCAAAAATATGGTTCTCATGGCTGTGCACGCCACCGTCAGACGCCAGCCCCATGATGTGCAGGGCGTGACCGGTACTGCGAGCCAGTTCGATCGCGCGGGCGATCAGCGGATTTTGCCCCAGCGTACCGGCTTCGATATCGACATCAATGCGGGTAATGTCCTGTCGCACGATCCGGCCTGCACCAATGTTCAGGTGCCCCACTTCGGAGTTGCCGAACTGCCCTTTAGGCAGGCCGACCGCATGTTCGGACGCATCGATGGTGGTGTGCGGGTTGCTGGCCCACAGGTGGTCCCAGTTCGGTTTTTTGGCATGAAGAATGGCATTGTCGGAGCCTTCTTCCCGATAGCCAAAGCCATCCAGAATCAACAGGGCAACGGGCGTGATCTTGCTCATGGAATATAACCTTAATATGCAACGTCAGGACAGACCCTGCGCAACCGGCGGATCTGCTGATGAATTTATTGAAATAAGCGTTTTTTCAGGGGGTTAGGCTGAATTTTAAAGGAATCCGGGGCTGGCTGATAGGGTGTAGCGCATAAACTTTCCGGCGCAATTACGGTCAGAGATAAAAGCCGCCCCTTAACTCGGGGCGATAAAGCGTGTATCGTACTCGATCGCAATCTTGTTCACCCATGTCTGATTAGGTTTAAGCATCATGCCACACATTACCATGTACACCACCGCGGTTTGTCCGTACTGCATCATGGCCAAGCGTCTGCTGGCCAGCAAAGGCATTTCGGACATTGAAGAAGTACGTGTGGATACAGATCCGGCTCGCCGGGAAGAAATGATGACGCGCACCCAGCGCAGGACCGTGCCGCAAATCTATATCGGCGAGGTACATGTCGGCGGATTTGACGATCTTGCTGCATTAGACCGTGCCGGACAGTTGGACCCTCTGTTAAAATAGGCAATCCGGAGCAGAAGAGGCCACTTCATGCGCGCAGGCGGATGAGGGGTGGCCCGGTCGTCATCCAGAATTTTATTTAGTCTGAATCAACTTCATTAATTTGACCATAAAGTCGAGAACGCAATGAGCGAACAACAAGCAGAAGAAAACAACCCGGTATTCAATATCGAAAAACTGTATGTCAAAGACCTGTCTCTGGAAGTGCCACACGCACCACAGATTTTTCTGGAAAGCGGCGACAATGAAATCGGTATGCAACTGCATAACGAAGGCGAGCAGATTGGTGATGGTTTCTTTGAAGTGACCCTGACCGTGACCGTGACCAACAAGATCGGTGACAAGACCGTGTTCCTGGCGGAAGCTTCCCAGGCCGGTATTTTCCAGATCCGCAACGTGGATGAAGAAGACATGCCTGCCATTATCGGCATTGCTTGCCCGACCATCCTGTTCCCGTATGTTCGCGAAGTGATTTCTGACGTGGTTAACCGTGCCGGCTTCCCGCCAGTCATTCTGTCACCAGTTAACTTCGAAGCCTTGTTTGCCCAGCGCATGCAAGAAATGGAAACCCAGGGTAATGCCTGATTTCCGTACTTTGATTGCCATCAGCCTTGGCGGGCTGGTGGCCATGCAAGCATCTGCCGTCGAATACCGCTCTGCCAGCAAAAATGGCGTGGTGTTGTACGAGGCGCCTGCATCATCCGCCAAAAAGCGTTTTGTGGTTTCGGCCGGGTATCCGGCCGAGGTGGTGATTACCCAAAACGACTGGCTCAAGCTGAGAGACCGCAACGGCATGCTGGCCTGGGGCGTGACCAAGGATTGGTCCGACCGGCGCACAGTGGTCGTGGTGGCAGATAAAACCGCCTTGTATGGCAAGCCGGATGCATCAGCATCCATTACCGGCCAACTAAACAAGGATGTCTGGTTGCAGTTGCTGCCGGCATCCGCTGCGGCACCCGGCTGGGTGCATGTGCAGCACAAATCGGGTGTGAGTGGCTGGGTTCGCGTGACTGATGTTTGGGGTATGTAGTTGATGATGCAGAAGCAGCAAGCGGTTCAAATGGCAGTGCTCGGGGCGGGAGCCTGGGGGACTGCCTTGGCGATATCCTATGCCCGTTCTGGTCATCAGGTGACCTTATGGTCGCGTGACGAGGCGCATGCAAGCGCCATGCGCACCGAACTGCGCAATACCCGCTATTTGCCAGAAGCCCCTTTGCCTGCCGACCTGCGGATTACTTCCGTGCTGGCCGACGCGGTATCCGGGGCGGATTTGATCCTGATCGTGACGCCTATTTCCGGCTTGCGCGGCACCTTGCAAGCGATTGCGCCATGCCGGCAAGCGGACACCCCGGTGTTCTGGGCTTGCAAGGGGTTTGAGGCCCACACCAGGCTGTTGCCGCATCAAGTGGTCAAAGAGGTATTGGGGGATATCCCGTGCGGTACCATCTCTGGCCCGAGCTTTGCCCGTGAAGTGGCGCTGGGGCAACCTACCGCCGTGACACTGGCCTGTGCCAGCCTGAATCTGGCCACCGAATGGGTGCAAAAACTCAATAGCCCGCGTCTGCGCTTGTATGCGACGGACGACATGGTGGGGGTTGAGGTAGGCGGCGCCGTCAAAAACATTCTGGCCATTGCCGCGGGCGTGGCCGACGGGCTGGCACTGGGCTATAACGCCCGGGCCGCTCTGATTACCCGGGGTCTGGTGGAATTGACCCGGCTGGCGATTCGTCTGGGGGCCCGACAGGAGACCATGATGGGTCTGGCCGGTCTGGGTGATCTGGTACTGACCTGTACCGGTGATTTGTCGCGTAACCGGCGTGTTGGCATGCTGCTGGCCGAAGACAAGCCGCTAGACGAGATTCTGGCCCAGCTTGGCCATGTGGCCGAAGGCGTACCGACCGCGCTGGAAACAGACCGGTTGGCGCAGTCGCTTGGTGTTTCCATGCCGATTACCGCTGCCGTGTGCCGATTGCTGCGTGGTGAAGCCAAAACCCAGGATGTGATTGCCGATCTGCTCGCCAGAGCACCTGCCGTCGAATAAATGGCCTCACCGGCGTATGCCGGTGCCGTTAACCATTCGCCACAGGTGGCTAAGCCCCTCAAATTTCTCCTAGTAGTTCAAAATCAGGGCCCGAACCAGTGTATGCCGTTCCGGTTCCTGATAGGTCATGATCTGCTCATAAAGACTTTGCATGTTTTGGCAGCGCAACGCCGCTTCTTGGGCATCGGCTGGCGCATTGCCGGCAAACATCTTGCGCCTGCTGATGGTGCCTTTGGCATCCAGCTGGTCGATGATGCTGTCCAGTTGCAGTCTTGCCCGCACGCCTGCCAGTTGCGGTTTGGTTTGCAGGTGCCGGACGGCCTGATTCAGCCATTTCTCGCGCGGGTAGTCATCGCCGTTATAACGTTTTTCCGGCGCATAGATACCAAACATCGGGCAGTACCCGCCCATGACTTGCTGCTGGTCCTTGGCCATATTGAGCAGGATTTGCGCATAGTCGAGTACGTCACTATCCGGCATATACGGGATCAGCTGGTCAATGCCATCGTTGATCAGGCGGCCGATTTCCTGATACACCGGCCGGATACTCTGCGGGGTGGCGCTCATCTCTTGCATGGCCGCAACCCGTGTCGCATACAGCTTGGGTAATGTCTGCCGGATGATCTGGACCATCGGGTCTTTATCGAGCAGCCGTTGTACTTCTTCGTTAAAGACGATGGGGGCGGGTTGGGCGAGCTTGTCTGTCGGGTTCAGCAATGACGTGACCATGCCGCTACGCCTTAGCAAGGTCTCGGAAGGTATCCACAGGGTATCAAACGGGGTCTGGTAGGTCTGGTCGAGAATCCGGTCTGGAATCCCCGCCGCATGCATTTGGGCACGGGTGGCAATGTCGGTGGCCGGGTCCGGGTTCAGATCTGCGCTTAGGGGATGATGAAATCCGAGTTCGGCCCCTTTCACGAGCAGGCGGTCATCGCCCGCTGCAAAGATCATGGTGCAGGCACTGCTGCAGCTGCTGTCGACCAGCGTATCGAGTTTGTATTGGCGAACCAGGTCGACCATTTTCATGGCTTCTGACAATAACCCGCCACCGCTCTGCAAGCGCAGTCGCCGGATACCCGGGTTTTGCGCCAGTTTGATAGCCAGCAGGCTTGCAGAGCCCGGCGCGATGGAGCCGGATACTTTCAGTTCTTCCGGACCGGTGTTGATGATGGTGAGTGGCACCGTTTGCTGCTGGATCCTGACAAACCTGGGATTGATGTCTTCTTCGTCTTCTGCATGCAGGTGCGGCGAGAAGCTGACGGTCAGCAGGCTGAGCAGCAGAAAAGACAGTGTACGGCAGGAGATAGGCATAGATCGGGTCGGGTTATCCAATGCCACCATGCGACAGACATTTGTGCGGCATGGCGGGCCAGGTTAGGTAAACATCGTGTATTCGTATATTATGCGGACATCTTGATGTGATCACCAGTGATAACGACAAAGTCATACATTCATTTGATGATGGGAGTATATGTTGGGCATTTTGTTCAGGTTTTTCAAAGGATCGGCCATTACCCTGGTGGTGGGGCTGGTGCTGGCTTATTTTGCAGGCGAGGCGTTTCATCTGGGCGGGGGCAAGGCTGTTTTCATTACGCTGATCCTGTCTGTGCTGGAGGTGTCCCTGTCGTTTGATAACGCGGTAGTGAATGCGACAGTGCTAAAAGACATGGATCATGTCTGGCGCAAGCGTTTCATGACCTGGGGGATGCTGATTGCCGTGTTTGGCATGCGGGTGGTGTTCCCGGTGCTGATCGTCGCAGTCATTGCCCATGTAAACCCGTTTGCGGCTTTTATGATGGCAGTCAATTCGCCTGACCAGTATGCGCAGACACTGACTTCTGCCCATGTGGTGGTGGCCGGCTTTGGTGGCACCTTCCTGCTGATGGTGTTTCTGAAGTTTTTCCTCGACAAGGAAAAAGACGTGCACTGGATTCGGGTGATCGAATCTCCGCTATCGCAGATCGGGCGGATGCAGTCGTTCGAGATCGCAGCCTGCCTGATGGCGGTGTATGCCATGAGTTCTGCCATGCACGAACACGAACAGCTGCCGTTTCTGCTGGCCAGCATGGCCGGTCTGGCATGCTATATTCTGGTTGATGGTTTTAGTGCTCTGCTGGAAAGCGGCGAAGAGAAAAAACATGGCCATGGTGTGGCGACCACTGCGGTGCGTACCGGCCTGTCGGCCTTCCTGTATCTGGAAGTGCTGGATGCCAGTTTCAGTTTTGACGGCGTGATCGGGGCGTTTGCCTTGTCCAACAACATTTTCATCATTGCCATCGGTCTGGGCGTCGGCGCGATGTTTGTCCGGTCACTTACGGTGATGTTTGTGGAGCAAGGGACGCTGGACCAGTTCCGTTATCTGGAACACGGCGCGTTTTACGCCATTGGCGCGTTGGCGGCCATCATGTTCCTTGGCACCGTGCACGAAATATCCGAAGTGGTGACGGGCCTGATTGGTGCCGGGTTCATCGGTCTGGCGCTGATTGCGTCGATCCGGCATAACCGGCTGAAAGAGGAATAAGCACTCTGTCAGTCATGCGTGCCTGAAGTTGTAAAAAAAGCGGTAGATCCGGACAGGACTACCGCTTTTTTTATGGTGTACATGGATCGGGATGTCAGGCCATTCCCGCAAAACCTGTCTGGCGCAGCGCCTCAAACACGGTAATGGCCACCGCGTTGGACAGATTCAGGCTGCGCTGGGTGGGCAGCATGGGCAAGCGCAGGCGAAAATCCGCTTCAAACCCGGCCAGGACATCGGCGGGCAAGCCACGGGTTTCCGGTCCGAAAACAAACACGTCTTCATCCTGAAAGCTGGCGCTAAAGGCATTGCGGCTGCCCTTGGTGGTAAAGGCAAACAGGCGCTTTCCGGCCAGGGCGGCCTGGCATGCGGCCCAGTCTTTGTGGACATGCATCTCGGCGTATTCGTGGTAATCCAGCCCGGCGCGTTTCATTTTGGTATCGTCGAGCGGGAAGCCCAGTGGTTCGACCAGGTGCAGCTGGCAACCGGTATTGGCGGCCAGACGGATGATGTTGCCCGTATTGGGCGGGATTTCCGGATTAAACAAGACAATATGGAACATGATCAGTTTTCCAGCGGAACCGGTGCGAGTGGCAGCAGGGTTTTCAGGTCCAGCTGGTCTACGGCGGCGGAGGCCGCCGCTTCGCTGTCCAGATATGGAACAACGCCCAGACAGGGGGCTGCAATGCGGGCTTGCAGGGTGGCCAGGTTGTCTTCAAATCGCAGTTGACGTGGTTCTACCCGGTTGGCCACCCAGCCGAGCAGGCGGCAGCCGCTGTCTTCAATGGCTTTGACGGATAGCAAGGCATGGTTGATGCAGCCCAGACGCATGCCTACCACCAGTACGACAGGCAGTTGCAGGCTGCGGGCCAGATCAGCCATGTCACGGTTATCGCTGATCGGTGCAAACCAGCCACCGGCACCTTCGACCAGTACCATGTCTGCCTGCTGGCGCAACTGATTGAGGTTGGCCGCAATGTGCCACAGATCAATCTCGGTCTTGGCATCTCTGGCCGCCAGATGCGGAGAAATGGGCGGCTCGAAGGTGTACGGGTTCATCAGGCTGCGGTCAACCGGGAAGCTGGCCGCTGCCAGCAAGGCTTCTGCATCTTCGCTGATCATGCCGACATCGCCCGGAATACACCCGGATGCGACGGGTTTCATTCCCAGTACGCTGAGTCCATGGCGTTGCAGGGCCTGCATCAGCAAAACACTGACCATGGTCTTGCCGACTTCGGTATCGGTACCGGTAATAAAGAATGCGCCGCCCATGGCTGGGTCTCCTGTGCTGTGGCTTATGTGTTGCGAGGGCGGAATTCTATCACTTGTCGGCCGTCTGCCAAGACCCGGACCGGTTTGGGCTCCGGTTTCCAGGCATGACCATAGACGATTTCATAGGTGGCGGGCAGCTGGCCGTCTTTGCGCAGCGTTTCGTAGTTGTCGATCACCCGTTGCCAGCGCTGCTTGCCCATCAGGCCGGCAGGGCGGCCATGCATGACGTTGTGGGCGCCAATCGCTTTCAGGTCCTGCATTACGGTGCGCACGTCCTGATAGGTGAGGGTGATGTATTCCATGTCCATCACCGGGGTGGCAAACCCGTTCTTCACCAGTCCGTCGCCAATGTCGTGCATGTCGACAAAACGGTTGACGTGATCGGCCTGGTCTACGCCTGCAAAGGCCTGACGCAGTTCTTTCAGGGTGTCGGGCCCCAGGGTAGAGAACATCAGCAAGCCATTGGGGGCCAGCACGCGGTGAAACTCGGCAAACGCCTTGTCCAGGTCGTTGACCCACTGAATCGCCAGGTTGGACCAGATCATGTCCAGACTGTTATCGGCCAGCGGCAGTTGTTCGATGTCACCGCACACGGCGGGCGGGTCTTTGAACAGTCGTTTCCAGCGCGAGGTTTTCTGGCGGGCTGCCAGCAGCATGGCGTGGGCAATGTCCAGCTCGATGACGCTGGCTTTCGGATACGCGGTCTGCAGCTTGTCGCGGCCAAAACCGGTGCCGGAACCGGCATCCAGCACAGTGGCGGGCTGGTGCTTGATGTATTCCAGCCGCTCTGCCATGCGATTACAGACTTCCTGTTGCAGAATCGCCGCTGCATCATAGCGGGAGGCGGCCTCGTTAAAGGCTTTGCGCATCAGCCGTTTGTTGGGTAAGAAGTGCTCGGTCATTGAGAGTCGCTTTGTAGTATCAGTTGTCTTGCCGCATCCAGACATACCTCCGGATGGGTCAGAAAAGGGGCGTGGGCCGATTGTGCCAGTAAGTGCAGCCGCGCATGCGGCAGGGTCTCTGCCAGCCAGCGGGCGGTGGCAGCAGGTACCAGAGCATCGCGCTCGCCGTAGATCAGCTCGACCGGACAGGTAATCTGGTGCAGGCGATGGCGCAGGTCGGCATCGCGCAAGATGTGCAGGCCGCCGGTAAGGGTATCCTGATGCGCCAGCGGGCGGCTGGACAGTGCCTGCTTCAGCTGGACGACCTGGGTTCTGGCGCTTGGACTGCCCATGGCCTGCAAAGCTAGAAACCGGTGCAGGGTGGCTTCAGCATCGCTGGCCAGTTCGTCGGTAAACTGCGACAGTACCTGCGGTTTCATGGCATTGGGCCAGTCCTCGCGGGTGGTAAAGCAGGGTGAACTGGCAATCAGCCCCAGGCCCAGTACGCTGTCCGGGTGATGCAGCGCGACATATTGCGCCACCATGCCGCCCAGCGACCAGCCCATCCAGATGGCGGGTTGTGGCAGGGCATGCTGCACGGCTTCGGCCATGCTGGCCAGATCAAACGGATCGGTATGGCCGGAGTGGCCGTGCCCGGGCAGGTCGATCACATGCACGGTGGCCAGTTCGGACAGGCGGGTTGCAAATTCTCCCCATACCTGACCATGCATGCCCCAGCCGTGCAACAGCACCAGTTCCGGAGATGCCTTGCCGGGCGTTGCATGCGCATGAGGTAAGGTATCGATATGTAAGCGGGTCATGCCATGCTTGCCTGTGTAGGGTGTGATTGTGCGATACGGGTCAGGCTGACTAGCAACTCGTCTACATCTGCCAGGGTATGGCTGGCGGAAAGCGAGATCCGCAAGCGGGCAGTTCCCTCGGGCACGGTAGGCGGGCGAATGGCCGGTACCCAGATGCCGTCTTGCCAGAGGGCATTGGCCAATGCCAGCGTATCTTCATTGCTGCCAATCACCAGCCCCTGGATGGGGGTCTGGGATGGCAGGGCGGCCCAGGGCAGACCCCGGCTACCTTCTTGCCAGCGGGCAATCAACGCTTGCAAGTGTGCTCTGCGGTCATCGGCCTGTTGCATGATGTCGATACTGGCGCACAGGCTGGCAGCCAGTAGCGCTGGTGCTGCCGTGGTGAAGATATGGCTGCGGGCATGGTGCATCAGCCAGTCGATCACCACCGGTTCTGCGCAGACAGCCGCCCCTTGCGAGCCTGCTGCCTTGCCAAAAGTGACCAGCTGAATCAGTCGCGGATGATTGTGCAGCCCGAAGTGCGAGGCAGTGCCCCGGCCTTGTTCACCCAGTACGCCAATGCCGTGTGCGTCGTCCAGATAAATCCAGGCATCGAATGCTTCTGCCAATGCGAGGATGGCTGGCAACGGGGTCATGTCCCCGTCCATGCTGAAGATGCCATCCACCACAATCAGCTTTTGCCGAGCGTCGGATTTCTCCAGCAGCTGGCGCAGGTGCTCGGTGTCATTGTGGCGGAACCGGTGCGTGCTGGCGCGCGACAGCAGGCAGCCATCGTTCAGCGACGCATGGTTGAGTTTGTCCATGAAAATGGCGTCGGCCCGGTCTACCAGTGCGGGAATGATGCCGACACTGGCGGTATAGCCGGTAGCAAACGTCAGGCAGGGGCGTCCCAGCCAGCTGGCCAGCGCCTCTTCCAGTCGCTCGTGCCAGAGATGATGCCCGCTGACCAGATGCGATGCACCGGTGCCCAAGCCACTGGCCGACAATGCCTCGCACGCAGCGGCTGCCAGCGCGGGGTGAGCTGCCAGTCCCAGATAGTCGTTGCTGCAAAATGACAGTTTGGCAACGCCATCTACGGTCAGATGCGGTTGTTGCGAGCTCTGGACAATACGACGGTGACGACGGCGATGCTCACGAGTGAGCGCCGCCAGACCTTCGGAGAAACGTTCGAACATCCGGGCTTAGCCGTGATGGTGGTGGCCGCTGCCACAACCGCAGCCACCTGTTGGCGAGGTGTGATCTTCGTCCTCATCCAGATCGGCTTCGGTATGAGTCACACTGGCAGCGTTGATGTTCAGCTTGGCCAGTAGCGCCTGGTCGCGGCTGACATCCGGGTTGCCAGTGGTCAGCAGTTTTTCGCCATAGAAAATCGAGTTGGCGCCGGCCATAAAACACATGGCCTGCATGGCTTCCGGCATTTGCTGGCGGCCGGCAGACAGACGGACATAGCTCTTTGGCATCAGGATGCGGGCCACGGCAATGGTACGGACAAACTCGGTCCAGTCGATCGGCTCGGTGCCATCCAGTGGCGTACCTTCTACCTGTACCAGATTATTGATCGGGACGGATTCCGGTTGCGGTTCCAGATTGGCCAGTTGTGCCAGCAGACCGGCACGGTCCAGGCGCTCTTCGCCCAGGCCGACAATACCGCCACAACAGACGTTAATGCCAGCCTGGCGCACCTTGTTCAGGGTATCCAGACGGTCTTCGTAGTCACGGCTGCTGATGATGTCGCCGTATTTTTCTGGAGCGGTATCCAGGTTGTGGTTGTAATAATCCAGACCGGCATCACGCAGTTGCTCTGCCTGGCCGGATTTCAGCATGCCGAGCGTGGCACAGGTTTCCAGACCCATGGCCTTCACGGCCTTGACCATCTCCAGTACCGAGGCCAGATCATCCTGGCTTGGGCCACGCCAGGCGGCGCCCATGCAGAAGCGGCCAGCGCCTGCTGCTTTAGCGGCCTTGGCGGCATCCAGCACCGTGTTCAGGGCCAGCATTTCCTGGTTTTCTACGCCGGTATCGTGCATGGAAGATTGCGGGCAATAGCTGCAGTCTTCGGTACAGCCGCCAGTCTTGATCGACAGCAAGGTAGACAGCTGGACACTGTTTGGGTCGAAATGCTCGCGGTGCACGGTTTGTGCCCGGTACAGCAGGTCATTGAAGGGCAGGGCAAACAGGGCTTCGACATCGGCCGCACTAAAACGGGCAACTTCCGGGTGCAATACCGGTTTGGTGCTGGCGTGAAATTGCAGCACAGAAGGAGTAGTGGTTTCTTGGGTCATGACAAGCCTGCTGGGTAAGTGGTTGCCAGAGCAGATTCATGACATTTGAATGTGTTCTGGGCGTAAAATAGCGGATTGCCTGAGGTTAATGCTTCGCCTGTTGCTTGTCAAATTTGAGAGATGAATTTTCTAAACAAGTGTATAAATTTTGCACAGAACATACTGCCCGGTGGCTGCCGCTTGTGTGGCATGCCGGGCAGGGATGCCATCTGTCACTACTGCGAGACCCGTTTGCCGGTCATGACAGCCGCGTGCTGTGCCCGCTGCGCCTTACCCTTGCCCGCCGGAGAAGTGTGCGGGCACTGCTTGCAGCATGCGCCGGTGATTGATTCGGTGACGGCCCGGTTTGCCTATCAGGAGCCGTTGCGCAGTGTGCTGATCGGGTTCAAGCATCAGCAGCGCTGGCCGGATGCCCGGGTGCTGGCTGACCTGATGTTGCAAGTGCCGCCGCCACAGACGCAGGGCCTGTTACTGGTGCCTGTTCCCTTGCACCCGTTGCGGGTCAAGGCTCGGGGCTACAATCAGTCTGCGGAGTTGTGCCGGCGATTGGGCCGGCAACTGTCGCTCACCGTAGATCCTTATGGTTTGCAAAGGATATTGCCCACGCCGCCCCAGCAGCAGCTGGACCGCACGGCGCGGCTAAGAAACCTGAAACAGGCATTTGTGGCGGACAGGGAACGGGTGATAGGGAGAGACATCCTGCTGATCGACGATGTCATGACCACAGGTGCCACCCTGGATGCTGCAGCAACGGCACTCAAGTCTGCCGGTGCTACTTCGGTACATGGCTGGGTGGTAGCGCGAGCCCTGTGAGCCCACCGCCGGGGTCAGTATTTGGCGCCTGACCCCCAACCTTTGTACTGTTTGACATTCTGTTTGGTAATCCAGACCGGCGGAATCAGGATGGTGGTCTGTTTGGGCGGCTTACCGTTGATCATCTGGTACCCCACCTCTACGGCCAGCTGCGCCATCTTGTCCGGTGACTGGGTGGCCGAGCCTTCTATCATCGAGGTCGGGTCTTTTAACCGGGCTTCAATGGATGGCGCACCGTCAATGCTCATGATGATCATCCGTTTGCGCCGGGTCTGGATAATGGCTTCTTCCGCACCAATAGCGGTCGGGTCGTTGATGGTGAACAGTCCCTGGATATTGGCGTAGGTCGACAAAATCTCGGTCATTTTGGCGATGCCCCCCTCCCGGCTGCCGCCGCCGTTTTTGTCCTGGGACAATAAGCGGATACCCGGATATTTGCCGAGTATCTGCTTGCAGCCGCGGACCCGGTCAATCACGGAGGATACCGGCGGGCCATTGAGGATGACCACATTGCCTTTGCCACCCAGCTTGTCGGCTAGTGCCTGGCAGGACATCTGTCCCGCTTTCAGGTTGTCGGTCGTAATGGTGACATCTGCTCCGGTGGCGTTGACATCCACGGCGACCACCTTGATGCCAGCATCTCTGGCGCGGCCGACTACCGGTTCGATGGCCACCGGGTCGGCGGCGTTCAAGACAATCAGATCCACTTTGCGGGTGATGAAATCTTCCATCTGGGCGATCTGGCGCTGCAGGTCGTAAGCGCTGGACACTACGGTTACCTTTACCGACGGGCCGGCAATGCGATGGGCGGTTTCTTCCACGCCTTCTGCGATCCGGACAAAAAACGGATTACCAAGGTCAGACAGCGAAACGCCAATATGCTTTAGTGCGGCTGCCTGGGCACTACTGATCATGCCGAGCAACATCAGGCCAGCGGTAATACGGGAATACGGCACGTGTCTTTCTCCTCTACGGATTGTGCGGCGTGGCACCTGGAAGTATCGTTTTTGCATGTAGTGCAGTTACTTGCACGCAAATCGTCTTCGCATTCTTGTTAGCACGAACTATAACCGAGTTCAGCCCGCGTTTTGAAAAAATCACCGCCAGACAAACTGCGGTGGCGCTAAAGCGGGTGATCTCGCTGGCTATCAGCACTGTTGCGGCATTCGTGGCGCCTACAGTATCCAGTCTTTGAAGATCGGGCAGCTAGTACAGCTGTTTTCTGCTGCTGGTTGGCTGTTTAGTTTGGCGGCTTGTTGCGATCCGTTATCGTTGTCTAATTTTGCAACAAAATATATGGAGTTAGTATTGTAATTTAGCTACATTTGGTCTAGAGTTATCCCTGAGCCCCCACCAATACGCCGCAGTGTGTTGTCTGGCAAATATCGAGTCACCAGACGGGTGATGCCAGTAATAAAACTGGCACGTGCCAGATACCGGTTGTTTTGGAAGCAGAACTGCCCTCATACAAGAAAACGAGTGGAGACGGAACATGACGATCAAGGTTGCTATTAACGGATATGGCCGTATTGGCCGCAATGTACTGCGTGCCTTTTATGAAGGCGGCAAAAAACACGATATTCAAATCGTTGCCATCAATGACCTGGGCAACGCCAATACCAATGCTCATCTGACCCAGTACGATACAACCCACGGCACCTTCCCAGGGACCGTCTCGGTAGATGGCGATTACCTGGTGGTTAATGGCGACAAGATCCGCGTGACAGCCGTGCGCAATCCGGCTGAACTGCCATGGAAAGAACTGGGTGTAGACGTGGTCATGGAATGTACCGGTCTGTTCACCAGCAAAGAAAAAGCCGGCTTGCACCTGCAGGCAGGCGCCAAGAAAGTCATCATTTCTGCACCAGGCGGCAAAGACGTGGACGCGACCATTGTGTACGGCGTAAACCACAACGTCCTGAAAGCAAGCGACACCGTGATTTCCAACGCATCTTGCACCACCAACTGTCTGGCACCGCTGGTCAAGCCGCTGCACGACAAACTGGGTGTGGTAAACGGTCTGATGACCACGGTTCACTCGTTTACCAATGACCAAGTGCTGACCGATGTGTATCACGAAGACCTGCGCCGTGCACGTTCGGCCGTGTCTTCCATGATTCCGACCAAAACCGGTGCCGCTGCAGCGGTCGGTCTGGTATTGCCGGAACTGAACGGCAAGCTGGATGGTTTTGCGATTCGCGTACCTACCATTAACGTATCACTGGTAGACCTGACTTTTGTCGCTGCCCGTGACACCACGGTTGAAGAAGTCAACAGCATCCTGAAAGCGGCCGCTGATGGCGAACTGAAAGGGATTCTGGCGTATAACACCGCACCACTGGTGTCGGTAGACTTTAACCACAATCCGCATTCCAGCATTTTTGATGCCACGCTGACCAAAGTGTCAGAAGGCAAACTGGTCAAGATTTCCAGCTGGTACGACAACGAATGGGGTTTCTCCAATCGTATGCTCGATACCACTGTCGCATTGATGAAAGCAGCAGGCTAAGTTAGCTGATCGCGCAAATCGTTATGAAAACGGTTTGTCATTCAATGCAAAACGGGGTTCACGAGTGGGGGGCGCAGGATGGCCAATGCTTCTGGGGGGAGGTATTGTCTGTCTTGTGCCCTTCTTTTTTTGCGCCTGCACCTTGCTGCGGCGCAAGATATCTATCCTGCATCAGGTGCGCTATAACCATAGCGTACCGCCAATATACCAAGCTGTTCATCCAGAACGGCATATCAACAGGAGGCACGCGCTGTTTCGCGTGATAGTCGCTTATGTTTCGTAATACCAAAATCGTTGCTACCTTGGGCCCGGCCAGTTCGTCAGAAGACGTATTGGCCCGCATGATTCTGGCGGGGGTGAATGTTGTCCGCATCAACTTCTCGCACGGCTCTGCAGAAGAACACATCGCACGCGTCAAACTGGTCCGCGAAATTGCCACCCGTCTGGGTAAAGACGTTGGGGTGATGGCCGATTTGCAAGGCCCGAAAATCCGTATTGGTACGTTTGTAGACGGCAAGATCCAGCTGGCATCAGGCAGCAAGTTCATTCTGGACGCAACGGCTACCATTGGCGACGAAACCCGCGTCGGGCTGGATTACAAAGAACTGGTCAATGATGTCAAGGCGGGGGATACCCTGTTGCTGGACGATGGCCGTATCGAAATGAAGGTCGAAGAAGTCTTCGGGTCCGAGATTCACTGTCTGGTGGTGCACGGCGGCGTGCTGAGCAACAAGAAGGGTATCAACAAGCTGGGCGGCGGTTTGTCTGCCCCGGCGCTGACAGCCAAAGACATGGACGACATCAAGACTGCCGTGGCGTTCGAGGCTGACTTCATGGCCGTGTCTTTCCCGAAAAACGGTGCCGACATGTACATGGCTCGCGAGCTGATGCGTGCGGCGGGTGGCCACGCCCTGATGATTGCCAAGGTAGAACGTACCGAAGCGCTGTACCAGAATCTGGAAGAGCTGCTGGCTGCCAGTGATGGCGTGATGGTGGCGCGTGGCGATCTGGCCGTCGAGATTGGCGATGCTGCCGTGCCGGCCGCTCAGAAGCGCCTGATCCGCACCGCGCGCGAAATGAACAAATTGTCCATTACCGCTACCCAGATGATGGAGTCCATGATTCTCAGCCCGGTGCCAACCCGTGCCGAAGTGTCTGACGTCGCCAACGCTGTGCTGGATGGTACGGACGCGGTAATGCTGTCTGCTGAAACGGCCAGTGGCCAGTTCCCGGTAGAAACGGTAGAAACCATGGCCCGTATCTGTGTCGAGGCCGAAAAGTCTTCCGAAATCACGCTGGATAAAGACTTTCTGGACCGTACCTTTACCCGTATCGACCAGTCCATTGCCATGGCGGCGCTGTTTACGGCCCACCACCTGAAGGTCAAGGCGATTGCGGCACTGACCGAATCCGGTTCTACCGCCCTGTGGATGAGCCGCCTGAATGCCGGTGTGCCGATTTTTGCCCTGACGCCAAAAGAAAGCACCCGTCGTCGCCTGGCTCTATACCGTGACGTGCGGACCATCCTGATGGAAACCTCCGGCCATGACCGTGATGAAGTGCTGGCAACTGCCGAGCAAAAATTGCTGGAAGAGGGCGTTGTCGAAGTGGGTGACCTGATCGTATTGACCAATGGCGAGCCGATCGGCAAGCCGGGTGGCACCAACACCATGAAGATCGTCAAGGTCGGGTTTGCAGAGAGCAAGCCGGCAGAGGCCAAAAAAGCCCCTGCCAAGCGCAAATCCAGCTAAGGCAGCTTCAGGCCGCTCACATGAAACAGCCACTTGATGTTTGAAGTGGCTGTTTTGCATTCAAAGTACCTATAACTCACAAGGATGTCATCGTGATCACGATTGCACTGATTGCCCACGACCGCAAAAAAGACGACATGGTCGCCCTGGCCACCCGCTACAAAGATCTGCTGGGCCAGCACGCGCTATTGGGCACCGGCACTACCAGCGCCAGAATCCGCGAAGCCACGGGCCTGAATGTTCAGCCGTACCTGTCTGGCCCGCAGGGTGGGGATCAGCAGATTGGCGGGCTAGTGGCCGAAGGCAAGGTCGATATGGTGCTGTTTTTACGGGACCCGATGATGGCGCAGCCCCATGAGCCGGACATTACCGCGCTGATGCGGGTATGCGATGTACATAACGTACCTCTCGCAACCAATGTGGCAGCCGCTTCCAGGTTGCTGGATTCACTGGCCGATGAGTAAACCTGCCAGGGCCACTTGCAGGCGGTTCCATCCGCCCGCACGCTGCCCATTTTGACGGATATCAAAAAAATGAATTTGCTACCTGCAAAGAGGCAAAGTTCGCACTATAGTGATTAAGACCGCGTGTGTCCGGGATTCGTTGACGCGGGTCAAAGAAAATTGACTATATAGTCATTAAAGTAACAAACCACCAAGAATGGTGCTGATGGTATTTGTCCGCCTGCCCGGCAATCAGACGTTGCCGCAGTGTAAGCCCTGTACCCCGGGCCACCCCCGCGGTACATACTCTGGTTACAGTGTATCCGGATGTCACCAGTAAAGGTATTTGTCATGCAATTGCATCAGTCACAAGCCGCAGACGATCTGCTGGACATGGTCCGGCTGAATGAAGGCATCAAGAAAGTTGTCATTATTGCATTTCACATCAACCTGATGGCCCTGAACGCCATTCTGCTGGCCAATCGGGCAGGCAGAACCGCACTGGGTTTCGGGGTGATATCTAAAGAACTGCGCGTACTGGCGGTAGACCTGACGCATCTGATGCATGATCTGAAAGCCGATGCTTATGAATCGGTTAACCTGATTACCGTGTTGCTCCGTCAGGAGCGTCGCAAAATTTTGCTGGAAAGTGCCCGGCAAAGCCTGAGTCAACATCAGGACGCGCTGGTGGCCGTTATTGAAACGCAGCAAAATGAGCAAACCAGTCAACGCCAGCGCATTTCCCAGTTACGGGTCAAACTGCTGGAAAAACTGGACGATGCCCGGCGCATCTGCCAGTTCGGTATTGCCATTTCCCGCTCGGCCAAAATCGAGGCAGCCTATGGTGCCGGCTACAGCATGCAACTGAGCGACGTGTCATCCGATTTTGATCAGAACATTCATGCCATTCTCCCGGCGCTTGACCTCTTGTGCCAGAATTTAAAGGATCATTGATGAAGCAGGCTCAAGTCATTTTTCAGGAAGGCGATCTCAGCTGGACCATGATTGCCAGAGATCCTGCCAAGCATGGTTATGTCATCGATACCAACGAATACGTTATCACCTATGGTGGCGAATCCATACTCACCGACCCCGGTGGCAGCGAAATTTTCCCGGCGGTGTTTTCGGCCATTTGTACGGTGATCGATCCGCTCAGCATCAAATCCCTGTTTGCCTCCCACCAGGACCCGGACATCATTTCCTCACTCGGCCTGTGGCTGGACTTTAACCCCTCGCTACGCTGCTATACCAGCCGGCTGTGGACCAGTTTCATTCCGCATTTTGGCGGGGACGATGAAACCCTGATCGGCATCCCGGACGAAGGCATGCCGATCAGTCTGGGCGAACACCGTCTGGACGCCATTCCGGCTCACTTCTTGCATTCTTCCGGCAATATGCAGTTGTATGATGGTACGGCCAAGATCCTGTTTTCCGGGGATGTGGGCGCGGCGTTGCTGCCGGACGATGCCAACGAGGTGTTCGTCAAGGATTTTGACCGCCACATAGATTATGCGCGCGGGTTTCATCAGCGCTGGATGGGGTCTACCGAGGCCAAACTGGACTGGTGCCAGCGGGTGTCCAGCATGAACATCGATATGCTGTGTCCGCAGCATGGAGCCATTTATCAGGGGGCGGATGTGATGCGCTTCATTAACTGGTTTGCCGAGCTGCCCGTTGGCCTCATGACTTTCCGCAAATAAAATCAGGCCATCGTCACGATGGCAACATGATCTCCAAGCCCCGTGTTCGGACCACTGAATGCGGGGTTTTTGCTTTTTCCAGAAACGTCGAACTTGCTGAGCGTGCGTCTATGCGTGCAAACACCTCGAAAAATCAGCTGGCACGGGCTATCATGAATCAGACCCATTCTAAAAAGACCATGACATGCAGTTAACGTTTTGTGGCGCCGCAGGCGAGGTAACCGGTTCATGCTATTGGCTGCAAGGAGCCTGGGGGCAAGGCTTGATCGATTGCGGCATGTTCCAGGGCGGGATGCGTGCAGATCTGAAAAACCGGGCCCCTTTTCCTTTCAACCCAAGGCAACTGGATTTTGTCATCCTGACCCATGCCCATCTGGATCACTCCGGCTTGTTGCCCAAACTGGCGGCAGAAGGGTTTCGTGGGGATATCTATTGCACCATGGCAACGGCCGACCTGCTGGGCGTGTTATTGCCTGACTCGGCACATATTCAGGAAAAAGATGCCGAATGGCGCATCAAGCATCACCGTGGCCGTATGCGTCCTAATGCGACCGCGCTGTATGATGCCGCCGCCGCCGAGCAGGCACTGAAACTGCTCAGGCCCCAGCATTACAACCAGCCATTTTCTCCGGTGGAAGGTATTCAGGTCACGTATCGGGATGCCGGGCACATTCTCGGCTCTGCCTTTGTCGAGCTGCAATATCAAACCAAGTCCGGCCTAAGAACCCTGGTCGCCAGTGGCGATGTAGGCCAGCCTTCGCGACCCATCGTGAAAGACCCTGCTTTCCCCACGCACGCGGATTATTTGCTGATCGAATCCACCTACGGCAACCGTTTGCATAAAAGCATGGCAGAAACGCTGGATGAACTGACCGAGGCAATCAACATTACCCGGCGTTACGGCGGCAATGTGGTGATTCCGGCGTTTGCCGTTGGCCGGACGCAGGACATGCTGTATCTGTTGGGGCAACTCACAGAAGAAGGGCGGATCGATGACGAATGGCAAATCTATGTCGATTCCCCCATGGCCACCAAGGCCACCGATATCACCTTGCATCACTTTGAAGACCTCGATACCGAAACCCAGCTGGCGCTGAGCCACAACGGGCACCGTTTTCTGAAGCGGGTCCACTTTACCGAGACGGTGGAAGACTCGATGGCCATCAACAAGATTCCCGGTGGTGCCATCATTCTCTCTGCTAGCGGCATGTGCGATGCCGGACGTATCCGCCACCACTTGCGCTGGCAACTGCCGCATCGCAAAAACAGTGTCGTGATTGTCGGCTTTCAGGCCATGGCATCGCTTGGGCGACGTCTGGTCGATGGCGCCAAGAAAGTGCGTTTGTTTGGGCGAGAGGTAGAAGTTGCCGCCAGAATTTTTACCATTGGCGGCTTGTCGGCCCATGCAGACCAGGCGGCCCTGATGAATTGGGCGGGACATCTGCAAACACCTCCCCGCAACACCTGGGTGGTACATGGAGAGGCACAAGCGTCGGCCAGTTTCCGTGATTTGCTGGGGAGCAAGTGGCTAAATGTGGCGGTCGCAGAGGCTGGTGCCACCTGCGACCTGTCAGACTAGTTTTCGTGCCGTCGTTTACTTGATCCAGACCGAGCGGATGTTGGTAAATTCCCGCAAGCCAAAGCGGGACAGCTCTCGTCCGTAACCGGATGCCTTGGTGCCGCCAAACGGCAACCGGTTATTGGAGCGCAGCTGGCCATTCACATAGGCCATGCCGGATTCGATTTTGTGGGCAAACGCCTCGGCGCGATCGGTGTCCTGGCTCCACACCACGGCCCCCAGACCATAACGGGTGTCATTGGCAATCCGGAGGGCATCGTCCTCGTTCTCTGCCCGGATGACGCAAGCCACCGGGCCGAACAGTTCCTCAAAGTAAGCCGATGCATGCGGATGCACATGGTCCAGCACCATGGGCGAGAAGAAAAAGCCGTTATCCGGGCGTGGCTGTGGCGTTCCTTGCAACACCGCCCCGGTGGCGACACTGGCATCTACCTGGCGCTGCAGTTTGTCGCGCAGGTCTTTTCTGGCCATTGGCCCCATGCGGGTCGTGTCGGCAAACGGGTCGCCCATCGATAATTCTGCTACTTTGTTCGCCAACTGTTCGACAAACGCGTCGGCAATCTCTGGCACCACAATCATGCGCTTGGCCGCCGTGCAAGCCTGGCCGGCATTGATAAAACGCGCGGCAACCGCTTGTTCTACGGCGGGGGCCAGATCGGCATCTTTCAACACCACCCATGGGTCGGATCCACCCAGTTCCAGCACCGACTTTTTCAGGTATTGCCCCGCAGTAGCCGCTACCAGCCGGCCCACCGTCTCGGAGCCGGTAAAGGAGATGGCCCTGACGGATGGATGGGCAATGATCCGGTCCACATCGTCGTTGTCGGCAAACAGGTTGCGAAACACCCCTTCCGGCAAACCGGCGTGAGTGAACACTTCTTCGATGGCAATGGCACACTGGGGCACATTGGCAGCATGCTTCAGCAGGCAGGCATTGCCCGCCAGCAGTGCCGGCACAGCAAAGCGAAAGACCTGCCAGAACGGATAATTCCAGGGCATGATGCCCAGCACTGTCCCCAGCGGCGGGTAACAGACATAACCACGGCCGGAGGGTAGATCCACTGCTTCATTGGCCAGCATGTGCTCGGCCTCGGCTGCATAAAACCGGGCCAGATCGGCACACTTGTCAATTTCGGCCAGCGACTCCCGCCAAAGCTTGCCCATTTCCAGCGTCATCAAACGGGCAAAATGCTCTCTGCGCAGTACCAGCTGGTCTGCGACAGCCAGCAAGGCCTGGCAACGCTGGGCCAGCGATAGTCCGGCCCAGACTTTTTGTGTCTTTTCGGTGTGCTCAATCAACACACCGATCGCATTTGAGGGTAATGTATCAAAACGGGCCAGTAATTCTTCTGTGGCCGGATTCCGGCTCTCGTATGGCATTGTGTTATCCTTACAACTGTTACATGCGGGGATAGGTCTGATCAGTCCCTCGTTGCAGAACTTACCGGCTTGATCGGTGTCATCCCTTTTGGTTGTGCCTTGTTTAACGAATCAAGAAATCAGCGTTGTATGAAATCTGCTTACTATTCTACCCGTATTCTACTACCCGCTGCCCTGTTCATGGCATGTCAGCTGGTCAGGGCCGGTATTCCGGAAGACCTGACTGCGGCCAGAGATGCCTTCCGGGCGCGTGATGCCGGTAAATTGTCGCAGATGGCCAGCCGTCTGGATACTACGCTGTTTGCAGCCTATCCGCGCTACTGGCAATTGTCGCTGGATATCGACAACACGACCGATGACCAGATTCAGGACTTCCTGAAGCACTATCCGGATACGCCGCTGGCAGAAAAACTGAAAATGGACTGGCTGGGCAGCCTGGGCCGCCGCCAGCAATGGCGCAATTACCTGGCGTACAACTGGACGTTTGCCAGCGAACCGGTCGAGCTGGCCTGCTACCGTCTGACGGCCACACTGCAACAAGAAAACCGTGTAGACGCTGCCGAAGTCAAATCGCTATGGTTATCCGGCAGCAACCAGCCAAAAAGCTGTATCAGCCTGTATTCGCTACTACAAGCCAAAGGCAGTTCGCTGCTTGCCAACCCGTGGGCCAGAATGCGCAATGCCCTGCGGGAAGCACGTATCAGCAAGTCGGATAATCTGGATGCCGTTCGCGATGCCAATCCGTTTTTACCCGCCAAAGAACAGCTCGACCTGAAACAGCTGGAGCAAATCTATAAGTCACCACAAACCTGGCTGGACAAGCAGACCGCGTTCCCGGCTTCTCAGCCTGCTAAAGAAACCGCCCTGTTTGCGCTCAATCGCCAGGCGATGAACGACCCAAGCAGTGCCGCCAGTACCCTGGCTGGCTGGAAAGACAGCATGTCACCCGCAGACCGTCAGTACGCCTGGGGGTTGGTAGGCTATTGGGGGGCCTACAATCTGGTACCGGATGCTGTTGCCTGGTTCAAGCAGGCCGGGGACGCCAGCCTGACGGATACGCAGTTGGCCTGGAAGGCAAGGGCCGCGCTTCGCGCCAAAGACTGGGAACAACTGCTGGACGCGATCAATGCCATGGGGCAGAAGCAAGCCACCGAACCCGCCTGGCGTTACTGGAAAGCCCGCGCGCTGGCGCAGCAAGGGGATCTGGACAATGCACGAACCCTCTATCAGGACTTGGCCGGTGAATACAACTTTTACGGACTGCTGGCCGCCGATGAACTCGGGCAGAACCTCCTCAATCTGAAAGACCAGTACAAGGCCACAGAAGAAGAAATCAAGCAGGTTGGCCAGATACCGGCACTGCAACGGGCGTTAACCCTGTATCAGATGGACTGGAAAACCGAGGCCAATCGCGAGTGGACCTTGAGCATGCGCAGCATGGATGACAAGCAGCTACTGGCCGCTGCTGAGCTGGCCAAGCGTAACGACTGGTTTGACCGTGCCATCAATACCGCCGAGAAAACCAAAACCCTGCACAACTTTAGCCTGCGCTTTCTCAGCCCCTACCGGCAAGTCATGAAATCCCAGACGGGCCGTGTCGGGCTGGATGAGTCCTGGGTGTTCGGCCTGATCCGTCAGGAAAGCCGTTTTGCGTCAGTGGCGCGTTCGGTAGTTGGTGCGGCAGGGCTGATGCAGCTGATGCCGACCACCGCCAGCTGGATTGCCAAGAAGATCGGCTTTGCCGAATACAACCCTAAAGGCATACATGATATTGAAACCAACGTATTGCTGGGGACCAGTTACCTGAAGTACGTGCTGGACAGTCTGGGCCATCCGGTGCTGGCGACCGCAGCTTACAATGCCGGCCCCGGCAGGGCCAGGGCATGGCTGGGTGGTTCACCGCTGGAAGGTGCCGTGTACGCAGAGTCCATCCCGTTTGATGAAACCCGCGACTACGTGAAGAAGGTCATGTCCAATGCCGTCTTTTATGCGGCGGTACTGGGTGACCCTTACGTGAGCCTGAAACGGCGCATGGGCATCATGCCCGGCCGCCAATAAATCCCTGAGGCATCTTGGTCTTGCCCGTTATGAAGGCCAGATGCCGTGGTGGTGCACAACCCTACAATCGTTGATCGTGCTTTCTCAAGAAGATGGCAATCAGGCCCATCAAGAAGAAACAACCCGCTGCTGTCAGCATCACGACATTGAGCGAGAAATGCGTGGCGATCCGGCCAAAGAACAACGGCCCAAGCAGGCTGCCTGTAGAAGCAAAGGTCATGATGGCCGGGATGGCGCCAGCCCCTAACCGCCCTGCAATCGAGTAAATCAGCGGGAAGCTGGCCGCATGGCCAAGCCCGATAAAGACCAGTCCGATCAGCATCACATCGTCACGATGAATCAATACCACAGCTGTCAGAATGGCGGCAGATAGCCACGTGCCAAAGCGAATCAGCTTATAAACGCCCAGACGCTCTGCGTTGTAATCTCCCAGAAAACGGCCAGCCATCATGGCCAGCGAGAAGATACCCAGCCCCATGGCGGCCATGCTTTCTGTCGACCCAAGACCCCGGTTCATGTAAAGGGTACTCCAGCCGTTAATCGCCCCTTCCGTAATGGCGGCAAAGGCCGCCACCAGACCTACTGGCAGAATGACTTTCATCGGCGTTTCACGTGCCGCCTTTTTCTGCTGCAGGTGGGTGTCCTGAATCAGCTTGCTGCCAACCAGCAGGTAAACACACCACAGCAAAATCCCAACGATCAGAAAGTGGATTGGTAGGGGGACATTGAATTTGGCAAACAGGCTGCTGGCCGCAGCGGCAATGAAACTGCCAATGTAATACACCGCGTGGTGGAAGCCCATTTGCCGCTTGCCGGTTTCAGATTCCAGCAGTGCGCCTTGTGTATTGATGGCCGCACCAACGCAATTATTCAGAATGCCGGAAATAAACAGACTGATATAAAAGAGCCAGGTCGTAGGCGCCAAGACGAGGACTATCATCCATAGTGCTTGCAAACCGCCACAGCGCCGGCACATGCGCCTGCTGCCCCAACGGGCCAGCAGAAAACGGCTGATCGGGTGAGCGGCAACCCCCCCCAGCCCAAGCAGAAACAGTACCCAACCCCATTCGCCGGTATCCAGTGCGTAGCGCGTTTGCAGCGCGGGCTGTCTGGCGAGCAAAGAGTTAACGACAACGCCATAGGTGATGAAATAAACCGCAAGGGATAAAAACTGGCGGCGCTGTTGCAGTGGGTTTAGCATGTGGGTCGCTAGGCTTCTGGAAAGTGTTAAACACATGGCCCTGTCTGGTCAGGTCGTGCCTGACGGGGGGCAAGAATTGCACAATACTGGGGGTGGTTTCATCATACTGAAACTGCCCGAAAAGAACAGTAGTTCCATCTGAAAATGCAGCGAAACAACACCGTGCCATCTCAGTTTAGTATTGATCGGCTAAACATGGTGATGGTTATCGTGAGGGGGAAACTGCGCGGTTGCACCTTATGCAAGTTCAGACGAGGAGTTGTCTGCCGATGCTTGACTGCGCATGATGACTGGCGCGGATACGCTAGTGAGCGCGGGATGTGATGGCAATGCCGGCAAAAATCGCCAGAATGCCCGCCAGATGGTATGGATGAAACTGCTCGCCCAAAAACAGAATGGATAACAGCGGCACAAATACCGGCATCAGATGAATAAACTGCCCGGCTTTGGGCGCTCCCAGACGGCTAACCGCCAGCGTATAGAACAAGTAGGCAATAATCGACGGGAACGTCCCCACATAGGCCAGTCCGGCAAGATTGGCCAGATTACCCGCAATGTGGGCTGCGTGCATGTACTCCAGCAGGTAAAAGGGCAGTAAGACCGCACACCCCAGTAGAATGGTGGCCAGTAATAACGCCATCCGGTCCAGTGTAGGCGGAATATGGCGCAAAGTCAGCGTATAGATGGCCCAGGCAACACCAGCCAGGATCACCCAGCCATCACCCATGTTCAGCCTGACATTCAGCAAGTGGTTAACATCTCCCTTGCTGACAATCATCATCACGCCCAGCAAAGAGACCGTGATGCCGGCAATGGCAAGCCACCCCAAGCGGTGCTTGAAGGCAATCGCCCCAAACAGCAGGATCAAAATCGGGATAAACGCATTGAGGAGACCGGCATTGGTTGCCGTGGTTTGTTGCAAGCCAAGGTAGGCCAGTGTGTTGTAGCCGGCGACCCCGGTCAGGGTCAATAGCCACAACTTGCCGGGTATCTGTCTCAGCTCGGGCAGGGCGCTTTTAAAGCGTGGCCATACAAACGGCGCCAGAATCGCCCCGGCTATGCACCAGCGCCAGAAAGACAGCGCCACTGGTGGGATACTGTTATGCAGCGCCCGCGCCAGTACAAAATTGCCCGACCAAAACAGGGTGGTCAGTACCAGCAGGACATAGGCACTACGATGACTGGATAATTGCAAGTTATTGTCGTTTCGCTTGCGTCGGACGCTTCCCGACCGTAATCGACAGCATTTGCGACTGGTTGTTTCGAATCAGCTTGAGTGGCACGGTGCTGCCTGGTTGCAATGACGCAATCACGTCCAGCATGCCATAGGAGTCCTTCAGCGGTTTGTTGGCAATCTCGGTCAGCAAGTCACCTGCCCGCACACCCGCGCGGTCTGCTGGCCCGTTACGGACCACGCCCGCAATCAGCGCCCCTTCACTGGTCGACAGATTAAACGAACTGGCCAGTTCCTGACTCAGATCCTGCACCTCGACACCAATCCAGCCGCGGGTAACACTCCCGTTCTTGATGATCTGTTCCATCACGTCTTTGACGGTAGAGGCAGGGATGGCAAAGCCGATCCCTTGCGAACCACCACTCTGGGAGTAAATGGCGCTATTGATCCCGATCAGGTTGCCATGGTTATCCACCAGCGCGCCACCCGAATTCCCCGGGTTGATGGCGGCATCGGTCTGGATAAAGTTCTCGAAGGTATTAATGCCCAGATGGCTGCGGCCCAGTGCCGATACAATCCCCATGGTCACGGTTTGCCCAAAGCCGAACGGCTGGCCAATGGCCAGAACCACGTCTCCCACCTTGACGGTATCCGACGGGGCAAAGCGTACGGCTGGCAAATTGTTGCCGTCAATTTTCAGCACGGCCAGATCGGTATCCGGGTCTGCTCCTTTGACTGTAGCAGTGACTTTGCGGCCGTCACCCAGTGCCACACTGATTTCATCCGCCGCTTCAATCACGTGGTTATTGGTAATAATATAGCCGTCCGAGCTCACAATCACGCCAGAGCCCAGACTGGATGAGTCTTCTGTATCATTATCAGGGGTGTCGCCAAAGAACCGGCGCAGCACAGGGTCTTCCAGAAAGGCACGGTTAGACCGGCGAACCTGCTTGCTGGTAAAGATGTTGACCACGGAAGGGATGGCATGCTTCACCGCATCGCTATAAGAGCCTTCCAGCGCAAACGGCGTACCTTTGGATTTGGCGGCCGGACTGGATTCATGCAAGGTCACTACCGGTGCCGGTATTCTGGCTTGTTGAAAAGGCAACCCCCACTCAGGCTTGAATGTCCCGATCACCATCAGGATAGCCAAGACGATCGTGATGGTTTGCGCAAATATTAACCACAGTTTTTTCATGGGAGTCGTAACAAGAAATGGTGCAAATAACTGAATTACTTGATTATACCGCACAATTCCTCAATGTTCGCCTGTTCCGTGATTATTGCCCCAACGGTCTGCAGGTGGCCGGAAAAGACGATGTCGAAAACGTCATTGTGGGGGTTTCCGCCAGCAAAGCGCTGATCGAAGAAGCCATCAAACGGCAGGCAGATACCATCCTGGTACATCATGGCTATTTCTGGAAGAACGAAGAGCCCGTACTGACCGGGCTGAAAAGAGAGCGTATTCGTCTGCTGCTGGAACATGACATCAATCTGATTGCTTATCATCTGCCACTGGATGCCCATGCAGAGGTCGGCAACAATGCAACGCTGGGGCGTCGTCTGGGTTTTGAGCCGCTTTACCTGTGTGCCGACCAGAATCTGCTGAATATTGGCACCTGCGAGCCCCAAACCCTGGATACGCTGGCGCAAACCATTCATCAGCAACTCGTGCGTCAGCCTCTGGTCATCGGGCAACCCGGCAAACCCGTCCGCCGTGTGGCCTGGTGTACCGGTGGGGCACAAGGCTACTTTACCGAGGCCATCAACCAGCAGGTAGATGTGTTCATTACCGGTGAAATTTCCGAGCAAATGGTGGATATGGCGCATGAAAGCGGCGTGGCTTTTATTGCTGCCGGCCACTATGCCACGGAACGCTATGGGGTTCAGGCGCTCGCACAGCATTGGGCTGACCGGTTTCAGGTTTCCTGCGACTTTGTAGAGCTCACCAACCCGGTATAAGCAGCTTTGTTGATTTTTCGACTCGTAAAATCATAAATGCGACTTGGCGATTGAGTCCGGATAAGCTATCGTTCGTCTAGTAGCCCCCCATCCGGATTACGACTGCCCTCCGGATTGTACTAAGCAAATAAAACAACTAAACATAATAGAGAAATTAATAGGAGGAGGCATGAGCGCATTGTTCCAGCCTGCCGTAGCGCTTTTTAATCGTTTAGGCTATAGCAAGAAATTCACACTTTTTGGTCTGCTGATGCTGGTGCCAATTGTCATCCTGACGCTGATGCTGGGAGGTGCCATGCGCGAAAACGCGGCATTTGCCAACAGTGAGCGTGATGGCCTGAGACTGGTTGACAAAACCATTCGCCTGATGGAAGCCGTGGGCCAGCGTCGTGCGCTGGCAACGGGTGTTGCCATGGGTGAGAAAAAAGTCTATCCGGGCCTGCTGCAACAGCAAGACCAGCTGATCGCCAAACAACTTAAAGCCCTGGAAGAGGTCGAAACCGATCTGTCCGATCGCCTGGGGACTAAAGCCGATTTCCAGAAACTCAAAAAAGCACTCACATCCCTGCCCAAGCCAGATGGTTCTGACGGTACAAAAAACCGCGAGAACAATGCGCAGACCATGGAAGCAATCGATCATTACCTGTCTGCCGTGGGTGAAAAATCCAAGCTGATTCTCGACCCGAACGTCGATTCCTTCTACATCGCCGATACCATCGTCAATCGCATCCCCGGCCTGATCGAGTCTGTCAGCGAAGTGGGTGACCTGGGTACCGGTGTACTGGTCCGTTCTTTCCCGGATGTTTCCGAGAAAGATCCGATGCAGATCAGCTATTACGGTCTGGAACCTGGTTTTAGCATGATTGATACCAACGTCGCTCGTTTGGGAGAATTGTTTCCGACCTATAAACAGCGTTTTGCCGACAAGACCGCCCAGCTGAAAAAACAGGTTGTCGATCTGAAAAGCAACTACGGTAAGAATATTGTCAGTACGCTAGCCTATACACTGCCTGCCGAAGACTTTGTGAAACAGATCAATTCGGTGATTACGGGGATTGATGGCATGGCCAACACCATGCTGCCAGAACTGGACCGTTTGCTGACCGATCGTGCCAGCAAAGCCAACCTGCAATTCATGATTGCGCTCGGCATTGCCATCGCCATGATGGTGATCGCAACTTATCTGTTTGTAGGAGCCTATCTGTCGGTCGTGAATGCCATCAATGCACTGGAGCTAACTTCTGGGCAGCTGGCTAACGGCAAGCTGTCTGTGCGTGTCCGGCTGGATGCCAAAGACGAAACCGCCAGAGTGGGTAACAGCTTTAACAACATGGCTGAACAGGTCAGTAACCTGATCCGCCAGGCGTCTGAATCAGCCAATGCAGTGGTGGGCTCGTCTACTGCCTTGGTGGCCAGTTCTTCTACCGTTGTGGATGGTACACAGAAGCAGACAGAAGCCGTTTTGTCTGCATCCAGCGCGGTGGAAGAAATGTCCGTCAGCATTGGTGCAGTTGCCGAGAGCGTCAAAGAAACTGTACACATCTCTGGCATCGCCAGAGACCTTTCCGTGCAAGGTCAGCAATCAGTTCACAATGTGGCCAGCGAAATTCATGCGGTGGCAGAGTCTGTTCGGCAAGCTGTTAGCACCGTCGAAAGCCTGGCGCAGCAGTCCGCAGACATTGGCCAGATCGTCAACGTGATTAAAGAAGTCGCCGACCAGACCAACCTGTTGGCACTGAACGCAGCCATTGAGGCCGCGCGGGCTGGTGAGCAGGGCAGGGGCTTTGCCGTGGTAGCGGATGAGGTCCGCAAACTCGCTGAGCGGACAGCTGGCGCTACCGCAGAAATCAACCAGAAGATTCTGTCTGTCCAATCGCAGGTCAAAGCCACGGTGGATACCATGATGGTCGGTAACCAGCGCGTCGGACAATGCGAAAAACTGGCACAAGAAGCCGCTACGGCACTGTCAGCCATCATGGAACAGACGCAGTCTTCGCAAGACCGTATCCAGCAGATTGCCATCGCAGCAGAGCAGCAAAACTCAGCCAGTCATAGTATCGCTACCAATATTCAGTCCATTGCCGAAATGGCAGACCGAAACCGCTGGGCGATCGAGCAAACGGTAGAACAGATCAAGGGCATGGAGCAACGCGCCCTGAGCCTGAACGAAGCCGTGAGCAAATTTGAACTATGATGCACTGATGTCATAAGGCGGGTTTGCCTTGCATGTAATCAAAAGCCCCTTCTGACCAGCAGCAGGGGCTTTTGTTTTGCCGGCTGCCACGGATTAGCTGTTTGTCCCTAGAGAATGGTTTGCGTAAAAGAATAAGCAATCGCTGTATTACAATGGAATTTTCCGTTCATACGGTCATGGATGCCGGTTGTCCGGAACGCTTTTGTGTTCTATTGTGATTGGTGAGATGATAAACGGGTAAAAAGAGGGAAGTGATATGAAGCGGTTCAATCAACAACTGGCCAAAGGCTTTACACTCATCGAACTGATGATCGTCATTGCAATCATCGGCATTCTGGCAGCTATTGCTATACCCAATTACCAGTCTTATGTCATGAAGTCCAGAAGAGCCGCCGCCCAGACCGAGATGATGACCATTGCCAACAAAGAGCAAGAGTATTTGCTGAATATGCGGGCATATGCAAACAAAGCAACCATCGTTTCTGCTGGTTATACCTATCCAAGTAATCTGACCAATTATTATAGTTATGATGTCACCGTCGACAATACCTCAACGCCCACCTATACCATTACCTTTACCGCGATTGGCGGCCAGGCCAGTGATGGAAATCTGGTAGTGTCGAGCGATGGAACCAAAACACGTGATGGTAGTGCCTCAAAATGGTAAACAATCAGAAGTTCGCATATCAAACTGGCGTAACACTACTTGAAGTATTGGTAACCCTGATCATCCTTGCGATCGGTTTGTTAGGATTGGCAGGACTCCAGATGAGACTTCAGTCATCGCAAATGGAGGCTTTTCAGCGTTCACAAGCGCTTATTATGCTCAACGATATGGCCAGTCGGATTGCTGCAAATAGAACGAATGCAGCCTCATATGTGACCGGCACCACAAATCCATTGGGAACTGGTGCTACGTGTCCATCTGGCTCCTCCTCAAATGCTGTACAAAACGACAAACATGAGTGGTGTCTTGCTCTGCAGGGAGCTGGCGAGAAAGTATCAACAACCAATGCTGGTGGGCCGGTTGCGGCAAGAGGCTGCGTTGAGCAGCCAGATACAGGGGTTAAGGAATTTATCGTTACCATAGCCTGGCAGGGGTTGACGCCGCTGACCGCTCCTTCATCCGGTTTGGCATGTGGCCAGAACAGCTATGACATCGGAACCAATTGTGTAGATGATCTTTGCCGAAGAACGGTGTCGACGGTAGTTCGGGTTTCGACGCTTAATTGATATGCCGTATAAAAGTCAGTGACATACATGATGATAAAGAATAATTTACAGCAGATCAAAAGAATTCAGGCTGGTTTTAGCCTGATTGAAGTGATGGTTGCAATTGCTATTGGGATGCTGATCACGGCAGCTTTGTTTACACTTTTTGTAAATGTAAATCGTACCAATACCGAAATGGAGAAATCCAATAGCCAGATTGAAAATGGAAGATTTGCGATCCAGCTGATTCAGAATGATTTGATACATGCAGGTTACTGGGGAGGGTATATACCTAAATACGATAATCTTTCTTATGATACGGCTGCTCCGGATGATTATCCTTCGGCAATACCGGATCCATGTCTTGCATTTGTCAGCTGGAATGCGGCATATAAAAACAATCTGATCGGGTTGCCAGTCCAAGCTTACTCTACTGCGCCTAGTACGTGTGCATCGGTTGTGACCAACCAGAAAAGCAACACAGATATGCTTGTCATCCGCCATGCTGCAAATTGCATAGCAGGTACAAGTGCAACAGCTGGGGATTGTGAGGCATACAATGCCAATAAACTCTACTTTCAATCATCCTTGTGCAAGACTGAAGATCAAAATACCTACATTCTTGCAACTTCAGGGTTTAGCTTGCACAAGAAAGACTGTGCTACGACAGCAGATTTAAGAAAATTTGTTTCTTCGATTTATTACGTTCGTGACTATACAAAGACAGTTGGAGACGGTATTCCAACCTTGATGCGCTCCTCGTTTGATTATGCTGCAGGTTCACTGGCTCACCAGGCACCGCAAGCGTTGATTGATGGTATTGAAGGATTTCATATCGAATATGGTATTGATCGTATTGGAAGCACAGGCATTGACATTATTTCTGATGCTACAGCTGCCAATCAATATACCGCTGCAATAAAGTGGGCAGATAGTTCCACCATGGCATCTGCTGTAAATAGAGGGGACGGTATTCCGGACGGACTATATGTACCTTGTGGTTCTACTTCGGGTTGCACAGCTGCAGCGCACGCTAATGTTTCTGTTGCGCAACTCACTCATGCTGTAGCCGCAAGGATATATGTGCTGGCCAGAAATACCACAGAGACAACTGGATATACTGATACCAAAACCTACCAACTAGGCAGTGTTACATTAGGGCCGTTCAACGATCATTTCAAACGCCACCTATTTTCGACTACGGTCCGTTTTGTCAATATCTCGGGCCGAAGGGAAGTGCCATGAGACAAGCCCTCGTTCTAACGCAAGCAGGTCAGAAAGGTGCAACTTTGCTAGTTGGCCTGATCATGTTGGTTGTCATAACGTTACTACTGACCAGCGCTTATACCCTTAGCAATACTAACCTGCGAGCAGTCGGCAACATGCAGTTTCGGCAAGAGGCAGTTGCTGCTGCCAATACGGCCATTGAGCAGGTAATCAGCTCAAATTTTTTGGTGTCGCCAGTCAGCCAGACGATTGGGGTAGATATTAATAATGATGGTGCGGAAGAATACTCTGTAGTTCTCGCTACGCCGGTTTGCTCCCAAGTTAAGTCATTTACTGCTGATACAGAAGGTGATGAAACTTCAAAGTTGGCACCCGGGTTTACCACCAGTCCGACATATTACTGGTCTCTGTGGGATCTTAGAGCGACAGTAACAGATAACGTAAGTGGCACATCAATTGTTGTCCATCAGGGTATTCGGGCTAAGCTGACTGAAACTCAATATAACTCGTCTGTCTGTGTTTAAACGATAATGAGTCGATATCATGAAAACTAAATTTGCAAAATGGTCATTATTACTGACGTTGATAAGTGCAGGTTTGGGGGCGCATGCCGAGGATACGGATCTTTTCGTAGGCACCCCGAATGCATCTTCATCTTCCTTGCCAAATGTGCTTATTGTTATTGATAACACGGCGAACTGGAGTACCGCATTTGATAATGAGAAAGCTGCATTGAAAGCAGTTTTTGATAGTCTGCCTGCAAATAAGGTACGTGTAGGTGTGATGCTCTTCACAGAAACAGGTAGTGGTAACCCTAACCCAGGGGGGGGGTATGTGCGTGCTGCAATCAGGACCATGGACAGCACCAATACGGCGCTCTATTCTGCTTTTGTGAATAGCTTAAGTAACAGCAATCCGAACTCTGACAAGGCAAATAACCGTTCTCTTGGCTTGGCAATGGCAGAGGCCTATCTCTACTTTTCAGGTGGTACTGCATATGGTGGGATAAAGGCAAAGCGTGATTATCATAATAATTCTGTGTCACCAAATTCAGCCTATTCTGCATCCAATGCCTTGTATGCATTATCTGATAATGCCTTTACAACATCGACTAGCACAACATATGTAAGCCCAGTGAATGCAAGTGCCTGTCAGAAAAATTACATCATCTATATTGGGAATGCCACCGGTGGAACGGTCACCAAAGACAGCATGTCGCAGAACTCCATAGCAACCTCCATTCTAACGGATGGTGTGGGCGGGGATGCAACAACAATCCCTCTTTCTCCATCTGCCTTTCAGGATAATATTGCAGACGAGTGGACAAGGTTCATGAAACTGAGTTCTTATGCAATTACCACCTATACCATCGATGTGGACGCGCCAACAGGCGGAAATGGCCCTGCGAACACAGAGTTGTTGAGGAGTATGGCTGAGGTTTCTGGTGGTAAAAAGTATGCCGCAGCCTCTGCTTCTAATGCTGGAGCCGAAATCAAAGAAGCGTTGAATCAGATTCTCAGTGAAATTCAATCGGTGAACAGCGTATTTGCATCTGTGAGTCTACCGGTTAGTGTGAATACCCAGGGTACTTACCTGAATCAGGTGTATGTTGGTATGTTCCGTCCAGATGAGCATGCCAATCCAAGATGGAATGGTAACCTTAAACAATACAAGCTTGGATTTAACTCTGCGAAGACACTGTTGCAATTGCAAGACGCGGATAGTAAGTCTGCAATTAATAGCTCAACCGGTTTTATTGCGGAATGTGCCAGAAGTTTCTGGACGCCATCTTCCATTGATACTTACTGGAACTTTCAGGCAAATGACCAGACTTGTTTGTCAATTGCTAATTCGGCCAACTCTAACTATCCGGATGGCAATATCGTTGAAAAAGGCGCGCAAGCCTATATGGCAAGAAATAATGCGTCAAGAGGCCTGTTGACGTGTGGTCTGAATAGTTGTACGTCATTGACGTCATTTGATACTGGCCATGTATCAGCAGCTGATTTGGGTGCAAGTACCGCTACTGAACAGACGCAACTGGTAAACTGGGCCATCGGCAAAGACGTTGACGACGATAATACGACAGACGGTATTGCACCATCATCAAATACCTCAACCGCACAGCGCCCATCCATTCATGGTGATGTGGTGCACTCCAGACCGGTTGCCATCAATTATGGTACGAATGCCTCTCCGCAAGTCGTTGTATTCTATGGTGGTAACGATGGGATTTTACGCGCGGTGAATGGCAATAGGGACAATGCCGCTTCTAGCACAGCGAATAATATCGGATCGGTCACTCCTGGTAACGAGTTATGGGCATTTATGGCGCCAGAATCTTATCTGAACATCAAACGGTTGCGTGACAATTCGATCCCTGTCAAATACAAAGGTAGTACGAATAGTAGTGCAGTGGCAAAGCCATATGGCATGGATGGAGCTGTGGTTGCCTATACATCAGGCAGCAATAAGTGGATTTATGCCAGCATGCGTCGGGGGGGGCGTTCAATTTACGCATTTGATGTCTCTACCGCTGCATCACCATCCTTGAAATGGCGTGCAGGTTGTCCAACCAGTAGCCTGACCGATGATACAAATTGTACGACGGGTATGACTGGCATGGGACTGAGTTGGTCATCACCAAAAATTATTTCAGCCAGCGGAGCAGGTACAACCCCTATTCTGGTCGTGGGAGGGGGGTATGATACTTGTGAGGATGCTGATCCGAATACTTGCACCTCTTCAAATAAAGGAAACAAGGTTTATATCCTGAATGCAGATACTGGAGCCCTGCTAAATACATTAACTACTTCCAGAGGGGTCGTTGGAGATATCAGCATATTGACCGACAGTAGCGGGAACGCAACGTATGGTTACTTTGGGGACTTGGGAGGGAATGTCTACAGACTCAATATAGGAACAAGTGCCCCAGCCAGTTGGACGTTGACACAGATAGCCTCTCTGGGCTGCAGTACGACGGCAACATGTACAGCCAATCGCAAATTCATGTTTGGCCCGGACATTGTTTATGAAGATGGCTCGTATTACCTGCTACTTGGGTCTGGAGATAGGGAAAAACCACTGTCAGCCTATACGAGTGCAGCAAGTGTAAATAACTATTTTTTCATGCTCAAAGATCATCCAGAAGATTCAACCTGGCTGTCATCAGAAAATACGAATTGTTCTGCTAACATGATTTGCATGAACTCTCTTACGGCTATCACTGCGGGTTCTCCACCAACAGCTGCGTCTATTGCAACCTATAAGGGATGGTATCTTGGTTTGCAGAGTGGCGAGCAAGTGGTGACATCTGCCGTCACGGTGTATGGTACAGTGACATTCAGTACCCATCAGCCTACTTCGGCATCATCTACCAATAGTTGCGACCCAAATCTTGGAACTGCAAGGGTCTATAACATCAGTTATTTGAATGCTGCCAGTACGAATGGGTCAACTACGCCTTATGAAAATGTTGCCGGCGGTGGTTTGCCGCCTTCGCCTGTAATTGGCAAGGTTACCTTGGATGATAATACAACGGAACCATTCTGCATTGGTTGCTCAGGCAGCTCTCCTCTTGAAGGGAAAAAGCCAACAGGCGGGACAGTTACATCACCTATTACACCTAAGCGCAAAGTCTACTGGTACCTGGAACAATGAGCATGAAGCGAGCGGCTAATCGTACTGAAAACTGCTGGATGCCAATTACTCAGCACAATGAGTGTCAGCATGGGTTTTCCATGATTGAACTGATGATTGCGATTGCCGTATTTGGCATTTTGCTGATGATTGCGATTCCATCATTCAACGATTTACTACTATCTTCTCGATTGAAAGGGTATGCAAACGATATGGTGGCTAGCTCTTATCTGGCCAGAAGTGAGGCTATCAAGCGAAACCAAACCATGACGCTTTGCATGTCATCTAACGGGGCCAGTTGTGCAGCAACCGGTGATTGGAGCCAAGGATGGGTGTTGTTAAGGGGGACAACGGTGGTTCAGGTGCATGCCGCACTAAAAGATGGTTACAGCCTGAAAGACAGTAGTAATCTCACCTCATTAACGTTTCAGCCAACGGGTTACGGTGCTACTCAGGCAACATTCACACTATGTAAACTAACGCCGGAGGTCGGCAATCAGGAGCGCGTGATTACCATCAGTGCGACGGGAAAACCTTCGGTGACACGAACAAGCACAGGTTCTTGCTCCTAGACAGAAAACATTGATTTTGAAATTTAAGGATATATTACCCGCACAAATGGGCTGCTTGTATCGCAAGCAGCCCGTTTTCTTTAAATCCTTGCTGGCTTCGTGTGCTTTGCATCTGCTGGTTTTCAGTTATGTTGATATCGGTGGTGAAGCAGCGCATGGAGGTCGAGCGGCAACACTGACGATCCGGTTTTTACGACATGTGCACCAGCTAGATCAGCAGGCGTCGGTTGTCACCGCCAATCACCGCGGTGATTGGCAAATGCCTGCTCAAGCGCCAATCACGACCTCTCAGACAGAACCATTACCCATGCAAAGCGAAACCAGCCAGGGAGAAGGGGATGTTTCTTTGCCCGTTTATCCGTTGGCGGCGTTAGATAACTCGGCAGTAGTTAAGCAGAACCTCATGCTGGATCCTCCGGACTTGTCAGCGTTCAACCAGAGTGGTGATATCAAAGTGAAGCTGTTGGTGGATGAGTCAGGTAGCGTGGCGAGTACAGAAGTACTGGTATCTAGCTTGGGTAATCCACTGATGGAGCAGCAGGTTCTGACATATTTGCAGACATTGCATCTGGAGCCGGGCAGAGTGTTGCAAAAGCCTGCCCGCTATTTTGTCATCATCAACCTGCACTATGATGCATTGCCAGCGCATGGCAATGCATCCAGTGACACTAGCCAAACACTAAAACAAGTCCCGCTCAGGCAAGTCCCTTAGGTAGATTGAAGATTACGTTTTCTTCTACCGTTTTCAGGGTTTTTATCTCGCCCTCGGTCCATTGTTTCAGTTGTTCCACAACGCCTTCCACTAACACTTCAGGTGCTGAAGCGCCAGCGGTAATACCGATGCGGGTTTTGCCCGCGACCCATGCCTGCTGAAGTTCGCTGGCATTATCCACCATATAGGACGGGATGCCGCTCTGCTGTGCTACTTCGCGCAGGCGGTTTGAGTTGGAGCTGTTTTTGGAGCCAATCACGATAACAACATCACTCTGGGCGGCCAGCTGTTTGACGGCATCTTGCCGGTTCTGGGTGGCGTAGCAGATATCGTCTTTTTTAGGGCCAACAATGGCCGGGAATTTCTCGCGCAGGGCGTTGATGACGATGCTGGCATCGTCTACAGACAGCGTCGTTTGCGTGACATACGCCAGTTTGTCAGGGGTGGTCACGGTTAGCCGTGCAACATCGTCCGGGGTTTCAACCAGATACATGCCACCATCGGTCTGGCCCATGGTGCCTTCAACTTCCGGATGGCCTTCATGGCCAATCATGATGATCTCGAAGCCCTGTGCGCGGAGTTTTTTGACTTCCAGATGCACTTTGGTGACCAAGGGGCAGGTGGCGTCAAAAATGGTCAACCCCATTTGCTCTGCTTCCTGGCGTACGGCTTGTGATACGCCATGGGCGCTGTAAATGAGCGTACTACCGCTGGGCACATCTTTCAGGTCGTCAATGAAGATGGCGCCTTTGGCTTTCAGGCTATCCACCACAAAACGGTTATGCACCACTTCATGCCGTACATAAATGGGCGCGCCGAATTTGGCCAGTGCCTGTTCAACGATGCTAATTGCCCTGTCTACGCCAGCGCAGAAGCCGCGTGGGCTGGCGAGCATGATCTGATGCGTGGTCATGGTGTATTTCCGTGTTTGTCCGATTTACTCAGAAAGCTGTCTAGTACCAATAGCATGGCGCCGCCAACAATGGCACAGTCAGCAATGTTGAATGCCGGCCAGTAATGCGTACCGATATGGAGTTGCAGAAAGTCGATGACCTTCCCGAGGCGCAGGCGGTCAATGACATTGCCTAATGCGCCGCCCATGATACCGGCAAGTGCCATGCAGAAGCGGCTTTGATGCTGGTGTCTCCACAGCGCAATGGCAATGATGACGCTAATGACCAGCGCCAGCGCCGAGAAAAACAGCATCTGCCAGCCACCGGCCTGCGCCAGGAAGCTAAAGGCTGCACCAGTATTGTAAACCAGCACCAGGTCAAAAAAACTGGTGTAACGAATCAGCTGATAATCATGCAGGTTCGACACAATGGTGATCTTGCTGACTTGATCCAGCAAGATCACCAGTAAGGCAACTGCAAGCCAGCCAATGTACCGGCTGGCCGATCCGGCTCCTGTATTAGGCATGCTGACGAGACTCTCCAGCACCGTGCAGGTTGCTGACGCAGCGGCCACACAGGTGGGCATGCGCTTCATTGGCACCTACATCAGCGCGATAATGCCAGCAGCGTTCGCACTTGGTGTACTTGGTTGGCACAGCCTCGATGCGGGTTTCCCCGGCGGACTCTACGACGGTTGCTGCCGAGGTAATGAAGACGAATCGCAGATCATCCCCGATAGATTGCAGGGCGTTCAGTAAGTCACCATTGGTGTGGATGCTGACTTCTGCTTGCAGGGATGCGCCAATCTGGCCTTCTGTGCGCAGACCTTCCAGTACCTTGGTAACCTGGCTGCGCAGGTCGCGGATCAGTGTCCATTGCGCCAGCAATGCATCTTTGTCTGCTACTGTCGGGAAGCTGTGATGCAGGTGTTCGAACACGCTGTCATTGTGACCCAGCGTTACCCATACCTCTTCACAGGTAAAGCTCAGCACCGGTGCCAGCATGATGGTCAGGCTGTTGGTCAGGTGCCACAGCGCCGTTTGCGCTGAGCGGCGGGCATGTGAGCCTGCGGCAGAGGTATACAGGCGATCTTTCAGTACATCCAGATAGAAGCCGCCCAGATCTTCCGAGCACCAGGTGTTGATAGAGGCCATTGCCTGGTGGAACGCATACCGGTCATAGTGTGGCAGGATGTTGTCGTTCTGCAACTGGCTGGCCAGCGCCAAGGCATAACGGTCCAGCGTCAGCATGTCTTCTACCTTGACGCCATCTTTCTGGATGTCAAAGTCGGTCAGGTTAGAGAGCAAGAAGCGCAAGGTATTGCGAATGCGGCGATAAGCCTCAGTCACCCGTTTCAGGATTTCATCCGAAATGGTCAGCTCACCAGAGTAGTCTGTAGATGCAACCCACAAGCGCAACACATCCGCACCCAGTGAGTCGATGACTTTTTGCGGGACGATCACATTGCCAAGAGATTTGGACATTTTGCGGCCATGGCCATCTACCACAAAGCCGTGGGTCAGCAATTGCTTGTACGGCGCTTGGCCAAAAGTGGCACAACCGGTCAGCATGGAGGACATGAACCAGCCACGGTGCTGGTCTGAGCCTTCCAGATACAGGTCTGCCGGGTGTGCCAGTTCAGGACGGGTTTTCAGTACCGCAAAGTGGGTAGAGCCCGAGTCAAACCATACGTCCAGTGTGTCTGGCAGTTTGGTGTATTTGGCAGCATCTTCACCCAGCAATTCTTTGCTGTCGATATTCCACCAGGCTTCAATCCCTTCTTGCTCGATGCGCTGGGCAACTTTTTCCAGCAGGCCCAACGAGTCTGGGTGTAATTCACCGGTCTCGTTGTGAGCAAAGAAGGTCATTGGTACCCCCCAGAAACGCTGGCGGGAAATACACCAGTCAGGGCGGTTTTTCTGCATGGCTTCCAGACGTGCACGACCCCATGACGGGAAGAATTCTGTTGCATCTACTGCGGCCAAGGCTTTGTCGCGCAGGGTTTTTCCATCCGGCATCTCTTTGTCCATGGAGATGAACCACTGGCTGGTGGCGCGGAAAATGATTGGGGTTTTGTGGCGCCAGCAATGCGGGTAGCTATGCTTCAGCTTGGTATTGCACAACAGAGCTTGGCGTTCGGTCAGGATTTCTACGATCACCGGGTTGGCTTCCATCACGTTTTTGCCTTCTACAAAGGCAGTGCCGGTGAGGAAACGCCCATCACCACCGACCGGGTTGTCGATCGGCAAATGGTATTTCAGTCCAACAATGTAATCTTCCTGACCATGTGCTGGCGCGGTATGTACCAGGCCGGTACCGGCTTCCAGCGTGACGTGGTCGCCCAGAATCAGTGGAACAGTACGGTCCAGAAACGGATGCTGCAGGCGGATATTTTCCAGCGCCTTGCCGCTGGCCTGACCAACGACTTCTACCGATTCAAAACCGTAACGCTGGATGGCGGCTTCTGCCAGCTCTCGTACCAGAATCAGCAAACCAGCCGGGGTTTCAATCAGATCGTAGGTGAAGTCTGGATGTACGCTGACGGCCTGGTTGGCAGGCAAAGTCCATGGGGTGGTGGTCCAGATCACGGCATAAGCGGCTGCATCGCCAATGGATACACCAAAGGCTTGCTCCAGTTTGGCTTTGTCTGCATCTGTCACCCGGAAGGCAACGTCGATGGCAGGAGAAACACGGTCTTCGTATTCGACTTCTGCATCTGCCAGCGATGAACCGCAATCAACACACCAGTGGACCGGCTTCTTGCCAGCTACCATGTAACCGTTCTGGTAGATTTTCCCAAGGGTGCGGACAATCTCGGCTTCGGTTTTGAAGTCCATGGTTTTGTACGGATTGTCCCAGTCACCCATTACGCCCAGGCGGATGAAGTCGGCTTTCTGGCGCGCAATTTGCGACTCGGCATATTCCCGGCACAGTTCCCGGAACTTGGCTTTAGGCAGCGCCTTGCCATGGGTCTGTTCGACTTTGTGTTCGATAGGCAGGCCGTGACAATCCCAGCCTGGCACGTAAGGCGCGTCAAAGCCAGCCAGTGTCTTGGATTTGACGATCATGTCTTTCAGGATTTTATTGACCGCATGACCAATATGAATGTCACCGTTGGCGTACGGAGGGCCATCATGCAGGATGAACTTAGGGCGGCCGGCACTGGCCTTGCGAATCCGCTGATAGCGTTGTTCATCAATCCATTGTTTCAGCATGCCAGGTTCACGTTTGGCGAGATCGCCACGCATCGGGAACGTGGTATCTAGCAGGTTAAGAGTGCCTTTGTAGTCTGGCTTGTCACTGGCTTGCGTCATAATGGGTTAAATCCTGTTATGGATAAGATGCCAACATGATGTTGGACGTCTTTTCTTAAAAGCATGAATAAAATAAACAATTTTTAATAGGTTTTCAGGAGCGGGCTGGCATCTGCTGTCAGCAGGTGGGGGTGCTCATTGAAAAAGGTTCTGACCTGATCAACATCTTTGTGAATCTGGGCAATCAGGGTATCCAGATCCGGGTATTTTTCTTCCTGCCGCAGTTTCTTATGGAAGCGGACGCCCACATGGGTGCCATACAGGTCACCGCTGTAATCCAGCAAAAAGACTTCCAGCGTCGGCAGTCCATTATTCATGACTGTCGGGCGGACACCAAAGCTGGCGGCACCGGCAAGCGGTCTGTCCGCGATGCCATCTACAGACACGGCAAAAATGCCGGACAAGGGAGGACGGTTATGCTTGATCTGGATGTTTGCCGTCGGAAAGCCGATGGTGCGGCCCAGCTTGTTGCCATGGACGACTTTGCCACTTACCCGGTAGGGGCGGTCCAGCATTTGGGCTGCAGTTTCGAGTTCGCCTTTTTCCAGCGCCAGACGAATATTGGTACTGGAGACTCTCAGGTTTTCCCAAGCCACTGTATGCATGGCATCCAGTTCAAATACCCCTTGATCGGCGTACTGTGACAACAAGGCAAAGTTACCCAGGCGTTTAGCACCAAAACAGAAATCATCGCCAATCAACAGGTACCGGGTCTGGATTTGGGCCAGTAGTTGTTTCTCGACAAACTCGGTGGCACTTTGGCTGGCAAGGTTGGCCCGAAACGGATAGACATAGACCGTATCGATACCCATGGAGCGGAACAGCTCCAGTTTTTCTCGCAAAGACGTCAAACGGACGGGAGCCGCTTGCGGCGTAAAGAATTCTTTTGGATGAGGCTCAAAGGTTATGACGGATGTGCTCAACCCACGGGTGTGTGCTTCTTGCTTGAGACGACGAAGCAGGGCCTGGTGTCCGAGATGGATGCCATCAAAATTGCCGATCGTCACTGCGCAAGGCAAGCCTGGCGAAGCATGAAGTCCCCTGTGAACCCGCATAACTACCTCTTTGAAAAACAAGATTTTATCGGGGCTTGGGGAGTGGGTCTAGTCTCTTGAAGACGTAAATGCCGAATTCGCCATCTTAGACACAGTTTTGAGGGGCGTTTTGCCTGAAAATCAGGTTGATGAAGTAGGGGTGAAGGCTCGAACCTGATTGCGGCCGTTGTGTTTGGCTTCGTAGAGCGCCTGATCTGCCGAGTTAATCAGCTGTTCGTGATTTTTCATCTCGGACGTATATTCGGCGACACCCAGGCTGGCCCTGACGTCAATGGTCGATTGGCCGCTGGTGACGGGGGTGGCCGCAATTTGGGCTCGGATACGTTCTGCGAGTGTCATGGCACCATTCAAACCGGTGTCTGGCAGCAAAACCGCAAATTCTTCACCGCCGTATCTGGCGGCAACATCCTCCGTCCTGACAAGGCTTTTGATCACCTGGGCAACGGTTTTTAGGACGTCATCGCCTGCCAGATGGCCGTAGGTGTCATTGATTCGCTTGAAATGATCCAAGTCAAACAGGATCAGGGTCAGTGTTCCGCCATGTCTTTGTATGCGACCAAATTCGCTCTGGAAACGCTGCTGCAGGTGGCGCCGGTTGTAGATGCCGGTCAAGCCGTCCGTGACGTTGCTTTCTTCCAGTTTCGCCAGTGCTTCTGTTAATTGCTGCTGGTAGATGGCCGTATCCGTGACATCAAAAATGGTGACGGATACATACTCTACCAAACCGGTGTCGGGGTGTTTTAGCGGGGTGAAAACACAATTCTGACGCATGCAGTCTATGCCGCCTGTGATCGGCCGATTGTGCGAAAACCTGAATAGCCACGGGCGCTGCTCCCAAGAAGTAAATGCAAAATTCTTGAGTAGCAATACACTTTGCAGTTTCTTTTTCAGCCATTTTTCCGGTAGTTCGGGAAAGGCTTCAAACAGGTTTCTGCTCAGTAATTCACCTTCCAGGCGACCGCTGTGCTTTTGCAGGTAGGCATTCCACATCACGATGTTAAATGCCTGATCAACAATAAATACGCCTGCCTCTATGTTGTCGATAACGGCGGGAGCCAGTGCAGCGACAGAAATATCTGTCATGTCAGAGGGATTCCATAAAATCGTCTAGCGAAGTCTGCAGGGTGCTGATGGACTCTTCCGGCATGAGTTGTGTCAGGTGACAGGTGAAGTTTCTGGCCTCAAGGGCAAAGTTCACTTCTACCACCAATGCACAACGCCAAGTGAGCTGATCTGGCTGGAACAAGGATTGCACCGGTGTGCTTTTGGCCATCATGGAAGGAGCCGAGAAGCTCATGCTTGCCCCGAGTAGTTCACCAATGCCGGTCAGACAGGCGCCGATCAGGACATTGGCTACATCAAGCAGCAGCTCGTCTTCTTGCGCCTCTGACAGATCACCTTCGTAACCCATCAGGTCGGCAATGTCTCCATGACTGTCTTTATGGAAAATGGCGATCGCCTCGCCTCTGAAACTACCCAGAAAGGCTTGCCTGACAGCTGACACCTCAACGTGGTCCCCCAGAATCTTGCCGATAGTGTCGTTGATGTCGGCGACATCCACAACATTGATTCTTGGAACTGACAGGGTGACAAATGTGCCTAATAACTGGGCCAGTGAATTGCCGGCTTGCCCCATCGCAATGTTGGTGACTTCCTGCAATACGTCCTTTTGGTCCTGGGTAAGCAAGGAAATCGTCATAACGTGACCCCGTATTGTTTCAGTACCTGCAACACGTCTTGTGCATTGACCGGTTTTTTCAGGAAGGCAATTGCCCCCAGCGCTTTGACCCGTTCCTGGGCGATGGGTTGAATATCCGCGGACACGACAATCACAAAGGTATTCATGCCTTCGGTTCGCAAGGCTTCCAGTACGCCAAAACCATCCAGTTCCGGCATGGTCAGGTCAAGAAACATGATTTCCGCTTTGCCTTCGCGGTATGCTTGCAGAGCCTCCAGGCCGTTGCCCGCCTGAGAAATACTTACATCCCAGCCTTCAGGCAATGCCTTGATAAGCATCTTTCTGGCCATGGGAGAATCATCAACTACAAGTATGGGTGTCGTCATGGATAGCGGTCTGATGTGTTGTTTTCGTTGTTATATTGCTATGTAATAAAGTAATGCGCGCGTGTATTGGATAAATTACATATTACATGGATAACGATTCTGTCAAAATGTCGTTTGTCAGGTCAGCAAAATTTATCCGCAAGTATAGGCTCGTATTTTTTAAAAATACAACCATGTCATGTTTGTTATTTGCGCATATCTGCGCAAATGACTGTGTTCTTCTTACAAAGAACATCAAGAAGTGTTGGAAAAGTGTTGTTTTTTAATTAGAATTCGGTTATCAGTGAGCTTTGAAAAATACATTGTTGCGCCCGTATGTTATGGTATGGGCTAATTGGTCTTGGTAGTCAGAGGGTTGAATGAAAAAAATTGTCATCATAGTCGTTGCGGTGCTTCTGGTTTTGGTAGGTGTAGGTGGCGGCGTATGGTTCTTTATGTCCAAGCAGCATCCGGCCAAAGCGGCGAGTGCTGAGGGCGAAGCAAAAGGCGATGCAGCAGAAGCGGACGCACCCGCAGACGAGGGTGAGAAGAAACCCCCTGTATTTGTAAAGATTGACCGGTTTGTCGTGAATGTGGATGGCGATCCCGAGCATCGTGGCGTGATGTCGGTTGAAATTCAGGCGGAAGTGGCGGATGCCAAGAAGGTAGAAGAAGTTGATGCCTTCAAGCCAAAAATCCAGAGTGAAATCATCATGCTGCTGGGAAGCCAGAAATATAGCGAGCTATCTACGCCTGAAGGCAAAACCAAGCTTCTGGAAGAAGTAAGAGACAAGGTGAACGAAGTCATTGGCGCAAAATCGCCAAAAACCGGGGTAAAGAGTATTGCATTTACTTCCCTGATTCTGGAAGACAGATAAGCGTGTCTTTGCAGAGTCTCATCAGGATTGATACAGGTACGTAGAGGCCATGGCTGACGATATTCTGTCACAAGAAGAGGTTGATGCGCTTCTCCGGGGGGTAACCGGAGAAGAGGACTCGTCTGAGGAAGTCTCTGACGCTGGTGGCGTGCGCCAGTATGATATTGGTCGTCAAGAACGTATTGTCCGTGGTCGGATGCCGACCTATGAGATCATCAATGAGCGGTTTGCGCGGTATTTCCGCATTGCCATCTTTAATTTCTTGCGGCGTAACGCCGAGATTTCTGTCGGACCCGTGCGGGTACTGAAATACAGCGAGTTCATCCGTAACCTGGTGGTGCCGACCAACCTGAACCTGATACACATCAAGCCACTAAGAGGCACGGGCCTGTTCATTTTTGATCCGGACCTGGTGTTTCTGGTGGTGGATAACCTGTTTGGCGGCGATGGCCGGTTCCACATGCGGGTGGAGGGCCGTGATTTTACCCCAACTGAACAACGGGTCATTCAGCGGATGCTGCAATTGGTGTTTGAGGAATATGCAAAGGCCTGGTTGCCGGTGTATCCCGTCGAGTTCGAGTATGTGCGTTCGGAAATGAATACCCAGTTTGCCAACATTGCAACCCCGACGGAAGTGGTGGTCGCGGTGTCATTCAAGATTGAACTGGGCTCGGGTGGTGGTGATTTCCACGTCTGTTTGCCGTATTCGATGATCGAACCGATACGTGATTTGCTGTACAGCTCCATGCAGGCTGACAGGGCCGAGTCTGATGACCGCTGGGTGAAATTATTGTCTCATCAGGTGCAGGCGGCAGAGGTGGATCTGATTGCCAATCTCGGGTCCGCACCCGTGACGCTGGGCCAGATTGTCAATCTGAAGGCTGGCGATGTGATTTCTCTTGATATTCCTGAAGCAATTGTTGCTGAAGTAGATGGTGTGCCAGTGTTAGAATGCCGCTACGGTATTCTGAACGGGCAGTATGCCTTAAAGGTAGAAAAAATACTGGCCGGCACAGACATCATGATGAATGCAGGGGAAGAAAATGGTTGATTCAGACGATACTCAAGGTACTGAAGATTCCGGGATGGATGATTGGGCCGCTGCGCTGGCCGAGCAAGAGGCTTTTGATGCGGCTGCTGCACAAAAACCGGCTGAACCAGCGCCTGCAACGAACCTGTTTCCGCAGTTCAATGAGTCGGTAACAACGGGTACTCCCGGCAGTCTGGACATGATTCTGGATATTCCGGTGAGCCTGACGGTTGAACTGGGGCGCACCAAAATTGCGATTCGCAGCTTGTTGCAGCTGGCGCAAGGGTCTGTGGTAGAGCTGGATGGCCTGGCCGGTGAGCCCATGGATGTATTGGTGAATGGCTGCCTGATTGCGCAGGGTGAAGTAGTAGTTGTTAACGACAAGTTTGGTATCCGTTTGACGGATATCATCACGCCGGCAGAACGTATTCGCCGTCTTCACAAATAAGTGGCTAGCACTTTCATGCGTGTGAATCGCCAATGGATGCTGCTGGCTGGCTTGACGCTGCCTGCTATCGTACTGGGAGGCAGTGCTTCTTCTGCTTCGCCACTCTCACTGGGGTATTTTTTCCAGGTCGCCCTTAGCCTCGGGTTTGTGTTGGTATTGGTCGTCGGCGCTGTCTGGGCCATGAAACGCTTGTCGGTGGGCATGCCGGGTACCCGTTCGCCCTTAAAACTCATTGGTGGCACTTTGCTGGGCGGCAAAGAGCGGGTGGTGGTGGTAGAGCTTGGCGATAAATGGCTGGTGCTGGGTGTGACGCCGCAATCCGTCAACCTGCTCACCGAATTACCTCGCCCTGCAGTGGATGAGCAACTTCCTTCGCAAGATGCACCTGCCAAATTTCAGCAATGGCTGCAACTCGCGCTAAAACGTAAGTTACCGAATGACCAAGTCAAGCCATAAACTTATTCTCGGATTGTTGGTGTTTCTTGCATTGGGGTTGGGGCCTGTCTGGGCCGCCAATACCTTGCCGGCATTTACCAGCCAGCCAACCCCTGGCGGCGGTACTGAATATACCTTGTCCATTCAGACGCTGCTGCTGCTTACCTCGCTGACTTTCCTACCGGCCGCCTTGCTGATGATGACGGCCTTTACCCGGATTGTGATTGTTCTGTCGCTGCTGAGACAGGCCATTGGTACGGTACAGGCACCCCCCAACCAGGTAGTGGTCGGTCTGGCGCTGTTTTTGACGTTTTTTGTGATGTCTCCAACGCTGGACCAGATTTACCAGCAGGCATATGTGCCTTTTTCCCAGGACCAGATGACGTTTAACCAGGCGATTGATGCCGGTGCCAAACCTTTGAAGGCGTTCATGCTGAAGCAGACCCGGGAAAAAGACCTGGGATTGTTTATCGAACTGTCGAATAGTCCCAAGCCGAATGGCCCTGACGATATCAGCATGAAGGCGTTGATCCCGGCGTATGTGACCAGTGAGCTGAAAACAGCTTTCCAGATTGGTTTTCTGGTGTATATCCCGTTCCTGATCATTGACATGGTGGTGGCGTCGGTGCTGATGTCGATGGGGATGATGATGATTTCGCCCGTGACGATTTCCCTGCCTTTCAAGTTGATGCTGTTTGTGCTGGTGGATGGATGGCCATTGCTGATTGGCTCGCTGGTGAAGAGTTTTTATGTATAGTCATCACTGGATGTTACGATGGTAAGTCATGATGACGCAGTTATGCATTGCAAAGGGGTAAGTCAATGACGCCCGAAATGGTGATTACGCTGATTGAGCGCGCGTTGATGGTGTTGATCATGGTCGCTTCGCCCATGTTGCTGGCAGGGCTTGTCACCGGTCTGGTGGTGTCCATTTTCCAGGCGGCGACCCAGATCAACGAAATGACACTGACTTTTATCCCGAAGCTGATCGTTACCTTTCTGGTCATTGTGTTGGCGGGGCCGTGGATGCTGTCGGTGCTGACGGACTATACCATCCGCCTGTTTACCGATATTCCTAACCTGATCGGTTAAGCCATGCGACCTGGCATATGATCAGTATTACCCAAGAACAGCTGTATTTTCTGATCAACCAGTTTTTCTGGCCGTTGGTGCGCATTCTGGCCTTCCTCGCCGTTGATCCGATCTTTTCTATCCGTACCATTCCCCGCCGTGTCACCATTGGGCTGGCCGTTGCCTTGACCGTAGTGGTTGCACCGTCTCTTGAAACCTTGCCGCTAGGGCAGCCAAGCGGGCCGTCTGCCTTGTTGTTGCTGATGCAGCAGATGGTGGTGGGGGTATCCATGGGGTTTGTCAGCCGCATGACCTTCACGGCGATCGAGATGGCGGGTAACTTGTCGGGCATGCAGATGGGGCTGTCATTTGCTGCCCAGATTGACCCGGTGCATGGTGCACAGACACCGGTGATTGGCCAGTTGATGAGCATTTTTGCGACGTTGCTGTTTTTGGCCATGAACGGGCATCTGATGATGCTGGCGACGCTGGTGGAAAGTTTTCACGTGTTGCCGATCAGCCCATCCCCGGTGGCGGCAGGCGCCTTTTCGTCCATTGTGTATTACGCGGAAAAGATCTTCAGCCTTGGCATTGTGCTGGCGCTGCCAGTGGTTGCGACGCTGCTGATGACCAACCTGGTGATTGGCGTCATTGCAAGGGCATCACCACAGATGAACCTGTTTGCGGTGGGGTTCCCGATTACGCTGGTGGTTGGCTTTGCCGCCCTGTATTTTGCCTTGCCTGCCATGCCAGCGATTCTCGGTGGTGTATTTGACCAGATGGTAAGGTTCGAGATGGAGTTGTTAAAAGCTTTCCGTCCGGTCGCCGGTTAAACAACTCCCCGTCTAACCGACGTGTTGTTCCAAACGGGTTTCTACGACCATCAGGCCTGCGCGCAGACCAGGCTTGACGGTTCTGTTCGGAAACACGATCCGCTCTTCTTCATGCTGAACCACATACTGGTAATTTTCGTCTTCTGCCAGTACGGTGCCTTTGGCAAACGGGGTGAAATTCTCCACATCATCGGCAATGTGCAGCTGGAAGTTATCCACTGTTCTGCGTTCGATTTCACCTGCGATCTGAAATACATGCAACGGGTGAGCGACCTGGGCTGCGGCGTCACCGGTTATCAGTTCCTGCAACCCTTTGTGAATGCCTGCAAACTGGCTCAGGTCATTTTGGCCAAATGGCCTTACTTTGCCCAGTTCCAGTGTCAGTGACTTTGCCTGGAAGGCATTGCTGGTGAAGTAGCTAAAGGTACCGGCAGGTTTGGCGTTCAGGAGCACCGCGTCAATTTCTGCCCGTTGTAACCAGTCCACCGTACTTTGTGCCAGTAAAGGGCCTGGTTTGTAAGGTGCGACGGCAAAACGGGCGAAACGCGAACCCCGGATGGCAGTGTGAAGATCCAGATGCAAGCGCTCTACTGGATTGGTCGCTGGCGGGGCCTCTTCAAAGAACGTCTTCACCCAGTTTTCCAGCTGGGCAGCCCTTGGCGCCTCCCGGCTCTGGGTCATGGTGGCATGCTTGCCGGAAAATAGCCGGTTGAGGTCATCGTCGAGGTAGCGTTTGGCTGCCCGCATGGCTGGCAGGTTACCAAACAGGAACAGAATACGGTTCTGGGCTACCAGATTACCGGCAGCCAGATCCTGAATAAGCTGGTTGCAGACCTCAATGGGCGCAGTTTCATCTCCGTGAACACCACTCGAAATCACGATGTCGCGCTGGCGAAGCGACGGATTGGCCGGTTGCCAGACAAGGGCACCTTCGCCTATCCAGTGCCAGCTTGCTCCGTTCGGCAGGGCGCCGCTGGACGGTTTGTCTGGCTGGTTGCCCGTTAGCGTGGCATTCAGGAAGTCTTTCAGAAAGTTGGGGGCGATTTGATGCATGGCAAAACCCTGTAAGTGGCGTTTAGGCATTATGGTCGTTCATTGTATGGGGTTGTCAGCAAGGCTGGCGGCTGGTGCCGCATAATTGACACTCCATGGCGCATCTGGGCGGCGTCTGGCCCGTTAAAAATGGTGCGGTACGGTTGTATGTTGCAGAAACGCTGGTTATGCTGTCCCGATACAGATACGTATCGGCTGCGGATAGGGGAAACGGATGAAAAGCTTGTCTAACGAGGTTCTGGCAGAGGTGGTGTCATTCCTGCGTGACCATGAACCTTTTCGGGCGATGAGTGCCAGCCATCTCGACCGTTTGCTGGAAACGGCAACGCTGGTGGATTATCCGCACGACAGTATTCTGATTTCGCCTGAGCAGGGTGACCGGGATACGTTCTTTATCGTGTTGCAGGGTAGTGTGCTGGGCGAGCAGCCCTTGATGGGGCATAACACGGTAGAGCAAGAGCCGATCTGGTGGTTGACCGAAGGTGAATGCTTTCCGCTGGGGGCGTTGTTACTGCATCGGCCGGTGACCGGTGTGTATCGCGCCAATGCCAATACTCGCTGCCTTGAAGTGCCGGGGGCGGTTTTCCGCGAACTGGTCCAGTTGTCTGCTGTGTTCTCTGATTTTTGTACCCGCCGGCTGGCGAGCCTGCTGGAAGCTTCCAAACGCACGTTCCAGGCTGAGTTTGCGCACTCTGTGCGTGAGCAGGGTTCCATGCAGACTGCCCTAGGCCATATCCTGCGCCGGGCGCCGGTGCACTGTCTGCCCGATACCCCGATTTATCAGGTGATGCAGGCCATGGATCATGCCCGCATTGGATCGATGGTCATTACCGATGAGCATGAGCATCCGGTAGGGTTGTTTACCTTGCAGGATGTGCTGAACCGCGTGGCGGTGCCACAAACCGATCCGACCTTGCCGATTTCCATGGTGATGAGCCAGGGGCTGGTGACATTGCCGTCCCATGCCTCTGTGCTGGAGGCTACTTTGACAATGGCCCGCCATGGTGTGCGGCACGTTCTGGTGGTGGAACAGGAGCGGCTGGTCGGCGTGGTATCTGAGCGTGATCTATTCGGGTTGCAGCGTACCAGTCTTCGGCAGGTGGGGCAGTCAATCCGGTTGGCGACGACCGAATCTGAACTGTTGCAGGCCAGCAAGGACATCCGTCAGTTGTCTTTCAACATGCTGGCGCAGGGGGTGTCTGCCGAGCATTTGACGCAAATTGTATCCACACTGAATGATGTCCTGACCGAACAGGTATTGTCGATCTGCCTGCGGGATGCCGTACCGGATGGCGTCAGTTATTGCTGGCTGGCATTTGGCAGTGAAGGGCGGATTGAACAGACCCTGGCGACGGATCAGGATAATGGACTGGTGTTTGTGGCACCGGACGGTATGTCGGATGAGGCCGTCCGGCAGGCGTTATTGCCGGCTGCCGTCAAGGTAAACCAGATGCTGGCGGCGATTGGCTTCCCGCTGTGTTCAGGGAATGTCATGGCGGGAAATCCGGCCTGCTGTCTGAGCGTGATGGAATGGACCAACCGCTTCGCGACCTGGATACAGCAAGGCTCGCCTCAAGAGTTGCTCAATGCCAGCATTTATTTTGATTTCCGGGCCATTTATGGGAACCGCTCTCTCGCGGACAAGCTGCATGCCGGGTTAAAAGAGTTGCTGCACGATGCCCGGCTGTTTATTCAGGAAATGTCGCAAAATGCGCGCGGGTTCCGTCCTCCCCTGAGTTTTTTTGGCGAAATCTCGGTGCCGGACTCAGGGGCAGAGGCTGGCTTGCTGGACCTGAAAAAACAGGGGATTACGCCATTTGTGGATATTGCCCGCATCTTTGCTTTGAAGGCTGGTCTGACCGAAACCAATACGCCAGCCAGATTGCGGCTGGCAGGTGAAATTTGGGGGCTGGACACGCATGTGGTCGAAGCATGGATAGATGCTTTTCATTTTATCCAGATGCTGAGGGTGCGCTTGCACCAGCAGCAGCTCGGGCGTGGCGAGCCATTGTCCAACTGGCTCAGGCTGACAGACCTGAATGATCTGGATCGGCGGATTTTGAAGGAGTCATTCCGTCAGGCCCGGAAGTTGCAGAACCTCGCACAGAAGTACTTTCAAATTATCTGAACTTGCCTTTCAGTTTATTTCAGCAAGGTGGTCGGGTATTTCTGCAAGAATGCTCGAACTGCCTCCAGAGACCGCATTTACGCGCTGCCTGAGGAACCTTTTCCCGGCGGCGCATTCATAATGCATGAAACAACGCACTACAAGAGTCCTTGAGCAAGCAGATAGACTGTTCTTGTGGTGATAAAAGTGTAAATAGGTCTCAATCGTATTTAAAGGAAACATCATGCAATTGGAAAAGTATCCGTTGCTATCACAACTGTTGCACTGGCTGGTAGCCGGTTTGATGCTGGCAGCCTTTGGCTTGGGGATCACCATGACCGATCTGCCCATGTCACCGCAAAAATTTAGCTGGTATGCCTATCACAAGTGGATAGGGATTACCGTGTTGGCGCTGGTGCTGTTCCGTCTGTTGAACCGCTTGTTCAAAGGTGCGCCGGCTTCGCCGACTCACATGAAAACCTGGGAAAAGGGTGTTGCCCACCTGACACACTGGGCACTGTACGGACTGATGTTCGGCGTACCACTGGTGGGCTGGTTGTCGACCTCGGCACTCGGGTTTCCGGTGGTGTACCTGAAGCTATGGAAATTGCCTGACCTGGTAGGCAAGGACGAGATGCTGGGACAGAACCTGCAAGACCTGCACGGCGCGTTGGCGTGGACCATGCTCGTGCTGATCGGCTTACATATTCTGGCGGCGTTTAAACATCATTTCATCGATCGGGATGAGGTGCTGGGAAGAATGTTGCCTTGGTCAGTAAAACGGAGTTAATCAATTGAAACAATTGAATAAAAAGTGGTTGTTGTCTGCCAGTTTGGCATTGCTGGCTGGCATGGCGTCTGCACAGTCTGTGGATTTGTCCAAAAGCCAGCTGGGCTTTACCTTCTCGCAAGAGGCCGTTCCGGTGGAAGGTAGCTTCAAGAAATTTGCTGCCACTGTGAGTTTTGACCCTGCCAAGCCGGCGGCCGGCAATGCAGATATCGCAATTGATTTGTTGTCTGTCTATGGCGGTAGCCCGGATGCGACGACCGAGCTTGCCAAACCCGTCTGGTTTGATAGTGCCAAGTCACCCAAGGCCCGCTTTGTGGCATCTGGCTTTAATGCGATTGCCGGTGGCAAGTTCCAGGCACCCGGCAAGCTGACGCTAAAGGGCAAGACGCTGCCGGTGGTCGTGACTTTTACCGCCAAGCCTGCAGGTAAAGCCTTGTTGCTGGATGGAACGGCGGTGGTGAACCGTCTGCAATTTCTGGTGGGGGACGGGGTCTGGAAAGATACGGATACCGTCGCCGATGCTGTGAATGTGAAGTTCCATTTGCTGGTGAACCCATAACGTTGTCTGGATTGTTGTTTGTCTGTTTATGCTGACGGGTCTGTGCCCGCTTTACCTTGTTAAGGATATGTTCATGAAGAAACTGTTTGCTGGTCTGGTTGTTGCTGCTTTGGGTTCTGCTGCATTTGCTGCGGATACCTACCAACTGGATGCTACCCATACCTACCCAAGCTTTGAAGTCAGTCACTTTGGTTACTCCATCACCCGTGGCCGTTTTGACAAAACTTCTGGCAGCATCAAGCTGGATCTGGCCGCTAAATCCGGTAGCCTGGATGCCGTTATCGATACGACCTCGTTGACCACTGGCTACGACAAGCGTGATGCCCACCTGAAGAGCCCGGACTTCTTCAATGTGGAAAAATTCCCGACAGCGACCATCAAGGCGGACAAGTTTGTATTCCAGGGTGACAAGCTGGTCGCCGCAGAAGGCAATCTGACCATGCTGGGTGTGACCAAGCCGGTAAAACTGAATGTCGAGAACTTCAAATGCGCCATGCACCCAATGATGAAGAAGGATGTATGCGGTGCAGAAGTCTCTACCCAGATCAAGCGTTCTGATTTTGGCATGATGACCTTCCTGCCAGCCATTGGTGACGACATCAAGATCAGCGTACAGGTTGAAGCGGTAAAGTCATAAGCAGTAAAGCGATTCAGCGGATGTATTCTGCTGCATGACAAAGGGCGCCTGGTGCGCCCTTTGTCATTTGTCTTTAAATCATACGGTACATGAGGGATTCGTTTAAAATGCAGCCATGCGCGGGTAACCGGGGCAGAATGAATTTTTTGGAATAACCGTTAGGAAATGACAGTGGTGAATTTGCTACTTATCGTGATGACATCCATGGCAGCGCTTCTGGCTGCCGTTTGTTTTTTGACGCTACGGAAAATGCAGGCGCAACTGGCGGCGCTGCCAACGGCCGACGCCATGGAGCAACGTCACCGCGAGATGCTGATGGACATGCAGCAGGGACTGGCCTTGCAGGCGGAACGGGTGTCTGGTGCCTTGCAGGATGGCAGCGAGCGGCAGCAGCGTGGACAGCTGGATCTGGCAGAGCGTTTGCGCCAGATGGTGCAGGCCAGCGGGGAATCCTTGCGCCAGGCGGTGAGCCTGGAGCTGACTCAGACCCGGCAAGGGATGGACCAGCTGGCACGTTATCAGCAAGAGCGTTTGGCTATCGTGCAAAATGCCATGCAGCAATCCCTTGGGGATTTGACGCTGGACCTGCAGTCCAGACAAGACCGTTTGCGGGGCGAGTTACTGGAAAAACTGGCCTTGTCGCTGGCTGAGCAAGGGCAGCAATCCCAGGTGGCCTTGCAAAATACCATGAAGCTTGCAACCGAGGCCCTGACGGGGAATATCGAAAAACTGAACCAGATGGTCGCCGAACGACTTGAGCAGATTTCCGGCAAGGTGAATGAGCGCCTGGAAGAAGGCTTCAAGAAGACCAACGAGACCTTTGCCAGCGTGATGGTGCGCCTGGCCGTGATCGATGAAGCCCAGAAGAAAATCGACGGACTGACCACCAATGTGATCAGCCTGCAGGAACTGCTGGGCGACAAGCGCTCGCGCGGGGCGTTTGGCGAAGTGCAGCTGGAGCATCTGGTGCGTAACCTGCTGCCGGAACAGGTCATCGAGTTTCAAGCAACGCTGTCGACCGGTGTACGGGTGGATTGCCTGCTGGATCTGCCGGCGCCAACTGGCAAGGTGGCGGTGGATGCCAAGTTTCCGCTGGAAAACTACCAGCGCATGTTTGATGCCACGGATGAATCAGAACGCAAGCTGGCGCGCACCCAGTTTGTGCGAGACATTAAAAAGCACATTGATGACATTTCTGGCAAATATATTATCCCGGGAGAAACCTCTGACGGTGCGGTCATGTTTGTGCCGGCAGAAGCGGTTTTTGCAGAGATTCATGCTTATCATGAAGATGTGGTCAACTATGCCCAGCAAAAGCGGGTATGGATTGTATCGCCAACCACCTTGATGGCGGTACTGAATACCGCCCGTGCCGTGCTGCGGGATGCTCAGATGCGGGAACAGCTGCATGTCATGCAGAAAGAGCTGGTGAAGCTGGCAGAGGAGTTTTTGCGCTTTGACAAACGGATGAAGAATCTGGCGACCCACATCGAACAGGCGCACAAAGATGTGCAGGATGTGCACATTACCAGCCAGAAGATTACCCGCCGCTTTGCCGCCATCGAGCATGTGCAGCTGGATGAACTGGAAGATGAAGCCCCTACGCTGGGCAGCAGTACGGATTAAACGGGTAAATTAGTGCGGGTGCTTGTCGGTATGCGGATGTTTCTTTTTGAACACATAGATACCGGCAATCACCAGTAACAGGCAAAGCAGGATCAGCAGAATGCCGCTTTGGCCTACGTGAATCCATTTCAGTAGCCATTCGCGCTTGTGTGCCCCGTAGTAGCCCAGGTAAACCCAGAACGGAGCGCTGATCAGGGCGGCAAAACCGTCCAGCAGCAAGAAACGCCAGAACGGGATTTTGCGGGTCATGCCGGCGGTCAGGAAAATGGGAGAGCGTAAGCCGGGCAAAAAGCGGGCTACAAACAATACCCGTTTTCCGTAGCGGTGAAATTTGTCCTGCACGGCTTCGTAACGGGCTTCGGTCAGGAATTTGGCCACCAGCGGGAAGCAACGGACCCGTTCGCCAAACACACGCCCGGCAATAAACATGGTGGCATCTCCCACCAGCACACCTGCCAGTCCCACCACGCACATGGTATCAACATCGGCATAGCCCAGACCGGCAATGACCCCCCCGGCGACCAGCGAAATATCTTCAGGAATGGGCACGCCAAAGCCACAGATAAGCAATACGGAAAACACCGCCGCATAAGCAAATACAGGGTTTTCATGCGCATGTGAAAATAAATTGACCAGCAGTTGCAGGTTATCCATGTGCCTCTAGTGTCTAGCGTTTGTGCAATTGGAGCGGGCATCTTACCCTAAATTGCAAGATTCATGACGATTTCCAGGTATAGCGTGTGTGGCCACCTGCTGCCCGGCTTGTTGCGATGAAACCTGTTTTTAGGAACGCGCTATAATACCACAGCCTCTTTCATGCCGGATTTATCAGGATAGACCATGACACGTCCTATTGCTGCTGTTATTGACCGTGGTGCGTTGTTGCATAACCTGCAACTGATACGCGCCAGGACGGCGGGCAGCCGTTTGATGGCTGTACTGGCGGGCAATGCCTACGGACATGGTCTGCAAGAGGTTGCCTCGGTACTGTCGGAGGTTGATGCGATTGGTGTGATCCGGCTTGAGGATGCCGTGGCGCTGCGCTACCAAGGGCTGAAATGCCCGATTGTCTTGCTGGAAGGGATTCACGCCGAACAGGATCTGGACATCGTGGCCGAGCATCAGCTGGGGATGGTGATTCACCGCCAGCAGCAATTGCAATGGCTGCTGGCTGCATGGCTTTCCGTCAGGATCGACGTCTGGGTCAATCTCAATACCGGCTTGAATCAATTCGGCTTTTCTGCGGATGAACTGCCACACGTCATGGCGGGCCTTGCCAAAGCCAACCAGGCGGGACGCATTGTGTTGATGTCGGAACTGGCGACAGCCAACGAGGAAGATGGCTGCCTGATGCAGCAATCGGTCTTCGAAATGGAGATTGCGCCCTATGCCAGTCCAGCCAGCCTCGCCAACTCGGATGCCGTTCTGTTGCATGACGGTATGTCGCATGCCTGGGTGCGCGTCGGCAAAGCACTACTCGGCCTCGGTAGCGTGGCCAGAGCGGATGAGGGCGCTTTGCGGCCGGTCATGTCACTACAGAGCCAGGTGGTTGCAGAACGGATGATTGCGGCTGGCGAGCCCGTGGGGTACGGCGCCACGTTTCATGCCGATCACGATATGCGCATCGGTATAGTTGCGTGCGGTTATGCGGATGGCTACCCGGCGCAGTTGCCAATCGGTACGCCGGTGTTCGTGAATGGTCACCGTACCCGTTTGCTGGGACGGGTGGCGATGCATACCTTGATGATTGATCTGACTGGCTTTCCAGATTGTCAGGTAGGGGCCAGCGTTGAACTGTGGGGCGAAGGTGTTCCATTAACTGCGTTGGCCAGCATCTTGGACCTGCCTGCTGCTACGGTGGCAACCCAAGTGCCTGCCACCGTTCCCCGTGTATTACGTTCAGTGGGCTAGGGGTTTACTTGACCGCCAGCTTGTCGGCGCACTGGTTCAGCAGTTTTTCAATTGAGGTAAAGCCTGCAGCAGGGCCTGTTTGCTCAACATACAGTGCGTAGGTACCCATACGCTCTTCGTGATCCAGTTCCACCACGTAGCCCTGAAATTTCTTGCCCTTGGCAAATCCGGTTACCCCTTGCACGGTAAACCGTTCGCCAGCCTTAAAAGGGCGCACTTTGGGCTGCCCCACAAAATCAGGCGCTTTGCCTTCTGCCGGCATCTTGTTCACGCTCCCCAGATAGCAAGCGGTGTAGTCGGTTTGTTGTAACAGGGTAAAAGACAGGTTTTGCTGGATGGTCATTGGTGTTTTGACCACCAGCTGCGTCTTGGCAGGCATGTCGATCACGTTTTGCTGCATGTTCAATGCATTGACTGCCAGCGGGCTAAACAAAGCGATGATCAGAGTGCGGGTAAGTGCCTTCATGTAAAAACCTGTTATCCGGTGAAGGGTGGCTAAAAAGGGTGTCTGTTAACACGTGGAAAAGCAGTGTTTCATTGTAGCACTTGTTTGCAGCAGTCCAAGCTGTTCGTACAGCGATGGATGCTGGGCGTGCGCAATATTGAAGCGCAAATACTGGTTGGCGTTGGGTGATGTACTCATCAGGTTGCCGGGTGCCAGCACGATATGCGACCCCAGCGCCCGTGCTGCCAGATCCGGCGCCTGAATGCCGTCAGGTAATTTGCACCACAAGAACATGCCGCCTTCCGGCTCTGCATGGATTTGCCAGCCCAGACGGTTTACCCGTGGCCTGGCATACGCCATGGCGCTGCCGAGCTTGCTCCTGAGTTTTTCCACATGTTTGCGGTAATAGCCTTCCGTTAATAACTGGTACACCACCTGCTCGACAGCTTCTGACGAGGTAATCCCGGTCAACAGTTTCAAGTCAGCCAGTTCAGAGACCAAGTCTTTATGCGCAGTCAGAAACCCCACACGGAAGTTGGCAGACAGCGTTTTGGAGAAACTACCGACATAGATAACCCGCTGCAGCTGGTCGAGGGCAGCCAGTCGCTGGGTGGGGATGGGTTGCAGGTCCCGGTAAATGTCGTCTTCCACAATATGGAAGTCGTGCAGATGAGCGAGTTGCAGCAGCTTGAAGGCGATGCCTGGCGCAATACTGGTACCCAGCGGATTATGCAAGACGCTGTTGGTCAGGTAGAGCCGTGGCTTGTGCTGCTGGATGACCTGTTCCATGATGGCCAGATCCGGCCCCTGGGCGTTGCGCGGCACCGGAATGATGTTGACCCGATGGATTTTCAGGTTGCCCCTGAAATTGAAATAGCTGGGGTCGTCAATCATCACGCTATCGCCGCTACGCAGGAAGTAGCGCAAGATCAGGTCAATTGCAGGCATGGCGCCGCTGGTCAGCAGGATTTGTGACGGACGGGTATCAATGTCGATTTCTGCCAGTCGTTGCTGCAGTTGTTGCCGCAGCGGCAAGTAGCCGGCCGGCAGCCCATAACTGGTCGGGCGCAAAATGGGGGAGCGCGACAGTGTACGCATGGCCCTGCGGGTATCTTCCGTCATTAGCCACTCGGTTGGCAGCCAGCCACAGCCCGGTTTTTGCATGTCGTTGTCTTGTAGCAGCATTTGCCGCATTAACCAGACGGTATCAATGGCCCGGTCGATGGGCGTATCCGCTTCCACGATAGACGGAATACTGGCTTTGCCTGCCACAAAAAATCCGGCGCCGCGCCGGGATTCCAGATGCCCTTTAGCCACCATGCGATCGTAGGCCTCTACCACGGTAAATTTGCTCACCGACAAGGCCTGTGCCATTTGGCGAATGGACGGGAGACGGGTGCCCGGCAGCCAGATGCGGTGATCAATGTTGCGCACAATCTGCTCGACAATCTGCTCGACCAGCGGCGTGTTTCGATTGTGCTCGACAACGGGCAATGCTTGCATGGTGTTTTCCTACTTTACCGGTACAGTTAGGGTTAATTGTATGGTAACTGTATCTGCTTGGCGAGAAGTGTGTGGCATACGATGCAATCATTCTCTTGTCATCCATTCATCCGGAGTGAGTTCATGGAACCTGTATTCTTTACCTATGATGTGTTTACCCAAACGGTTTTTGGCGGCAACCCGCTGGCCGTGTTTCCGGATGGCAGCGACATCGTGGACGCCAAGAAGCAGCAAATTGCCAGAGAATTCAATTTGTCCGAGACGGTGTTTATCGAGCCAGCATTTGACCACACACATGCGGCGCGTTTGCGCATCTTCACGCCAGCCAAAGAGCTGCCGTTTGCCGGTCATCCTACGATTGGTGCTGCATTGCATCTGGCATGGTCAGGGGCATTGGGCACGTTGCAGGATGGCGATGTACGGATATTCGAAGAGCTGGCCGGTACTGTTGCAGTCCGGTTCGGAGTGGAAGATGGTGCAGTTAAAACCGCTCGGTTGATGGCACCACAATCCCCGCGTTTTATCGAATCTACCCATACAAACGATTTCTTGTCAGATCTGACCGGAGTACCGGCTGCAGACATTGGTCTGGCAGACTTTCGTCCTGCCTACGTGACGTGTGGTACGGACTATCTGTTATTGCCGTTGGCCAATGTGACGGCCCTGGAGAAATTCTGGATGCGGGCCGATTTGTACCCGCAAGCGATGGCGTCTGCCAAAGCGTCGGGTGTGGATTTGAACGGTCTGTTTGCCTTTACACAGCATGACGGACATTGGCAGGCGCGTATGCTCTGGAACGATATGGGCATTGCCGAAGATCCAGCCACGGGAAGTGCTGCGGTATGCTTGGCCGGTTATCTGGCCAGACATGCATCAGCGTCCAACGGGCATTGGCAGTATTCACTGTTACAGGGCGTGGAAATGGGGCGCCCCAGCCAATTGTCCATCGAGGCCAGCAAAGAGGCCGGGGTGGTGACGCGCTGTTATGTGGGCGGGAGTGCCGTGCTGATCAGCAAGGGGACATATTTATGTCTATAGCAGGCAGTGGCAAGCCTTCTTCTCGCCAGGTCTGGCAAGGCATGGCGTGGGGACTGCTGGGTGTCGTCGGGTTTGCCGGCTCTTTTCCCTCGGCCAAATTTGCCGTCATGACGCTGGACCCCTGGTTTATCGCGCTTGGACGGGCGGTGGTGGCAGGGGGCTTGTCCGCGTTGTTACTGTTGTGGTTCAAGGCAACGCCACCCAAAGGGAGAGCGCAATGGCGCGATCTGGCCTTTGCCGTCGCTGGCGTGGTGGTTGGCTTTCCGGTGCTCTCCACCTTGTCGCTCAAGCACATCCCGGTTGCGTATGCGTCAATTGTGTCCGGTGCTTTGCCGCTGATGACGGCCGTGGTGGCGTCGGTTTTTGCCGGAGAACGTCATCGTCCCGCCTTCTGGCTGTGGTCATTGCTGGGGTGTGCGCTGGTCGTCGGGTTTGCCGTCTGGCGATCGCTGGGCATACAAGCCACCGTCTCTGATCATATCGGCTTTGTGCTGATCTTCTCTGCTGTCATTGTCTGTGCCTTTGGCTACGTGGCGGGCGCAAGGCTGGCACGTGCCGTGGGCAGCTGGCAATCCATCTGCTGGTCATTGGTGGTCAGCGCACCCTTCCTGCTGGTGCCGGTCTGGCTCTTTCGGCCGACCCATGACATTCCGTTACACAGCTGGCTCGGATTTGGCTATCAGTCGCTGATCAGCATGTTTCTTGGTTTTTTTGCCTGGTATCGCGGTCTGGCATTAGGGGGCATTGCCCGGGTGGGGCAGGTGCAGTTGTTGCAACCGTTTATCAGTTTGCTGCTGGCCGCATGGCTGCTCGGCGAGGTCATTTCTGTGTGGATGTGGTTTGTCGCCGTCGGGGTGGTGGCCTGTGTCTGGATGGGCCGTCGAAGCTGACACTTATCTGTATTGGTTCATGGCATGTAACTGTTACTGTCTGCTGTGTGGATCTGCATAGTAGAATGTTCCTCACGATCAGTTTGTTCATGCAAGTGACCCATTAAAACAGGAGAGTGTCGATGTACCCAACCCAGCAGAGTGATTCTGGCGATTTGAACGTCGTGGCTGACTTCCGTAGTGATACCGTCACGCGTCCTACCCCTGAAATCCGCGCACTCATGGCAACCGCCCCGGTGGGGGATGACGTGTTTGGGGACGATCCCTCCATTAACCACCTGGAGTCATTTGCGGCAGAAATGATGGGTTTTGAAGCGGCCTTGTTCGCACCCAGCGGCACCCAAACCAACCTGATCGGCCTCATGACGCACTGCCAGCGGGGAGATGAATATATCGTCGGTCAGGAGGCACATACCTACAAATATGAAGGGGGTGGCGCAGCCGTACTGGGTAGTATCCAGCCGCAACCCCTGAATAACCAGCCGGATGGCTCGATTGCCATCAAAGACATTTTGGCCGCCATCAAACCCGATGATTGCCATTTTGCCAAAACACGCCTGTTGGCACTGGAAAACACCATTGGCGGACGCGTACTGCCAATGTCTTATGTCAAAGAGGCGACAGACGCCGTCAAGCAACGGGGTCTGGCCACCCATCTGGATGGCGCCCGTCTGTTTAATGCCGCCGTGGCGCTGGGCGTGGAACCTCACCACATTGCCCGTTCTTTTGATTCGGCTTCTATCTGTTTGTCCAAGGGGCTGGGGGCACCAGTCGGCTCGCTGCTGCTTGGCAACAAAGACTTTATCAAGGCTGCCCGACGTTATCGGAAGATGCTCGGTGGTGGTATGCGTCAGGCGGGTGTGCTGGCGGTGGCTGGTGAATATGTGCTCAAGCATCACGTCGAGCGTCTGGCGGAAGACCACTATCACGCCAAGCGCCTGGCCGAAGGGCTGGCGTCCACCGGCGTGCTGAAAGTCACCGAGCCGCAAACCAACATCCTGTTTGTCGAGGTGCCTCAAGAGATTGCCACCGAGTTCGCTGCATACTTGCAGCAGCAACGCATTCTGGTCACAGGAACCACCCTGCAGCGCTGGGTTACCCACCTGGACGTTACCCGCTCGCATGTGGATGAATCCATCCGGATTGTCCGCCGCTTTTTTGAAGGCGCCTGAGTTTGTGATAGTGTTGCAAAAAAATGGCTCAACAGGAATGAACATGTCTCAAACTCTGATTCAACAACATCTGACCGAAGCAGTAGCGCTACTGGAGAAGGTGCTCAACGACCAAAGCTTTCTGCAAAGTATCGAGGCTGCCGGCAAGGTATTGGTGGATGCATTCAAGACCGGAAATAAGGTCATTTCTTGCGGTAATGGCGGCTCGCACTGCGATGCAATGCATTTTGCCGAAGAACTCAGTGGCCGCTATCGCGACAACCGCCCTGCGCTACCGGCTATGGCTATTTCGGATGTCTCTCACATTACCTGTGTCGGTAACGATTACGGCTTTGACCACATCTTTTCACGGCATGTCGAGGCTTTCGGGCGACCTGGAGATGTGTTGTTGGCCATTTCTACCAGCGGCAATTCAAAGAACGTGATTCGTGCCATTGAAGCCGCCAAATCCAAAGGCATGCGTGTCATTGCCATGCTGGGTAAAGATGGCGGACAGATCAAAGGAACGGCCGATGTAGAAATTATCGTGCCGCACTTCGGGTTTGCAGACCGGACTCAGGAAATCCACATCAAAGTGATTCATACACTGATTCATCTGGTCGAAGTGGGTATGGCATACGCCTGATTGCGCGCGTCGCCTTCTGGCAAGACTCAACATCATCTAAGGAAGCAATCATCATGACGTTAATTGCAGGTTATGCCGGTCTGGGGATCATGGGGCGGCCAATGGCTGCCAATCTGAAAGCGGCGGGTATTCCTTTGGCGGTCTTCGCCAGAAAGGCAGCATCAGCCCAATCCCTGGTTGATAGTGGCGCTACTTACCATGCAACAGCGGCTTCACTTGCCGCCAATTGTGATGTCCTGTTCATTAATGTCTCGGATACCCCCGATGTAGAGGCGGTATTGTTTGGCCCTGGAGGCGTGGTAGAGGGCGCACGGCCTGGTCTGGTAGTTGTGGACATGGGCACCACGTCACCATCTGCAACACGTCAGTTTGCCGAGCGTCTGGCGCAGCAAAAGATCGACATGCTCGATGCGCCGGTATCCGGTGGCGAGATTGGCGCCATCCAGGGGACGCTGACGATCATGGTAGGCGGCAAGCCGGCCGTGTTCGAAAAAGTAAAACCCCTGTTTGAAGCCATGGGCAAAACCATCACCTACGTAGGCGACCATGGTGCGGGGCAGGTGGCCAAAGCCTGTAACCAGATTGTGGTGGGCGGGACCATTGTGGCAGTGGCAGAAGCACTGCTGTTTGCCGAGCAGCAAGGGGTGGATGGCGCCAAGGTTCGGGAGGCGCTGCTGGGTGGCTTTGCGCAAAGCCGGATTCTGGATGTGCACGGCCAGCGCATGCTGGATGACAATTTCAAACCGGGTTTCAAGGCCAAGCTGCATCAAAAAGACATGCGCATCGTGCTCGAAGAAGCACTGGCCAGCAACCTGGCTTTGCCGGGTGCGGCACAGGTGCTGCAGTACCTGAATGCCCTGGTGGGGAGTGGTGAAGGCGAGCTTGATTCTGCCGCCATGTTCCACATTCTCAAAAAAATGTCGCACTGACAGTGGGTTTACGCCATCAGACGGGATTGATCATAGGTGGCGTTTTGTGCTAATATCTTCGGTTAGCTTAGTCCGTTTTTGGATTGAGTAATTTCACCTGTCCGCAATTTAAGGGTGCATCAGCCATGGCTGGTGTGTAGTTGTTGCGGGCAGCAGTGTATAACCCTGAGATGGAGCAAATAATGTCAGTATCTATGCGCGATATGCTGGAAGCCGGTGTTCACTTCGGTCACCAAACCCGCTTCTGGAACCCAAAGATGGCCCCGTTCATTTTCGGTCATCGTAACAAAATCCATATTATCAACCTTGAGAAAACCGTTCCGTTGTTCAACGACGCGCTCAAGTTTGTTCGCACCCTGTCTGCCAATGGCGGCAAAGTCCTGTTCGTTGGTACCAAGCGCCAGGCTCGCGAAATCGTTGCTGAAGAAGCAACTCGCGCAGGTGCTCCATTTGTTGACCAGCGCTGGTTGGGTGGCATGCTGACCAACTTCAAAACCGTTAAGCAATCCATCAAACGCCTGCAAGAAATGCAAGTGATTGTTGAAAACGGTTCTGACAAGTACAACAAGAAAGAACTGCTGGATCTGCAACGCGAATACGAAAAACTGGAAAAAAGCCTGGGTGGTATCAAAGACATGGGCGGCTTGCCAGATGCGATTTTCGTGATCGACGTTGGCTACCAGAAAGGTGCTATCGTTGAAGCCAAAAAACTGGGTATCCCGGTAATTGGTGTTGTTGACTCTAACAACTCTCCAGACGGTGTTGATTACATTGTTCCAGGTAACGATGACTCAAGCCGTGCAATCCGTCTGTACGCTCGTGGCGTTGCTGATGCGATTCTGGAAGGCCGTAACCAAGTGATCAAAGAACTGGTTGCCGGTCAGCAAGATGACGTAGTAGAAGTGGCTGCTGAATAATTATTTGACGCCAGTTCAAACACAAAGGGGCGAAAGCCCCTTTGTTGTATGTAGCGTCAAAAATTCACAGAATTGCAAACCATGACCCGCATCATGAGGGGTCTGTGGTCTGACAAACAGATTGTAAATTGATCAGGAAGATGAAAAATGGCTGAAATTACCGCAAAAATGGTTGCCGAACTGCGCGAACTGACCGGTCTTGGCATGATGGAATGTAAAAAAGCCTTGGTTGAAACCGAAGGCGACGTAAAAAAAGCAGAAGAAGTGCTGCGTATCAAGTCTGGCGCGAAAGCCGGCAAAATGGCAGGCCGTGTGGCTGCTGAAGGTATCATCGTTCACCACGTGACTGCCGATGGCAAACTGGGTGCGCTGGTTGAAGTGAACTGTGAAACCGACTTTGTTGCAAAAGACGAAACTTTTGTTGCAATGGCAAAAGCTGCTGCCAAGGCCGTTGCTGATGCAAATCCAGCTGATGTAGAAGCCCTGAGCGCGGTGAAAACCGAGTCTGGCGATTCTATCGAAGACGTGCGCAAAGCAGCTATCGCCAAACTGGGCGAGAACATGACCATCCGCCGTTTTGTGCGTTACGCAACAGAAGGCAAAATCGCCACTTACCTGCACGGCAGCAAAATCGGTGTGATCGTTGATCTGTCCGGTGGTGACGAGCAGCTTGGTAAAGACATTGCCATGCACATTGCTGCCAGCAAGCCAGTGTGTGTTTCCAAAGAGCAGGTTTCAGCAGAGCTGTTGGACAACGAGCGTAAAATCTACACTGCGCAAGCCGCTGAATCTGGCAAGCCAGCTGACATCGTTGCAAAAATGGTTGAAGGCCGTATCAACAAATACCTGGCCGAAATCACACTGGTTGGCCAGCCATTTGTTAAGAATCCGGATGTTACCGTTGAGAAACTTCTGGCGCAGAACAGTGCCAAAGTTAACGCATTCACCATGTTTGTTGTAGGTGAAGGTATTGAAAAAGCAGTGGTTGACTACGCTGCCGAAGTTGCTGCTGCTGCCAAGGTTTAATTGACCTGAAGGTCGCTCAAGGCCTTGTTTAATAGCTTTGCAGTTGTCTGTGCTGACACAAACGGCGCAGGCAACTGTCGGGCTGTCAGTCTGAAAAAGATATGCTAAATTCAAATACACCCGACAAACTTACGCGAGGTCAACTATGAGCCAAACCCCTGCTTATCAACGAATCCTGCTGAAATTGTCTGGTGAAGCCCTGATGGGTAGCGATAGCTATGGCATTAATCGTGCCACTATCGAGCAAATGGTGCTGGAAGTCAAAGAAGTCGTTGAGATGGGTGTTCAGGTGGCTATCGTGATCGGTGGCGGCAACATCTTCCGTGGTGTGGCGCCTGCTGCAGCCGGTATGGATCGCGCGACAGCGGATTACATGGGTATGCTGGCAACCGTCATGAATGCACTGGCGTTGCAAGATGCCTTGAAACACATTGGCGTTGTCAGTCGCGTGCAATCTGCACTGACCATGCAGCAGGTTGCAGAGCCTTATATCCGTGGCAAGGCCATGCGTTATCTGGAAGAAGGCAAGGTAGTCATTTTTGCTGCCGGTACCGGTAACCCGTTTTTTACGACTGATACCGCAGCGGCGCTGCGCGGCATGGAAATCGGTGCAAACATCGTGTTGAAAGCCACCAAGGTGGATGGTGTTTACACAGATGATCCAAAAACCAATCCGGACGCGACCCGCTATGAGCACTTGACGTTCGATGAGGCCATTGCCAAGAATCTGAAAGTGATGGATGCGACTGCACTAACGTTGTGTCGCGACCAGAAAATGCCACTCTCCGTATTTAGTATTTTCAAGCAAGGCGCGCTGAAACGTGTTGTCAGTGGCGCTAATGAAGGTACTTTGGTTCACGTATAAATCAAATCGGTGCAAGGAGTTTCCGATGATTGCTGACGTAAAAAAGAACGCAGAACAGAAAATGCAGAAGTCACTGGAGTCGCTAAAGGCAGACTTCGGTAAGGTCCGGACCGGTCGTGCACACACAGGCCTGCTGGACCATGTGATGGTTGACTATTATGGTACGCCTACTGCCGTGCCTCAGGTAGCAAGCGTGACCCTGGTTGATGCTCGCACGCTGGGCGTTTCTCCTTGGGAGAAAAAGCTGATGGGGCAAATCGAAAAAGCGATTCGCGATTCGGATCTGGGCCTTAACCCGGCTTCCAGTGGCGACCTGATTCGCGTGCCAATGCCTGCCTTGACTGAGGAACGCCGCAAGGACCTGACCAAGGTAGTGCGTAGCGAAGCCGAGAATGCGCGGGTTTCCATCCGTAACATTCGTCGTGACGCGAACGACCAGCTGAAGAAACTGATCAAGGACAAGGCAATTTCTGAGGACGACGAACGTCGTGCCCAGGATGATGTCCAGAAGCTGACTGATAAGCATATTGCCGAAGTCGACAAGATGCTCCAAGCCAAAGAAGCGGAACTGATGGCTGTTTAAGCCTGTTGTTCAACTGCCTTTGACCATCGCCGCTGCAAGTCATATTGCAGCGGCGATTTATTTTAGTCGCCTAAGCGGGACACTCCCCCTATAATCGCAGATAAATCCATTGGCGAGATGATGTCCGCTAACGGATGTGTGGTGCCGATGTACAGGCCGCCAAGCGCTGCCTTCTAATTTTTGCAGGGATACTGCATGTTTGTAAGCTCGACAGAACTCGTACCAGATGCCCAAAGCGTGCCGACGCATATTGCCATCATCATGGATGGCAACGGGCGCTGGGCAAAAAAACGCTTTTTGCCACGCGTTGCCGGGCATGTTAAAGGGGTGGATGTTGTACGGGATATCGTCAAAGCCTGTATTGAACAAGGTGTGAAATACCTGACCCTGTTTGCTTTCTCCAGCGAGAACTGGCGCAGGCCTCAGGAAGAGGTTTCTCTCCTGATGCAACTGTTTGTGAAAGCGCTTAACGGCGAGGTTTCAAGGCTGCACAAGCATGGCGTCAGTTTGAAAGTCATCGGTGATTTGTCACGATTTTCGAGCGAATTACAGGCGTTGATCCAGAATGCTGAGCAATTGACTGCCAATAACACACAATTGACGCTGACGATTGCAGCTAATTATGGCGGACGCTGGGATATCCTGAATGCGACCCAGCGTATGCTCAAAGCCAGGCCGGAGCTGGTAGCCGGTTTTACGGAGTCGGATCTGGCCGAACACCTGTCCATGGCCTATGCGCCAGAGCCTGACCTGTTCATCCGGACTGGTGGCGAAGAGCGGATCAGTAACTTTCTACTATGGCAATTGGCGTATTCCGAGCTGTATTTCACGGCTGAACTCTGGCCGGACTTTGATGCGAACTCTCTGCAGAAAGCCATTGATTCTTATCGCAGCCGGGAACGACGGTTTGGCCGAACCAGCGAACAGCTGCAATCCACAAAAGCATAAACATGTTAAAAACCCGCCTCCTTACCGCTCTGTTTTTAATCCCGCTGGTGTTTCTTGCCTTGTTCAAAGCCAGCCCCTACGCATGGCAAGGCATCATGGCTGGTGTCGTGTTGCTGGCTGCATGGGAGTGGTCACGGCTGGCCAAGTTCTCGCCACTGATCAAGGTGCTGTTCATCGGACTTACCGCGGTCGCCGGGGTTGGCGTCTATATCGGCTGGCACATGGCGGCTTTCAGGGCTATCTGGATCGTGTTTACGCTGGGTTTCTGGTTTGTGCTGGTGCCGCTATGGTTGTGGAAAAAAGCCAAAATAGACCAGCCAGTGGTGATGTGGCTGGCCGGTTGGCTGGTGCTGCTACCCTTTTGGCTGGGTATGGAAATCTGGCGTAATCACGCACCTTCCATTCCCTCTGGTGCCCGTTTATTGCTGGCCATCATGATGCTGGTGTGGGTGGCTGATACGGCAGCATACTTTGCGGGCAAGGCATTTGGCAAACATAAGCTTGCCCCTGCCATCAGCCCGGGGAAAACCTGGGAAGGCGCAGTCGGTGCGGCTGTGGGTGTACTGATATACGCCTACGCCATGAGTTTTACGCACTGGCTGCTGCCGCTAGGATTATCGTTGCCAGCCTTGTTATTGCTGGGCGTGGTCATGACACCCCTGTCCATCATTGGTGATCTGTATGAGTCCTGGCTAAAGCGTTGTGCAGGCGTCAAGGACAGTAGCCAGTTGCTGCCTGGCCATGGCGGTATATTAGACCGGATTGACGCGCTGATGGCAGTCGTTTCGGTCAGTCTTGTCTTGTTTGAGTTGTCCCGGAGTATTTGATGCGCCAGATTACCGTTCTGGGAGCTACAGGTTCCATTGGCTTGTCCACGCTGGATGTGGTGAAACGACATCCAGAGCGATTCTCTGTGTTTGCGCTATCCGCAAACAGCCAGATCGAAAAACTGTTTGAATTGTGCCTGGTGCATAAGCCCACGTTTGCCGTGGTGGCCTCGGCACCCTATGCTTCCCGGCTGCAAGACATGCTGCGCGATGCACAGCTTCATACTGAAGTGCTCTACGGCCCGGCTGCACTGGATCAGGTGGCGTCAGACCCTGCCGTCGATACCGTGATGGCTGCCATCGTCGGCGCTGCGGGTCTGTCATCCAGTCTGGCGGCAGCAAAGGCGGGCAAGCGTGTTTTGTTGGCCAACAAGGAAACGCTGGTGGCTGGCGGTGCACTCTTCATGGATGCGGTGGCGGCTTCCGGTGCCATTCTGCTACCCATTGATTCAGAACATAACGCTATATACCAATGCTTGCCGACGGTGTATCGGGAGAAGCACCCTGTCCATAATGGTCTGAATACCGCAGGCATTCAGCGGCTGCTCTTGACAGCATCCGGTGGCCCATTCCGCGATGCGCCGCTGGCCTCACTGAAAGATGTGACCCCCGAGCAGGCATGCGCACATCCCAACTGGTCCATGGGTCGCAAGATTTCTGTCGACTCAGCCACCATGATGAATAAAGGCCTGGAAGTGATTGAGGCGCACTGGCTATTTGCAGCGCCAGCCGCCCAGATTGATGTGGTGATTCATCCGCAGAGTATCATTCACTCCATGGTGGAGTATGTGGATGGGTCTGTCCTGGCGCAGTTGGGTAGTCCGGATATGCGTACGCCGATTGCCTATGCGCTGGACTACCCGGAGCGGATTGCATCCGGTGCCAACCGTCTGGACTTTACGACCATGAAATCCCTGACCTTTACGCCGCCTGATCTGGCTCGTTTTCCGTGTCTGAGACTGGCTTTTGAGGCCTTACGTCAGCACGGTGCCGCCCCCGCCATTCTGAATGCCGCGAATGAAGTGGCAGTTGCTGCATTTCTAGAGCGAAAACTGCGATTTACAGCCATCGCAGAGTTGGTGGAATCCGTATTGGCGCGCATGACAGCGACAGCGCCAGCATCGCTGGATGACGTGCTGGCAATTGATGCAGAGGCCCGACAAACGGCGGTGCAACTTATCCCTGCTTTGGCGACCTAACAATGACGCTTACGACAAAGGGCTCACATTCATGGTAACTGTGCTGGCTTTTCTGCTGACACTCACCGTGCTGATCGCCGTACACGAGTTTGGTCACTTTTGGGTAGCCAAGCGCAATGGCGTCAAAGTGCTACGATTTGCCATCGGCTTTGGCAAACCCTTCTGGACCCGACGTTTTGGTGCCGACCAGACCGAATTTGCCATCTGCATGCTACCACTGGGCGGCTATGTGAAAATGCTGGATGAGCGCGAAGCACCGGTTGAAGCATCGGAAGTACACCGGGCGTTTAATCGCCAATCTGTCTGGGTGCGGATGAAAGTGGTCCTGGCGGGGCCATTTGCCAATTTCCTGCTGGCGATTGTGCTATACACGATCGTCATGATGGTGGGTGTCAGCGATGTGGCGGCCAGACTCGGCGATGTAGCGCAAGGTTCATTTGCCAGTAGGGCCGGTTTCAAGGCGGATGATCTGATTACCGCTGTCGAAGGTGCCCCCGTTCGAAGCTGGGAAGATTGGCGTTCCGAAGTGCTGGATAAAGTCGTTGATCGCAAGGATGTGTCCGTGATGGTCATGACCAGAGGCGATGTGGCTGTCGAGCGGATCTTGCCATTATCCGCCATGGCCGAGACTGCGCTTGATGACCATTTTTTTGACCGTCTGGGTTTTTCGCCCTTGCACTTTAATCGCACTCTGGCGGGTTTGGTCCGCGGAGATGTCGCTGATAAGGCAGGGCTGAAAACAGGGGATGAAATCCTCGCTCTGAATGATATTCCGGCAGAAAGTGGTGCTGACCTGATTCAGCAGATTCGCAATTCGCCCGGCAAACCGCTGAAAGTCACCTATCAACGCGATCAGACTGTACATTCTGTTGTTCTGGTGCCACGTACCGTAGGCACTGGCTTACAAGCCGTGGGGCGCATTGGCGTCGCTCCTTCCGTGGACGAAGAAAGTATCCAGAGCCGGCAAATAACGGTCAGGCTCGGGTTGCCAGATGCCGTGGTGGCTTCTCTGGATAAAACATGGCGGTTATCCCGCCTCAGTATTGTCATGATGTGGAAAATGCTGATCGGGCAAGCATCACTGGATAATCTGGGCGGGACGCTGACCATTGCCAAAGTGGCGGGTCAGGCGGCTTCATACGGGATTATTCCTTTTATTGAATTCCTGTGTTTTGTCAGTATTGGCTTGGGTGTGCTCAACCTGTTGCCCATCCCTGTGTTAGATGGTGGCCATTTCATGTATTATGTGGCAGAACTGTTTAAAGGAAGTCCGGTTTCTGTCAGAACCCAGGAAATCGGTCAGTATATTGGTGGCGCTTTGTTGCTCTCATTAATGACATTCGCTCTGTATAACGATATTCAACGCCTATTTTTGAACGCATGATCAAACAGAAAACCATTGCTGTTGTATTAGCCACGCTCTTCTCCGCCTCCGTCTGGGCAGCCGAGCCTTTTGTGATCAAAGATATCCGCATCGAGGGTATTCAACGTACCGAGCCTGGAACGGTATTCAGTTACCTGCCAGTGAAAGTCGGCGAGTCTTTCGATGATGACAAGGCCACGGCGACAGTCAAATCCTTATACAGCACCGGCTTCTTTAAGGATGTCCGCCTGGAAATTGATAACGATGTACTGATTGTGCAGGTAGAAGAGCGCCCGGCCGTCGGTGACATCAAGATCAATGGCGCCAAGGAATTCAGCGCAGACCAGTTGAAAAAAGCCATGAAAGAAGCAGGTCTGGCGGAGTCTCGCATTTATGACAAGGCCTTGGTGGATCAGGCAGTTCAGGAGTTGAAGCGCCAATACTCCAATAAAGGCAAATACGGGGTCGAAATCAAGGCGACGGTCTCTCCAATGGAGAGAAACCGGGTAGCGATCAGCTTTGACATTTCTGAGGGTGTGGTTGCCCGCATCAAGGAAATCAGTATCGTTGGTGCCCATGACTTCAGTGAAAGCGACGTCATTGACCAGATGCAGTTGTCTACTGGCGGCTGGATGACGTGGCTATCCAAAAACGACCAGTACTCCAAGCAAAAACTGGAAGCGGACATCGAGTCCATCCGTTCCTTTTACCAGAACCAGGGTTATCTGGAGTTCAACGTCAACTCCACCCAATTGAATATCTCTCCTAACAAAGAGGATATTTACATCACGCTGAACATCAGCGAAGGCAAGAAATACAACGTATCGGATATCAAACTGGCGGGCGACATGCTGGTGCCGGAAGCAGAGCTGAAGTCACTGATCAAGCTGCAGCCAGGCGAAGTTTTTTCGCGTGAGAAACTGGTGGAAAGTACCAATGCCATTGCTGACCGCCTTGCGAACGACGGTTATGCATTTGCCAGCGTCAACGCCGTACCGGAACTGAACCGTGAGAAACAGACGGCTTCATTTACCTTCTTTGTCGATCCTGGTCGCCGCGTATATGTGCGCCGTATCAATGTGGTAGGCAACACCCGTACCAAGGACGAAGTCATTCGCCGTGAAATGAGGCAAATGGAAGGCGCCTGGTACGATGGCCAGAAAATCAAACGTTCACGTGACCGCGTGGATTTGCTCGGGTACTTCTCTGAAGTGACGGTTGATAATCCTGCTGTACCAGGCACCACCGATCAGGTGGATGTGAACATGAATGTAGTGGAGAAGCCAACCAATAACATTCAGATGAGTGTAGGCTATGGCCAGTCTGATGGGGTTCTGCTGGGTGCTTCCATTACCCAAAACAACATTTTCGGTACCGGAAAATATCTGTCTGCGTCGATTGATACCAGCAAGAGTACCCGTACCTTGGCCCTGTCGTTTACTGATCCTTACTTCACACCTGATGGTGTAAGTCTTGGTTATGACATTTATCACAAGACCAATAAGCCGGACAAACTGGATACCGGTAAATACTACACCTCCAGCAGTGGTTTGGGCGCTCGTCTGGGTGTGCCAATTTCTGAAGAGGATACTGTCAACTTCGGGTTGACCTATGACCAAACGTCGTTGACGAGTGATCAAAGTACCGGTTCGCCAGTTGCCAATGCCTTTATCACCAAGTTTGGTGACAAAATCAGAACCGTGTCGGCAACCGCCTCTTGGGCACGGGATTTGCGTGACAGTGCAACAGCACCGACCACGGGTAGCTACCAGTATGTCTCTGGTGAGCTGGCTTCCGGGGATGTTAAATACTACAAACTGGGTTACCAGTACCAGCATTTCTTCCCGCTGAGCAGAGATTATACCTTGATGCTCAATGGCGAGATTTCCATGGGTAATGGATTGGGTGGTAATGATTTACCGTTCTATCGCAACTATTATGCCGGCGGTATCGGTTCTGTCCGAGGTTATCAAGGTAGTTCTCTGGGGCCAAGAGATTCGACCGATGCTTCCATCGGTGGTAACAAACGCCTGGTATTGAATGCAGAGATGTTCTTCCCGTTTCCGGGCATGAAACATGATAAAACTTTGCGTTTGAGCACATTCCTGGATGCAGGTAATGTATTTGGACCTGGTGATGTGAGTGGGCTTGGCTCGGACAAATTCAGTTTGTCTAACTTGCGCTATTCTGCGGGTGTGGCATTATCATGGATATCACCTATCGGACCACTGAAGTTCAGTATTGCCCAGCCGCTGCATGCCAAGCAGGGCGACAAGAAAGAACGCTTCCAGTTCCAGATTGGTACCACCTTCTGACATGGTGGGAGCGGCGGCATCGCCGGGTGTAAAGATAGATAAGTTAAGTGGATTGGAGATTAAGTTGATCAAGATGTTGCGTTCGTTGGCGATTGCGGTTGCGGTCATTGCAACAGGTGCTTCTGCTGCAGAGTTGAAGATTGGTGTGGTAAATACTGACCGTTTGTTCCAGCAATCGGCCCCGGCACAAAAAATTAACAAACGTTTACAAGACGAATTCTCCAAGAAAGATGCAAACTTGCAGCAGATGCGTCAGCAGCTGAAAGACTTGCAAAATGATCTGGAAAAAAATGATGCAACCCTGTCAGATTCTGACAAAGCAAAGAAACAGGCTCAGATCCGTGATCTAAACACGCGCTATCAGCGTTCTGAGCGGGAGTTCCGTGAAGATCTGAATACTCGTCAGGGTGAGGAAATGGCCAAGTTGCAAGAATTGGCCATTAAAGCGGTGCGGCAATTGGCTGAAACCGAAAAATTTGATCTGATTTTGCAGGGTCAGGACTTGGCTTATGTCAGTCCGCGTGTGGATGTCACTGACAAGATTCTGAAACTGATGGGTGACAAGTAATCTGTGCCACTCGTTAGGCTGGCCGGTGAAGACCGGCGGATGATGGTGTGATTCATGGAAAATAATGCCCTTCGGGGCATTATTTTTTGGGGAGTAGTATGCGGCTGTCTGAACTTGTAGAAAAACTGGGTGGCGAACTGAGAGGCCCGGATCTGGAGATTAGCCAGGTAGCACCACTGGATACCGCAGGGCAACAGCATCTGAGCTTTCTGGCCAACAGGAAATACGCCAGCCAGCTGAAAGAAACCAAGGCAGGCGCCGTCTTGTTACCGCTAGACTTGGCAGATGCGTTTAGCGGTAGTCGCATTCTGACGGCAAATCCGTATCTATATTTTGCCAGAGCCTCCCAACTGATCAATCCGTTACCCAAGGTAATGGCAGGCATCCATCCGTCTGCCTATGTGTCTCCATCTGCGGTTGTCGACGCATCGGCAGAAATCGGTCCGTTTGTCTATGTGGCGGATTTTGCGACAATTGGCCCAGGCGTTGTACTGGGGTCACATGTTCATGTCGGTGAGCGTGCCTCAGTGGGGGCGGATACCCGTTTGATGCCGCACGTGACCTTGTCCTATGGTTGTTCGATTGGTGAACGGGGTATCGTCCATGCTGGTGTGGTGATTGGTGCAGATGGCTTTGGCATCGCGAATGATCAGGGCACTTGGGTCAAGATCCCGCAAATTGGACGGGTTGTGATTGGCAATGATGTGGAAATCGGTGCCAATACCACGATTGATCGTGGTGCGATGGCGGATACGGTGATTGAAGACGGGGTAAAGCTGGATAATCAGATCCAGATTGCGCATAACGTGATTGTTGGTGCACATACGGCCATGGCCGGTTGTGTTGGTGTGGCAGGTAGTGCGAAAATTGGCAAGCACTGTACGGTGGGCGGTGGTGCCATTATTTTGGGGCATCTTTCCATTGCGGACCATGTGAATGTGTCCGCCGGGACCCTGATTACTAAAACCATACGTCAGCCAGGTACGTATACGGGGGTGTTCCCGTTTGATGAACACGATGCATGGTTAAAGCATGCTGCACAGCTCAAGCAATTTGGCCGCACGGCCGCCAGGCTCGCAGCATTGGAATTACAGATGAACGAACAGGACAAGTCTTAATATGGCAACAATGGATATTCATGATATTTTGAAACATCTTCCGCATCGTTACCCGTTTCTGCTAGTAGACCGGGTACTGGAAGTCGAGCCGGGGAAAAACATTGTTGCCTTGAAAAACGTGACAATCAATGAGCCGTTTTTCCCGGGGCATTTCCCGCATCATCCGGTCATGCCTGGGGTATTGATTCTGGAGGCGCTGGCACAAGCTGCTGCGATCCTGTCATTCAAGACCATGGGTACGCTGCCGGATGATAACTCTGTCTATTATTTTGCCGGTATCGACGGGGCACGTTTTAAACGTCCGGTCTCTGCTGGTGACCAACTGCACTTGTGCGTAGAGATCGTTGCGCAGAAGCGGGGCATCTGGAAGTTCAAGGCAGAGGCCCGTGTGGATGGCCAGGTAGCGACCGAGGCTGATCTTACTTGCGCCGTGCGCCAGCTGGAAAAGTCTGAGTAAAGGAAGTCTATGACCGTCTCCATTCATGAAACGGCGATTGTTCATCCTAAAGCCAGACTGGGTACCAATGTCAGCGTGGGGCCATACTCGATTATCGGCGAGCATGTAGAAATTGGTGATGATTGCCAAGTTGGCCCTCATGTCGTGATCGAGGGTCATACCACGATCGGCGCCAGAAACCGGTTTTATCAGTTCAGTTCGATTGGTGCCAATCCGCAAGACAAAAAATATGCGGGCGAGCCAACCAGACTGGAGATTGGTAGCGACAATACCATCCGTGAGTTCTGTACCTTCAATACCGGTACGGCGCAAGACGGTGGGCTGACCAAGGTGGGTAACCATAACTGGATCATGGCGTATGTGCATATTGCCCATGATTGTCTGGTCGGTGACAGGACGATTTTTGCCAACAATGCCCAGCTTGCCGGTCATGTGCATGTCGGGGACTGGGTGATTCTCGGCGGTTTTACCGTCGTTCACCAGTTTGTACAGATTGGCGCCCACAGCATGACGGCGATGGGGACGATCCTGTTCCAGGATGTGCCAGCTTTTGTCATGGCGTCTGGCAATCCGTCTGCTGCGCATGGCATCAATGCCGAAGGTTTGAAGCGCAGGGGGTTTTCGGCAGAAGATATCCAGATGATTCGTCGTGCCTATAAGACCCTGTACAAATCCGGCAAGACATTTGCGGAAGCAAAAGTCGAGATTGCGGCCATGGCGTCGGAAAGCCAGGCAATTGGTTTATTGAGCCAGTCGTTGGAAAATGCAACGCGTGGCATTGTCCGTTAACGGTGTTTGATTCGTCACACTTATAACAGCAGACACAAGAAATTCATGCCAGTGAATCATGTCTGTATATCTAGTCAGAAAAGGGAGGTGGTAAATGGTCGATACACGGCCTTTTACCATTGCAATGGTAGCAGGAGAAGCATCGGGTGATTCTTTGGGGGCGCATCTGATCAGTGCCCTGAAAGCACATCTGCCGAATGCCCGTTTTGTGGGTATTGGTGGCCCGAAGATGATTCGCGAGGGATTTGAAACCTGGTGGCCGCAAGAGAAATTGGCGGTCATGGGCTATGTCGAAGTCCTGAAACACTATCGTGAAATTGTCGGTATTCGTAAAGCGCTCAAACAGCGTCTGCTGGATCTGAAACCGGATGTTTTTATCGGTATTGATGCACCGGGTTTTAATCTGGATCTGGAACTGGACCTGAAGCGCAGGCATATTCGCACGATTCATTATGTCAGCCCCTCCATCTGGGCATGGAAGGCCAAGCGCATTCATAAAATCAAGCGTGCGGTTGATCATGTGCTGGCGTTGTTTCCGTTTGAACCTGAGCTTTACAAGGCCGAGCAGATTCCCGTGACGTATGTCGGTCATCCGCTGGCTGATATCTTTCCAATGACGCCGCCCAAACAGGAAATGCGCGAGCAGATGCGCATTGCACAGGCTCGTCCGGTATTTGCCTTGTTGCCGGGTAGTCGTCAGAGCGAAGTCCGTCAGCATGCGACATTGTTTGTGCGTACGGCTCGCAAAATTACCGAGTCCGTGCCGGATGCATTGTTTCTGGTGCCGTTAATGACGCGAGAAACTCGCGAAATCTTCGAAAAAGCGTGCTATACAGAAGGTGCCGGTGAGCTAGACATCACGCTGATGTACGGGCACGCACCAGAAGCCATGACCGTGGCTGATGTGGTATTGGTTGCCAGTGGTACTGCCACTCTCGAAGCTGCGTTGTTGAAGCGTCCGATGGTGATTACTTACAAAATGTCGGCAATTACCTGGTGGCTGATGACCCGGAAAATGTACCTGCCGTATGTCGGTTTGCCCAACATTCTGAACAAGGCATTTGTGGTGCCAGAAATTCTGCAAAAGCAAGCAACACCAGACCGGCTGGCTGAGGCCGTGGTGAGTGCGTACAAGGACAAGGATGGGCAGAAAGCCCTGGTGGCCAAATTCACCAGCATGCATCAGCTTTTGAAGCAGAATACTTCGCTCCGTGCAGCTGAAGCCGTATTGCATGTACTAGGAGCAGAATGATGGTGGACGCATGGCCTGATGGCCATTGCGGGGTGGATGAGGCTGGCCGTGGCCCACTGGCCGGTCCGGTGTATGCTGCCGCGGTAATGCTGGACCCCGAAAAGCCGATTATCGGTTTGGCGGACTCCAAGAAATTGAGTGAAAAGCAGCGTAACCTGCTGGCGCAGGAGATTCGTGAAAAGGCCCTGGCCTATTGCGTCACATTTGCGACGGAAGCAGAAATTGACCGCCTGAACATATTGCATGCAACCATGCTGGCCATGCAGCGTGCGGTCGCTGGGCTGAGCCAGCTGCCCCGGATTGCCTTGATCGATGGTAACCGGACACCCAAAATGCTGGTGCCAGCCAAGGCCATCGTCAAGGGGGATGCACTGGTGCCCGCCATTTCGGCGGCGTCCATTCTGGCAAAAACGGCACGGGATGCCGTGATGGTGGAGATGCATGAGCAGTATCCGCAGTATGGTTTTGATCAGCACAAAGGCTACCCGACGGCAGCCCATTTGGCGGCCATTGCCCGGTTTGGGGTGTTACCGGTGCACAGAAAATCTTTTGCGCCGGTCAGAAATGCACTGAATCAGTCGCAACCTGCGCAAAACCTGCTGGATTTTCAGTAGGGAAGTGTCTTTACTGAGCATATCGGCAAGCGATAATGTCGTGGCATAATGAAATAAAGTACCGGAAAGCTTTTAAAGGAAAACAACGATGTTTGTGATCATCGGTTATGTTGTCATGTTTGGTGCCATTTTTGGTGCCTATGCTTCGCATGGCGGGCATTTGGGGGCTTTGTGGCAACCGTCGGAAGTGGTGATGATTTTTGGTGGCGGCCTGGGCGCGATGGTGGTCGGGTTTGGCGGCAAACCCCTGAAAGCCACGCTGAAAGCATTGCCATCGGTCTTCAAGGGCAGTCCGTTCAACAAGGCATTCTATATGGACTTGTTTGCGGTTCTGTTCGAACTGCTGACCAAGGTGCGTAAAGAAGGCTTGATGTCTATCGAAGGGGACGTGGAAGAGCCTGAAAAAAGCCCGATTTTCAGCAAATACCCCAAGATTCTGCATGATCATCATCTGATTGATTTCATCACCGATTATTTGCGCCTGATGGTGGGGGGCAACCTGAACGCGTTTGAAATTGAAAACCTGATGGATAACGAAATTGAAACCCATCATCACGAGGGTGCCATCCCGAGCGGAGCCATTGCGAAACTCGGTGATGCGTTGCCTGCATTCGGTATTGTGGCTGCGGTGATGGGGGTGGTGCATACCATGGGCTCGTTGCAGCTACCACCACCTGAGCTGGGTGAACTGATTGGCGCGGCCCTGGTGGGTACCTTCATGGGTATTTTGCTGGCCTACGGGATGGTGGGGCCTTTGTCTACCGTACTGGAATTCAAGGCGGATGAGTCCACCAAAGTTTATCAGACCGTCAAGGTGACTCTGCTGGCCAGCCTGAACGGTTATGCGCCACAGATTGCGGTGGAGTTCGGACGCAAGGTACTGTATTCCACCGAGCGCCCATCCTTTAAAGAGCTGGAAGATTTTGTGAAACAGAAGAAGCAGTAATGGCTTTGTGTACTGAAACCACTAACATGCTTTATCTGTTGAAAGTTGCAAGATGAGTGATGATTCCCAACGTCCGATAGTCGTCAAGAAAATCAACAAAGGTCACGGTGGCCACCATGGGGGCGCCTGGAAAATCGCGTATGCTGACTTTGTTACTGCGATGATGGCGTTTTTCTTGTTGATGTGGCTGTTGGGTTCAGTCTCCAAGGGCAAGCTGTCGGGTATTTCGGATTACTTTAATACGCCGCTGAAAGTTGCCCTGATGGGCGGGGATAGTACGGGGAATGCCAGTAGCGTGATTCCCGGTGGTGGCCAGGACTTGCAGCGTGTATCCGGCGAAATTGCCCATGGACAAAATTCGGATCCGGTAGCAGACAAGAAAGCACGTCAGCAGGCAGAGAAATTGAAATTCGAGGCCCTGAAACAAAGTATTCAGGCCGCAATTGATAAAAACCCGGAATTATCCCAGTTTAAAAATCAGCTGTTGATAGACATGACCCCAGAGGGGTTGCGTATCCAGCTGGTGGACGAAAAAAACCGGCCAATGTTTGATACGGGCAGTGCCAAATTGCAGCCTTATTCGGTGCAGTTGCTGCATGATCTGGGTAGCCTGCTCAATGAGGTGCCAAACAAGATCAGCCTTTCCGGCCATACGGATACGCTCCAGTATGTGGGGGGCGACAAAGGCTACAGCAACTGGGAGCTTTCTGCAGATCGTGCCAATACTTCTCGGCGCGAGATGGTGGTAGGGGGCTTGCAGGAAGGCAAGGTACTGAGGGTCGTCGGTCTGGGGCCAGCGGTGCCACTGGATAGCGAGCATCCGGATGCGCCGATTAACCGGCGGATCAGCATCATTGTACTGAATGAAGAAACAACCGCCTCGATTATCAAGAATAGTGGCAAGACCGACCCAGGCGGAGAGGCTTTGCTTGAACAGGCTGCTTCAAAGTAAGCATGTTGTCTGACATGCATATGTGTTGTTTTACATGACCAGCAAGCTGCGCTTTGTTCGTTTGACATTCAGCTTTCTGCTGGTGGTCTTGAGTGGCTGGATGGCGACTTCGCTGGTATTGTCCTTGGGGCAATTTGGGTCACCCTGGTTACGGTTGGCCTTTGCCATTGCCTGTTACTCAGGTGTTGTCTGGTGGCTGTCTGCCATCTGTTTGCATAACCGGGTCTGGCGCTCTGCTGCATTGCTGTTTTATCCCGTTACCTTGCTGGCGGTTGCGGCGAATGTGCCCGTCTGGCTGCCATTGGTTGCGTTGTTGTTGTTGATATTGGCTGGCGGACAGGCATGGAGAGGGCGCGTTCCTTTGTTTCTGAGCCATGCTGCAGTGCTTGATGCGTTGAACCAGATTTTGCCGGAGACGCCCCGTCTGGTATTTGCCGAGCTGGGGAGTGGTACAGGAACGGTGCTTGCGCATATTTGCAGCAGACGACCGGATTGGCAGCTTCATGGCTATGAACTGGCCTGGTTGCCATACAGCTATTCCTGGTGGAGGTTCCGCCGTCAGAAGCGTGTGACCTTGCACCGGCAGGACTTCATGGCGACAGACTGGTCTGGCTTTGACGTGGTTTATGCATTTCTTTCTCCACTGGTGATGGAGGATGTCTGGCAAAAGGCGATGCAGGAAATGAAACCAGGCAGTCTATTGATCAGTAATTCGTTTGACGTGGCAGAGCACCCTGCAGATATCATGCTGGATACCGGCAAGCACCGTCAGGCGCGTGTGCTGGTCTGGAAAATGAAGGCTAAAGAAGAGGCTTAATCAAGGTGACAACTGAATTCACGGTTGATCAATTTCCCGCAGCAGCACCTTATCTGAAGGGGTGGCAGACCCTGCCATGGCCAGCCAGACTGTCGACCCTCGAGCAGTTGCGATCTGCCAAAACCCAAACCTCCATGACGACCGCCCGGCTGGCGTCAATTATCCGGCACGACCCCTTTTTGACTGCGCAATTGCTGGGTTATGTGAATAGCGCACCCAGAGGCAACTTTGCCAGTGATGTTACCACCATAGAGCATGCCTTGATGCTGGTGGGTATCGAGCCATTCTTTGAACGGTTTGGCCGCCGTATGCCGGTTGAACGCCTGCTAGAGAAAGAACCTGTTCGCTTGTCGCTCATGCAGCAGCGTTTGGCCATTTGTGAATACGCAGGCATGGTTGCCGAAGAGTTGGCCAATATCCGCCATGACAGTAAAGCCGAGGAAATCGGGATTGCTGCGTTGTTACACGACCTGGCTGAACCGCTGTTACTGCTGACGCACCCTCAGCTCATGACGGACCTGAAAGAGTTTGCCTTGAGCAACCGGATGTGGTTTGACCCGGTGCAGCAACAGGCACGGTTTGGTGTTACTTATGGCGCCATGCGTATATTGCTGGCAAAGCAGTGCGGTTTGCCCAGCCTGTTTACCGACCTGATGACGCAGGAAGAAAGCGAACATCCACGGGTATTGACTGTCCAGTTTGCCGTGAAGTGGGCACATTGGCTATGGCATGGCTGGTGGTCGGAAGAGTTGCATCAGGCTTTGCATGCGCTGGCGGCCGTCTTCATGAAGCCTGCTGATCTGATCTGGCAACGCCTGATACAACTCACCCTTAGACTGGCACATCAGGATAACTGGAAGAACATGCCAAGTCCGGCGTGCTGGCTACCGATGCTGCCGGGTGACTGGCCATTGCCTAAAGCAGCACCCAAAGCTCATGCATGGCCGGATGTGGCGATGGTCGACAAGGTGATCAAGCAGCTGCAGCAGAAAGATGAAGATCTGGATGTCGGACAGGTAATGACCATTTTGTTCCGTGGCGTCCGATTGGGGGCTGGTCTGGACCGGGTGGCTTTTTTAGTGCAACCCAAGGGCGAATTGCTGCTCAAGCCCCGTTTTGTCGTGGGCATACCGGAAGAGCACCCGATGCATTCGCTCCAGACCGACCTGAACGCCCCCCATTTGTTTACCCGTCTGTCTTCCAAAACCCAGGGGGTTTGGTACGGACAGCATAATCGTGCCACCATGCAAAGTCTGTTACCGCATGTGGTTGCCACCGAACCGGATCGTGACTGGGTTGCCATGTCATTATGGGTGCATGGGCATCCCTTGGGGATCCTGTATGCCGATGGCGGCAAGCATCGCTCCCAGCTGGAAGAGCCAACGTATCTGGCATTCAAGCAACTGGCCCTGGCTGCAATTACAGCGCTGGAACATTCCGCAAAGCTTAGGTAACCCATCAGATCATGTCGTTTGTCTTAATTCAATCTGCTGCCAATACGAGATTCAAGCATCTGAAAAAACTGGCCACGAGCCGGCGTGAACGTCTTGAGTCCGGCCAAACCCTGCTGGATGGCATTCATCTGTTGCAAAGTGCATTGGCACATGGCTTACCGCTTGCGGAACTGATCGTTAGTGAGTCTGGCCTGTTAAAGCCGGAAATCAGTGCTTTTGTCTCTTTGCATGATGACATGCCGGGTGTCATCCTCTCTGATGCGCTGTTTGCGCAACTGACTGAGTTGCCTTCCCCGACCGGGGTGATGGCCCTGTTTGCCATACCTGGGGAGCAAGCGGTGGATGTATTGCATGCACCCGTATCCAATGTCTTGTTGCTGGACGGAGTGCAGGACCCTGGCAATGTCGGGTCTATTCTGCGTACGGCCGCTGCTGCGGGCGTATCTCATGTGATGATGTCTGATGCCTGCGCAGACGCCTGGTCGCCCAAGGTGTTGCGAGCAGGGATGGGGGCGCATTTTGGATTGTCTCTCCTGACGAAGGTTGACCTGATTGCTTACGTGGCCTCCTTGCCGGCATCTGTGTTGTCCGTAACAACGGCGCTGGATGCCACGCATAGCCTGTATGACCTTGACCTGCGCCAGCCGGTTGTCTGGGTGATGGGGAGCGAAGGACAAGGGGTGCGCAAGGATCTACAGGCGAGTTGTAATACGGCGATCCGGATTCCGATGGCGGGCATGACGGAATCTTTGAATGTTGCCGCTGCAACCGCGATTTGTCTGTTTGAGCAGCATCGGCAAAATCTGGTGTGAATTAAGCTGAAAAGTGTTGTGCCAGTGAAATGGTGGGCCATTTAGCACAATAAAAAACCGGGTCGAAACCCGGTTTTTTATTGTGCTAAACACTAGCAGTGGATTACTCCATGCGATAGTTCGGCGCTTCTTTGGTGATTTGTACATCGTGTACATGGCTTTCGCGCACACCAGCAGAGGTAATTTGCACGAATTCAGCCTTGGCTTTAACATCGGCAATCGTGGCGCAACCAAGGTAGCCCATACTGGAACGCAGACCACCCATCAGCTGATGAATGACTGCGCTGATCGGGCCTTTGTATGGTACACGGCCTTCGATACCCTCAGGAACCAGCTTCTCGGCATTCCCTTCGTTATCCTGGAAGTAACGGTCACTGGAGCCTTGTTGCATGGCACCCAGAGAACCCATACCGCGATAGGACTTGTAAGAACGACCTTGATACAGTTCGGTTTCGCCAGGCGCTTCTTCCGTACCGGCAAACAGGCCGCCCAGCATGACGCAATCTGCGCCTGCGGCAATTGCCTTGGAGATATCGCCTGAGAAACGGATACCACCATCGGCAATCAGCGGGATGCCCGTATTAAGCAGAGCTGTCGCTACGTCATCAATCGCACTGATTTGTGGTACACCCACACCGGCTACGATACGAGTCGTACAAATGGAGCCTGGACCAATACCGACTTTTACGGCATCGGCACCATGGTCGGCCAGTGCACGTGCAGCAACACCGGTTGCAATGTTTCCACCAATGACTTGCACCTGCGGGAAGTTCTTTTTCACCCACTCAACGCGTTTCAGCACGCCTTCTGAGTGGCCGTGTGCGGTATCTACCACAATTACGTCAACACCGGCTTCAGCCAGCAGCGTCACGCGCTCTTCGGTGCCTTCGCCCACGCCAACCGCTGCGCCTGCGCGCAAACGGCCTTGCTCATCTTTGCACGCCAGCGGGTGTTCGGTAGATTTCAGAATGTCTTTGACGGTGATCAGGCCGCGGAGCTCAAATGCATCGTTTACGACCAGTACCCGCTCGATGCGGTGGTCGTGCATCAGCGTCATGGCTTCTTCGCGGCTTGCGCCTTCCTTGACGATGACCAGGCGCTCTGCCGGGGTCATGATGCTGGATACCGGTGCATCCAGACGATTTTCAAAACGCAAGTCACGGTTGGTCACAATGCCTACCACTTTGCCGTTATCGACCACAGGCAGGCCGGAAATACGGTGCATGCGGGTCAGCTGCATCACGTCACGAATGGTCAGGTTTGACGAAATCGTGATTGGATCTTTGACCACACCGCTTTCAAAGCGTTTTACCTTGGAGACTTCTTTGGCTTGCTTTTCGGCAGACATATTCTTGTGAATAATCCCGATGCCGCCTTCTTGCGCCAGGGCAATGGCAAGGCGAGCTTCTGTAACCGTGTCCATGGCGGACGACAGTAGCGGAATATTCAGGCTGATCTGACGGGTAAGGCGTGTTGCCAGTGTGACATCGCGAGGAAGAACGGCTGAATGGGCTGGAACAAGAAGAACATCGTCAAAAGTGAGGGCTTGTCGGATGACGCGCATGTGTGATTCCTTCCGGCAAAGCGAAATTATAGCGAAAACAGGTACTTGCGGTAAAGGTGTGTATAGCGAAATTATTGTGCAATATCCACGGGCATCCCAATTTAAGCTGCCTTTGTGATCCAACTGGCAAGGCGATCATCGCTTCGTAGTAATATGACGTAAAAGGCTTGTAGAAAGTGTTGTCATGATAAAAGTGCTATTTGTGTGCATGGGAAACATCTGCCGAAGCCCGACCGCCGAAGGTGTGTTTCGTGATGTCCTGACAAAAGCCGGGATGGATGCTCACGTGCAGGTGGATTCGGCGGGTACGCACGCTTATCACGTGGGGGAGGGGCCTGATGCGCGTTCTCAGGAAGCGGCGCAAAAGCGCGGTATAGACCTGTCGGGTATTCGTGCCAGACAATTGCAGGAAGAGGATTTCTTTCGGTTTGATTACATTCTGGTCATGGATCAGCGAAACCTGAGGGATCTGCGGCAGATTGCACCCTTGAACCTGGCGGACAAAGCCGAGCTGTTGCTGAATTTCAGCAGCAACTATAGTGGCCAGGAAGTGCCCGATCCGTATTACGGCGGGGAGTCCGGATTTGAGCAGGTGCTGGACCGCATAGAAGATGCGGCACAAGGGTTATTGCTGCATCTGCAGATGCAGGTTGATAAAAATTAAATGCGCTTCCCGCTGTCTTTAGTATACTGGTTTATATGAATAACCGGATTTAGTGTAGGGTAAATAGCGTATGAAACATCAGGATATTTCTGTTCTGATTATTGATGATGATGCCATCCTGCGTTCTTTGATGGGCAGCTTGCTGCGGCAAGAGGGGTATCAGGTTGTCGGTGACGCGTCATCCGCTGAATCTGGCATGCGCATGTTCGAACAATACCAGCCCAAAGCGGTGTTGCTGGATATCAATCTGCCGGGCATGGATGGCTTGACCATGCTATCCGAGTTGCGCAGGGAGAGTGAAAGTGTGAAGGTCATCATGGTGAGCGGGGATGCAACGCTGGATCGGGTCAGAAGTGCATTGTCATCTGGCGCCAGCGGATTTGTTGTCAAACCGATTAATGCAAACAAGCTACTGTCTGCCATTGAGTTTGCATTTAAAGAATAAATAGAGCACAGACTAACAAAGCGGCTTCGAGCCCGGACGGGCCTCGTCTGATGAGGGGCTTGGCAAGGCGGCTGCGGACCAGGGAGAGCTTGATGAAGCATTGTCCATTCAGGGTAGGTCAGGGGTTTGACGTACATGCGCTGGTACATGATCGTCCATTGATTATTGGTGGCGTCACCATCCCTTTTGAGAAAGGGCTGGCTGGTCATTCGGATGCTGACGTCCTGCTGCACGCGATTACCGATGCTTTACTGGGGGCTGCCGGGCTTGGCGATATCGGCAGGCATTTTCCGGATACCGATGTCAGTTATCTGGGGGCTGACAGCCGTGTGTTGCTGCGCCATGTGGTAGGGCTGGTGCAGGCCGGTGGCTGGCAGGTGGCCAATATTGATGCCACCATTATTGCGCAAGCACCCAAAATGGCGCCGCACATTCCGGGCATGGTGGAGCTGATTGCGCTGGACGTGGGGATTTCGCCAAAAGCGGTCAACATCAAGGCCAAAACGACCGAGCGTCTGGGTTTTACCGGCCGGGGAGAAGGGATTGCAGCAGATGCGGTATGCCTGCTGTGGTCTGAATAAACCCGAGATTCGCCGGCAGATAACCGTTTGTCAGTTGCCTGCCGGCGCTGCTTTATTTTTGTTTTAAACAGGTATAAATTTGTACCAAGCGAACGTGTTTTCGCTGTTCGGTTTTCATGTAATTTGATGTGAAAATGGCAAACCCGTCGTAAGGCGGCGACGCAAAGCTTCCGGTCTTGTAGCTGTTAAATGATGACTGCTTTTTTGAGTGAGTCGTGATTTGATGTGACAAGATAGCGGGGCCACTCTCATCGTTATCGATGCGTCATCTGCCATTCTCACTTGTATTACGCTAAAAATATGCGTCTGCCCTTGTACAGGGTGCGGCCATATTAGAATGGTATTAAGGTGATGTAAATGGCAATCTCCGTTGCGGGAAATGTCGTGTCAATTTCAGACTACCATCAACGCAGGACGTTAAGCGCTGATGAGTCTCGACGTCTGCTCCTCTCATGTCGCGATATTGCGCTGGATCGCCTGTGTTCTGCTTTGGCCGGGATGTTCGACAAGCTTGAACCCGCCTTGTATGAACTCGCCAGCAAGGCCGGCAATCCGGATAAATCTGGTCAATACCTTAGCGCCAAGACGCTGGCGAACAAGCATCGTGCCAGTCTGGAGTCGCAATTCAAGCAGCAGATGACCAAAGCGTTTGATGGCGCCATGCAAAAAGCCAGAAAGCAGGCTGGCGAGGTCGGTTTGATGAGCTTTGACACCCTTGAACTTGCACTGGTAGATACCTCTGATTTTGAGCAAACCCTTGCCTTGCAGCAAATTGCAGGCAAGTGGCGCAGTGAATGCAAAGATGAACTGGCTGCGCTGGAGCTGCGCATCAACCTGTTGCTAAAAGGCCAGGAAGACAGTCAGGAAGTACCTGTGTCGCCCCGGCAGATCTGCGAAGCATTTGACAGTGCATGCCGTTCGCTGGATGCCAGTCTGAATGTTCGTCTGATCATTCTTGCGCAGTTTGAACAAGCCATGCTGGAGGAAGTAAAGCGTCTGTATGGACGTCTGAATACCATGCTGGTTGCCAGCGATGTCTTGCCAAAGATTTCCATGGGGGTCAGGCGTGCATCTGCCGCCCAGCCAATCAAAGCGTATGGCAGTGGTGGTTCTGCCTCTTCAGAGGGTGAGAGGGGTTTTCAGCGGCAGGGTGGCGGCATGGCTTCAGAGGCCGATGCTGTCAAAATGATGCCCGTTACCGAAGACGAAGCCTCGATGCTTGGGTTGATGCGTCAATTGGTCAACCATGGGCAGTTCCCTGCTTCTAATATCCCTGGCGCAGCCGTGATTCCGGTATTGAGCCGTTTGCAACAAGGGGAAGTGCCAGAGAAGGTTCGCCCCGGGTCTGTCATGAACTGGGCAAATGTGGGTAGTTTGGGGACGGAAAATACCCTGCGATTGTTGAAACAGGACTTGCTGGAAGGGCAGGTATCCCAGGTTGAGTCTTTAACCATTGATATCGTCGCCATGCTGTTTGACTATGTTTTCGATGCCCCGAATATTCCGGGGGACCTGAAAGCGTTGATCGGGCGTCTGCAGATTCCTGTCCTGAAAGCCGCGTTGCTGGACAGCAAGTTTTTCTCTCGCAAGAATCATCCCGTTCGTCGATTGCTGGATTTGCTGGCCCAAGTGTCCATTGGCTGGCAGGCCACCCATGACAACAGTGCGCTGTTGTCGCTGGTGGATAATGTAGTCCATACCATCCTGACGGATTTTACCGACGATATCGTCATTTTCGAGGCGCAAGAATTGCGTTTGATCGCGTATCAGCAGGAGGAGTCTGCGCGTGCGGCGCGCGAGGCTGAACGCTCTGCCAATGCCATCTTGCTGAAAGAGCAACTGGAAGTCGCACGGGGCGAGGCCATGTCGCTGGTTGAGGCCCGTCTGCAAAAGCATGGTGTGCCACAGGCTGTTCGAGATTATCTGGCCCGTTACTGGGTTAGCGCCTTGCTGGATGCTTGTAATGAAGGCGGCCTGAATTCTGATGCCTGGAAAGCGACCATCGGGATGATGGATGATCTGATCTGGTCATGCGAGCCCAAGATGACAACCGAAGACCGGATGCGTCTGGTTGAGCTGCTGCAACCCATGCTGCGCAAGATTGAAGACGTGATGCTGGCCCATGGTGCCACAGAAGCAGAAAAAGAAGCTTTCCTTGCCGATATGGTGAGATGCCATTCCACCGCCATCCGGATGGGGGTCAAACAGGATACGCAAGGGATGGTCATCCGCCAGCCAGTGTCCCTGATGGAAATCTCTGTACCGGTGCTGGACGACGTGATTCCTGAAGATTTTGCTCCTGTGCTCATCAAGGAGAATGCGCCGACTGCGACCGTGCCGGAAGAACTGGCCAGCAAAGCAGCCGAAAAATGGACGGCGGCCGGGTTGAAGCGCGGCGAATGGGTGGAGGTTGACTTGGGGCAGGGCGTCCAGCAGATGAAACTGGCCTGGATCAGTCCCTACAAAGGCATGTACCTGTTTACCAACCGGATGGGCGGAAACGCTATTTCTGTGTCGCAAATCGTGTTGATGGAGTACCTGGCCGATGGCACGGTAAGGCGTCTGGAGGGCGATTCATTCTCCGAACGCGCAGTGAGCGACGTGATGGTGCGGCTGGAAAGAGAAGAGCGCCTGCATTAATCGCTTGTCAGGTAATGACCAATAAAAAAACCAGCAATTTGCGTTGCTGGTTTTTTTATTGTGTCCGCGATGGCGGGCCGGGTTTAGTCTACCTGGCTGCGTTTCAGGCGGCGCTGCCGCACGCCCTCTGCCAGAGTTGCCAGCAGGGACTCGCTGTCCTCCCAGCCAATGCAGGCATCGGTCACGCTTTGACCATAGGTCAGCGGGTGGCCTGGTTTCAGATCCTGACGTCCTTCGCACAAGTGGCTTTCTACCATCACCCCGAAAATGCGGTCGTCGCCATTGCTGATCTGGCCTGCAACATCCTGACAGACTTCCATCTGCTTCTGATATTGCTTGCTGCTGTTAGCGTGGGAGAAGTCGATCATCACCTTTTGCGCCAGGCCGGATGTACTTAACTGCTGGCAGGCAGCATCAATGCTGGCCGCATCATAGTTAGGCGTTTTGCCGCCGCGCAGGATGACGTGACAGTCCTCATTGCCCAAGGTAGAGACGATGGCAGAATGCCCTGCCTTGGTCACAGACAGGAAGTGGTGCGGTGCATTGGCGGCCTTGATGGCATCCACGGCAATGCGCAAGTTGCCGTCGGTACCATTTTTAAAGCCTACCGGGCAAGACAGACCGCTGGCCAGCTCGCGATGCACCTGGCTTTCTGTCGTCCGCGCACCAATGGCACCCCAGCTGATCAGGTCAGACAGGTATTGCGGGGTAATCATGTCCAGATATTCGGTAGATGCTGGCATGCCGGCATCGTTGATGTCCAGCAACAGCTTGCGGGCAAGACGGATGCCTTCGTTAATGCGATAGCTGCCGTCCAGCATCGGGTCATTGATCAGACCTTTCCAGCCAACGGTGGTACGCGGTTTCTCAAAATACACCCGCATCACGATCAGCAAGTCCTGGCTGTATTTTTCTTTCTGCGCAACCAGACGGGTGGCGTATTCCATGGCTGCATCGTAGTCATGAATCGAGCAAGGGCCGATGATGACCAGCAGACGGTCGTCTGCACCGTGCAGGATGCGGTGAATATCTTGCCGGGTTTCATGGGTAATGTTGGCCGCATGGTCAGAAATCGGGTATTCGCGCAGCACATGCGAAGGGGGTGCCAGCTCCTTGATCTCTTTAATCCGGGTATCGTCTGTTTTCACGGTAGATTTTGAGTGCGTCATGTGGTTGCTTCCCGTCAATGTATATGGTGCGTGGTTATCAGCCAGATCATGCAGCCGGTCCATCCAGAATGGGGCCAGATTGCAGGCCTGTTCGATTTTTCTGGATAACTCATCCCCCAGGTTGCGTCTGCCTGTGGGCGTATCATTTAGCAGGCGGGAAACATAAGACGCCTGGTTAATGCCGGCCGCTTTGGCAAAGTCAACCTGACGACCGTTATAACGGTGCGTGATCAGGTAATGAAGATTGTTTCTTCTGATGTCATGGATACTAGGCATGGAATGATTAAATCATAAATTTACCTGTTTGGTAATCTTTTTTGAAAGAGAATTTTTGCAGTACATCCATAAAAATTACCATTAAGGTAATTTTTATGGATGTAAAAAAGCCACCCTGTGCAAATCGGGTGGCTTTGTCAGGTAATGAATTGGTCAGATAACTTTAGAATAGCGGGCTTCCGCCTGCTTTTCTCTCAGGTGCTGGTCAAAGACCATGGCGATATTCCTGACCAGTAACCGCCCCTTGGGCAGAATCTGCACCAGTTCATCCGAGATGTTCAATAAACCATCCTGCTGGTAGGCCAGTAGCTGCGGCTGCTCAGCCACAAAGTAATCCCGGTAGTGGATGCCGAACGTCTTTTCCAGTGCCGGAATATTCAGCTGGAATTCACACATCAGCTGCTGAATGATATGTCGGCGGATTTCATCATCCGGGGTCAGTTCAATACCGCGGAACAATGGCATGACACCTTCGTCCAGGGCGGCATAATAGGCTTCCGTTGTGCGTACGTTCTGGCTGTAGCTGGTACCCACCTTGCTGATGGCCGATACGCCCAGTGACAGCAGGTCAATATCGTCGTGGGTGGAGTAACCCTGGAAGTTGCGATGCAACGTACCGGCACGCTGGGCAATGGCGAGTTCATCGTCCGGCAGGGCAAAGTGATCCATCCCGATATACACATAACCGGCATCAGTCAGTTTCTGGATGGCCAGGCTCAGAATATCCAGTTTGGTATCCGGGCTTGGCAGATCATCATCATTGATGCGGCGCTGTGGTTTGAACAGATGCGGCAGGTGCGCATAGTTATAGATAGACAAACGGTCCGGACGGGCAGCAATCACCTTGTCCAGTGTCACAGAAAAGCCTGCTACCGTCTGGTGTGGCAGGCCGTAAATCAGGTCGATGGAAATGGACTTGAAACCGTACTTTCTGGCGGCGGCCAGCGTGCCCAGTGTTTCTTCTTCACTCTGCACGCGGTTCACGGCTTTTTGGACGACCGGGTCAAAATCCTGCACACCCAGGCTCATGCGGTTAAAACCAAGGGCACGCAACAGGGCGATGGTATGTTCCTGTACTTTGCGCGGGTCTATCTCAATAGAAAACTCACCTTCATCGTCCGGTGCAAACTCAAACGTCTGGCGCAGCTTGCCGATCAGTCTGGCCAATTGTTCGTCAGACAAAAAGGTGGGTGTGCCGCCACCAAAGTGGAGCTGCTCGATCCGGGCATGCGAGGCAAACAACGGCGCTTGCAGGTCGATTTCTTTTTCCAGGTAATCCAGATAGATGTCGGCCTTGCTCTTGTCTTTGGTAATGATCTTGTTACAGGCACAGTAATAGCAGATGGTATTGCAGAAAGGGATATGCACATACAGGGACAAAGGCCGCTTTACGTTCGTCCCGAAATGCCGGATGGCTTGTTCGCGGAAGTTACTTTCAAAAAAGCGGTCATGAAAACGGTCTGCGGTCGGGTAAGACGTATAGCGAGGTCCATTCCCCGCCAGGCGCTCGATCAGTTCTTTGTCAAAACTGACGCCTTGGACATCAAAGCGGGAAGAAGAAAGTGTGTGTGCAGCTGCAGGCGAATTCATGATTGTTTGCCGGTAAGATTTGACATGTGCCGATCATAGCGTGTAGGTGCGACGATTAACTTGACGCGCATCAACTGTGACCGGGTTTGCTTGGATAAAATCCGGCAGCAAAAACACAAAAGCCCTACCGGCATGATGCACGGTAGGGCTCTGTGTTGTCTCGACTCTCTTTTATTCAGTCCCGGCGGTTAAGACCACTCTGTCGGACTGTTCTCCTTTGCTAGCTTGCTTTCTGGCTACAGCGCTCGCGGCGTTTTTGGCTCGACCTTGCTGTAGCGAAACTGCGTCTTAAGCAGATGTCGCTATTCTCCGTATTATTTCGTTAGCGTCAATAGGTGGGGCTTTTTTTACATTACGTAAACGTAAACGTAACATATGAATTTCCGATAATGGAAAACAAGCAATCATGCGGGTTGTAGCGGCAGTTAACAAAACCTGACTAAACGGTCAATGGTGGCTCGTGCAGGCTCTGCCTTGTCTGAGGTCAAAAAAGAGGAAAAAATGCCCAGGGAACCATAAAAAAACCATATAAAAAACAATCGCTTATATTTGTGCGCTGCATCAAAAATAATGGTGGGCAAAAAAACATGCAAAAAACTGAACTTTTTTTAAATTTTTTTATCTTTGAGCCGATATATACCATGAAAGGGACATCGTCCTTGCAAAGGTACCTAGCCTGCGTTAAGCACTGGCAGAAAAACCAGCGACAAGTTTCTGTGGTTGTCATCTCCTTGTCATACTGGTTTGCTTTAATGTGAAACGTGCAACAAGCTAATGCAGCTACACCGCTCCGGGTCGGGGGAGCGGAAAGAATACCCGACACCAATACGAGAGACCTGGTTTTGTTCCGTTGCAAGGCCAGGTCCGGTCAGCGCCCGTCACGGTTGACGGGCGTTTGCTTTTGAAGCTGAGCATGATCTGCGGTAGCGAGATTTCATCTGTCGACCGTCAAGTTTCTGCCGGCATGGCTTCCGGTCTGCAGAAATCCTGCGTATAATGCATAGCTCTCAACGCGGGCGTCGTATAATGGTAATACCTCAGCTTCCCAAGCTGATGCCGTGAGTTCGATTCTCATCGCCCGCTCCAACCGAATTTCGTCAGGTCAATGATCTGATAAACAAAAAGCCAACCGGAGACGGTTGGCTTTTTGTTTTTCTGCCTGGCATGAAATTATGTGAGTATTTGTTTTTATGAGCTGGCTAGAATAGTCACACTGTCCGAGTTACGCATGTGTCTGGATTTGACCCAAAGCCGCTGGTTGTCAGGATTGAGGGGGGCGGGCCGCATTCCTTTTGATTTAAGTGGATGGAAATTTTCCAGCATGGCATCTGCATTCGCGTCACCGTAAATTTAGACCGAAGCTCTTGATCGTTACCCACGCTTAGGTATGCGTGCTGTCCACGCATCCCAATATTTTTTACTTGCGATTACTAGTTCATCGAACGAGATCTCTTCGCCTGTATCCAAGTAGAGTGAAACCGCTCCGTAGGACATTGTAAGGGTACCCATCACACAGTTCACCACCACGGGATGTTCACCCTTTCCAACGCCTAGAATTTCGGGTGACAACGCGACTATCGCATCAATATTCTCAATCAATGATGAATCATATTCCTGATATGTGAACCGCGTGCAATCTGACAAGTTGACTCTGAACCCAGTACCTTCGCCGGGAAATTGTTGACGCAAATATCGGACTGAAATTTCAACTGAAACTTCCCCTGGAACCGTTCCTGTTATGACTTCAATACCCCCATCATGCAATAGTGCCCAAAACCCAACGTCCATATTGTTCATATTTATCCCTGCCTATTAGTTACTATGCACGAGTCTGCCGCTGTTCAACAGCAACCATCTTAGCGCAATGACATAATTATCGGTGTTGGCAATCATATCTGATCCTTGAACGTCTTCATCAAGCAGCCTACTGATGTCAGTATCACCAGATAGCTTCATTATTTTTGAACGACTTTACCGTTTCTCTCATGGGCAGGAGGGATGAACCTGTGTAATAATTGAGCAGGGGATTTTGTGGTCCTGCGTCGCTGGTTTGCAGCGGCTTGCGGGAGAGGTTTTGTGCTTTACTTTAACTCGTCAACAGAAAGAATGATCTTATGTTCCAGCATGTAGATGCCTACGCCGGTGACCCGATTTTGACGTTGGTAGAAACGTTTAACAAAGATACCCGCCCTTTCAAGGTGAACCTGGGTATTGGCCTGTATTACGATGAAAACGGCAAAATTCCTTTGCTGAACTGTGTAAAAGTGGCTGAGCAGCGCCGTGTGGCAGCAGAGCAGCCGCGTCCTTACCTGCCAATGGAAGGTTTTGGCCCATACCGCGAAGCGGTGCAGCGTTTGCTGTTTGGTGCCGACCATAAAGTGCTGGCAGAAAAACGTGTAGCGACCGTGCAGACCATTGGTGGTTCTGGCGCGCTGAAAGTAGGCGCTGATTTCATCAAGCGCTACTTCCCTGCGAGCGAAATGTGGGTGAGCGACCCGACCTGGGATAACCACCGTTCGATTTTTGAAGGGGCAGGCGTTAAGGTAAATGCTTACCCGTACTACGACAATGCTACTGGAAAAGTACGCTTTGACGACATGATTGCTTGCTTCAAGTCGCTGCCTAAGCAAACCGTGGTGTTGCTGCACCCATGCTGCCATAACCCGACCGGTGTGGACCTGAGCAAAGAGCAGTGGCAAGAAGTGATCAAGGTGGTGAAAGCCCAAGAACTGATCGCCTTCATGGACATTGCTTACCAGGGCTTTGGTGAAAGCCTGGATGACGATGCGTATGCAATCCGTGCCATGGCCGATGCCGGCGTGAGCTACTTTGTCAGCAACTCGTTTGCCAAGAACCTGTCTCTGTACAGCGAGCGTTGCGGTGGCCTGTCTGTGGTGTGTGCGTCTGAAGAAGAAGCCAACCGTGTACTGGGTCAGCTGAAGTTTACCATCCGCCGTAACTACTCCAGCCCGCCTGCGCATGGTGGCCAAGTGACCGCAACCGTGATGAATGATGCAGAACTGTACGCTGACTGGGTAAAAGAAGTGGCCAATATGCGTGACCGCATCAAGTCTATGCGCAAGGCACTGTTTGACGTACTGACTGCTGCGATCCCTGGCCGTGATTTCTCTTACTTCATGACCCAGCGTGGCATGTTCAGCTACACCGGTTTGTCTCCAGAGCAAGTGGACCGCCTGCGTGAAGAGTTTGGCGTGTACATGGTACGTTCTGGCCGCGTGTGTGTGGCGGGTCTGAACCACAGCAACATCGAGTATGTTGCCAAATCAATGGCGACTGTACTGGCAAGCTAAGCTGCGCTTGTCTTTGCCTTAAAAAAATACCCCGGTTGATCCGGGGTATTTTTTTGATTTTTTAGCGGCCGGTTTGAACTTTATCCACATTCAGACCAGACTAATACTGGTATAGTTGGAATGCATAAGCTGGGTTGCCGTAACAGGACTCTGGCTGGATTGGCTGCGTGATGACCGGGAACTAACCGGTTGGTTTGTCTTCAAATTTGTCTTCAATCTGTTTGGGCGGGTGAACGATGCAATTGCTGAAAAAAGTGGGTCTGGGTGTCGCTGGGGTTGCCGGGGTGGCGGTGATTGGTGCAACCGGTTTTCTGCTGACCTTTAACCCGAATGATTACAAGCCCCAGTTGGTGGATTGGGTTAAAACCAACAAGCAGCGGACGCTGGCCATTAATGGCAACATCAGCCTGACGGTGTACCCGCAAATCGGCCTGAAAGTGTCGGATGTTACTTTATCTGAACATGCCAGCAGCGAGCAGTTTGCCAAGGTGGGCGAATTGCAGGTGGGTGTGCAGCTGATGCCGCTATTCAGCAAAAAAGTCATTGTGGATTCGGTAGACATCAGCGGTTTGCAGGTGTCCGTCAAACGGGACAAGCAAGGCCAGTTTAACTTTGCCGACTTCATGGAAAAGAGCGCCACACCTGAGCAGGGTGGCAGCAAAGTTGAACTGAAAGTGGCCAAGGTGGCGTTGAAAGACAGCGCTGTGAGCTGGCACGACGCAATGACGGACCGTGCCCTGACGCTGGATAAGCTCAATGTGCTGGCGACGGATATTGATCCGGAGCGTGGTGCTACCCTGAAGGCTGATGGCCAGCTGGCGACAGGGCCGCTGGCACAGCCAACTGCTCAGGCAGAGGGCGCGTTTACGGTGGCGACTGCGGTGACCATGGATAAGGCGACCGGGCAGATTGACGCGAAGCAGCTGGTGACGACGTTTGAAGGGGCAGCTGCCGGACAGCAAGGATTGAAAGCCGGTTTTGACGGCAATGTGACGGTACTGAAAGACCAGGTGAGTGTGCAGCCACTCAAGCTGACCGTGAACCAGACTGCCAAGGAGCAGCAGGTGGCGGCGGTGATTGGCGCAGAGCAGTTTGCTCTGGTGGGTGGTTTGGTCAAGGCGCAAAAGCTGGCGGTGAATGCCGATTTGGCCCAAGGGGGTAACAAGGTCAAGCTGGATGTACAAGTGCCCGCGGTGGCGGTGGAGCAGGGCAAGGTCAATGCAGGTAACGTAGTGCTGTCAGCCGACTTGAACGGCAACGGCAACACGGCCAGCATCAAGGGCCAACTGAATGGGGTGGCGCTGGCAGGCAACCTGCTGACTGTTAAACAGCTGAGCAGCAAGATTCACGGGCAGTTTGGTGACAAACAGGTGAATACCACGGTTGCCAGTCCGCTACAGGTGAATCTGGCTGACCAGCACGTGCAGTTGTCTGCCTTGAAAACCCAGGGGCAGATTCAGCTCAAAGGCATGCCGGCCAGTGTCTGGCAGCTGGCGGGTTCTGTGGATGCCGCCATCAAAGCCCAAGTCGTGAGCGCCCGGCTGAACGGCAAACTGGATGCGTCTAATCTGTCTTTGCAGGCGGATGTAAAACAGTTTGCCAACCCGACTTTCAAGGCCAAACTGGATCTGGATGCGCTGGATGTGGACCGCTATGTGGCCAAGGCACCAGCCAGTACCGCAACCACTACAGCGCCGGTCGATGGCAATGCGGCACTGATTCCGGATTTACCGATCTTCCATAAACTGAGTGGGGTGGCGGATGTGCATATCGGGCATCTGCACCGTGCGCCGTGGGACGTGAACGATGTCACCGTGCATTTTGAAGCGCAGCCTGGCCAATGGCATGTAGACCCGGTGGCCGGCAAGTTATTGCAGGGACAGGTCAAAGCGGCGGTGAATGCCAAATGGGGTGCAACGCCCGTGATTACCGTGGCGCCCCAGGTGGATGGCCTGGCACTGGGGGAGTTGTTGAAGGTGTTGTCCGGGGATGACAAGATCTCGGGCAAGACCGATGTCAGCGGGCAATTGAGTTTTTCCGGCCGTACGCTGAATGCCATCAAGCAGTCGCTGGGTGGGAATGTGAAGGTGAAGGTCAGCAATGGGGCCATCAAGGGTATCAGCATGATTGATACTGTGCAGAAGGCCCAGACCTCGATTAACACCCTGCGGGAAAAAGCCAAGTCTGGGGCCAGCGCCACGGCCAAAACCGAGTTTTCGGATTTGAATGCATCATTCCAGATTGCCAACGGTATTGCCAAAAACTCGGATTTATCCATGGTGGCACCGCTGTTGAAAGCCAGCGGCAAAGGGCAGTTCAATATTCCGGCCAGCGGCATTGATTACAACGTGCTGGCAGGGGTGGAGTACAAGAAAGATGCCGGTTCGCTTGGCGGCATCAATGTACCGGTGCATGTGGGCGGCACATTTACCCAGCCAGTGTTCACGGTAGATTATGCCTCTGTTGCCAAACAGATTTTGCAGAACCAGCTGAATGTGGATACCAAGGCAGCCCAGGAAAAAGCCAAGGCGGCGCTGGCGGCTCAGCAAGACAAACTGAAACAGGATGTCCAGGCCCAGAAAGACCAGTTGAAGACCCAGAGCCAGGATCAATTGAAAAACAAACTGAAAGGTTTGTTTGGAAAATGACCGTTTGAACGGACGGTTGTTGCAGAAACAAAAAATGCCGCGTGATCAACGCGGCATTTTTTATGCGGTCAGCTGTTGGCCGTTGACCTGCGGTGGGATCAGACCGCGTTTGCGGCGGCACTTTCTTTCAGGTGCAGGGCCTGATCGTGCGCAGCCAGGCGCAGTTTGCCCATCAGGGTTTGCAAGGTTTGGCGTTCTGCTTCGCTGAGCACCGCAAACAGACTGGCAATGCGGGCATAGTGAGGCGGCAGCAAGGTGTCCATCAGCTGTTTGCCGGCGTCGGTCAGGTTGATCATGGCGCTGCGGCGGTCGGTCGGGATGTCGATCCGTTCGACCAGGCCATCACGGGCCAGACGGTCTACAATCCCGGTCATGGTCGGTGGTGATACGGCCACCCCTTGTGCCAGGCGGGAGGGGGTCAGGCCATCCGGATGGCGTTTGAGCAGCAGCAGAACAAAGAATTTGGTCTGCGATACACCGTACTCGGCCAGGAATTCGTCAAAAGCGGTCAGTTCATCACTGGCGGTTCGCAGCATAGTCAGCCAGCTTTCCAGCGCACTGATGTCCAGGTCCGGGTAGCTGCTGGCAAAACGCAGCATGGTGTCGTGACTGGGTAGTTCTCTGAGGTCAAACATGGTGATAGTGTCTTCTTGTTAATATCGAGCGAAATGTGGCTGAGAAGGCCGGGAATGTCAATCTTCGCTTTGCAATGTGATGTTGCAAAAAACGAAATCTGGGTTCAGCCACGATGTAATCGGTTGTTGAGCTGGTCGATTACATGCGACCAGTCTGCATCATCCAGTATTTCTTCTTTTAAAAACTGGGCTTGTGCCGGCAGCCAGAAAGCGGCTTCACTGAGCGGTGTGTCTGCCGGAATGGGGGAGTGGGTGCTGATAAACGTTTCAATTGAAGCGGTATCGGATGCAAGCCCCAGTTGCTGAAACAGGTTTTCCAGCGTGTGTAATCCTGATTCCATGGTTAACCTCCTGTCGCTGATGTGTGCGTTGCAGGTGTGGCCACAATGAGCCAGTCAGTTGTATAGCTTACCTGTAATGGCGGCTAAACAAAACACTTATTATGCCAGCTAAGCAATTCAGTAGGGGGCTTGGTCAAACCTTGGCCCGGGGTATCAGGCCAAGGTGCTCAGGCGAGTTGTTGCAGGCAGGTCGTCAGCAGGTCCTGAATGACGGGCTGTACCTGACTGGCTTTCTCGTCCAGATACGGGTAGGGGCGTGATTCTTGCATGTAGGTGGCTTGCGAGAGTTCCAGCTGGATGCTGTGGATGTCTTCATCTGGCTTGCCATAAGCGCGGGTAATCTGCCCGCCCTTGAAGCGGCCATTGAGCACCCCGGTATAAGCCGGGTAGCGAGACACCACGTCCAGCAGGGCTTCTCCAAGCCCGGGCTTGCAGGTATTGCCGTTGAGGGTGCCAAAGTTGAAGTCCGGAAGCTGGCCCTCAAAAAAACGCGGTACGTGCGACAGGATGGAGTGGGCCTCCCAGATACAGACACGGCCATGCAAGGCCTTGAGGCGTGCTACTTCTTGCTGCAAGGCCTGATGGTAGGGCTGCCAGTACAACCCCACCCGACGCTGGATTTCGGCCTCTGTCGGCTGGTTGCCTGTGGCGTAGAGCGGTGCCTTATGGAAGGTATCGACCGGACACAGGCTGGTGGTATCTTGCCCAGGATACAGGTTGGCATTGTCGGATGGCCGGTTGAGGTCGACCACGTAGCGCGAGTAGGTGGGGATCAGCACCGATGCCCCCATGCCGATGGCAAAGTCGTACAGGCGAGGCAGGTGCCAGTCGGTATCGTCCAGATGCTGCGCTACCGGTTCCATCTGCGCCAGAATGTCGGCGGGGATTTCTGTACCGACGTGCGGCATGGAGATCAATAACGGGATGCTGCCTTGGTGCAAGGAAAAAACCGGTGTATTCATGATCATTCCTTTTTATGCGTCCAGCAGGGTTTTCAGTGCGGCTTTATAGCCGGTGCTGGTTTGCGATTCAGTGGCATGTACTTGCTGTTTTACCACAAACTTGCCGCCAGACATCACATCCCGGATTGGCGTGGTGTTGTGCTGGCAGAAGACCAGCCCTGCCAGCAGCTGGTGCTGTGGTTTGTGGACCAGGTTGGCGTGTTCGGCATCCAGTACCAGCAAGTCAGCCCGTTGACCTGTTTGCAAGCCGTTGACCGGCCGGCCGGTGGCTTGTGCACCGCCCGCAAGGGCGGATTGATACAGGTATTCGGCCAGATTCGGATGGTCTGCTGTCGCCAGTGCATTGCGGCGACGGTCGCGCAGGCGCTGGCTGTATTCGAACAGGCGCAGTTCTTCGACCATGCTGACGCTGATGTGGCTGTCCGAGCCAATACCCCAACGACCGCCCATTTGCAGGTAGTTAACGCCATCAAAAATGCCGTCGCCCAGATTGGCTTCGGTGGTGGCACAGATACCGGCAATGGCTTGGCTGGCAGCCATGGCGGCAGTTTCTTCCGGTTGCAGGTGGGTGGCATGTACCAGACACCAGCGTTCATCGACTGGCAGGTGGTCCAGCAGCCATGCCACCGGGCGCTGGCCGGTCAGGGTCACGCAATCATCCACTTCTTTGGTTTGTTCTGCGATGTGGATGTGAATAGGTGCGCCGGGTAATTGCTGGTGCAGGTGCTGTTGCATGTATTGCAGGGCGGCAGGGCCGACCGCACGCAGCGAGTGAGGAGCAACCCCATAGGTCAGGCCGGTATGGGCCGGGTGCTGCTGTTCCAGGCTGGCCAGGAGGTTCAGCATCCAGTCCGGGTTGTTGATGAAGCGGGCTTGCTCTGGCAAGGGGGCTTTTTCACCGAAACCGCTGTGCTGGTACAGCACCGGTAGCAGGGTCAGCCCCATGCCGGTTTCTGACGCAGCCTTGACCAGCCGGGCAGACAGCTCGGCCGGGTTGGCATAGGGCTTGCCGCCTACGTCATGGTGTACGTAGTGGAATTCGCACACCGAGGTGTAGCCGGCTTTCAGCATTTCGGTGTACAGCTGGCGCGCGACGGCTTCCAGGGTATCCGGGTCGATCTTCTGGGCGAACTGATACATCAGTTTGCGCCAGCTCCAGAAACTGTCCTGCGGGTCGCCAAGGTATTCGGTCAGGCCGGCCATGGCACGCTGGAAGGCGTGCGAGTGCAGGTTAGGCATGCCGGGGATGACCGGGCCGGCAGCCACCTCTGCCCCTGCCGGGCCGGTGGTATCGGTCGTGACGCTGGTCAGCAGGCCATGTGTGTCCCACTGGAAAAGGACATTCTGGGCCCAGCCGGATGGCAGCAGGGCATCTTGGGCAAATAGCGCATTTGTCATGATGTTATCGCTTATGTAAGGTTTTTCCGGCTTTCACGACCTGTTTGCACAAGGGTCTGCCAGACCAATAGGCAAGCTCGGCCAGGGTCTGGATGTCCCAGACGGCAAAGTCTGCCTCGCGGCCCACTGCCAGACTGCCGTGACGGGCAGACTGGCCCAGTGCTCGTGCCGCGTGGGTGGTAACCCCGGCCAGCACTTCGGGTACCGTCATGCGGAACAGGGTGCAGGCCATGTTGAGCATCAGTTGCAGCGAGGTGGTCGGGGAGGTGCCGGGGTTGCTGTCGGTCGACAGGGCCATCGGAACCTGATGCTTGCGCAGCAGGTCAAGCGGCGGCAGTTTGGTTTCGCGGATGAAGTAAAAGGCACCCGGCAGCAGTACGGCGACGGTGCCGGCTTCTTTCATCTGAATCACGGCGTCTTCGTCCAGAAACTCCAGATGATCGGCAGACAAGCCTTTGTAACGGGCGGTGAGCGCAGCCCCCCCCATGTTGGAGAGTTGCTCAGCGTGCATTTTGACCGGCAGGCCCAGTGCTTGCGCCGCTTTGAACAATTGCTCGCTTTGCGCCAGATTAAATCCGATTTTCTCGCAGAAAATGTCTACGGCGTCGATCAGGCCCTCGCTATGTAGCGTAGGTAGCATGTCGTTGCAGACGTGGTCGATATAGGCATCTGCCCGGCCGGCGTATTCCGGTGGCAAGGCATGTGCGCCCAGGAAAGTGGTATAGACGGTGACCCCGAAGTGTTCCCCCAGGCGTCTGGCCACACGCAACATGTTGCGTTCTGAAGGCAAATCCAGCCCGTAACCGGACTTGATCTCCACGGTGGTCACGCCGTCCTGAATCATGGCTTCTAGTCGCGGTGCAGACTGGGCAAACAGTTCGTCTTCGGTCAGTGAGCGGGTCGCGTTGACGGTGGAGACAATGCCGCCACCCCGCTTGGCAATTTCTTCGTAGCTGACACCCGCCAGCCGCATGGCAAATTCGTCTGCGCGGTTACCGCCATACACCAGATGGGTATGGCAATCAATCAGCCCCGGGGTAACCCAGGCGCCTTGCAGATCAATATGGGGCAGGGCGTGATATGCCGCCGGGCATTCTGCCTTAGGGCCTAGCCAGACCACTTTGCCAGCTTCTACAACCATGGCCGCATCCCGGATGAACTGTTCCGGATGGGCATTGGGGCTTAATGTCATGTGGTGCCAGACAGCATTCATGGCGATTCTTCCGTATCTTGAATGAGCGCCTAACTGGCGCGGATATGGGCGTGGATCAGAAATCCGCTGTCGTTTTTGGTGAGCGTGCCGCGTTGCGGCTGACTGGTCTCGATCAGCAGGCTGTCTCCGGCTGCCAGCAGCCATGCGCCATGACCGGGGACGTGGATGTCCATGCTGTCATGGATGGCGTGTAACAGGTGGGTGCCAGGCAACAGATCCAGCAGTTGGGATGATTCACAGATGGTGACATCACCTTTGACCAGCGAACGGCGCCACATCAGGTTAAAGTCGTGCGTGGTGCCATGGTGCAAGGTCGACGTAATGCTGGCCTCTCCGGGAAATCTCAGTGCGTCGCCCGGCGATTGCAGCAGGGTAGGGCTACCCTCGGCGTCTGCCAGTTCCATCCCTTGGCCTTCGACCAGTACCAAGACCCTGTCGATTCCCTCAAAACGGGAAAATGGCCCGGACTGGGCCACTTCGGCAAGGCTGATGCGCCAGACAAAATCCTCCAGTCCGGCGCCTGTCGGCCACACAGCGACCTCCCGGGTCACCCCGCCGCCATTTTTCCATGGCATGGGGGTCAGGTCGGTCGCTTTGATCTGTGTGACCTGCATGATTACTTGCCCAGCATTGGCAGGTTCAGGCCGGCTTCACGGGCAGTTTTCTGTGCCAGTTCGTAGCCTGCATCGGCATGACGCATCACGCCAGTGGCCGGGTCATTGAACAGCACGCGGCCCAAACGCTGGTGCGCTGCGTCGGTACCGTCGGCGACGATCACCACACCGGAGTGCTGGCTAAAGCCCATGCCTACGCCACCACCGTGGTGCAGGGATACCCAGCTGGCGCCGCCTGCGGTGTTCAGCATGGCGTTCAGCAATGGCCAGTCGGATACGGCATCAGAACCGTCTTTCATGGATTCTGTTTCGCGGTTAGGGCTGGAAACAGAACCGGTATCCAGATGGTCACGACCAATCACGATCGGGGCCTTCAGTTCACCGTTCTTGACCATCTCGTTAAAGGCCTGGCCCAGACGATAGCGGTCTTTTACACCTACCCAGCAAATACGGGCTGGCAGACCCTGGAAGGCAATGCGTTCACGTGCCATGTCCAGCCAGTTGTGCAGGTGAGGATCGTCCGGGATCAGTTCTTTGACTTTCTGGTCGGTCTTGTAGATGTCTTCCGGATCACCACTCAATGCCACCCAGCGGAACGGGCCTTTGCCTTCGCAGAACAATGGACGGATGTACGCTGGTACAAAGCCCGGGAAGTTGAACGCGTTTTCCACGCCCATTTCCAGTGCCATCTGGCGGATGTTGTTACCGTAATCGAGTGTTGCAGCACCTGCATCTTGCAGGGCCAACATGGCTTTTACCTGTACAGCCATGGATTGCTTGGCTGGCAGTACGATGGATTGCGGGTCGTTCTGGCGAGCGGCTTTCCACTGTTCCATGGTCCAGCCTTGTGGCAGGTAACCGTTGATCGGGTCGTGGGCAGAAGTCTGGTCAGTCACACAATCCGGGGTAATGCCACGGTTAACCAGTTCGGTAAAGACGTCAGCTGCGTTACCCAGCAGACCAACAGAAACTGGTTTGCCGGTTTGCTTGGCTTCTTCCACAATCGCCAGTGCTTCGTCCAGTGTGGTGGCCTTGCGGTCAACGTAACGGGTCTTGATGCGGAAATCGATACGGGTCTCGTCGCATTCCACGGCAATCATGGAGAAACCTGCCATAGTCGCGGCCAGTGGCTGTGCGCCACCCATGCCACCCAGACCACCGGTCAGAATCCAGCGGCCGGCTGGTTTGCCATCAAAGTGCTGGTTCGCCACAGAGTAGAAGGTTTCGTAGGTGCCTTGCACAATGCCCTGGCTACCAATGTAGATCCAGCTGCCGGCAGTCATCTGGCCGTACATCATCAGACCTTTTTTATCCAGCTCGTGGAAGTGGTCCCATGTTGCCCAGTGAGGTACCAGGTTAGAGTTGGCCAGCAATACGCGTGGTGCGTTTTCGTGGGTCTTGAACACGCCAACCGGTTTGCCTGACTGGATCAGCAGGGTTTCGTCGTCGTTCAGTTCTTTCAGCGAAGCCAGAATCTGGTCATAGCATTCCCAGTTGCGGGCTGCACGGCCAATACCGCCGTATACCACCAGAGATTGCGGGTGTTCGGCCACTTCTGCGTCCAGGTTGTTCTGGATCATGCGGTAAGCGGCTTCGGTCAGCCAGCTCTTGCAGGTTTTTTCTGAACCGCGGGGGGCGCGGATAACACGGGTAGGGTCAAAACGTGGGTCAGACATGTTGGTCTCCATTCATGAATGCGTGTGGTGCAAACATCAAAATATTCGGTCGGTTGACGGTCAACGTCGGTCAAAAATGGCCGGTAAACTGGTAACGGCTACCCGGGTGCCACAAGTTGGCCACCGAGGCGACCAGTCCTTGCGAGAACGTCCGGCGGTGCAGCAGCAGGCAAGGCTCGCTGCTTTCCATTTTTAATGCGGCACGGGTAGAGGCATCCGGGCTTCTGGCTTCGATGCGGTATTCCACTTTTTGTAAAGGGGCTACACGAACCAGGTATTCGTTGGGGGTACTGGTCGTAAAGTCCTGTGCAGCATAGTCTGGTGCCAGCTCCGGGTTTACCCAGCGCTCTTCCAGCTGGATCGGCGTACCGTTTTCCAGGTGCAATAACACGGAGTGAAACGCCGGTAGCTTGGGTTTCATGTGCATCTCATGGGCAAGGACTTCATCCAGTACCACGGCATCCAGTTTCAGTACGATGGCCTGATGCTGATGTCCCCGCGCCATGATTTCTTCGGCAATGCTTTTGATCTCCACCAGCGTCGACTGATACTTGGGCTGCGCCACAAACGTACCTGCGCCTTGTACCCGGTTCAGAACCTGGTCGGCCGTCAGCTCGCGGATCGCACGGTTTACGGTCATGCGCGCCACGTTAAACTGCCTTGCCAGTTCATTCTCGGAAGGTACCAGATCACCTTCTTTCCATTCGCCGCTTTCAACGCGGGTCAGAATGAAGTCTTTGATGGCCTGATAAGCTGGTGTACTCATTTGCATTTACCCTTGTGACCCGAAACTGAACGGGCTGTGTTTGACAAACTCAGCACCTTGCACCAGTTGCGTCATCACTTCAATATCTGGCGCAAAATAGCGGTCGATATCGTAGTGTGGTACGCGGCTGCGGATCAGTTCCATGACCTTTTGCAGGCGCGGGCTGGTCAGGTGTGGTGCGTGCATGTCGACACCTTGCGCAGCAGCCAACAGTTCGATCGCCAGGATGGCGGCGGTGTTGTACGCCATGTCACCCAGTTTGCGTGCAGCAAACGTGGCCATGGACACGTGGTCTTCCTGGTTGGCAGAGGTTGGCAGAGAGTCAACAGACGCTGGGTGCGCCAGGGTCTTGTTTTCAGACGCCAGGGCTGCAGCGGTCACGTGGGCAATCATGAAGCCAGAGTTCACGCCGCCGTCTTTCACCAGGAAAGGAGGCAGGCCGGACAAGGTGGCATCAATCAGCAAGGCAATGCGGCGCTCGGACAAGGCACCGATTTCGGCTGCGGCCAGCGCCAGGTTGTCAGCAGCAAAAGCCACTGGTTCAGCATGGAAGTTACCGCCAGACAACACTTCCAGTGTGTCAGGGAACACCAGCGGGTTATCAGATACCGCATTGGCTTCGGTCAACAGGATGCCGGCAGCGTGGCGGATCTGGTCCAGACATGCGCCCATCACCTGTGGCTGGCAACGCAGAGAGTACGGATCTTGTACCTTGCTGCATTCGCGGTGAGACTGGTTGATGTCAGAGCCTTCCAGCATGGTGCGGTAAGCGGCAGCAGCGTCGATCTGACCTTGCTGGCCACGCAGTGCGTGGATGCGATGATCAAACGGCTTGACCGAGCCGGCAGCGGCGTCCACAGACAGAGAACCGGAAACCAGTGCGGTGTTGTACAGGTCTTCGATGTCAAACAGGTGTTTGATGGCCAGCGCGGTAGAGGCTTGGGTGCCGTTCAGCAGCGCCAGACCTTCTTTGGCGGCCAGTGTCATTGGCTCCAGTCCAACCGTGGCCAGACCTTCTACGGCAGGTGCGCGACGGCCCTTGATGAATACTTCACCTACGCCCAGCAGTACAGCCGCCATGTGGGCCAGTGGTGCCAGGTCGCCAGATGCGCCAACAGAGCCTTTCACAGGGATCAGTGGCAGCACATCGGCGTTGAACAGTTTGATCATGTTTTCGATCACGACCAGACGGATGCCAGAATGGCCACGGCCCATGCTGGACATTTTCATGATCATCAGCAAACGGACAACAGGCGCAGACATTGGCTCACCCACACCCACGGCGTGAGACAGCACCAGGTTTTTCTGCAACAGTTCCAGCTGGTCGTTAGGAATATGGGTGCTGGCAAGACGGCCAAAACCGGTGTTGATACCGTAAGCAGGAGCGCCACGCTCGACGATGGCCTGAACCGCTTTTGCGCCTTCGTTAATGATGGAAACAGATGCTGGGTCTAATGTTAACTGAACAGACTCACGCGCAACTTTGCGCAGATCGGCGAGGGTCAGTTTGCCTGGGGTAAGGGTCAAGGTTGTCATTTCGTCTTCTCCTGTCTATACAACTTGAGTGCAGTATAGAACAAACATCTTGTCTATACAAGTTAAATTTCAAGATTTTTTACACGTAAAAATACGGATACGAAAGTGGCGCTACAACCCGCACCAGGACTTGGTCCAGCAGTACTGGCTTTGCGCGTGACAGGGTGTTGCCACGGCAGGCTCATGCATCCATCAGCCTGCCAGCCGTGTGTCACGCCGGATGAGCATGCCAAAGCGCATATGGGGATGCCAGGTAATGACTGTCTGACGTTCACGGTACGGTAAACGGACCGGATAATGCATATAATGCAACTGCTGCCGGGGTGGTTGCACCACCTGTCTGGCTAGACGGCAATCGTTTCTTTTTGACTGCACCTTCAAGATACAGAAAGCAAAAGCTTGGTCGACCATTCGTTTTTTACCCGTGTCATCGCATGGCAACAGGTCTCCGGCCGCAAAGGTCTGCCTTGGCAAGCCACGCATGATCCATACCGGATCTGGCTGTCAGAAATCATGCTGCAGCAGACTCAGGTCAGCACCGTAATTGATTATTACCAGCGTTTTCTGGCCAGTTTTCCGGACGTCAAAAGTCTGGCCGACGCTTCGACAGAAGCGGTGCTGGCGCACTGGAGCGGTCTGGGCTACTACGCCCGGGCACGTAATCTGCACAAAGCGGCACGCATGGTCATGGAAGAATTCGCTGGCCAGTTTCCTGGTGCACCAGAGGCACTGGTCCGCTTGCCCGGAATAGGGCGCTCAACGGCAAATGCCATTGCCGCCTTTGCGTTTGGCGTACCAGCCCCGATTCTGGACGGTAACGTCAAGCGGGTGCTGATGCGTCATCTGGGGATTGAAGCACCGCCCACCGGTGCCGCGCTCGAGCAGCGCCTCTGGGCGGTGGTACATGATCGCGTGCCGGCCGATGCAACGCATGCACAGATGATTGCCTACACCCAAGGGATGATGGACCTTGGCAATATGGTTTGCGCCCGCAGCAAACCTGCGTGCCAGCTGTGTCCGGTCGCGTCCGATTGCGAGGCATTGCACCGCGGGTTGCAAAACGTCATTCCGCTGCCCAAACCCAAAAAGACCGTGCCGGAACGCGAGACGGTGATGGCTGTCTGGCAGCATGATGGACAACTTGCCTTGCAAAAGCGGCCAGACACCGGTATCTGGGGCGGCTTATGGAGCTTTCCCGAATACCCGGCAGTCGATGATGTGCCTGGCGGCAAGGGGCAGCTGCTGCCGGCTTTTATGCACGTTTTTACCCATTTCAAGCTGCATATCACACCCTTGCTGATGCAGGGGCCAAATATCCCGCAGGACCTGTCACTGCAATGGTTTCCGCTGGCAGACGCCCTGGCGCTTGGTTTGCCGCAACCGATACGGCGAATAATTGAAACCATCGCCGCATCGCAGCAAGAATATCGTTTACAATCACGTACCTAGATATATTTCAGTTTTCGGAGAAAACCAAATGCCAGTCAATATCCCCTCCCTTCAAGCTTCTGATCTGTTACCTGTTGCCGGTGTAGAACTCGGCTGGGCAGAAGCGGGTATCAAAAAGCCAAACCGCAAAGATGTACTGGTGGTGCGATTGGCTGAGGGAAGTGCGGTCGCTGGCGTCTTTACCGAAAACCGCTTCTGCGCTGCGCCTGTGACGGTGAGTCGTCAGCATTTGGCCAGTAGCGCCATTCGTGCGCTGGTGGTGAATACCGGCTGTGCCAATGCCGGTACTGGCGAAGAAGGTCTGAAAAATGCACAGGCAACGTGTCAAGCCGTGGCTGACCAGCTGGGTCTGCCAGCCAGCAGCGTACTGCCATTCTCTACCGGCGTGATTCTGGAACAGCTGCCGATGGATCGCCTGCTGGCCGGCGTGCCAAAGGCTGTTGCGAACCTTAAGGAAAACAACTGGTTCGATGCTGCGTTTGCCATCATGACAACCGACATTGCACCCAAAGCCATGTCCAAACAAGTCAGCATCGCGGGCAAAACCGTCACCATTACCGGTATTGCCAAAGGCGCAGGCATGATTCAGCCTAACATGGCCACCATGCTGGGCTATCTGGCGACCGACGCTGCCATTGACGCCACCACCTTGCAAAGCTTTGCCAAACGTCTGGCCGATGAATCCTTCAACTGCATTACCGTCGATGGCGATACCTCGACCAACGACTCCTTCATCGTCATTGCGACCGGCAAAGCCGGCAATGCCCCGCTGCAAGCGGGCGCGGATCTCGATACCCTGTATGCAGCCATGAAAGAAGTCGCCCAGTATCTGGCCAAAGCCATTGTGCGCGACGGCGAAGGCGCCACCAAGTTCATGACTATCCAGGTCGAAGGCGGCAAAACCCAGGCAGAATGCAAAGCCGTCGGTTACGCCATTGGCAACTCGCCACTGGTCAAAACTGCCTTCTTTGCGTCAGATCCTAATCTGGGCCGCATTCTGGCCGCCATTGGCTATGCGCCACGCCAGTGTGACAGTCTGAAAGACCTGAATACCGATACCATCAAAGTCTATCTGGGTGATGTGCTGGTGGCCGAAAATGGTGGTCGTGCCGCTTCATACCAAGAGTCCGCCGGGCAGAACGTCATGAACGAAGCCGAAATCACCATTCGTGTAGTCTTGGGCCGCGGGGCAGAGAACGCCACCGTCTGGGCTTGCGACTTCAGCTACGATTACGTCAAGATCAATGCGGATTACAGGAGCTAAGCGGTGAATGATCTGCTGATGCAAGACATCCTCAGCCAGCTGACGCGGATTGCCGATGCACTGGCGCCAGCACCTGTCACTTCGGTTGACTGGAACGCCACTGCATTTCGCTGGCGCAAGCGCGGGCAGCAGGGTTTTTTGCAGGCCATTGCCCATCCGCACAAGGTAACGCTGTCCTCCTTGCAAAACATCGAGCCACAAAAAGCCCAAGTGTTGGCCAATACCCGCCAGTTTGTCGCGGGTAAGCCGGCCAACAACGTCCTGCTCACTGGCGGGCGGGGTACCGGCAAAAGCTCGCTGATCAAAGCCATGCTCAATGAGTTTTCCGCCCAAGGGCTGCGTCTGGTGGAAATCGACAAGGCCGATTTGATTGATCTGGCTGATCTGGTCGAACAACTCTACGACCGGCCGGAACGGTTCATCGTGTTTTGCGATGACCTCTCGTTTGACGAGGGCGATGCCAGCTACAAGGCGCTGAAAACGGCTCTGGATGGCACCGTCTCTGCACCGGGTGAAAATGTCCTGATCTATGCCACCAGTAACCGGCGCCATTTGCTTCCGGAGTATTTCGAAGAAAACGCCGCCAGTCGCAAGGTGGGGGAAGAAATTCACCCGGCCGAAGTGGTCGATGACAAGATAGCCTTGTCCGAACGTTTCGGCCTGTGGCTATCCTTTTACCCGTTCAGCCAGCCAGAGTATCTGGCCGCGGTTAGCCAATGGCTGTCCAGCCACGGACTGGTGCTGGATGCCCACAATGAGCGTCTGGCGCTGCAATGGGCGCAGGCTAGGGGCGGACGCAGCGGGCGTATCGCCTGGCAGTTTGCCAGGGATCTGGCCGGTAAACAGGCAAAAGGATAAGAATCGTCATGACCAAGCGTTTTGTGCATGTGGCAGCCGGGGTTTTGCTCCAGCCGGATGGCCGCTTTCTGCTGGCCAGTCGCCCGGAAGGCAAACCCATGGCCGGCTATTGGGAGTTCCCCGGTGGCAAGATCGAGGCAGGAGAAACCCCGTTTCATGCCTTGGTACGTGAGCTGCACGAAGAGCTGGGCATCGTGGTGAAATCCGCTTATCCATGGCTGGTACAGTCGTTCGACTATACCCACGCCAGGGTTAAACTGCACTTCTTCCAGATTTGCGACTGGGAGGGTGAACTTCATTCCAAAGAACAACAATTGTTTGCCTGGCAGACTATCGGCGCGGTCGATGTAGCACCTGTTCTGCCAGCCAATACCGGCATCTTGCGCTGGTTGGCCTTGGCCCCCCGCTTGACGCTCTCCCAAGAAGATGCGGATGCGGGCGAATCCAGTCTGCCAGTTTTTCCGCAGCAAGACAGACCCTGGAAAGGCCTGCAGGTCCACGATCTGAACGACTTCAAGGCCGCTGTGCAATCTGGTCTTGACTATCTGGTCTGGATGCCTGCTACCTTGCCGGAAGAAGATGGGCAAAGTGCGCTGCTGGAACATGCCATTTTGCCGGTTTATGTCCCTGAGCAGAGTGTGGGCGGGGATGTGAACAGGGCCAGACAGCTGGGGGCGCATGGTATCTGGAGTTTCGGTGACAAGTAAGACGCAGCAAAAAGCGCATTGGCTGAACCGGCTGGCGTGGGGTGCGATTATCCTGCTGGTGCTGGCTGCTGGCATCTACTATCAGTATACCCAGCAACAATTAAATCATCTGATGGTCACCCGCTGTGATCCGGTTCTCGGCTGTACTTTCAGTGATGCGTCCGGCAATGCCATTGCAACGCTCAAGTTTGCCCAGAAACCCAGTCCGGTTCAGGCATTTGGGGTCAATGTCACGGCAAAGGCCGGGGAGCAGGTGACTTTACGCTTTGACATGAAGGGTATGGCCATGGGACCGGCAGCTTATAAGCTGCAATCTGCATCCGGTGGCGTGTTCACAGGCAAGGTCATTTTGCCCGTCTGCATTCAGGGTCGGGCAGACTGGCGAGCTACGCTCACGCTGGATCAACAATCCTGGGTGTTTTTCTTCACCACTCATTCCTGACCCTGTACATAGCCAGGCCTTGCCAAACGGTGCGCTTATTGCAGGGAAGGCGGGTTATCAAACTCGTCCTGTTCAATGACAGGCACGCGATAAGACTCGTTGGCCCATTGGCCCAGATCAATCATCTTGCAGCGTTCAGAGCAAAAAGGCCGGAAACGGTTGTCTGGTGACCAGATCGTTTCTTTCTTGCAGGTGGGACAACTGACTTTTTTCGGGGAACTGGAAGTGTTCAAGGTGAGGCTACCTGATAAAACACGAATGACAGATGACGAATTACAGATTGCAATAGGTCAGCGTAAACGGGACATCACAATCCATGGTCTTTGGACGGCCTTCACCACCCTGGGTGGTAAAGCGGACATTGATGGCATACTTGTTGGCTGACAACTCAGGGACTCCTGCCAGCTCTGGCGATACGTCGACCCGCAGCAGCTGAACCAGCTTGCCACCTGACATCTGCTGAAACATGCCATTACGTGCGACAAACTGGTGTGATTTGCCTGAATCTCTCAGTAGTTTTAATACAATGGCAGTTGCATCGCGGATCGGCAATAGTGGCCGGCTCCAGATGCCCAAGTCCTGCTGGCGGGTTGCTACCTCGTGCCGAAGCCAGAAATGGTAAGAAGGGATATCAAACTCGCACACGCCACCAGGGATACTCATGCGCTGCTTGATACCCATGAGCCATTCGTTTTCACGGATGTGCTGGCCGAATTTGCCGGTTACATCCAGCAAACGTCCGCTGGTCTGCTCAATTTCCAGCAAGACCGAGTCAAGTGCCGCTTCAGAAATCTGCGGGTTATTGCGCAAAGATTCCAGCGAACTGCGCTGACGTTCCAGCTCCTGCAGCAGATCCGATTTCAGATCGGCACGTGCGCCGGTTTCGATAATCTCAAATAGTGTCTGCAGCGCAAAGTGGTGTTCAAACGCGCCGGTTTTATTCACGAAGTGATCAAAACGCTCATACAAGTCCTCTAGCCGGAGCAGGCTACGGATTCGTTCGTTTAGCGGAAATTCATATTTGATCACGGATGGCTGGGTCTTTATTGATTTTGCGTTATTCTGCACCAAGGCAAGGATTTATACAAACTGATCCTGCAAAAAACACGTTCTAATTGCCATGGAATTGCAAAAAAGAAATTTAATTACTTAATGCCGGGTTTTTGCACGTGCCAAGTCGAGTAATTCACGGTGCAACTGGTCTATCAGGGCATGCAGTTCGGGCACGCTACCCTGGTTCAGCAATACCTTGTCTGCCTTGGCTATTCGCGTGGCGCGCGGCGTCTGGGCGGCCATAATGCGCTGTACTTCATCAGCCGTTAAACCGGAGCGCTGCATGACACGGTCGATCTGCAATTCTTCCGGACAATCCACTGCAATTGCCAAGTCAAGTAAGTCGGCATAATGCTGGTTTTCAAACAGCAACGGAATGACCACGACAACATAATCAAATACGCCACGACCTGACTGTATTCTGTCGAATACAGTCATTTGGATCATGGGGTGAAGAATTCGTTCCAGCTGATGACGTTCTGCCGGGTTCGAAAAAACCAGCTGTCGCATTTTGGCTCTGTCCATTCGTCCATCATCGGTGATGTAGGCCGGGCCAAACGTCTTGAGGATTTCCGGAATCGCCAGACCATTCGGCCCGGTCAGTTCATGGGCAATCGCATCCGTATCGATGACTTGTACGCCTAGCTGCTCAAAATAAGATGATGCGGCACTTTTTCCGGATCCAATACCGCCGGTTAAACCGACCAGCAGTTTGTGGGTATTGGCCGCAATGTGCTTGGAGGTCATGGCTTAGAGAATGAAATTGCCGGCAAACAGGGAAATCGCACCACCAATGGCCAGATAGGGGCCGAATGGTATGGCTTGCTGTCGGGTCTTGTTGCCCAGCACAATCATCGTAATGCCGATAACGGCACCTGCAGCAGAAGCAATCAGAATGGTCTGTGGCAAGACTTGCCAGCCCAGCCATGCGCCAATGGCGGCCAATAACTTGAAGTCACCATAACCCATGCCTTCTTTGCCGGTTACCAGTTTAAATAGCCAGTAAACGCTCCACAGCAACAGATACCCGCCCGCCGCACCCAGTAGCGCACTGCCAAGGCTGGTAAACCCGCCGTGCCAGCTAAACAGCAGGCCAGCCCACATCAGTGGCAAGGTCAGGCTGTCGGGCAAGAGCATGGTATCCAGATCGATCCAGGCCAATACCAGCAGAACGGCAAGAAAGGCAAATGCGGCCATGGCGATAGACAGGCCATAAGGGGCGAACAGGGCTGCGGATAGCGCGGCCAGACTGCCCGTGAACAGTTCTATCAGCGGATAACGCACACTGATGCGGGTTTTGCAGTGCCTGCACTTGCCACCCAGAAACAGGTAGCTGAACACCGGGATGTTTTCCAGTGCACTGATCTGATGCCCGCACTGCGGGCAAGCCGAGCGCGGATGTGCCAGATTAAAGGCCGGTGCTTTCTCAAGGTGAGCGGCAATGGCACTTCTGGCATTTGCCAACGCAGGGACAGAACCCTCGCCCTGAATAATCAGGCTTGCCTCATCCAGCCCAGCCTGCATGTCAGTCAACCAGCCTCGTTCCATCATTTTGGGGAGGCGGTAAATCACCACATTCAGAAAGCTGCCAATCAACAAGCCAAAGACAAAAAATACAACAATCAAAAACGACAAGGGAAGATTCGACATTAACCACCCACAACCGAGCCCATTTTGAAAATCGGCAGGTACATGGCAATGACCAGACCACCAATCAGCACGCCAAGCACGACCATGATCATCGGTTCCATCAGGCTGGACAGACTCTCAACGGCACGGTCGACTTCTTCCTCATAAAAGTCGGCTACCTTGCTCAGCATGGCATCCAGAGAGCCGGATTCCTCACCAATGGCAGCCATTTGCAGCACCATGTTCGGAAACACCTTGCTGTTCTGCATGGCCACGGTCAAAGACGTACCCATGCTTACTTCCGACTGGATATTCTTGGTGGCTTCAACGTAAATCTGGTTGCCGGATGCGCCACCCACGGAGTCCAGCGCTTCTACCAGCGGAACACCCGCAGCAAACATGGTAGACAAAGTACGCGTCCAGCGGGCGATGGTGGCTTTGCGAATGACTTCCCCGAATACCGGGAGCTTCAGCATGATCTTGTCCATTCGGGTCTGCAGGGTTTTGGAGCGCTTCCATGTATAAAAGAACGCATACAAACCACCACCAAGGATGCTGATAATCATCCACCAGTACTGAACAAAGAAGTCAGACATGGCAATCACGATTTGCGTTGGGGCTGGCAGGTCAGAACCAAAGTTGCTGAACAGGTCCTTGAACGCCGGAATCACGAAAATCATGATCACAGCAGTAATCACAAACGCTGCGACCAGAATCGAGGTCGGGTAAAACAAGGCCGATTTGATCTTGCCCTTGATGGACTGGATCTTTTCCTTGTAGGTCGCCAGACGGTCGAGCAGGGTATCCAGAATACCCGCCTGCTCACCCGCTTCCACCAGATTACAGAACAGGCTGTCAAAATACAGCGGATACTTTCGGAAGGCTTGCGACATGCTGCTACCGGTTTCGATATCAGATTTGATATCCATCAGCAGGCGTGTCACGGACGGGTTACCGTGCCCTCTGGCGACAATGTCAAACGATTGCAGCAACGGCACACCGGATTTCATCATGGTGGCCAGCTGACGGGTAAAGAGGGTAATGTCCTGATCGGTAATCCGCTTGCCCCGGCTGCGTTTTGCGGGTTTCACCAAGACTGGTTGCAGGTTTTGGCGGCGTAGCTGTGCAGCAACCACCTCCTTGCTCACCGCGCGCATTTCCCCTTTGACAACCTTGCCAGCCTTGTCTTTGGCTTCCCAGGCAAACATGCCTTCTTTGGATGAAGCCGTCTTGGCGGTATTCTTTGCAACAGCCATATCGATCAACCTTTATGGTTATTCGTTGGTGACAGACTCGACCTCTTCCAGGGAGGTCAGTCCTTGTTTTACTTTGCGCAAGCCGGATTGCCGAAGGTCAAGAATGCCTTCTTTCTTGGCTTGGGCCGCGATATCGAGCGCATTGCCATTTGTCATGATGATACGCTGAATTTCTTCAGAAATCGGCATGACCTGATAAATACCCACCCGGCCTTTGTACCCGCTACCCTTACAGTGGTCACAACCTACATGCTGATAAGGGGTCCAGCTGCCGTCCAGTTCTTCCCGCTCGAAACCGGCACTTAACAGCGCCTCAACAGGGATATTGGCTGGTTTTTTGCACTGCGGGCAGAGTTTTCGGGCCAGGCGCTGGGCAGAAATCAGAATCACCGAGCTGGCAATGTTAAATGGTGCCACCCCCATGTTCATCAGACGGGTCAGCGTCGTGGGTGCGTCGTTGGTGTGCAGGGTAGAGAACACCATGTGGCCTGTTTGCGCCGCCTTGATGGCGATGTCCGCGGTTTCCAGGTCACGAATCTCACCCACCATGATCACGTCCGGATCCTGACGCAGGAATGACTTCAATGCTGCTGCAAACGTCAAGCCGGCAGCATCATTCACGTTCACCTGGTTGATCCCCGCCAGGTTAATTTCGGCAGGGTCTTCAGCGGTGGAAATGTTAATGCCGGGTTCATTCAGAATGTTCAGGCAGGTATACAGCGACACGGTTTTACCCGAGCCTGTCGGACCTGTCACCAGGACCATGCCGTAAGGACGCTTGATGGCCTGCATCAGGAACTCTTTTTGATCCGGATCATAGCCAAGCGCATCAATCCCTAGCGTGGCACTGCTGGGGTCCAGAATACGCATTACAATCTTTTCGCCATGAATCGTAGGCAGTGAAGAAACCCGGAAATCAATGGCGCGCGTCTTGGAAAGCACCAGCTTCATGCGGCCATCTTGCGGCACGCGCTTTTCCGCAATGTTCAGTTTGGAAATCACCTTGATACGGGAGGCAATCTTTTCCTTGATGGCCAAGGGAGGCTGTCCGATTTCGGAAAGTATGCCGTCAATCCGGTACCGTACCCGGTAGAATTTCTCGTAAGGCTCGAAGTGGATATCCGATGCGCCAGCATTAATCGCATCCAGCAAAACTTTGTGAATGTAGCGGACGATCGGCGCATCGTCGATATCTACGTTATTACTATCATCCTGGGGTTGTTGCGATTCTTCGTTTTCAAACTGCAGATTGATATCATCAATGGCCATCTTCTGGAAGTTGGCGCCACTGGCCTCTGCTTCCATGTTGATGAGTTTTTCCAGCTTGTCGTCTTCGGCGACAATGGGCTCAATATTGGTACCCAGCTTGAACTTGATTTCGTCCAGCGCATCCAGGTTGGTCGGATCACTGGTGGCAACAAAGGTGATGTTTCCACGCTTGAAGAGCGGAATGCACCGGCGGGTCGCGATGATTTTCTGGTCAAGAATGTTCTTGGGCAGATAATCGATATTGAAGGTACTCAGATCAATGATCGGCAGGCAGAAGGTGCGTGCCGCAAATTCCGCAATCTGGTGAGCATTCAGTTTCCGGCTCTGTACAAGCTGTTGAATAAACTGTTTGCTGTTCTGGTTTGCCTGTTCTTGAATGGTTAAAGCGTCTGCTTCTGAAAGCAGATTATGCTGAATCAGGGCACGGGCCAGGCCAGTGAGTGAATTTGGGTTAATAGCCACTTTAATACATCCTTTGGGCGCTAAGTCAGCACGTCAAATTCTTGTTTGGCAAGAACAGGGTCGTACCGACAGCCATACAAAATCTATCTGACTTGCAAGTTGTTTCTGTTTGCATCCCATCTATTGACCTGTGTTCTGGTGTGTAACACAGATCTGATATCGGTCATTACTATCCGGGCATGATGATGGGATGTCTGAATTTATCACATAATCACGCGAGCTGGCTTCTGTATGCGCTAATATGATTATACATACTGTCAGCTTTATAGCTTGAGCTTGACTACTTTCACGGTTCTTTCCTGCGTACTGATCACTTCAAGAATGTGCTGGTTGATCTTCATGCACGTCCCGGTTTCTGGCAATCCTTCAAAGTGTTCGATGATCAGGCCATTCAGTGTCTTTGGACCCTCTAGCGGAAACGAGAAGCCAAACTTCCGATTCAGGTCACGCAGCAAGCAGCTGCCTTCCGCCAGCAGGCTGCCATCTTCATGCCGAGTAATGGAGTTGAGCTGCCCCGGCGCATGGGTGGTGAATTCCCCGATGATTTCTTCCAGAATGTCCTCAATCGTAATCAGCCCCTGAATTTCACCGTACTCATCCACCACCAGACCGATTCTGCGCTTGTTTTGCTGAAAATTTTGTAATTGCGTGAATAAAGGGGTGCCGGCAGGAATGAAATAGGGTTCCCTGGCGATTTCTTTCATTTTTTCGATGCTGAATTCGTTGGCCTGAGTCAGGTGCAGTACTTTGCGTGCATGGACAATTCCCAGAATACTGTCCGGATTGCCTTCATAAACCGGTATCCGGGTGTGATGCGCCGTGGCAAATTCTTTATGCAGTTCATCCAGTGGCTGTTCAAGGTCAATGGCCTCCATCTGGTGTCGGGGCGTCATGACGTCATCGACGGTAATGTTTTCCAGTTCAAACAGATTCAACAGGATGCTTCGGTGCTTGTTCTCGATCATGTGGCCGGATTCCAGCACCATGATTCGCAGTTCTTCCGGGTCGATGGATGTCGTGTGGCTATGCTGAACGGACTTCAGGTGAAGCAGGTGCATTAGCCCCGAGACGAGTATGTTGATAAACCAGACCGCAGGTGCTGCCAGTTTGAGCAGGGGGGTGAGGATATAGCTGGATACATGGGCAATGGGCTGCGGATACGTGGCTGCAATCACCTTGGGGGTGGCTTCGCTGAAAATGATCAGCGCAAACGCCACCAGGCCAGTCGAGATGCCGATGGCAGTATCGTTGTGAATGCCAAAGGCGCGCTGTGCTATCAAAGTGCCCAGCGTTGCAGCCCCTGTTTGCATCAGGGTGTTGCCCAGCAAAATCACGGCCAGCAGCTTGTCTGTTCTGGCCAGCAGGGATTGTGTCAGCCTGGCGCCCTTATGTCCCTGCTGCGCCTGATGTTTCAGGCGGTAGCGGTTCAGGGCCATCATGCTGATTTCAGCCAGCGAGAAAAAAGCGACCCCGGCCAGCATGGCCAGCAAGGCAATAATCAGTGTGGAAATCGGAAAATCGTTCAAGGGATGCGCTAATAAAGACTGGTAATGTCTTGATTATCAATCCTTTTGGCGCTACGTCAAGAGCGATGCAACAAAACTTCGAGTACAAATTTGCTACCGACATAGCCCAAGACCAGCATGACGGAGCCAAAAATGGTCAGTCTCGCAGCCAGTCTGCCACGCCAACCCCAAATCAGATGCCCTGCCAGCAGTATCCCAAATACTACCCACGATAACAGGGAGAACATGTTTTTATGGTTAAGTACAAACCACTGATTGGTCAGAATGTGCGTGAAGTAACTGCCTGAAATCAGGGTTGCCGTCAGTAGGAGAAAACCGCTCTTCATGATGTGAAACAGCAGTTTTTCCAGTGCCAGGAGTGGTGGCAGATTTCTCAATAGTTTATTGCCGGACTTCAGGTGGTGCAGGTTGTATTCGATCACGGTAATGAAAACGGCCAACAGCGTCGTGATGGAAAGCAGGCTATAGGCAGACAAGGCTATCAGCAGATGCACTTTGAACAAAGGCAGGCTGCTGTTTAGCGGGACATGGTGCTCGGGGAGCAGGCTCTGGAAACCGGTGCACAAGGCTGCCAGTGGCAGCAGGGCGGGGTACAGGCTGGCCAGGTTTTGCAGCAGATTACTGCCAAATACAAAAACCACGACCAGCCATGCAAGCATGGACAGTGTATTCCCGATGCCCAGATCCAGTCCTTGCGGGGTGATCAGGCTCATGCCCAGTTGCCAGCCATGCAACAAGATGACTGCCCCCATGAGCAGGGTTTCAGATTTCAGAGAGAATGGATTGGTTTCGTCCTTCCATCTGGTGCGATAAAAATGCCACGCTAAAACCAGATAAAGCAACGTAACTAGAAATGAGAGCATGTCAGCTACCAGCGACTAGGGTAAAATAAGCAAGATACTAACCGTTTTCCCCGGAATAATCCGGATACCCGGCTAGCTAAGATAATATAGTATGACCCAGATGGTAAAAATTTTCCAACCGGCCGCACAGAAGATTGCTTCCGGTATGTAAACTGGTTTTGCGGCAGTATGGTGGTTTGGATGCTGGCGTGGATCTGTTTTGGAGATGCATTTGCAGCACGGCTAGATAGTGCAGCCGGGTAAGGTCTGATTAAACGAGGTGGCGTTCCACCGTGCCCGTTCGGGCTGGAGAGTAGAATTTATGCTGGATAATCTAACCAGTCGTTTATCGGCTGTGATGAAGAATTTGCGCGGTGAAGCGCGGCTGTCTGAAACCAATATCAGTGATGCCATGCGTGAAGTCCGTATGGCGTTGCTGGAGGCGGATGTCGCGCTTCCTGTCGTCAAGGAGTTTGTTTCTCACGTCAAGGCTCGGGCACTGGGGCAGGAAGTCATCGGTAGTTTGAGCCCAGGCCAGGCGGTGATTGGTGTGGTGCATGATGAGCTCACCAAGCTGATGGGCGAGGCCAATGTCGATCTGAACTTTGCTGCTCAGCCACCGGCAATCATCCTGATGGCCGGTTTGCAAGGGGCGGGTAAAACCACCACCGTAGGCAAGCTGGCCAAATACATCAAGGAAAAGCACAAGAAGAAGGTGCTGGTGGTTAGTTGTGACGTATATCGTCCTGCAGCGATCGAGCAGTTACGATTGTTGTCCGAGCAAGTGGCAGTGGAGTGGTTTCCGTCCAGCGACAAGGATGATCCGGTCAAGATTGCACAGGCTGCAGTCGAGCATGCCAAGCGTCATTTGTTTGACGTGTTGATGGTGGATACGGCGGGCCGGCTGGCCATCGACGAAGCCATGATGAATGAAATCAAGGCATTGCATGCAGCACTGAATCCGATCGAAACCCTGTTTGTGGTAGATGCCATGCAGGGTCAGGATGCCGTGAATACCGCCAAGGCGTTTAACGAAGCCTTGCCGCTCACCGGGGTCGTATTGGCCAAGGTGGACGGGGATTCTCGTGGTGGTGCGGCGCTATCCGTACGTCATGTTACCGGCAAGCCGATCAAGTTCGTCGGTGTGGCAGAAAAGGTAACCGGGCTTGAGCCGTTTCATCCGGAACGAATGGCATCACGCGTGTTGGGGATGGGCGACGTACTGTCTTTGATCGAAGAAGCGCAGCGCTCGGTCGATCAGGATGAGGCCAAGAAAACCATTGCCAAACTCAAGTCAGGCAAAGGCTTTGATCTTGAGGACTTCAAGTCGCAAATCATCCAGATGCGCAAGATGGGTGGCATTTCCGGTTTGATGGACAAGCTGCCGTCCCAGCTGACTGGTCAGCTAGGTGGCCAGTTGCCTGCCGGTGCGGATGAAAAGGGGATTAACCGCATTGAAGGCATCATCAACTCGATGACGCCGCTAGAGCGAGCCAAACCCGAGCTGATCAAGGCATCACGCAAGCGCCGAATTGCCGCAGGGGCAGGCGTGTCTGTTCAAGAGGTGAACCGTCTGCTGAACCAGTTTGAGCAGATGCAGAAAATGATGAAACAATTCAGCAAAGGTGGCATCGGTAAAATGATGCGCGGCATGAAAGGCATGTTGCCTGGCATGCGTTAATGTGCCGGGGAATGGTTTGTTTGTGGTTTATGTGTGGTAAATGGTGATTGTCTCAGGTTGTTGGCAAAGTTTGTCTTGCAAATGCTTTGGGATGTATCGTAAAATTGAAAACTTTTGACGTAACCCAATTTTAGGTATAAGACTATGGTCGTTATTCGTTTGGCTCGCGGTGGTGCGAAGAACCGTCCCTTCTACAACGTAGTTGTTGCTGACTCTCGCAATCGTCGTGACGGCCGCTTCGTAGAGCGCATTGGCTTTTACAACCCTGTTGCTCCAGAAGGTACTGAAGCGCTTCGTATTAATGGCGAGCGTCTGACTTACTGGCAAGGCGTTGGTGCACAAGTGTCTGACACTGTTGCACGGCTGATCAAGCAGAAGTAATAAGTTTAAAATTACATCAGGCGCGTTTTTCTGTGATGAAACCTTCATCTGCAGCAAAAACTAACCCGATGCCGCCAACCGACCTTGTGCCCATGGCTAAGGTCGGTTCGCCTTTTGGGGTTCGCGGCTGGGTACATGTTTTTGCGGATACTGAATACCCGGACAGTTTGTTTGATTATGACGAACTGTGGCTGGGCCGTGATGGTGTCTGGCGTTTGTATACGCTTGAAGAAGCGCAATTGCATGGCAAAGGCATGGTGGCCAAGTTCTCGGGGTGTGAAGACCGAGATCAGGCCATGATGCTGAGAAACATGGATGTTGCGATTCCAAGAAGCGATTTGCCTAAACCGGATGAAGACGAGTTTTACTGGGCCGACCTGATCGGTCTGGAGGTCAGAAATACGCAAGGTGAGACACTGGGTACAGTGGATAGCCTGATGGAGTCCGGTGCGCACGATATTCTGGTCGTCAAGGGTGACAGGCAGCGCCTGATCCCGTTTGTGCGGGATATTGTGCTGAACGTGGACAATGACGCAAAAGTCATCGAGGTCGAGTGGGGAAGTGATTACTGATAACCGGTAGTTGCTGCTGAGTTCGGTAGTCTCGTGTTTCACTTTTCTCTGTCTGGATGATCTGTGTACTTTGATGTCATTACGCTATTTCCTGCCATGTTTGATGCCATCACGGCATCAGGCATTGTGAGCCGTGGTTTCAAGAAGCAACTGTGCCACTTTCGTAGCTGGAATCCGCGTGATTTTGTAGCTGATGTGCATCGTACCGTGGATGACCGGCCTTATGGTGGTGGTCCTGGCATGGTAATGCTGGCAGACCCGCTGGCTCAGGCGGTGGAAGCTGCGAAGCAGGCACAACAGAGTGCAGGCGTCAGCAAGCCGCATGTGGTGTATATGTCACCGCAAGGCGCCCGCCTGGACCATGCAAAAGTGGCCGAGCTGGTTGAGCGGCCTGGCCTGATCCTGATCGCAGGGCGCTATGAAGGTGTTGATGAGCGCTTTATCCAGCGTTATGTGGATGAAGAAATCTCGATCGGTGACTATGTGCTATCGGGCGGTGAACTGCCCGCGATGGTGCTGATGGATTCGGTGGTGCGACATTTGCCGGGTGTGCTGAACGATGCGCAGTCTGCTGTCGAAGACTCGTTTGTCTCCGGTTTGCTGGATTGTCCGCACTACACCAGGCCGGAAGAATATGATGGAATGCGGGTGCCAGATGTGTTGTTGTCTGGCAACCACAAAGAGATCAACCGCTGGCGGTTGAAACAGGCGTTGGGCAGGACCTGGCTGAGAAGGCCGGACATGCTGCAACAACGGCCGCTGAGTAAAACTGAGTCTCGTCTGCTGGCTGAGTTTCAAGAGGAAACAGGGCAGTCCGGGTTGCGTGAGCGCGGTTCGGATACGGGTAGTCTGCAGCAGGAACAAGATTCTTTAAATTAGGAAATGAAGCATGAACCTGATTCAAATTCTAGAGCAAGAAGAAATCGCTCGTCTGAACAAATCCATCCCTGAATTTGCACCTGGTGATACCGTTGTTGTGCAAGTTAAGGTTAAAGAAGGTAACCGTGAACGTCTGCAGGCTTACGAAGGTGTTGTTATCGCCAAACGTAACCGTGGCCTGAACAGTGCTTTCATTGTTCGCAAGATCTCTTCTGGTGAAGGCGTTGAGCGTACATTCCAGACTTACTCTCCACTGGTTGCTACCATTGAAGTGAAACGTCGTGGTGATGTTCGTCGTGCCAAACTGTACTATCTGCGTGAGCGTTCAGGTAAATCTGCACGTATCAAGGAAAAGTTGCCAGCACGTAAAGTGGCTGTTGCAGCTGCAGAATAAGTTTTTCTGCCAGCAGGTAAAAAACGCGAGGATTTCCTCGCGTTTTTTTATGTCTGCGCGGTCTGTACGTGCTGGCTTTCTGGCGTTGTTGTGGCTATGACATGGCACGACATCGCGTTATGATGGCGCTACGTTGATAACAATGCATTTCAGGTAAATTCATGATGTCTAATGTTAATGCAGCGACCAGGCTTGGTGCATTGGTGATCTGTTCTGTACTGGTTTGTCCGACCCTGAGTGCGGATGAGTTATCGGATGCTCAACGGCTGCTTCAGCAAGGCATGCCGGATAGCGTCATTATGCTGGCTGACCAATATCAGCCTGCCAAGCGCAGCGAGGATCCGGCATGGACAACCTGGGAGCAGTTGCGCCTGAATGCCATGATGTCTGGCAAACGTGATCTGGCGCTTCAGAAAATTCTGGCGGCAGGGGATGAAGCGCTGCTGTCGCCGGATGCCACACTATACAGTGCCGAGCAGCAACTGGAGAAAAGTCCCGAGGCGGCACAACAGTTATTATCCACCTTGCTGGCCAGCGAGTCGCAGCTCGGCAAGCCGCAATGGCAGCGAGCCAACCAGCTCTTGGTGCAATCGCTGGTGAACCTTGGGCTGATTGATGATGCTTTGAAAGAAGCGGCCCGGCTTCAGCAAATCAAGGTGCCTTTGCTGGAGAAGACCCAGGCGCAGTTACTGGCCAGTGCACTCGTGATGGGCGGTTCGGATGAGGCGATTCGCTATGCGACCAATTTAAAGCCTGACTCCCTGGAGCGACTGGCTTATCAATGGAAATCTGGCAAAAGTGATGATGCGGTGCTTAAAGCTGCATTGATCAAGCAGATGTCTGTGAATGAATGGCGCCCGGATGGGGCTGTAGCCAGGCTTCCGCTCTGGCTGGCCGAACAGTTTCATCATGATGCCTTGTCGTATCAGGTGGGGGTCTGGGCACTCAGTCAGCCGAATCCGCCAGCTGGTATTGATGGCCCTGCTTTCTTGAAACAGCTGAAAGCTTTGGGTGAAAGAGCCGCAAATCGTGCCCAGCTATTAAGTGGCGATGATGAGTCATGGTGGCAGGTTCAGGCGAGCCAGCCAGCCGAAACGCGGTGGCAGTCTACAGCCTTGCTGGCCGTCTTGCTAACGGATGCCCAAACGCCAGAAATGCAGCAAAAGGCCAGGGAGGCTATGCTTGAGTCGCTGTCTGCGACCCCGTTGGTGCAGTGGCGTTTGCTACCGGCACTGGGCATCGCGCCCCAGACTTGGCTGTCAGCACAACCGCAAGATCAGAGACAACAACTGGCTCTGATGCTGGGTGATGCGGGCTTGCCACAGGAAGCATTGGCTGTCTGGCAGGGCGTGCCTTTGTCATCTGCGGCGAACATCAACCTGACGCGGGTGAAAATAACGCTTGCGGCGGGTAGTCCGACAGAAGCCGCTGGATTGATCTCCCGCTGGGTGGTAGCCAAAGACGCTGCCGCCGATGACTGGCTGCCAGGCGCCAGGCTGGTTGCCAAATGGTGGCTAAAGCAGGGGAGCGCCGAAATGGTAGATGACATGTGGCAACACTGGCGTAGCCAGGCGCCTGCGGCACTGTCTGATACGGGATGGCTGGAGCGTGCCCGCTTGGGCGCCTTGTGCAATGCCTGGCGCTGGGTAGTTCTGGATTCAATCAAGGCGCAGGGAAGCGGTAATGCGGCCATCAGAAGTGAAGCGCTGCAGCTGGCTAGACTGGCACTGGAAAAGCTGGGTAGTCCGGTTGACCCGGAGGTGATTCAGAAGCAAATCACCGTGCCGGCTGGTCAGACAGCTGCCAAAAAGGGTAAAGCGAAGAAGTCATGACTGCGGATAAGTCAGCATGCACAGATGCCATCTGGACGGAGCGCTTTCTGAACGCGATCTGGCTGGAAGACGGTTTATCCCGATTGACAGTCGACGCGTATCGGCGTGATCTGGCCCAATTGATGGTTTATCTGGGTGAAGGCGATGTATTACGTCTCGTGACGCCGGATGCATTGTCCGGATTTCTGTCATTCCGCCTGGGCCGTGTGAAAGCCAGCAGTGTCAGGCGTACGTTGTCGACAATCAAGCGATTGTTTGCCTATCTGCAGCGTGAGGCGCTGCGTGCGGATAATCCGGCCATGCAACTGGAGATGAAGGCACCACCTAGGCTATTGCCGGTTGCCCTGTCTGAACAGGACGTCGAACGACTATTGTTACAACCAGACCTGGATACGGCACTTGGACTGCGAGACAAGGCCATGCTGGAGACGTTGTACGCGACAGGGTTGCGGGTTTCTGAGCTGGTAGAGCTAACCATCAATCAGGTGAATCTGAATGATGGCGTGTTGCGGGTAAGAGGCAAAGGAAACAAGGACCGGCTGGTGCCATTGGGGGATGTAGCCATTCAGTCTGTGCGGCAATATTTGTCTCAGGGGCGCGCTGAGATTCTGGGCAAGCATGCGCATGCGATTGCGCTTTTTGTCACGTCCAGAGGTGAGCCCATGAGTCGCCAGCGCTTCTGGCAGCAGGTCAAGTTTTATGTGGCCCAGGCAGGTATCAATAAACCGGTGTCACCACATACGTTGCGACATGCATTTGCTACGCACCTGATTAACCATGGTGCCGATTTGCGCGTGGTTCAGTTATTGCTGGGGCATTCGGATATTTCTACCACACAGATTTACACGCATGTGGCCAAGGCCAGGCTGCAAAGAATGCATGCGATGCACCACCCGAGAAAATAAGCCGATGCATCATGCTGATGTTTAGTGTTCCATATAGGTGCACAACCACCTCCAAAATGGTGCAATCCCTTTTAACTGGGTCACTAAGCTGATACGATTCGTGCACTGCAAAAAAGTTGGCAGGGAGCAATAATAATGAAAGTAAATGCATGAGCAGCAATACGGCAGGGCACGCCAGACAAGGTGCGGGCGGTCTGATCCTTGGTGCGATTGGGGTTGTTTACGGTGATATTGGCACAAGCCCGCTCTATACGCTGAAAGAGTGTTTTGGCGGTAGCCACAAGATTCCTTTTTCCGCCGACAGTGTGTACGGTATCTTGTCCCTGATTTTCTGGGCATTGATGATCGTTGTGTCCATCAAGTACGTGATCTTCATCATGCGGGCGGATAACAACGGCGAGGGGGGCATTCTGGCGCTGATGGCGCTGGCGCTTCGGGGTACAGAACGGCAGAGAACCCGCTGGATCCTGATGGTATTGGGGATCTTTGGTGCATCCATGTTCTTTGGCGATGGCATGATTACACCGGCCGTATCGGTACTCTCTGCGGTGGAGGGCTTGTCCCTGATCAACCCGGCCTTCGAGCATTATGTCCTGCCTGTGGCCATTGTGGTGCTGATCGGCCTGTTTGCCATCCAGAAGCATGGTACCGCGAGCGTCGGCAAGCTGTTTGGCCCGGTCATGCTACTGTGGTTTGGTTCATTGGGCCTGCTGGGGGCGCTACAGATCATGGAGCATCCGCAGGTACTGAAAGCCCTGAATCCCTATTATGCTTTGTCGTTTATTGCGGAGCATCGCATCCAGGCATTCTTTGTCATGGGATCTGTGGTGCTGGCCATTACCGGTGCCGAAGCCCTCTACGCCGATATGGGCCATTTTGGCAGTTTTCCGATTCGTGCTGCCTGGTTCGGTTTTGTCCTGCCAGCCTTGGTACTTAATTATTACGGGCAGGGCGCGCTGATTATCAACGACCCCAAAGCGGTGACCAGTCCGTTCTATTTGATGGTCCCGGAGACTATCCGCTGGATGATGGTGCTGCTGGCAACCGGCGCGACCGTGATTGCCTCCCAGGCCGTGATTTCCGGTGCATTTTCTGTTGCCCGGCAGGCTGTTCAGCTGGGTTATTGTCCGCGTCTGGACATCTTGCATACCTCGGAAAATGAAATCGGCCAGATTTACATCCCGTTCATTAACTGGTTGTTGCTGACCATTGTGCTGTTATTGGTGGTGTCGTTCCGTTCTTCAAGCAATCTGGCTGCCGCGTACGGTATTGCCGTGACGACCGAGATGGTGATGGCGACCATTCTGACATTTGTGGTGATGCGCAGAATCTGGAAATGGCACATCGGCCTGATCAGTGTCGGCATTTCACTGCTGCTGGTTGTGGACATTACCTTCTTCTCTGCCAATGCGATCAAGATTCCGGAAGGCGGCTGGTTCCCGCTCGCCATTGGGGCGGTCACCTTTACCCTGCTAACGACCTGGAAACGCGGGCGCGAACTGCTATTCAAGCGGCTGTCAGAAGATTCGTTGCCGCTGGATATCTTTATTGAGAGCGTGGGTGCGCATCCGCCCCATCAGGTGGAAGGCACGGCCGTCTTCATGACCGGGAGCCGTTTTGGTGTGCCGCATGCACTGTTGCATAACCTGAAACATAACAAGGTGCTGCATCAGCGTAATGTCTTGTTGACCGTGTCTACCGAGGACGTACCGTATATCAAGGACGAAGATCGCCTGAAAGTCGAATCCCTTGGGTATGATTTCTGGCGTGTAGAGGCAGTTTACGGGTTCAAGGAAGAACCGGACATTCACCAGATTTTGGCATTGTGCGAAGCACAGCATGGGCTCACGTTCGAGATGATGGAGACCTCTTTCTTCCTGGCACGTGAAACCCTGATTGCCAGCAAGATGCCGGGCATGGCACTCTGGCGTGAGCAGTTGTTTGTCTGGATGTCACGTAATGCAACCAAGGCTACGGATTTCTTCAAGATTCCGACCAACCGCGTTGTGGAACTGGGAACCCAGGTTGAGTTGTAAATGAATCGCCAGAACAAGGAGTCATCATGACAAAAGCCGTTTATGCGGGTAGTTTTGATCCGGTGACCAAAGGCCACTTATGGATGATCGAACAGGGAGTGAAACTGTTTGACGAACTGGTGGTGGCTGTGGGTATCAACCCGGATAAAAAGTACTCCTTTACCAAGGCTGAGCGGCTCCTGATGCTGAGAGATTCCACCCGCCATTTGCCGAATCTGCAAGTCGACGCGTTTGATAACCAGTTTCTGGTGAATTACGCCCAGCGCATGGGGGCGCAGTACATTCTGCGCGGGATACGGACGGGTAGTGATTACGAATACGAACGCAATATGCGTTATGTGAACGATGACCTGGTTCCCAGCGTTAATACCGTGTTCCTGATGCCGCCACGGGAAATTGCCGAGGTCAGTTCGACCATGGTGAAAAGTCTGGTGGGACCGGAGGGATGGGAGTCCATCCTGGGCAAATATGTACCGGAACCGGTACTCGAATTATTCAAAGCAAAGACCGTAGATCGATGAAGCCAGCAGTACAGTTACCCGATACCCTGATCCCTGTCGGGATAGACACCGCACCGCTCAGAAACCGTCTGGGCAAGAATGCCAAGCACTGGGGTAAATGGGCACGGCGTCAGCAGATCAGCTGCTATCGCATTTATGACCGGGATATTCCCGAGTTTCCAGTCGCAATCGACATGTATGAAGACAAGGTCTGTATCCAGGAGTTTGATACGGGCTGGAAGCAGACGGATGCAGAACATGCCGCATGGGGTGTTGCTGTCAAAACGGCTGTATCTGACGTGCTGGGTGTGTCCGAATCACAAGTCTGGTTCAAATTGCGTCAGCGCCAGAAGGGCGAAGAGCAATATGAAAAGACCGGGGAAATGGGGGAGGATTTCATCGCCCATGAAGGCGGGCATCTGTTCTGGGTCAATCTGGGGGCGTATCTGGATACCGGCTTATTCCTCGACCATCGCCCGACCCGCATGCGGGTTGGCAGCATGGCTCAGGGCAAGCGGTTTCTCAACCTGTTTGCCTATACTGGCAGCTTTTCTGTCTATGCGGCCAAGGGAGGTGCAGTTTCTTCTGAGACGGTAGATTTATCCAATACCTATCAGGCATGGACGGCCCGCAATTTTGAGCTGAACCAGATCGACCGTACGCAGCATATTCTGACCCGTGCAGATGTCTTTACCTGGCTGCGTGAAGCGGTGGATGAGGGAAAACGCTTTGACCTGATTGTGCTAGACCCGCCTACCTTCTCGAACTCCAAGAAGATGCTGGGGATTCTGGACATTCAGCGTGACCACCCATGGCTGATCCGTCAATGTTTGTCGCTGCTGACCCGGGGTGGGACGTTGTTCTTTTCGACCAACCTGCGTAGTTTCGAGCTAGACCCTGGTATCCAGGCCATGGCGGACGTGAAGAATATCTCTGCCCAAAGTGTGCCAGAGGACTTCCGTAACAAGAAAATACACCAGTGTTTTAGCATTCAGCATCGCTAAACGAGATTTTTAGCCGGCATGGATGCATCATGCCGCTTTGATGGTTTTATAGAGATATCCCAAATGAACGCAGCAACATACATTCGCGACAATATTCGTACCGTACCGGACTGGCCGCAACCCGGGGTTCAGTTTCGCGATATCACGCCCCTGCTACAGAACCCGAAAACCTTCCGTGTGCTGGTAGACATGTTTGTCCACCGTTATATGGATGCCAATCTCAGTCTGGTTGCCGGTGTGGATGCGCGCGGTTTTATCCTGGGCGCGGTGGTGGCGTACGAGCTTAATCTGGGATTTGTACCGATCCGTAAAAAAGGCAAGTTGCCATTCCATACCGTGTCAGAAGAATATGAGCTGGAGTATGGCAGCGCGACGGTCGAATTGCATTCCGATGCCTGCAAGGCCGGTGACCGGGTATTGCTGATCGATGATCTGGTTGCGACTGGAGGTACCATGCTGGCAGCGGCCAAGCTGCTGAATCGTTTGGGTGCCACCGTGGTGGAAGCGGCAGCGATTGTGGACTTGCCCGAGCTGGGCGGGTCGGACTTGATCAAAGCGCAAAATATTCCGCTGTATACCGTGTGTGATTTTTCGGGTCATTGAACCGTTTTTCTCGGCTGTGTGCACAGGTTGTCAGGAAGACTGCCTGTATCAGCATAGGCGTTACGCCTACCAATTCTGCTGACAGGGCAGGGCTTCATTTGGATTGTCCTTGCCGCCTTCAGAGTCTCCATTCCTGTTAGTTGCGTGTTTACCTCGGACTGATACTACCGCATTGGTGCGCCATGGTTCGGGTCGGTACAATAGCAACTCCAAATTCAGTCAAAAAGTGATGTTGTGGTGAAAAACAAAGTCGTGGATGTCGTGGTCATTGGCGCAGGTGCAGCCGGGATGATGTGCGCCGGGGTTGCCGGACAGCGGGGACGTCGTGTCCTCCTGATTGATCATGCCGAAAAACTGGCCGAGAAAATTCGTATCTCGGGGGGCGGCCGCTGCAACTTCACCAATCTGCATACATCTCCTCAGCAATTCTTGTCCGAGAATCCGCACTTTTGCCGCTCTGCATTGGCCAGATATACCGCGCAGGATTTCCTGAAACTGGTACAAGCCTACGGTATCCGCTGGCATGAGAAACACAAGGGGCAGCTGTTTTGTGACGAGAGTAGCCAGTCCATCATTGATTTACTGGCCAGTGAATGTGACAAGGGGGGCGTGGAATGGTGGATGCCAAGCACCGTACTGGATGTGACCCAGCAACCACTTGGTCACTGGCTGATCAGCACCGATAGAGGCCTTGTGGAAGCCACATCAGTGGTGATTGCGACAGGCGGGATGTCGATTCCCAAAATCGGCGCAACTGACTTTGGCCTGAAGATAGCAAAAGCCCAAGGCCTGAAGCTGATTGATCCGCGACCTGCACTGGTTCCGTTGACATTCTCCCCGGAGACCTGGGCACCCTTTGTGGCGCTGGCAGGGGTCTCATTGGAGGTTAATATTACCTCTTCGCAAGGTGGCGAGTTCCGTGAAGACTTGCTATTCACCCACCGGGGCTTGTCCGGGCCCGCCGTACTGCAGATATCTTCTTATTGGCAACATGGAGATCAGCTCGAAGTCGACCTGGTACCGGATGTGGCATTGGAAGATTATCTTGTCGAGCATAAACCGGGTAACCGCCAACATGTGGCCAATGTACTGGCACATCTGATGCCTCGCAAACTGGCAGAGTTCTGGGTGACCAATGCGGGACTGGAGGGCAAGCACATGGCCGATGTCAGTGATAAGGCCTTGCGTAGCCTGGCAAATTCCTTGAAACACTGGAAGATTACCCCCAATGGTTCCGAAGGTTTCAAGAAAGCGGAGGTCATGCGGGGCGGGGTAGATACGCGACAGCTAGATTCCAAAACCATGATGGCCAAGCATCGGCCGGGGCTGTATTTTGTAGGCGAGGTCATGGACGTTACCGGCTGGCTGGGGGGGTATAACTTCCAGTGGGCCTGGGCGAGTGGTCAGGCAGCCGGTTTGGCAGTCTGACTATCGGCAGGATGGTCAGACGTTAACAGGATTAACTGGCAGTCTTGGGTTTCACCAGCACGAAAGCGGCCAGAATGCCAGCCTCGTACAGTAGCCACAAGGGAATGGCCAGCATCAGTTGGGATGCAACATCCGGCGGGGTGACCACCGCTGCAATCGCGAAAGCCGCGACAATGATATATGGACGCACTTCGGTCAGCTGCTTGACGCTGACGACCCCGATCTTGGCCATCAGCACGACCGCCACCGGTACTTCAAAAGTCAGCCCGAACATGAAGAACATGTTCAGGATAAATTCGAAATACGTGCCTGAATCCGGCATCCAGCGCATGTTGGGGGGCAGGATGCTGGCAATAAACTTGAACACCATGCCAAAGACAAAGAAGTAGGCAAAGCACATTCCCAGCAGGAACAGCAGGGTTGCCGAGATGATGAAGGGCAGCAACAGGCGTTTCTCGTGCGCATACAAGCCCGGTGCGACAAATGCCCAGATCTGGTAGAGGGTATGTGGCAAGGTCAGCACAAATGCAACCAGCGCCGATATTTTCATCAGTACCACAAACGGTGAAGTAATACCGGTTGAAATCAGGCCGCCCGGCAAGAATTTCATCAACGGTGCGGTCAGCAGAGTGTACAGGTTCTCAGAGAAGTAAATGGCAACCAGGAACACGACAGTAAAAACCGCCAGGGTTCTGACGAGGCGGTTTCTGAGTTCGATCAGGTGGGATAGCAGGCTTTCCGGGGCGTGCTCGGTCATGCGTCACTCTTTGCGCTGGTGGGAGTATCAAACAAGTCCAACTGGGTTTCTGTATAAGCAGGCGAAGTGTCTACCGGTTTGCTTTTCTGTGGAACAACCACGTCGGCTTCCGGTTGGCTGACCGCTGTCACCAGCGGTGCTGCTGCTACAGTCGTCTCAGTCACCTCTGGTTCAGGGCTAGGCGCTGCCACAGCCTGAGCATCGGTTGTGATTGTCGCATCGGGCAGCGGTGCATCCACTGTGCCATGTGTCACTTGATGAATATCATGCCGCAGTTGCTGTTCCGCTTCTGTCAGCGGGGCAATCATCTGTTGCCCGACTTCCTGCAACGACCGGCTGGTTTCTTCATGAATTTTGCGCAGCTCGGCCAGCTCGCCCTCTTTGGCCAGCTCCTGCTTCAGATTGGCTGCATGCATCTGCAACTGGCCGATCATTTTACCTACCATGCGGGCCACCTTGGGCATCCGTTCTGGCCCCAGTACCAATAAGGCGACAATGAAGATCACCATCAATTCGCCAAAACTGATGTCAAACATGATCTGGCACCTTGTATGTGCAACCGGGCAAGCCGGGTAAACGCATGGACATGGTCATGAGAATGCGGTTAATCCGGTTTCTTGGTGCTTTGGTCTTCAATGGTTTGCGTTTCTTTGCTGGCGGGTTTGGTAGTGTCATCCCCCTCGCCATTCATGCCATCTTTGAACCCTTTGACAGCCGAGCCAAGGTCCTTGCCCAGGTTTTTCAGTTTGCCGGTGCCAAAAATCAGCACCACAATCACCAGTAGAATCAATAGATGCTGAATGCTCAAAAAGCCACGTTGACGGGCTAGGGTATTGCGCTGGAATTTCATGTTCATACTCCTGATTCGGTAAGTTCAGTCATCCTGCCTTTGACAGGTGCTGTTCTGCTTATTTGACAACCGGGCCGCCACCATAGACGTGAATGTGCAGGTGGAATACTTCCTGGCCACCGGCAAGGCCGGTATTGATGCTGGTCTTGAAACCGTCACCCAAGCCGTGCTCACGGGCCAGCTTGGGCACCAGCAGCATCATTTTCCCGAGCAGGGCTTCATGTGCCTCGGTCACTTCCAGCATGGAAGCCACATGCAGCTTGGGGATGATCAGAAAATGTACGCGTGCCGCTGGGCGAATGTCATGGAATGCCAACAGTTCGTCGTCTTCGTAAATTTTGTTGCAAGGGATCTGGCCTGCTGCAATTTTGCAAAAAATACAATCCGTCATGGCGTGTCCTGTGTCATCAAAGGGGATGGTTTCTGTCTATCTACAAGTAATTGTTCAGTGTCAGCCGTCTTTACGGGCGGCTTTTTCTGCCAGGCCGGAAAGACCTTCTCGCCGGCCTAGTTCGTTGACGACATCGACAGGGGAGAGTCCATGCTGTGCCAGCAGGACCATGGTATGAAACCACAAGTCTGCTACCTCATAAACAATGTGTTCCTTGTCGGCATCCTTGGCTGCCAGCACCACTTCTGTCGCTTCTTCACCAATTTTCTTCAGGACTGCATCAGGTCCTTTGGCGAACAGCTTGGCCACATAAGAGCTGTCTGGTGATGCGGTTTTGCGCGCATCAATGGTGGCTGCCACCCGCAATAAAACATCATTCAACTCAGCGTTTTCCATGGTCATGGCCTTTATGATCTGCACCATATATCTGGGCTGGATCTTTCAATACTTTATCAACGGCTTGCCACTGGCCCTCTTTCAGCACAGAGAAAAAGCAGCTTTCTCTGCCGGTATGACAGGCGATGCCGCCTTCTTGTTCAATCTGCAGCAAAATAACATCTCCATCACAATCAAGACGGATTTCGCTGACGCGCTGGAAATGGCCGGATTCTTCGCCTTTATGCCATAGTTTGCTGCGAGATCGGCTGAAATAGTGGGCGGTGCCTTTTTCGGCCGTCAGGCGCAAGGCTTCCGCGTTCATCCACGCCACCATCAGGATGCGTCCTGTCTTTTCATCCTGGGCGATGGCCGGCACCAATCCATCGGCGTTCCAGCTTACCTGTGTTAACCAGTCAGGGTTCTGTGTCATATCAAGAAATGTATCCGGCTTGGTGTGAATCTGTCGTTGGCAGCTTGCTTACAATCGTACTTCGATACCAGCTGCACGCATGGCTTCTTTGGCTTGCTGAACCGTGTATTCGCCAAAGTGGAAAATACTGGCTGCCAGTACCGCATCAGCGTGACCTTCCAGTACGCCGTCGACCAAATGCTGCAAATTGCCAACGCCGCCGGATGCAATGACCGGAATATTGACGATGTCGGATACCGAACGGGTGAGCGGCAGGTTAAAACCGATCTTGGTGCCATCACGGTCCATGCTGGTCAGCAGGATTTCTCCTGCGCCCATGGCTTCCATTTTCAGCGCCCATTCAATGGCATCCAGCCCGGTATTTTTGCGGCCACCATGGGTAAAGACTTCCCATTTCGGGAATTCTTCACTACCGGTGTTTTTGGCATCAATCGCCACCACAATGGCTTGGGAGCCAAATTTTCCGGCTGCGTCTGCGACCAGCTGCGGGTTGGTGACGGCAGAGGAGTTGATGCTGACTTTGTCTGCGCCGGCATTTAACAGTCTGCGGATGTCTGCAACTTCCCTGACCCCGCCGCCAACCGTGAGCGGAATGAAAACCTGGCTTGCCACATCTTCAATGATGTGCAAAATCAGGTCGCGGTTATCCGAACTGGCCGTAATATCCAGGAAAGTCAGCTCATCGGCGCCTTGCTCCTGATAGCGGCGCGCAATTTCTACCGGGTCCCCTGCATCACGCAAGCCGACAAAATTGACACCCTTGACCACGCGGCCGTCAGTGACATCCAGACAAGGGATAATGCGTTTAGCTAATGCCATGTTTCCTGAGGGCTGCATTTGTTATGCAGCACACTTCCTAAAGTAGGTTGTCGATCAGAGATCGGATAACTCGTCCGCCAGGTTTTGAGCGCTGGCAAAATCGATGGTGCCTTCGTAGATGGCACGACCGGTAATGGCGCCAGAGATGCCTTCGCCTTCTACTTCGCACAGGCGACGGATATCATCCAGCCCGGTCAGGCCCCCAGAGGCAATCACCGGAATGGTCAGGTGTTGCGCTAGTCGCACAGTGGCTTCAATGTTGACACCGGTCAGCATGCCATCGCGACCGATATCGGTATAAATGACACCTTCCACACCATAGTCCTGAAAGCGACGGGCCAGGTCTACGACCTCATGCTTGGTGATCTTGCTCCAGCCGTCGGTGGCCACCATGCCATCCTTGGCATCCAGTCCCACAATGATGTGGCCCGGGAAAGCATCGCAAGCTTCGTGCAGGAAGCCCGGGGTTTTTACCGCAGCCGTGCCGATGATGACGTAGCTGATCCCGGCATCCAGGTATTTCTCGATGGTTTCCAGATCACGGATACCCCCGCCGAGCTGTACGGGCATGTCACCCGCCTCGGCCAGGATTTCCCGGATGGCGGGCAGGTTTTTGGGTTTACCGGCAAATGCACCATTCAGGTCGACAACGTGAAGGCGACGTGCCCCCTGGTCGCGCCAGTGCTTAGTGGTTTCACCAGGGTTTTCAGAAAAAACGGTCGACGCATTCATGTCGCCTTGTTTCAGGCGAACGCACTGTCCATCTTTTAGGTCAATAGCAGGAATTATCAGCATGATCGAATCACGTGTGAGTTGTTAGGAGGACGACTTGCCGTCCCAGTTTACAAAATTACGGTACAACTGCAGGCCAGCCGTATCGCTTTTCTCCGGGTGGAACTGCACGGCAACCAGTTGCCCTTGTGCGACTGCACCACAGAAAGTAAATGGATAGTCCGAGACGCCGATCACCAGATCGGTATCTGCCGGGTGCACAAAGTAACTGTGCACATAGTAAAAACGGGCATTGTTTTCAATGCCTTGCCAGATCGGGTGCTGGCGCACCTGTTTGACATTGTTCCAGCCCATGTGCGGCACTTTGAGTTTTTGCCCGTTTTCGTCGATCATCAGGGCGGCAGGGAAGCGCAAGCTCCGGCCTTTGAAAATGCCCAGCCCGGTGGTATCGGCTTCTTCACTGTGTTCAAACAGCATTTGCATGCCGACACATACACCCAGAAATGGCTTTTCCCTGGCGGCGGTTTCTACCACCGCACGCAATCCGGATTCGTTCAGGTTTTTCATGCAATCGCGCATGGCGCCCTGACCGGGGAAAACCACTTTGTCTGCAGACGCCACAACATCCGGGTCATGCGTCAGGACGACTTCATGGCCATCGGCAACATGTTTGACGGCCTGATAGACAGAACGCAGGTTACCCATACCATAATCGACAATGGCAATTTTTTGCATTTGACTCATCCTGCCAGTGTCCCTTTGGTGGAGGGCGTAATGCCTGCCATGCGCTCATCAAAGGCAACAGCCATGCGCAGTGCGCGGCCAAATGCCTTGAAGACGGTTTCTGCCTGGTGGTGGCTGTTAACCCCGCGCAGGTTGTCGATATGCAAGGTCACTGCCGCGTGGTTGATGAAACCGCGGAAGAACTCCAGAAACAGATCGACATCAAAGGTGCCAATGGTGGCCCGGGTAAAGGGGATGTGATACTCGATGCCGGGGCGTCCAGACAGGTCAATCACGACACGCGACAGGGCCTCGTCCAGTGGGACATAGCTGTGTCCGTACCGGGAGATTCCCTTTTTGTCGCCCAGTGCCTTGGCAAACGCCTGGCCGAAGGTAATGCCTACATCTTCGACGGTATGATGCGCATCGATATGCAAATCGCCAGTGGCTTTGATATCCAGGTCGATCATGCCATGCCGGGCGATCTGGTCCAGCATGTGATCAAAAAAGGGAACGCCGGTATCCAGTTTGGAGACGCCGGTGCCATCCAGATTGATCGTGATCGTGATCTGGGTTTCCAACGTGTTTCGCGTGACGGTTGCTTGACGCATAGTGGGGCTCAACTTGCAAAAAAATCAGAAATGGCGGCTAGCAAGACTGCATTTTCCGCATCGGTGCCGGTAGAAATGCGAATGCAGTTTTCCAGCAGCGGATGCCAGTTATAGGCCTGACGAACCAGAATCTTGCGCTCGCGCAGGTACGCATGCAGCGCCTGTACTCTGGGGCATCGCACCACAAACATATTGGCCTGGGACGGATAGACCGTCAGTTCCTTGAACTGCCGGAGCTTGTCGATCAGGTTATCCCGAGCGGTTACCACCTCATCTACCTGTGCCTGAATCGCATCATAGTGGTCGAGCATGAACTCGGCGGCGACCTGGGTCAGGGTGTTGATGTTGTATGGCATGCGCAATTTGTCGAGTTCGACCAGCCATTCCGGCCGCCCGACCAGGTAGCCGAGCCGCAAGCCTGCGCCACCAATTTTGGAGAAGGTGCGCATGATCAGCAGGTTCTGGTGTTCATCCAGTAAATGCAGCAGCCGATGGCTGGCAAATGCTTCATACGCTTCGTCAATCACGACCAGACCAGGTGTAGCACGGATCAGGCGTGACACGTCTTCTGCACTGATGATGTTGCCGGTAGGGTTGTTGGGCGGGGTGATGAACAGCAGTTTAGGCTGGTGCTCTTGGATGGCTGCCAGCGTGCGTTCCACATTGACGGAGAAGTCTGCGTTTAGCTCGACACCGATATAGTCCAGACGCTGGGCGCGGGCGGCAATGCCATAGACCACAAATGTGGGTTCCAGTGCCATGACCTTGACACCATCCCCTGCAATGGCCTGGATCAGCAAGGCAATGCATTCGTCAGAGCCGTTGCCAAACAGGATATCGTATTGGTCAGACAGGCCCAGGTGCTGTTTCAGCCGGGCCTTGAGCTGACTTGCCGCTCCATCCGGATAGCGGTTCAGCTCGACTGCAGCCAGTTTTTCTGCCAATGCCTGTCTGAGTGATTCGGGAAGCGGATGCGGGTTTTCGTTTGCATCCATCTTGATACAACCAGTGCTATCGTGAACCTGATAGGCTTTTTGTGCTATCACGTCTGCGCGGATGACGGATGCCGGAGTAATGGACATAGCCAGGACTTCTTTTGGGTCAGTAGTGTACGGGATAGGTTTGATTGTAACAGATCATGTCAAATAGGGTAGGTTTCTAGTCGACATGGCTGCAACAACCGTCATCATGCCTCAGCTCTTACACGCAAGCGTGCGGCCAGTGCGTGGGCCGGCAAGCCTTCGCCAGTCGCAAGGGTGTCGGCAATCTGTCCTAGCTGATGTGCACCATCGGCTGATACGCAAATCAGACTGCTGCGTTTCTGGAAATCATACACGCCCAGAGGGGATGAGAAACGCGCGCTGCGAGCCGTCGGCAGGACATGATTCGGACCTGCACAGTAATCACCCAGCGATTCTGAGGTATAGGCGCCCATGAAGATGGCACCTGCATGGCGAATCTTGCTTACCAGCTGGTGCGGGTCAGCGACCGATAGCTCCAGATGCTCCGGGGCGATCTGGTTGGCAATCTCGCATGCCTCATCCAGGTCTGCTACCTGAATCAAGGCACCACGGTTGCCGAGGGATGCACGGATGATGTCTGCACGTGGCATGCCGGGCAGCAGCTTTTCAATGCTGGCTTCGACCTTGGCAATATAGTCTGCATCCGGGCAGAGCAAAATGGCTTGCGCCACTTCATCGTGTTCTGCCTGGCTAAACAGGTCGATAGCTACCCAGTCCGGGTTGGTGTGACCATCACAAATCACCAGAATCTCAGAAGGACCCGCTACCATGTCGATGCCGACCTGACCAAAAACCTGGCGTTTGGCGGCTGCAACGTATGCATTGCCCGGGCCGGTGATTTTATCGACAGCCGGCACGGTCTCTGTCCCGAAGGCCAATGCCGCGACCGCCTGCGCACCACCAATGGTGAATATCCGTGTTACGCCGGCAAGCCAGGCGGCTGCCATGACACGGTCTTGTTCTGCACCGCCACGCAGCGGCGATACCATGATGATTTCCGGTACCCCCGCGACATGTGCGGGGATCGCGTTCATGATGACGGAAGACGGGTAGGCTGCCGTTCCACCTGGCACATAAATGCCGACGCGGTCGAGGGGGGTGATCTGCTGGCCGAGCAGAGTGCCGTCTTCATCTTCATACTGCCAGGATGGCTGTTTTTGGTGCTCATGATACTTGCGTACCCGTTCGCAGGCCGTCTTTAGGGCGTTCTGTTCTTTGGTTGGCAGGCGTTCATAAGCGGCTTTCAGATCTGTCTGGGTGACTTCCAGATCGGCCATGCTGGTCGCGGAGAGCTTGTCGAAGCGATTCGTGTATTCTACAACTGCTGCATCACCACGGTGTTTCACATCGGCCAGAATGGCCGCTACCCGCTGTTCGATTTCAGGTGAAAGCGTGGCATCAAATGACAGCAATTGCTGGAGTTGTTGTGCAAAGTCGGGCTGTGCGGCACTGAGTTTACGAACGGTCGTCATGATGGTTTCTTAAAATGAAGGTCAGTCTTGTTTAATGGCACTGGCAAAAGCATCAAGGATGGGCTGGATGCGGTCACGTTTGAGTTTGAGTGCAGCCTGGTTGGCGATCAGGCGCGAGCTCACTTCGTAGATGTGTTCAACCGCTTCCAGGTCGTTGGCTTTGAGGGTGCCGCCAGTGCTGACCAGATCCACAATGGCATCGGCCAGCCCGACGAGCGGAGCCAGTTCCATTGAGCCGTACAGCTTGATCAGGTCTACGTGTACGCCTTTGGCGGCAAAGTGTTTGCGGGCAGAATCGGTATACTTGGTGGCTACCCGCAAACGTGCGCCCCGTTTGACCGAGCCTTCGTAGTCAAAGCCCTTGCGTACGGCCACCATCAGCTTGCAGCGGGCAATATTCAGATCCAGCGGCATATACAGGCCGTTACCACCGTGTTCTTGCAGGACATCCTTGCCGGCAATGCCCAGATCCGCGGCCCCGTATTCCACATAGGTAGGCACATCCGACGCGCGGACAATAATCAGCCGTACGTCTTCGCGGTTGGTCCCGATAATGAGCTTTCTGGATTGCTCCGGTGCTTCTTGAGGCACAATGCCCGCCGCAGCCAGCAGGGGGACGGTTTCTTCAAAAATGCGACCTTTGGACAGCGCTAAAGTAATCATGGTTTCAATCAGTAATATATCCAGATGGCACAAAACAGCAAAAGTGCCAGTAACAAAATAAATGGCAAGGTGCTTGCCAGCAAGGCTTGCTGCAGCTGCTTATGCAAGGCTGCTACCTGCATGTGTTCAGGGCCGGATCTTGCAAAGAGACCAAGCTGGGCAATGGCCTGCTGTGCGGTCTTTCTGTGCCTGAACTTGCCTAACAGGACACGGCGGCCAATGAGTTCATACAGCGTGCTTTCCGTCTGCATGGTGCGCAGGCGAAAAGCAGACTTCCTGAATTTCTCGGCGACTAGCGGAGACTCGGCCTTGTGGCTCAAAGTTTCCAGCTCGGCTATTTTTGCCTCGAGGCCTTGCGAGACCGTCTCCGCGCGTGTTGGCAACTTCAAAAGTCCGCGCTCTTAGCGGGTACGTTCAATTTTTGCGCCAACACCGCCCAGTTTGTCTTCAATGTGCTCGTAGCCCCGGTCCAGATGGTAGATACGGTCAACAATGGTTTCACCTGACGCAATCAGACCGGCAATGACGAGCGAGGCCGAGGCACGCAGGTCGGTTGCCATGACGGTCGCGCCGGACAGGCCGGTCACCCCGGTCACAATGGATGTATTACCTTCCACGTTGATGGTGGCGCCCATGCGGCGCAGCTCTGGTACATGCATGAAACGGTTTTCAAAAATGGTTTCGGTCACCAGCCCCGTGCCTTCCGCAACGGTATTCATGGCCATGAACTGTGCCTGCATGTCGGTCGGGAAAGCCGGGTAAGGCGCTGTCCGGATGGTGACGGCTTTGGGGCGGTTGTTCATGACAATGCGAATCCAGTCGCTACCAGTGGTGAGCTCTGCACCGGCTTCGCGCAGTTTGTCGAGAACGGCATCCAGTGTGTCTGGGCGTGCGTGTGTCAGTGTGACATCACCGCCCGTCATGGCCACGGCGCACAGGAAGGTGCCCGCCTCGATGCGGTCGGCAATGACGGCGTGTTCCGTGCCATGCAGTTTTTCGACGCCTTCGATGGTCAGCGTGCTGGTACCAACGCCGCTGATTTTTGCACCCATCTTGATCAGGCATTCGGCCAGATCAGTGACTTCAGGTTCCTGAGCGGCATTTTCAAGAATGGTGGTGCCTTCTGCCAGCACGGCTGCCATCAGCAGGTTTTCCGTACCGGTTACGGTCACCATGTCGGTCACGATGCGGGCACCCTTCAGGCGCTTGGCGCGTGCATGAATATAACCATGCTCGATGGTGATTTCTGCACCCATGGCTTCCAGACCCTTGATGTGCTGTTCGACAGGGCGTTCGCCAATCGCACAGCCACCAGGCAGGGAGACGCGCGCTTCGCCAAAACGGGCGACCATCGGTCCCAGCACCAGAATGGAGGCGCGCATGGTTTTGACCAGCTCGTATGGTGCTTCCAGTTTGTCGATGTTGGCGCAGGTCAGTTCAAATTCATGCACGTTATCGGTCATGACCCGTGCGCCCATGCCTTGCAGCAGCTTCTGGATGGTATGGACGTCTTTTAGTTGCGGGACATTGGTCAGCCGTAGCGTGTCTGCCGTCAGCAGAGAGGCACACAAAATAGGCAAGGCGGCATTTTTGGCGCCAGAGACACGAATCTTGCCGTTGAGCGGGCCATTACCGGTAATTTTCAGTTTGTCCATGTTATTCCTGTATCAATTCTATCAATATCGCTCAAGGCCAGAATCGCCAGATCAGATAGGCCACCAGGGCAATCACGAAAGGCAAATTGGACAGCAGGATCAGTCCGGCTAGAGATCCATCTTTTTTCGGTTGCTTGTCTGGCTCGTTGTCTGATCCGGACTGCTTCTGCATGGTTACTGGCCGTTGGCGGCTGCCCATTCAGACGGGCTGTAGGTTTTCATCGAAAGCGCATGAATCTCTTCACGCATCCGCTCTCCCAGTGCCTGGTAGACGCGCTGATGCTGCTTGATTCTGGAGAGGCCGGTAAATGCCTCGCTAACGATAATGGCTTCAAAATGATGCCCATCACCTTTGACGTCCAGCACGTCGCATGGCAGACCGGCGGCAATATAATCTTGAACTTGTTGTGGAGTTACCATAATGACTTACATCCTCAGTGGCGTAGCTTGTAGCCTGTTTTGATCAATTGCAGTGCAATCACTGTCAGTACGAATGTGCAACCACTGACAACCGCCAGGCTTTGCCAGACAGGGACATCTGATGCACCGATAAACCCGTATCTGAAGCCGTCAATCATATAAAAAAACGGGTTCAGGTGGGAAAATTGTTGCCAGACTTCCGGCAAGGAGTGAATCGAATAGAATACTCCGGCGAGGAAGGTCAGCGGCATGATGATAAAGTTCTGGAAGCCTGCCAGCTGGTCGAATTTTTCTGCCCAGATCCCGGCGATCAGTCCCAGAATGCCCAGCATGATGCTGCCTAGCAAGCCGAACAGAATCGACCACAAGGGGTGGGGCAGGGAAACAGGAACAAACCAGATTGCGACAACAAAAACACCTGCACCAACGACGAGGCCGCGAACAACCGCCGCCAGGACGTACGCCATGAAGAACTCGAAATGCGAGAGTGGCGGCAGCAAAATAAAGACCAGGTTGCCGGTAATCTTTGACTGGATCAGGCTGCTGGAGGTGTTGGAGAAGGCATTCTGCAGCATCGCCATCATCACCAGGCCCGGAACGAGAAAGCCATTGTAAGGCACGCTGTTATAGACTTTCACGTGGCTGCCAATGGCATGCCCGAAAATGGTCAGGTATAGAAGCGCAGTAATCACCGGCGCCAGAATCGTTTGCAGACTGACTTTCCAGAAACGCAATACCTCTTTGTAGAACAGGGTGTAAAAACCGGTCATGATTGTGATTCCTGCATCAGGCGGACAAAGGCATCTTCAAGTGATGCTTCAGGCAAGGAAATGTCTTTGATCTGCCGGCCAGCCATTCTGACCAGCGACATGATGTCTTCCAGTTCGCCCAGGTTATCCAGAGTGAAATGGAAAGTATCTTTATCCTGCGACTTGCAGCGAGACCGCAACTGTTCCGGCAGTTCAGCCGAGTCCAGACGCAGATGAAGTTCACGCTTGCCAGTCTTGTTCAGGAAATGGGTCTTGTCATCCAGCGCAAGGATACGACCTTGCTTCATCATGGCAATCCGGTTACACAGTGTTTCGGCTTCTTCCAGATAGTGGGTGGTCAATACGATGGTATGGCCTTCGCGGTTCAGGCGCTGGATGAATTCCCACAAGGATTGCCGTAATTCGACATCCACGCCAGCGGTTGGCTCGTCCAGTACGATGACCGGTGGTTTGTGAACCAGCGCTTGAGCCACCAGTACGCGACGTTTCATGCCGCCAGACAGGCTACGCATGTTGACATTGGCCTTGCTGGTCAGTCCCAGATTTTCCAGTAGCTCATCAACCCAAGCGTCATTATGCTTGAGGCCAAAGTAGCCGGACTGGAAGACCAGGGTTTCCCTGACAGTAAAGAAGGGGTCAAAGACCAGCTCTTGCGGCACCACGCCAATGGCACGTCGGGCATGACGGTAATCGCTAACAACATCATGGCCCATGACCTGAATATGGCCGCTGTCAGCGCGAGTTAACCCGGCCAGTATGGAGATAAGCGTCGTTTTTCCGGCACCGTTGGGGCCGAGGAGGGCAAAAAACTCACCTTGATTGACGGTAAACGAAACCTGATCAAGGGCTTTTAGAGAGCCAAAGCTTTTGCTGATGGACTGAATATGGATAGCTGCCGACATGGGGCAATGAACCTGAGCGCCAAATGGGCTATTGTACCTGATTTATAAGCCGAATTTACGTGCGTGCTCGGGATTTATTGTTGCATTTGCTGCCAGGGTTTCTGGTCTTCTGGCAGCAGTCCTGATTTTATGGGGTGACTTCTGAAGCCGGAGCTTCTGGTGTCGGGCCCGGATCGTCTTCCAGTGGTGCGGGTTCAACCTGCCCGATAATCTTGTTTTGTCTGCCTTGCAGGTAAGTGCTTCTGACAAAAGCATATTCATCCGGTCCACTGGACTCCAGCAAGCTATCAACGCCCAGAAGTTGAGCCCGGGCATCCAGCACCCTCACCGGATTGATTTTGTCCCTGGTAGACGCTTCCGGCGAGATGTGCTGATACAGGGCAATGTTGGCTACAATATCAGAGCTATCCCGCAGTGTTGTGCTGCCAAAGAAAGGGAGGACCAGGTACGGGCCTGAGCCGAGTCCCCATTTTCCAAGCGTCTGGCCGAAGTCGGCGTCGTGTTTTTCAAGCCCCACTTTGCTGGCAACATCCACCAGACCGACAACACCGACCGTTGAGTTGATGACAATGCGTCCCAGGTCACTGGCTGTCTGGTCCGGGTGTCCTTGCAGCAGGTTGTTCAGGCTGACAAAAATATCTCCAATATTATTGAAGAAATTGTGAACCCCCGTTCTGGCAGGTCTTGGCACTACCGCCGCATAGCCTTGGGCCAGCGGCTTGAGAGCAGCTTTGTCAACGGCAGAGTTGAACCGGTAAACCTGACGATTCAGCCCCTCAAGCGGGTCCCCCTGGTTTTCGGGTGTGGCACACCCTGCGAGCAGGAATGAACAGCATAGGGTAACTGGCAATAATCGGCGCATGATATTCAAGTAAGTCAATGTTTGGTGAGGGGGCTGCTACTACAATTACATTAGCACGTGTGTTTTCTGCAGGCTAGGGTGCCAGGCAAAGCATTTCTTCCACGTGATACAACGCGACCAGTTGCAGCAAGGCGTCGGACGGCGAGGTGATCTTGAGGGGAAGATTGTATCTCAGCGCGAGACGTTTTGCATGGAGAAGCAGGCTGACAGTGGCCGAGTCTACTTTGGTTGCTTTGGCGCAATCCAGTTCGACAGAAGACCCGGCCAGACTGGCCAGGCCTTGTTCCAGCGAGGAAGCCAGCTTGCTAATGACGGCTAGCGAACTGTCTTCCGGCAGGAAAAATGTATTACCTGTCTGTGTCAGGGCAGTCATGGTTTGGCTTGCGGTTGCTGGTTTTTACTGGCCAGTTCCTTGATCAGGCCATCAATGCCGCTTTGCGTGACGACTTGGGAATAACTGCTGCGTTGCGCCGTGACAATAGAGCGACCTTCGGCGATGACGTCATAAACTTTCCATGTGCTGCCATTGCTGGCCATGTGATAGTCGACAGGAATGGCGGCTGCACCCGAGCGATTGACGACGGTTTTGACCATCACGTCTGTGCTGGTATCCGGGTCCTGAACCGGCTTGACGGTAATGTTGTCCACCTTGGTCGAGGTCAGTACATTGGAGTACGTCTGGATCATTAGCGTCTTGAATTCTTTAGTCAGGCTGGCTTGTTGGGCCGGGGTGGCGGAACGCCAGTTTTTGCCTACGACCAGTGCAGTCATGCGGGTGAAGTCAAAATACGGCAATAACTTCGCAGTGACTTGATCCCTGACCAGTTTTTCGTTGCCGGGCTTGTTATCCCGTTTCAGAATGGTCAGGACATCCTGGGTGGTGGTTTTGACAAGGTCTTCTGCCGGATGGGCGTAAGCCGCTACCGAGACAAGACAGGCTGCGCCAGCCAGTAACCGGGTCATGTATTGAGTGTTCAGCATGTGTTTTCCTGAATTCGATAATAATGTTGCTTTGATGCTATTGAGATGCTTTAGTTTCGGCCGCTTTGTCCAGCATGAACTTGCTGATAAGCTGTTCAAGTACCAGCGCGGATGACGTAATGCTGATGGTGTCGCCGTTTTTCAGCATGGCTTCATCGCCACCTGTCTCAAGTCCTACATACTGTTCACCCAGCAGGCCTGCGGTCAAAATGTCTGCAGAACTGTCTTTGCTGAAGTCAATGCCCTTAAACAGGAGAATGGTCACTTCTGCCTGATAGCGTTTCGGGTCGAAGCGGATGTCGGCAACCCGGCCAACCACCACGCCAGAGCTCTTGACTGGTGCATTGAGTTTGAGTCCGCCAATGTTGTCAAATCGTGCAATGACGCTGATACCATCATCCGACGTAAAACTGCTGGGGCTGCTTACCCGCAGGGCCAGAAAAATCACGGCAGCAATACCCGCTGCGACAAAGATTCCTACCCAGATATCAATGGTAGAACGGTTCATGTTAGTTTCCTTGAAACATCAGTGCGGTAAGTACGAAGTCCAGCATCAGGATGACGACTGAGGACGTGACAACAGTGCGGGTGGTTGCGGCCGAAACCCCTTCTGCGGTTGGTTGGGCGTCATACCCTTCAAATACGGCAATCAACGACACGGCAATGCCGAATACCAGGCTTTTGATGCCGCCATTGACCAGGTCATAATGAAAGTCGACATTGGCCTGCATTTGCCCCCAGAAGATCCCATTGTCAATGCCGATGAGGGGGACCGCAATCAGGTATCCGCCAAAAATGCCGACCACATTAAAGAGAGCCGCCAGCAAAGGCATGGAGAAAACACCTGCCCAGAAGCGAGGTGCCACCACACGGGCGACTGGTTCAACGGCCATCATTTCCATGGCGCGTAGCTGTTCGGTTGCCTTCATCAGGCCGATTTCCGCCGTGATGGCTGAGCCAGCGCGGCTGGCGAACAGCAGCGCAGCCAGTACCGGGCCCAGTTCGCGTAGCAAGGACAGTGCGACCACTGTACCAACGCCGTCTCCGGAGCCAAAGCGTTTGAGCACTTCATACATCTGCAGGCCAAGCACCATACCGACAAACAGCGCCGAAACACCGATGATGACCAGCGACATGACGCCAGTAAAATACATCTCGCGGATGGTCAGATGAAAGCGGCGGAAACTGGTGCCAGACTGGGTCAGCAAAAAGCCCATAAACCGGGCTGCAAACCCAAGACGAGCCAGTGAGCGGAGGGTGATCCTGCCAAGCCATGCAAAAAAATTCATTGTTTGGCGCCCAATCCCAAGTCGGAAGAATAATCGTTGGCGGCGATATGGAAAGGAACCGGGCCGTCCGGTTCTGCATGAACAAACTGATGCACAAACGCATCTGACGAATTGGAAATGTCAGCAGGCGTGCCTTCTGCAACCAGTTTGCCGGCAGACATGAAGTACACATAGTCGACGATTTTCAATGACTCGGGAATATTGTGGGTGACCAGGATCGAACCGGTACCCAGTGCGTCATTCAGTTCTTTGATCAGGTTGGCAATGATACTCAGAGAGATCGGATCCAGACCTGTGAAGGGTTCGTCATACAGCATCAAAAGCGGGTCAAGTGCAATGGCCCTTGCAAGCGCTACCCGTCTGGCCATCCCCCCCGACAGTTCATGCGGCATCATGCGGGCAGCGCCTCGCAATCCGACGGCATGCAGCTTCATGAGGACCAGGTCTTTGACCATGTGTTCGGGTAGCTGAAAATGTTCCCGCAGCGGAAATGCAATATTGTCAAAGACATTTAAATCCGTGAACAGTGCGCCAAACTGAAACAGCATGCCCATTTGTTTACGCATCGCGTATTGATCGGCATGACTTTGTCCCAGTGTGGACTTTCCCCGAAAGCGAATATCTCCGCTTTGTGGTTTTAATTGCCCGCCAATCAGTCTTAGTAAGGTGGTTTTCCCGCTACCACTGCCACCCATCAGAGCCGCTATCTGTCCTCGCTTAACATGTAGCGAAATATCTTGCAGCAAGGCAAGTTTGCCATATGAAAAGCAAACGTGGTCTAGCTCAAGCAGCGGCGCAGATGAAGTCAAAAGTTACTCCGGAGCAATATTGAAAGTGGATGACAATTTTACAGACATGGTGCGACCTAGCCAAGTTATTGAATTGTAAATAATAGTTTTTTTCATGGTTTTGTCATTTAACAACAGTTATTGGCAGATATTGCCATATCAGCAGGGTGTTTTCATGTAGTTTCATGACAAATAAATTTTTGATTGACGGCATAATGACATGTGTATATATTGCGCATCTTTTGAAAATACAATGTCATAAATATGAAGTCGTGTGCGGTACGCTTAACATCTGCTGCGGTGCTCATGCTGCTCCTGAGTGGCTGTGCGTCGCAGTCATTGCCTGTGGTCGATGGGCATCCTGCCCCTGCTACGGATATGCCATTAGCGCCGACATCATCAGCGATGCCTGACATTGTTGGTCCCAAGCCACAACCTGTGATCCAGCAAGAACGCATGAACGTGATTGTCAGCAAGGCCCCGGTTCATGATTTGCTGTTTGCCCTGGCGCGTGAAGCAAACATGAATGTAGACATCCAGTCAGGCGTTGATGGCCTAGTCACCCTGAATGCTATCGACCAGACCTTCCCGCAAATTCTGGCCAGAATCTCAGAACAAGTCGATATCCGCTATGGGTTAAAGCATGGAACCCTGGTGATCGAGCCTGATACCCCTTTCCTGAAAAATTACCCCATCGATTATGTCAATCTGAGCAGAACGGCAAAGGGAGATGTGTCCATCTCGACGTCGATTGCCAGTCCCGGTAATGCTGGTGCAGCCAGTTTGAACAGTTCATCCACCGTCCTGACCAATACAGTCGAGCATAATTTCTGGCGGACGCTGACGGAAAATGTCCAGGCGATATTGCGGGAAGAGGATCGCCTGGTTGTGGTCAGCCGGGCTGTGAATACCAACCCGAGTGGTTCCAACAGCACAGCCAGTACACAAGCAGTGCCGGTGGGCAGTTCCGGGGCAATGCAGGTTCAGGCTGCAGCGGCACCGGCCAATCAGGAGGTATCAGTCAATGAGCGAGTCGTCAATGTGATCGCTAGCCCTGAAGGTGGGGTACTGGCTGTGAGGGCAACGGCCAGACAACACGAAAAGGTAAAGGCTTTCCTTGACAAGGTCATGCAAAGCGCGGGCAAGCAGGTGCTGATTGAAGCGACAATTGTCGAAGTGCTGCTGTCTAACGACTTCCAGGCCGGGGTGGACTGGAGCCGTTTGATGCAAGGCGGCAATGGATTCGGCATCTCGCAGCAACTCTCTGCTGGCAGGCTTTCTGCGGCGCCTGCTACTACGCTGACGTATAACAACAAGGATAACGCGCTGTTTTCCGGGCAGTTCTCGGCCACTATCCGTTTGCTCGAGTCGTTTGGCAAAACCAAGGTGTTGTCCAGCCCCAAGGTCATGGCCCTGAATAATCAGACGGCTTTGCTGAAGGTGGTGGATGAGAAGGTGTATTTCACAGTCACGCTGGATGAATCCCATAATGACAAAGGCGATATTACCGACCGGAAATATACCAGCGCCTTGCATACCATTCCTGTCGGCGTGGTCATGAGTGTAGTGCCGCAAATCGGTGAGGACGACCAGATTACGCTCAATATCCGTCCGACCATTTCGAGAATCACCGGTTACAAAGCCGATCCGGTGCCGCAATTGATGAATGCCAGTTTCCAGAATCTGGTACCGGAAATCCAGATGCGGGAAATGGAGTCCATCCTGAAGGTGCCTAACGGGCAAACCGTTGTACTGGGCGGGCTGATGCAGGACGAACTGATTTCTCAGAAAGATGGTGTGCCGCTATTAAGCCGTGTGCCCTGGATTGGTGACTTGTTTACCTATCAGAGTCAGACCAACACCAAAAGCGAGCTGGTGATTTTCTTGCGTCCGATGCTGGTCAATGGCGGGTTGAAACCCTCGACGCAGGCTGGTTATTCATCATTATTGCCTGACGCCAATTCCCTGGCCTCCCCTCAAGAGGTGCGCTCTCCTTCGACTATATTGTTTCCGGAGGGATCATGAGTGCAGTTGGAGACGATCGTCGTCCGGTTGTTAAGACAGAGATGAATCAGGCGTTACCCGCATGGGTACGGCCATCTGCCAGTGGGTGGCAAATGTCACGGCCGTTTTTGGCCTACGGTATTTTGTTGTTGGGTGCAGGCGTGGGTATTGGGTGGTTCTGGGCCGATTGGACGGAAATGATGGGGCTATCCACTCATGATGCGCACCAGACCGTTACTGCAGTTATGTCATCAGTAGTCAATCCTCAGCCTACGGTGGGACTGATGCCTGTTACCAAGGCTACGCAGCCGGTGAGTGGAGACGCATTTGCAGGCATCTCGCTAACAACCGAAGTGTCCAATACTTCGCAGAGCTTGCCTGCCACAAACGACTGGGTGCATGTTTTATCACGGCAAGAGCGTGCACATTACAAACAGCATACGCCACTTTCCACTTTGTTTGCTGCGTTTGCTGAGCGGGCCGATGACATATACAGCATGTCAGCCATCCCGGAGATGAGTGAAGAAGCGATACCCCGTGAAGTGGTGCAAACGCATTGGTGTGTTCACACCGGTCGGCCGGATGAGGCATGGGTGGTTTTGCCTTCCGCTATTTCCAGCGTATCTGAGGCGGGGTCTGATAGGGTAAGTCGCAATGACGGGGAGCTTGACCGCCATGGTTGCTAATGATGATCAGCGACTGGGCGGGAAATTATTGCAGCAAGGTGTGCTGACAGCCGATCAGCTGGGTATTGCCTTGAAGGAGCAGCAGCATTCCGGCTTGTTGCTGGGACAACAACTGGTGCATCTGGGGTTCGTGACTGACACGGCCATTCAGCAGGCACTGGAAGCGCATTTGGGTCATAAAGTGATTTTGATGCTGGACCGGGTCGTTGCGGATAATGACGCGCTGGCCCTGGTCCCGGAAGAGCTGGCCAGACGTTTAAAGGTATTCCCATTAAGTTGGGACGTGGCCAGCCAGGTACTGGTGCTGGCCATGCAGACCCCCTCAGACGTCATGGCCCAAGACCTGATTCAATCTCGGCTAGCACGGCCTGTCATTCTGGATGTCTATCAAGCAGCTGCATCAGATATTTTGGCCGCTATCGACATGCATTACGGTAACCAGAATTCTGTAGATGACATTGCTGATGAATTGGAACACAACGTATCGCATGATGTCTCTGGCCCCCTTTCCGAACAGCCCGTTGTAAGGTTGATTGATGCATTCCTGATGGATGCCGTGCGGTCACGGGCATCGGATCTGCATTTTTCGCCAGAGCAGGGCTTTATCCGGGTGCGCTACCGGATTGACGGTGTGCTACAGCAAGTCAGGTGTTTGCACAAGCGTCATTGGCCGGCCATGCTGGTACGGCTAAAAGTCATGACTGACATGAATATTGCGGAAACCCGGGCCCCTCAGGATGGCCGGATGTCCATGCTATTGCTGGGGAGAATGGTGGACTTCCGGGCATCCGTTTTCCCGACCCGACATGGCGAAAATGTCGTGTTAAGGGTACTGGATCGCTACAAAAAGCAATTGTCCCTATCCATGCTGGATGTGCCGGACTATCCCGAGTCGCAGCTAAAGGCGTTATTGCGACAGGTGAATGGGCTGATTCTCGTTTGTGGCCCCACGGGCAGCGGAAAAACCACCACCTTGTATGCCATGCTGGGCGAGCTTAGCCATATGGGGGTGCATATCATGACCCTCGAAGATCCTGTGGAATATCCGGTGCCCTTGATTCGGCAAACGTCGATCAGCGATGCCGTCAAACTGGATTTTGTTTCGGGGATCCGTGCCATGATGAGACAAGACCCGGACGTGATGCTGATTGGTGAGGTGAGGGATGATGAAACTGCCGCCATGTCTTTTCGGGCAGCGATGACAGGGCATCTGGTGCTGAGTTCTTTGCATGCGCATTCGGTTGTGGGCGTGATTGCCCGCCTCAAAGAGCTGGGTATCAGCCATGCCGCCATGGCAGGGCAAATCAAAGGCATTATTGCTCAGCGTTTGTTACGCAAACTCTGCCCTGTCTGCAAAACCGGTTATACCGCAAATGAAGATGAAATAGCCGCATTGGGTGTGTCGGGCGAGGGCGCTAGTCCAGTTTTGTTCCGTGCTGTTGGTTGCAGGCAATGCCACGGTACCGGCTATCAGGGGCGGTTTCCCTTGATGGAAGTCTTGATCATGGATGACGAGCTGGCTGAATGCCTGGAGCAGCAGGTCAGCCAGCTTCATCTGCATCGGATTGCTGTCAAGAAGGGCATGCAGACCTTGGCACGGCAGGCACAGTCCGCTGTGCTGCACGGGCTGACCTCGCTGGAAGAGGCATCCCGTGTGGTGGTGATATACCAAGGGATGGTGTAGCCATGCCTGTTTATCATTATCGTGCACTCAATGCGGGGGGGATGGTTGTGCGCGGGCAGTTGCATGCCGACACGCGACACGCACTTGAAGCCTATCTGCAAGCTGCCGGACTGGATGTGCTATCGGCCCGCAGAGCCTGGGTCAGCAAGTACAGTTTCAGGGGGTATCAGACCCTGAAGGTGGATGTATGTACTTTCCTGTTTCATCTGCAACGCATGCTGGATGCCGGCATACCCTTGCTAGCGTCGCTGGCATTATTACAGTCTCAAGCGTCTCCTGTGTTAAGTAGCAAGATTCTTTGTGTCCGGCAACGGGTAGAAAGTGGCGATCAGCTATCGACTGCGCTACACAAGTCTATTGCGCATATGGATGCTGTCACGATTGCGTTGATCCATGCTGGCGAGCAGGGAGGCCTGCTAACGAGCCTGCTGCTTCTGGCCGCCCGCCGTTTGCAAGCGCAGGAGAACCGCAGGCGCCAGTTGCTGACCCTGCTCTTGTACCCTCTGCTGACACTGGTGTTGACAGGAATGGCTCTTCTCGTGCTGTTGATAAAGGTGGTACCCGAATTAGCCCTCTTTTTAAGAAATCTGCAGATACCAGCCCCCTGGTACACACAGGGATTGCTCGGATTGTCGGGCATGATTGTGACCCATGGTGTCACGATCATGATCGTTTCAAGTGTATTACTACTGGTGCTGGGGGCTGCGTATCTGATGTTCCCCGTGTGCCGTCTATGGGTGGCTCATGGTGCTTTGAAGGTCTGGATACTGGGAAAGCTTAATCAAAAGGTCCAATTATCAAGATTCATTCATGCGCTGGGTGCTTTGTATGAGGCAGGTGTGCCCTTGCTGGATGCATTGGGCACCTCGCTGGCGGTTGTGACGAATCCGGTATTGAAGACCGGGTTGGCAACAGCCAGACATTCCATTGTGCAGGGCATGGGGTTGGCACAAGCCTTTGCTGGTGCAGGTTGTTTCCCTCCCTTGATGCGAGAGATGCTGCATGTTGGCGAGCAGACGGGCACATTAGCCAGCGCACTTCAGCATCTGCAGGCACTCTATGAGCAAGATATTCAGGCCACCGAGGCCAGACTGTTGGCCTTGATACAGCCCACTATCATGGTTCTGCTGGGTGCCATGCTCGGCTGGATGTTGATGGCAGTGTTTGGCGTGATTTATGACAACCTTGACCGCATGGTGCTGTAGCAATGGCACACTGGTATTTGCTGAGCGATGAAGCAGGGATGCAGGTATGGCGAAAACAGCATGCCAACATGCAGCAACACGCTTTTTACCCGGCGGATGATGCAGGCATCACCTCGTTCCGCTTTTTCCTGAACACACATGCACGTGACCGGTTTAGCTGGTTATTCGAGACAGCACAAGAGACCGTGCATCATGAACGCCTGCCGGCAATTGCCAGAAAACTGGCCACCCGGGTGTTAAACAGGCGGTTGCTACAGCGTTTTGCCACTGCAACCTATCGGATGAGCATTCTGCAGCAACCGTTCCTCACTGCAGATCACCAATGGTTGGGGCAATTATTGGTACTGGAAGAGGAGGGGGGCTTAGCACCCTGGGCAGCGTTGATTCAGGCATCCGCCATTCAAGTGGATACCATGCAGTCCGTATTTGGTGTGATGGCAAGGCCAAAGCTGCCTGTGCCGGTACCGTCGCATAGGCATGCGGTCTGGGTCGTGATGGAGAACCGCTATCTTCGCGTGCTTGTATATAGCGATGCCGGGTTGTTGTTGATCCGTAAATTACCAGCCAGTCTCGTGCAGGAACATACCAAGCTGGGTAAAGAAATTCAGAAAACCTGTGATTTTGCCTTTCAACAGGCAGGCATTGCCACCATAGCGGATGACGTGCCGGTATTGGTCTCTCTGGAAAGTGTGCGCGCCGCAGAAAGCCGGTTTGTGTTTGAGCAGTTAGGGTGGCAGATTGATGATCGACCGACGACCGGCCTGACGCCGCTTATGCTGCATGCGTTGGCTGACCTGCAAAACGAGCCGGGTTTTTTACCGGATGTTGCCAAGCAGATGCGCAAGCACAAGCAAGTGAAGCAACAACTATGGTGTGCTGCTGCTGCGCTCTTGCTCGTCCTGCTATTGGTCTCTGGGTTTGTCTATCAGCGTAGTCATGTCAAGCGCTACGAGCAAACGCGGCTTGAGCACGATTATGCAAGGCTGCTGACTCAGCCTGAGAGCAAGATCGCCTTGTTGGCCCCTGATAATGTTGATGTTGCCCAAGCCCAAGCGGTTGTTCAGACCGCGCGATTGTTAGCGCAATGGCCTGAACCTGCTGACATATTAACCAGGCTGAGTCAGGGAATTGCTGCTTTTCCCTCTATCCGGCTTGACGAAATCAACTGGCAGCTTGGGGTGGCAGACAAATTGCATACGTGGCCGCCACAGCAGATGAGTCTGGTGTTGCAGGGGCATTTTGTCGATGTTGCTTCAGATCTGACTGCGCATAATGCGCAGGTGGTCGGGTTGCAGTCGGCATTGTCTCGTCTCTTTCCCCAGACCAGCATCCTGATACTGAAATGGCCAGTGGATACCGGGTCCACGGTTGAAATTTCTAATGAAGCACTGCATGGAGACACAGCAAACCGCTTTTCCATGCAGCTAAACCATCCATTGATCAGCCGCAAATGAAACGACAGGCCACAGTCATCTCATGTTTGCCCGTGATTGCGAGTCTGGTTGTGCTTGCGATTTGCTTGTGCGCAGTCATCGGTTATGGGGCCTGGTATCAGACCCGTATTGATGAGCGAATGTCTGGCCTCAGAGTGCGCATAAAGGCGATTCAGTCTGCCCGGCTGGAGGCGAAGGCTCGCCAGCAATGGCTGCTGGCGCATCAGGGGGAGCTGAGCCGCTTAAGCAGTTATGGCTGGATGAGGCCTGAGTCACGCACCCTGTGGCTGCAACGGCTGGATCACTGGCAGGTACAGCACCCGTATGCACAGCTTGAGTACCATCTTTCTCCCAGACAGCCCGTGTCAGAAGGAGGGCTGGGAGGTTGGCAACCCGTCTTTACCCGCATGTCGGTATCCCTGCAGATTGTGCAGGAAGGGGAATGGTTTGACTTTCTGGATGCTATCCGCGGGACGGAAGGTACTGCAAAGGTGCATCAATGCCAGTTGCAGCGGCATGCGGCAGAAGAGAGGACGGCCTCCGAGATGGATGCACCTACCCTCTCTTTACATTGTGAAATTGACTGGTTTGGCGTTGAACGGTTACCCGCCAAGACCGGCACGCAGGAAGTCCTTCCTTGAGGCAGAAACATCATTCCGTTAAAAGCCTAATGGTTATTGTTTGGGCAAGCATGCTGGCGGGACAACTGTTTGCCAGTCCGTTGGGAACATTGGTCTTTTCTGCCGAAGAGCGGCATGCCGTGCTTGCGGGGCGTAGTCATGAGACGGCATCAGGGCAGATTGTCCATGTTGCAGGCATGATCCAGATACGGCATCGCCCAAAAAAATTATTGTTGAACGGGCAATGGATATCTGCTGGTGAACAAGCGACAGAGGATGTGGTGATCGAGCCAACAGGAGGTCGTCTGGTGCGGGTGATACACAAGCGTGCAGAAAAAAAGCAGGGGATCTATACGCTAAAAGTCGGCCAGCACCTGGATATGGCCAATGGCCGTGTTCAGGAAGGCCCGCCGCCTGAGGATAAAGCTCGGCAGGCTATGCCATGAGTATACGTTGCAAACACCTGCGGGGGGCCGTATTGCTGCTGATGTGCATGGTGTGGCTGGTTTTGCTGGCCGGCTGGTGGCTCATGCACTGGCAGCAAAGTGCAACCGTGATGCATGGTATCCGTCAACAGCAATCGCATTTGCAACACATCAAGCAGAGTTTGCTCGATGCCATGGCATCCGATGATGCTGGGTCAGTGCTGGGCAGCGCATTTGCCCCGGACATTTTGCTGAATGGGTCATCACATGGCATCGGTGATTATGGTGTCTGCCTGGATGCCCTGGCTGCGGATGGTTTGCCTTATGCAAAGTATGGTATCAATGCCACGGCTTATGCGGGCTTGCGCTGTATCGGCCGATTACCAGTCCGGGATGTCAGGATACCGACGACGTCAGGCATGTGGCAAGGCGACCCGACCGGGGAGTCGATCTGGTATGCCGTATCCCCTAATTTGCTGGATGTGGCGAGTGACCCGGCCTCACCAGGCGGGGCTTGTCTTGATTTCCTGAATGCAGACATCTTGAGTCAACCTGCAGGGACTGCCATATGCCAGCATGGCGCGTTGCCTTATCCTTGGTTAGTCATTCGTGATACGAATGGCAAGGTGATTAGCGATCAGGTCGCCATGATTCTGATCGCGCCTGGTCGTGCTGATGCACCAAGGACATCTCAATGGACCCAGCTTAGCCGCTCCATACTGTCGCAGTATCTGGATAACATCACCATTGGGGCTGGGCATGCATTCATGGTATCGGGGCACTATGACAATGCGGCACTCACTTTGAGCCTGATTCAGGCGCCCATCAGCCGGGATGATGCTTCATCCGCATTGTATGAGTCACCCTATCGGTTCAATGATCAACTGGTCTGGATTACCCGTCAGGAGCTGGTGGATCGATTGGTGTGGCATGTGGTGCAGGTACTGGCACATGACCTGAACTATCCATATCCGCCTTTTCGCCCGCCGCTGGATACGCTGCACCCGTCCGCACCAGGAAAAATCAACCGCTGGACTCGCCTGGAAAGGCATTGGGGCTATACCTTCCGCTATCAAAAACTTACAGATGATCACGTTCAGGTGCAGTTATCCGGATGCCAAAGCGAGTTTGATCTTGTGTACGTTGCGGCCGGCAGTCAGCCATATACCCAGATAAGGAGAACGGGGCCATGTTGAGATATGCACAGGTGTCCGGTAGGTGTCGTTTGGGACGCTGCCGCTCAGCGGGCTTTTCTTTGCTGGAACTCGCGATTGTTCTGCTGGTAATCAGTATCCTGACAGCGGGAGCCTTGCGGCTATTGGGCACCATGAATCAAAACCGTCAACAGGATGAAACCCGTCAGCGATTAGACATTGCACGCATTGCTGTACTGGATTATGTGGCGTTATATGGTCAATTGCCTTGTCCTGCCTCTGCCGCTAGTGCGGGTCAGCCAGATGTGGATGCCCAAGGACATTGTACGCATCCTTACGATGGTTTTTTACCCGCAGCGGCCTTGGGAATTAGTGGTGTTGATGGTCAGGGCTTTATAGCGGATGCCTGGGGGCAGACAGCCAATCGTGTCCGGTATGCCGTGGCGGTCAATGCTTTTTCCGGCGCAGTTTCTTGTCTGTCTGCACCCGGCAGCAATTATGCCGGACTATGGACGGCGAACCGACAAGCCTCGCCAAATCTGGCGTCCAATTTTTATCAGGCCACACCACTTTTACCCGAGTTATGCGTATGTAGTACCGCGAGTTGTTCACCATCCGCTACCTGGCTGGCACCAGGCGTAGCGGTGGTTCTGTATTCGACGGGTGGTAATGCGCTTGCAGGGGGTAAAAGCAAGGATGAAGCTCAGAATCCGAATCAGAATGGAGGAAGCGCAGACCGTATCTTTGTGTACCACGCACCGACAATGGCAGGGACGATTGGTGGCGAATTTGACGATCAAATGACCTGGATTTCATCGGCGGAAATTTATGGCCGCATGTTAATGGCAGGGCGTTTGCCCTGACAGGATAGCTTGCCCTTCTTCTAATTTGACGCATGATTTGTTTCTTTATAAAATGACATTGTCATTTTATGGTTGGGTGAAAAATCAATGCGGTACAAATGTTTAGAGCGACTGAAACCATATGCCTCATATACCGGTTTTACCATGGTCGAGATGGCCATCGTACTGGTGATCATGGGGCTGCTGCTGGGTGGTATTCTCAAGGGGCAAGCAATGATCAATAATGCCAAGGTCAATAGCCTGATCGCTGATGTTAAAGGCATCCAGACAGCTTTCCTTGCATTTCAGGACCGCTACCATCATGTACCGGGGGACTGGGATCAGGCCAGTACGGCAATACCCGGGGCCGTTAATTGCAGCAGTAACTGCAATACCGGCGCGATTGATACGGCACAAAAATCCGTGCTGGCATTTAATCACCTCAGTGCCGCAGGGTTTCTGGCGGGAGATTATAGCGGGGCAGGGGCGATCAATACGGCGGCAAATTCACCCGTAAACCGCTGGGGTGGCGTCATGCAAATTGCGTTTGACGGAAACTATGCGACAGCCACTGCGACCAGTGGAAATACGCCAAGGCACAACATCAAAACCGGCAACATGATGCCGGTGAGCGTGCTACGGGAGCTGGATACCAAACTGGATAATGAAAGTCCGGTGTCGGGTGGCTTTCGCTTCAGTGCTTGGTCCTCTGGTTCTACTGCGCCGGCTGTGGCTGGGGCGGGTGGCTGCACGACGAATGGGGCAGCGGCAGATTCTCTCTGGGATGCAGGTAATACCTCTGCGGCCAGTAATTGCGGTGGTGCCCTGCTATTGGACTGATCTTGCCTGCTTGTCATGCTGACACGGTGGGGTTTGTAAACCACCGTGCCGGTATTAGCCTATCAATGTGACGTTTTCAGTGACCTTGCAGCAGCAGGCTTTCAGCCAGGCTTAAGGTTTCTGGTGTGCCTAACAGCACCAATGTGTCGTCACTGAGAATTTCAGTTTCTGCTTCTGGAGATACCGTTCTGGTATTGCGTCTGCGGATGGCGCGAACCTCAACGTCAATGCGCTCAAAATTCAGGGTGCTCAGGGTTTTCCCCACGGCCGATGCCCCAGGCGGGATGTGGACAGTATGCAACCTTGGCTGGTTGATGTCGGCACCGCTTTCCTGAACATCGCTTTCCCCCACAAAGAATCCCTTGAACAAGGCGTATTGCTCCTCCCTTGTTTGCCGAATACGACGAATCACCCGCGAAAGCGGGACCCCCAGCAACATCAGGGTATGACTGGCGAGCATTAGGCTGCCTTCTTGCAGTTCGGCGACCACTTCGGCCGCACCTGCATCCTTGAGCTTGTCAATGTCCGTGCCGTCCACGGTGCGTACTATGATGGGCAGTTCGGGTCGTATGCTTTGGACATGACTCATGATTTTCTGGGCCAGATGGGTATCAGAAAATGCCACCACCACGGCACTGGCCCGCTTCAGGCCGGCGGCCAGCAGCGCTTCTTTCTTGCCTGCATCGCCGAAGACTACTGACTCCCCGGCAGCGGTCGCTTCAGCAATTCTTTCCGGGTCAAGGTCCAGTGCCATGAAGGGGACATTTTCCTGTGCAAGCAATCTGGCCAGGTTTTGCCCGCTACGTCCATAACCACAGATCAGCACATGGCCTTCGGAATCCATGCTCTGCATGGCAATGCGGGTCAGTTGCAGAGACTGGGACATCCACTCGGATTTGACAAACTTGAGCACCAGCTTGTCACTTTTCTGGATCAGCAATGGTGCAACAAACATGGCGATGACCATCGCGCTGAGCAGGCTTTGTTGTAGGTAGTCCGGCAATAGCTGTTGGCCACTTTGCGTGGCCAGGGCCAGTAACACAAACCCAAACTCACCAGCTTGGGCCAAGTAAATGCCGGTTCTGAGCGAGACCCCGGCAGGCAAGCCAAATGCTTTACCAAGGCCTGCGATCATGAGCATTTTCCCTGGAATCAGTAACAGCAGGAAAATGGCGATCCAGCCTGCATGTTGCCAGATTGTCAGGATATTCAGCTTCATACCGATGGTGACAAAGAACAAGCCCAGCAGTACATCCCGGAACGGACGAATGCTGTCTTCCACCTCAAACCGGTATTCGGTCTCGGAAATCAGCATACCGGCGAGGAAGGCGCCCAGTGCTAAAGAGAGTTCTGCCTGCGCGGTAAGCCAGGCGATACCAAGCGTGACCAATAACACGTTCAGGATAAAGAGTTCTGAGGATTTCTGCCTTGCAACCAGATGAAACCAGCGGCGCAGCAATTTATCCCCCAGATAGAACACAATCACAAGGACGATAGTCGCCTGTACCGCCGCAATACCCAGTTGCATGAACAAGGCTTTGCTGCTCGGATTTGAGGCCAGTGCAGGAATCAGGATCAGCAAGGGGACCACAGATAAATCCTGAAATAGCAACACCCCGAAGATCTGACGACCATGCGGTGATTCAAGTTCCATCCGTTCAGAAAGCAGCTTGCTGACAATGGCGGTGGACGACATGGCAATCATCCCGCCAATAGCCAACCCGCTTTGCCATTCCAGTCCGATCAATATGCCCAATAGTGTCAGGCTTAACAGGCTGATGATGACTTGGGCGCTGCCGAGTCCGAATACACTGTGACGCATGGCCTTGAGTTTGCCCAAGCTGAATTCCAGACCAATCGAGAACATCAGAAAGACAACGCCGATTTCTCCCAGTACTTCGCTGCCGGTAGACTCCTGTATCCAGCCGAACGCATGTGGCCCGATCACTACCCCAACCAGCAAGTAGCCCAGAATAGGGGGCTGACGCAGTTGCCGGCATAGCACAACCACGATCACCGAGGCGGCCAATAACAGAAGAACGGGTTCAAGTACGTTATGCATTCGTTTCCCAGCAGGTGCTTGCCGATAAGTTCAGTGCCATGCACGGCCAGGCAGGTGGCAATGGCGTCTTTGTGTCAGGTTTGAGGGTATCACAGACTATCGGTCTATGGCATTGTGATACGCCGTGATTCGTATGGACCCGCAGGTTTTGCCATCAGTTCCCTTAAGCTTTGTTAAATACAAGCTAAAATCATGCCAACTAAGCCAATGTCAATGCTGCCTTTTCTGCTTATCCTAGCTATACTAGGCAGCTATGAATGATTTTTCTGAATTACAACTGTCCGCAGAGACCTTGTTGGCACGTGGTCGTCAGGTGCTGAAAACCGAATCGGATGCGATTGCGGCCATGATGTCCCGGCTGGACGAAACTTTTGTCAGTGCGATCAAGGTATTGCTGGCTTGCAAGGGCCGCGTGGTTGTCAGCGGCATGGGTAAGTCCGGTCATATTGGTAACAAGATTGCTGCGACATTGGCCAGTACGGGGACGCCAGCGTTTTTCCTGCACCCTGCCGAGGCATGTCATGGTGACTTGGGCATGTTGCAACAGGGGGACGTGCTGATCGCGCTGTCAAACTCTGGCGAGAGTGATGAAATCCTCTCGATCCTGCCCTACGTCAAGCGCCAAGTCATTCCCGTGATTGCGTTGACCAGTAATGTTAAATCCAGCCTGGGGCGAGCGGCCGATGTGCATCTGGATGTCTCCGTGGCGTATGAGGCGTGCCCGCTAGGACTGGCACCTACGTCGAGCACGACGGCTGCGCTGGCCATGGGCGATGCCTTGGCTGTGACGCTGCTGGACGTGAAGGGATTTGGTGCTGAAGACTTTGCCTTGACGCACCCGAGTGGCCGCCTTGGTCGCCGCTTGCTGATGCGGGTGAGTGATGTGATGCACCGTGGCGATGATCTGCCTGTCGTTGGGCTGAAGACCTCTTTGCCGGAAGCGCTGGATGTGATTACCCGCAAACGTCTTGGATTTGCTGCCGTGCTGGATGAGCAAAACAATCTGGTGGGCGTGTTTACCGATGGGGACTTGCGCCGTGCATTTGGTAAATTTGGGGACCTGCGTCAGGTGTCCATTGAAGAAGCCATGAGCAAGACGCCAAGGAGCATTGCCGCGGACCGTCTGGCGGTGGATGCGTTCGAATTGATGGAGTCTGCCAAAATCACGGTATTACTGGTGCTGGATGAGCAGCAACACCTTGTCGGGGCCATTCATATGCATGATCTGTTGCAGGCGGGCATTGTTTGATTTTCTGATCAGGCTGTTATACACAAACATAAAATACAAAGCCATTCCGGCATGGCTTGTCTGGAAAATGTATGTCAAGTTTTGAAGCACGTGCAAAAAAAATCCGCCTGATGGCATTTGATGTGGATGGCGTTCTGACGGATGGTCGCTTGTACCTCAATGACCGTGGCGAAGAAATGAAAGCGTTCAACACACTGGATGGACACGGCCTGAAAATGTTGCAGGCCAGCGGCGTAGAGCTGGCCATTATCACCGGCCGCAAGTCTGAAACGGTTGCGCTACGGTCCAAAAACCTGGGCATCAAACATGTTTTCCAGGGGGTAGAGCACAAGAAAGCCGCATTTGCCGAGCTACTGGCGACGTTGGGCGTTGCGCCTGAAGAGGCCGGGTTTATGGGGGATGATGTCGTGGACTTGCCGCCGATGAGGATGTCGGGGCTCGCCGTTAGCGTGCCTGCCGCACCGGAAGTGGTCCGTCAATATGCGCACTATGTCACTCAAAAGCAGGGGGGCGAAGGGGCCGTCAGAGAGTTGTGCGAGGCAATCATGGCTGCTCAGGGTACGCTGGTTGCCCAATTAGCCCCATATCTGGACTAAACAGTGCGCAACTCTCTTTTCAGGAGCGCGCCCTGGTTTCCCCTGATGGTCTTGGGGCTGCTAGCGGCGTTGTCCTATTGGTTAAGCCAAGTTGTTCAGCCACACAAGCCGCGTCTTGATGGTAGCGACCGGCATGATCCGGATTATGTGATCGAACATTTTGTGGCTACCCGCATGGGGGCTGACGGCTTGCCGCAGCATGTGCTGACTGCCGATAAACTGCTGCATTTTCCGGACAATGACGTGAGCGAACTGTTTGTCGCGCGTTTGACCCAGTACAAGCCGGGGTTGCCCTCGGAACATGTGGTTGCCGAACATGCGCTGCTAGACAAAAGTGGCAAGAAAATTACCTTTCTGGGCGGTGTGACGCTGACCAGAGAAGCAAGTAAAGTGAAACCGGCGCTCCGGATTTATACCACCTCGCTGATTGCCCTGCCGGACAGTAAACGCATCATGACCGATGCAGTGATCGTGCTGACTGAAGGTACGACAAAAATTACCGCGCAAGGCATGGACTATGATCAACTGACGCGCAAAGTGCTGTTCAAGCATCGTGTCAGGGCGCAATACCAGAAGGGACGAAATTAATATGCTATCTATGTCAAATGGCCGTTTGCTGAAGGCTTTGATCCTGATGTCCGGTGTGATGCTTGGTGCATCGGGCCATGCTGAACAGGCAGACCGTGACAAGCCGATCAATATCGAAGCCGACCAAGGGACCACCGATATGGCAAATAGCACCAGCCGTTATGAAGGCAATGTGATCATTACCCAAGGTACCTTGCGTCTGCGGGCTGACCGTATTGATGTGGCGTCTGACAAGGATGGCAAAATGCAGGCGCAGGCACTGGGCAAGCCGGTGACGTTCCGCCAAAAACAGGATCAGAGTGATGAATATGTAGAGGCACAAGCGGCACGGATCGATTATGACAGCGCCAAAAGCCTGTTGAAATTGTCCGGAGATGCACGCGTACGGCGTGGCGGTGACGAGTTGCGAGGCGCAGTCATCATTTATGATGCTGCCACACAGCAATATAGCGTGCAGGGTGGTGCAGCGACGGCAGGCAAACCGGCAGGCCGGGTGCATGCCATCATCCAGCCCAAAGCAAAACCAGCTACCACGCCCGCGGCTCAATAAGCGGCACACGGATAACGGAATCGTATGAGCAAGCTTCGCGCTGAACAATTACAAAAACGCTACCGCTCGCGCACGGTCGTTCAGGATGTTTCCCTGGAGATCAGTAGTGGAGAGGTTGTGGGTCTGCTCGGGCCTAACGGTGCTGGCAAAACTACCAGTTTCTACATGATTGTAGGGCTGGTGCCCGCCAATGGCGGTGCCGTCTATCTGGACGGGGAGGATATCGGACGCTGGCCTATTCATCGCCGTGCCCGGGCCGGGTTGGGGTATCTGCCGCAAGAAGCCTCCATTTTCCGTCGCATGACGGTCGCCGAAAATGTCATGGCAGTGCTGGAACTGCATATTCCCGACCTTCGGGAACGTACCCAGCGGCTCAATACGCTGCTGGAAGAACTCCATGTGTCTCATTTGCGGGATCAGCCAGCCATCAGCCTGTCGGGCGGTGAGCGCAGGCGTGTGGAAATCGCCAGGGCGCTAGCCAGCGACCCCAAATTCATTTTGCTGGATGAGCCGTTTGCGGGGGTTGATCCGATCGCCGTGATCGATATCCAGCGCATCATCAATTTTCTGAAATCCAGAGGCATTGGCGTACTGATCACGGATCATAATGTGCGCGAAACCCTGGGTATCTGTGATCGTGCCTATATCATTGCAGAGGGCAAAGTGCTGGCGGCCGGTGTGCCAGATGAGATCGTACAGAACGAATCCGTACGACGTGTCTACCTTGGTGAACAGTTCCGGTTATAGATGATGAAACCAGGCCTGCAACTCAAACTTTCCCAACAGCTGACGCTGACTCCCCAATTGCAGCAGTCCATTCGCCTGCTGCAATTATCAACGCAGGATTTGCAACAAGAACTCGAACAGTTCATGGAAATGAACCCCTTGCTTGAGCGTGCCGATGGCTTCGAGCAAGACGGTGACCAGATACCTGTGGCATCCTCCGACAATACGGTTTCCGAAGGCGACAGCGTCGCCGGGGACGAATGGCAGGTCGCTGGTGAAGCGCTTGGCGAGTTGAGCTGGACCGCTGCCAGTGGTTCTTCGGATGACGAAGAAAGCGACTGGGGGCAGCAAACGCCCGAGGCCTTGTCGCTGCGCATGCATCTGCTTTCCCAGTTAGGTGAAGTCAGTCTCTCTGAGCGTGATCAGGCGCTAGCCATGCTGATTATCGAGGCGCTGGATGACGATGGGTATCTGTCGGCCAGCTGGGACGAGCTGGCCGAAATGTGTCCGGAAGACTGGTGCCCGGAAGAGGATGAGTGGCGTACGGTGTTGCATCACGTGCAGCATTTTGATCCGGCAGGTGTTGGCGCGCGTCATCTGGCCGAGTGCCTGGACCTGCAATTGCAGCGTTTAACCGTATCCGACACCCAGAAACTGGCCCGGGAAATCGTTTGTTCACATTTGGACTTGCTAGGTGCACGAGATTATACCAAACTGAAGAAAAGGCTCGGCTGTGACGATGATGCGTTAAGACAGGCACAATCCCTGATTGCCGGGCTGGACCCCAAACCGGGCCGTCCGTTTTCAGAAGAAAAAGCCCACTATATTGTGCCCGACGTGATCGTGATCAAGGAAAAAGGCCAGTGGGTGGCGCATCTTAATGCTGAAGCGGTACCTAAAGTCAGGGTCAACCAGTTGTATGCCAGCATTCTCGGGCGACAACGTGGCGGAGATGGTAAAGGGCTGCAAGAGCAGTTGCAGGAAGCCCGCTGGATGATCAAGAACATTCAGCAGCGGTTCACCACCATCCTGCGTGTGACCCGTGCTATTGTGGCAAGACAGTGGAAATTTTTTGAATATGGCGAAGTCGGCATGTCTCCGCTAGTATTAAGAGAGATAGCAGATGAATTAGGGTTGCACGAGTCGACCGTTTCTCGGGTAACCAACCAGAAATACATGATGACGCCCAGAGGTATTTTTGAACTAAAGTACTTTTTCGGCAGTCGATTGGATACGGACACCGGCGGCGCTTGTTCCGCTACTGCGATACGGGCGCTAATTAAGCAGTTGATTCAAGCGGAGGATGCAAACAAACCACTCAGTGATAGCCAGCTTTCTGACATGCTAGCCAACCAGGGGGTCATTGTTGCCCGGCGTACAGTTGCAAAATACCGGGAAGCAATGCAAATACCACCTGTTAATTTACGCAAGGCTTTGTAACGGTTCAACCGAATAATGGCTAACCGTGTTTAATACAGGAGATACACCATGAATCTGACCATGAGCGGACATCATCTAGAGATCACCCCAGCAATTCGCGAGTATATGAGTTCCAAACTGACAAGGGTGACGCGCCACTTTGACAATGTCATTGATGTGAATGTGATTATGTCTGTTGATAAACTGGTACAGAAAGTGGAAGCAACTTTGCATGTGCGTGGCAATGATATTTTTGCAGAAGCAACGCATGCCGATTTGTATGCCGCCATTGATTCTCTGATCGATAAACTGGACCGTCTGGTGCTCAAGCACAAAGAGAAACGCGCTGAAAAACGTTATGAAGGTGGTCATCGTCACCTGAATGACCAACTGGCAGAATAATGTATCAGCCTCATGAAGCTGCGCCGGCAGGACAATCCAAGATGTCATGCTGCAACAGTTTTATGACAGTAACGAGATTAAACAGCGAGACAAGCATTGTCTCGCTGTTTTTCTATGTATAATTGCCCAACAAGGGTTATTCCCACCAATTTTATTGATTAATGGCACAATGCATAATGCCAGGCGCAAAAGGGACTGCAAACAGTTTCTGAACGTGCCCAGAATGGCCATCTTATGAGCTTTATTCGCAAAATTCTAACACCCGATCATATCTTGCTGGACCTGGATGTCAGCAGCAAGAAACGCGTTTTCGAGCAAGTCGGGCTGATTGCTGAAAACGACTATCAAATCGCCAGAAGCAAAGTATATGACAGCCTGTTTGACCGGGAAAAACTCGGCTCAACCGGCCTTGGACAAGGCGTTGCCATTCCGCATGGCCGCATCAAAGGTCTTAAGGAGGCTGCAGGTTTCTTTGTTCGCCTGAAAGAAGCCATCCCTTATGATGCACCGGATGCCAAGCCTGTCCGCCTGTTGTTTGTGCTGCTGGTGCCCGATAATGCCAGCGAGCTGCACCTGCAGATTCTGGGCGAGCTGGCCGAACTCTTCTGTAGCCGCTCTTTACGTGAACAGCTATTGACGGAACAGGACCCGGACAATCTATATCAGCTGCTGGTGGGACAAGGTTAATTCATGCCGCAAATTAGCGTTCAGCAGTTATTTGATGATAATCGGGAAAAACTGGATCTGGTCTGGGTTGCAGGCCTGTCTGCCGCTGAAAGCACCATTTCAAATAACGATGACGCAGACCGGACATCCCTCGCGCTCGTCGGGCACTTGAACTTCATCCACCCCAACCGCATTCAGGTGCTGGGGTTGGCCGAAATGGAGTACCTGCGTAGCCTGAATTTCCCGTCGCTCCATGCCTCCATTACCCGTTTGTTTTCCAGCCCGATGGCGGCCATGGTTGTCGCCAATGGCGAGCAGGTGCCGCCGATTCTGGCCGAGTTTTGTGAGAAATATCACGTACCGCTGTTTTCATCGTCCGAACATAGCCCGTACCTGATGGACGTACTGCGCGGCTATCTGGCCAAGGCGCTGGCTGTATCCACCGCCTTGCACGGCGTGTTTCTGGATGTGCTGGAAGTTGGGGTCCTGATTACCGGCGAGTCAGCAATGGGTAAGAGCGAATTGGCACTGGATCTGATCAGTCGCGGCCATGGCCTGGTTGCAGATGACGTGGTGGAGTTTTACCGCGTGGCACCGGAGCTGCTTGAAGGCCGCTGCCCGTCGTTACTCAAGGATTTTCTGGAAGTGCGCGGGTTAGGGATTCTGAATATCCGTACCGTGTTTGGTGAAACGGCCGTCCGGCCACGCAAGACCCTCAAGTTGATCATCCATTTGCAAAAAGCCAGTGGAGAAAACCTGGCGGCACTGGACCGGCTGGAAATGGATGCCCAGACCCAGGATATTCTTGGTGTACCGGTGCGCAAGGTCATGCTGCCGGTAGCGGCAGGCCGTAACCTGGCTGTGCTGGTGGAAACCGCGGTCAGGGCGTATATCCTGCAATTGCGGGGTATTGACAGTACGCGCGAATTTATCGAACGCCAGCAGAAAATGCTGGAACAGGGAGACGAGTGAGGCCATGGCTGACCTGACGGATGAAACACCTTCTGCGCTGTTTCAGCTGGTGCTGATTACCGGTTTGTCCGGGTCTGGCAAGAGTGTGGCCTTGGCGGTGCTGGAAGATTCGGGTTATTACTGTGTGGATAATCTGCCGGCTCACTTTCTTCCCCAGATGGCAGAATTTCTGTCTGCGCAAGGCTACCGTAAAGCAGCCATCAGCATTGATGTGCGTAGCAGCCAGAGTGTGTCTTCACTTCCTAATTATCTGCATGCCTTCCTGGTGGCAGGTCTGGATGTACGACTTCTGTTTCTGGAATCCAGAACGGATGTCCTCGTCAAACGTTTTTCCGAAACCCGGCGCAAGCATCCACTATCGGAAGGACAAAGAACCGTCGCCGAGTGTATTGAGCTTGAGCGTGAGCAACTGGCAGAAGTGGTGGATGATGCCCACCGGATTGATACCAGCGACATGCTGGCCAACCAGCTCAGAAGCTGGGTCAAGCTGGTGGTCGGGGTTGAACAGAATCAGATGACGTTGATTTTCCAGTCTTTTGGCTTTAAGCACGGTTTGCCGCTGGATGCCGATCTGGTCTTTGATGCCAGAGCCCTGCCAAACCCGCATTATGATCCCTTGCTACGCCCGCTGACGGGCAAGGATGCACCGGTGGCCGAATTTCTGCAGCAGGCTCCTGCCGTGGGCAGCATGCTGGACGACATCCAGCAGCTGGTGGCCAAGTGGCTGCCTGCCTATGTTGAAGAAAACCGGAGTTATCTGACGGTCGCGGTTGGCTGTACGGGTGGACAGCATCGGTCGGTGTATCTGGTAGAGTCCCTCGCTGCCTATTTCAGTCAACATCAACCCGTTCTGGTGCGACACCGTGAGCTGCATGACAGCCGAACGCTTTAGACTCGACAGGCGGTTCCTGATTGGCGTTCTATCGTTCTGGATGCTGAGCTCGAGTATATGCGCTGCCGCCAGCTGGCTGTCCGTGGGTAATCTGGCGGATGGAAATACTCATTCTTACGATGCAACCAAACTGAATTTCGAGCCGGATGAAGTAACCTACTGGCGCCGTATCGTGTTTACCACGCCGGTCGAGATCGCCAAGGGGCGCGTCGTGCTGGGGCTTTACCGTGAGCGGATCAATTGCAAATCGCATACACTGCTGTTGCTGGACTGGCTGCTGTATGATGCCCAGAATAAGCTGCTCGAGCGGGCGAGCCAGACGGATACGGATGCCAAGGCGATTGTCCCGGATACCATTGGGGATGCCTTTGCCAGCAAGTTATGTCCGCTGGTGCCGGTGATGCCTGTTCCCGTACCTGTCGATAATGCGGTGGCTTCTGCACCGGCTGCCAAGTCCAATAAACCACTGGTACCGGCGACGCCAGCCAAGCCTGCACAACCGGTGGCTCCGACTGTCCCGGCCAGTACCGCAGCGACGACAACCCCTTCTTCAAACCCTGATGATCAAATGATTGTGATCCCTGGCAATGGCGAACCCCAAAAGCAGTAATCATTCCAAGCGCTATACCGTCTGTGTTGCTCTGACTGGAGCTTCCGGTATGCCATATGCTCTCCGGTTGATCGAGTGCCTGGCACAGGCTGGCGTACGGCAGTTTGTGCTGACATCACAAGCGGCCCAAGTGGTATTGAAGCAAGAGTTGCCAGCACTGGAGATTCCCGCTCGGGCAGGTGAATTTCAAACCTGGTTGCAGCAGCGTTTTGCCATTACGGAAGATGATCTGTACGTCTTCGGACGTGAAGAGTGGTTTGCCCCAGTGGCCAGCGGTTCCAACCCGGCAGATGCCATGGTGGTGTGCCCTTGCAGCATGGGCTCACTGGCGGCCATCGCCCATGGCATGAGCGACAATCTGATTGAGCGTGCGGCAGACGTGATGCTCAAAGAGCAGCGCAAACTGATTCTGGTACCGAGAGAAATGCCATTTTCCGTGATTCATCTGGAAAACATGCTGACCCTTGCCAGGCAAGGGGTGGTGATCATGCCGCCGTCACCCGGATTTTACCATCATCCGGCGTCAGTCGAGGACATGGTGGATTTTGTGGTGGCACGCGTACTGGACCATTTGCAGGTCGAGCACCGTATCATTCAGCGCTGGGGCGATGATCGGACCGGTGCTTAAAAGGCGGTTTTGATGCTAGTTGCCGTTCATCAAGAAGAGCATCAATTGAGATAGCCGCGTACTTTGGCTTCGATGATCCTTGGATTCTCGCCATTGGCAATGGCAATCAACCCTTCAATAAACATCTCGCGCCGGGTAATGTCTTCCTGGACGATACTTTTGAGCTTGTTGGCAACCGGCAGGAAAAACAGGTTGGCCGAGCCAACCCCATAGATGGTTGCGACAAACGCAACGGCAATCCCGGCCCCAAGCTTGGACGGGTCAGACAAATTCTCCATCACGTGAATCAGGCCTAATACGGCGCCCAGAATGCCGATGGTGGGAGAATAGCCGCCGGCAGCCTCCCACACCTTGGCGGCTTTCTTGGTTCTCTCTTCATAGACCGCTATATCAATCCACAAGGCGGAACGCAATACATTGGGTTCTACGCCATCAACCAGCATCTGGATACCCTTTTTCATGAAGGGATCATCCTGGTCTTCCATCACGGGTTCCAGGGCCAGCAAACCGCCGCGGCGAGCGAGGTGACTCCAGCTGACCAGGTCTGCTGCCATCTTGTGAAAGTCATTCAACGGCGGGCGGAAAACCCACTTGAGCATTTTGACGCCACGCAGAAAAACGGGCAAAGAATGCTGCAACATGATCGCACCCAGCGTTCCGCCAATGACGATCATGAACGCGGTTAACTGTATCAGCGACCCGAGGTTGCCGCCTTCAAGGAATTGCCCACCCAGAATGGCGATAAGCGCAAGCGAAATACCGGTCAGGCTAATATAGTCGAATTTCATGGGCTGTCGTCTTAGTTGGTTTGTTTATCTGCTATCCAGTCCGTCAGGTGGCTGCGCAAACGGCTGATGGCCTGTGTGTGCAGCTGGCTGACACGTGATTCACTCACGCTGAGTACTTCGCCTATTTCTTTCAGATTCAACTCTTGCTCATAGTATAGCCCCATCAACAACTGCTCCCGCTCAGGCAGTGCCTTGATGGCATTGACCAGCACTTGCCGGAAATGCTGCTTTTCCAGCAGCAGGTGTGGGTTGGCTTCCGTATCCGGCAGCAACACATCCAGCAGGTGATGATCGTCATCATCGCCAAAATCGTCCAGATAAATCAGTTGATGCCCGCGGCCATCATCTATGGTTTTCTGCAGGTCTTCCAGTGGCAGGCCCATATGGCGGGCAATTTCATTTTCTGTGGCTGCGCGTCCTAACTGGTGTTCCAGCTTGTGCATGGCCTGCTCAACTTCTTTGAGCTGTTTCCGGACCTGGCGTGGCAGCCAGTCCTGTCCCCTCAGTTCATCCAGCATGGCACCTCGAATGCGCTGAGACGCAAACGTCTCAAATAACACCCCTTGCTGCTCATCATAATGCTGCGCAGCCTCCATCAGACCCAGCATGCCTACCTGGATCAGGTCGTCTACTTCGATATTCGGCGGCAAGCGCATCATCAGGTGATGCGCAATCCGCTTGACCAGTGCAGCATGCTGATCAACTCGTTCAATCAAACGTTGTCTAGGGTCTGGCTTGTACATTCAACCCTCTACGTGATGGGATAACAGCTGGTTCGGCATTATTGTAATACCGGGGGAACAAATGCTCTACAGCTGGCAATCAACCGGTGCATGAATGCACTCGGCGTTGTACTGGCGGAAGAGGCTGGGGCAAGACGGGTCAGTGCTTCTGCCAGTTGCAGGCATGCCTGGCTGGCTTCTGCATCCGTAAACGCCGGAATCAGGGGATGCAGTAAATGGTTGGCCCGGTGCAATTTCTCATCTTCTGGTACAAAACCCAACATCCTCACGTCGGCATCCGTAAATTTGCGTGCTACTTGCGCAATACGGTTGAACAGCTTCTGTGCAGAAGGGTAGTCCTTCATGCGGTTGACCAGTAACCAAAAGTCCCGCTTGGCAAAATGCTGGGACAGCAGCTTGATGAAAGTATAAGCATCGGTGATGGCCTCTGCACGGTCGGCCAGCACAATGATCCGTTCTTCCGTGACCAATGCCATGCTCGGCTGGTCCGGGCTGGTGAGTGGTCTGGCATCTACCAGCAGAAAATCGATATCTTCGCTCAGTTCGGCGAAATCATCCGTCAATCGTCGTTCTGCTTCTTCAGACAACATGGCCAGTGCGGATGCTGGCGTGGCAAACGGCAGTACCAGCAAATCAGGCTGTGCTTCCAGTACCAGACTGGATAGAGGTTGTTGTCCATTCAGGACGGCCGAGATTCCGTACCGGGGATAGAGTCCCAGCCGGGCTGTCACATTACTGGAGCCGGCAAACTCATCCAGAATCAGCACGCGTTTGCCGAGCGCCGTCAACGCGGCCCCCAGGTTGACAACCAGACTGGTCTTGCCAACCCTGCCGCGTCCGCCTACAAAGCCGATGCTTCTCATCTGGCGCTGGTCAAACAGGCGGCGGAGGCCACTGGCCTGGTCGTTACGTGACGAATTGAACGGTTCCATCGCCGGCTACCTATTTGCGGTTGGAACGTAATACGGAGGCGCTGCTTTGCGGGTCCCGGTTGGTTCTTCTGACACTCGGGCTGACTGCCTCAGGTTGCTGAGAGGCGGGCTGGGCAGCCATGAACAGGGGGAACTCGTCCTGCTGCAAGGTGAAGGTATCCGAATCGGCCTGATTCTTAAAGGCCCGGTCAATCAGGTAAAGCGGGTTAGCCAGATGCAAGTCTTCCGGTACGCGCTGCCCATTGGTGACGTAACATAGCGTCAACCGGTGTCTTAACATGGCGTCCAGCCCTGCGCCAAGGCTGGTGGCTTCGTCAATTTTTGTCAGGATGCAATGCGTCAGGGTTTGTCTTGCATGCCCGATATAACGCTTTACTACGTCATCCAGCGTGCTGGCTTGCGTATTGGCGGCGAGCAACAGAATACGTGCAATGGGGACTCCGCGTCCGCCCAGCATGCTGGCCTGTTCGATGACGCGCTGATCCCGCTGGCTCATCCCCACTGTATCAATCAGGACCAATCGCTTGGAAGCCAGGTCGGCCAGGGTGAGTTGCAGATCGTCTTCATCTTTGACCGAGTACACGGGGACGTTCAGTATCTTGCCGTAAATCCTCAACTGGTCATGTGCACCGATCCGGTAGCTATCGGTTGAAATCAGTGCAACCTGTTCCGGGCCGTACCGCAAGGTATAACGTGCTGCCAGTTTGGCAACCGTGGTGGTTTTGCCGACGCCGGTCGGACCCACCAGGGCGAATACGCCGCCCCGGTCGATGATTTCATTGTCCGGTGTCGTGGATTTCAGATTATGTAGCAGGGCATTGCGGACCCATTTGAAGCCTTGATCTGGCGTCTGGTTGTCCGGCATCTTGTCGAGCACTTCACGTGACAAGCGCGGACTAAAGCCTGCGGCCAGCAACTGCCTGAGAATTTCCAGGCGCTCCGGATGATGCTGGGTCAGATCACCCCAGGCAAATCCGGCCAACTGGCTTTCCACCAGTGCACGCAACATTTTGACTTCTTGCAAAATGGCTTCTGAGGCGGCGTTGCTTTGGGCGCTGGCTGTCGCTTGTGTCATGGCAGGCGCAGGAGGCTCAACCGCTGCTTCTTCAAACAGTTCTGGTGCCACATATCGCGTGCCATTCGGGCGCAGTGGCGGCGTTTCTGCATAGGTGGCCTGCCGCTGCGAATGCCCATTGGCGGGTGAGGCAGATGGCTTGTGTGGCGTATGGCTGATCAGGAACGGTTCGTCTTCGACCGTTGGCCTTGGTTGCTGCCCGCGTGGTCTGGTGACTTGAGGCCATTCCGGTTGCGGAAAAGCGGATTCCGGTTCTTGTCCGTCAGGGGCGTAGACATGTGCCAGACGGCTACTCATGGCATTCTGCTGAGGGGCAGGCTGGTGCTGGCTGATGGAGGCCGGCTGATTGGTCAGCATGGCAACATCGGTATCTGCCACTGCCATGATTTCAATACCGCCGCCAGCTATTTGACGGTTTGAAAGAATGAGTGCATCCGGGCCAAGTGCGTCACGAACCTGGCGAAGTGCTTCTCTTGTATTGTTGCCGTAGAATTTTTTAACCACCATAACCCGAACTGTAGCTGATGATTGCTTGTACAGGAAGTGCTTCTAGGGGGGCTAATATGGAAAAGTCATGTAAATTGATCATCCGTTACGGCCTCCTATTACCCCAACCACCTGAATAGAGCGTGTATCCGGAATTTCTGCATGTGCCAGGATCCGCAATTGCGGAATGGCCCGACGAAGAAAACGTGACAAAATGGTCCTTAGCGGGCCGGGCACCATCAGTACCGAAGGCTGACCCTGCTGCTCACGCTGCTGGACAATCTGAGAGGCTTGATGCAGCAGGTTTTCTGCCAGGCTAGGTTCAAAACCGGCACCTTCACCCCCTTTGGTTTGCGTCGCCTGCAACAGGATATTCTCCAGATTGGGGTCCAGCGCCAGTACGGGGAGTGCATCGCTCTCCTTGATGCCAAATCCCTGATAGGCTTGATGAACGATCGCACGACCAAGTGTTACCCGCACGTGGCTGATCAGCTCGTCAATATCCTGAATCTTGGGTACCCATTCGGCCAGTGTTTCCAGAATGGTGCGCATGTCACGGATATGAACATCTTCAGACAGCAAGCCTTGCAGAACCCGATGCAGAATACCGATCGGGATGACTTTGGGAACCAGGTCTTCGACCAGTTTCGGGTATTCCTTGCCGACGTGCTCCAGTAATTGCTGGACTTCTTCCCTGCCAAGCAGTTCGGCGGCATGGCTCTGGATGATATTGGAGAGATGGGTGCCAATCACCGTGCTGGTATCCACCACGGTATAGCCGAGTGACTGTGCTTCTTCTTTGCGACTGGCCTCAATCCAGATGGCCGGCAACCCGAACGCAGGATCTTTGGTGGGTGTTCCGGGCAAGGGGCCTTGAACTCGCCCCGGATTAATGGCCAGGAACATGCCTGTATAGGCTTCACCTTCTGCAATATCCACGCCTTTCAAAGCCAGGCGATACGTATTGGGCTTGAGTTCCAGATTGTCTCGGATATGAACGGCAGGCACCAGAAAGCCGATATCCTGTGCGATTTTCTTGCGAATCCCCCGGATGCGTCGCAGTAGTTCGCCATCCTGGTTACGGTCAACCAGCGCAATCAGCCGGTAACCGACTTCCAGTCCGATCATGTCGACGGGTTGTACATCTGCCCAGCTGACTTCCGGCGCTGCTGCGGCGGGTGCTGGTTGCAGGGCTGCAGTTTCCTGCTGAGTGGCCGCTTCCTTGGTCCGTTTGTCCAGATTGTAACCAATGGCGGCTATCATGCCTGCGAATAGCAGAAAGGCAAGGTGGGGCATGTTGGGAATCACGCCAAACAGTGCCAGCAGACCGGCCGTGATGTACATGATCTGACCACGGCGGAATAGCTGCCCCACCATCTGGGTGGAAATGTCTTCATTGGTATCCACCCGGGTCACGACAATGCCGGCCGCGGTAGAAATGATCAGCGCCGGGATCTGGGCAACAAGACCATCACCAATCGTTAGCAACGTATAGGTTTTGGCCGCGTCCGCAAAACCGAGATCATGCTGCAGCATGCCCACAAACAGGCCGCCAATCACGTTCAGCAGCATGATGATGATACCGGCAACGGCATCCCCGCGGACGAACTTGGAAGCACCATCCATGGAGCCAAAAAATTCTGCTTCCTGCGCGATGGTCATCCGGCGTTTGCGTGCTTCTTCTTCGCCGATTAGCCCCGCGTTGAGGTCGGCATCGATGGCCATCTGTTTACCGGGCATGGCATCCAGAGTGAAACGTGCGCTCACCTCGGCAATACGGCCGGCACCTTTGGTAATCACCGCAAAGTTGATCACGATCAGGATGATGAACACCAGAATACCGATGGCGTAATTACCGCCCACCAGAAAGTGGCCGAAGGCTTCAATCACCTTGCCCGCCGCGTCTGGTCCCGTGTGGCCTTGCAGCAGCACGACCCGCGTCGAAGCAACGTTCAGTGATAGTCGAAGCAGGGTGGTAAGCAGCAAAACAGTCGGGAATGCAGAAAATTCAAGCGGCTTGAGTGTATAGAGTGACACCAGCAGCACAATAATGGACAGTGCAATATTGAACGTAAAGAAGAAGTCCAGCAAAAGCGCAGGCAATGGCAAAATCATCATGGTGAGCATCATGATGATTAATACTGGGCCGGCGAGTTTACTTAGGCTGAACTTTGGCATATCCGTTATCTGGGTTGGCACTTAGGCGTACTTAACATGAGATTGTAACGGAATATTCCGGACATACGGCAAACTGTTGGAATTTTTGTGTTGCAAATACGGGTTTCATCCAGCCTTTATGATTCGCCAGGCGGAATAAGCTCTGCAGGGATGGTAAGGTCAGTTGGCAAATCAGGCATGACACCACCGGTTTGCTCATAGATTTGCAACTGGTACAGGTAGGCAAACACTTCCGCCGTTGCGGTAAACAACGGTGCCGGAATATCCTGCTCCAGCTCCGCGTGTTGATACAATGCCCGTGCAAAAGGTGGCAAACGCAGGATAGGGATGTGATTGTCGCGTCCAAGCTCCATGATCCGTTCCGCCAGCATGGATTTGCCCTTGGCAATGACTTTCGGCGCTTCCATCGACTCATCATAAAGCAGCGCGACGGCATAGTGGGTCGGGTTTGTGACGATCACACTGGCTTTGGGCACATTACTCATCATCCTGCGGCGAGCCGCTTCTCGCTGCATGCTGCGAATCTTGCCTTTGACCTGCTGGTTACCTTCTGCTTCTTTGGCTTCGTCTTTGACTTCCTGCTTGGTCATGCGCATGCTTTTATAGTACTGCCATAGCTGATAGGGCACATCAATCGCAGTAATCAGCAGCATGCCGCCCAGTGCGTACAGCAGAACCTTGGTGCCTAGCGTCCACACCAGCTCAAATGCGCTCAGGGTATCCATGCGTGATAGGGCGACCAGGGTTTCACGTTCGCGCCAGATGACCATGATGGCTGCGCCACCAATCAGGCTGGATTTCAGGACTGCTTTGCCGAGCTCGACAAAACTCGACAGTGAAAACATTCTTTTCAGCCCGTTCAGCGGGTTGATCTTGTTCAAGTCGGGCGAGATGGGGGTCAGTGTAAATAGCCAGCCATGCAGCAACAACGGAGCTGCAATGGCCGCAACGGCAATAAAGGCAAGCCAGGGGATGGCTGCCAGCAACATATGTAATGCCTGTTCAAACAGATGGCGCGTCATGGATGCAGGCGCGGAATCCAGTCGCCAATCCAGCGTCAGTCCGTCACGCAGCATGATTTTGAGTGCAGACATGATGGATCCGCCAAAGACCATCAATCCGATGACACCTGCTGCCAAACCGACAAAGGTCGATAGCTCACGGGAAGTTGGAACCTGACCTTTGTTACGGGCTTCGCTTATTCGCCTGCCCGAGGCGGGTTCGGTCCGTTCTGCGTCATCTTCTGCCATACGCTGCCAAGGAAATTAATACGTGGATAAGGTTAATGCCATCAAAGTCACTGACAGTATAACAATTGAGCAGGGGAGGGGACTACTGGTGTCAGGATGTTACGGATAAATTGCATTGGCAAGTGCTAAACCGCACGAATGCCTACATCACCATCATTGGTGGATTTCTGACATGCATGCGCGAATCGTCGATCCGGATGGCAACACCTGTCTTGGCGCCACGAGGTACCGTCCGGATGACGGTTCCTTTGCATTGAAATACGAGGGTCAGATCCAGGGTGTCGAGTTCCAGCTCACAACTGATCTCGCTACCAACAAGTGGAGCATGATCAATTTCAAAAAAACATCCACCGGCACTCACGTCCTGAGTCATTCCGGTGTACTGATCCAGTTTGACAGGCAACACGACAGGCATACGCTCATATTCGCGTCTTTGTGCCGGGGATATGGTGGTATGTGTCATGATGAATCTATGTTAGCGCATTTGCTGCCTAAATGCATGATATGAATACACAAATTTTATTTGGGCATATGCATGCACTTCGCAGTCATCATTTCAGGTCCATTGTCCACTCACGCTGCAGTAGGCCCATAGTGTGAGTTGTGAGTTCGGGGGGGAGGCTGTGAGATCACATATGTTGGCTTTATAAAAAAGACATATCTAGTGATGTCTCTACAATTTTCATCACAAATGCTGGTTTGAGGCCGGTCCGCAATTAAGGATAGATTGGTTGTTTAATTAATTAGCGCGCAAATCAAATGATTGGCATTGTTAATTTTTGTTAGCTTCAAATTAGCTTAGCCTGCTAACTAGCAAATCCAGCATCAATGCAAGCCAAATACGCGCTGGATTCCGTGTGATAAACGATAAAAAACAATATTTATACGTATAAATACGTATTGCTAACACCCTGTTCAGAAGGAGTACCGTAATGTTTTGAATATTAAAGGGATTTTTGCCTGTTTTTATTGCAATGCATCATAAGTCAGTACAATTGACAGCGGTTTGATCGCTCCGGATAATCCGCCGTCACAAACAGGTAATCTTTTTTTAATACCTGTGTCGCGCTTGTTAGAATGCAAGTAGGGACAAAATGGATGAATGTGCAGGTTATTTCACTTGGCAGGTGCAATTATCCGTGTTTGTGATTACATACATATAACAGGTTGGCAATCCTGCAGCGAATTTTGCTGCGAGAATAAGAGGAATCAAATCCGTGGAAATCTTTCTGCAACAGATCCTGAATGGACTGGTCCTCGGTAGTGTGTACGCTTTGGTGGCTTTGGGCTATACCATGGTGTACGGCATTATCGGGCTGATCAACTTTGCGCATGGTGAAGTCGTGATGGTGGGCGCAATGATCACGATTTCAATGTTGACCATGTTTAGTGCAATGGGTATTCAATTACCTGGCGTGGTTGTACTTTTGATGGCAATGATGATTTCTGTCCCTGCCTGTATGATTCTTGCCTACTTCATGGAAAAAGTGGCTTACAGACCACTGCGTAAGGCACAGAAACTGGCTCCGCTGATTACCGCTATCGGTATTTCCATCATCTTGCAAAACCTGGCCATGATGATCTGGGGCCGTGGCTTCAAATCATTCCCGAGCGTGATTGATGTTGAACCGATCGACTTCATGGGCGCAACGGTGACCAACTTGCAAATCGCTATCATGATCGTTGCCGTGCTGATGATGCTCGGATTGTGGTTCCTCGTGGAAAGAACAAAGCTTGGCAAAGCCATGCGGGCTACCGCGGTTAACCAGGAAGTTGCCGGCCTGATGGGCATCAGCATCAACCACATCATTTCCATGACCTTTGTGATCGGTGCCGGTCTGGGCGCTATTGCTGGCGTTATGCGTGCTGCCAACTACGGTCAGGCAGATGCTTACATGGGCGCCATTCTGGGTCTGAAAGCGTTCTCTGCTGCGGTGCTGGGCGGGATCGGTAATATCTTCGGCGCGATGGCCGGCGGGATCTTGCTGGGGGTTATCGAGAGTCTGGCTGCTGGTTATATCGGTGACCTGACGGGTGGCTTCCTGGGTTCTCATTATCAGGATATTTTTGCCTTTATCGTGCTGATCCTGGTACTGGTGTTCCGTCCTAGTGGTTTGCTCGGCGAACGTGTTGCTGAACGCGCATAAGAATACGGAGAGAACACGAATGAACAAGACTATGAAGTATGGCTTGCTGCTGGTTCTGCTGGTAGCTCTGCCATTTATCGTAAATGCAACGCCTTTCCTCGGGCCAACCTGGGTCCGGATTCTGGGCTATGCCATGCTGTATGTAATGCTGGCCTTGGGGTTGAACATCGTGATCGGTTATGCCGGTTTGCTGGACATGGGTTACATCGGCTTCTACGCCGTGGGTGCTTATCTGTATGCCGTACTGTCTTCTCCTCACCTGTTTGAGAATGCACTGGCATCTGGCCCGATGGACTGGCCGTTCTGGGTCGTGATCCCGTTGTGTGCCATTGTTGCGGGTATCTTTGGTGTGCTGCTGGGTGCGCCAACCCTGAAACTGCGTGGTGACTATCTGGCGATCGTGACGTTGGGTTTTGGTGAAATCATCCGTATTTTCATGAATAACCTGGATCGTCCATACAACCTGACCAATGGCCCTCAAGGTATCAACAACATTAACCCGTTGCATATTGGTACCCATTCGCTGAAAAGCACCTGGACGCTGTTTGGCCTGGAATTTACACCCGTGATCAACTATTACCTGGTGTTCTTGGGTATCGTGATCTTCGTGATTTTCCTGTCTTCCCGTCTGGAAAACTCCCGTATCGGCCGCGCATGGATGGCCTTGCGTGAAGATGAAATTGCTGCAGAAGCCATGGGTCTGAACAAACGCAATATCAAACTGCTTGCGTTCGGTATGGGTGCTACATTTGGTGGTGTTTCTGGTGCCTTGTTCTCAAGCTACCAGGGTTTTGTCAGCCCGGAGTCATTCGTACTGATGGAATCCATCATGATTCTGGCCATGGTCGTGCTGGGTGGTATGGGCTCTATCTCTGGCGTAGTGATTGGTGCCGTGATTCTGTCCGTGATGCCTGAACTGTTCCGTGACGTGGTGAATGCGATTCAGCCTGTGCTGGTAAACAACATTACCTTCATCAGTGAAGACACCCTGCGTAACGTACTGGATGCCTCTACCCTGCGTATGCTGGTATTCGGTCTGGCCATGGTGCTGGTGATGCGTTACCGTCCGGAAGGCTTGTGGCCATCTGCCCGTCGTCGTCAGGAACTGCATGATAAAGACGAAGAGCCATTTGACTCAGCCCACTATGTAAAAGAAACATCGCACGCCAAAATTTCTGCCGATGAGCCAGATAACCGCGATACAACTGGGGAAGGACGCTAAGCCATGTCTGAAGTGTTGCTAGATGTTAAAAACATCAACAAACGATTTGGTGGTCTGCAGGCGCTGACTGATGTTGCGCTGACGATCAACCGTGGGGAAATTCGCGGTTTGATCGGCCCTAACGGTGCTGGCAAGACAACCCTGTTTAACGTGCTGACCGGTTTGTACCAGGCTGATACCGGTACCATGATGTTCAACGGCAAGAAACTGGATGCAACCAAGTCTTATAAAGTGGTTGAGGCCGGTATTGCCCGTACGTTCCAGAACATTCGCCTGTTTCACAACATGACTGCGCTGGAAAACGTGATGGTTGGCCGTCATGTACGTACCAAGGCTGGGGTGATCGGTGCCATGCTGCGTACGCCATCTGCCCGCAAGGAAGAAAAAGAAATCCTTGAGCAGTCACGCTACTGGCTTGACTATGTGGGGATTGGCCGTTTTGCCAACGAGACCGCAAAGAACCTGTCCTATGGTGACCAGCGCCGTCTGGAAATTGCCCGTGCACTGGCAACTGATCCATTGCTGATAGCACTGGATGAGCCTGCTGCCGGCATGAACGGTGCAGAAACCGAAGGCCTGCGTGAGCTGATGGTCAAGATGCAGAAAGACAACAAGTCTGTTCTGTTGATTGAACACGATGTGAAGCTTGTGATGGGATTGTGTGACCGTGTCTCTGTACTGGAATTTGGTAAGAAGATTGCGGATGGTGTGCCATCAGAAGTGCAGAACAATCCACGCGTGATTGAAGCATACCTGGGTACTGAGGCAGGAGAGGAAGTCAATGAGTAATATCCTAGAAGTCAAAGACCTGAAAGTTTCGTATGGTGCGATTCAGGCGATCAAAGGCATTACCTTTCATATCAAACAGGGTGAAATGGTTGCCCTGATTGGTGCCAACGGAGCAGGTAAAACCACCACACTGAAAACGCTGGCAGGCATGCTGAAGCCGGTAGGCGGCGAGATAGTCTACATGGGCAAGCCGCTTTCCAGCATCAAGAACTATGACCTGGTTCGCGAAGGCCTGGCGCTGGTACCGGAAGGCCGTGGTATTTTTGGCCGTCTGACCGTGACGGAAAACCTGGAAATGGGCGCTTACTCCCGTACCGACAGCAAGGCGAACATCCAGGCTGACATTGATCGCATGTTTGAGATTTTCCCGCGTTTGAAAGAGCGTGCTTTCCAGCTGGCCGGTACGATGTCCGGTGGTGAACAGCAAATGCTGGCTATTTCTCGTGCTTTGATGAGCAAGCCAAAGCTGCTGCTGCTGGATGAACCATCCATGGGCTTGGCACCAATCATCGTCCAGAAAATCTTTGAAACGATCCGTGAAGTGGCCAAGGATGGCGTGACGCTGCTGCTGGTTGAGCAGAATGCCAAGCTTGCCCTGCAGACTTGCCAACGTGCCTACGTGATGGATGGCGGCAAGATTACCCTGGAAGGTGATGCCAAAGAGCTGCTGCATGATGAAGCCGTTCAGAAAGCTTACCTTGGCGAGTAATCGTTAAAGCAAGTTTTGCAAAAGGGGTCGCTTAAAGCGGCCCTTTTTGTTTTTAAGCCCGCCTGCCATGGCGGGCTTGTTGTTTTCTGTTAATGAGAATTAATTTCATTTGTATGTTGTAAATATAAATAGAAACTATTATCATTTGTTTTATTTGCGAATGCCGACATGGAACTGTCTGTTAGGAAAGACGCGTGGATCTGGCCAGTGGTAATGGCGGGGCATGCTGCCATATTTGCCTTAGTGCTATCCATGGGGATGACAGTCAAGAAGCCGCTCATCGTGCCTGCCGTGAATGTGGCGCTGGTGGTTGATGAGTCTGAACGAGTGCTGGAAAGCAAGCGGCAGGATATACCACTGCCAATGCCTGAGACAAAGGACATAAAGGCGGCTGATCAACCTCTGGCAAAGCAGGCTGTGAAGCTGACACCGCTGAACCCTGCGCCGGCTGTTACAACGGTAGCGGCGGTGAAAGAAACGAAGTCTGAGGTGCCTTCATTGCCCTTTTTCAGTTCCTTGGAGAAGACTGACAGGGAGGATATACCGGTTAGTGACGCTGGCAAGAGCAGCGCTGTCACGGGGTCTGATAAGCCGGTGACTGAGGCAGTGGATGCAAAAGCAGCAAAAGTGGCTGATGCCAATACCGCGTCGCGAAAAGTTTCTGCACTTGCGTATTTGCGCGCGCCGCAGCCGCTGTATCCGGCAGCTTCTCGACGCCTGAACGAACAAGGGACGGTGGTGCTAAAAGTGATGGTAGATGAGGCAGGCAGGGTTATGGAGGTGATGGTGCAGACGTCTTCCGGCTTTACGCGACTGGATGAGGCAGCAAGGCGGGCGGTACAGGCTGCTGTGTTTCGCCCTTATGTTGAAAATGGTCATTCCATGAAAGCGTGGGCGTATGTTCCGATCAGTTTCGGTTTAGTTGAAGGTGGTAATAATGAGTAATGCTGTGGTGGTTTCTGCTGGTGTGTTTCACTTTTTGTCGCAGGCAGATGGTGTGGGTAAAGCGCTGTTTGGTGTGTTGTGCCTGATGTCTGTACTGGTATGGGGCGTTCTGTTAAAGCGCATCTGGCGAATGTACATCGAGGGTAGGCAAGAAAAAGACTTTAGTGAGGCATTTTGGCATGCCACTTCCCTGGAAGAAGTTTCCAGCATGGTGAATGATAAGCCGCACCTGCATCCGCTGGGTAATCTGACCAAGACCGTTCTGGTGGCCAAATCGCAATTTGCCGGACAGCGTGCCGGGCGCCTGGCTGAAATTGGCGGTATGTCGGAGTATATGACCCGTGAACTGCGCAAGGCGCTGGATGCGCAGACGGCGCGTCTGGAGTCCGGACTGACGTTATTGGGCTCCATTGCGGCAACCGCACCTTTTGTGGGGTTGTTCGGGACGGTGTGGGGTGTTTATCGTGCGCTGGTGGGCATCGGTTTGTCTGGTGCTGCGGGCCTGGAGCAAGTGGCTGGCCCGGTGGGGGAAGCCCTGATCATGACCGGCGTCGGGCTGGCGGTGGCGATTCCGGCCGTGCTGTCGTACAACATGCTGACCCGGTATAACCGCTTGGTACTGGGACGGCTGGATGCCTTTGCGCATGATTTGTACCATTTGGCGTTGGTTGGCGAGGTGTCACAGCTTTCTACTGCCAAACGTCCGTTGTTTGAAATCCCTGTGGCGGCGTGAGGTAACGTATATGGCTTTTGGCAAATTCGAACAGGGAAAAACTACTGGCGCGATGGCGGAGATCAATATGGTGCCGCTGATTGATGTGATGCTGGTGTTGCTGGTGGTGTTCATGATAACGGCCCCCATGATGAATCACGGTGTAAAGCTGCAGTTGCCCAAGGTATCCTCCACCGTCGTCCAGGAGGCGCCCGAGACGGTGAATGTGAGCGTGGATGCCAGTGGTGCATTCTTCTGGAACGAGGATGCGGTCGATTTGGCCGTACTTGAATCACGCATGCAGGCTGCCGCGGCACTGCCGGTTCAGCCAACCATTCGTCTTCGAGTGGATGAGGTGGTCCCCTATCGGGATGTGGCTGACATCATGGGCGCTTCTGCCCGGGCGGGGCTGGCCAACTTGCAGTTTGTGACAAGCCCTGCGCCAGCCGTGGTTGCAGAAGCAAGATCAAAATAGCCGATTTACCGGTTCGGGTAGTTGCTGCATCGGCGGCGACTGCCTGGCCGGGTCTTCATTGAGTCAGTCATCCGGCTGATTCATTTTCATAGAGTGGTGGTCTTTTTATGCGTTTTTTGCAACGCAGGGAGAGACTTTGTCTGATGTTTGGGAGGATGTATGCCGAAATCGGCTAGCCGTAAATCGCAGCGACCTAGAGAAACCGCTGCGTTGTTATTGCCTCTGGGCGCGATGATGGTTCTGGCTGTTCCGCTGGTGGCGGTGGCAGAAGACGCAATAGAAGTGACGACGTTGCCGACCGTCAAGGTGCAGCAAACCAAAGTGTTGGAGAATCAGGGCTATGTGGCCAAAAAGACGTCTGTCGGCAAGCTGGTGCAAGATCCGAAAGAGATTCCGCAGTCTTTGACGATTGTGACAGAACAGAAGATGGATGACCGTAATGCCGATACGTTGAAAGAAGCGTTACGGGACGTGGCTGGGCTGACCTTCAATGCAGGGGAAGGTGGCCGTATCGGGGACAATATGACCTTGCGTGGTTACTCGGTGGTGGGGGATCTTTACCTGGATGGTATCCGTGATGCTGCCCAATATAACCGGGAGGTATTTAACCTGGAGCAGGTCGATGTCTTGCGTGGTTCTGCATCCATGCTGTTTGGTCGCGGTTCTACCGGTGGCGTGATTAACCAGGAAAGCAAGACGCCAAAGCTGATGGATGAATACAAGGCATCCGTGACGGTGGGGGATAACCACTATAAACGCGCAACGGCTGATATCAACAAGCAACTGGGTGAAACGACGGCACTACGCTTTAATGCCATGAAAACAGATACAGACTCGTTTGCGAAAGGTGTCAGCAATAGTCGTGAAGGATGGTCGGCTGCGCTTGGATTTGGCATAGGCACGCCCGATGAAGTTAATGTATCTCATTATCATTTGGAAACGGATAATGTGCCATTCTTCGGCGTGCCATATCAGAATGGTACCCCTGCCCATTTGCCGCTTGATACCTTCTATGGCCTGGCAAATTATGATTATGAAAGAGACAACACGGATATCAGTACGGTGACCTGGAAGCACACGTTTTCTCCAACGACCGTGCTGAAAACCACTATCCGCCATGCTGACTATTGGCGTGATCTGGATGCAACGGCACCTCGCTTTAACAACACATCGACTGCCATCAACCGGCAGACCCAGGCGCGCGGTGGTGCGGTGTCAAATGACACGATTCAGTTTGATTTGACCTCTATTGTGAATACGGGTGACTGGAACCATGAAGTTCTGGTCGGGGCTGAATTTGCCAAAGAAACATCTAATACGTGGGGTTATCAGCATGGCCTATTGGGCGCTAGCGTGGCGGCCCGCCCTGGCACCAGCATTTATGGCCCCGATGGCAACCCGACGCTGTCATCTGATTTCTTGAACAGGATTCAGAGAAAAACCGGGGACTATAGTGGCAAAACGATTGCCGCGTATGCCCAGGATATGATTCAGGTGGCGCCCGAGTGGAAGTGGCTGCTTGGGGCCCGTTTTGATCAATTAAAAGCGGATTACAACAGTTATACCTATCCAAACGGGGTTGTCAGCCAGACGCCTACGGCTGTGACGCCCGTTGCACGCGCCGATCGCATGTGGAGTTATCGTACCGGGGTTATTTATGAGCCGGATGACACCGCTTCTTACTATGCCTCTTTTGGGTCTTCGTTTAATCCATCTGCAGATTTGTATCAATTTGATACACGAGGCAGTAATACGCCACCGGAAGAAAGCCGGAACTTTGAAATTGGCGCCAAGTGGGATTTGCTGGATGGTGACATGTCTCTGCGCACGTCTTTGTCCCGTACCGAAAAATACAATGAACGCAATACGGACGTAGATTCGGCTGCGACCCAGTACCTGTTATCGGGCAAGCGCCATACCGATGCGTTTGAAATCGAGCTAAGCGGAAAACCTACGCAAAATCTGGAGCTGACCGCAAGCTGGGCTTTGATGAAGGCAATTGTTGATAACGACCCGGGGACGAATAATTCGGCGCAAGGCAAGCGGCCGGTCAATACGCCAAGCCATACGGCCAGTATCTGGGCCACCTATGATTTTGGCGGAGGCTGGAAGGCTGGCCTGGGTGTGGAGCGGGTGGGGGCCCGCTATGCCAACACGAGCAATACCACGCTGGTAAAGGGGTATACCCGGTTCGATGGGCTGGTGAGTTATGAGTTAAACAAAAACGCAAAATTCAGTTTGAATGTGTTCAATCTGGCGAATACCCGTTACTACGAGGGGGTGTATACCGGTCATGTGGTACCCGGCACGCCGAGAACCTGGCAGCTGACCGCTGATTTCAAGTTCTAACGATTGGTAAATTGAGATTTGACCCGGCCGTGCCGTGCCGGGTTTTTTGATGGAGTCTGTGACATGCTGATTCGTATTCCCGAGGTGCTGAGTGGAGAGTCGCTTGCCGCGTGCCAGAAGATCATGCTTGAGTCCGAGTGGGTGGATGGTGCAGTGACGGCTGGCAAGCAATCGGTCAAGGTGAAAAATAATCTGCAATTACCTGAGCAGGGGGCCGCTGCTGCTGCAGCCAGAAAGTTGGTGTTGGAGGGGTTGGCCAATCATGCGCTTTTCATTACGGCGGCCCTGCCCAAGAAGATCTTTTCCCCGCTGTTTAATTGTTATACCGGAGAACATAATGCCTTCGGCAACCATATCGACAATGCCATCCGTACTCACAAGGGGGAGGGGGGGAGTGTGCGGACCGATATTTCTGCCACGCTGTTTCTGTCTGAGCCGGACAGTTATGAAGGGGGCGAGCTGGTGATTGAGGATACCTTTGGTACGCAGCGCATCAAGCTGGCGGCAGGTGACATGGTGCTGTATCCGTCTTCGAGTGTGCATCGTGTCGAGCCGGTGACGAGCGGGGCCAGGATTGCCTCCTTTTTCTGGATTGAGAGCATGATTCGCGAAACTGAACGCCGCCGCCTGTTGTTTGAGATGGATATGGCGCTTCTGGATTTGCGGAGCCGTGAGGGGGATACGGATGCGGTTGTGCGACTGACCGGGAGTTATCACAACCTGATCCGCATGTGGGCAGATAGCTGAGGGTGTTTAATATTTTAAATTGACGCATACGTTATTTTGGTGGTTTTTGCAAGCGTACTTTTACCGAAATAGTGTGTTTTCTTGCGCAAAAATGCTGCGTTGCACTCATTTGTCATGATGGTGCGTGTTATTTTTAATATTAACCAATTGATTTTAAAGGTAAAAATAGTTCATTTTACGTAAACGTAAACTAAAATATTTGTGCATCGCAAAAGAATGGTATACAGTGCGCGTATGGAGGCGCTAGTGAACGATCTGCGGCCTGGTGTCAAAACCTGCATTACATAAACGCAGAAAATTGTTTATTTGTCAGCCCGTCTGGTTTTAATAAAGGATTACGTAAATGAGACTGTCTAATAAAGTATCAATGATTACTGGTGCAGCCAATGGTATCGGTCGTGCGACCGCACTGAAGTTTGCACAAGAAGGCGCAAAAGTGGTGGCCTGTGATGTGAATGCCGCCGCGCTGGAAGCGCTGGTTGCTGATATTAAAGCCGCTGGTGGCGAAGCCATTTGCTTTGTGGTGGATGTGACCAACAAAGAACAGATTGCTGCTGCTGTAAAAGGCACGCTGGACAAATTTGGCCGCATTGATACGCTGGTGAACAACGCCGGTATCGTGATGGATGCCCGCCTGCAGAAGATGACTGACGAGCAGTTCGACCGTGTGATCGATATCAACCTCAAAGGCGTGTACAACTGTACCAAAGCCGTGGTTGACCTGATGGTTGAACAACAGAGCGGTGTGATCCTGAACGCTTCTTCCATTGTTGGCCTGACCGGCAACTTTGGCCAGACCAACTATGCCGCAGCAAAATTCGGCGTGATCGGTTTCACCAAGACCTGGATGCGTGAACTGGGCAAAAAAGGCATTCGCGTGAACGCGGTATGTCCTGGCTTTATTGCTACCCAGATTCTGAAAGACATGCCGGAAAAAGTGATTACCGCCATGGAAGAAAAAGTGCCTATGGGCCGTCTGGGTCAGCCAGAAGAAATTGCGAACATCTATGCCTTCCTGGCCAGCGATGAAGCAAGTTACATGAACGGTGCCGTGATTGAAGTTACTGGTGGTCTGACCATGTAATTTCAGGCATTGCCTGTTAAAAACGCGCCCTGGTGGCGCGTTTTTTTATGCCTTGATTTCTTCTGCGGGTCTGGTTGACTGCCGGGCCAGCAGTTGTTCCAGCCCGAGGATAACCGTCTCAGTGTAGTGATCAAACGAAGTGTCCATGGGTTGCTGCTTGCCGTTGTCCCACCTGAAGATGAAGCCCTGATTTTGCACGCCCGGCAACAGGCTGGCGAGTACCGGATAGCGGCCGCTTTCCAGTGTATCCAGCCTGTGCTGTAGCTGCTGTTGCCAGTTTTCCATATCGTCTTCCGGCTGTGCTGCAAATTCCAGCGTGGTGAAGCCGGTCATGGCGGCGACGACTGTATTGTAGGCGTGCAGCAAGGCCGGCATGACAAAACCGGCTTCCTGCAGTTTGCCGAGGATATATTCCACCTGCACCAGATCGACCTCGCTATTGGCACTGAGATGCGCGCCAATCAGCGGGGCAGTGTTCGGATGCGCTTTCACTTTTTCCCTGAAATTGTGCAGTAATTGCTTCAGCCAGTCTTGCCAGGACGCCAGATCGGGTGACGGCATCATGCCGTGTTGTACGTGTGCGACAACGGCTGCTTGCAGGGCGGCCAGATTGGGGACGTGCCAGTAGATGGCTGTCGGATAGACCCCCAGTGCTTTGGCGACTTGCCGGATGCTAAAGCCAGCGAGGCCTTGGGTGTCGATCAGGTCGAGTGCCGTCTGGATAATGCGTTGCCGGTCCAGAGCGGGTTGTTGCGGAAGTGTCGTTTTGCGCATGGAGGATATGTACTGTTAGTTTATTGTTCACTGTACAGCAAATGTGTTAAGGTATAAATTGTACGGTGTACAATAACGATGTGAAAACGGAGAGCATGATGGCAGCAATACTCAAGGAACTATGTGAACGTTATCTGGATGCCCTGAACCAGGGCGATCTGGCGGCCGTGATGTCCTTATTTACGGAAGATGCGGTGATCAAGTCTCCGCTGTATGGAGAGATGCCTGCCAGCACATTTTATCGGGACCTGTTTGCCGATACGACCCGGTCGGTGACTACCCTGAAAAATGTGTTTACCCAGTCAACGCAGGTACCCGCGGTGGCTTTGCACTTCTCTTATCAGTGGACTTTGAAGAGCGGTAAACAGGTCGCGTTTGAATGTGTGGACGTGTTTGAGTTGTCTGACAGCCGGGATCGTTTTCGCCAACTGACCATCATTTACGATACCGCTCACTTGCGAGAAGACTTTTACCAGTCGTCTGCCCGCCAGTGAGCGGATGTGCCGGAGCCGGTCAGGAAACACTAACTCAGGAAAACCCGGCATCCTGCCAGAATTTTTCCAGACGTTTGCCGGAGACCGGGTAGGGCGTACGCAGTTCCTGAGCAAACAGGGAAATGTGCAGCTCTTCAAGCATCCAGCGGAAGGCTTCCAGCGCTTCTTCTTTGCGATTGAGCTGCTGGTTGAGCTGGGTACGTGCCAGATACTTGTTCCACAGGGTTTGCACGGTGGCGGTGCTGCGCTGGTCGCGTTCTTTGGCCGTTGGATATTTGTCCAGCCGCAGTTGCATGCCTTTCAGGTAGCGTGGCAGCTGGGTGAGCTGTTGCCAGGGTGTGTGTTGCAAAAAGTCCTTGTATACCAGCCGTCCCAGTTGGGCCTTGAGCTGGCTTGCCAGTGGTTTGATGCTGGCATCGCCTTTATCCAGACGCTGTTGCAGGTTACTCCAGAGCGGGGCAATTTCGCCCAGTGTCCTCAGCAAGCCTTGCGTCACGGCGGGCAGCCGGGTGCGCGCCCGGGCCCGCTGTTCTTCAAAAGCCTTCTGGTTGCGTGGCAGCTCGTCGTCCCCGATAAAAGCACGGTCGGCAACTGCCGTCATGAAGTCTTCCAGTAACTCGTCGCTGTTGCATAACGTCCGCAGTTGCATGCAGAGCTGGGTCCAGTTGGCCAGTCCCTTTTGCCATTGCTTGAGATGGTCTTTGAGCACCAGACGCAACAGGCGCCGGACCCCGGCACGATGCGCCGCCTGCGCTTCTTCGGCGGTATCCAGCAACATGACGGCGACCGAATCATTCATGTCCACCAATGCCGGGTAGCCGGTGAGGACCGTGCCATTCTGGGTAAAGGTGAGCGATTCGGGCAGGTCACCACAGCTCCAGCTGGTGAGGCCGCTTTGCTCCAGCGGGGCGGAGACGGTTTGACGGAAAGTCAGCTGCGCTGCATCACCCAGCTCGCGTTGCAGTGCGGGCAGGTCGCGCCCGCAAGCCAGTTCCTGTCCTGCTTCGTCCAGCACGCGATAGTTCATCTGCAGGTGGGGCGGTATCTCCTGCATGGGCCAGTCATCGGCTTTCACGGGTTGCTGGGTGCGCTTTTGCAGATGCTGGGCCAGCGTCTCAAGCAGGTTGCCTTTGACGGGCATGGTTTCCAGCAGGGCGGTGACGGTGTCCGGCACCGGCACGCACAGCCGGCGGATGGATTTGGGCAGGTTCTTGACCAGCCAGGTAATTTTCTCGCGCAGCATGCCGGGTACCAGCCAGCTGAAGTCTTCGGCACGCAGGGTGTTGAGCATGGCCAAGGGAACCGCCACAGTCACCCCGTCTAGCGGGTGGGCCGGTTCAAAGCGGTACGACAGGCTCAATTCATGTCCGCCTACCAGCATCTGGTCCGGGAACAGTGTTTCGGTGACGTGCGCAGCCTCATGCTGCATCAGCAGGTCTTTGTTCAGGAACAGCAGTCTCGGGTTTTGCTGCTCGGCTTTTTTGCGCCAGGCTTCAAAACTGGCGCCACCAACGATGTCTGCCGGGATGATGGCATCAAAAAAGGCGACCAGCCGGTCGGCATTGACCAGTACATCCTGCCGACGTGCCCGGTGCTCCAGTTCTTCCACCTCGGCAATCAGCTGGCGGTTGTGGACAAAGAACGGGGCTTTGCTGTCGTAGTCAAAGTTGGCCAGGGCTTCGCGAATAAACAGCTCGCGTGCCTCTGCCGGATTGATCTGGCCGTAGCTGATCCGCCGGCGCGGCACCAGCGTCAGGCCAAACAGGGTGACTTTTTCGAAGGCAATCACCTGCTTGCTGCCACGGTCCCAGCGGGGATCAAACCAGTGCGTTTTGATCAGGTGGCGTGCGACTTGTTCGATCCATTCCGGTTCGACCTTGGCCACGCAGCGGGCATACAGCTTGCCGGTATCGGTCAGCTCAGCCGCCAGTACCCACTTGGGCCGCGACTTCTTAAGACCAGAATTGGGGGCGATCAGGAACCGGCTGCCACGGGTACCCAGATAATCTCCTTGCTCGGTCAGGAAGCCGATATTGCCGACCAGGCCTGCCAGCAGGGCTTTGTGCAGCTGCTCGAACGTCCCGGCGTTTTCATTGAGCCGTAAATTGAGTTCTGACGCAATGCTGGCCAGCTGGCCGTGCAGTTCGCGCCATTCACGCAGTCGCAGGTGTGAGAGGAAATGGTCATGGCAGCGCTGTACCAGCTTACGGTTGGATTCTTTGTGCTTGAGGGATTCTTCAAACCAGTCCCACAGTTTCAGGTAGGCCAGAAAATCGGATTTCTCGTCATTGAACTGGGCGTGTTTCTGGGTGGCAGCTTCGCGGGCCTCGATGGGCCTTTCGCGCGGGTCTTGCATCGACAAGCCGGAGGCAATGACCAGCATTTCTTTCAGGCAGTGGTGTTCTTCCCCGGCCAGTAGCAGACGGCCGATTTTCGGGTCGACCGGCAGACGGGCTAGCTGCTCGCCCAGACGGGTGAGCTGGCGTTGCTCGTCGACTGCCCCCAGCTCTTGCAGCAATTGGTAACCGTCATGAATGGCGCGGGTGGTGGGTGCTTCCAGAAACGGAAACTCGTCGACCGACCCTAGCCGCAGGGCTGCCATGCGCAAGATCACGCTGGCCAGGCTGGAGCGCAGGATTTCCGGGTCGGTAAACGGGCTGCGCAGTTTGAAATCGTCTTCCGAATACAGACGGATACAGACGCCGGCCGCTACACGGCCGCAACGCCCGGCCCGCTGGCGCGCGGCCGCCTGGCTGATCGGCTCGATCAGTAACTGGGTGACTTTGGCCCGCGGGCTGTAGCGGTTGACCCGCGCCAAGCCAGTATCGACCACATAACGGATGCCCGGGACGGTGAGCGAGGTTTCGGCCACGTTGGTGGCCAGCACGATGCGGCGACCGCCGTGCTGTGAAAATACCCGTTGCTGGTCTTCGTGTGACAAGCGCGCAAACAGTGGCAGGATTTCCGTGCCGGGCTTGTGGTGCTTGCGCAAGGCTTCGGCGGTATCGCGAATTTCACGCTCGCCCGGCAGAAACACCAGGATGTCGCCTGGCCCCATCTGTGACAGCTCGTCACAGGCATCGACAATGGATTGCTCCATGTCCACTTCGCGATCGTCCTCATCTTCTGCCAGCAACGGCCGATAACGCATCTCCACCGGGTAGGTCCGGCCGGAGACTTCAATGACCGGGGCGCCGTGGAAATGTTTCGAGAAACGGTCGGCATCGATGGTGGCCGAGGTAATGATGATCTTCAGGTCAGGCCGGCGCGGTAACAGCTGTTTCAGGTACCCCAGCAGAAAGTCGATGTTCAGGCTGCGTTCATGCGCCTCATCGATGATGATGGTGTCGTAGTTCGATAACAGGCGGTCACCCTGGGTTTCGGCCAGCAGGATACCGTCGGTCATCAGCTTGATAAAACTGTTGTGCGAGTAGTTGTCGGCGAAGCGGACCTGATACCCCACTGCCTGCCCCATGGGCGACTTCAGCTCCTGCGCGATGCGGGACGCGACCGATCTGGCCGCCAGCCGGCGCGGCTGGGTATGGCCGATCATACCATCCACGCCACGTCCTAAAGCCAGACAGAGCTTGGGTAGCTGGGTGGTTTTGCCCGAGCCGGTTTCCCCGCAAACAATGACCACCTGATGCTCGGAAATGGCCTTGGCGATATCCTCCAGCTTTTCATGCACCGGCAGGTCGCCCGCAAACGTGACCTCTGGTCGCAGCGCCAGTTTCTGGGCGCGCTGGGCGCTAGACTGGGCAATGGCTTTTTCCAGGTCTTGCACGATGCGGTCAATCGGCTGGCCGCTTTTCTGGCGCTGATAGGCGTGGTGCAGTTTCTTCTGGAAAGCCGGACGATCTTTGGCCAGACATTGGTCGATTTGCTGGCGCAATGCCGGCAGGGCTGGGTGTGTTGCTGTCATCAGGTTGGGCTGTCTACTATAGGGGTAAATGACTGAATAAAAAATACATTCCGGATTTTAGCATGTTAGGGGCCGTAACTGATTGCATCACATTCTCATCCCCCTTAGAATCGCGCAGCTTTTACCGATCCCCACCCTGAACCAGCCACGAAGGAATCCCATGCAACGCACCCTGCTGAAGTCCAAACTGCACCGCGTGACCGTTACCCATAGCGAACTGCACTATGAAGGCTCATGCGCCATTGATGAAAACCTGCTGGAAGCGGGCAATATCCGCGAAAACGAGCAGATCGATATCTACAACATCAATAACGGCGAACGGTTTACCACCTATGCCATCCGTGCCGAGCGCGGGTCGGGCATTATTTCGCTGAATGGCGCCGCCGCCCGGCGTGCGATGGTGGGGGATCTGGTCATCATCGCGACCTATGGCAGTTACGACGACAAGGAGCTGGCCGGTTATGCGCCTTCTCTGGTGTATGTGAACGAGCAGAACCAGATCAAAGGCACTGCGGGCGCCATTCCGGTGCAACTGGCGTAAGTCGTTCACTCTGCCTGATTGTTGCAAGAACCGGAGGTATCACACCGGTATCTGCGATTCTTGCAATGCTGTATTGCAGTTGTCTTCTTGCCGATGGCCTGTCTATCCCCGTAAATTCAATCACTTATCACAACAGGGTGGTTGGGGATCATGAAACGGATTCGGTGCGTACTGTTGGTCATGCTTTGTCTGTCTGCCAGTATGGCCATGGCGCGACGTATTGAAGTCGGGGTGACCTCCTGGATCGGGACCGCGCCGCTCAACGTGGCCGACGTTAAAGGCTACTGGACGGAGCAGGGGCTGGATGTGCATCTGGTCAAGTACGCCGACTATTCCGTCATGTTCAAGGACTTCCGTGCCAAAAAACTGGACCTGATGTACGACATGACCGGTACCTGGGTCGATCTGTATCAGCAGGGCTACCCGATTACCATTCTGGCCGAGACGGACTGGTCTAATGGCGGGGACAAGCTGATTGTCAAAAATACCCTCACCGATTTTCAGAAACTCAAAGGCCAGACAATCGGCATCTACCTGAGCCGTTCGTCTGTCACCTATCTGCTGGACAAATTTCTCAAATCGCACGGCTTGAAGCTGGCGGATGTCAAACTCACCGAGCTGGATGGCGAGCCGCTGGCCAAGGCGTTTATCCAGAACAAATTTCCGCTGGTGCTGCTGTATGACCCGCCTGCACTGTTGGCGCGCAATAACGGCAATGGCCATGTGGAGGCCGATAGCGCCAGTTACCCGGGTGTCATGCCGGAAGGTTTTGCCATTCATAACGACAGCAAGGCAGAACTGGGCACCGAAACGCTGAGCCGCTTCTTTACCGGCTGGATGAAAGGACGGCAGTGGATCAGTGAAACCAACCGCTGGAGCGAGTTCGAGAAGATCCTGAACCAGCGCACCTTTGCCGGTGAAAAACCTTATGCCTCGCTTGACCTGATCGGCATGCTGAATTCCATCAAGTTCCATAGCAGGACTGCCTTGCAGCAGCGTAACCAGCCTGATGGCGGCATGACGGTTTACCTGAACGAGCTCAAGCAATTCCTGAAAGAAAACGGCAAGTTGCAAAAGAATTTTGACCAGCAGCAGCTGGTAGATACGTCAGCGCTGATGCTGGCCATCAAACGTATCGATACCGTGAACTGATCTCCCGCTTTTGCCTGGCATCAAGCAAATATCCGTATGATGACTGATTATTCATCTGGGTACTTGGTGCCGGCTTTCTTCGGTGTTAATATCGTTTAAACGACTGTATTGGCACGCAAATTTTTATCTTTCTTCACCGGGCAGTGATACGTCCTTGCACATTTCCGGTACCTCATGCCTGAACGTCCGTTTTTTTGATCATGCTGTTTAAAAACATGCCGGCTGTGTGTGATGGTGCCTGTGGCAAGGCGGTAGTGCACTTGCAGAAAGATAGACCCGATACCCATGAATACGCTGTATACACCGACCGAGCTGTTTGAACGCCGACGCAATCTGGTAGAGGCATGGCAGCGTTATGAAGCCTGTGCGGCATTCGATCATTTTGTCGAGTTTGTCGTGTGCCTCAGCAGTACCACCGAATTCTTAATCAACAAGGGTATTGCCGGCCTGATGCAGCATGCACAGGCACTGGAACAGCACGCGCTGGAACTTTTTGGCGCCACGCACCCGCTGGAGCGCACGCAGACCGAGCAGTTATCCGACAAGCTGGTAGCGCTTGAGCGACAGCTGCAACAGCATATCGAGCGACTGCAAATGGCGCAGGAGCGCCGGCGCGCGGTGTCAGAGGACGGGTTGCCGCATGAAGTACCGGGGTTTCGCAGTGTCTGGCTGCTGAGCGAGCGACCTGACAAATGGCAGGGCATGCTGGTGCAACTGGGCTATTTTGGCTTGTCTGCCAGTGCGCATCGCTGGGGTGAAGTCCCGCCCGTGACCGACGACATGCCGATGCTGCTCATCGATGCCCACGACGTCGAACAGGACGTCTGGCGGCAGCGGGTTCAGAGTTTGCGTAACAGTTTCCCGACCTGTCGTATTGTGGCGTTTGCCGTGCGGTCCGAATTCTCTCTCTTGCAACAGTCGCTGGCAGAAGGTTGTGACCTGTGCCTGCTGGAAGGCACCCCGGTGCACCAGATCGTGGCCCAGTTGCTGACGCTGAGCGAGGCAAAGGCAGACGACCCTTACCGCATTCTGATCGTCGAAGACTCCAAAACCGCGACCAAAATTACCCAGCTGGCTTTAAATGAGCCCGGCATCACTACCCATGCGATTGATCATCCCGACAAGGTCTTGCATGAACTGGCGGCTTTCAAGCCGGATCTGATCCTGATGGACATGCACATGCCCGGCTGTACCGGAGTGGAGGCTGCCCGGGTGATTCGCCAGCATAATCAGTATCTGTCGATCCCGATTCTGTACCTGTCCAGCGAAACCGATGTGGCGCTGCAGATCGAAGCGCTACGCTTGGGCGGTGACCTGTTTCTGACCAAGCCGTTTAACCCGGTGTTTCTGAATGCGATTGTCAAAAGTACGGTAGAACGTTACCGGGCGCTACGCTGGTCGATGTTCCGCGACAGCCTGACCGGCTTGCATAACCACACCAGCACCAAGTCTGCACTGGAAAGTACGATGCAGACCATGCACAAGCAGCAGCGCCCCATGTCGGTCATCATGATCGACATCGACCGCTTCAAGCAGGTGAATGATCAGTACGGGCATCCGGTGGGGGATCAGGTGATCCGCAGCATGGCCTGGATGTTACGGCGACGTTTGCGCAAGAGCGATATTGTCGGGCGATACGGTGGCGAGGAGTTTCTGGTGGGCTTGCCGGGGGCCGATGCCGAGCAGGCCAAACAGGTCCTGGATCGTATCCGGGAAGACTTTGGCCAGTTGCAGCACCCGAATGGACACGGGGTATTTCAGGTGACCTTCAGCGGCGGCATTGCCGATAACCGCGAATCTGTGCACGTAGAAGACCTGATCAAGGCGGCGGATGCTGCCTTGTACGAGGCCAAGCGTGCCGGCCGTAACCAGTTGCAATGTCATGTGCTTACCCGGGATGCCTCCCTGGTTTGACGGCATACAAGTCGCTGACAAATATATAGAACGAACGTACAATAACGTTTCTTTGTTTCTACAGGACACTATCCGACACATTCGCCTGTCGATAGCCGTTGCCGCATGTCATCAGATGCCCGGAAAATCATACATATTGATTGCGACTGTTTCTATGCCTCGGTAGAAATGCGCGACGAACCGGCCTGGCGGGATATTCCGCTGGCGGTTGGCGGGGCGGCAGATCGCCGTGGCGTGATTGCCACCTGCAATTATCTGGCGCGGAAATTCGGCGTACGCTCGGCCATGTCCACCTACAAGGCCATGCAGCTGTGCCCGCATCTCAAGGTGGTCCCTCCCGACTTTGCCCGCTACCGGGCGGCATCCATGCAAATCCGAGATATTTTTGCTGACTTTACCGACAAGATCGAGCCGTTGTCCCTGGATGAAGCCTATCTGGATGTTACCGGCATCGACCTGTGCAAGGGCAGTGCGACCCTGATGGCCCAAGCCATCCGGACCCGTATCGAGCAGGAAGTGGGCATTACTGCCTCGGCCGGAATCGGCCCCAACAAATTGCTGGCCAAAATTGCCAGCGACTGGAACAAGCCCAATGGCCAGTTTGTGATTCGTCCGGAAGAGGTGGGGGAGTTTATCCGCACATTACCGGTGGCCAAGTTATGGGGGGTCGGCAAAGTGACGGCTGAACGCTTGCATCAGTTGGGAGCAACGACCTGTGCCGACTTGCAGGCATGGCCGCTCACGACCCTGATCGACCGGTTTGGCAAGTTTGGTCACCAACTATATGAACAGTGTCGCGGCATAGACAAACGACAGGTTGCCCCGCACGAACGCCGCAAGTCCTTATCGGTAGAATATACCTATGATCAGGATTTGCCTGACGAAGCCAGTTGTCTGGAAAAGCTGCCGGCCTTGTATGCTGACTGGCAAAAGCGCATGCAGCGCTCCGCCACCGAGTTGCCGCACAAGGCCTTTGTCAAAATCAAGTATGCAGACTTTACCCAGACTACCATGGAGTGCGTTTGCGATGCGCCGGATATGGCGGTGTTTAGCCGTTTGCTCAAGCAGGCCCTGCCGCGCCGACAGCTGGCGGTGCGGCTCCTGGGCATTGGTGCACGTTTTGCGGACCATGAACCGGTGATGCAGGGCGAGCAACTGCGCCTGTGGGAAGATGACTGAGGCACGGGGCATCCGTCATCCCAATCCGTTTACACGGTTTGTTTTTGTGGTTTGCTCTGGCGCAGTGACAGGATGACCGAACCGGCAATCAGCAAGAACACCACCCCCAGCGATACGCTGACCGGGATCTTCCAGAATTCGACGATCAGCATCTTTACACCGATAAAGCCTAATACCAGGGCCAGGCCATACTTGAGCAGATGGAAACGGTCTGCCATGTCGGCCAGCAAGAAGTACATGGCGCGCAGCCCCAGAATGGCAAAGATGTTACTGGTAAACACGATAAACGGATCCGTCGTGACGGCAAAAATCGCCGGAATGCTGTCTACGGCAAAGATCAGGTCAGAAAACTCGATCATCAGCAACACCAGCAGCAGGGGCGTACCGTAGCGGATACCGTCCTTGAGGACGAAAAACTTCTCGCCATGCAGCTCGTGGGTCAGCTTGAGGTGTTTCTTTAGCCAGCGCAGCAGTCCATTGCTGGCCAGGTCGTTTTCCCCCTCGCTGGCAAACCACATCTTGATGCCGGTAAAGACCAGAAAGGCACCAAAGAAGTACAGAATCCAGTGGAAGCGGGCGATGAGCGCACTACCAACCACAATCATGACGGCCCGCATGATGATGGCGCCGAGAACGCCATAGACCAGCACCTTGCGCTGGTACTGCGGCGGTACCGAAAAGTAGCTGAAAATCATCAGGAAGACAAAAATGTTATCAACCGCCAGGGCTTTCTCGATCAGGTAGCCGGTAAAGAAGGCCAGCGATTTCTCGTTGGCAATGTCTCGCCCGGCAGTAGCATCCAGATACACCCACAGACCCAGATTGAACAGCATGGCAATGCACACCCAGACGGCAGACCAGCCCAGGGCTTCCCGGGTCGAGATTTTATGGCTGCCTTTGGTTTTCAAGGCCAGCAAGTCGATGGTCAGCATGATCAGTACGATCACGATAAAGCCGGACCAGAGGAGCGGGTTGCCTGCGGAAGACATAGGTAGGTACCTTTGGGTGAACAAGAATCAATCGTATTATCTGGCATTGGACAAGACCGGCCTCCGGTTAGTTCATCCGGCGACAAGAGTTTTACGTGCGACCGTGGCTGAATCGTCATGGAGACGTATACAATAGGGGCCGGATTTCTCAGGGGGGCGGACACATGCTACCCGTCGACACACACTTGAATGGACACGCTTGATGACTGAACGCAGCATTTTGATTACCGGTTGTTCCAGTGGTATTGGCTTGTGTGTGGCCAAAGGATTGACCGAGCGCGGCTGGCGCGTGTTTGCCACGGCCCGCCGGCCAGAGGATGTGATTCGCCTGCAGGATGATGGTCTGGAAGCGCTGCAGCTGGATGTGGCCGATTCCGAGAGTATCCATACGGCTGTTGCCATCATTCTGGGGCGTACCGGCGGCAAGCTGGATGCTCTGTTCAATAATGCTGGCTACGGCCAGCCGGGTGCGGTAGAGGATCTGACCCGCGAGGCCATGCGAGCACAGTTTGAAACCAATCTGTTTGGTGCGCTGGAGCTGACCAATCTGCTGATTCCGGTCATGCGCAAACAAGGACACGGACGCATCCTGTTTAACAGTTCGATTCTCGGGTTTGCGGCCATGCCGATGCGTGGCGCCTACAATGCCAGCAAATTTGCCATGGAAGGACTGGTGGATACGCTGCGGCTGGAGTTGCGCGGCACGGGCATTTATCCGTCACTGATCGAACCAGGCCCGATTCGCAGCAAGTTCCGGCCCAATGCGTATCTGGCTTACCAGCAGTACCTGCAGCCGCATATCCAGCGCAAAGCCGACCCGATACACCAGGCCATTTACCAGACTCTGGAAGCCCGGCTGACCAAAGAAGGGGCGGTGGTGCCGTTTACACTGGGGCCGGAGGCGGTCTTGAAAGCGGCGATTCATGCGCTGGAAAGCAAGCGCCCCAAGGCGCGTTATCCGGTGACGACGCCCACCAAGGTATTTGCCATTCTGAAGCGAATCTTGCCGCAACGCCTACAGGACTGGGCTCAAGTAAAAGCGGGGAGCTAAAGCCCCCCGTTGTTTGTTGTGCTTCCGACCGCCATGATCTCAGGTGTTTAGCCAGGGATCAGCACCGTAGAACCGGTGGTTTTGCGTGCTGCCAGGTCAATCTGTGCCTGCGCGGCATCGGCCAGCGGATAGCGCTGGTTGACTTCAATTTTTACCTTGCCGGAGAGGACGACCTCAAACAGTTCACCGGCCGCTTTGTCGAGCGCTGCCCGGGTGGCAATATGCGGCGCCAGGGTAGGGCGTGTCAGGTAGAGCGACCCTTTGGCCGCCAGAAGGCTTGGCTCAAAGGCGGGAACTGCCCCCGATGCGTTGCCAAAGCTGACCATCAAACCACGGGGACGCAAGCAGTCCAGCGAGGTCATGAAGGTATCTTTGCCAATGCCGTCATACACCACCGGTACGCCTTGACCGCCAGTCAGGTTTTTCACTTCCTTGACCAGATCGACTTCCGACAAGATAAACACATGGTCGCAACCGTGTGCACTCGCGATGTCGGCTTTGGCCTGGCTTGAGACGGTGCCAATGACCGTCGCACCCAGTGCCTTGGCCCATTGGGTAGCAATCAGCCCGACACCACCGGCTGCTGCATGTAGCAAGATGGTATCGCCCGCTTTGACGTCATAGGTCTGGCGCAACAGATACTGGCTGGTCAGCCCTTGTAGCATCATGGCGGCCGCCTGCTCGAAGCCGATACCATCCGGCAGTTTGACCAGATTTTTGACCGGGTAATTGCGATCTGACGCATAGCCGCCAATCGGTCCGCCGGCATAGGCAACCCGGTCGCCTACCTTGAAATCCGTGACGCCGTCTCCCACCGCTTCTACCACACCCGCCCCTTCTTGACCGAGGCCAGACGGCAAAGGAACAGGGTAGAGGCCGTTACGGTGATAAATGTCGATGAAGTTCAGTCCGGCAGCATGCTGATGGATGCGCACTTCGCCCGGGCCTGGCGGCGGCAGGTCGATCGTTTCCAGTTTCAGGACCTCGGGTCCCCCATGTTCATAAAAACGGATGACTTGGCTCATGTACTACTCCGGGCAATGACATTCAGGTTGGTACGGATTGCTTGAGAGGGCGCAGCATCATGAAGACGGGGTCTGCATGATGCTGGCGACAGAACAGATGATGATCAGCGCGTGACTTCTGGCAGCTCGATTTTGACTTCCAGCACTTCCAGGTTGTCCTGTTTTTCCAGATGCACCTTGATGTCATCCGGGTTGATGGACACATACTTGGAAATCACGGCAACCAGTTCACGTTGCAGTGCCGGCAGGTAATCCGGTGCTGCAGACTTGCCGTTGCGCTCGTGCGCCAGAATAATCTGCAAGCGCTCTTTGGCAACGCTGGCGGATTTTTTCTTTTCTCCTAGCAGGAAACTCAGGAATGACATGACTTATCTCCCGCCAAACAGACGTTTGAAGAAGCCTGGTTTCACGGCATCCACAAAACGCAATGGCTTGTCTTCACCCAGGAAGCGGGCCACCACGTCTTTGTAAGCTTCGGAGACATCGCTGCCATGCAGGTGAACGGCTGGCACACCCTGGTTGGAGGCTTGCAAGACGCTTTCGGACTCTGGTACCACGCCAATCAGTGGCACGCGCAGGATTTCCTGGATGTCTTCCAGAGACAGCATGTGGCCGTCTTCTACGCGCAGCGGGTTGTAACGGGTAATCAGCAAGTGTTCCTTGATCGGCTCTTTGCTGTCCATGGCGCGCTTGGTTTTGGAGCCCAGCATGCCCAGAATTCGGTCCGAGTCACGGACAGAGGAGACTTCCGGGTTGGTCACGATCAGGGCTTCGTCAGCAAAATGCATGGCCAGCAGGGCGCCAGTCTCGATACCGGCAGGCGAATCACAAATGATGTATTCAAACCCCATGGCGATCAGGTCGTTCAGGACACGTTCTACGCCTTCCTGGGTCAGGGCGTCTTTGTCCCGGGTCTGGGAGGCCGGCAGGACAAACAGGTTTTCGCACTGTTTGTCTTTGATCAGTGCCTGATTGAGGTTGGCTTCGTTGTGAATGACGTTAATCAGGTCATAGACCACACGGCGTTCGCAGCCCATGATCAGGTCCAGGTTACGCAGACCCACATCAAAGTCGATGACGGCAGTTTTGAAGCCGCGCAGGGCCAGGCCGGAGGCAAAGCTGGCACTTGTCGTCGTCTTGCCTACGCCACCCTTGCCAGATGTTACCACGATGATTTTGGCCATCTTGTGTTGTTCCTTTTCAATGTATCTACCTGTTTTCAGGCAGATAGGGAGGTGTAAATCACTAAAATTCTTTTGCAGCCACATCCCTGTATGTCACATGGCTGGCATCGCGGATCAGAGCACCAAAGGCTCCATGATCATTTTTTCGCCATCCAGCCGGATTTGTGCGGCTTTGCCAGCGACATTGGCCGGTAGCGGTGTATCCGTTGTACGGTAGATTCCCGCAATAGACAACAGTTCCGGCTCCAGGTGCGTGGTGAAGATGCGTGCGTCCATATTGCCGCGGGCACCCGCAATGGCCTTGCCGCGCAGCGGGGCATAGACATGGATGCAGCCGTCGGCGATGACCTCGGCACCAAAACTGACCGCGGCCAGTACCACCAGGTCGCCGCCTTTGGCATAGACCTGCTGGCCGGAGCGCAGGGGACGGTCGACCACCATGGTGATACCCGGTGTGGCGACTGGTACTTCCTTGATGATTTCACGTACGACTTCCTGCACCACGGTTTCAACCCGGGTGGCAGGGGCAGCAGCGGCGACGTGAGAATCCGGTGCTTCGGTCAGGCCGGCATCCAGCGCAGCGTTCATTTGGGCATCGTTACCGCCCTTGGCCGCAATCGGGATCATCTTGTACTGGCGCAGAAGGGGAATCAGCGTGGCAAAGTCCGGGACCACGGCGCTGTCAGCCACCAGGGACAAATCAATGACCACCGGGTCCTGGCTGAAGAAGTTGGGGGTCTTGCCCAGACGCTCTGCCAGCTCTTGTGCCAGTTCGTTCAGGTCGGTTGTTTTTAGTACCACTGCGATCAGCGTCAGCGTGGCGCTTTTCAAGTCAAATATGGCCGGGGAATGCCCAGAAGAAGCTACTGTCATGTCGCGATGGGCTCTTAAAAAGTGCGTAATAATCAAAGGTATCAAGTTTACCGGTGAGTGGTAGTAAGAACAAGTTTTACCCGCCAGATTTGCGCTTTTTTGCAGTCGCTTAACCGCGTTCCGCGTGCTTTCGCGTTACAATCGCGTTTTGTCAGTCCGTCATGGAATATCAAGCATCATGGCATTAACCAAAGATACCCTGCGCCAGCGTCTGCAAAAGGCAAACGTTCTGGTGGTTGGCGATGTGATGCTGGACCGTTATTGGTTCGGCGAAGTGAACCGTATCTCTCCGGAGGCGCCGGTGCCGGTGGTCAAGGTCGAGTCCGTCGAGGAGCGCCCGGGCGGTGCCGCCAACGTGGCGCGCAACATTGCGGCGCTCGGTGCATCGGCCGGCCTGCTGTCTGTCGTGGGCGATGACGAACCTGCCATGGCGCTGGACCGGCTGCTGGCCGCAGATGGCGTGGATGCCGGCTTGTTGCGCGACAAACAGCTGGTCACGACCGTCAAGCTACGGGTGATTGGCCGTCAGCAGCAATTGTTGCGCATAGATTTCGAGACTCAGCCAAGCCACGAAGTCCTCGCCGCCAAACTGGCCGATTTTGAAGCCCGTTTGCCAAATGTGGACGTGGTGATCTTGTCGGACTACGGCAAGGGTGGGCTGGCGCATATCCATAAGATGATTGCGCTGGCGCGTGCCGCGGGCAAACCCGTGCTGGTAGACCCGAAAGGATCGGACTGGTCGCGTTATGCCGGGGCGACGCTCATTACCCCTAACCGCAGCGAATTCAAGGACGTGGCTGGCGGATGGTCCAGCGACGCCGAGCTGGCAGAAAAAGCCCGTCAGGTCCGCGAAAAATTCAACCTGGACGCACTGCTGGTAACCCGTAGCGAAGAGGGTATGACTTTGTTTGACGCCAGTCATACCTTCCATCAGCCGACCCTGGCGCGGGAAGTGTTTGACGTCACCGGGGCTGGCGACACGGTGATTGCCACGCTGGGGCTGATGCTGGCAGCGGGCGAGTCGCTGGATGCTGCTGTCGAATGGGCCAACCGTGCCGCAGGGATTGTGGTCGGCAAGCTGGGTACCGCGGTGGTACACCCGGACGAGTTGTTGGCCGACATCTGAGCCGGATGGCGCGTCAGCAAGACGCTGCCAGACAAATGAGGCGTGCGCGCTGGAAAAAATTAACCGGGCTGGTCATGTGACGGGCCCTGGCAGGAGATAGATTATGTACGTTGTAACAGGGGCAGCAGGCTTTATCGGGTCCAATCTGGTCAAGGCCTTGAACGAGCGCGGCATTACCAACATTCTGGCGGTGGATAACCTGACCAAGGGTGACAAATACCGCAATCTGGTGGATTGCGAGATTGCCGACTTTCTGGACAAGGAAGACTTCATCCAGATGATTGCGGCCGGTGATCTGGATGGCCAGTTGACCATGATTTTCCATCAGGGCGCGTGTTCTGACACCATGGAGCATAATGGCCGCTACATGATGGAAAACAACTATCGCTACACCCTGCATCTGTTCGAGTTCTGCCAGCAAGAAGAAATCCCGCTGATTTATGCCTCTAGTGCGGCCGTGTATGGCACCACCAGCGTGTTCCGCGAAGAACGTGAATTTGAAGGGCCGCTGAACGTGTACGGCTATTCCAAGTTCCTGTTTGACCAGATCATCCGCCAGCGTATCGAAACCCTGACCGCACCGGTGGTGGGGCTGCGTTACTTCAACGTCTACGGCCCGCGCGAGCAGCACAAGGGCCGCATGGCCTCGGTGGCCTACCATCTGTACAACCAGTATTGGGAAAACGGCAAGATCAAGCTGTTTGAAGGCAATGACGGTTACGCCAACGGTGCACAGATGCGCGACTTCATCTCCGTTGAAGACGTAGTAAAGGTCAACCTGCACTTCATGGATAACCCGGAAGTGGCCGGCATTTTCAACTGCGGTACCGGCAAGGCGCAAAGTTTTAACGATGTCGCCGTGACGGTGGCCAATACCTGCCGCCAGGCTGAGGGCAAGCCAGTCTTGTCACTGGAAGAACTGGTGAAGGAAGGTGTGCTGGAATATATTACCTTCCCGGACGCGCTCAAAGGCAAGTACCAGAGTTTTACCGAGGCAGACACGGTGCTGTTGCGTGAAGCCGGTTATGAAGAGGACTTCCTGACCGTGCAAGAGGGCACCAGCCGCTATGTGGAAGCACGCCTGAAAGCCGATGGCCGCCTGAAGTAAGCAGCGGACAGGGCGGACCCATTGGGGGATGCAGTGGTGGAAATCGCTGCGCTCCTTGCGCCCAAGATTTTGTGATGCATCACCAGACACAAAGCCAGCAAGCCCTGACCGGTTGCTGGCTTTGTGCTTTTGGGTGGCTTAGGGTGCCGGATTAGGGTGCTGCGTATGGATGGCCTGAATCTCTGCCAGCAAGTCGGCATTCAGGGTGACATGCACGCTCTCCAGGTTTTCTTTCAGCTGATCCAGATTGGTGGCGCCAATCAGATTGCTGGTGACAAACGGCTGCCGGTTGATAAAGGCCAGTGCCATTTGTGCCAGTGACAAGCCATGTTGGCGTGCTACCTCTGCATACAGGGCCGTGGCGCTGGTGGCTTCCTTGTTGGTATAGCGGCTAAAGCGCTCGAACAGGGTCAGCCGGGCTTTGTCCGGCTTGGCACCATTGAGGTACTTGCCGGACAGTACGCCAAAGGCCAGTGGCGAGTAGGCCAGTAGCCCCACCTGTTCCCGGTGAGCGAACTCCGCCAACCCTACTTCAAACGAGCGGTTTAACAGGCTGTAGGGGTTCTGGATGGAAACGACGCGGGGCAGCCCGAGTGCCTCTGCATAATGCAAAAAGCGGGATACACCCCACGGGGTTTCATTGGAAAGCCCGATGTAACGGATCTTGCCGGCATCCACCAGTTGCTTCAGGGCGTGCAGTGTTTCTTCGATCGGCACGGCGCCCGGGTTGTTTTCTTCTGCGGTATAACCCAGCTGGCCAAACATATTGGTTTTGCGATCCGGCCAGTGCAACTGGTAAAGGTCGATATAGTCAGTTTGCAGGCGCTTCAGGCTGCCATCGACGGCCTCGGTCAGGTTGGCCAGGTTGAAATTCAGTTTGCCGCCGCGTACATAGCCGGGCTGTTTCGGGTTCTGGGCCGGGCCGGTGGCTTTGGTGGCCAGAATCCAGTCCTTGCGGTCTTGGTGGCGGGCAAAGTATTCCCCCACAATCCGTTCGGTTTCCCCTTGGGTCTCGGCACGTGGCGGGACCGGATACATTTCGGCCACGTCGATCAGGTTGACGCCATGCGTTTTTGCCAGCCGGATCTGCGCGTGTGCTTCATCCAGCGTGTTCTGTTCTCCCCAGGTCATGGTGCCCAGCCCGATCAGGCTGACTTTCACATCGGTTTGTCCCAGTTGACGGTATTCCATGTACAAACATTCCTTTAATATGTTGGCTGAGGCAGGATGGCTTGTGCGGTACTTTGCAGGCTAAACGTTGTGAATCATCTTGGCGTAAAATCCAGCGCCTGTAAACTGGTTTGAGAGGTTGGCCGTGATCCCGGAATCATCAACTACTTGCCCATTGTGTGGTGGCAACAACCAGTGCGCGCCAGCCATCTGCGGTCGGCTGGACGTTGACTGCTGGTGTAGTGACAAGACATTTCCGCCGGCTTTGCTGGCACAAGTACCGGCTGACTTAAAGCACAAGGTCTGCATCTGTGCTGCTTGTCTGGAGAAAGCACAAACATCATGAACCGTATTGCATTGGTGACAGGCGCAAGCCGGGGGATAGGCGCAGCGACTGCTCGCTTGCTGGCCACACAGGGCTACCATGTGTGCGTGAATTATGTCCGTAACGAAGCCGCTGCCAATGCCGTGGTGGCACAAATCCAGTCAGATGGCGGGCAGGCATTTGCCGTCCAGGCGGATGTGTCTCAAGAAAAGGACGTGTTGCACCTGTTTCAGCAGATAGACCGTTATCAGGGCTACCTGCATGCGCTGGTGAACAATGCGGCTATCCTGATGCCGCAGATGCGGGTAGAGGACATGACGGCAGACCGGATCAACCATATGCTATGTCATAATGTGACCAGTGCGTTTCTCTGTAGCCGCGAGGCGGTGCGCCGCATGTCAACCCGGCATCTGGGCAAAGGCGGGTCTATCGTCAATGTTTCGTCTGCCGCCGCCCGGCTGGGTTCTGCGGGCGAGTATGTGGATTATGCGGCCTCAAAAGGCGCCATCGACACCCTGACCAAGGGGTTATCGATTGAAGTCGCGGCAGAAGGCATCCGGGTGAACGCGGTCCGGCCTGGGTTTATTTATACCGACATGCATGCCAGTGGCGGTGAGCCTGGTCGGGTAGACCGCATCAAGTCCAGCTTGCCCATGCAGCGGGGCGGGCAGCCGGAAGAAATTGCCGAAGCGATTGTCTGGTTGCTGTCGGATGCCGCGTCGTATGTGACCGGCACCTTTGTGGATGTAGCAGGAGGGCGATAAGCGTGACAACATTACCGGTACAGCGGGTCTGGATAAGACAGGATACCCCGGGTAAAGAACGATGCTGCCTGGCGCAACACGGCGACACATGGCGTTTGTCAGGCGAGGTAAGCGTCGAGGCCGAAGATGCCCGTCTGTCTTACGAGATCATTTGCGATGCCGGCTGGATCACCAGAACCGCCAGCATCAAGGGCAGTCTAGGGGCTGCTGTAGTCGACCTGCAGATTTGCCGTGACGCGCAGGGCCAGTGGTGGAGCAACGGCGAGTTGCTGCCCGATCTGGCTGGGTGTGCCGATATTGATCTGGGGTTTACGCCGGCAACCAACACCTTGCCGATCCGCCGCTTGCAGCCGGCGATGGGTACAACGGTGGCGGTGACGGCCGCATGGTTACGCTTCCCGGACCTGACATTCAGCCCTTTGCCCCAACGCTATACGGCGCTGGCGGACGGCTTGTACCGGTACGAGAGTGCCAATGGCAGTTTTACGGCCTTGTTGCGTGTGGATGAATATGCGCTGGTGCTGGACTATGGCGATATCTGGCACGCCGGATAATCAAGATACCTGGGAGACATGCAGCATGAATGTAGACGAAACCGGTTTACCCCCGGTGCTGATGGTGGCCGGCTTGTGGAATTCGGGCCCGCAGCATTGGCAGACCCACTGGGAGCAGCGTCACCCTGACTGGCAGCGCGTCCAGCAAGCCGACTGGACGACGCCTGTCTGCAAAGACTGGGTTGACGCCCTGGAGCTGGCGATACGGGCCTGTAAAGCGCCGCCGATACTGGTAGCGCATAGCCTGGGGTGTGCGCTGGTTGGCCACTGGGCGGCTTCTTCGCCCCGAGGGCGTGTTGCAGGTGCCTTGCTGGTAGCCCCCAGCGATGTGGATGCCCCAAGTTACCCGGACTGTACCCAGGGTTTTACACCCATGCCAATGGCCGCCTTGCCGTTCCCTTCGCGGGTAGTGGCCAGTACGGAAGACGAATACGTCACCCAAGCACGCGCCAGCCAGTTTGCCCGGGCATGGGGCAGCGAACTGACCTGGCTGGACAACGCCGGCCATATCAATGGCGCTTCCGGCTATGGTCCGTGGCCAGAGGGCGAGGCCTTGTTGTTATCGTTTGCAAGCAACATCTCTTCATCATCTTAACAAGTTAAAGGGGGTTATGTTGGCCTATGCTTCTCATCAAGGTGCGGTACTGGACCCTGTGACACCGGTGGCTGTGCATCTGCTGTTTGATATTGCCGATACCCATTTGGTCAAGGGGGCTTTGACCCGCTTGGCGACCATTGCCGATGGACAGCAACTTTGTATCGGGATTGGTCAGCCGCTTGCGACGCTGCTGAATGTCAGCCTGCCGGGCTTGAGTCAGTTTCAAGCACCAGACGGTGCCCGGGTGGACGTACCGTCCACGCCCCATGCCCTGTGGTGCTGGGTGCGTGGCAGCGAGCGGGGGGATCTGGTCCACTTGCAGCGCCATCTGATGACCGCGTTGGGTGGTGCGTTCCGGCTGGCCGGGCAGGTAGAGAGTTTTTGCTATCACCAGGGCCGTGACCTGACCGGTTATGAAGATGGTACCGAGAATCCGGAGGGGGATGACGCTGCCGATGCCGCGTTGCAACCCTCAGGCGCCAGTTGCGCTGTCCTGCAGCAATGGCAGCACCTGTATGACAAATTCGAGGCCATGAGCCCGGCCGAACAGGATAACGCGATTGGTCGCCGCAAATCAGATAATGAAGAGCTGGAGGATGCACCCGCATCTGCGCATGTAAAGCGGACAGCACAAGAGAGTTTTACGCCGGAAGCTTTCATGCTTCGGCGCTCGATGCCCTGGGCTGCCGGTGATGCTTCCGGGTTGATGTTTCTGGCATTTGGCCGCAATTTTCATGCGTTTGAAGCACAGTTAACCCGCATGACGGGCGCCGAGGATGATGTGGTGGATGCCTTGTTCACGTTCTCCCGGCCCTTGTGGACGGCGTATTTCTGGTGCCCGCCCGTCAAGCAGGGATGCGCCGATTTGTCGGCACTGGATTTGGCATAATTGTTCTCTGGGCTGAAAGAGGAGATGGCATGAAAAGAGTATGGGCAAGTTTATGGGTGTTCACCGGTTGCATGTCGCTGTCTGCGCTGGCTTTGGATCTGACGCAAATTCAGGCGCTCAAGCCGGCACAGGTACTTTCCATTCCACAGGGCGGCACCACTCGGGATTGGGTTGTCGAGCACATGAATACGTATGTTGAACCGGATGGTAACTGGTATGAGCTACAGATCAGAAACCAGGCTGGTGAAGAGCAGCATCTGTTTCTGACGCTGGATGGCAAAGCGGTGGATGGTGACATCACGGTCAAACCCATGACCCTGGACGAGCTGGGTACTAACCCGGACCAGCTGGACAAATTTGCCGAGCATGAAAAAGGCAAGGTATTCGTGGATGGTGTGCCCTTCCCCTATGATGATGCAGGTGATGCCATCATTCAGCGGGACGGGGATACGGCGTCAAAAGAGTCTGTGTCCTATATCGATTTTGTCTCGAAAAAGGACGAGAACGATGGCGTGCAAATCCTGGGGTACGACGATGATACCTACAAGGCTTGGCTAACCCGCACGGTAGACGTGCCGTCCATTGCCCTGAAGCCGTGATGATGCAAGTGATACCTGCCCCTGCCGAGATCTATTTTGCCGAAGATGAAACCGGCCAGTTTGCGGGCCGGCATCTGCTGCTGGACATGTGGGGGGGGCAGGGGCTTGCAGACATTCCGTTCATAGAGTCCACCTTGCTGGCAGCATCCCGTGCGGCTGGCGCAACGGTGCTGCATGCCCATTTTCATCCGTTTGGCGAGGGACAGGGCATTACCGGGGTATTGCTGCTGGCCGAGTCTCACATGTCTATCCATACCTGGCCCGAAGTCGGGTTTGCTGCGCTGGATATCTTCATGTGTGCGAGTTGTGACCCGATGCTGGCCCTGCCGGTGATCCGAGACGCCTTTCAGCCCCAGCGGCTGATAGTGAATCCGTTACGCCGGGGTGTGATTTCGCCTGCCGTGTCACCAGACAATCATTAGTCAGATGTTGGCGTGCCTGCCCATGGGCTCGCTGGCGAGCCGATCCAGCGGGTGCCTGCCGGAATGTTTTCGCCTTTCATGACCAGCGTCAGCGGTCCCAGGCGGGCATCTTTGCCGACGGTTGCATCGTAGAGCACGGTGCCGCGCGGATGCACCGTGGCGCCAGCTTCGATGCGGACTTGGCCAATCTTCATGATCCGGTCTTCAAACAAGTGCGTTTGTGGGCCTGTCAGGGCATTCATCTCGACATTGTCGCCAATATGAGCGCAATCAAACTCGGTAATGTCGGTGGTATCCAGATACACCCCTTTGCCGATCTTGGCTCCCATCAGGCGCAGCAGCCAGGGCAGCATGGGAGTGCCTCGCAGAAAGTTAACGCTATTGGGGACTGCAATCGATTCGTACAGGTTGGTGACTGCCTCGCTCAGCCAGACAAACGGGGTCCACATCGGGGCTGCCTTGGGCTGGTAGCGGCCAATCAGTACCCACTTGAGCAGAATCACAAACAGGAAGCAGCCCACACCATACAACACACCATCCAGGGCCAGCTCGCCAAACACGGTACCCCAGGCATCGTCTTCTACCTGTGGCAAAACATTCAGGACGATCAGGTAGCCCACGCCGATAATCAGGGCTTGCGGCAGGACGATGCGTGCGGCTTCAATCAGTCCCCTGGCCAGACGTCTGCGCCAGGAAGGGCGGAACGTCAGGTGCTCCGGAAAACCGGCCAGCTGCTCGCGGGCGGGCAGGCGCATGGACGGCGAGCCCATCCAGGTGTCTCCGCTACGAATGTCTGCATTGGGGGGTACCGTCGACTGCACGCCAATCAAGACGCCTTCCGGCAAGATCGTGCCATCCGGGACGTAGGCGCCATTGCCTACAAAACTGCGATCACCGATCACGGTCGGACGAATGGTCATCCAGCCTGCGTCAATCTCGTCGTCCCCCAGCATGACGGCGTCCGCGATGAAGGTATCGTCACCCAGCGTCAGCATGTCAGGTACCACCCCCATGGCAGTGGAGATTTCTGCCCCCTTGCCAATGCGGGCGCCCAGCAGCCGATACCACCAAGGCGCATACAGGGTAGCGTACACGCCGTGCAGTACACTTAAACTGGCCTCCTGAATCTGGTTGGTCAGCCATTTACGATAATAAATATGACTATGTACGGACCAGCTACCGGCTTCCAGCCGCGGCAAGACCGCCCAGCGGACTGCGGCAGACAGCAAGGCGGTGGTCAGAATCAGAATGGCTGTGGCCGGAATGGCCAGCAAGAAATACACAAAAGCGATAAAACCCGCACTGTAGCTGCCCTCCGACAAATCCAGCCAGGAGGCATCCAGCCAGTCCACCAGCACAAATGCCGGGAAAATCGGCACAAAGAACAACACAGCCATAAACATGGCGCCCGTCAGATACATCAGATGCTCGGCGGTGATTCTTGCGCGAGACGCAGGTACGCGGTGCGGCAGTTGGGCATGGTCCAGTTGCTCTTTGAAAGCAGCGGGTGCGCCGGCCCAGCGCTCGTCTTTGGGCAGTCTCGTGCCTTGGGGCAGAGAAGACAGGCCCTCCAGATGACCGTGGGCTTCAATGCGGGTATCGACGGCCAGGACGGCATATGAGCCCACATAGGCTTCATCTGCCAGCGCAATCCGGCCGACATGCAATTCGCCGGCCTCGACATGGGCGTTTTCGAAGTTGGCAGATGAACCGATGCTGACACCATAGCCAAGACTCAGCAGAGACGGCACCCGGATGGTCATGGAGCCAATGACGGTCTCCTTACCGACTTTGGCGCCCAGTGCCCGCAGGTAGACCGGGTACAGCGATGAGCCGGAAATCAGATTGACGGGTACGGTTTCCAGAAAACGGTTGCTTAGCCACCAGCGGAAATACTGAATGCCCCAAAGCGGATACTTGCCCGGTTTCATGTGCCCTTGCAGCAGGCGGGTCATCACAACCGGAATCAGGAAGCTCGCCAGAATGCTGAGCAAAAAGACCCCAATCGACATCAACAAGGCAAAAGGGATGCTGTCGGTCTCTTCGCCCGTGAGCATATGGTAAGTAAAGAATGGTGCCAACCAGTGCAAGATGCGCAGTGCAATCAGCGGTGGCAAGGCAATGGCTTGGGCTATGCCGCAACGCAACCGGCGCAGGGTACTGTTGTTGTGATCATGGGTGTGGTCCGCCGCTGGGGTGGTCTGGCTGTTCTGCAGTTGCAGTATGGCCTGGGCAATCCCCCCCACGCTCCGACGGCGATAGACGTCCTGTACTGTCAGGCAGGCAAAGGCAGCTTGCTGACGCACCTCAGACACCAGTCGTGCGGCCAGCAGCGAGTGCCCACCCATGTCATCAAAGAAATCCGCCCCCAGACGAACCGGCTGGCCGGGGAAGAGTTTTTTCAAGATGCCAAACAGCAATACTTCAGCCGGGTTTTGCGGCTCGTCTTCTTCCTCGTCAGGTTCCTGCGGGGATAATTCGCGTGCTTTAAGTGCTTTACGGTCAATCTTGCCAGAGGTCAGCCGGGGGATCGTCTCCAGAAATTCGACATACGCCGGCTCCATGTAAGCGGGCAACTTGCTGCGCAATCCCTGACGCAAGGCAGAGAGGGTCGGGCGCGTATCGCCTTCTGTCGCGATAAAGGCCACCAACTGATCCAGACCATTCAACTGCTTTAACAATACTGCTGCCGTGCCGACATGGGGCTGCTCGCACAGGACGGCTTCAATTTCTCCCAGTTCCACCCGGAAACCACGAATCTTGATCTGGTCATCTGCCCGACCCAGACACTGCACATTGCCTTCCTCGTCAATCGAGGCCAGGTCTCCGGTACGGTAAAGACGGCTGTTTTGCGGATGCTCCGCATACGGGTTGGCGATGAATTTTTCAGCGGTCAGGTCCGGCCGGCCAAGGTACCCATAAGAGACGCCCGGTCCAAAAATGCACAGTTCGCCGACTTCGCCGGCCGGGACGGCGTGACCTTGTTCGCTGATGACCAGCAAGCCATAGTTAGGCAGCGGTTTGCCAATGGTGACGGGCGTCCCTGCCTGCAAGCGTGCCAGACTGGCGGATACCGTGGCCTCGGTAGGGCCGTAGGTATTGAACATTTGTCGGCCCGGGATGGCCCATTTGTCGACCAGCGCATCCGGGCACATTTCGCCACCCAGATTGATAATCCGCAGCGACGGCACCTCTTCTGCAAACAGCGCCAGCAAGGTAGGTACGGCATGCATGACCGTAATGCCCGCTTCACGCAAAGCCTTGGGCAGGGCTTGCGGGTCACTGACCAGCTCTTTAGGGGCAATCCACAGACTGGCACCCACCAGATAACTGATCCAGATTTCTTCAAACGACATGTCAAAGGCTGCAGAGAAGCCTTGGTAAACATGGTCTTCTTCGCGAATGCCCAATTCGTGGTTTTCAGACCGCAAGAAATGACAAATGCTGCGGTGATGAATCTGGATGCCTTTGGGCTTGCCAGTGGAGCCAGATGTATAAATGACATAGGCTGGATGGTCCGGCGTATGGCCCTGCCGACGCAGCAGTGGCTGGATTGGGTCTTGCGTCAGGGTAGTGACGGTCCATACGGCAATACCTGCTGGCAAGGCACAACTTGCCAGTGTGACAATCCCCACGGCATTGGCATCAGACAAGCAGTCCAGTACCCGTTCCAGCGGAATGTCCGCATCCATGGGTAGCCATGCCGCCCCTGCTTTGGTGATGCCCGCCATGGCAACCAGCAGGTCCATGCCGCGCGGTAGCCACAACCCCACCATGTCGCCAGCCTTGACGCCGTTGGCAATCAAATGATGCGCTACGATGTCGGCTTGGTGATTCAGCGCCTCATACGTCAGGGATTTGTCCTGGAACGTGAGGGCGGTTTTGTGCGGGATGCGGGCCGCGGTGGCTTCTAGCAGATCAGGCAGGGTTTCTTCCCGCAACAAGTCGGGAACATGTGGGCCAAACAGGATTTTAGGGGCAGAATAAGACAATTGGATGCTCGGTATCGGGTGGCGAATATGCGTGTGTGACAATATGATGATTGTTACTTTACAAAGATTAACGCAGTCGGGATGATTGTGCTGACACGTCATTTGTAATAAATCATGTCAATCCAGCGGGGGGGTATATGTTTGGCATTCAAAACTACAGCAGCTTTATTCTGGCTATTCTGGTGTTTCAATCCATACCGGGCGCAGGGACGCTGGCGATTCTGAACGCAACGGCCAGAAACGGTGTTGGCGTCGGTATGGCGTCGGTCGCCGGTACACTGCTTGGCGATTTTTGCATGATGCTGGCCGCCGTGCTGGGTTTGGCCGCCGTCATGAAGGCTAACCCGATGCTGTTTAGCCTGTTGCAATGGTTTGGTGCCGCTTATCTGGTCTGGATGGGCGTACAACTCCTGCGTGCCAGACTGTCCGGCGCTGAGCAGATGGCGTCCGAAAAATTGCCCGCCCGTTTTTACTTCCGCCAAGGGTTTCTGGTCAGTCTGACCAACCCGAAGGTGATTCTGTTTTTTGTGGCCTTCTTCCCGCTGTTTCTGGACCGGTCAGCTTCCAGTCTGACGCTGGGCATCATGATGCTGCACGTGACGCTGCTGAGTCTGGTGTATCAGGCCGGGCTGGTGCTGGTAGGGAACCAGCTGGCTAAACGCCTGGCCGGTTTTCCGTCCGCCAGAAAAGTGGCAACCCGTCTGGCCGGCGTTGCCCTGGTCGGGTTCGGGGTCAAGCTGGCATTGGGTAACCGGTAAGGGGGGCGATGAGTCTCCGGATGTGCGGGCCAAGCCGCTTCGTTGCAAATTTCTTACACCGTTCGTCGACTTGGGTTGGCACGCACAATGTTGTGGTGCAAAATAACATACGCAAACTGATCAGGCGGGGATTCCGTCGTTAAAACAGGCTGCAAGGTCCGCAGCGATGCAGTCTTCGCTGTACTACATATTCAGAATATCCGGTGGCCAGAGAGACTGGCTACCCTTATATGCGTAGGAGGAACTCCTATGGCCAAGGTCGTTACACTTGCCCATTATTACACCACACCTGAAATCCAGCAGATGGCGGACAAGGTGGGTGACAGTCTGGAATTATCCCTGTTTGCCCGCGATGCCGAAGCCGACATCATTGTGTTTGCCGGTGTGCGTTTTATGGCCGAAACCGCCAAAATCCTGAACCCGAATGCCACCGTGGTGTTACCGGACCGTGGTTCTACCTGTTCTCTGGTCGAACAGACCGACGTGACCGCGCTCAAAGCCTGGCGCGAATCTTACCCCGACCATGTGCATGTGTCGTATATCAATTCTTCTGCCGAACACAAAGCACTGTCCGACTGGATCGTGACCAGCCGCAATGTGGACGACATCATTGCCCATCTGTATGCAGAGGGCAAAAAAGTGATCTTCTCGCCAGACCGTAACATGGGTGCCTACCTGAACTTCCAGTACGGCTACGACATGCCGCTATGGTCTGCCGTGTGCGAAGTGCACGACAAGTTCAACCAGAAAGCGCTCGACGAAGGCTTTGCCAGCGTGGGCGATTTGCCGCATTACCTGATTGCCCATCCGGAAAGCCCGTTGCCCGTGCTGCAACAGGCCGACTATGTCGGTTCGACTTCCGGCATGTTGAACTGGGTCAAGGCGTTTGACAAAGCCCCGGAAAGCGTCATTTTTGTCGCGACCGAAGACGGCATTTTGTACAACATGAAGCTGGCACGTCCGGATCTGGACATCCGCCAGGCGCCGATTTATGCCGGTTGCCAGTGCAACCAGTGTCCTTACATGAAGCTCAATACCATTGAAGCGGTGAAACGGGCCCAGCAAGGGCAGGGCGTGGTGATCGACTACCTGACGCCTGAGCAGATTGAAGCCGCGCGCGTGCCGATTGATCGCATGCTGGCTTTTTCTGAGCGTCAATACGCGCTGAATGTCGCTGTCAAACAACCAGAAGCGGTTCCTGCCTGATGCTGGATTACATCATCTACATTGGTCGTTTTCAGCCGTTCCACGTCGGACATTTGTCGACGGTGCAAAAAGCACTGGAACTGGCTGAAAAGATCATTGTGGTGTGCGGCTCTGCCCGACGGTCCAAAAGCTACGAGTTGCCGTGGTCGGTCGAAGAGCGCGAGGCGATGCTGCGCGCGTGTCTGACGCCTGAGCAGCAAAACCGGGTGTACTGCGTGGGGGTTTCCGACCGCATGTACAACGATCAGCAGTGGGTGACCGAAGTCCAGAATGCGGTGGATAAGGTGATTGCGGTGGATACCGCCAGCCTGGGTAGCCGCCCGGCCAGTTTCCGGATCGGCATGATCGGCACCCAGTTGGGGCTGGATACGGCATATCTGGATTTCTTCCCGCAATGGAAGCGCATCGGCATGGACGAGGTGCCGGGGCCGAACGCGACCGCCATCCGCCATGCCTACTTTGAAAATGCCGAGGCGTTTGAGCCCTTCGAAGCGCTGTTGCCCGAGTCCGTGCAAAGCTATCTGCAGCAATTCAAACAAACCCCGGCCTATGAAAACCTGGCCTCGGAATACCGGTTTATCCAGCAATACAAGGCTGCATGGCGTGCAGCACCGTATGCGCCGACCTTTGTGACGGTTGATGCCGTTGTGATTCACTCGGGCCATATTCTGCTGGTCAGACGGCGTGCGCAGCCCGGTAAAGGCCTGTGGGCGTTGCCTGGGGGGTTTGTCGAGCAGGAAGAGCGACTAAAAGACGGTGTCATTCGCGAACTGCGTGAAGAAACGCGCCTGAAAGTGCCCGAGCCGGTATTGGCGGGCTCCATTCGTGCTTCGCGTGTGTTTGATCATCCCGAGCGCAGCTTGCGTGGCCGGACCATTACCCATGCATTCCTGTTTGAATTGGCGCCGACCCAAGAGGGTTTGCCAAAAGTGAAGGGTGGGGACGATGCAGACAAGGCAAGCTGGGTGCCGCTTTCGCACTTTTCCAGAATGGAAAGCGACCTGTTTGAAGACCATTTCTACATTGTGAACTGGTTCTTGGGGCAGATTTAACGCTGGTTTGGCATCATCCTGCTGAAGGTATCCGGCGGTAGCTGGCTGGGGCTCAGAAGTCCAGTTCGTGGCTGGATTCTTCCGTCTGCGTGAACTCTGAGGTGATTTCTACATTGAAGCGGTAAAAATTGGCACCGATTTCTGCCAGCTCAATGATCCTGACCATGGCTTTCTCGCCATGAAAATAAATACCGTAAGTTTTACCGATACTGACGTTCTTGCTTTCCAGCATGATCATGGCCTGGCCATGGCTGTGCGGGCTGGCCGGAATCCAGATGCCAAAGATATTGTCGAACGCGGCGACATTGGTGCTGGTTTCCCACACCGATATCTTGGCTTCTTCCACCAGCCGGATGGATAACGGTGCCAGCGAGAGAACCTCTATCCCCAACAACAGGCTATTTTCTGCTTCCAGCGCGGTGACGCGCCGGATCACGCCGACCACCCATTTGGGGCTGCCTGCTACTTGCATGCCAATCGCCAGACCAACCTTGGCCCAGGTTGCATTCGGAATAGTGAGACCGACACCGCTTTGGCTGATGTCCTGTAGCACGCCTTTACCCAATCCCAGCGTGGCTGTTTTGAGCTGGAAATGCTCCGAGCCTGACAACTTCACCCGGATGGTCGGAAATTCATAGGCAATTTCGGCATCCCGCCCTAGTTTGCGACGTTCGTGGCGGCGGGTTTTGACCTTGCCCATCCATTTGTCACGCACCAGCTTGATGGTGACCAGCACTTCAGTGGTCTGCAGCGAATCATCGTAGTTCAGCTTGTTGGGTAGCTGAGCCTGTTCACCAATCAGGTACTCCAGTGAGCGCAGTTCATCCAGTACCCGCTCGTAATTCAGATACACGATATTATCGACACGGCTGACCGGTGTTTCGTCCGTGACCATGATCGGCGGCTGCTCTTCGTCCATGGACAAGACGTAGCACAGGCCCATCGGTTTCTTTTGCTCAAAATTGACAAACGGAGCAAGGCTTCTGGACAAACGGTTCAGAATCTCGACTTGCCGGACTTCGAGCTCCGAGGCCAAGCCCGTTGCGACCAGGCAAAAATGGGCCAGTTCCAGCTTGGCAGCCGACAGCGCCTGTGTAGGCAGCTTGTTTTGCAGGATGAGAGGGGCGCAGGCATAGATTTCGGTCCAGCGGGTATTCTGCGCCTGGTGCGTCGTGATGAATTCGATTTCCAGACGGCGCCCTGCCCACCAGAGCAAACCGGCATGCGGTGAGGCATTCTGGTTCATCAGGGTGCTTTTGTACTGGTTTACGCAGCGCAAATAGCTCTGGTACATGGCATCGATGAACGGAGCGGTGCTGGATGCAAACAGGTGCAGACGAAGGCGCGTTAGCTGGCCGCGCATCAACTCGGTTAACAGGGTATTGAAATGTTTTTGGCAGACAGGATCGATGCCATTGAGTAATTCAAACAACTTGCCAGACTGTTCTTGCATGCCTTGCTGCTGCGGAAGCCAGTCAGCCAGAAAGGCCACGGCAGCAGACGCTGTCATGTTTTCTGTATCCAACGCCGTGTCGATGGCCCGTTGTACCGGACTGAGCGATTTGGACAGGGCTTTTAGCTTGTTGAACATTATCAGATCGCAAGTTATATGAAAGAAATCAAACCATGAACATGTAGAATGAATATTAGCTTTTCAATTATAGGCAGCAATTTTGGGGGCGTGTGGATTTTTTGCAGCCGTTGCGCAATAACCGGTCAGTATTTACGCTGTACTCACGAAAAACCGCATGAATTAGCTGGTTTGGCGAAGGTTAATGCTGGGTGAGCAGCAAATGCCACAAGCCATAAATCCCGAGGGCGGCAACCAGACAACCCGCCAGCCGGCGCCATTTGGGGTGTTGTACAAACTGGCGCAACTGCAAAGAAAAACGGCCCATGACCAGCAGGTTGGGCAGGGTGCCGAGGCCAAACGCCAACATGGTGAGTGCCCCGGTTTTCACCGATCCAGCCAGCATGGCGCTGGTGAGTGCACTATAGACCAGGCCGCAGGGCAAGCCGCCCCAGAGCAAACCAGCCAGAAAACCTTGTCTTGGGGTGGTGGGCGGTAGCAGCGGTGCCAGGCGGGGTTGCAGATGCCGCCACAGGATTTTGCCGCGTTTTTCCAGCTGCGGCACGATGGACGGTAAGCCTGCCAGATATAGCCCCAGCGCAATCAGCATTAGCTGGGCGATGACATAGAGCGTGACCTGTACCGGAAAAAGCCGGCCAAATCCGTGCAGACCGGCACCGATCAAACCGGCTAGCGCCCCTAGCAGGCTGTATGTGCAGAGCCGTCCCAGGTTTAGTAACAATAGCTGGCGCATGCCATGCTGCTGGTGGCTACCCATGCCAAACGCCGCGACCAGCGCGCCGCACATGCCGATGCAATGCACGCCACCAAGCAAACCGACAATAAAAAGCGCGGAAAGAGATTCAAACAGGGCGGACGGCATAATGCACACAAGTAAACGGGATGGGTGCATTGTAGCGGATAAAACTGCCACTTGGTGGCGAGGTGGTCATCCCCTTGCCGGTTGGCCATGGTTTTGGCAGAGGGAATCTCTGGGAGCAACAAGCGCCAGCACAACGATGCCGGATTCCTGAAACTGCTGATTTCACTCGAAAAACACCTCGTTTTCGGGTATGATTCGCGGCGCTTGGCGTGGTTTTGTTCGCGCTGCTTTTCAATCGGTTTTCAACCTGTTTCTGGTGTCCGCATGCCTCAGATTACCCCGCTGTTTGGCGCTCAAGCGCTTTCTGACTTCCGTTTGGCAAAACTGGCCGATGCGCTTGCCGCAAAACTGCCACATGTGCCACGTATCCAGACCACTTGGGTGCACTTTATCGAACACGACGACGCGTTGACCCAGAACGCGACCGATACGCTGCAAAAACTGCTGACGTATGATGAATTCAAACCGGCCAGCGAGGGCAAAGGCAGCTTGCTGCTGGTACTGCCTCGCCTGGGCACGATTTCCCCTTGGTCTTCCAAAGCCACAGACATTGCCAGACATTGTGGCTTGTCCTCTGTTAAGCGCATTGAGCGCGGTATTGCCTACTATGTGAGTGACGCCAATGGCGCACCCGTAGACGATGCCACCCTGCAAGTGGTTTACGGGCTGATCCACGATCGCATGACCGAAACCGTGGTTCGCCGGCTGGAAGATGCTGCCGGTTTGTTCGTTCACCAGTCTCCTCGTGGTCTGGAGTCCGTGGATATCCTGACCGGTGGGCGCGATGCCCTGGTCAAGGCCAACCGCGAGATGGGCCTGGCGCTGTCCGAGGATGAGATTGATTACCTGCTGGAGAACTACCAGCGTATCAACCGTAACCCGACGGATGTTGAGCTGATGATGTTTGCGCAGGCTAACTCCGAGCACTGCCGTCACAAGATTTTCAATGCCGACTTTATCGTGGATGGTGAAAAACAGCCGCTATCCCTGTTTGGCATGATTCGCAATACCCACAAAACCAGCCCGGAAGGCACAGTGGTTGCCTATTCGGACAACTCTTCCGTGATTGAAGGTGCCAAGATTGAGCGCTTCTATCCGGACGGTTCGGATTACGCCTATCACGAAGACACCACCCACATTCTGATGAAAGTGGAAACTCATAACCACCCGACGGCGATTTCACCATTCCCGGGGGCGGCAACCGGTTCTGGTGGCGAGATTCGTGACGAAGGTGCGACCGGTATCGGCTCCAAGCCGAAGTCTGGCCTGTGCGGCTTTACCGTTTCCAACCTGAATCTGCCGGGTGCGACTCAGCCATGGGAAGTGGTCGAGGGCAAACCAGAAGGTTACGGCAAGCCGGACCGCATTGTGACCCCGCTACAGATCATGATTGACGGCCCGATTGGCGCCGCCGCGTTTAACAACGAATTTGGTCGTCCTAACCTGGCCGGTTACTTCCGCACTTTTGAAGAAACCGTCGAAGGTGAGCGCCGTGGTTACCACAAACCGATCATGATTGCCGGCGGCATGGGCAATATTGATGACCGCCACACCTTCAAGAAAGAAGTCATCCCTGGTGCCTTGCTGATCCAGCTGGGCGGTCCTGGCATGCTGATCGGTCTGGGCGGTGGCGCGGCATCCTCCATGGATACCGGTTCTAACGCAGCGGATCTGGATTTTGATTCTGTACAGCGTGGCAACCCGGAAATGCAGCGTCGCGCCCAAGAGGTGATCGACCGTTGCTGGCAGCTGGGCGACAACAACCCGATTCTGAGCATCCATGACGTGGGTGCTGGTGGTATTTCTAACGCCATGCCGGAACTGGCACACGGTTCTGAGCGTGGTGCGGTATTCCAGCTACGCGACATCCAGATCGAAGAATCTGCGATGGCGCCAAAAGAAATCTGGTGTAACGAATCGCAAGAGCGCTATGTACTGGCCATCGCACCCGAATCTCTGGACCTGTTCCGCAGTTTTGCCGAGCGCGAGCGTTGTCCGTTTGCGGTGATTGGCCACGCCACGGCGGAAAAACAGCTGAAAGTGGAAGACAGCCTGCTGGGGACGCCAGCGGTGGACATGGAAATGGACGTGCTACTGGGCAAACCGCCACGCATGACCCGTGACGTGAAACGCATCAACCGCCAGCTGCCTGATTTGGACCTGGCCGGCGTGTCGGTCAAAGAGGCCGCCTACCGCGTGCTGCGCCTGCCTACCGTGGCCGACAAATCCTTCCTGATTACCATTGGCGACCGCACCGTGGGCGGTTTGACCGCGCGCGACCAGCTGGTGGGGCCGTGGCAGATTCCGGTGGCGGACGTTGCCGTGACCATGATGGGTTACAAAACCTGGCAAGGCGAAGCCATGGCGATGGGCGAACGCACACCGCTGGCGCTGATTGACGCCCCGGCTTCTGGCCGCATGGCGATTGGTGAAGCCATCACCAACATCGCGGCAGCGCCGATTGCCAAACTAGGCGATATCAAGCTGTCTGCCAACTGGATGGCGGCCGCAGGTCACCCGGGGGAAGACGCCAACCTGTTTGATACGGTCAAGGCTATCGGTATGGAGCTGTGTCCGGAACTGGGCATCAGCATCCCGGTGGGTAAAGACTCGCTATCCATGAAAACCGTCTGGCAGGAAAACGGCGAAGCACGTGCCGTGACCTCGCCATTGTCGCTGATCATTTCTGCCTTTGCGCCGGCAACCGACGTGCGCAAGACACTGACGCCAGAACTGAAGGCGGGTGTGGACAGCAGCCTGTTGCTGATTGACCTTGGGTTGGGGCAATCCCGACTGGGTGGTTCTGCTCTGGCGCAAGTCTACAAGCAGGTCGGTAATGAAGCGCCGGATGTGGATAACGCCGCCTTGCTGTCCGGCTTCTTTAATGCTGTCCAAGCTCTGAACCAGCAAGACCTGATTCTGGCGTACCACGACCGTTCTGATGGGGGTGCTTTTGCAACGGTTGCGGAAATGATGTTTGCCAGCCGTCTGGGGGCAGAATTGCAACTGCTGGCAGAAGCCGATGTACTGGCCGCCTTGTTTAACGAAGAGCTGGGTGCGGTACTGCAGGTGCGTACAGCCGATATCGCAAAAGTACAGCAAGTACTGGCAGATGCCGGTATTGCCGCTGCAGGCAGCATCATCGGGCGTGTGAACGACAGTGACCGTCTGGTGATCCGTGCCGGTGATTCCATGGTGCTGGATGAGAGCCGTGTAGACCTGCAACTGGCCTGGTCAGAGACTTCATGGCAAATCCAGCGCATGCGTGACAACCCGGCTTGTGCCGATCAGGAACGCCAGCGCATTGCCGACAAGACCGACCGCGGTTTGTATGCAGAGGTGACGTTTGACCTGGCTGCGCCATATGTGTCTACCGGGGCCAAACCGAAGATGGCGATTCTGCGCGAGCAGGGTGTGAACGGCCAGCTGGAAATGGCTGCTGCATTTGATACCGCCGGGTTTGCCTCTGTGGACGTTCACATGAGCGACATTCTGGAAGGCCGAGTCTCCCTGAAAGACTTCGCTGGTGTGGTGGCGTGTGGTGGTTTCTCTTACGGTGACGTGCTGGGCGCCGGTGAAGGCTGGGCCAAGTCCATCCTGTTCAATGCCCGTGCGCGCGACGAGTTTGCCGCTTTCTTTGCCCGTAACGACAGTTTTGCACTGGGCGTGTGTAACGGTTGCCAGATGATGAGTAACCTGTACGAACTGATTCCGGGTGCCAACAACTGGCCGAAGTTTGTGCGCAATGCATCTGAGCAGTACGAAGCGCGTCTGGTGATGGTAGAAGTTGCTGACAGCCCGTCGATGTTCCTGAAAGGCATGTCTGGCAGCCGCTTGCCAATGGTGGTGTCTCACGGTGAAGGACGTGCCTGGTTCCGTCACGATGGCGACCAGTCTGCCAATGCCGGTCTGACTGCCCTGCAATATGTGAACAGCCAGGGCCAGGCAACCGAAGTGTATCCGCACAACCCGAACGGTTCACCAAACGGGATTGCCGGCGTCACAACGCCTGACGGCCGCTTTACCATCATGATGCCGCATCCGGAGCGGACCATGAAAGGCATTAACTTCTCTTGGCATCCAAGCGAGTGGACGGACGAAGGCCCATGGCTGACCATGTTCCACAATGCCCGCAAGTGGCTGGGTTAATGCACCGCAAGTAAACGGGTGTAGATGAAAACCAACAAAACGGGTGCCTCTGGGTGCCCGTTTTGTTATCTGGCAATTGCCAAGGTCGAAAGGGGAGTTACCCATGCAGCGCAGGGCGTTTATGTTGAAGTTGATCCCGGCGGGATGTGTGCTGTTAGCGGGCAAGGCCAGTTTTGCCGAGACCGCGATGGTGGACGAGCAAAGCGAGGTGGCCAGGTCGGTCGGGTATCGCACCTTGGCTGCCAATATCGACCTGCAAAAGTATCCGAATTACCGCAAAGGGCAGCAGTGCGATACCTGTCAGCTATTCATGCCGTCCCCGACAGATGCCAGCTCCGGCGAATGCCCGGTGTTTCAGGGGCAACGGGTGGCGGCAGCGGGGTGGTGCAGTGCATATGCGTGAGCATTGAATGGTTGGTGGTCGGTTAACGAACCTTGATGGATATTCTTAACTGGCCGAGTATTTCTTGCTACTGCCCTTGGCGGTCTCTACCGGGTATTTCAGCGCATTTTTCTGCATTTTATCGACGGCAGCCTGCAAGACATCAATCCCCAGTTTGTCCGCCAGCCGAAGCAGGTATAGCAGCACATCGGCAATTTCTTCCGCCGCATGCTGGTGGTCAGCCGGAGATAACTGGCTGGCCTGGGCTTCTGTCAGCCACTGGAAGATTTCCTGCAGCTCAGCAGCTTCTACGGTTAATGCCATGGCCAGGTTTTTGGGCGAATGGTATTGGTCCCAGTCTCGCTCGGCCGCAAAATCGCGCAGGCGCTGGGTAAGGGTGTCGATGGAAAGGGTGGTCATGGCGGCTATCGGTAAGAATGTCTGGCCATGAGTATGCCACGGCTGATCCGGATTTGCAGCGTTAGGCAAGGGGCGACCCGCATTGGAGCTACCCCTTGCTGGCAGGGGCACGTTAAAAAGCCGGATATTCGTGGGGACGCAGGTCAAAGACCAGCACTTCAGCTGCGACACCATCCGTGAAGCGGATGTCTTTGGCGTGACGCAGGCGCGCACCATCGCCAGCGGTCATGGCGTGGCCATTGACGGTGAGTTCGCCCTGGGCCAGATGAATGTAGACATGCCGGTCACCGTCAATTGACAGGCTGGAAGACTCGTTGCCATCAAACAAACCGGCATAGACGCGCGCATCCTGATACACCGACAGCGAGCCGTCTTCACCATCCGGAGAGATGATCAGCCGCAGTTTTCCGCGCTTGTCCGCTTCGCTAAAGTGAACTTGCTGATAGCGCGGTGTCACGCCGGTCTGGTTAGGCACAATCCAGATCTGCAGAAAATGCACGTCTTCAGCGCGCGAATGGTTGAACTCGCTATGGCGGATGCCGGTGCCGGCACTCATCATCTGTACGTCACCCGGCTGGATAACGGAACCCGTACCCATCGAGTCTTTGTGGGCCAGGGCACCCTGCAAGACATAGGAGAAAATTTCCATGTCCCGGTGCGGGTGAGTATCAAAACCGCCGCCACCGCGGACGGTGTCGTCGTTGATCACCAGCAGGTCAGAGAAACCGCGCTGGTTCATGTCCCGGTAGTGTCCAAAAGAAAAAGTATGTTTGCTATAGAGCCAGCCGAAGTCTGCAATGCCGCGTTCGCTGGCCGGGCGCAGTTCAAAAACAGGATGTGTCATGGTATCTCCTTGATGGCTTGGGCTGGTGTATGTAAGCAAGTATAGCGTGCTTTTCAATACGCATGCTGGCTGGCCCCTTGCGGGTGCCAGCCAGCATGCGGGTTTTCACGAAAATGCATTAACGGCCAAATGCGGTCAGATGGTCTCGCACATAGTCGTCGTGGTTGTGGTTCTCGGCAGAAGCTGTGCCGGCAATGGCCAGGGTGGCGATGGCCAATACGGAAGCGATCAGTTTTTTCATGGGGATTATCCTTTTCAATGTCGATGCGAATTAACGGCCAAAGGCGGTCAGGTGGTCTTGCACGTAGTCGTCGTGGTTGTGGTTTTCGGCAGAAGCAGTGCCTGCAATGGCCAGGGTGGCCAGGGCCAGTACGGAAGCGATCAGTTTTTTCATGGTGATTATCCTTTTCAATGTTGATGCGAATTAACGGCCAAAGGCGGTCAGGTGGTCTTGCACGTAGTCGTCATGATTGTGGTTTTCGGCAGAAGCCGTGCCTGCAATGGCCAAAGTGGCGATGGCCAGAACGGAAGCGATTAGTTTTTTCATGGTGTTGATCCTTTTCATTTCATCGTGTTGTAGAGTAGGTGGGCAAGCCACCTTGCTGTGTGTTTGGTTTCACTTACAGCTTGGATCGAATTATTGCATCGTAAAATTAAATAAAAAAGCGCAAAAAATAGCTTTAATTAATCAGTTAATTTGATGTTTTGCGTGGGCGTATAGAGGAGGTGTTCCATGGCAGCAGACCCGGTTCTAACGGATGAAATGCGGGCGGCCTTGTTTGGCCTGCCTGGGTATCAGGAAAAAAAGATGTTTGGCGGTATCTGCTGGATGGTGAACGGGCACCTGCTGTGCTGTACCCGCGGGGATAGATACATGCTTCGGGTCGGCAAGGAAAACGAGGCTAAGTGGCTGCAGTACCCCGGGGTAACGCCGGTTGAGGGGCCGCGGAAATCCATGCCTGGGTATATCTGGGTGGAGAGCGCCTATGCGACAGGCCCTGCACTGGAAACCTGGGTGAACAGGGCGCTTGCCTTTGTGCAGTTGCTGCCCCCCAAGTAAAGGTGGGTTAGCCGGTGACGCCCACAATGACGCTGGACGCTTTGAAAATGGCGGTAATGGTTTGCCCGACGGCTAGCCCGAGTTGCTGGCTGCTTTCGTTGGTGACCATGGCGGCAAGGGTGCCCCCGCCAGGCAAGGCCAGCACGACTTCGGTATTGATCGCACCCGTTTGTAATCGGACAATCTCGCCGGTCAGGCGGTTTCTGGCAGAGAAACCGATTTGGGTATTGGCTTCTATCAGGATGATGGATGACGATTTCACCAGTGCGATCACTTCTGTGCCGGTTGCCAGCCCGAGTGCCGTGGTGCTTTCGCTGGTAACGGTTGCAATCAGTACTTGCCCGCCTGCCAGTTGAATCTGGATTTCATCATTGACGGCTCCTTTTTGTACCTGCATGACTGTGCCGTAAAACTGGTTGCGGGCGGAGGTTTTCATGTTCAGTCTCTTCAGTAAGGCAAAATCATCGCCCATGCCGCTGGCTTGCTGATCCAGCTCAGCCAGGAATTGCTGGTGTGCCACGGCGATGCGCTGATAGTGGCTGACCAATTGTTGTCCGCGTGCCGTCAGCCGCGTGCTGCCACCGCCTTTGCCGCCCACCAGCCGTTCTACCAGCGGTTCGCCCGCGAGGTTGTTCATGGTGTCGATGGCATCCCAGGCGGCTTTGTAACTCAGACTGACTGCTTTGGCTGCTTTGGTGATTGAGCCTTCGGTGGCAATGGCGTTGAGCAGGTCGATGCGGCTTTGTCCGCCCAGCGCCTGGCCGCCAATGGTCATCCAGACCGATCCTTGCAGATGAATGTCGCCTGGTTGTTCAGTCATGGCTTTGTCCTTCGTGGATGTGCAGCACGGCATCGCCAAATGCGCTCAGGTCTTCCGGATCGTGCGTGATCAGCAGCATGGGGATCGCCAGTTGCTGCTGCAGTTCGTCCAGTATCTGGCGCATGCTGCTGCGCAGGGTGGTATCCAGTGCCGCAAAGGGTTCGTCCAGCAGCAGAATGTCTGGTTCGGTAATCAAGGTTCTGGCCAGTGCCACACGCTGCTTTTGTCCGCCGGAAATACTGGCAGGGTACTGGTCTGCCAGCGCGGCAATGCCCAGCCGCTGCAGCCAGTGTTCCACGCCTGGGTGTTGTGCCTGTTTGCGCGGGTTGCGCCAGCCGTGCTGCAAGCCAAAGGCAATGTTTTGCCGGACGGTCAGATGCGGGAACAAGGCGTAATCCTGAAACAGATAACCGGTACGCCGCTGCTGCGGACTCAGGTTAATGCTGCGTTGTGTGTCCAGCACGGTCCGGTCACCAAGGCGGATATGCCCCTCGTCGGGCGTCATCAACCCGGCAATGGCACGCATGGTCAGGCTTTTACCTGCGCCGGACGGGCCAAACACGACCATGCGTGACTGAGACGTCTGGAACCGGACATCTAGCCGGAAAGCCCGGTCTTTATGCTGGAACTGTTTCTGGATGTGCATCTCAAGCATGGGGAGAGCCTTGTCGCTGGTGGCCTGGTAGCAGCTTGCCGGCCAGTAACAAAATCACGATGCAGACCGCAGAAATCAGCAATACCAGCCGGTTGGCCAGCGGGTCATCTCCTGCTTGTACGGCTTCGTACACGGCGATAGACAGGGTTTGGGTTTGCCCGGGGATGCTGCCTGCCACCATCAGGGTGGCGCCGAATTCGCCCATGGCCCGGGCAAAGGCCAGCAGTACGCCAGCCAGAATGGCGCGCCAGGCCAGTGGCAGGGTGACCCGGGCAAAAATGGCCATCGGGCCCAGTCCCAGCACCCGGGCGGCGTCTTCCAGTTGCGGGTCGGTATTTTCGAAGGCAGCGCGTGCAGATTTGAACACCAGCGGGAAAGCCACCAGACTGGCCGCGATCACCGCCCCTTGCCAGCTAAAGACCAGCCGGATGCCCAGACTGTGTTCCAGCCAGCCGCCCAGCCAGCCTTTGCGGCCGATGAGTACCAGCAGGTAGTACCCGAGTACGGTAGGGGGCATCACCAGCGGTAGCGTCAGGATCGTATCCAGTAGCTCTTTACCCCAAAAACGGCCACGTGCCAGCAGGTAGCCTGCTGCCACGCCCAGCACCAGGTTGATGGTAGTGGCCCAGCCTGCGACTTTGAGCGACAGGCCGAGTGCGATCCAGGCGGCGTTCATGGTGTCAAACATCGGTCAGGGCTTGGTAAAGCCGTACTTGGCCAGAATGGCCTGCCCGCTGGCGGATTGCACAAACGTGCTAAAGCGGCTGGCCAGGTTTTTATGCTGGCTTTGGGCGATGGTGGCGATCGGGTAGGTAATAGGCTCATCCAGCGGAACGCGCAAAACCACCTTGACCTTGTCTTTCATTAGCAAGGCGTCTGTGACATAGACAAAACCGGCCTCGACTTCTGCCCGGGCAACATAGTCCAGACTCTGGCGGACGGATTGGGTATAGATGGCTTTCTTTTCCAGCTGTGGCCAGAGCTTTGCCTTGGTCAAACCGTCTTTGGCATAGCGCCCGGCGGGGACGCTGGCCGGATTGCCAAGTGCCATTTTCTGGATAGTTGGCTGGTTCAGGCCAGCTAGGGTAGTCATCTGGTAGCTGGCATCAGCCGGTACGACCAGGACAAGGCTATTACCGGCAAAACGCTTGCGGCTGCCAGCTTCCAGCAACTGCTGGGCCGCAGCCTTGTCCATGGCGTCTTCGTCGGCCGTGGCCAGCACATCAACGGGCGCACCCTGCGCAATCTGCTGGACCAGCACATCGCTTGCAGCAAAGTTAAAGACGATTTTGTCAGCCGGATTAGCGGCTTCGAAGCTTTGCCCTAACTGGCGGAACGCATTGGTCAGGCTGGCTGCGGCAGAGACGGTCAGCGTTTCTGCGGAGACCAGCGGGGTACAAGACAGGTACAGCAGACCGAGCAATGTATTACGTAGCAGGCGGCTTGACGGCATGGCAGACTCATCAGGAAGTTCGTTATGTAGTTGAGTATATAGCGATGACCGGATTTAGGAAATGACCCGCATCAAGAAAGTATTACCCTCGCGCCAGCGTGTCTGCTTAACGATTGGTGGGTAGCAGATGATGAAAACTCCATTTGCTGACCTCAAACAGGACGATGGCACTCGCGCCCACGGCAAAGGCGGTTAACCACTGCGCTATTGTCAGTGTGGAAAAAGCAAACAGCGTCGCCAGCGACGTAAAACGGGTAATCGCCAGCAAGATCAGCAATGACGCCCCGATGATCCAGAGAGCCAGGATATTGATGCCACCCATGGCCTTCAATACGCCCGGTTTACTGGTGCGGCTGCTGAATATCAGTCCGGTATTGGCGCTGATCAGGGTAACGAATGCGGCGGCGCGTGCTGTTTCGGCTGGCGTGCCGTTTTTCAGCAGATACAGATACCAGAGTGCGACCTGCACGCTGCAGGCCAGCCCCAGTAGCAGGCTGAGTACCATGCTCGACAAGGCCAAGAGTGGTTCATTGGCCTTTCTGGGGGGGCGCTGCATGAGGTTTTCTGTGGGTGTTTCGGCCTCGAATACCACGGAACAGACCGGGTCAATCACCAGTTCCAGAAAGGCAATGTGGATCGGGGCCAGTATCAGCGGCAATCCGGTCAGTAGCGGGAAAATCGACAGGACGATAATCGGCACGTGCACGGCAAAGGTATACACCATGGCCTGGCGCAGATTGCGGAAGATGCGCCGCCCAAGGCGAATGGCGTCGACAATGGCGCCGAAATTGTCATCCAGCAGGACCAGGGCTGCTGCTTCCCGCGCGACATCGGTACCGCGTTTGCCCATTGCAATGCCGATATGGGCGGCTTTTAGGGCCGGCGCATCGTTGACGCCATCACCGGTCATGGCGACGACCTCGCCATTGGCCTTCAGGGCATTGACCAGCTGCAGCTTCTGCAGCGGGCTGACCCGCGCAAAGATGTCGACATGACGAATGGCCTTGGCCAGTGACTCGGCTGGCATGGTTTGTACATCGGCTCCCGTCAGCATCTGTGTGGTATCCAGGCCGGCCTGCTGGCCGATGGCCTTGGCCGTACGCGGGTGGTCACCCGTGATCATGATCACGCGGATGCCGGCCGAACGGCATTCAGCCACCGCCGAGGGGACTTCTTGCCGCAAGGGGTCGATCAGCCCAATCAATCCCAGAAACTCGAAGTCGAAATCATGCTGGATGTCCGGCATGGTATCGCCGTGATGGCGGGCTCTGGCAATGCCCAGCACCCGCAAGCCTTGGTCTGCCAGTTGTCCGGCCTGTTTCAGGATGTGGGATGTACGGGTTTCGTCCAGATGGCACAGGTCCAGAATGGCTTCTGGTGCCCCTTTGCTGGCGACCGTGTTGCCGGGCATGGTCTTGCTTTGCCAGAGGTGCGACATGGCCAGCAACGTGGGCGAGAGTTCATATTCGTGGGTCAGGTCCCAATCCGGATGCAGGTGCTCGGTGTTAGCGAGATAAGCATTGGCCAGACGGTGAAACGCCAGCTCCATCGGGTCATGCGGCTGCATTTCGCTGGCGAGTACGGCGTATTCCAGCAGTTCATGGAAGGCCTCCGGCAGTTCTGTGACTTGCGTCGGGTCTTGCAAGTCCAGCAGTGCATCTCCGGCAATCAGTGCTGCAACGGTCATCCGGTTCTGGGTGAGCGTACCGGTTTTGTCGACGCACAGGACGGTAGTCGCGCCCAGGGTCTCGATAGCGGACAAGTGGCGGGTGAGTACCCGTTGGGTGGCAATGCGGCGTGCGCCAAAGGCGAGAAAGACAATCAGGATGACCGGGAACTCTTGCGGCAACAAGGACATGGCCAGGGTAATGCCGGACAGCAGACCTGCCAGATAATCCCCGCGAATCCAGATAAACAGCGCCGTCAGCAGGGTACAGACGCCCAGCCCCACAACGGTCAGCCGGCGGGTCAGCGCGGCTATTTCCTGCTTGAGTGGGGAGCTGCTGGTATCGATTGCTTGCAGGGATTGCCCGATCTTCCCCAGTTGGGTGTACTGTCCGGTGGCCTCTACCCGGACCACCGCCTGCCCGCCTGTCAGCAAGGTGCCAGCAAACACGCTGCCCAGTTCTGTCGGGTCATCAGCCTGTTTGCTGACGGTCTCGGATTCACCGGTCAGCATCGATTCATCCAGCGCCAGCTCGTGCGCTTCCAGAATGCGCCCGTCCGCTGCCACCCGGTCTCCTTCACTCAGCATCATCAGGTCGCCACGCACCACTTCCCGGCCGGGCAGACGTACCGGGACACCATCGCGGATTACCAGTGCTCTGGGGCTGGAGATGTCGCGCAGGGCTTCCAGTGCCCGCTCGGTACGGCGCTCCTGGATGGTGGTCACCAGCATGATGATGACCACAAACCCCAGCAGCGTCAGCGCCTCGCCAATATCGCCGATCAGCAGATAAATGCTGCCGGCGCCCAGTAGCAAAATGAACATCGGCTCGCGGATGACTTCGAGGGCAATGCGGTAAAACGAGCGTTGCTGGTCGATAGCCAGCTCATTGAATCCTTCTGCGGCTTGCAGGGCATTCGCTTCATCGGTGGTCAGGCTGGCGTGCTGGCGAGGCATGAGGGTATCCGGGCTGATGGTCACTTCAGCATAGCATCAAACCCGGAAAGCGGTTTGCGATAGCGCAAGTCTTTACATGTATTTGGTATTTATGTACCATGGTAACAAATGAATTATGGAGAAACAGCATGGCAGAAAACAAACCGATTCTGGTGGAGCGGGTACAAACAGGGGTGCGCCTGGAAAAACGGCTCCTGAAAGTCCTCAAGGGGCTGGCGGAGCACAAAGACATGTCACTCGGGGATCTGCTGGAAGGCATTTTGCTGCATGTGTTTGAAGGCAAGCAGCCGTTCTCCGAAGAAACCCTGCAGACCATTGCCAAACTCAAAGACGTCTACGGACTGGATCTGGATGCCGATGCCAGCCACCAGATGACGGATGGTCAGGAAGGGGAATCCCGTGTTTGAAGCCCTGCACGAACACGTGACGCATCGCATCGAACTGCCGATGCCGATCGAAGCCTGCTTCCCGTTATTTACCGCCCAAGGGGAAACCTTGTGGGTGCCCGACTGGCACCCGGTCTACGTTTATCCGGCAGATGGTCATACGACCCAAGGAATGGTGTTTATCACCGGTCAGTGTGACGAAACTACCTACTGGACCATGGTGGATTATGATCCGCTCCATCATTTCTCCCGCTACGCACGGGTCACGCCGGGTTCCCGGTCGGTGATGGTAGAGGTCAGGTGCGAGGCAGTGGCAGAAAATACCACCGCTGTACAGGTCAGCTATACCCTGACCGGGCTTAGCGAAGCAGGGAACCAGAGCATTCGCACTTTTGTTGGCGATGCCTATGTGGCCATGATTGAAGAATGGCGGACACTGATTCTGGCCTGGCTGGCACGAAGCGCAGGGTAAGTGAATCAGTTTTTGCGGGAGTTAAACCCGTAACGCTGTTCGATGGCGCCGATGGTGCCATCGTTTTCCATCTCTACCAGGATCCTGTTCAGCTGGTCTACCAGCCGGCTGGACACGCTGGGATGGCAGGCCAGATACAGTTCAACCCGGTTAAAGGTCAGTACAGGCACAATGCGGTCATCGTAAGCATTGTCTTCTACCGCACCTTGCGCCTCGAAGGGGCTGCTGGCCCAGAGATCAATGCGATTGGCGCGTAGCTTGACCGGGTTCAAGGCGTCATCAGGGGCGGTATCTACCGTAAAGCCTTTATCACGCAAGAAACTGTCCCGCACATCGGCGTTGTAGGTGCCAATCACATACTGTCTGGCATCTTCCAGATCCGTCAGGTGAATATTGCGGTCAGCTTTGCCATACAACACCCACAGATTGAACGCCAGTGGCCCCACCCATTTGAAGTGCGGCTCTCGTTCTTTGGTGCGGGTAGTAGAAAAGACACAGGTCTGGGGTAGCTCGAAAGCCATTTTATAAGCCCGTGCCCAGGGTAGCATTTCCAGTTTGAACGGGCGTTTGGCACGGCGCATCATCTCGACCACTTTATCGGTGGCGATACCGGCAATTTTGCCGTCAATTCGCGTGTTGTAAGGCGGAGACTCCTCGGTCACCAGATGCAGGGTGTCAGCGGCCAGTGCAGGAGAGGCCAGCCCAACTGCCAGTAGACTGCTTGCCACAAGTCTGATGAAGGTTTTCAAGGCCGTACTCCCCATCTCCACCCTATTGCAGTTTGCTGCAATATCAAGTGCTTACTTTAAATCTAGTCTGATATTTGCAACTTGCAAGGATGAATGATGAGGCAGGGACGTATGACGTACACTGGCCGGCCATGCATGGCGGCATGGCCGGGTGTTAATCCAGCGGGGGGCAATCCATCAGTTGCTGCGGGTTCCAAAGCCGTAGCGCTGCTCGATTGCGGCAGAGGTGCCATCCTTTTGCATTTCGCCCAGAATGCGGTTCAGCCGCGCCACCGTTCTCTCCGGCATGGCCAGGTTGCAGGCCAGATACAGCTCTGCCTTGTTAAAGGTCAGTACGGGCACGATGGTTTCTTGTGCATTCTCTGCTACCAGCACGGTTTGTGCCTTGAACGGGCTGGATACCCACAGGTCAATCCGGTTGGCCAGCAGTTTTTTCGGGTTGAGATCGTCATCGGGGGCGGCATCCACGCGGTAGCCCCGTTCCCGGAAGAAGGTATCCCCCACGTCCGACGTATAAGTGCCGATCAGGTAAGGGCGGGCGTCTTCCAGCGTTTGCAAGTGAATGTGGCGGTCTGCCTTGCCGTACAGAATCCATTGGTTGATGCCCAGCGGGCCGACCCAGCGAAATTTTGACTCCCGCTCCATGGTCCTGGTTGTCGAGAAGACACAGGTCTTGGGCAAATTGCTGGCCATCATGTAGGCGCGTGCCCAGGGCAGCAATTCCAGTTCATACGCCATATTCGCACGGCGCATCAATTCAATGGTTTTTTCGGTCGCAAGACCAGAGATTCTGCCGTGAACCAGGGTGTTGTAGGGCGGGTTTTCTTCGGTCACCAGATGCAGGCTGTCCGCCTGCGCCAGGCGGGTAGTGACGCCAAGTACCAGTAAGATTGTAAGGAGTACTGAACCGCTTTTTATCATGTCGTGTCCCCAAGGCCGTGCGGTCGAATCAGGTCAGGGAGTACTCCCGTTGACATGATGATCGCTTGCTAAACAGGCCGGGCCAGCCTGCAGGGGTGAACAGGAATAGCCCGGACATTTCTGCCTCACCCGTTGTGAAGGTGTTGGCTTTGCCGCTTGCCTGTGTGGGCAGGCAACAATGGCAGCAGGTCTTAACGGTGGGCTGCACTATATCCTAAGTTGCTGCAAAGGTCATCCGGATGACATATCAAAATGTCAATGAAGGCCCAAATACATTCAATATCTTGCGTTATGCATGCCAGTCAGGGCCTGGGGACATATCTAGCCAAGCGTGAGATGCGCCGCCAGATGGCTGAAAACGGCAGACACCCTGCGCAAATGCCGGGATTCGGTATGGGTTAACAGCCAGAGTTCAGTCTGGCATTCATCCAGCACCTCGGTAAGCTGAATCAGGTCTGTACGGCCTTGCACCAGAAACAGCGGCAAAACCCCCACCGCCAGACCATGTGTCACAAATTCGGCCACGGTCAGAATGCTGTTCACCCGATAGGTCGGCACCACTTTCGGGAAATGCTTTTTGCGCCATACCACCGACGGGTGGTCGGGCAGGGCATCATCGGGTGCAGCCCAGCAGGCCTCTGCCGCCAGGTCAGCCGTCAAGGACTGATAACCCGTGTGCCTGGCAGCAAACAGGGCCACCCGGATCGGCCCGACATGCTTGCCAACCAGATGCTGGGGCGGACGCTTGGTGGCACGAATGGCAATGTCGGCATCTCGCCGGGTCAGGCTGGCCAGCTCGTTGCCCGCATGCAGCTCGAAACTCAGTAACGGGTGCCTGGCCTGTAATGCCCCCAGTGCCGGTACCACCAGGCCATTCAAGATACTGTCCGTGGTGGTAATGCGGACAGACCCTGCTGCCTGCTCCGGGTGCAGCTGGGCGACAGACCTTGCGGCCTCCAGAGCGGCTTCCATTTGCTCTGCATGGCTGGCCAGGGCTTGTGCCATTTCCAGCGGCAGATAACCCGAGCGCGAGCGTTCATACAGGCGTTGCCCCAAGCCTTTTTCGATCCGCTGGATCGTCCGGAACACGGTGGAGGCATCCACGGCCAGCCTTTCCCCTGCGCTGGCCAATGTCCCGGTTCGGTTTAAGGCCAGAATCATTTCCAGATCGGCAGCACTGATGTTGTATTGCATTTTTGCATTCATGGTTTGTATTGGTGCTTATTTTTATTGCAATTCAGAAACATTACATTACATGAACCCTTTGTTCAATGGAGTCATGTCATGAAACATCACCTTGCCCCAAGTGCCGTCCCTAACGCAAGCGACTACGGCACCACCCTGCTGCGCCTCAGTCTCGCCGTCATGTGGATTGCCCATGCCTTACTCAAACTGCTGGTCTTTACCTTGCCCGGCACCGCGCAATTTTTTGCATCGGTCGGGTTTCCCGGTTGGCTGGCCTACCCGGTCTTTGTCATCGAATTGCTGGGCGGTGTGGCGCTGCTGCTTGGCATCTATGCCCGTCAGGTATCCCTGGCCTTGCTGCCAGTCATGCTGGCTGCCGTATCGGTACATGCCGGTAATGACTGGGTGCATACCAGCCCGAATGGCGGATGGGAATATCCGGTCTTCCTGAGTGTCGCTTCTGTGGTGCTGTGGTTGCTGGGCGACGGTGCATTTGCCTTGCGCCGCAGTACCCGTTTTGTCCCCGTATAATGAAGGAGTTCATCATGGCAACCAACCTTACCCTGATCAGTCATCCCCTGTGCCCGTATGTGCAGCGAGCCGCCATTGTGCTGGCAGAAAAACACATCCCGTTCGAACGCATTGATATCGACCTGGCCAACAAGCCGGACTGGTTTCTCGCCTTGTCGCCCCTGGGGAAAACGCCGCTCTTGCTGGTCGATGGCCAGCCTGTCTTCGAATCCGCCGTCATCTGCGAATATCTGGAAGACACCACCCCCCATCAACTGCACCCGGCAGACCCGCTGGTACGGGCGCAACACCGGGGCTGGATCGAGTTTGCTTCCAGCGTGTTGGGTGTCATCGCCGGGCTGTACGGTGCGCAGACCGAACCTGCATTGGCCACCCGGGTGGCAGAGCTCAGGAGTAAATTTGCGACTCTGGAAGCCGCACTGGGAGAAGGGCCTTACTTTGCCGGCTCACCGTTTTCAATTGTGGATGCTGCCTTTGGCCCGGTGTTTCGCTACTTCGATGTCTTTGATACGGTTGAAGATTTTGGTGTATTTGAAGCCACGCCCAAGGTAAGGCAGTGGCGTGCCGCCTTGCGGCAACGGGCATCAGTCAAGAACGCGGTCAGCGCCGATTATCCCGAACTGTTGCGCACCTTTCTGGCCCGTCGCGATTCCGCCTTGTCCGCGCGGATGACGGTAGAGGCATGTGCCATTGGCTAACCATGTCCACCCCGGTGCCGGGGACCCGGCATCGGGGTGACTGTCATAACCCCAGAAACGAGCGAATATCCTCAAACAGGCTGTCCAGCAAATCCGCACTCAGATGCTGGTAGTCATGATCGGTCTCGATCAAGCGCATGCTGATCTGGTCAGATAACGTGTAAGTGCTTGCCACATGTGCGCCACCATATTCATCCTGATGGCCCTGAATAATCCGCATGGGTTTGCTGATAAAGGCCAAATGCCGGGTGCGGTAGGGTTCATCCGGCTGCTCCGGATGCTTGAACGGGTAGCCAAAACAGACCAGTTTGCTAACTTCCGGCATGTCATGCAACAGAGAACACAGCACCCCGCCTGCCGAATGCGAAATAAACGATACTTGCTTGCTGGCACACGCTACTCGTATAAATGCCCGTAAATGGGGCAGGTGGGCATGGTGTCCGCGGATTTTACGCAGCATGAATCCCCACCGGAAAGGATGGCTAAGCCAGAACCCCCATTTGATGAATTCACGCATCAGACCCTTCACGTGCCTGTTTTGATTCAGAAACTGACCAGGACGAGAATGCACATAACGCGCAAATGCTGCCCCCAGCATTTTGCCCGTGGTCTGGGTTTTGCTCTCATACCACAACACACCAATACCGAGTGCATGCAGGCGCCAGATCAGCGAATCTATCGACCCGGAGGTTTTGGTATGATCATTGCGCCCCACCACCACTAGCAGACGTTCTGCCTGCAAAGACCCGACATAGCGAAGATTGGCTCCGCGAAAGTGCAGTGTGCTGAATGGGAAGGTGGGTGAATGGCTGCTCATGGTGGGGATAAAGTTTATTCGCGTCGAGCGGGGCATTTTGCAGGCAGCAAGCCAGCAGGGGAAGTGTACGTTGGTACAACGACAATATAAAACTTGCAAATAAATATATGACAGCCAGCCGATTCCTTGCGGACAATCCCGTAAACCGCTTTATTGAGACTTGCCTGGACTACCACCAGTTCAGGAGACAAATTTTGACCTCACATTGAGGCGCGCTCGTATGCCTCAAGGCTAACATGACCCAGATGGCTATGGCACAGTTTGTGACATCCTGTGCCTTTAGATGTAACCCGTATTCATCACGCGCATGCGGCTGTAGAAGTTTCATCCCTACAATTCAGTTGGGTCAATGGGCGAATTAGTAGTGTAGCTTTTATAGCTGTCTCTAAGCACTACCTATCATCTGGCGGGCAATGTCGAGTCTCGGGAGGTGTTAGTTTGATTTTATGTCTGTGATTACAGGCAGTTCAGATTGATGACACCCCCCTAAAAATACGGGGGATCATCAATCTGACCCGCCACGGCGGGTTTTTCTATTCGCGGCTAATTCAAAGCATCGGCGCATTCTTACCAATGTCGCATAGGGTATCCAGAATTTTCTTATATTTCCCAGCGGCGGTTACAAATGCAGAAGCGTCGTTACTCGTTCCAATCATTCCTGACTTACAGTCGGCAAAATACAGTGTCACCTTACGTGGATAATGATTTGATCCGGCAATCTCTGAAACAACAATCCCAGAGACTAACCCACGACCTTTTCTAACGGTACTTGAGTCAACATAACTCACCGAGGTGCCGTATTGCACTTTTTCTGTATTTAAAATAGCTTTTGTATCTTTAGTTGCCTGATCATTGTTGTCAGTTACAGTTTTACGTGCACCATTGTCCTGGATGGACTCTGATGCAGGCGCTTCGATGTAGTTAAAATTCGAGAAAAGAGATTCCACTTTGCTTGAAAGAAGCTCGAGGACCGCCCGCGTTCCAGTAACATCAAGAATCGCCACTCCATTATTTGAACCAATAATAAGCGATTTTATTGCTTTCTCAGGCTTAAAAAATCCACCGGGGATAACTTGAACAGTAGTAAGCGAGTCAAACCCATTATGTTTTGATCTGCTTACATTACCTGCTTTCATTGATACGACAGCATAAAGATTATCAAATGACACCCCGTTTGTAGCGGAAAGCATTGCAAACACGCAATTATCTTCATCAAACTTACTAGAGTTTTCCTTGCAGCCCATAAGCACGTTTTCGATATGGTCAGCTCCACCTGTTAACCGTAGGGCGGCGAACACTTGCTTGTCTAATTCATTCTTACTATCTCTTTTAAAGTTAACCCATTCCTTAAGGTCGTACTTAATGGAAAAGTTGCCGTCTTTTCCGATGATAGTTGACGTTGTATCTAAGGCGAACACTCCATTTGCGATCAATAGCGTGGCTAAAAGAATCAATAATTTTCTCATGGCATACCCTTATTGCATTTTTATTGATTCTACCTTATGACTATCCGGTCGCAAACATGCCTTTTCATCCGCTAAGTGTGAATGCCTTGCCAGCTGATTTGCTGCATTCGCTGTGGTGTCGATTAAAGGCATTTGTGGGTATCTCGTCTGGAGAGATCAGGAATTACCCCCAAGTACCCCTGCTGATCAAAGAAATGTATAGGAATGTTTGGGACGTAAAAAAAGCCAGAAACCCTGATTTTGCTAGGTTTACTGGCTTTCTTTAGACTTCGTTGGAAGTGAATATGGTGGAGGCGGCGGGAATTGAACCCGCGTCCGCAAGCCCTCTACAGCAAGTTCTACATGCGTAGTCGAATTAATTTGTATTTAACTGTGGACACGCCAACCGACAGGCTTGGACACAGCGAGTGACCTTGGATTTAGTATCTGTTCAAGTCACCCGGACAGACACGATCTGATGTAAATGACGTTGCTGCGGGTTACCCCGCCTGACCCATCAGAGAATCAGAGCAACGGCCGGCAGGTTATTAAGCTGCTAGGGCGTAAGTTTCGTCGTTTGCGACTAAATTTGTTCAGTGTTTTACGGGATGACTGAAATCCCGGCATGCCCTCGTCTGCTTTGCAACCCACGTCGAAACCAGGTCGCCCCCAGATAAAGCAATTCAAGTATACCACGGAAAGGTACGGTTGCCACCAGACACCCCCAAAGACAAAGCCCTGCCGGACGACAGGGCTTTGAGCGTGGATAAACGGTGGCTTGCTCAGGCTTCTGCTTCAACCACGTCCGCGTCTGGTGCGTTCTTTTGCACGGACTCAATGCCGTTTTCCATGGCACTGGCAGAAGAATACATTTCGCTGCGGCCGATTTCCTGGCCGTTACCGGCTTTCAGTACAAAGTAAGGTTCGCCATTTTTGGATTCGCGGCGTTCAAAACGGCCGTCTTCTGCTGCATTCTTTTTGACGGATTCGATACCATTCAAGGCAGCTGCCTTGGTGTTGTAGATTTCACTGGTCAGGATGATCTGGCCATTGCCTGCCTTCAGGTTGAACATGAAGCCATCGTTTTTGGTGGGTTTTAGTTCAAATTTGCCTGCCATATTCATCTCCGGATCAAATATAAAAGGTGGTTGTCGCATGGTTTTGCCACATGCTTACTATGGCAAATTCATAGCGATCAGGCAATGGGTGCGGGATAAATCTTTGACTCAGGCCAGCGACCAGCGGGCGGCGGCTTCTGCGTGCAGGCGGGTGGTATCAAACAGGGGGAGCGGGCTGTCTTCCGGGTGAATCAGTAACGATAACTCGGTACAGCCCAGAATGATACCTTCAGCTCCCTGATGCGCCAGTTGCTGCAGGATGCGTTTGCAGCGCTGACGTGAGGTATCGCTGATCATGCCCTGGCAGAGTTCGCTAAAGATGATCCGGTGCAGGTCGTCACGCGCTTGTGCATCCGGCACCACGCACTCGATCTCGTAGTGTGACAGCAGGCGATCGGTATAAAAAGGTTGTTCCATGGTAAAGCGGGTGCCTAGCAGCCCGACTTTGCCATACCCTTGCTGCAGGATGTATTCGCCTGTGGGGTCGACAATATGCAATAGCGGAATATCTACGGCGTTGCTGATGGCATCGGCTACTTTGTGCATGGTGTTGGTACAGAGTACCAAACCTTCTGCACCTGCCTGCGCCAGTTGCCGGGCGGCATTGGCCAGTCTCTGGCCGGCCTCGTCCCACTGGCCGTTTTTTTGCAGCTCGGCAATCTCGGCAAAATCAAGGCTGGCCAGCAGCAAGCGGGCAGAGTGAAGCCCGCCCAGCTGTTGGCGGATGGTCTCGTTGATATAGCGGTAATAGGGCAGGGTAGATTCCCAGCTCATACCGCCGATGAGACCCAGCATTTTCATCGGATCAGGCGTCCGGAATCAGTTCGATCAACTGGTCGGGAGTATCGATGGTGAAGACTGCTCCCCAGGTATCGGGCGTATCGTCTTCAGAGATGTAGCCATAATTGGCCAGCACCGTGGTCATGCCAGCTGCACGTCCGGCTTCGATATCGCGCTCTGCATCCCCCACGTACCAGCAGTCTTCCGGGTTCACGCCCAGTTCAGCTGCCGCATGGTACATCGGTTTCGGGTCCGGTTTGGCAACACCAACGGTATCGCCGCTGACGACGGTACCGGGTTCGGTCGTGAAGCCAAGCTTTGGCACCAGCCGGTCGGTAAAACGCATCGGCTTGTTGGTGACAATCCCCCACTTGATGCCTTTGGCAGTGAGCTGGTTCAGCAGTTGGTCTACGCCGTCAAACAGCACAGTGCGGTCGCAGAACAGATGCTCATAGTGGTTCAGGAATCGCAGCCGGTAACTCTCGAACTGATGATGATTCTTGTCGATACCAAAGCCGAGCTGGATCAAGCCGCGGGCACCATGAGAGGCCACCGGGCGGATACGGGTATACGGTACGCTGGCTTGCCCTTCTTCTTTTAACAGGCAGTTCAGTGCGCCACCCAGATCAATGGCGGTATCGGCCAGTGTGCCGTCCAGATCAAATAAAATGGCTGCGGGGCGTTTGTAGGTCATCCGGGTCAGTCCTTGCGGCAAGCCATCATGTAATTTACGGCGGTATCGTCAGAGAGTGCATAGCTCTGGTTCACCGGATTGTATGTCAGCCCAGTCATTTCAACCAGCGTCAGGCCGGCAGCACGTACCATGCGTCCAAGCTCGGACGGTTTCATGAATCGGCTATATTCGTGCGTCCCTTTGGGCAGCATGCCCAGCAGGTATTCTGCGCCCAACACCGCCATCACATAGGCTTTGGGGTTACGGTTCAGTGTCGAGAAGAACACGTATCCACCCGGTTTGACCAGTTTGGCACAACTGGCCACGATGCTGGCCGGGTCTGGCACGTGCTCCAGCATTTCCATGCAAACCACGCTATCGAATGCGCCCGGATTTTCTTCCGCAAACTGCTCGGCCGGCACGCACTGGTAAGTTACCTTGTTACCGCTTTCCAGCAGATGCAGGCGGGCGACTTTCAGCGATTTCTCGGCCAGATCAATGCCGGTGACCACGGCCCCTTTTTCGGCCAGGCCTTCACTGAGAATGCCGCCGCCACAGCCAACATCCAGCATGGTCTGGCCGTTGATGCCGGCAATGCGCTCGATGAAGTGGATGCGCAGCGGGTTGATGTCGTGTAGCGGTTTGAACTCGCTGTTCTTGTCCCACCATTTGTGGGCCAGCTGGCTGAATTTGTCGATCTCGGTCGGGTCGACGTTCACTTCGCGCAGGTTGTCAGTCGGGGTTGCTGTCATGTGTCTTCCTTGGCGTTGCGGCTGCTCAGGCGCTCAGTTTGTGTTGCCATGCCTTGGCCTTGGCTTTCAGTTCGGCCTCGTCCACGGTGGTCAATTCGCGATTGTTCAGAACATGGCTACCGTTCACCCATACGTTGGTCACATGCTCACGGCCAGCGACATAGACCAGTTGCGAGGTCGGGTCAAAGCAGGGCTGGCAGGCCAGATCAGACAGGTCTACGGCGGTGATGTCGGCCAGTTTGCCGATTTCCAGCGAGCCCAGGTCGTGTTCTTTGCCCAGTGCGCGTGCGCCGCAGATGGTCGCCATTTCCAGTGCCTTGGTGGCAGGGACCACTTCCGGATTCTCAACGCCGACTTTGGCCAGCAGGGCGGCGGTGCGCATCTCGGTAAACATGTCGATACGGTTGTTAGACGCTGCACCATCGGTACCGATACCGACGTTGATATTGAAGTCATGCAGGGCCGGTACCGGGCAAATGCCGGAAGCCAGTTTCATGTTGGAAGACGGGTTGTGTGCAATGTGCACGCCATGCTCGGCCAGCTGGGCCATTTCGTCTTCCAGCAGGTGCACCATGTGGACGGCAATCAGGCGCGGGCTTAACAAGCCCAGGCGGGCCAGTCGTTCCAGCGGACGAACACCATGTTCCTTGATGCTACCTTCGATTTCGGCACGGGTTTCGTGGATGTGGCAGTGAATCTGCATGTCCAGCTGATCTGCCAGCATGACCATGCGCTCGAACGTGTGGTCAGAAATGGTGTACGGCGCGTGTGGCGCCATGGTGAATTGCAGCAACGGGTGGTCGCCAAAACGGCTATGGGCTTCCAGACCTTTTTTCAGGTAATCATCCGCATCCACCGCGTACTGGGTCGGGAACTCGATGACGTTCACGCTGATGGCCGCGCGGATTTGCGCGTCAATCATGGCTTGTGCCGTTGGTGACGGGAAGAAATACATGTCGTTCAGGCAAGTGACACCGCTCTTGATGGATTCTGCGGCAGCCAGCAAGGAACCGTCATAGACAAACTGCTCACCCACATGCTTTTTCTCGGCCGGCCAGATATGGTCGTTCAGCCAGGTCATCAGCGGCAGGTCATCTGCAAACCCGCGCAGCAGGTTCATGGCAGAGTGCGTGTGCAGGTTGATCAGGCCGGGGATCAATGCCTGACCCGGCAAACGGATACGATGACTGGCTTCAAAGGCTTTTTCAGCTTCAGCGGTTGGCAGAATGGCCACGATACGTCCCTGGCTGACGGCGATGGCATGGTCTGTCAGGACGGTATTGTTATGGTCCACCGTAATAATCCAGCTGGCGGAAATCAACGTATCAATTTGATGAGGTAGCATGATGGTTGTCTTTAAAATGGGCAGGAACAAACAGTTCTAAGTATATGCGACTATTTTACCTGAGTTCTTCGGGCTGTGCTGCCTGTACCGACAGCAAACCAGGCGAATTTTATTCATGCTGTTTGCGCATAAAATATGCTGTATGGATGCGTGGCGCTTGTTTTTGATATATGCTGATGGCCTGAAAATGCATGTGCACCATACCATGCCGCCAGCTGGCAGGCCATGATGGACGGAAAAACATAATAGGCAGGAAATTGTATGCAATCGATGAAATCATCCAAACGCGCTTTTTTGATCATGGCTTGTGTCATGACGATGCCTGCCTTTTGTGGTTCTTTCCAGACCCCCAAGCAATTGGTGGATGAATTCAACCAGCGCTTGCAAACCGGTGTCGAAGTATCTGACCAGCTCTGGTTCGGTGAAAAGACCTTGCCGCTGCCGCCCGGCAAATGGGTGGTGGTGGCTGGGGATGCTGAAACGACCAATACCACGATTCAGGGCGGTGGCACTTTGTACGATAGCGGTGCCTATGCTTCGGTCAGCCTGATCCAGTGGAACCCTGAGCACACCACGGTGAGTGAGCGTTTATCGTTTGCCGGCCAGATTACCCCGGCCAAGGGGAGCGGCTGGTACGATAAAAGTGCCTTGTGCAAACCCTTGAAGTACAGCAGCGTTTTTAAGCAGGACATACGCAATAACTGGGAAGACAAGCAGGATTGCTCTGCCACTTACATCGATACCTTGCGTGCCGATGAGGCGGATGCCAGCCGCTTTGCCAAGAAGGAAGCGGCTGGCTACCAGCAACTGGGGGTACCGCTACCGCTGATCTTTATCGTGCACGGTACCTTCATGTCGAAATACATGAATGCGATGAGTATCCATTACGGCCTCAATATGGATGCGGCGTCGGACAAGCCCAAAGAGCTGGCGTACTGGAGTGACATGGACTGGAACAACAAATCGCTGGATGACGGACAGCAGGCATTTGTCGGCAAGGTGACATCCCTGGGGGATGTTTTGCGGACACAATTGAAAACGGCGATCGGGTTTTAATCCGTCGCCGTCGCCGTCATCGATAGTGATTGCGCTTTGTGCGGGGGGTTACCAGAGGGCTGATGCCGACAGGATGATGCCATCTTCATCGACATAGACATAATCGTTCGGGTGAAAATGTACGTCTGCAAAATACACGGTCAGGTTCTTTTCGCCCACCCCGCGTTTGACGCTCTTGAGCGGGTGGGTATTCAAAGCGCGCACGCCGATGGGCAGTGCATTGATGGCAACGCTGTCGCGGATGCAGCCATTGACAATAATCCCAGCCCAGTGGTTATCCACGGCCAGGGCCGCAATCTGGTCACCGACCAGCGCGCAACGCATGGAGGCGCCGCCATCCACCACCAGTACCTTGCCTTCGCCGGGTTCTGACAGTGCTGTTCTGACCAGTGAATTGTCTTCAAACAGTTTGAGGGTCACGATCCGGCCGTAAAAGCGCGGCTCGCCACCATAAGATTTGAAGATGGGGGCTGCAATCTGCAGATGCTCGCTGTGCGCATCACATAAGTCGGTGGTCAGAAATGCCATTTTTCTTTTCCTGAGTAAAGCCGCGGCAGGCAGGTGACCATGCTGGCGGTAACTATCTGTTTAACCCTTGAATCCACTCGCTGTAGATGTGGCGGGCAATACGGTTACTCTCCGGTATGCTTTTTTCCAGAGAGGCCAGAATACTGTCGGATGACTGGACACTCTCGTGGTGCTGTACGGCGTTGATTTCGCTCTGTTCTTCTACAGCCCAGTGACGTACTTTAGCCGCATTTACCTCGCAATGGAACTGCATTGCGAGGTGTTTTTGACCAATCACAAAGGCTTGATGCGCCCAGTACGGACTTTTTGCAATCAGGCGTGCGCCTTCCGGCAGGGAAAACCCTTCGCCGTGCCACTGGAACAGCGGTACGGTCGATTCTCCGCCCAGCCAGCGCTTGGCATCGGCAACATCCGGCATATGGATCTGGCTCCAGCCGATTTCCGGCATCGGTACGGGGCCTACCTTGCCGCCCAAAGCCTTTGAAATCAGCTGCCCACCCAGACAATGTCCGATGACAGGAATGTCTTTGCGAATGGCTTCTTGCACCAGTGCCATTTCCTGTTTGAGCCAGGGCAGGGTATCGTCATCATTGACACTCATGGGTCCGCCCAGCATGCAGTAGCCACTGAACGCATCCAGATTGTCTGGTAGCGGATCATGCTGGTCCATCCTGAACAAGGTCCAGGGAATCTGTTTTTCGGTCAGGAAATCGGCAAAGAAATCCGGTGTGTCGTGATGAACTTGCTGAACAATGGCAACGGGTTTCACAGAGACTCTCTTGCGGGTATATAACAAAATGGCAATGGCGCCGCTTATTGTCCGTATCTTTGGGGTTTGGCGCAGAAAACTCAAGTTGAAAACTGAAATTGTGTGTTGCAGATATACGAAGTAACACGCTGGCCGGCCGTATCGCCATCCTGCAAGCAGGGTGGATGGCAGAGCAGATAGCCAGCTGTTTTTAAAGGGTAAAAAACGGCGTATGCTAGACGTTAACGGCGCTGTTTACCCTTGATGGGCAATGGCTACGCTCACTGGCTGGGCGGCGGTGGCGGCACGACCAGGTTGTTATCCCGCAGGTATTGCTGCACGTGCTCCAGAAAAGCGGCGACTTTCGGGGAAAGCAGCCGGCGCTGCGGATAAACAGCGTACAGGGTATCCAGCTGGTCATCCACCACGCTTTGCCAGTCGGGCAACACGCGGATCAGCGAGCCGGTGGAGAGTTCGTTCTGAATGAGTTTGTTGGGCAAGCGGCAAATACCCAGACCGGCCAGCGTCAGTTGCTTCAGGCTGCTGATGCAGTTGCTTTGCAAGTGACCGGTCGGGACGACTTTTTCGCGCTTACCGTTTTTCTGGAACTGCCACACCATATCGCGGTTGGTGCGGTTGTACGGGATGCAGTCGTGATTTTTCAGGTCTTCCGGCGTGGTCGGAATGCCATGCGACGCCAGATAGGCGGGGCTGGCGCATAAGCTGCGATCGAAACGGAACAGGGTTCTGGCCACCACGCTGGAGTCATGCGTATTCCCTTGCCGGATGGCGACATCGAAACCGACGTCGATCAGGTTGAGATAATCGTCTGATAACTGCAGGTCGATTTTGACTGTGGGGTACTTTTTCAGGAAAGACGGAATCGCCGGCACAATGTACAAGGTGGTGAGTACCAGCGGAGCCGTCAACCGCAGGGTGCCGCTTGGCCGTTGTGTCAGCTGGTTGAGGACCGCGCTGCCGCTTTCGTGTGCTTCCAGCAGCGCTTGTGCGTGCGGCAAGTAGTGCCGGCCAGCTTCCGTGAGGGAGACATTGCGGGTGGATCGCTGCAGCAAGCGGGCTCCCAACGCGACCTCCAGTTGCTGGATCTGGCGGGTCACCGTAGAGGGGGTAACGCCAAAACGGGTAGCGGCAGAGGCAAAGGTACTGTGCTCGGCCACATGTACAAAAAGCTGCACGGCTTGCAAGGTAATCATTATTGCACTTTTGCTAATAAATAATTGCCATAATAGGGCTTGGTTGCAATGAGCGCAATGCTTATGATGCGTGTTATCGGTAGCGGTAGTGTATAGGTGCTACACGTACATCCTGGAGAAGATTTATGAAGCGCTATGAAAAACTGTTTATCAATGGTGACTGGGTTGAAGCCCATGGCAAGGGTTTTACCACGCTGGTGAATCCGGCGACGGAAGAAGCTTTTGCCGAAGTGATCAATGCCGATCAGGATGACCTGAATCGCGCGGTTGCCGCTGCCAAGGCCGCGTTTACGACCTGGTCCCAGACTACGTCGGATGAGCGTGCAGAATACATCCGCAAGCTGCAGAAAGCCCTGGAAGCCCGCAAGGAAGAACTGGCCGTGGCCATGTCCCAGAGCATGGGCTGCCCGATCAAATGGGCGCGCATCATTCAGGTGAACTGCGTGTCTGCTTTTGCCAAGTTTGCTGATCGCACCAAAGAGATGGACGTGGTGAAAGAAGTGAACAACTCGCTGGTGGTACGTGAGCCAGTAGGTGTGTGTGCCTTCATTACCCCATGGAACTACCCGCTGTACCAACTGATCGGCAAGGTTGCACCTGCGCTGGCCGCCGGTTGTACCATGGTGCTGAAGCCTGCTTCCATTACCCCGCTGCAAGACATTATCTTTGCCGAGTGCGTCAAGGAAATCGGCTTGCCAGCCGGCGTATTCAACCTGATCACCGGCAAGGGTGGTGAACTGGGCGATGCCCTGGTGACCCATCCTGATGTCGATATGGTGTCTTTCACCGGTTCTACCAATACCGGCGCACGCATTCAGCGCCTGGCTGCAGACACCATCAAGCGTGTTTGCCTGGAACTGGGTGGCAAATCACCATTGATCATTACCGAAGACGCGCCATTGGCTGACGCCGTGCGTGGCGGTGTGCGTGACGTGCTGATCAACTCTGGCCAGACCTGCGTTTGCCAGACCCGTATGCTGGTACCACGCAGCCGCTATGAAGAAGCGACTGTGCTGGCCAAAAAGTTTGTGGACGAAATGCCGGTTGGCCCAACCGACAGCGAAGAGACCGATATCGGCCCGTTGAGCTCCATGGCACAGCGTGAAACCGTCTTGAAATACATCCAGATTGGTCTGGACGAAGGTGCCAAACTGGTCACCGGCGGTCTGGAGCGCCCAGAAGGCTGTGAGAAAGGTGCTTACGTCAAGCCGACCATCTTCCGTGATGTGAACAACAAGATGACCATCGCCCAGGAAGAAATCTTCGGGCCGGTGATTGCCATGATTCCTTACGATACGCTGGAAGAAGCCATCGAAATCGCTAACGACAGCAAATACGGCCTGTCATCCGGCGTTTGGGCGGCCAACAAGGAAGAGGGCCTGAAAATTGCCCGTCGCATCCGTGCTGGCCAGTGTTATGTCAACGGTGGCGATTTTAACTACGATGCGCCATTGGGTGGCTACAAACAATCCGGCAATGGCCGCGAATGGGGCGATTTCGGGATTCACGAATTCTTCGAAATCAAATCCATTCAGCTGTAGTCTGATGTGTGTTGGGCGTTACGCTAACGGGTAACGCCATGTGTGGTTGGTCTCTAGGCCCCTTCATCGATTCCCCGGATGAAGGGGCTTTTTTTCGGCGGTGGTTTGGTCAGGGCCTGAAACTGCGAACGGCGGCCTCAAACTGCTGCAAGTCTGCCTGACGATCCGCCACGGTGGTTTGATATCGTAGCCGCAGGTAAAGCTGGGTGATCCGTGCGATCTGCGCTTGATGCTCGGGTAAGGCTGCGCCGGCCCGTGCAGCCAGATCTGCCGGCCCTTCGTGCCGGGCGCGTGTCAGCCCTTTGCGGGCCAGCGTATTGCAATACTGTTCATATAAACGTTGTTCCGGGGAGAGATGGCGCTTTCTGGGCCACAGCAATAGTGTCATGCCGGCCAGAATGATGCCGGACAAGACCGACACCATGACCCTGACCATGGTCTTGGTATCCCCATCCAGTCCCAGTTGCTCCAGCAATTGCTTCTGGCGCTGCCGGTCATAGCTGAGCACCCAGCGGTTCCACTGATTGACCAGATTGTCGGCTATCCAGCCAAACTCCCGCAGCCAGCCCGCGCTGCGGGTATTCTGAATGGCCAGGCCACTGTCTGCGGGCAATACCTGCTCGATACCCCGTTCGACCCGTTCCGGCGCGACGGCTGCTGTCGGGTCAACCCGTGTCCAGCCCTTACCGTCTAGCCAGACCTCGGCCCAGGCATGGGCGTCAGCCTGGCGGATAATATAGTAGTTGCCCACCGTGTTGTATTCGCCACCCAGATACCCCACCACCACCCGCGCAGGCACGCCGGCTGCCCGCATCAGGAACACAAAGCTGCTGGCATAGTGTTCGCAAAACCCTTTTTGGGACTGGAACAGGAATTCATCGACCGGGTCATCTCCCAGCTTGCCGGGGCGCAGGGTGTAGGCAAACGGCTTGCCGGCAAACATCTGCAAGGCCGCTTGAATGCGGGCTTCGGGTGCGGCATAGCGGGCGGCCCATTGCGCACCCAGGGCCGTTGCTCTGGGGTTGCCATAGGGTAATGCCAGAGCGAGCTGGCGAGTCAGGTTGTCGAGACGTTCCATGGGCCTTGGGCCAGACGTCGCCTGATAGCGTATGCGACCATCCGGTGGTGCAAACAGCAGGAATTCATCATCCACACTGAACCAGCCGCGTTCCCGCAATTGCACATTCAGGCCAGTTTGCAGCAAGTACAGCCAGCGATGGTTTCCCTGCTCCAGGGTGATGGTGTAGTCGGTCCGTTGGCCGCTGCTCTCGATAGGGGGGCGCTGATACTGCCGGCGGAAGGCGTTTTGCCGCCAGCTTTGTCCGTCAAAGTCCCACAGGGTCAGTCCGCGCCAATACAGGGAAGACTGTGGCGGGCGCGGGCCGGAGAATTCGGCACGGAATGCAATGGCGGCGGATTGCACGACTTCGCTCAGGCTACCTGGGCTAAGGGTGTCGCTGACGCCGGACTGGGCGGTTTGCGCGGCGGTGCTGATCTGCCAGATCGGGTGCTCCAGCCGGGGAAACAGCACAAACAGGGCAACAACCATCGGCAGGCCATATAGCAGCAAACGGCCGATGTATCGTCCCGGCAGCATACGCCCAGCACCCGGGTGCGCCAGGATCAGCCAGTTACGCAGGGTGAATACGGCACACAGTGTGACATATACCCCCAACCAGAAAGGCTGGTCATACAGAAACTGGGTCAGCAACACAAAGAAGTTTAGCTGACTGGCCAGCATGGCATCCCGTAATTGCCGGCTTTCCAGCCACTTCAGGCATGTAACGATGATCAGAATGGCGACCGCCACATCTTCCAGCGGGAAGCTGCCCAGCCAGGCAAGCAGAATGGTGGCGAGCACCACTACCAGGATCACCAGTCGGGTCTGGGCCACCGGCAAGGCGTTATAGGCTTGCTTCCAGCGCCAGAAACCCGTGCCGATCAGCACACCGGCGACCAGCAGCAATGGCCAGGGCAGATTCAAGACATGCGGCAGGCAGGCCAGTACCAGCTGCAGGCCCAGCAGGCCATACGCATGTTTCCCTAACTGGGGTGAGGTACGCATGGGGCTACCCCTGCCATCTGGCCAGCAAGGCCAGGCAGTGGGCCAAATGTGCCGGCCCTTGGGCGGTTGACGTTTCTGTGTGCGGCAACGACAGGGCAAAGGCGTGGCCTGAGGCTTCTGCCATCAACAGCCAGGCCGCCAATCGGGAGAGTCTGGCTTCGGTCTCCATATTGGCAGGCGTATCTTGCCAGCGGATCAGGCTGCTGGCAGGTTGATAGATATCCCCGTAGCGGGTCAGCAGGTCATCCTGCTTGGCGCTGTGCTTCCAGGCAATGCTGCGCAGCGGGTCGCCCGGCCGATAGTTGCGAATCTGGTCCGGCGTTTCGTCATCCGGCTGGGTTTGCTGGCTTTCGGCACCGGCCGTTGCTGCGGTCGGCAGTGGCGGAGGGTGTTGCTCGGGAGCCGGATAGACGATGACTTCTTGCATCAGGTCTGCATACGACCAGACATGCAGCAACCGGAAGGGAAATTCTGCCGAGATGCTCAGCCGGCCTGCCGTATGGACACCGCGCGGCAGTTGGGGCTGGCACAGGCTGATCAGCGTTTCCTGGTGCGGCGGCAGATCGGTTTCCTGACTGACCAGCCGGGCATGGCGCAGTTGTACGCCAATGCGCATCTGTCCGTCATCGTGCGTCAACCGGTAGGGGAACACACCGGTTTCACCGGCAAAGATGGCTTGCGGCTGGGCCACGGCAATCCGTACATCCTGCAGGTTCCGGTAAGCCATCCACATACTGGCCAGGGCTACGCCGATCAGGGCAAAGGTCAGCATCAGACCCAGGCTCAGGTTGAAATTGAGCGAGGCCAGCAACATGGTCAGCAGCAAGGTACCAAACACAACGCCTTGCCAGGTTGGCAAGATGTACAGATGCTTGCGATCCAGTTTCACCCAGCCATCAACCGGTAACCGCTTGCGCTGAAGCCAGCGGGTGAGTTGCTGCGGGAGTCTTGCGGCGACGTCGTTCAAGGAATGGCTACTTCTTGCAGTAATTGCAGCATCACGGGCGCGCAGGTATCCAGATCACTCCCCGGCATCAGCCGGTGGCCGGCCACCGCGGTAAAGATTTTCTGGATGTCTTCCGGAATCACAAAATGCCGGCCTTCCAGAAATGCCCAGGCCTTGCCAGCCTGAATCAGGGCCAGCCCGCCGCGCGGCGATAATCCGTGCAAGAACCGGCGAGGCTCTCGTGTGGCGGCAACCAAGGCCAGTACATACGCCGCCAGGGCTTCAGACACTTGCACATCATCAACCAGTTGCTGTAAGGCAAAGACATCGGTAGCCGATAAATGAGCGGTGGTCGCCTTAGTGTTGGCACCGCCAAGGTAGAGGGCTTTTTCTGCCTGAGCATCCGGATAGCCAATGGAGAGCCGCATCATGAAACGGTCCAGCTGTGATTCTGGCAGCGCGTGGGTACCAATCTGGCTTTGCGGGTTCTGGGTGGCGATGACAAAGAAAGGGTCTGGCAGGGTATGCGTTTCGCCATCGTGGGTAACTTGTCGCTCTGCCATGGCTTCCAGCAACGCACTCTGGGTTTTGGGGCTGGCCCGGTTGATTTCGTCAGCCAGCAAGACCTGGCTGAACAAAGGCCCGCGGTGGAACTCGAACCTGCCCGTGTCACGTAGGTAGACGGACACCCCGATCAGGTCAGCCGGTAGCAAGTCGCTGGTAAACTGGACGCGCTGGTAATGCAGCCCCAGCGTGGTGGCCAGTGCATGGGCCAGCGTGGTTTTGCCCACCCCGGGCACGTCTTCCAGCAGCAGGTGGCCGCGGGCCAGCAAACCGGCCAGCGACAGGCGGATGACCTCCGGCTTGCCCAGCAAATGCTGCCCGAGTATGGCCAGAATACCGTTCACTTGCTGGTTTGCCTGCAAAAACGTATTGTGAGTTGGCTGATTCATCTGTATGTTTCTTTAAAGATCCGGCTGGGTATCAGTCAAATAGTCAATTATTCATATGCCATGAATGTAATGGAAGAACATCACGCTGTAAATCAACCCTGTGTCTCCAAGGATGACCCAATACTGGCACTTCTGCAAAAAGAATTGTCAGCCAGGCTGCTTGGCAGGCTGTCACTTGGCCTGTTGCTGGTGCTGTTCGCCAGTGGCTTGCAGACATTGGACTGGTATGGCACCGGAAAAGTGCTCGGTATTGCCGGACTGGTGCTGATGGGGTGGGCGTTGTTTTCCGGCATGCGTATCTTGCAAGAATTGCGACGGTTATCTGCGCATGCGTCTGTTCCCTGGTCTGCCTTGCCGGTGCATGCGGCTGCCAGACGGCGGCGTGGATGGTAGCCAGCCAGCAGGAAAACGGTTAAGGTGTGTCATATGCTGTCATGCGTGGCCAGCCGCCAGATATTTACGGAAAACGCGCGTGATGGTTAAATAGATGGTAAGTGGTTGATTTAATGGTTTTATGTTCAGGTTATTCCCTTTTCAAATCGATAATGATGCACCGGTGGCCCATGGCATTGCTTCTGCTGGTCAGTGTTGATTTAAAAATGGAATAACACGTCAAACGTCAGGAGAACCGTGTGAAAAAAGTAGAAGCGATTATCAAACCATTCAAGCTGGATGAAGTGCGTGAAGCGCTGTCAAACGTCGGCATTACCGGGATGACCGTAACAGAAGTCAAAGGTTTTGGTCGCCAGAAAGGCCACACCGAACTGTACCGCGGTGCAGAATACGTGGTGGATTTCTTGCCTAAAGTGAAACTGGAAATGGTCATTGCAGACGACATGGTCGATGCTGCGCTGGACGCCATTACCCAGGCCGCACGTACCGGCAAAATCGGCGATGGCAAGATTTTTGTCATGCCGGTCGAGCAGATCATCCGTATCCGTACCGGCGAGCAAAACGAAGAAGCCGTGTAATTCCCTGGTACGCATCACCAACAAAAAGCCCCTTGCGGATCATTCCCAAGGGGCTTTTTGCTAGGTTGGTACGCCGGTATTGGATACCGTCATCCCTCCGGTCACGGACAAGTATTAGTCCTTTTCCGGTTCTCCGCCCAGCCAGTCCATCAGGTCTGCCAGCATGGAGCGCAAGGACTCTGCCTGGATGGTCAGCGTGGCTTCAACCAGCGCACGGCGGTCATCTGTGTCGGTGCTCAGCAGTTCGTCCTGGATCAGATCCATAAACTTCACGCGCTTGATCTGCCAGTCATCAGTCAGCATAAAGCTGATGCGATCCTGCCACTGCATGCCCAGTTTTACCGGTTGCTTGCCAGTGGCCAGATGAGCGGCGACTTCCGGTTGCAACAGGTTGTGGCGTGCAAAACGGACAATGCTCTGGGTGTCGCCATGGCCTTTCAGCTCGCAGTCACTATCCAGCTGGAAGAATTGCAGCTCCTGCTCGTCTTCCGGTACCAGCAGCAGATCCGCCATTTTGCTGGCAGGAGATTGCGCGGCCTCCGGGCGTTTCATCTTCAGTTCATCAATGGACTGAATCAGCGCGCTCACCACCTGTTCGGCCTTGCCCATATTGCTGGCATCTACGGCTACCCAGCCGGATTTCGGGTCGATCATCACCGCTACGCGGGAATAACGGCTAAACGCCTGTGGCAGCAAGGTATCCTCGATCTGCTCTTTCAGGGTCTGCTTTTCCTTGCGGCCCACCCGGCGCGCTTCGGTCGCCTCGATATGGTCCATCTTGGCTTGCAGTTCCTGGTTGATGACGCTCGATGGCAGGATTTTCTCTTCGGTCTTCAGTACGCACCAAAGTGCGTCGCCAGCAGCAATCACCAGCTCATCACAACCAAAAGCATCCGACCAGCCCGCCTGGGCGCGTTCGGACTTGCCGCAGCCGACAAAACGCTGGGCAGACAATTTGTCCGCCAGTTCGTCTGCTGTCAGTGAAATAGGGGCCGTCAAACGGTAAAGTTGCAGGTTTTTGAACCACATAATAATGATTAACCTTGTTGTTTCAGCAGCAAAGGGCGGAAGTTTACTATAATCATGCGTTCCATGTCTGATGACCGAACCCCGATGACGGACGAAGTGCAGTTTGATATTCCCGAATTCCTGAAAAACCTGCCGCTGCTGCCGGGCGTGTACCGCATGCTGGATGCCGCCGGCAATGTGCTGTATGTCGGGAAAGCCAAGGCGCTGAAAAAGCGGGTCAGTTCGTATTTCCAGAAAACCGACCATTCACCGCGTATCCGGCTGATGGTGGGGCAGGTAGCCAGAATTGAGGTCACCATTACCCGTAGCGAGGCCGAGGCGCTGCTACTGGAAAACAACCTCATCAAGAGCCTGAAACCCAAATACAACATCCTGTTCCGGGACGATAAAAGCTACCCCTACATCATGCTGTCCGGGCACGAATTCCCCCGGGTGGCCTATTACCGTGGCGGGCTGGATCGCCGGCACCAGTATTTTGGCCCGTTTCCCAACGTCTGGGCCGTACGTGACAGCGTACACCTGCTACAAAAAATTTTCCGCCTGCGCACCTGCGAAGACACCGTGTTCAATAACCGGTCGCGCCCCTGCCTGCTGTACCAGATCAAGCGTTGTTCCGGGCCTTGTGTCAATCTGATTTCGTCTGAAGACTATGCCGCAGATGTCAACGCGGCGCGCTTGCTGCTGGAAGGCAAGCAAAAGGATGTGACCGACCGCTTAACCGTGCAGATGCAGAAACTGGCCGAGAACTTCGAGTACGAAGCCGCCGCCGTGGTGCGCGACCAGATCCAGCAATTGCAGGCGGTGCAGGAGAAACAGTTTATCTCCAGCAACGTCAGCCAGCTCGATACCGACATCGTGGCCGCCGTCATGGCCGAAGGGCAGGCGTGTGTCAATCTGGTCATGATCCGGGGTGGCCGCCATCTGGGTGACAAAGCCTTGTTCCCGGGGCATGTGTCGGAAGGCACCACACCCGTCGAGGTACTGGAAGCCTTCCTGGAACAGCACTATCAAGAGCTTTCTCCGCCTGCGCTGATCGTCATTAACCAGCCCATCGAAGATGCCGGTCTGGCAGACATTCTGTCCGAGCAAGCGGGTCGCAAGGTCAAGCTCAACAGTAATCCCAACGGTGAACGCCGGGTCTGGCTGCAAATGGCCGAGAAGAATGCCCAACTGGCACTGGCCCAGCGCTTGTTGTCCAAAGCCGCCCAAGACCAGCGGCTGGCTGCGCTCGGTGAAGCGCTTGGGTTCAGCGAGCTGCCGGAACGGATCGAATGCTTTGACATCAGCCACACGCAAGGCGAAGCCACGGTGGCGTCCTGCGTGGTGTACGACAAACGCTCGATCCAGCCATCCGAATACCGGCGCTTTAACATCACCGGCATCACCCCGGGGGATGACTACGCCGCCATGCGGCAAGCCCTGACCCGGCGCTATGGCAAGCTGGTCGATCTGCAAGCGGCCGGTGAAGAAGTACGGCTGCCGGATTTGCTGCTGATTGATGGCGGTCTCGGACAGGTCAATATTGCGCTCGAAGTACTGGCCGAAGTCGGCCTGCCTGATTTGCCCATCGTCGGCGTGGCCAAAGGCGAAGAACGCAAGCCCGGGCTTGAAACGCTGGTCATTCCCCAGCAAGACTTGACCATCAATCTGCCTACGGATGCGCCGGCACTCCATCTGATCCAGCAGATCCGCGATGAGGCTCACCGGTTTGCCATTACCGGACATCGTGCCAAACGGGGCAAAGCAAGGGTACAATCCAGCCTGCAGGAAATCGAAGGGGTTGGTGCAAAACGTCGCCAGCGTCTTTTGACCCGGTTTGGTGGCATGCAAGGACTGCAGGCAGCGAGTGAAGAGGATATCGCTGCCGTTGAAGGTATCGGCCCGTCATTGGCCGAACGTATCTACCGGCAACTGCACTCATAATAAACAAGACGCAGGCGAATAACCGCCATCAAGCGTCATAACGACACTGGAAACAGAAGATGTTCAATCTTCCTACATTGTTAACATGGCTGCGCATTGTGCTGATCCCGATGTTTATCGGCATTTATTACCTGCCGGACAAATGGCTGCCGCCACTGGACAAAAACTATCTGGCCACGGGGTTTTTTCTGCTCGCAGCGATTACCGACTGGCTGGATGGCTACCTGGCCCGCAAGCTGAAGCAGACCTCCGCCTTTGGCGCTTTTCTGGACCCGGTGGCCGACAAGCTGATGGTGGCCGCCGCGCTGGTGATGCTGGTGCAGCTAGACAGGGCCGATGCCATGTTTGCCGTCATTATCATTGGCCGCGAAATCACCATCTCCGCCTTGCGAGAATGGATGGCCGAACTGGGGGCGAGAAAAAGCGTGGCTGTTTCCTATGTGGGTAAACTCAAGACAGCCGCCCAGATGGCAGCCATTACCGCCTTGCTGTTTGATGCGCCACTCATCCCCGGTATCGACACTCGGTTTGCCGGTCGGGCCTTGCTGGTCATCGCCGTGATCCTCACCCTGTGGTCCATGGTGTATTACCTGCGTCAGGCGTGGCCGTTGATGTCAGGTGAAGAAAATTCAACAAAATCGTAAGCAGGGTGTTGACAGAATTTTTAAACCCCTTATAATTGCGGTCTCTTGTGAATGCAACAGCAAGCAGCAAGACGAAGCGGGAGTAGCTCAGTTGGTAGAGCGCAACCTTGCCAAGGTTGAGGTCGCGAGTTCGAGACTCGTCTCCCGCTCCACTAAATACTTAGTGGTGGCACGTTAAAACCGGGTTCAACATCCGGGGCTAACAAAAAAGTTTCACACTCCATAATGCGGGAGTAGCTCAGTTGGTAGAGCGCAACCTTGCCAAGGTTGAGGTCGCGAGTTCGAGACTCGTCTCCCGCTCCAGTTTCTTTAGGTGCCATCTCCGGTGCCTGGCTTTACAGATTTGTATCATCCAAACGTTTAACAAGTCTGTCTAAGGCGGAGTAGCAAAATGGTTATGCAGCGGATTGCAAATCCGTCTATGCCGGTTCGATTCCGGCCTCCGCCTCCAGCATTTTTTCCTTTCCCCAAATTTGTTTGCTTCACTTTGTCTTTTTCTCTTTCTGTTTCCGGTTTCATGAACTAATCTTGTTTCAGATTAACAGGAACAAGTAGACGTGTGCCTTGCGATACTGGCATCTGGCGTGGCGTCATGGGGAATGGTTTTGATCAAGCGTCTGGGTTTGTTGATTTTATTTCTTGTTGCATCATCTTTTGCTTCTGCAGCGAAAATTTCTCTGGTCACTGGTGATTATGTGCCGTTAACGGGGCCTTCCCTGAAAAACCAGGGGCCCATCACCGAGCTGGTCACAGCGATATTTACCGCTGCCGGATATGATGTAGGACCAGTGACCATGCTGCCGTGGGCGCGTGGCCAGCTGTTGACCAAACAGGCGCGTTATCATGCGACCTTCCCGTACTCAAAAAATGCAGAACGCGAACAGGATTTTTTGTATTCGGACGTGATTTTGCACAGTGACATTTTTTTCTTTGTCCGGACCGAGGATGCAAGCCATGACCTTGGTCCGACATGGAAAAACAAAATCCTGTGTCGTCCTGTCGGTTACGTGATGGACAATATCCAGCCTTTGCTGGATCGGTATCAGATCAGTCTGGAGCGTCCGTATGACATTAGTGCCTGTTTCAAGCTATTGATGAATCATCGGGTGGATGTGGTACCGATACAGGACATTGTCGGCTGGAACGAAGTCAGGCAGCTACCGGCGCCGCATCCGGACGTGGCTGTGCTGCACAGCACCCTCAATACCACCGAAGGGGATTTGTATTTAATCGCCCCGAGGAAAAGTGCGTCGTCCCCCCTGCTGATCAAACGCTTCAACCAGACCTTGCAGTTGTTTCGGCAAAGTGGTCGATACAAAATGTTGCTGAAAGATTTGTTCATGCATTCGGTGCCGTAAGCCGTTTATCCTCGCATCCCTGCCATTTCGTTATCCGTTTTCAGCAATTTCTGAGTTGCACCATCTCCTGAATTTGATGTCCGTTTTCCGCGAGCAGTCCTGTGGACTTTGCAGTATGCTGTGATCCATGACAATCACAAGTGGTGATTCACGGTGGATAACGCCCAGTACTATAGTGCCTTGCTGGCCAGGGATCGCAAATTTGACGGACGCTTTTTTGTTGGCGTGACCTCGACCAGCATCTATTGTCGTCCAGTCTGCCGGGTCAAAACACCCAAATCAGAGAATTGCCGGTTTTTTGGCAGTGCTGCGGCGGCAGAGCAAGCCGGATTTCGGCCATGTCTGCGCTGCCGCCCGGAGTTAGCGCCTGGCTTGTCACCGCTGGATGCGGGAAGCCGCTATGTGCAAGTAGCGACCACCCTGATTGGACGGGGTTATCTGTCAGAGGCCGGTTGTGAAGGGTTGGCGCAGCGCCTGGGAATTACGGACCGGCATTTGCGCCGGCTGTTTGCCGAATCATTCGGGGTGTCTCCGGTAGAGTATGCCCAGTCGCAGCGTTTATTGCTTGCCAAGCGTTTGCTAATGGATACCGATCTACCCATGACTGACGTGGCTTTTGCGGCGGGTTTCGGGAGTGTCCGGCGGTTTAACGAACTGTTTGTGTCCCGCTACCGGCTGAATCCGGGCGAGATTCGTAAAAAGCGCGAGACCTCGCCGGAAGCTGTGGCTGACCATGTCCGCTTTAAGCTCGCCTACCGGCCACCGTACGACTGGGCATGGATGCTGCAGTTCTGGGCGGACCGATCGATTGCGGGTCTGGAGTCCGTAGCGGGCGGTACCTATTGCCGGAGCCTGTCTTTGCCCCATCAGGGCAGCATGTTGACGGGCTGGTATGCACTTACCCCCATACCGGATGAGCCGACTGTGCAGGTGACGATATCTGTGAGCTTGCTACCGGTACTGACTGTCGTGCTGCAACTGATCCGGCGGCAATTTGATCTGGACGCATCACCAGACGAAATTGCCCACGGGCTGGGGATGCTGGCCGACGCTTATCCGGGCAGTCGTTTGCCGGGTACTGTCTCCGGGTTCGAGGTGGCGGTCCGGACCATCTTTGAGCAAGTCATCAGTACGCAAGCGGCCAGACGTTTGTTGGGCGGGTTGGTAGCACTGTATGGCGAGGGGGTCGAAACCCCAAGTGAAGCAGTCAACCGGCTATTTCCGACGCCAGCCGTATTGGCTGGGCTTGAGGTGGAGGAACTGGCTGCGCTCAAGATTACCCGGCAAAAAGCAGCGGCGATCATCGCGTTGGCGAAGCAGGTTGAAGCCGGTACGCTGGAGCTGGATCACGTAGTCGATGTGGCAGAGGCCACCCGGCAACTGCAGGCAATAGAGGGTATCGGCCCGTGGTCGGCCAATTATATTGCCATGCGGGCCTGGGCTTGGCCGGATGCTTATTTGCCGGATGATTATGTCGTCAAGAAGCTGTTCCCGCAGCACAGGACGCGAGCGCGAGAGGCCATGTCGTCGCAGTGGCGGCCATGGCGAAGTTATGCGGTATTTTTGTTATGGCGGCACTGGGTAGACCAGCGGCCATTGCCAGATGCATACCTGAATCAGGAAGCTTGATCATGAAACAACTTGTATTTTCATCCCCGCTAGGCGACATGCTGGCCTGCGAAACCGATGGGGCCTTATGCGGACTGTACTTCTTGCCGCAAAAGCATGGGCGGATGCCTGACCCGGCGCTACAGGTGCGTACCGAGCTGCTGATGGCGGTAGAGGCCCAGATGCAAGCTTATTTTGCCGGGACGCTCACCGTCTTCGACGTGCCGTTGCAACCCGTTGGCACGGCGTTTCAGCAAGCCGTCTGGAAGGCGCTGCTCGCGTTACCTTATGGCGAGACCATCAGTTATCAGCTGCTTGCTGACCGGCTGGACAAGCCGACAGCCACGCGCGCCGTTGCCAATGCGGTAGGGCGCAACCCTGTATCCATCATCATCCCGTGTCATCGGATTATCGGCAGTAATGGCAAACTGACCGGTTACGCTGGGGGGGTAGATAAAAAAGCCTGGATGCTGAACCTGGAACAAGGTGGGCAGTTATTCTGATGTGCTCATCCATCAGTCAGACTGATGTAGCGCAGTAAAAATTTCCGTTTGAGTCATAGCGGGTTTCTCTCTATGCTCAACACATATCACAAGAGAACAGATCGGATACGGGATGAAAACCAGAGACGTCATGGATTTGCTGCTGCTGGCGGCATTGTGGGGTGCATCGTTTATTTTCATGCGACGTGCCGTGCCGGAGTTCGGACCGGTGGTGCTGATTGCCCTGCGGGTGAGTATTGCAGCCGCTTTTCTGGTGCCCTTACTGCTGATGCGCCAGGGCAAGGCCGGTTTTGAAGCCCTCAAGGGCAAATGGCTGCGCGTCTGGGTGATGGGGGTACTGAACACGGCATTACCGTTTTGCATGCTGGCCTTTGCCTTGCAATACGTGACCGGCGGTTTTGGCTCTATCCTGAATGCCACAACGCCCCTGTGGGGCGCGGTAGTGGCCTGGCTATGGCTGGGTGACAAACTGAACCATAGCCGGCTGAGCGGCTTGGTGATCGGGTTTGCCGGTGTACTGGTGCTGGTATGGCACAAACTGTCTTGGCAGGGTGGGGGCGCTGCGCTGGCGGTGCCTGCTGCGTTGCTGGCGACGCTGTCTTACGGCGTGGCAGCCAGTTTTGCCAAACGCTTCTTGCCCGGGGTGAACCCGTTGTCGCTGGCCATGGGCAGCCAACTGACGGCGACCATTATCCTGCTGCCGGTAGCGCTGCTGATCTGGCCGACGCATCCGGTGTCGATGACGGCCTGGCAAGGCGCTGGCGTACTGGGCATTGCCTGTACCGCGATTGCCTACATCATCTTCTTCCGCCTGCTGAACAATGTTGGTCCGGCCAAGGCCATTGCCGTGACGTTCCTGATCCCAGTATTCGGTGTGGTGTGGGGCGGTCTGTTTTTGTCTGAGGCACCCACACTGAACATGCTGCTGGGGTGTTCCATCATCTTGTGCGGTACCGCGCTGAGTACAGGGTTATTGACCCTGGGAGGCAAGCCACTGGCGGCCACTGTCGCTACCAAAAAGGCCTGAGGATTGTTGTTGTAGCTGTCTGATGCAGTTTCTCCTGCATCAGACAGCTGTGCTGTCGGTGTAATTAGATATGCTGGCCCATCTCGGCTTCGATGCCTTTACGCAACTCCATCAGTTTCAGCGCATAAGACTGCTGGGCTTTTTCATCTTCTGTCTGCGGTTCCCACGCCGGTACCGGCGTCGGGTTGCCGTGGTCGTTCGTCGCCACAAACACCATCACGCAATGGGTGGTTTTGTTGAACTCGCCGTCTTTCAGGTCTCCCGCACTCACGTCCACAGCCACGTGCATACTGGTTCTGCCGGTATAGATGACACGGGCGGAGACTTCTACCATGCTGCCTAGCAATACCGGTTTGTAAAAACGGATACCCCCCACATACACGGTGACACAATAGCGGCCACTCCAGCCAACCGCGCAGGCATAGCCGGCCTGGTCAATCCATTTCATCACGGTGCCGCCGTGCACTTTGCCGCCAAAGTTAACATCGGTGGGTTGGGCCAGAAATCGCAGGGTGACTTCTCTCGGGTTGGTTTTGGCCATGGTGCATCTCTCTTTATGAGTTTGTTTTGGATAAGGGGGTATTTGTATTAAAGCCTGATTCATGCCCAAGGTGAAGCGTGTGATTACCTACGGCGGTAAAAAAATCCATCTACTGCCGCTGCTGTTGCGTCATGCGCAAAAGCATTTTCGGCCCGATGCCGTTTCAGCTTTTGCCTGACGCGCTCAATATCCTTATCAGTGATGTGGCTATCGATATAACAACTGTAATCATCCCGATAAGCCGCAGCGTGTAGCAGGTCATATTTCAATGTTGAGGAGTCATCGAGTATGTCTAAACGAAGCCTGTTGGCCAGTTTATTGGGGTTGGTGTTTGCAGGGTCTGCCTTTGCGGCAGAAGAGCCGGTACTGAATATCTATAACTGGGCAGATTATTTCGGTAAAACCACGCTGGAAAAATTCCAGAAAGAAACCGGTATCAAGGTTACTTACGATAAATACGACAGCAACGAAGCGCTGCAAGCCAAGCTATTGTCCGGACATAGCGGCTATGATCTGGTCTTCCCCAGCTCGCAGTTCTACGCCAAGCAGGTCAAAGCCAATGTGTTTTTCCAGCTCGACAAGCGTCAGCTACCAAACCTGAAGAATCTGGACCCGACCGTACTGAAGGCCTTGGGCGAGATCGACCCGGGCAACCAGTTTGGCTTGCCTTATGCACAAGGGACGAACGGCCTGGCCATCAATGTGGATAAAGTGACCAAAGCACTGGGTGGCAAACTGCCGGACGATCCGTTGGCCCTGATTTTTGACCCGCAATATGCCAGCAAGGTAGCCAGCTGTGGCGTATCCTTCTTTGATTCCGCCAGCGAAATGTACACACTGGCCTTCTCTTACATGGGCAAGGATCTGGCGACTGCCACGGCGGATGACATGAAAGCGGCCGAGGCCATGCTGAAGAAAATCCGCCCGCATGTGCGCAAATTCATCGGTATCCCGACCCAGCAGATGGCCAGTGGCGAATTCTGTGTCGCCATGGATTACTCGGGTGACTCTGGTCTGGCGGCCAGCCAGGCCAAGGCCGCCAAGAATGGCGTCAAGCTGCAGTATCTGACCCCCAAGCGCCATACGCCATTCTGGATCGACATGATGGCGATTCCGCGTGATGCCAAACATCCGGGCAATGCGCTCAAATTCATGAACTTCATGATGCGTCCGGAAATCATTGCCGAACTCACGCACGATATTTTCTATACCACGCCAAATACCGGTACTCAGCCGTACCTGAACGACGAGTTGCGCAAGAATACGGCGATTTTCCCGACCCCGGAAATGAAGAAAAACTTTGTGCTGGTCAAACCGCTGTCGCCAGATCGTCAGCGTAATCTGATTTCCAGCTTCAATAACTTCAAGGCAGGTCAGTAAGCTGCTTGCGTACCGGACGACAAAACAGCCGCATCTGCGGCTGTTTTGTCGTCCGGGTATGTGTGGGCTACGTTTCCTGGGGCAAGTATTTCTGGCTGCGCCTGGCGAGCTCCGCAAAGGCATTCATCAGAAAACTGCGCAAGACACGCACCTTTTCTGCCTGCCGGCGGTGGGGCGGGGTGGCAAAATACAGCGAGCTCCCAAACGGGGAAATCACTTGCCAGTCGTTCAGGATCGGGACCAGTTCGCCTTTGTCGAGTTCGTCGATGATGGCCCATACCGGCATCAGGACAATCCCCAGGCCGGCAACGGCCGACCCGATCAGTAATAAAGAGTTGTCGGTGGCCAGTGGTCCCTGCGGGAACACCACCAGTTGCTGGTGCGCCTGGAAGAAGCTCCAGCCAAGCTCGGAATGCTTGTGATGGTGAATCAGGCAGGCATGCTGTTTCAGCTGGTCCGGATGGGTCGGCGCACCATGCTTTGCCAGATAGGACGGGGCCGCGCAGGCAACATGTGCATTGGACAGGAAAGGGTGCAGAATCAGGTCAGGGACTTCATGCTCGCCCACCCGCACGGCAATATCGACCCCTTCCTGAATCAGGTTCAGGTAATGGTCCGTCAGGCGGATATCGACATGCAGTGCCGGATACTGGTTCAGGAAAGGCGGCAATAAGGGCGTCAGGTACTTTTGCCCGAAGGTCATGGGGGCCGTCAGGACAATCTTGCCAGAGAGTTGATGGTCTAGCCCCTGGATGTGACGGATCGCGTCATCAATATCGCCCAGGGCCGTTCTGGCATGCTGGATCAGGGTCAGCCCGGCCTCGGTCGGGGTCAGACTGTGCGTGGAACGGATCAGGACCGGGGTGCCCAGGTGCTTTTCCAGTGCATCAATCTGACGGGTAATCGATGACACCGCGACATCGGCTGCGCGTGCGGCAGCCGAAAAACTGCCGTGTTCGATGACTTGCAGAAAGGTTCGGATCGTGACAACGGGTTCCATGTATTGTGCCTGGTGCAAAATGGTTTTTCATCATAGCGGGTTTCAGCAAAACCGGCAGCTAAAGTAAGATGCAATGGTAGAAAAAAGATGGCAAAAGTCAATAATTGGCCATCTAAATGCCGATAAGTTCGTCAAAATAGCCGTTAAAATGTAATCAGGAGAGTGGAATGTCTGCAAAAACCGTTACCGTCGCCTCAGTCCAGATGCAATCGGGTGACTGGGATATCCAGAAAAACATCGACCGCGCCGAGCGATTGATCCGTCAGGCCGCCAGCCAAGGTGCGCAGATTATTCTGTGCCCGGAACTCTTCATGATGCCGTATTTCTGTATTGACCAGAACGCAGCCCATTTTGCCCATGCACTGCCGTTTGAAGGACATCCGGGGATAGCCCATTTTGCGGCACTGGCTAAAGAGCTGGCGGTGGTGATTCCGGTTGGCTTCTTCGAGAAAGCCGGCTACGCGTATTTCAACTCCATTGCCATTGTCGATGCTGACGGGACGGTCATGGGCGTCTATCGCAAGACCCACATCCCGGACGGCCCAGGCTATACCGAGAAGTATTATTTCACGCCGGGCGACACCGGGTTCAAGGTCTGGAATACCCGTTATGCCAAGCTGGGCGTGGGGATTTGCTGGGACCAGTGGTACCCGGAAACCGCGCGCAGCATGGCGCTGATGGGGGCAGAAATCCTGTGCTTCCCGACCATTATCGGTTCAGAGCCACAAAACGCGGCACTGGATTCTGCAGGTCACTGGCAGCGGACCATGCAGGGGCACGCGGCGGCCAATATGGTGCCGCTGATTGCCGCAAACCGCATCGGTTCAGAAACCGGTATCGGCAATGCCAACGGCACCAATCCACCATTTACCAATACTTTCTATGGCAGCAGCTTTATTGCCGATCATACCGGTGAGAAAAAAGCCGAGGCCAACCGCACGGATGAAACCATCCTGATCCATACCTTTGATCTGGATGCCATTGCGCTGGACCGGGCTTCCTTCGGCTTCTTCCGCGATCGTCGTCCTGCCTGCTACGGTACTTTGCTGACCAGCGATGGCAAACATCGTGCGGTCTAAGGTGATTCTTTAAAGCAAAAAGAGCCGGCACGTGTGCCGGCTCTTTTTGCTTCCAATGTGCTTAACGCACCAGAAAACCGTTCATCCACGGGTCGTCCGGGTCCAGCAACCAGTTAGCCGTGCCCACCATGTAAGCGCGTCCCCGGATTTCCGGAATCACCGCCTCAAAGGGGCCGCACTGGGTCTGTGCCAGAATGCGCGCACTAAACTGGCTGCCAATGATGGACTCGTTAATAAGCGTTTCGCCCAGGCCAATCTGGCCACGGGCGAACAGTTGCGCAATGCGTCCTGCCGTACCGGAGCCGGTCGGAGAGCGGTCTACTTCGCGGTCGGCAAAGATGCAGCAGTTGGCTTGTGTGGCTTGGCTGTCTCTTGGGGCACCATCAATGATGGTGCCGTAAATATGGTTCAGTTCCGGAATCAGCGGGTGGACGACCGGATACGCCTTGTTGGCCGCCGTTTTCACTTCATGGCCAAAGCGGATCAACTGTTCAACCTGGTGCTCGCGAATCTCCAGCCCGTGCGGCAAGCCGCTGGTATAAAAATAGAACGCACCGCCAAAGGCAATGTCACCGTTTACCCGTCCGAATGTCGGTGTTTCAACGCTGACGTCTTTCAAATACATGAAGGAGGGCACATTCACAAACCGTACTTCACCGGCCCGTTGCCCATCCCATGCCACAAAGGCTTCGATAAACCCGCAGGGCGCATCAATACCTACCCGCGTTTCCGGGCTGGTTCTGTCTACCCACCCCAGCTGAACCGCAGCCGTCGCCAGCGCAATCGTGCCATGGCCACAGTGGTCGCTATACCCTTCGTTGTGCACAAAGATCACCCCAAAGTCGGCCGTGTCACTCACCGGTTCGGTCAGGTAGCCAGCGTACATGTCGGCATGGCCGCGAGGTTCCAGAATCAGGGCACGACGGATGTCATCATGATGCGCCAGTACATCATTGCGCTTTGCCACAATACTGTCGCCATGCAAGCGGGGCAAGCCGCTGGTGACAATCCGGAAAGGTTCTCCGCCAGTGTGCATTTCAATCGTACTGATACTGCGGGTAAAGTGCATGGTCTTCGCCTTTATGTAGAATGTGCCGGTTTACAGTCAATTCAATGATTGAATATTGTATACAAATATTCGGGTATGAAAAGCAGTTTGTGATGCCTGCAAGCAATTATTCTTTTGCGCAAAAATGCATACACCTCAACGGATGAACGATATAGTAATCAGGATAGAATTTTCGGGCCTGTCTGTTGAATTTATTTGCAGCAACACAGGTCAGAGACGTTATTGCTTCTGCAACAGGAACCTCCAATGAAACGACGCAGTTTTATGACCCAGATGGCGGGTGCATTTGCATTATCGACTATCTCCTCCCGATTGCTGGCCGAGACCAACCCAATGACCATGCCCATGGGGCACGATATGGGGGCCAAGCCGCTACAGCCGGCAGTGCCCTTGGCAAATATCAATGCGCTCAAGGGAGGGCAGGTACTGCAAGCCCTCGTACCGCTCAAGAACGAATCTACCCGCAACGGGCTATTCAAAGGCACCCTGATTGCCGCCCCGGTAGATGTCGGTCTGATCAGTGCAGGCAAAACCACCTTCTGGGCGTATAACAATGCCGTCCCCGGACCCATGATCGAAGTCATGGCTGGCGACCGGGTGGAAATCCTGTTCAAGAACCACCTTTCGCAAGCCTCCACCATTCACTGGCACGGGCTGCCCGTCCCGCCGGATCAGGATGGCAACCCGGACGACCTGGTACTGCCGGGTGAGACGCGCCTGTACCAATTCACCCTGCCCAAAGATTGTGCCGGGACCTACTGGTACCACCCGCACCCGCATGGCGATACGCCGGAGCAGGTGTATCGCGGGCTGGCCGGTGTCTTTATCGTGCGGGATCCAGAAGATCCGCTGGCCGGCATTCCAGAGCGTCATCTGGTCATCTCCGACCTCAAGCTCCAGCAAGATGGCCAGATTGCCCCCAACGATGCCAATGATGAAATGAACGGGCGTGAAGGACAGTTTGTGCTGATCAACGGTCAGTATCAACCACAGATACCGATCTCAGCCCCGCAGGAGCGGTGGCGCATCTGGAATGCCACCAATGCCAGGTACCTGAACCTCTCCTGGGGTGACGCGCGCTTCACGCAAGTGGGGACGGACGGCGGCTTGCTGTCGCGCCCAGTGCCGGACCAGAAGGGGCTGCTACTGGTGCCCGGCCAGCGGGCCGAGTTACTGGTGAACGCCGGTGTCAGATCTGTCACGCTGGCGGCCGAGATTTATCAGCGTGGCAAGATGGGCGTGGTGGCACCAGAAGTGCGCCGGGTACTGGCAGACATCAAGTCCGCCAGTGTCGCTGGCGTGGTCCCAGCCTTGCCACTGGCCTTACGTCAGCTTGCCCTGCCGGGTCCGGTCAAAGCCAAAAAGCTGGTGGTTTTCTCGGAAAAGATGAGCATGCAAAACGGGCAGCACAGCATGCAGTTTCTGATCAATGGCGGCCAGTTCGACATGAACCGGGTCGATCTGGTCAGTCGTCTGGGGGAGGTCGAAGAATGGGAAATCCAGAACAAGGCCGATATGGACCATCCCTTCCATATTCATGGGGCCCAGTTCATGGTTACTGAACGCCTCCGTAACGGACAAATACACCCAGAGCCGTATCTGGCCTGGCGCGATGTCGTCAATGTCACGGCGGGCGAGACGGTGCGCTTCAGGATTGTGCAGCATTTCCGTGGTCGCCGCATGTTCCATTGCCATATCCTGGAGCACGAAAGTGCCGGCATGATGGGCAACTTGCTGGTGGTCTAAGGCCAAAACAAACATCCGCGCATGATTTCAAGAAAAGGGCAGGGCGCATACTTCCCTAACTTGACATCCCGCGCGTATAATGGGTAGCTTTTGCTATACCCATATTCGCTCTTTGGGCCGGATTATTATTGCAGTGTTGTTCAACACGAATGCAGTAATAGACAGGGTTTATTTACACAGTCGTGTTGTAACATTGTTGCAAGTTATTGAATCGTTGAGGAATTTTTGACATGTCAGTTAATGTAGAAACCGTGAGCACCTTAGAGCGCCGCGTAAAGATCTCTGTGCCATTTGCCCAGATCGACACCGAAGTTGATGCACGCCTGAAAAAAGTGGCCCGTACCGCTAAAGTGCAAGGTTTCCGCCCAGGCAAAGCACCTCTGAACATTGTTGCCCAGAACTACGGCATGCAAGTACGTGAAGACGTGCTGAACGAGACCGTTGGTACCGCATTTTCAAACGTTGTTCGCGAACAAAACCTGAAAGTAGCCGGCTACCCTCGTTTCGAGCCAGTTGAAGGCGAGCCATCAAAAGAAGCTTTCGAATTCAATGCAACCTTTGAAGTCTACCCGGAAATCAAACTGGGCGACCTGTCAGAAAAAGCCATTGAAAAACCTGTTTCAGAAGTAACTGAAGAAGCCGTTAACAAAACCGTAGACGTACTGCGCAAACAGCGCGTTAGCTACGAGCCTACCGATGCTGCCGCTGCAGACGGTGACCGCGTAGTGGTTGATTTTGTTGGCAAGATTGACGACGTCGCATTCGCTGGCGGCACCGCCAACGACTTCGCATTCCAGCTGGGCCAAGGCCAGATGCTGCCAGAATTCGAAAATGCTGCCCGTGGCCTGAAAGCTGGCGAAAGCAAAGTATTCGATCTGGCTTTCCCTGAAGACTACCATGGTAAAGACGTGGCTGGTAAAACCGCCCAGTTCGAAATCTCCGTGAAATCTGTTGCCAAGGCTGTACTGCCAGAAGTCAACGAAGAGCTGGCCAAACAACTGGGCGTGGCTGACGGCAATGTAGAACAAATGAAAAACGAGATTCGTGAAAACGTCGCTCGTGAAGTGAGCCGTCGCCTGAAGAGCAAGATCAAGGAAAACGTACTGCAAGCCCTGCTGGACGTGACCCCGATCGAACTGCCAAAAGCCCTGGTCGGCATGGAAGTTCAGCGCTTGGTTGAGCAAACCAAGAAAGACTTCCAGTCTCGCGGCATGGACGTGAACAAAATGCCATTCCCGGCAGAACTGTTCACCAAAGAGGCCGAGCGCCGTGTTGCTCTGGGCCTGATCCTGTCTGACCTGGTTGATGCAGAAAACCTGCGTGCAACGCCAGAACAGGTTCGTGCCGTGATTGACGACTTCTCTGCCAGCTACGAGCAGCCAGAAGACGTGGTTCGCTGGTACTACGCAGACCCGTCACGTCTGGAAGGACCAGAGTCTCTGGCCACTGAAGACAACGTGGTTGCATGGGCGCTGTCACGTGCTAAAGTGGAAGAGAAAGTAGTCGCATTTGACGAACTAATGGGTCAAAACAATGCCTAATGACAGCATGATCGTTACCCCTCAGGGGCCACAGGCCCTCGGATACATTCCGATGGTCATCGAGCAAAGTGGGCGCGGTGAACGCTCCTACGATATCTACTCACGTTTGTTGCGTGAACGGGTTATCTTCCTGGTGGGGCCGGTCAATGACGCTACGGCCAACCTGGTCGTAGCACAGCTGTTATTCCTGGAGTCCGAGAATCCTGACAAGGATATCTCCCTGTATATCAACTCTCCGGGTGGTTCGGTAACTGCAGGCATGTCAATCTATGACACCATGCAGTTCATCAAGCCAGATGTTTCTACCCTGTGTATCGGCATGGCTGCCAGTATGGGTGCTTTCCTGTTGGCATCCGGTGCGAAAGGCAAGCGTTTCTCGCTGCCGAATTCGCGCGTGATGATCCATCAGCCACTGTTGGGTGGCTTGCAAGGCCAGGCATCCGATATTGAAATTCATGCGCGTGAATTGCTGAAAACCAAGGCACGCATGAATGAACTGCTGGCGCACCATACCGGTCAGTCCGTCGAGACACTGGAACGTGATACAGACCGTGATAACTTCATGAGTGCGGACGAAGCCAAGGCTTACGGTCTGATTGATGAAGTGCTTGTGACCCGCAACGCGGGCTAAGGGCCAATATCCGCTAGGCGGATATTGGCAATTACGCTGTAGAAGCGCACAATGATGTGGGCGTGACAGGGCCGCCGTCCGTTGAAAAACGGTACGGCGGTTCTTGTCTTATTAAGAACTGCGCTTTTTAGAGGTTTTGGCATGAGCAAAAGCGGCGACGAAAAGTTGCTATATTGTTCTTTTTGCGGCAAAAGCCAGCATGAAGTGACCAAATTGATCGCTGGTCCGCAGGTGTTCATCTGCAACGAGTGTATCGATCTATGTAACGATATCATCCGGGAAGAAATCCAGAGTCAGGCAAAAACGACAACGGGTGAATCCGGTCTTCCTACACCTGCTGAAATCCGTGGCGAGCTGGACCAGTACGTCATTGGCCAGGAACCGGCCAAAAAAGCCTTGTCAGTTGCGGTGTACAACCATTACAAGCGTTTGGCGCACCCAGCCAAGAAAGACGATGTCGAACTGGCAAAAAGCAATATTTTGCTGGTGGGTCCTACCGGTTCGGGTAAAACCCTGCTGGCACAGACCTTGGCGCGTTTGCTGAACGTACCGTTTGTGATGGCCGATGCCACAACACTGACCGAAGCAGGCTATGTGGGTGAGGATGTTGAAAACATCATCCAGAAGCTGCTGCAGAAGTGCGATTACGATGTAGAAAAGGCCCAGCGCGGCATTGTTTATATCGACGAGATCGACAAGATTTCCCGCAAGTCTGACAACCCGTCCATCACCCGCGATGTCTCCGGTGAAGGGGTTCAGCAGGCTTTGCTGAAACTGATTGAAGGTACGGTTGCATCTGTACCGCCACAGGGCGGACGCAAGCACCCGAGTCAGGAATTCATCCAGATTGATACCACCAATATCCTGTTTATTTGTGGTGGTGCATTTGACGGTCTGGACAAAGTGATTCGTGACCGGACAGAAAAAGGCGGGATTGGTTTCTCGGCTCAAGTTCGCAGCAAGGATGATGACAAGTCTCTGACCTCGGTATTTCGCGAAACCGAGCCGGAAGATCTGATCAAGTTCGGGATTATCCCTGAGCTGGTGGGGCGTCTACCGGTGGTTGCCACTCTGGCAGAGCTGGACGAGACGGCCTTGGTGACCATTCTGACTGAACCGAAAAATGCACTGGTGAAACAGTATCAGCGTCTGTTCAGCCTGGAAGGCGCCGAACTGGAGCTGCGTGATGCCGCCCTGCATGCGATTGCCAAAAAAGCCATCAAACGCAAGACGGGGGCACGTGGTTTGCGCTCCATCATGGAAAATGCATTGCTGGACACCATGTACGAACTGCCATCGTTGAAAAACGTGACTAAAGTCGTAGTGGAAGAGGCCGTCATTAATGAAGATGCAAAACCATTAATGGTCTTTGCAGATGAGGCAGAAAAAACCGCCTGATACGGGTAGTGTTTCGATGCTCCAGAAAACCGGCCTTATGGCCGGTTTTTTGTTTTTATTTCATGCGGCGCAGCAAAAAGTTACAGGTTTTCTTTGCGGGAAAGTAACGGAGCGTGTAGATTTATTAAACCATCAGATAAAACGGCTTGCCTGGCGGCCCGGATGGTGCTGTTTGCCATGCAATTATTGGTTTAGTGGTGATCTACGGGATTAAAACTGCAGCTAATAGTGAATCCACCCCTTGAATTTCCGGTTTTTGTTGCCATTTGCAATAACAGAACCACAGCCAATATGTGAGTACAACAATGACTGAAAAAGTAATTACACCAGGAGAGGCCGTTTCCCTGCCTCTGCTCCCGCTACGCGATGTCGTAGTCTTTCCACATATGGTCATTCCGCTATTTGTTGGGCGAGCCAAATCCATCAAGGCGTTGGAATACGCGATGGAAAACGGCAAAACCATCATGCTGGTGGCCCAGAAACATGCCGACAAGGACGAGCCTGTCGCAGAGGATTTGTATGATATTGGTGCGACTGCCAATATTCTGCAGATGCTGAAACTGCCCGACGGCACCGTCAAGGTCCTGGTAGAAGGTACCGAGCGTGCCAATATCAGCGAGGTAAGCGACAAGGAAGGTTTCTTTACCGCAGTGGCTACCCCGGTTGATACCACCTCGCCTGAAACACCTGAGCTGGAAGCGATGCGCCGTGCCATGCTGGCCCAGTGCGACCAGTACGTCAAACTGAACAAGAAAATCCCGCCAGAAGTGCTGACTTCGTTGTCCGGCATTGAAAGTGCAGGCCGTCTGGCCGATACCGTGGCGGCACATTTGCCACTGAAACTGGAACAAAAGCAGGAAATCCTGGAAATGTTCCCGGTGGATGCACGCCTGGAGCATTTGCTCGGGCTGATGGAATCCGAAATTGAAATCCTGCAGGTCGAGAAGCGAATCCGTGGCCGTGTCAAACGGCAGATGGAGAAGAGCCAGCGCGAGTACTATCTGAACGAGCAGGTCAAAGCGATTCAGAAAGAGCTTGGCGAAGGTGACGAAAGCGCCGATCTGGAAGAGTTGGCCAAACGGATTCAAGCCGCGCATATGCCTAAAGAGGCTCGTGAGAAAGCCGAGAGCGAGCTCAAGAAACTGCGGTTGATGTCGCCCATGTCAGCAGAGGCATCTGTCGTGCGTAACTACATCGAGACGCTGACCAACCTGCCATGGAAAAAGAAAACCAAGATCAGCAAAGATCTGGCAGCGGCAGAAGGCCTGCTGGACAAAGACCACTTTGGTCTGGAGAAAGTCAAAGAGCGCATTCTTGAGTATCTAGCCGTGCAACAGCGCGTAGATAAGCTCAAGGCGCCTATCCTGTGTCTGGTCGGGCCTCCTGGCGTCGGCAAGACCTCGCTTGGGCAAAGCATTGCCAAGGCAACCAACCGCAAGTTTGTACGGATGAGCCTGGGTGGCGTGCGTGACGAGGCAGAGATTCGCGGCCATCGCCGTACTTATATCGGTTCCATGCCCGGCAAGATCTTGCAGAACATGACCAAGGTGGCTGTCAAGAACCCGCTGTTCCTGCTGGATGAGGTGGACAAGCTGGGTCAGGATTTCCGTGGTGACCCTTCCAGTGCCTTGCTGGAAGTGCTGGATCCGGAACAGAACGGCACCTTTGTGGATCACTACGCAGAGGTTGAGTATGACCTGTCGGATGTGATGTTTGTTGCAACCGCGAACTCGCTGAACATCCCTGGCCCGTTGCTGGACCGGATGGAAGTGATTCGTCTGGCGGGTTATACCGAAGACGAAAAGGTGAATATTGCACTGAACTATCTGGTGGGCAAGCAGCTGGAAGCCAACGGTTTGAAACCGGAAGAATGCAGTATTGCCGAGAGCGCCGTGCGGGATGTGATCCGCTACTACACCCGTGAAGCTGGCGTGCGGGCGCTGGAGCGCGAAATCAGCAAAATTGCCCGTAAGGTGGTCAAGGCGCGTTTGCTGAAGCCTAAAGACGGCAAGGTGCAGGTAACTGCGAAAAATCTGGATAAATACCTGGGTGTGCGCCGTTACACCTACGGTATTGCCGAACAAAGCAACCAGGTGGGTCAGGTGACCGGGCTGGCATGGACAGAAGTGGGTGGTGAGCTGTTGACCATCGAAAGTGCTGTCATGCCAGGCAAGGGGACCATGCTGCAAACCGGTCAGCTCGGTGATGTGATGCAGGAGTCCATCCAGGCCGCCAGAACGGTTGTGCGCAGCCGCGCCAAACGCCTCGGGATCGATCCGGAGTTCTACCAGAAGCAGGATATTCACATCCACTTGCCGGAAGGTGCTACGCCGAAGGACGGCCCTTCTGCGGGGATTGCGATTACCACTGCACTGGTGAGCTCACTGACCGGTATTCCGGTGCGCTGTGATGTGGCCATGACGGGCGAGATCACGTTGCGAGGAGAAGTGCTTGCGATTGGCGGCCTGAAAGAAAAATTGCTGGCAGCGCATCGTGGCGGCATCAAAGATGTGCTGATTCCACATGAGAATGTAAAAGACCTTGTGGATATTCCGGACAACATCAAACACAAGCTGCATATTCATCCGGTGAAGTGGATTGACCAGGTGTTGGAACTGGCACTTGAGCGTCAGCCAGAACCTTTGCCAGAGGTAGAAACACCGGTAGCCGCCGTTGAACTGGCGACCAAACCGGAAGAAGAGAAGCCTGCAATTGTGACAAAACACTAAGTTTTCGGGTTTTGCCAACAAATGAAAATGACCACTTCGGTGGTCATTTTTTTTGGGTTTTTGCAAATTATCGCAGTGCAATATGCAAATAAAGGTATTTATTTGCTGAAAGCCCCGTATTTACTGGGTTTCCCGCTTGACATGTCATTTTGCACCTTGCTATAAATCGACTGCTGTTAACGTCTTGTAAACCCATACTGAAAGGGGACGGAAGTGAATAAATCCGAACTGATCGATCAAATTGCAGAAACGGCAGAAATTTCCAAAGCAGCAGCAGGTCGTGCATTGGACGCTACGCTGAGTGCAGTAAAAGATGCATTGGCAAAAGGTGAGTTGGTGACTTTAGTTGGCTTTGGTACCTTTTATGTTGGTGAACGTGCTGCACGTAGCGGTCGCAATCCACGCACCGGCAAACCGATTAATATCAAGGCAGCAAAATCTCCTAAATTTAGGGCTGGTAAAACCCTGAAGGATGCTGTAAACTAACGGTCTTTGCTGATTGCTGCTTAGGAAATTAACGGCAACCAGCATTGGGTGTTTAGCTCAGTTGGTAGAGCATCTCCCTTACAAGGAGGGGGTCGGGGGTTCGAATCCCTCAACACCCACCAGTCAAAAAATAAATTGGCTGGCGACGAAAAAATTGCTAGACAAACAGTTTTTCAGTCGTTAAAATGCGCGCTCTTCTGATGTTGCGAATACGGAGCGGTAGTTCAGTTGGTTAGAATACCGGCCTGTCACGCCGGGGGTCGCGGGTTCGAGTCCCGTCCGCTCCGCCAACTTGCAATATCAAATCAGCTTTGTCTGATAGTAGTAAGACCCGGGTGTTTAGCTCAGTTGGTAGAGCATCTCCCTTACAAGGAGGGGGTCGGGGGTTCGAATCCCTCAACACCCACCACCATGCTCTGGTGGTGACAACAAAAAACGTTGTCAGTATGTCATTGCGAAAGCAACCCGATTTGGAGCGGTAGTTCAGTTGGTTAGAATACCGGCCTGTCACGCCGGGGGTCGCGGGTTCGAGTCCCGTCCGCTCCGCCAAATCACAAATTCCCAGGTTTATTGCTATTAAGTTGGTAGTGCTGCATTAGCAATGCACCATGTAATATCCCGATGGTGGTGGTCAATAATGCATTGATTGACATGCTGTCAGGCAACGCTTCTGGAGCGGTAGTTCAGTTGGTTAGAATACCGGCCTGTCACGCCGGGGGTCGCGGGTTCGAGTCCCGTCCGCTCCGCCAGAATATATAAAAGCCCACTAGCTAGTGGGCTTTTTGTTTTTGTAATGCTCGGTTCCCTTTTCTTGGGAACATATGCTTGTCCGCTGAAAATCATGACGGGTTGAACCATGTTTCCATGGCAGCCATCTTTCGTCGTAATGACTCTCCCCATTTTGTCGCAGATTTGGTGCTACAGCGCAAAAGCTTGCCTATGCCTAGTAATAGGGCTACAAACTCTGCTATGCTAGCAAGTTATTAACGTAAAAACTGCTGTCTTTTTCAGGAAGTTCAGATGTTTGATTTTGTACAAAAAAACCAACTTTTCATTAAAGTGCTGCTGGGCGGCATTGCTCTGACATTTGCAGGCTTCGGCGTTAGTTCTTATAACAATGTATCGGACAGCACGGTTGCGAGTGTGGATGGTGCAAAAATCGACCTGCAAGAACTCGAGAAATCCTTGCAGTCGCAGAATGCGACTCCTGAGCAAAAGCAGCAGGCTTTGCAAAGCCTGATCTTCAAAAAAATGCTGGATAACCAGGCGGGTAATTTGCGTCTGACTGCCACGGATGAGGCGCTCAGAAAGAGCATTGCCGAGATTCCTGCTTTCCAGAAGAATGGCCGGTTTGATCAGGGTCAGTACACGTTGGTACTGGCGAACAACAACCTGACTGCCGAAACCTTTGAGGCCGACATGCGTAGCCGCCTTGCGGTGGATCATTTGCTGGCCCCATTGGCCTCTACCGGGATTGTGGGCAAGGCACAGGTTGAGCGTATTGTGCAACTGATGACCGAGCAGCGTGACGTAGCGGCCTGGGCATTTCTGCCATCTGCCTATCTGGCTGCTGCCAAGGTATCGGACGCAGATATCAAACAGTATTACGATCAGCACAAAACCGCGTTTAATGTACCGGAGCGCGTGAAGGTTGATTATCTGGTGCTGTCTCCGGAAACGCTGGCGCCAGCGATTGCGGTTAAGCCTGAAGATGTACAGGCTTATTATGACAAAAACAAAGCCAAATACCTGAATGAAGAGCGCAAGCTGAGCCATATTCTGGTCAGTGTGGCTGCCAATGCCAAACCGGATGTGGTGGCTGCCGCCAAAGCCAAGGCTGAAAAACTGCTGGCTGAAGTAAAAGCGAAACCTGCTGCGTTTGCTGAGATTGCCAAGAAAAGCTCGGATGATACCGGTTCTGCAGAGCAGGGTGGCGACTTGGGCTTTGTGACACAGGACAAGATGGTGAAGCCGTTTGCGGATGCTGCGTTTGCGCTGCAAAAAGGGCAGATCAGCGATGTGGTCCGTTCTGAGTTTGGTTTTCATATCATTCAGGTAAACGATATCAAGCCGGGTGATGAGGCTGTTGCCAAGTCCAAGGTTGAAGCGGATCTGAAACAGAAAGAGGCCGTTGCCAAACTGGCACGTGACGGCGAAGTCTTCAAGAATCTGGTCAATGAGCAGGCAAAGTCTTTGCAGCCGGCAGCGGCCAAGTTTGGCTTGACCGTGAAACAAAGTGACTGGCTGGACAAGACACAAGCTGCGGATGCCGCGTTGAATTCGGCCGAAGTGCGTGATGCCATTTTCCAGTCTGACGTCTTGAAAAAAGGCTATAACACCGAAGTTGTCGAGCAATCTGGTGGCGTATTGGTGGCTGCTCGCGTGACAGCACACGAAAATGCCCGCACCAAGCCACTGGCTGAAGTGACAGCCCAGGTGCGTGACATTCTGGTTAAACAGGCTGCCATCAAGCTGGCCAAGCAGGCGGCGGCGACACAACTGGCGCTACTGCAGGCAGGGAAGCCCGTTACAGCCGCCTGGACACCGGTTCAGCAAGTCAGCAGGGGTGACGGTAAGGGACTGGACGCAAACGCACTGAGGGCCATTTTCCGGACTGCCCCAGTGGCTGGTAAGGCTGCTTATGCGACGACCGATTTACCGGAGGGTGGTAGCGTGATTTTCCAGATCAACAAGTCAGCAGCACCTGTGGTACTGGATGCCAAGCAAAAGGCGATGCTAATCCAGCAACTGACGCAGGCTTCTGTGCAAGGCGAGGTGATGGCTTACCAGAAATGGTTGCAAGCTGAAACGCCGGTCAAGATTTATCCGAAAGCACTCGGGGTTGATGCCCAGCAGTAAATTCGGTTCTAGTTTGGCTGCTCGTGCGCAACATAAAAAACCCGGTGCTAAACCGGGTTTTTATTTTTTATTTTGGATTGATGCGTCGAATGTATGTATTTGCGGACCCGTGCAGGTTGGGCTACCAACAGACAAGTCAGTATGAGCGTGTGACTGTCCGAAGGAACCGGGTAGCCAGAATGACCAGCCAGGCGGTGATCCCGCTGTTAAGGAGGAGGCCTGGCAAATCAGAAGCAATGCTGCCAATGTCTCGCGCGGCGATGCGGATGATAAAGCGGGTTGGCTTGGACAGACTGGCCAGAGGCTATTCATGGAGAGGATGATCTCCTGAGCAATAAAAAACCCGGCCTGTAGCCGGGTTTTTTATTGGGCGGGACGTGGATTATGCTTCGTCCAGAACACCTGCGGTGATGTTGAAGCCTGCATCGACATAAGTAATTTCGCCGGTGACGCCACTGGCCAGATTACTCATCATGAATGCGGCAACATTGCCCACTTCTTCAATGGTCACGTTGCGCTTCAGTGGTGAGCGGGATTCTGCAATTTTCAGCAATGAGCGGAAATTGCCAATGCCGCTGGCTGCCAGTGTGCGGATAGGACCGGCTGAAATGGCGTTCACACGGATGCCTTGCGCGCCCAGGCTGGTGGCCATGTAGCGTACATTGGCTTCCAGGCTTGCTTTAGCCAGGCCCATGACGTTGTAGTTTGGCATCACGCGCTCTGCACCCAGATAAGACAGGGTGAGCAGGGCTGCATCGTCATTCAGCATTGGACGAACGGCCTTGGCCAGTGCGGCAAAGCTGTAAGAGCTGATGTCGTGTGCAATGCGGAAATTTTCGCGGGTAACTGCATCCAGATAGTCACCATCGAGCGCTTCGCGTGGTGCAAAACCGATGGAGTGAACGAATCCATCAAATTTATCCCAATGCTTTTGCAGTTCAATGGCTAGTTGCTGAATGTCTTCATCACTTGAAACATCGCAACGGATAAGGACGGTGCTACCGAATTCCTTAGCCATGTCTGCTACACGTTCCCTCAGGTCTTCGTTTACATAGGTAAATACCAGCTCGGCACCTTGCTTGTGCATTGCTTGCGCAATACCGTATGCAATTGAGCGGTTAGACAGCAGGCCAGTGATCAGTACACGTTTGTTAGCCAGAAACCCCATAAATTCCTCGCGTTAATGACAGGTTAAGCCGGTCATTATACATTACAGTGGCAGATCGCGTGTATTTGATGTGAAAGTACGGGAATAATCGGCAATTTACTTATTCGGCCGTTTCATTCTGTTTGTTGCGGATAATGTCGGCCAAGAGGGCATCAGCGGCTACCGCCATTTCCCCTAATTTGCTTTCTGCCTGCAAAATGGGATCTGCTACGTGTCGTGACGGCTGGTTGATGGCCTGCAGGGTGTCACTGACCAGCTGGCGAAATTCCTGATGACATTTTTCCAGTACCAGGAAGTCTGGTAAATGTGCCCATCTTTTACCCCTGTGTTGCATCCAGTGTTCGAGACGGCAGCAGTCCAGGGTGCCAGCCCGCAGATAAGGAAACGGATTACCATCCTTCCAGAGCAGCTCCAGTTTATTCAGCCATCTGCGGTGTTCCTGGATGGCCAGCGCAAGGGCACTGTCTTCAATGGGCCAGGATGCGTCAAAGTGAGGGCGCCACTGTGCTGCAGACACCGATTCTGACAAGGGGGTGATCTCGTCGGCTTCGTGTGGCGCCCGTATGGCATAACCTTGTGCCAGATGGATGCCAAGCCGGGCAAACACCACGCCCTGTTCGATCAACTCCAGATGCTTGGCAATGACGCGGATATTCTGTTTTCCGCACAGGTTATGCAAGAACTGGACATGCAGCAAGGTTTGCTCGTCTTCCAGCATGTCGTGAGACAGGTAGGGGGACAGTTTGACCGCATGGCAGAGCGTGAGGTACGGGTATTCTTGCTGGCCAACACTTTGCCCGAAATTATCGATGATGATCTTGAGGCCGGCGAGGCGCACCTGTTCCAGCGGCTGCCGCAAGTGATCGATATGGTGAATCAGGTCCTGTTCTGAGATTTCCAGGCAGATTTGTTCCGGATTGACTTCCGGATAATAGTTCAGCATGGTTTTTAGCCGGTCGCAGAAATGCGGTGTTTCCCATTGTTTGAGAGAAATGTTCAGGCTGATGGTGGGGGAGAAACCGGCGCGGTGCCATATCCTTAGCTGTTGCAAGGCAATATCCAGTACCTGGCGCCCTAGGGCGAGTGACAGGTTATCGCCATTAAGCCGCTCAAGGAATGTTGCAGGCAGCCAGACATTCTCGTCTTCACTGTGCCATCTTAGCAAGCCTTCATAGCCTTCTGTCCGGCCCGTCCTGAGGTCTATCCAGGGTTGCCATTGCAACCGGAATTCGCTGGCATTGATGGCTTTGCGAACCTGCTGCCGGAATTGGTGATGCTGCTGTATGTGTTCTTCCTGAGCGGGATTGAAGTAATGCACCCGGTTTCTGCCATGCTGTTTTGCAACGTACATGGCCTGGTCCGCGTGTCGCAGCAGGGTATCGGCATCCTGGCCATCCAGCGGAAAGTGGGCGACACCCAGGCTGGCCGAGATATGAACATCAGTTTGTGGCTCCAGATGAAACGCGCGCCGCAAGTCATGCAGCAGCCTTTGCAATATCCGGTCGGTTTCTTCGATATTGGTGATGTCCGTCATGATGATGACAAACTCGTCTCCACCCAGCCGGGCGACCGTATCTTGTACCCTGACACCGGTTTGCAGGCGCCGCGCAACTTCTACGAGCAACTGGTCACCGGATTTGTGGCCGTACCGGTCGTTGACCGGTTTGAAATCGTCCAGATCCAGATAACAGACAGCGAGTAATCCGTGTCCGCGCGCGTTGTGGGCGAGGGCCTGGCGCATGCGATCCCCCAACAGAATCCGATTGGGTAGCTGGGTGAGGGCATCATAATAGGCCAGGTGCTCGATAGATGCCTGCTGGCGTTTTCTGTCGGTAATGTCCGAGAGCAGGCCGATGTAATGCGTTGTCTCGCCGGTTCGGTTTTTGACGGCGCTGATTGTAAGTTCTTCGGCGTAGATTTCTCCGTTTTTGCGTCGGTTCCAGAGCTCGCCCTGCCAGTGACCTGTGGCCGTCAGGGTTTGCCACATCTGGGCGTAAAACACCGGCGGCTGGTGGCCTGACTTGAGCAGACGAGGATTCCGGCCGATGAGTTCGTCTTTGCGATAGCCGGATGTACTGCAAAATGCCTGGTTTACATCCAGTATGCTGGCATCCGTGCCGGTAATGATGATGCCTTCGTTCGCTTCTGAGAATACACTGGCTGCCAGCTTGAGTTTTTCTGCTGCTTCTTCCTGGGTGGTGATGTCTTGTGCGGAGATGAGTAGGCCGGCAATTTCTTGTTGTTCATCATGGAGCGGGGCCAGTTTGACCTCCATCCGGATGTCTTCTGACCGGGTATTCTGGATAGTGCAAGCGAAAGACGGGATATCTGTCTGCCGGAGAGCGTCGGTAAGGGTTGACCATGATTCAAGCCGGTTACCGTAAGTGAGTTCCCATTGCATGAACAGTCTGGACAGCTCGCTGGCTGATAGCAGTGTCATCGGCAAGGGCTTGCCAGTCAGCTCGCCTGGCTGGTGATTGGTCAGCTGAGTCGCGACTTTGTTCATCAAGGTCACGTTGCCTTGAAGGTCCAGCGCGATCAGTGCACTGTTGGGCGTTGCATCCAGCACGGTTTGCAACAGTTGCTGCTGTTCATGCAATATCTGGTTAATCCGGAGTTCGCGCGCGACGGCGGCGGTTCGCTCTGTCACATCATGAATGATGGAGCAAAGCGGCGCTTCGGGGGCGTCAAAAATGGGCGTGGACGAAACCTCTACTTGCCGGATATCTCCGTTCGCCAGACGATGGCTGAAGCTGAAGAAATTTTTGTTTTCGGATACGGCACGACGCATTTCTTCCGCCACTTGATCTGGTGGCAAGGTGTTCAGGTCGAAAATCTGTCTGGCGCAGAGGTCTTGGCGAGCATAGCCATAGAAAACACAAGCCGCGTCATTCGCATCCAGTATTTTGCCACTGGCTGGCGAAATGAGCAGCATGGGCATGCTGGCACGGCGAAACAAACTGTCTAGCGAAACCCCTGTGGTCGTAACAGGTGGCTGCGGGCTTGTCATATGCTACTTTCACACAACGTTGCTAATTTAGTCATAGTCTAGCGGCTCGGGTTTTGCAAACCTTGTTTCAGATCAGTACAGACGGATAAAGAGCTGGTGGCATGGGCAATCTTCATCTTCTGGCACATGACAGTCCACTATTTGATCTTTCTCAATATTTGACAGTCTGCATTGATGCAAAATCGCGAGTCAATAATAAGAATGAAAACAACTCTCGTTAGTATGGTTTGTGTGCTGGACAAGGCTGCAACAGCCGTCCTCTACCCTCAGATGCATGCCGCTTGTCTGTTTGTGTATCCGTGCGAGACAAGAATGGTTTACCTTTCGCAATAAATTACTGATTTTTCAGTTACATAGAATTGTTAGGCACGCATGATCATGGTTTATGCAGGTAAACTGCTGAAAAAGAAACTGCTCTCGCTGGTCATTGCTACCCTGCTATTGCTAGGGTTGATTGCCATGGTGGTCATCGGCTTGTGGATCATGCATGGTCGTGAGAAAGCGCTGACTTTCCAGGCCGAACACAATATGGCCCGCGTGCTGGAGGAGCATTTGCGCGCGACCGTGGTGAAGGCGGACATCGTGCTGCAGCAAGCAGTCCGGGAAACTTCGCCCCTGCTGGCACAGCGCTTTGACCGGCGCATGGTGGATCATCGCCTGACCGAACTCTTGAAAATGCTGCCGGAGTCCCGGAGCCTGCGGGTCATGGATGTGACCGGGACGCTTGTTTATGATGCCGAGGGCGGATCGTCCCCCGGACGAATTGCGGACAGAGCGTATTTTATTCGCCACCTGACAGACCCGAATGCAGGGCTGGTGATTTCAGAACCGATCTTTTCCCATGCAACCCGCAACTGGGTCATAACCCTGAGCCGTCGCCTGAATGACCAGCGCGGCAATTTCATTGGCCTGGTTCAGACGACCATTGATGCGGACTATTTTTCCCAGTTTTACAAGACGTTTGATGATGGTGAAGGCGCGATTGCACTGTATGACCTGCAAAGTCGCCTGATTGCCCGGCATCCGTTTGTCAGCGAGCAGATGGGGAAACCCCTTTACCAGTCACCGATCGGAGAGGCAATCCTGTCGGGGCAGATGCATGGTGACATTGTCTTTAACTCGACGCTGGATGGGGTCAAGCGCTTGTATGTTTACCAGCGTGTCAGGGGTTTGCCGTTTTATGTGGTGGTCGGGCAGAGTGAAACGACCGTCTACCGCAGCTGGTACATGTATGCCTGGGGGGCCGCAGCCGGGGTGATTCTGCTCACGCTGGCGTTGATGTTCATGGTGTATCAATGGTTGCAGACGTATCGCAACGCGGTGCGCATGGCCGAGAATATGCAGGCACTGGCGATGACCAAGGATTCACACGTGCAGGCACTGCTGGATGGCTTGCCGGACCTTGCCTGGATTTGCGATCTGGACGGTCGGTTTCAGGTCGCCAATCACGCATTTGCACGCTTTATCGGCCGGCGTCAGGACCAGATTCAAGGTCAGTTGCTCAAGGAAATCTGGCCCCCGCATGTGGTGGCCATGTTCGAACAGTATGACCAGAGTGCCATGCTGCAAGGCCAAGTCTACAAGACCGAGCTGATGCTCAAAGACGAGATGGACGATCTGCGTACGTTCCTCTACGTGCGGGTGCCGGTCAAGGATGTAAAGGGGCAACTGATTGGCACGGCGGGCGTGGCGCATGACATTACCGCACTCAAGCAGGTCGAATACCAGTTGCGTGAACAGCAGAAAGTCTTGCAGCAGTTCATTGATAACAGTCCGGGTCTGATCTGCATGCTGGATATGGAAGGCAACTTCCTGCTGGCTAACCGGGCATGCGAGAAGGTCTTCGGTTATGCGGATGGCAGCCTGATAGGCCGTGCCTATGAGGACTTGCCGACCAGCTTCAAGGACGAGATTTCCTGGCATGATTTAAGGCTGGCTATCGCGACAGGCAAGCCACTGAATCTGGAGCTGAAACTGCTGGTAGCGGAAGAGAAACGCACCTACCTGATGCTGAGCTTCCCGGTATTGTCACCCGATGGGGACGTGATTGCCATCGGCTGCATTGCGACCAATATTACCGAGCGTATCGAGGCAGAGCAGCGCTTGCTATTGCTGGCTAGCGTGTTTGAACATGCACACGATGCGATTGCAATTACGGACAGCAAATCGCGCATTCTGGAAGTAAACCCTGCATTTACGCTGATTACCGGCTATCAAAAGTCGGATGTGATTGGTCATTCTCCCAATATCCTGCAGTCTGGCCGCCATGGCCCCGATTTTTACCAGAAGATGTGGGAGCAGCTGACCCAGAACAGTTTCTGGCACGGAGAAATCTGGAACCGGCGTAAAACCGGAGAGGTGTATCCGGAGCTGTTGACCATTACCACGGTAAAGGATAACGAAGGTGCGGCCAAAAATTACATTGCGGTGTTCTCGGATATCTCCTTGCTGAAAGAACAGCAAAAGCGGCTGGAGCACCTGGCCAATTTTGATGCACTGACCCAGTTGCCAAACCGGGTGATGCTGGCGGCACGGCTGGATTCGGCCATGATGCATGCGGTGAGCAAGGGCAAGTTACTGGCGGTCTGTTTTCTGGATCTGGATGGCTTTAAGCCGATCAATGATACGCATGGTCATGAATGTGGTGACCGTTTGCTGGTAGAAATGGCCAATCGTTTCCGCGCAACCTTGCGGGAGACTGATACGGTCGCCCGACTGGGGGGCGACGAGTTTGTCTTGCTGCTGACCGGGTTGAATGCTGCGGCAGAGTGCGAACACACCCTGGACCGGATTCTGGAGGCCGTCGCACGGCCGCTGTGGGTACAGGGGCGGTCATTGAGTGTCTCTGCCAGTATCGGGGTGGCGTTGTTCCCGCATGACGATGTCGATGGTGACACCTTGCTGCGGCACGCTGATCTGGCCATGTACCAGGCCAAACAGGCCGGGCGTAGCCGTTACACCTTCTTTGATTCTGTACTGGATCGCAAGGAGCGGACACGCCGCAGCAGGCTGGAACGTATTCAGCACGGGTTGGCTCATGGTGAGTTCATCATGTATTACCAGCCCAAAGTGGACATGCGTGACCATACCGTGGTGGGGCTGGAAGCCCTGATTCGCTGGAATCACCCGGAATGGGGCGTGCTGTTGCCGGGCCGGTTCTTGCCGGACGTGGAAGGTACCGAACTTGCTATCCCGTTGGGGGAGTGGGTTATCGAAACGGTACTGACGCAGCTGGACCACTGGCATGCACGCAATCTGGAATTGCCGGTCAGTATCAATATTGCTGCCGAGCATTTGCAGCAGACGGATTTTGTGGCCCAGCTGACCAAAGTGCTGTCGCGTCACCCCTTGGTGCCGGGACGACTGCTGGAACTGGAAGTGCTGGAAACGACCGCGCTGAATGATATCAGCCGGGTGTCCGAGATCATGCAGGCCTGCGAGGCTGCGCTGGGCGTGACATTTGCCCTGGACGATTTTGGAACGGGTTATTCGTCGCTGACGTACTTCAAGCGACTGCCCGCCGCAACCATGAAGATCGACCAGTCGTTTGTACGGGACATGCTGCAAGATCCGGAAGACCTGGCCATTGTGCAGGGGTTGATCGGATTGACCAAAGCATTCCACCGCGAGGTGATTGCCGAAGGGGTAGAAACCAACGAGCATGCCCAATTGCTGATCAGTCTCGGCTGCTACCTGGGGCAAGGCTATGGCATTGCCAAGCCGATGCCGGCAGACCAGGTTGAAGCATGGGTGGCGTCTTACAACGCAGCGAATCCGGACGTGCATACGGTGAGTAACCTGTGACGTTAGGATAACGCAGCGGTAGGGGATGACACAAAAAAGCCCGGACAATGGATTGTCCGGGCTTTTTTGTCGGTGATGGTTCACCAAGGCATGACTTGCTGCTTAGCGAATCCGCATACCCGGTTTTGCACCTTCATGTGGTTCCATCAGGAACACGCCGCCATTGTCTTCGGTACCACTAGCCGCCAGGACCATGCCTTCGGACAAGCCGAACTTCATCTTGCGTGGTGCCAGGTTGGCAATCATGACGGTATGTTTGCCGACCAGTTTGGCCGGGTCGTACCAGGCTTTGATACCAGAGAAGACGGTACGGTGCTTGCCTTCGCCGACATCCAGCGTCAGTTTCAGCAGCTTGGCGGCGCCATCCACGTGTTCTGCGTTGACGATGAGGGCAATGCGCAGGTCTACTTTGGCAAAGTCATCAATGGTCACGGTGTCGGCCAATGGTTCGACGGTGGGGGCGGCAGGCGCTGCTGCCGGGGCTTCCATGCCCTGTTTGTTTTCTTCAATCATGCTATCAATCTGTTTCTTGTCGATACGGGTCATCAAATGCTGGTATGGCTGGATCTGGTGGCCAAGCAAGAGCTGCTGGCTGTCCTGCCAGGCCAGTTCCGGCACGTTCAGGAAGCTGGCAATGCGCTCTGCCAGCGTTGGCAGCACCGGTTTCAGGTAAATGGCAATCAGGCGGAACAGGTTAAGGGCGGTGGTACAAACCTGATGCAGTTCGGCCTCGGCGCCTTCCTGTTTGGCCAGATCCCAAGGCTTTCGTTCATCCACAAACTGGTTAGCCAGGTCGGCCAGTGCCATGATGTCTCGCGTGGCTTTGGCATAGTCACGCGATTCGTAATGACTGGCGATTTCTTCGGCAGCAGATTGCAGCTTGTCCAGCAGGCTGGTGTCGTTCAGGGCGCTGGCCAGTTTGCCGTCAAAACGCTTGCTGATGAAACCGGCGGCACGGCTGGCAATGTTGATGAACTTGCCGACCAGATCACTGTTTACACGGGCGACGAAGTCATCCAGACTCAGGTCGATGTCTTCGATGCGGTTGTTGAGTTTGGCGGCAAAGTAGTAGCGCAGGTATTCCGGGCTCAGATGCTTGAGGTAGACCTCGGCATTGATGAAGGTACCGCGGGATTTGGACATCTTGTGGCCGTCAACGGTCACGAAACCGTGGGCAAACACGCCAGTCGGGGTACGGTAGCCGCTGAAGTGCAGGGTGGCTGGCCAGAACAGGGCGTGGAAGTACAGAATGTCTTTACCGATGAAGTGATACAGCTCGGCATCGGAATCTTTGCCAAAGTAGCTGTTGAAATCCAGACCGCTGCGTTCGCACAGGTTCATGAAGGAGGCCATGTAACCGATAGGCGCATCCAGCCAGACGTAGAAGAACTTCTCGCCGTTGGTGCCCGGGATCGGGAAGCCAAAGTACGGTGCATCACGGCTGATGTCCCAGTCCGCCAGGCCGCCTTCGATCCACTCGTTCATCTTGTTCAGGGATTCGGTTTGCAGGTGAACCTGCTTGCGACCGTCCGCCAGCGTGCTTTCTCCGCGGGTCCAGTCTTTCAGGAAGTCTGCGCATTCACCCAGCTTGAAGAAATAGTGCTCGGAGTCGCGCATGACCGGTGTCGCGCCGGAAACCGCAGAGTACGGGTATTTCAGTTCTGTCGGGCTGTAGGTGGCACCGCACGACTCACAGGAGTCGCCATACTGGTCTTTGGCGCCACATTTTGGGCACTCGCCCTTGACGAAGCGGTCCGGCAGGAACATGTTTTTTTCCGGATCATACAGCTGGCTGATGGTGCGAACGGCGATTTTGCCGTTGGCTTTCAGCGCATTGTAGATGCCTTCGGACAGTGTCTTGTTCTCTGGCGAATTGGTGGTGTAGTAGTTGTCGTAACCAATCAGGAACCCCTGGAAGTCGCGCAGATGCTCTTGCTGCATGCGGGCTACCAGTTCATCCGGGGTGATGCCTTCTTTTTCGGCACGCAGCATGACCGGGGTGCCGTGGGTATCATCTGCACACACATAATGGCAGTCATGCCCGCGCATTTTCTGGAAACGCACCCAGATGTCCGTCTGGATGTGCTCCAGAATGTGGCCTAGGTGGATAGGACCATTGGCATACGGCAATGCGCTGGTCACCAGAATCTTGCGCTTGGTAAACGGGGCTGATGTCATGTTGGATAAGCTCTGGAATTTGATTCGAAACAGCTATTTTAAACTATGTGAGGTATAACTTGTCGTATTCTATCGAGCATTATGCCCATTTTGGTTTAAAATCATGTTCTTAACCGGTAAAAGACCTTGCCTGGAGGATGGTTTCTGACCATTTTTGGCAAAATGACCGGGCATCCGTGATGTTATGAAATCGAATTGCGTGGTTTGTTGGCCCGATTGACGGGCAACAGACCACTTGACCATGTTATTCAGGAATCCGCCATGACTGTGCAGGACGTATTAAAACAGATTGTAGACCCAAATACCGGCAAAGACCTGGTAAGCGGCAAGTATGTGAAACGCTTGCAAGAAGACGGCGGTAAGGTGGAGCTGGAGCTGGTGCTACCTTACCCCGGCAAGAAATTTATCCCCGGATTTACGGAAACCGTACGGCAAAAGCTGATGACAGAAGCCGGCGTGACCGAGGTGACACTGGATATTCGCAGTGAAGTGGTATCGCATGCGTCCCAACGCGGTGTGCCGCATATCCCCGGTGTGAAGAACGTGATTGCCGTGGCCAGTGGCAAGGGCGGGGTGGGTAAATCGACCACCGCGGTCAACTTGGCGCTGGCGCTGGCGGCCGAAGGCGCCCGTGTGGGCATGCTGGATGCCGATATCTATGGACCGTCCCAACCGACCCTGCTGGGGCTGGAAGGGCAGCAACCCGAATCACCAGACGGCAAGAGCATGAAGCCGGTGATCGGTCATGGCATCCAGACCATGTCGATCGGTTTTCTGATTGATCCGGAGCAGCCAATGGTGTGGCGCGGCCCGATGGTGACCCAGGCCTTGCTGCAACTGATCAACGAAACCAAGTGGGATAATCTGGATTATCTGGTGATCGACCTGCCGCCAGGCACGGGTGACATCCAGCTGACACTGGCCCAGAAAGTGCCTGTGACGGGAGCGGTGATTGTGACCACCCCGCAAGACATTGCGCTGATTGATGCGCGCAAGGGCCTGAAGATGTTCGAGAAGGTCAATGTGCCGATTCTGGGCATTGTCGAGAACATGAGCGTGCATATCTGCTCTAACTGTGGCCATATCGAACCGATCTTTGGCGAAGGTGGTGGCGAGCGCATGGGCAAGGATTACAACATCGAAATGCTGGGCCAGCTGCCATTGAGCATGTCGATCCGTTTGAATGCCGACAACGGCAAGCCCACCGTGGTGGCCGAGCCGGATGGCCCGATTGCTGATATCTACCAGAAGATTGCCCGCCGTGTGGCGGTCAAAGTGGGCGATATGCAGCAGGACTTCAGCAGCAAGTTCCCGAAAATCGTGATTCAGAACAGCTAAGAGATTGTCTTCCGGAGGCCCGCGGCAGCGACATGCGTCGCCGCAGGCCCGGATGGCGCTGGTCAATTATTTACTGATACACCCAACCCCTCGTGTGGAGTGCAATACATGTCGATCAAGTCAGATAAGTGGATTCGTAAGATGGCCGAGGAACGCGGCATGATCGAGCCGTTTGAGCCGGGGCAGGTCAAGGAAGTGAACGGTAACCGGATTGTCTCTTATGGCACGTCCAGTTACGGCTACGATATCCGCTGTGCCAACGAATTCAAGATTTTCACCAACATCAACAGCACCATTGTGGACCCGAAGGATTTCGACCATAACAACTTTGTCGATTTTGTCGGTGACGTGTGCATTATCCCGCCCAATTCGTTTGCATTGGCCCGCACGGTAGAGTACTTCCGCATTCCGCGCGAAGTACTGACCATTTGCCTGGGCAAGTCTACCTATGCGCGCTGCGGCATTATCGTAAACGTGACCCCGTTCGAGCCAGAGTGGGAAGGTTACGTGACGCTGGAGTTCTCTAACACCACGCCGCTGCCTGCCAAGATTTACGCCAACGAAGGTTGCGCGCAGGTACTGTTCTTTGAGGCGGATGCGAATGATGTGTGCGAGACGTCCTACAAAGACCGCGGCGGCAAGTATCAGGGCCAGGTTGGCGTGACCTTGCCGAAAACGTAATGATGTGCTGAATTTGCTGATGGGCGTAGCGGCCATCACAGGAGCATGTTGTACCAGCAGCTATGGTTCAGCCACACATAAAAAAGCCACAGTATTTTGCTGTGGCTTTTTTATGTGTGGTTGACTCAGACAGCCAGATGCCGAATTTATCCGTTCAACCCTAACTCATCATCCGTTGCACTGGTGTTGTATTTGTCTTTGGGCGGCCACGGGCGTGTTTTCCAGTGGGGTTCGAAAACGAACGAGGATTTTTGCCTTCCTGGCAACAGTGTGCCATTACCGGCACCTTTGGCGTAGTCGTAATAGTTTTTGACAATTTCTTCCCGCGTGACTTGCTGGGCTGCCGGGTGAGCCAGACAGGCGGCCTGCCATTTTTTTACCCGCTGGTATGACGGGGTATCGGGCAACTGGAAGTCTTCATAATAGTCCAGAAACCAGAAGCGCATGAAAAATGGCGTGAAAATGGTCTCGGCCCAGCCAAAATCATCAAACAGATAGGTGCCATCCGGCGAGTGGGCCAGCAGGAAGTCATTGAGCTTGGCGTATTGGGCCAGCATTCCCTCGCGCAGTTCTTGCTGCCGTGTCGGGTTCTGGTTCATGACAAACCGGTAGCCCTGGTTGCAAAAGTCACCTTCCATGCGCGCCATCATGCTTTCTACGGCATGTTTGTAAGGGTCTTGCTGCGCGACCGGTCGTGCGGGGTAGATGGACTCCAGATATTGTAGCAGTACCAGGCTTTCTTTCAGGATGCGTCCGTCCGGTAACTCCATGACAGGTAGTGATGTGGTGCCATGGGTCTTGGCCAGTAACCAGTCTGGCCTTGGTTTGGTGATGTCGATGACCTGAAAATCGACCTGATCACGACAGCCCTTGAGCGTGAGCAGGATTTCCAGCCGCTGGCTAAACGGGCAGACGGGGATGTGATACATGGTGTGCTTCATGCGGGCACCTGACCAATGGGTAAGGCTTTTACTGTAGCCTAAAATGCCCGTTGCAGCACATCAAACCCGTAAGAATTATCCACCGCGCAGCGCCATTCCCCATGAGGGTTCTTTTTGAACACGTAGCTGGCGTGCCGCTCCAGGTTCTCGATGATGTCGGCAGTGACTGTTGCTTTGGCCATGACGAGCGCCACATCGCCTGTTTCCAGTATATGCATGCCGGATTGGCTGATTTTCAGCGTATGGTTGAAATAACCGGCAATGGCTTCAAAGGCCTGGCGAATCTGGGCTTTGCCCGTGGCGTTGAAACCTGGCTTGATCACGACCACTGCATCGTCTGTATAGATGTTCAGCAGGGCGTCAAAGTCTTCGTGGTTGATGGCGGTGCCTGCCTGATGCAGCAGCTTGGCGATTGGGTGGTTATGCATAATGGGTATGGCTAAAGTGAGCTTGGTATCTGCACTATAGGATACCACGATATGACTCGCCACCCATTTACATTTGCAATTGAACGTTGCTGCCAATATATGCGCTGTGTCCACCGGATCCGGGCTGCTAGGTGGGGGATGCCGCGCGTGATCTGCTTCTGTTCTTGCGTCTGGACGGGTGTGTCGTCCTGTGGCAAGTCATGGTCGTCTGTGTTTGTTGCCTGCCTGTATCTACCTGACATGATGCACAGGCTGTCTGGCGACGGTCGGATGGTGTATTGCCGACATTCCACACAAATACTTAGGAGGAGATCTCATGTCAGGTAATCGTGGTGTTGTTTATGTAGGACCGGGGAAGGTTGAAGTACAGAATATTCCATTCCCGAAACTGGAAAACCCGCAAGGCAAGAAGATTGGCCACGGGGTGATCCTGAAAGTGTTGTCTACCAATATCTGTGGTTCTGATCAGCATATGGTGCGCGGTCGTACAACGGCGCCATCCGGGCTGGTGCTGGGTCACGAGATTACAGGTGAAGTCATTGAGGTAGGTCCAGACGTTGAAACCATGAAGGTAGGTGATCTGGTTTCTGTGCCATTTAACGTGGCATGTGGCCGTTGCCGTACGTGTATCGAACAAAATACCGGTGTGTGTCTGAGCGTGAACCCTGCACGTGCCGGCGGTGCTTATGGTTATGTGGACATGGGTGGCTGGATTGGTGGCCAGGCAGAGTACGTGATGGTGCCTTACGCCGACTTTAACCTGTTGAAGTTCCCGGACCGCGATCAGGCGCTGGCCAAGATCACGGATCTGACTTGTTTGTCTGACATTCTGCCAACCGGCTACCATGGTGCCGTGATGGCGGGTGTCGGCCCGGGTAAAACCGTGTATGTAGCGGGTGCCGGCCCTGTGGGCATGGCAGCTGCCGCTTCTGCCCGTTTGCTGGGTGCGGCTGTCGTGATTGTCGGTGACATGAACGAAGCCCGTCTGGCGCACGCCCGTGCAGTGGGTTTCGAGACGGTTGATTTGTCTAAAGATGCAACCCTGGGTGAGCAGATCGCCGCCATTCTGGGTGTACCAGAAGTGGATTGTGCCGTGGATGCAGTGGGCTTTGAAGCGCGTGGCCATGGTCACTCCGGTTCTCAGCACGAAGCACCTGCAACGGTACTGAACTCGCTGATGGAAGTGACCAAGGTTGCCGGCAAGATCGGTATCCCCGGTCTATACGTAACGGATGATCCGGGTGCGGTGGATGAAGCGGCCAAGCGCGGCAGCCTGTCTGTCCGTTTTGGTCTGGGCTGGGCAAAAGCGCACAGCTTCCATACCGGTCAGACCCCGGTGATGCGTTACAACCACCAATTGATGCAGGCTATCCTGTGGAATCGGATCAACATTGCCGAAGTGGTCAATGTAGAGCTGATTTCTCTGGATGATGCACCAAAAGGCTACGCACAATTTGATGCGGGTGTAGCCAAGAAGTATGTGATTGACCCGCACAATCAGTTGCGCAAATAAGCATAGCTGATTTACGTTTGGCGAAACGTAAAAGCCCCGCAAGGCCATGATGGTTTGCGGGGCTTTTTTATGCCGGTCGTGTGTGCAGGATCAGTAACGTTGTCCGGTAGGGATCTGCTGGGTAATGCAATGAATATTACCGCCGCCCAGCAATATCTCGCGTGCCGGTACACCGACCACCTCATAATCCGGAAAGATATTGCGCAGGATGCTGGCTGCCGTGTCATCCAGTTTCTCGTCCAGTAACGGGAACACAATCCGTTCGTTGGTGATCAGGAAGTTGACGTAAGACGCGGCCAGACGGGCGCCGGCCTCGCGGGGGATGGCCTGATGCTGGACCACGTCTTTGGTTTCGTCCGGGGTGGCGTATAGCGGGCCGGGCTGCGGCATTTTCCAGATTTTCAGGCGACGGCCCTTGGCGTCGCGCGTCTGGTCCAGAATGTCAAAGGCCGCCTGAGAGCGCTCGTATTGCGGGTCGTTGACGTCGTCTGTCCAGTGCAGGATGACCTCGCCAGGATGGGCAAAGCAGGCCATATTGTCGATATGGCCATCGGTTTCGTCCATGTATACACCGGCGGGCAGCCAGATGATTTTTTGCACGCCAAGGTAACTGATCAGCAGGCGCTCGATCTCGGAACGGCTCAGGTGCGGGTTACGGTTGGCATTGAGCAGACATTCTTCGGTGGTCAGCAGCGTGCCTTCGCCATCCACATGAATGGAACCACCTTCCAGAATGAAAGGGGCAACATAGCGCTGGAACTGGTGTTGTTCCAGTACCTGTTGGGCAATTTGCTCGTCGTTGTACCAAGGCACATACAAGCCCCCCTGAAACCCGCCCCAGGCGTTGAACTGCCAGTCGATACCCCGACGTACGCCTTCTTCATTGATGACGATGGTGGGCCCGGTATCTCTCGCCCAGGCATCGTCACTGTCCATTGCAACCAGCGTGACGCCAGCCGGCATGGTTTTTTTGGCCAGGTCCATCTGGTCGGCCGGTACCGCCATCCAGACGGGGGTCACGGCTGATATGGCTTCCGCAATGCGGGCAAAGGCCTTTTGTGCCGGAGTGGCGTGCTGGCGCCAGTTGTCTGTGCGGTAGGGCCAGATCATCCAGATGGCTTCATGCGGCGCCCATTCGGCGGGCATGAAAAAACCTTCCTTGTAAGGAAGCGTGTCGAAGGAAAGCGACGAGGTCGGCATGATGTAATCTCGGTTGGTATGACGACATCTTAGCAACCGGGTGCGTGGGTGAGAATGCCAGAAGGTGGAAATGTCTATTGCGTATTGTGCAAATAAACACTTCTTATTGGATTATTGATGAGTGAATTGCAATTATTTGGCGCGATGCAAATGGCGCCAACTCTGTATGCAGGTCAGTTCATGGCCAGTGCGGTCACCGGTTTGACTGAGGTATTTGCCCAGCGTTTCATCAGGCGATGATACTCCCCGTTGCGACGGATGGTGGCAAACCCCTGGTCAAACCGTGCTTTGGCCAGTCTGGCCATCGGATTGCTTTGCGAGAAAGAAATGTAAACGGGAATCTCGAGCGCGGTACCGACCTGATGGATGCGGTTGGCTAATTCGTGCGGATGTGCGCTGACCAGATAACGGCCAACCTGTTCATACACCAGCGCAAATTCGACCCGACCCAAGGCCAGTTTTTTCAGGTTGCTGTAATCGTCGTCAGAGCGATCTTTGATAAACCCCGGGGTTTTCTCGATGGCGTCCCCGTAGGTATAGCCGTTGGTCAGCCCGATACGCTTGCCCAGCAGGTCCGAGAGCTGAACCGGCTGCCCTTTGTTGGTCAGCGGATTGCTACTTACCGACGGATTGGTGCGGGCATAGATGCTGACCCTTGCGTTAAACAGTGGGCGCTCGGAAAACCGGTACAGGGGCAGGGTAGTGGCATCCTTGCTGGCGTTGAAGCAGCCGGTTTCATGGCCGGTCATCAAGAGTCGTCGGCAGCGTGCATACGGCATGGTCACAAAGTTGACTTTGGTCTTGCTGGCCCGAAACGCGGCCCTGATCAGTTCGACTGACAAGCCGCTGGCCTGGTTACGGATATCTGCAGAGTAAGGAAAGTTGTTTTCCTCTGCCACTAGACGGATTTCTTGTGACTGTGCTGACAAGCCGACTGTGACGGCAGGCAAAAACATGGTGTACAAAAGAACGCGACGCATAAACCGGCAAACCAATCCGAACGAACCCGATGCAGCTTGGGTTGATAGCAATGAACAGGGCCGCCATTTTACAACAATTGCCGCCAATGCCTAACCCGTCTGATCAAGTATTTTCCATGTTCTGCCAGTCGGTTTGGGCGGGTTTGGGGCGGATAAATGCGCTTGAATCGACGCTTTGTCGAAAATCAACAAATCATCGTCCGATCCTGTCAATCGGAGTGGCGCTGTAATTTGAAGAATAGCAACGTCGGGAAAGCCGGTTCAAAAGTCGTATTTTGCCGGAATGCTTTCCTCCACTGGATTGATTAAAAACGGGATGAACCATGTCATCAAACCGCTACTCCCTCTGGAGCCTGTTCAAGCAAGGGCTCAAGCATAACAAAGGCTGGGAACCTGCCTGGACCAGCCCGCAGCTCAAGCCATCGTACGATGTGGTGATCATCGGCGGCGGCGGCCACGGTCTGGCGACGGCCTACTACCTGGCCAAGAACCACGGGGTGAAGAACATCGCCGTGCTCGAGCGCGGTTATCTGGGGGGCGGCAACACCGCCCGTAACACCACCATCGTGCGCTCCAACTACTTGTGGGACGAAGCCTCGCAGCTGTACGAGCACAGCATGAAGCTGTGGGAAGGCCTGTCCGAAGACATCAACTACAACGTGATGTTCAGCCAGCGCGGCGTGTTCAACCTGTGCCATACACTGCAGGACATGCGCGACGGCGAACGCCGCGTCAACGCCAACGCGCTGAACGGCATCGACGCCCAACTACTGACCACCGCCGAAGTCAAGGCCCATATTCCGCTGCTGGATTGCAGCAGCCGTTCCCGTTATCCGGTGCTGGGCGCCACGTACCAGCCACGCGCCGGCGTCGCCCGTCACGATGCGGTGGCCTGGGGCTTTGCCCGTGCCGCCAGCGCACTGGGGGTCGACATCATCCAGCAATGCGAAGTACTGGGCATGGACATTGAAGACGGCCGCATCAAGGGCGTGGAAACCTCTCAGGGTTATGTGCGCACCAACCGCGTCGGCTGTGTCACCGCCGGCCACTCTTCGGTGATGGCCAAGATGGCCGGTATCCGCCTGCCGATCGAAAGCCACCCGCTGCAGGCGTTTGTGTCCGAATCCATGCGCCCGTGCCTGGACACCGTGGTGATGTCCAACGCCGTACACGGTTACGTCAGCCAGTCCGACAAGGGCGAGCTGGTGATCGGTGCCGGTATCGACAGCTACCTGGGTTACGGTCAGCGCGGCAGCCCGCACATCATCGAACACACCGCCACCGCGATCATCGAACTGTTCCCGATGTT
>NZ_AQXU01000025.1 GCF_000376945.1 Leeia oryzae DSM 17879
TCGATGATCTTAGCAACCACACCCGCGCCAACGGTACGACCGCCTTCACGGATAGCGAAACGCAGACCGTCTTCCATCGCGATTGGCGCAATCAGGGCAACTTTGATTGACACGTTATCGCCTGGCATCACCATTTCTGTACCTTCTGGCAATTCTACTGCACCGGTCACGTCTGTGGTACGGAAGTAGAACTGTGGACGGTAGCCATTGAAGAATGGTGTATGACGACCACCTTCATCTTTAGACAGCACGTAGATCTCTGCGCTGAATTTTGTGTGTGGGTTGATAGAACCTGGCTTAGCCAAAACCTGGCCACGCTCTACGTCTTCACGCTTGGTACCGCGCAACAGAACACCCACGTTATCACCAGCTTGACCTTGATCCAGCAATTTGCGGAACATTTCAACACCGGTACATGTGGTCTTCTGAGTTGCTTTCAGACCAACGATCTCAACTTCTTCACCAACCTTAACGATACCACGTTCGATACGGCCAGTCACCACAGTACCACGACCAGAGATAGAGAACACGTCTTCTACTGGCATCAGGAACGTACCGTCAACAGCGCGTTCTGGTTCTGGAATGTAGCTATCCAGCGCAGCTGCCAGTTTGAAAATCGCTGGCTCGCCGTATTCAGACTGGTCACCTTCCAGCGCCAGTTTGGCTGAACCAGTAACGATTGGTGTATCGTCACCTGGGAAGTCGTATTTAGACAGCAATTCACGAACTTCCATTTCTACCAGTTCCAGCAACTCGGCATCATCAACCAAGTCTGCTTTGTTCAGGAACACAATGATGTATGGCACACCAACCTGACGAGCCAACAAGATGTGCTCGCGGGTTTGTGGCATAGGACCATCAGCTGCTGAACATACCAGAATCGCGCCATCCATCTGCGCTGCACCGGTAATCATGTTCTTCACATAGTCAGCGTGACCTGGACAGTCAACGTGAGCGTAGTGACGGGTTTCTGTTTCGTATTCTACGTGTGCAGTATTAATGGTAATACCACGTGCCTTTTCTTCTGGCGCGCTATCAATCTGATCGTAACCTTTTGCTTCGCCACCGAATTTCTTGGACAGAATCGTGGTGATCGCTGCGGTCAGAGTGGTTTTACCATGGTCAACGTGACCAATCGTGCCCACGTTAACGTGCGGTTTCGTCCGCGTGAATTTTTCCTTAGCCATTGCGCAAAACCTCGTCTTATATATAAATGTAAATGCGAAAGTTCACAACCCAACCAAGGGCGGTTGGAGCCCATGACGAGAATTGAACTCGTGACCTCTCCCTTACCAAGGGAGTGCTCTACCGCTGAGCTACATGGGCACAACTAGAAACCTGGAGCGGGTGAAGGGAATCGAACCCTCGTCTTAAGCTTGGAAGGCTTCAGCTCTACCATTGAGCTACACCCGCCTTAAACTTCTGTCGAGTAATTCGGACTGTATATTTATATATACAACCTTATCGCCGACCGCTAGTTGCAGCATAATCTTTTGGTGGAGGGGGAAGGATTCGAACCTTCGAAGGCAGTGCCGTCAGATTTACAGTCTGATCCCTTTGACCGCTCGGGAACCCCTCCAAAAGAGATGCGCATTATGAATACCTACACAAAGCTTGTCAACACCATTTGCATCACATTTTGTAGGAAATCGTGACACTCAGCCATATTAACTATCTAAACCCATGAATTCATACAGTAATTTATTTTAGGCATTGATGAAATAAATTTCACTTAATAGTGGCTTGGCGTCTGCCGCTGGTCTTGCCAGGCACAGATGTCAGGCCAATGCCGACTATCAGGCTTTATATAGAGGGCAGTTTCTTCCCGGAATATTGCTGATATAGCTTTTTACCTAACCCTTCTCAGGCGCGAAAAGTTATTGTGTTAGATATCTTTTCTTTAGGCTGCTTCTTCCAGGCTTTATGGTCAGTTGAAGTTTTTTGCATAATAAGCTCCTTGTCTATTGACGGGGCCTTTTAAATAGGGTTTAATGCTCGACTCTTGTGCATGTGGCCGGGTAGCTCAGTTGGTAGAGCAACGGATTGAAAATCCGTGTGTCGGCAGTTCGATTCTGCCCCCGGCCACCATCGTACTTGAAGTCAACTTATGTTGTGTTGGCCGGGTAGCTCAGTTGGTAGAGCAACGGATTGAAAATCCGTGTGTCGGCAGTTCGATTCTGCCCCCGGCCACCATATATATCTATATATGTCATTCAATAGCCACTTTGTGGCTTTTTTTATTTCTACTGTTGTAGCCCCCTCCACCTAGATGTCCCAGCTGTTGGTATTTACCTGAAATGACTGCGGTGTCATATAAACGTCACGGCTGTGTAGCATTGCCTCTGTATAAATCGCCCTGCTTACCGATCAGCAATGATCTTATTTTTAATCAGGGAGTTTATTTAAATGCGTAAAGTACTATCTGTCGCAGTTGCGGCACTGTTTGTTTCTCCAGCCGTCTTTGCAGACAGCGGTAATGTCACCATCTACGGTAAAGTACGTGCGGGTGTTGAGTTTTTGAATGCAGATGCAAAAACGACTGACCCTACCTCTAGTTCTCACACTTCTCAGACACTGGTCAGCAGTTTCAAGAGCCGTATCGGCTTTAAAGGTACCGAAGATTTGGGTAACGGTCTGAGTACCGTATGGCAGATTGAGAGCGGTTTTAATGCGGATGATGGTTCAATGGATACATTGTCCTCTTCCAAGAAACTGAACGGTAACGGTACGCTGGCTTCTCGCGATACTTTTATCGGCCTGCAAAGCGCGAGCTTGGGGACACTGAAAATTGGTCGTGTTACCTCTCCATACGACAACGTGGGTACCAAGTTTGATGGTTTTGTCGGTAGTGACCGTATCAATGGTTTCTTTGAACAGACCAACACCGACGTTGACCCATCTGCTACCGGCGGTGTTTACAACTTCCCGATTAACGTGAAGCAGAACCGTAAAAATAACGCAATTCACTATACCTCTCCGACCATCAACGGGTTTAGCGGTGCTGCCGAGTACTACCTGAACGAAAATGCGACAACAACCCAAAAAGCAGGCCGTGGCATTTCTACACGCTTATCTTACGCGGCGGATGGTTTGTCTGTTGACTGGGGCTTTGAGCAGAACAAGACAGGTGCAAGTGCACCTGGCAACAAAGAGACTGCCAACCTGCTGAGCATTGGCTATGACGTTTTGCCTAACCTGACACTGGGTGGCCAAGTTTACTCACAGAAAAATAATGCTGCACAAGACATCAAAGACAAGGGTTATGGCCTGTTTGCTACCTACAAGGCATCCCCAAATCTGACGCTGCGTGGTTTCTATGGCCATCTGAAGGCCAGCAAGAATGATGGCTTGGACACAACAGATGATTACACCCAGAAGCGTCTGGTGCTTGGCGTGAATTATGCGTTCTCTAAGCGTACATCCATTTTTGCTGAATACCTGAATGACAAGATTAACCGCAAAGCCGTATCAGCAACCAAAGTGAATACCAGTGCCCGTACGATCAGCATTGGTCTGTCTCACGACTTCTAAGTCGTAAATGGATAGGCATTTGCAGCACATCCGTTGATTGCCGTATTGATTGGCCGCCCCTAACCGGGCGGTCTTTTTTTATCTGCAAACCACAATTTATAGATAATGCTGGCTGAGCACAGCAAGAAGACTAGTCGGCATAACTGGCTGGCAGTGATATAGGCAACGCCCAGATGCAGGTTGCGTGCGGTCAGGCACATCTCGGCCATACCGCCTGGTGCGGTAGCCAGTATGGCAGTAGCAACCGGAATATGGTGAACCTTGGCCAGTAGCACGCCAAACAGCACCAAGAGCAGCTGACTGAGTGCCAGACTGGCTAGCAATCTAGGCATCAGTTGTTTAATGGACGTAAACATGCCGGGTTTAAAGCGGCAACCAAGTGCACTGCCGATCAGCCATTGGGCGGCATTAAGCATCCAGTGGGGTAAGGCGGAAAGTGGTGTACCTGAGGCTGTCAGGATGATGCTGATCAGCAAGGGACCGAATAGCCATGCATTTGGCAGGTTTGCATGATGGCACAGAAAGCCGGCCAGTAGAGCCAGTGCCATCAGGAGGGCAAACTGCTGGTGATCATAGTTTAGATAGATGCTTTGGTAGCTATCGTGCCCTTCTACCCCTGAGATGAGCATGGCAAAGGGAATGGTCGAGACGACACTGACAACCCTGAGACTGTGGCAAAGGGCAATCATGGCGGGATCGCCTCCTTGTCTGGCACCTAAAACGGCCATTTCGGCCGCGCCACCGGGGAGCATGGAAAAAAAGGCGGTTGCTGGCGTCAAGTGGTTCGCCAGCAACCGCATGGTAAGGAGACCTGCAAACAGCGCGGCCAGACAGTTAGCCAAGAGCCAGGGGGCATCTGTCAGTACGGCAGCGAGGACGGGCGCGGTGAAGTAGTGCCCCAAGGCGACCCCGGTGAGCAGTTGTCCGAATTGACGCCCGCCCTCTACAACATTGGTTTTTACACCATAGACACCTGCCAGCCCGGTAGCAAACAGCGGGCCCAGCATCCAGGGCAGCGGCAGATGGATAGCCGCTGCCCCCCATCCTGCAAGCAGGCTTAATATGGCAGTGTTAACCAGAACTGTCAGGCGGTCGGGAAGAGCCATAGTGCATCTGCCGGGAATGAGAGTTGGTGCTCACCTGTTGCCAGTGGCACCGCCCCGAATGCGCGGATGCGAATGGTGTCTGCTCCGTTATGCAGGTGGAACAGGTGCTCCCAGCGATCTCCCAGGAACATGGACGTAATCAGCTCTGCCTGGATGACATTTTCGCCTTCTGCATTGGTTCTGACCTGTTCCAGACGGATAAGCGCCGTGCAGGCTTTCCCGGCCTGGATGATACCTTTGCAGACCCCTTTGAGTACCCGGCCCGCAACTTCAATGCTGGCCATGCTGCCTTCTGCCTGTACGACATTGGCCGGCAGGTGGTTGTTGCTGCCCATGAAGTCGGCGGTGTAGAGTGACTCTGGATGCGCATAAAGGGATTGCGGTGTACCGGCTTGCTCGATGCGGCCGTCTTTGAGCAGCAAGATGCGGTCTGACATCGCCATGGCTTCGGTCTGGTCATGGGTCACAACCAGTGCCGACAGGCCCAGGGTGACGATCAGCTCACGCAGCCATGCCCGGGCTTCTTCCCGCAGTTTGGCATCCAGGTTGGACAGCGGTTCGTCCAGCAGGATAACCGGCGGGTTATAGACCAAAGCACGGGCGATGGCGACACGTTGCTGCTGACCGCCAGACAACTGGTGCGGATAGCGTTCTGCCAGATGACCCAAACCCAGGTTTTTCAGGGCTTGCGAGACACGGTCTTTGGTTTCTTCTGTGCCGACCTTGCGCAGTTTCAGACCGTAAGCGACGTTATCAAACACTGTGCGATGCGGCCAGAGTGCGTAGCTTTGAAACACCAGCCCCAGATTGCGCTTTTCTACGGCCAGCTCGAAGTCTTTGGCTCCATCGAACAAGGTGGTTTTACCGAGGGTGATTTCTCCCTGGCTTGGATGCTCCAGACCGGCAACGGCACGCAGCAAGGTAGTTTTACCGCTACCGGATGCGCCTAGCAGTGCGACCACTTCGCCGGGGGCCAGGGTAAAGGACACGCCTTTCAGGATCGGGTTGTCGCCATATTGCAGGTGCAGATTGTTGACGGTCAGATGCAGTGCGTCGTGTTGGGTTGACTTATTCATGAAGGTTTACTCCAAACTTCAGGGCGATGGCCAGGCCAATGGCAACCAGCGCCACGTTAATCAGGGACAGGGCAGCGACAATATCGACAGCTCCGGCAGCCCACAGGGATACCAGCATGGAACCGATCACTTCGGTACCTGGGGACAGCAGATAAACACCGGTTGAGTATTCGCGCTCAAAGATCATGAACATCAGGACCCAGCTGGACAGCAAGCCAAAGCGGATCAGCGGTAATGTCACGTCTTTACTGACGCGTGCAGCAGATGCACCAAGGGTGCGGGCACTTTCTTCCAGCTCGGGTGCGACTTGTAGCAGTGCACTGGAGATAAGGCGCATGCCGTAGGCCAGCCACACCACCATATAAGCAAGCCAGACACTGATCAGCGTACTGCGAATTTCTTTCAGCCCCGGGACAAACAGGAACACCCACAGGAAGGCCAGACCGGCCAGCAATCCAGGTACGGCGCGAGGGATCAGCACCATGTAGTCGACAATGCGGGTCAGGCCATCTTGCTTGCGATGGGAGGCGAGACCGATGGCGGTATAGGCCATAACGGCAACCCCGCCACCAATCACACCGATCAGCACGCTGTTGAGCACGGCGCGCAGCAGGTTAGGCTGGTTCCAGATTTCGACAAAGGCGTGCAAGCTGAAGGCTTCGGCAAAGCTGACGCCCTCCCCCCAGAAGCTGACAAATGCCCGGAAGGTAATGCCACTGAGCGGTACGATAACGGTAACCAGCAACCAGAACAGCACCAGCGCCAAGGCTGGCAAACGCCATTGCCCTAAAGGCAGTCGTTTCTGGCGGGTGACCTTGCCTTTGACGGCGATATAGCGGTTAGCACTGCGCAGCAGGTAGCGTTGCAGCAGCACCAGCGGAAACGTCACGCCAATAATGCAGACAGCGACGGCGGCCATCAGGTGATAGCTGGGGATACCCAGTTTGTTGGTCAGCTTGTACAGGTAGGAGGCCAATACCAGATGGCCTTCCGGATCGCCCAGAATCAGGGGGAGGCCGAAAATCTCGAAACCAAGGAAGAATACCAGCACACCTGAATACAGGAGGGAGGGGGCAACCATCGGCAAGCTGACGCGTCTGGCCACTTCGAATGGACTCGCGCCCGTTACCCGTGCGGCTTCTTCGACATCAGAACCGAGGTTTTTCAGTGCGGAGCTGGCATACAGATAAACGTGCGGCACATGGGTCAACCCGGCAATCAGGGCGATGCTTGGCAGGGAATAGACATTCCAGGGTACCGTGCCGATCAGGTTTTGCACCCACAGGGTATAAAAACCCACCGGGCCGGTAGCGACCACATAACCGAAACCCAACACGAAAGGTGACACGAATACGGGCACCATAACCATGAGTTCGATCGGACGACGGCAGGGCAAGTCGGTTCTGGCCAGCAAGAAGGCCAGCGCGCCACCCAGTGGTACAGCAATGACCAGCATGGAGACGGCAATGAAGACCGTGTTCTTTAATGCACTCCAGAAATCCGAGTCATCAAAGATGAATCTGAATGCATCCAGACCATACGCATGGTTGGGCATGAAAAATGGGGCGTTCAGCGTGCTTTGCCACAACACCAGGCCAATCGGCATGAAGACGGCCAACGCCATGACCAGTACGACCATCGTCCGCGATAGCCCGTAACGAGCAAGAGCGTTCATGATGATTCCTTTCAGACAGCAGACATCCTGCAGGGTTACGCATGTAACCATGTCAGGCAGATAAACCAGGGAATGTTGCCGGCCGCACCCGGGGGTACAGCCGGCAGGATCAGCAGTTGCTTAGCGACCTAGCGCTTGCTTCCACTGTTTGATGAAGTCCAGACGTTTGGCCTGATCCAGATAGGTCAACAGGCCTGGGCCGACGGCAACCGGCTTGAGTGCGGCACCCAGGACACGTCCCAGATAGTCGCCAGAAGCCTGGCCGGCGATATCTTTACGAACGGAGTACAGATCGGCAGACATGGCCAGGATGCTTTGGCCACGACGGGACAATACATAATCCACCCACACCTTGGCGGCATTAGGCGCTTTGGCTGTTTTGGACACAAACATCAGACGAGAGATCACCAGCGAGTAGTCTGTTGGCATCACAAAGCCAATGTTCGGGTCTGTCTTGGCACGGGTAATGGCGTAAGAACCCAGAATGTTATAACCGATCAGGTTCTCGCCGGAGGAAATACGCTCCATCATGCCGCCGGTGGAAGATTGCAGTTTGACATCCACCGCACCAAATGCCTTGGCCAGATTCCAGAAGGCGGGGTTTACTTTGGCATCCTGGGTGACAAACAGGAAGCCGGTACCGGATTTCTCGATATCGTAAGTGGTAACCTTGCCTTTGTACTTGGCGGTATTTTTGGTCAGCAGGGTGACCAGCTCTGCGTGGGTTTTTGGCACTTCGCCGGCAGGAACCAGGCGCTTGTTGTACACGATGGAGATCGGCTCGTAGGTAGTACCGAACACTTCATCACGCCAGTGGGCCCAGTCTGGCAGGTTCTTCACTTCTGGCGTAGCGTATTTCATGGCATAGCCATCGTTCACCAGCTTTGCCTGCAAGTCCATGGCAGAGCTCCACAGAACGTCTGCAGATGCGCCGCCAGCGGCCGTTTCACTGATGTAACGGTTATACAATTCAGTAGAGTTCACATCGTTGTATTCCAGCTTGATCGCTGGATACATTTTCTGGAAATCTTTTAGCAGGGGTTGCATCAGGGCGGTATCGGTCGTCGAATACACCACCAGCTTGCCTTCTTTGTTGGCAGCATCAATCACAGCCTGATAGCTGGCAGGGTAGCCAGCGGGCACAGCGGCAAACGCTTGTGCAAATGGAAGAGCGGCCAGTACAGCCAGCATAACGCGACGTTGCTTATTCATCTTCGTGTCTCCAATATCTACGTTTGTAATAATTATCTGGCCTAACCATTTTTTGCAGACAATCGTCAGGCAGTGATGGCATGATAAAAAAGACAAGCTTTCAATCACCTTTCATTGATATTGTTTTTTTGCAAGGTTACCGATATGCGTTTACTGCTGGTTGAAGATAATCTGGAATTGGCCGAATCATTACGCAGGGCACTGACGGCAGCCAGCTTTGCGGTAGATGTGGTACACGACGGGCTGGCGGCAGACCAGGCACTGCATCGGGATGACTATGCGCTGCTGGTTCTGGATTTATCGCTACCCAAATTATCTGGCTGGGATGTCTTGCAACGCCTGCGCAAACGCGGCAGCAGCCTGCCGGTATTGATTCTGACCGCTCACGGCAGTGTTGAAGACAGGGTTAAAGGACTCAACCTGGGGGCGGATGATTATCTGGCCAAGCCCTTTGAACTGACAGAGCTGGAAGCACGGCTCCGGGCCCTGCTCCGCCGGGCCAATGGCGCACCTTCCGCCGATATTTGCTGTGCCAGCCTGTGCTATGACAGCAACCAGCGGCGTTTTACCCTGGCAGACCAGCCTGTCAGCCTGCCGCCACGCGAACACGCGGTGCTGGAAGTCTTGCTGCTGAAACAGGGAAAAACCGTCAGCAAAGAAGCGCTACTGGAGCAAATTTGCAATTTTGACGACAGTGTCAGTATCGAGGCCATTGAAATCTACATCCATCGTCTGCGTAAAAAGCTGGAAGGCGCGGATGTCCAGATTGTTACCTTGCGCGGGCTAGGCTATTTGCTGGAGCAGCGGCATGACGTTTAAGGTGGCCAAAAGCCTGCGGGCCGAATTGCTCTGGTGGCTAATGGTACCGCTGGGCATTCTGTTTGCCTTCAACAGCTGGCGCACCATTGATACCTCCAGAGAGCTGGCCAATGTCGCTTACGACAGGACATTGCAAGCCTCTGTGCGCACCATCGCCGAACGGGTCACCGTCGATCAGGATGGAGTCCACGTGGATATCCCCGCCGCTGCGCTAGAAATGTTTGAGTCCCAGTTCCAGGACCGGGTGTACTACAGCGTACATCTGAATAACGGCAAACTGCTCACCGGCTACGACCAGCTGCCCCAACCCGACCGCTTGCATCAACCCGGGCTGGACCGCATTGTCTTCTTTGATGCGCGCTATAAAGGTGAAGACGTGCGGTTTGCCATCTATAGCCGGCCACTGTTTGAGCAGGACAATCGGTTGAGTGCCATTGTACAGGTGGGGGAAACCCTGTCATCCCGCCAGGCGCTGGCCAGGCAGATTGTCTGGGATGCCATGCGGGATCAGTTGTGGATGATGGCGCTGGCCGCCATTTTTGTAGTGATTGGCATTCAGCGGGGGCTAAGACCATTGCTGACACTGAGGGATAAGATCCAGCGCAGGGATGAAGGCGAGCTATACCCGTTTAATGTCCAGAAGGTGCAAACCGAACTGCAACCACTCGTGGTCAGCCTGAACCAGAACATGCAACGCTTGCAGGAAGAACTGGACGCCCGACAGCGGTTTATTGCGGACGCATCGCACCAGCTACGCACCCCCCTTACCCTGTTAAATACCCAGGCAGAGCTGGCCTTGCGTGCCCAGGAACCTGCGGCCATGCATGCAGCGCTGATAGAGCTGCATCACAGCACCCGCCAGACCGTCCGGCTGGCCAACCAGCTGCTTTCCCTGTCACGCGCAGAGCCTGACAGCGTCAGACAATTGGCCTTTGAACCCATGGACCTGACAGATTTTGCCCGGTCCCTGACCGCCGAATTTGCACCTGCGGCGAGAAGCAAGCAAATTGATCTGGGATTCGAAGGCGAAGACGCCTGTTACATTTCGGGCAATACCCTGCTGCTGCATGAACTGATATCCAACCTGCTGGACAATGCCATTCATTACACTCCGGCAAATGGCATTGTCACCATTCGGGTAGAAGCACAGCATGCCGACATCTATCTGACCGTGAGTGATAGCGGCCCCGGCATTCCACGGTCAGAGCGATTGCGGGTCTTCGAGCGGTTTTACCGTATTCTGGGCACCAAAGAATCCGGCTGTGGCCTTGGATTGGCCATCGTCAAGGAATGTGCTCAGGCCCACGAGGCTGTCGTCAGCCTGAGTGATGCAGAAGAAGGCGGGCTGAAAGTCACCGTTCGCTTTCCGCCTTCCCCGCACCGGCATTTCTAGTTAGCCGTTTTTGACAGTTCAGCCACGGCCTTTTGCATCATGCTATTGACGGCCATGGCAAATTTTGGCGACAGCGCCGACCAGTACTCGAGATTCTTGTGACTCTCGCCGGAGGGTACGCTCAACGCATCGGGTTTCATCGACAACCACAGCAGTGGCTGATCCCCATTGCCAAATCCCTGCCCTTTACCCAGACACTTGAGAGACAGCTCGATCACCCGCATCGTCTTGCGGTCATTCACCACCTTCACCGACCAGGCCAACGTGACCGGCACACCGGCCAGTTCCCGGACTTTTGGTGATACCTCACTGTCAGAGATATCAAACATGCCCGGGCTGCGATATTTATAGCCCAGCACCGGCACTTGCTGATAGCCAAAGTAATAATCCGGCTTGAAAAGCCCGCCTTTGACATTCTCGGTATCGGTAGTAAGCGCGACTTCCCCTTTCACCTTGCCATAAAAAGGGGCACTGGTCACGGTGTCCGGCGGTACCAGTTCCAGTTTGTTTTGCTGTACAGCCCCTACCACTGCCGTGGCGATATCCGCCGCGATGGCCTTGGCCATGTCAGCAGACAAATGATCTTCTACCGGTTCCCGACTGGCAAAATCCACCCCGCTACCCGCCCCCATCAAGGTAAACGCCCCTGCCAGCAAGCCGGACGTTACTTTGCTGTCGGTATGCCCTTCCCCGCTCAGGAGCGTCAGCCGTTCCAGATGCACCCCAAGTTTGACATTCAGTCCGCTGATGGCCACCTTGGTCACCGGCAGAATATCTTTGGCGTACTTCAGCACATTGTTCTTTTCTTCGATCGGGAAAGGATCATCTGCCGCCTGGCTTAGCCAAGGGGTCAGCGTCAGTACACCCACGGTCATCATGCGTTTCCAGCACATCCTGTTCTCCCTGCGTCATTCGATGATTTTTTCATCATAATTCAGGCAGAAGGGTGTGACCATGCCATGAAGCGGCAGAATGCACACGGCTTAACAACGATTTACAATTGGGAAACCGCAATATTTCAACCGTTGCTTCTGGCAAGCTGGTTTAAAATAAGATTTTCTCTGCCGCCCTACCCAACTGGAACCTGTCATGGATTACTTCCCCATTTTTCTGAATTTGAAACAGCAACATTGCCTGGTGGTAGGCGGGGGAGAAGTTGCATTACGCAAGGCCAGCCTGCTCGCCCAGGCACAGGCGATTGTCACGCTGGTGTCGCCCGAGCTGCATCCGGACCTGCAAGCGCAAGTCGACGCAGGTGCCATGCACTACATTGCCGGCGAGTTTGCGCCTGAGCATCTCACTGGCAAACGGGTGGTCATTGCCGCCACGGATGACAAAGCCGTCAACCGGCAGGTTTATGAACTGGCAGAGCAGCTGGGTATCCCGGTCAATGTGGTGGACCAGCCCGACCTGTGCCGTTTCATCATGCCGGCCATCGTAGACCGTTCTCCCTTGGTGATTGCCATTTCCACATCAGGCGGCGTACCGGTGCTGGCTCGCCAGCTAAGAACCAAACTCGAAAGCCTGATCCCGCATGGCTACGGCGTGCTGGCCAAGCTGGCCAGCGAATTCCGCCACAAGGCCAAGCAGAAGCTGCCAGACGTAGGTACCCGTCGCCTGTTCTGGGAAGAAGCCCTGCAAGGGACAGTGGCCGAGAAGGTATTTGCCGGCAAAGTGGAAGAAGCCCGCCAGGATCTGGACCATCAGCTAGAGACAGCCGACATCGCGCGTTTGCAGCAAGGCGCGGTATACCTGGTAGGTGGAGGCCCTGGCAACCCGGACTTGCTCACCTTCCGTGCCTTGCGGCTGATGCAGCTGGCCGATGTGGTGCTATACGACAACCTGATTGCCCCGGCGATTCTGGACCTGGTCCGCCGTGATGCAGAGCGGATTTATGTGGGCAAGAAAACCAATAACCACGCCCTGCCACAAGACGATATCAACCAGCTGCTGGTCAAACTGGCCAAAGAAGGCAAGAAAGTGCTGCGGCTCAAAGGAGGCGACCCGTTCATTTTCGGTCGCGGCGGTGAAGAAATCGAAACTCTGGCCGAAGAAGGCATTCCGTTTGAAGTGGTACCCGGCATTACCTCTGCCTCCGGCGCCTCCTGCTTTGCGGGCATCCCGCTGACGCACCGGGATTATGCCCAGGCCTGTACATTTGTCACCGGCCATCGCCGAGCAGGCGAAACCGAGCTGGACTGGCCGCGGCTGGTACAAGCCAATGAAACAGTGGTGGTGTATATGGGCGTGGGTCAGGCCAAAGAGATTTGCCAGCAGCTGATCCAGCATGGCCGTGCCGCAGAGACACCGGTCGCCATTGTAGAACAGGCGACTACGGCACAGCAGCGGGTCGTGGTCGGCACGCTGTCTACCCTGCCCGACAAGATCATCGAGGCAGGGGTCAAATCTCCCGCGCTGATCATCATCGGGGAAGTAGTCAAACTGCACGCCAAGCTCGCGTGGCACACCAAGCCAGCAGGCTGATGTGAAAAAGCCGATGCCACCATCGTGGAGCATCGGCTTTTACTACCTTGTGCAGCGAACGATTTACAGCGAGAAGCGTGCCACGGACTGACGCAAATCCCCCGCCAGATGGCTTAGTCGGGCCACAATTTCACCAGTGCTCGATACTTGCACCACATTCTCTTTCGCCAGAGAGGCAATATCGTTTACGTGGCGCTCCATCATGTCGGTCACCCCAACCTGATTATCGTACACTTGTACCAGCGCCTGCAGGTCTGCATAGGTTTGCTGAGCCCCCTGGTTTAACCGGTCTAGCGCGGGTAGCAGGTCGTTGATACTCTCGACCCCTTTGGCGACCTGGCGTGTACCCTGCTGCATGGACTGAACGGCACGCTCGGCTTCAGTTTGTAGCGCCATCAGTACCTGCTGGATATCGGTCGTGGCATTGGCGGTTTTTTCTGCCAGCTTGCGCACTTCATCCGCCACCACCGCAAAGCCGCGCCCCGCCTCGCCGGCACGTGCGGCTTCAATGGCAGCGTTCAAGGCCAGCAAATTGGTCTGTTCTGCAATCTCCTTGATCACGGTCGCAATGCCGCCAATCTGTGCGGCGCGTTGTTCCAGCTGATCAATATTACCTGCCGATTTCTGGATACCGTCCGCCAGCAGGTTGATCTCGTTCGCCGCGCTGGTTGCCGATGCACTCCCCTCGCCAGACAAGTTGGCCGCTTCATAGGCGCGCGTCTGCACAGACTTGCTGCGCTGACTGAGCTCGGAAAAACTGCCAGCGACTTCGTGAATGGCTACAGACACTTCTTCTGCTGCCGTTCTTTGCTGTGAGGCACTGTTGCTGACCACCCCAAAGGTTTCATCCAGAATGGTGGCCGAATCCGCCAGCTGGTCAGCTTGCTCGCGCACTTTGGCAAACATGCTGCGCAGTTCATCCTGCATTTTGACCAGCGCACTGAGCAATACCCCGGTTTCGTCGGCGTGCAGTTGCGTCAGTCGCCCAGACAAATCTCCCGAGGCGATTTTCTGCGCAAAACCAATGGCATGGTTGAGCGGGTTGGTAATCGAACGGATCACCGAGAATCCAAGCCCGATGGCCAGCACAAAACCGACCACGGTAACGATCAGCAACAGGTTCTGCATGGTCGTCATGTCAGAACCGGCCTGGATATGGGAGGCATCAGCCAGCTTGCGCTTCATTTCCAGCAGCTTGGTAATCTGGCCGGTTAACTGGTCAAAGATATCCAGCGCTTCAGAACGGTAAATCTGCAGACCCTCGTCCCCCACCCCGGCCAAGGCCTTCGCAATGGCTGGCTGGCGTGCTTTTTTATAAGCTTCCCACGCCTTGGCCGCCTCACCAATCAGTTTGACCTCTTCAGGATCACTGGCGGATTGGCGGATGTGCGTCAGATGGGTATCGATATCTTTTTCGAGCAAGGTGACTTTGGCCAGCGGCTTTTTGGCGTAGTCTGCATCCGGCGTGCCAAAGGCAACCAGCAGCAAGGCCTTGGAGCGGTGCAGTTCATCCAGAGAAATCGCAGCTTCAGTCAGTGGCACGGTGCGAAGATTGAATTCTTCATCCAGCCTGGTGGACTGCTTGTGCATGCCCCACAAGCCGGTCAGGCTGGCGGCAAGAAGCAAGGCACACGAGAAAATGGCGAATAGCCACAGTTTTTGTCTGATGGTAAGTTGGTACACAAGCTCTCCCCTTGGGTAATGCAACCAGATACGTCATTGCGCTAGGCGGATGACATACGTAAATCTACGTATTAAATTCTGGCCGCGGCCTAATTCTAGAGAGAGAAACAGATTATGTAGTCAGAGAGCGCGACATGGATGGTCAGTATTGCGCCATATATTGCACAAATGACCATCCATGATGTGATAGGTCTCCCCGCAAGGAGGAGAAAAACAAGGTGTTGTTAAGCAGCAGGTGCCAGCAGACGTGCCAGCAAAGCGCCATTCAGTTCAGCTGGCAACGGAATGCTCACGGCGTGACCGCTACCGGCGGCCAGTTCCACTGGCTGTTCGTTGTTGGAATTACGCATGCTGGTCACTTCGATCACGCGATTACCGCTTGGATGGATCACTTCCAGACGATCGCCCACTCCAAAACGGTTTTTCACGTCAATTCTGGCCCAGCCATCGACGATCTCGACCACATCACCGACATATTGGCTGCGGCCAGACTCGGAATAACCGGTCAGATAGTTCTGGTGATCTTGCGTATGGTGGCGCTGGTAGAACCCATCGGTATAACCGCGGTTTGCCAGGCCTTCCAGCTCGCCCAGCAAGGTCGGGTCAAACGGACGGCCCGCCATGGCGTCGTCAATGGCGCGACGGTAAACCTGTGCAGTACGTGCCACGTAGTACAAGGATTTGGTACGGCCTTCTACCTTCAGCGAATTCACACCGATTTTGGCCAAACGCTCCACGTGCTCTACCGCACGCAGATCCTTACTGTTCATGATGTAAGTGCCGTGCTCGTCTTCCATGATCGGCAACAGGCTGCCAGGACGATTGGCTTCTTCGATCAAATAGACCTTGTCGGCTTCCGGATGGCGGGGCATGTTGCCCAGACCAGAGAACGACTGGTCGGCATCTTCCATGGCCTTGCGATAATCAAACTTCAGGGTCTCGACCGGAATGCGGGCGATATCGCCGGTTTCATTCTCCGCAGCTGGTTGGACGTTATAGTCCCAACGGCAAGAGTTGGTACACGTACCCTGGTTAGGATCACGGTGGTTAAAGTAGCCAGACAGCAGGCAACGGCCGGAATAAGCAATACACAAGGCGCCATGGACAAATACTTCCAGCTCCATGTCCGGACAGCGCTGGCGGATTTCTTCCACTTCATCCAGGCTCAGCTCGCGCGACAGAATCACGCGGGTCAGGCCGATTTTCTGCCAGAACTTCACGTCCGCCCAGTTGGTCGCGTTCGCCTGTACTGACAGGTGAATCGGCACCTCTGGCCATTTCTCGCGCACCATCATGATCAGGCCCGGGTCGGCCATGATCAGTGCATCCGGCTTCATCTCGATCACCGGGGCCATATCGTTCAGGTAGGTTTTCAGCTTGGCGTTATGCGGGAAGATGTTGCTGGCCACAAAAAACAGTTTGCCGCGTGCATGGGCGCCATCAATCCCCGCTTTCAGGCTTTCCAGTGACGAAAACTCGTTATTACGGGCGCGCAGGCTGTAACGCGGCTGGCCAGCGTAAACGGCATCCGCACCGTAATCAAACGCGGCGTGCATTTTGGTTAAAGAACCGGCTGGCAATAAGAGTTCTGGAGAAGCGGGCATGACGTACATCCAACAAAGTAATGTTTAAGGTTGGCGATTATACAGAAAAAGTGTTGAAAATCAGACCCTTCTGTGAATAGGGTTGTTTTTGATGCAACAATGCTTGCAAGTATGACGTTCGCCACTTACAATAAGAACGAACGTTCTAAATAAACTTAAAAGGGGGCATCATGCCACCACCCAATAAAGACCACGATTATCTTGCAAAGTTGCAGGATTATTATGCGGATTTCCGCTCGCTACCCTCTTATGCCAGCATGGGGCAACTGCTGGGTTTGGCCTCCAAATCTGCCGTGTCCGCCTTGGTCAAGCGGCTGCAACTGCAAGGTTATCTGGAATCCTCACCCGACAAACGGCTGGTACCGACCAAGCGGTTCTTTGGCCGGCCGATGGCAGAAGACGTGGTACGCGCAGGTTTGCCTAGCGAAGCCCACGACGGCATGCGTGATGCCCTCAATATCGATGAGTACCTGATCGAAAAACCGTCCGAGACCATGCTGATCGAGGTGAAAGGTGATTCAATGATCGAGGCCCATATTCAGGAGGGTGACATTGCCGTGGTAGAAAAGCGTCTGGCCGCCCATCCCGGAGATATCGTGGTGGCGGTAGTGGATGGCGAATTCACCCTGAAATATCTGGAAAAAGACGGCCCGCACTATATTTTACGCCCGGCAAATGCAGCCTACCCGGTGATTCGCCCGACCCAGTCCCTGCAGATTTTTGGGGTCATGGTTGGTTTGATACGCAAATTCTAAAGCGAATCGTCAAGACTAGTGCGTATCAGCAAGTCTTGTACACATGAACCCCATAAAAAACGCCACTCACAGGTGGCGTTTTTTATGGGGTTCATGAACAGCAAACAGATCAGCGTACGTTTGAAGTAGCTTGCTTTGTAGCTGTCTCTTGCAGTGTGCCCGCCGGTTTCATTACCGCGGCAGGTGTAACCGGCCGGTTCATCAGCCAGTACACCAGCCCCCAGTATGCTGCATAAATGATCAGCAAAGACAAGGAAGGCTGTGCTCGGTAGCCGGTAAGGGCCGCAATCAGACCACCGATACGGCCGTCATCTGCCAGAATGAAACTGCTATCCCATACCTGGTCAACAATCGTTGGAATCCATTCAAACGATTGCATCTTCTCTACACCCGTTACCAGCAATGAGGCTGCCAGCAATAACAGCAGGGCTTCAGAAAAACGGAAGAACGCTTTCCAGGAGAATATCTTGCTACCGGCTTGCAGCAACCAGAAGGTCACCAGCGCCAGGGCAAACCCGGTCATGGCGGTCAACACAAACGTCACCAGATCCATGCCTTGCTGCGCCAACCCCAGACCGTACAGGAAAATGACGGTTTCGCTGCCTTCCCTGGCTACCGCCAGAGCGACCAGCACCAGCATGCCCCACCAGTTGGCATTTTCTGCATTGGCAGCCATGCCGCTTTCCAGTTGTTTCTTCAGGTGGCGGCCATTCTTTTTCATCCACAGCACCATCTGCACAATCAGGGCAGAAGCCACCAGCACCATGCCCATCTGGAAGTAATCCTGGGCTTCTCCGGCAAAGAAGTCTTCAAACACCAGAATGGCACCGCCCAGCGTAAAGGCAAGCCCCAAACCCAGTGCTACCCCGCCCCAGAGGTAACGCATGCCAGCCTTGGCATCAGGATTGGCGCGCAGCCACGCATACAGAATGCCGATAACCAGCATCGCTTCTACGCTTTCCCGCCAGACAATAAATAGCACCTGCTCCACCTGATACCTCCAGAATTATGGATGACAACCTTGTTTAAGTATGCCGCAGCTTTGGCAATGCCCGATTACTTGGCAACAATCACGCCTTGGCCGGTTGGCAGGTTTTCATGGAACTCGTCCACAAACTTGTATTCGCCGGCTTTCAATGCATTGATGCTGATCACGGCGGTCGCGCCTGCAGCGATCACTTTTTCTTTTTTCAGTGGCTTGCTTTCAAACTCGGCAGCCACTTTGCCAGTGTTTTTGACTTCAATCTTGAATTTCTTGCCAGACACAACTTCCAGCTTTTGCGGACTGATCACGCCATCCTTGATCTCAAGCTTATAGACCTGAACATCTTCTGCCTGAGCAGAAAAAGACAATGAAACCAACGCAATACAGGCTGCACCCAGAAGTTTTTTCATAGCTACCTCAATAGTTAAGAGACAAGAAACGGGGAATCGTTATGAGAATCATTATTACTTATCCGCAAAAACTTGTAAATAATAAAAACAATTCTCATTCAGAAATATGCACAAACCTTGATCATTTTTTGTGTTGGCGACGTTTGATCATGCTAGCGGAAATTTTTGCCAGCTGTTTCTCAGTCAAAAGACGTTCTGCCCATGGGTATACCTGGGTCTCTTCTTCTTGCGCATGCAAAGCATAGTGATGCGCAAATTGTTCGACCAGCCCATCATCGCCCAGATGGGCTTCATCACCCGCTTGCACCTTGTGCAACCGGGGTTTCAGTTGCCGCCACATGGTATCCAGCTGCGGGTGCTCGTGCGTCAGTTTCTGAATGGCATGCCGCAGTTCAGAAGCATCCATCCTATCCTCGCTGGCCTTCAGCAAAGCCGGGAACAGGTCCTCTTCTTCATCTGCATGGTGTAGCGGTGCCGCAACCTCAAAATAGCGCAGCACATTCGCCGCTGCCGTCTGGGCATCCAGCGTATTGCCATGGGCTGCCAGATGCTTGGACAGTTTTTGTAGCGTGTCGCAAAACTTGCGCACACGCCCGTGACACGCCACCAGCATTTCCAGTGGCGTTTCCAGCGAAGGGAGGTCGTCAGGCAATTGCACGTTGTAGCTCGTCTTCCTGATTCAGTTGCGGCATGACCCCGGTCAACAGGTAGTCGATCAGTTCTTTGACAGGCCGCATGGCCGAACCGAACGGCAAAGATTCTGCACCCCGGAAGAACAAACCTTTGGAGACTTCACCCTTGAGGGCGGCTGCCAGTTGGGAATCAATGCAGAACTGGCCGATTTTCGCGATACCGTCACGCAGACCGCAGGTAGACAGGCAGTTCAGCCCGGTGGTGCAACGGGAAGCATCGCACTTGGCTTTGGTTTGCAGGAAGCTTTCGCGCTTCAGGTAATTCTTGAGCCATGGTGTCAGAACACCACGGGCAGGCAAGCCGGCCACGCTCATGAATTCAACGATGTCTTCATCTCTGGCGCCAGCCAGTACGGCCTTGAAGTTAGGGTGCGCATCACCCTCTGTCGATACGGCAAACGCGGTTCCCAGCTGAACGCCAGATGCGCCCCACGAGAACACGTCTTTTACTTTTTCATGGCTATTGATACCCCCCGCCACAATCAGCGGGATCTCGTTTTCAACACCCATTTCCTTGAATAATTCCAGCGCGCCCGCCAGCACAATATCGAAGTTGAATTTTTCGTCTTTCAGGTCTTCAATTTTGGCGGCGCCCAGGTGACCACCGGCGTAACGCGGATGCTCGATCACGATGGCATCCGGCTTGCGCCCTTTCTTCATCCATTTTTTCAGGACCAGCGCAATGCCACGTACCTCGGACAGAATCGGCACGAGTGCTACATTCGGGTAATCGGCCGCCATTTCTGGCAGGTCAAACGGCAGGCCTGCGCCCATCACGATGGCATCGGCACCGCTTTCGCATGCCTGGCGTACATAGGCAGGATGGTCGGCAACCGCCTTCATCACGTTCACGGCAATCAGGCCCTCGCCACCAGACAGGTCTTTGGCCATCTTGATTTCACGGTCAAGCGCCGTCAGGTTGGCCTGGTTCAGCACGTCCTGATCACGGACACGATGGCACTGTTCCAGCAAATCCGGATGGTGGTGCTTTAAATCCACGCTGGCAAGCGTACCAACCGCACCTTCTTTTGCCACGCTACCCGCCAGGCGGTGCGCGGAGACCCCTACGCCCATGCCTCCCTGCACCACAGGCAATACAGACTTGCCCCGGATGCGAAGCAGGGGAAACGGAGACTTGATTACAGACATAAGGGGCCTTTCAAAATCCTGGAAATCACGAATGATCAAATACTAAATAGGGCTTGTATGAGAATGCCACCAATTTTCATCGTATGCATTGAGATGTATCAATACGCTTCGTGCTTTATCTGGCAAATCCGCAAACAAGTGCGACTCAATCCGGGAAATAGGACATGCAACTATCAGATTTGGGTACAGATGCCCATATGGCAGCATTGATGGGGAAAATCCGGCGCCCGCTTTTGCATCTGTACATGAACCAATATGGTATCCAGACCCCGTAATTTCAAGAGATTGCGTATACTGAGTACTGTCCTCCTCTGCTATGGATCACCGGTATGATCATTCATCAGCTTAAAGAAATCGTCGGCCCAGCCCAAGTATTGACCAGCGATGCAGACAAAGCCCCTTATTGCACTGACTGGCGTGGCCGCTATCATGGCAAGGCGTTGGCAGTCGTCAGACCGGCGACCGTGGAGGAAGTGAGCGAGGTGGTTGCCTGCTGTGTCAAACAAGGGATCGCCATCGTGCCTCAGGGGGGTAATACCGGGTTATGTGGTGGCGCGACACCCGCTGATGATGGCAATGCCATCGTGCTCTCGCTCGGCCGCCTGAACCGGATTCGACACATCGATCCGCAAAACCAGACCATCACGGTTGAGGCCGGCTGTACCTTGGCAGCCGTACAAGACGCAGCACGACAGCATAACCACCTGTTTCCGCTATCACTCGCATCCGAAGGCAGCTGCCAGATTGGTGGCAATCTCTCTACCAATGCCGGCGGCGTGCAAGTACTGCGCTACGGCAACATGCGGGAACTGACCCTCGGGCTAGAGGTCGTCCTGGCTGACGGACAACGCCTGGACACCTTGCGCGGGTTACGCAAGGACAATACCGGCCTAGACCTGAAACAATGCTTTATCGGCGCCGAGGGCACCCTCGGTATCATTACCGCCGCCACTCTGAAATTGTTCCCGTTACCCAAGGTGCAAGCCACGGCAATGGCAGCCCTGCCCTCCATCGACGCGGCCATCCGGTTGCTGAACGCCACCCAGGCAGCATTTGGCGACCGGTTGACCGCATTTGAGCTGATCTCGGATGTCTGCATGACGCTGGTCCGGCAGCATATTCCCCAGGCTCGGCTGCCGTTTGATGCGCCCGCGCCATGGTATGTCCTGATGGAGCTATCCGAAACCCGTGCAGACAGTGCGCTAGACGAGATGCTGGTGCACCACCTGACGGCTCAGCATGCGCTAGTGGATGCGGTCGTCGCCCACAATGAACAACAGCGCCTTGTGCTGTGGTTGCTGCGGGAAGAAATCTCCGAAGCACAGAAGCAGGACGGGCTATCGATAAAACATGATATTTCGCTGCCCATCTCGGCCATTCCGGCGTTTGTAGAGGAAATGACCGAGGAACTGCGCTATTTCGAACCCGCACTGCGTTTGCAGGTGTTTGGTCATCTGGGCGATGGCAATCTGCACTTCAACGTCGGCAAATCGCCAGACGCCAGTCTTGACCTGCTGGCGCTCGAACCCCAGATCAACAGCCTGGTTTACCAACGGGTACAGCTGAATATGGGCTCGATCAGCGCAGAACACGGCATCGGCCAGCTCAAACGCAATACGCTTCCGCTGTACGCAGACCCGGTCAAACTGCACGCGATGCAGCTGATCAAAAATGCGCTGGACCCAGATAACCTGATGAACCCTGGCAAGGTATATGCCGATCGCTGGTGAAGCAGCTCGCTGACTGGCCAATGCCCTGATAGTACGGGTCAGCCCAGAATTTTCTGCGCCGCCTGATATCCCCACCAGGAAGCCTCTTCGAATAGCGACAGGCCAGACAGGTCCGAATGCGCAAACAGGAGACGTCCATCCTGCTTGCGCAAGGCAGCCAGCCCCGCATTGTGCAAGAAGCCCACTGCCGGCGTCGCCATCGCGTGTCCACGTACCGTGATCTCAGCATACTGCGCATGTCGCCATAAGCGCGGACGACCATACACCTCATCCAGGTCTACCATGGCGGCATCAAACAAATCGGCAGGTTTTGCAGCCAGCAACCACTTTCTGGCGGCATCGGGCGAGAATTGCGGCAAGTTACGGTAGGCGGTAAAGACCGTCCGTTCAGGCATGGCCTCCCGAATCCACTGATGGGTTGCCACCACATAACCCAAACCGTCGCTGCCTGCGCGCACATTATCCCAGGCCAAAGGCTCCCCATCCTTCTCTGGCGGAAATCCCTGCAGGACCAGATTGGTCACCAGCCATGGTGCGTGTGGAGGCATCTGCTGAGGCACGTCAAATCCGTAATCGGACAGGGAGACCAGATGCTTCAGCACATGCAGCGGCATGGCACAAATCACGCGTCTGGCGGCAATCGTCATTCGTGTTTTACCGGCAAGCACATCCACTGTGACATTATGCTGGCCTTCCTGAATGCGGATGGCACTGCCGGCCATTACATTAGCAGCTGGCAGCCGGTTGTACATCCACTGCGTTAACCGGCCCAGACCCTCTGGCCAGGTCAGCAATCCGCCATCGGCCCCATTGCTTGCATGGCCATCCCGGCAGGCAAAGTAATGCAACCCGGCCCAGGCAGACACGTGCGTACACCCCGCTCCATAATCATCCCGGCAGGCATAATCGAGATACGCCCTCAGCGCGCTATCCGTGTAACCTTGCTGATCCAGCCAACGGGAGAACGGCATCATGTCGAGACGTCGCCAGTCATCGTCCTGTGACGACAGCACCAGCGGAATATCAAAAAGGCGCAAACCGTCCGACCCCTTTTGCGTTTTCAGCTGCTCCACCCACCGGAAAAACCTGGCTTGCTGCCGGGCAGATTCACTATGGGCGGCGACCGGGGCAATGACCCCGGGGGACCATTTGCCGTCAGCCCAGATACGCTCATCGGGCGCGTGCAAAATGGCCGCTTCATCATAATAGGGATGGCTCTCATGCTCGCCGGAAACCAATACCCCCATGTCGGCCAATAGCTCTCGCACATGGGTAGAGGAACGGGTCGGGAAAGGCAGATAATGCGCGCCCTTTGGGTAGCGCAAGCCACGACCGGCATCCCCGTAGGCGGTATTCCCTAATGGCTCCGGACCGCTTAGCAGCAGGTAATTTCTGTAATCATGCTTTTGCAACTGCCATGCAGCTGTCAGACCCGCAACGCCACTCCCCAGAATCAAGGTATCGACGTCACGATGTTCCGTTGCAGCAGGCCATGCATGCGCATCCCTGAGCTGATGCCCTAGCGCCATACCCGGCATGTCTACCCGGACCGGAATCTCCAGCCCCGGGAACGCATGACAGGCACTCACCCCTGCAGCCGTCGCACCCAGTAGCAGAAACTGGCGACGGTCCATCAGCGGGATACCTCATGCCAGTCCTGCTCGAAATAATGCACCAGCGACTGGTTGTCCAGCCGGTTGGGTTCCATTTTCAGGGGCGACATATCTGCAGGGAACCGGAACATGCGCCGGGTTTCATCGTCATCCAGGTATTTCAGCGGGATGGGGTACTTCGCCGGCGGGGTAAAGTCTTTGGTCTTGCCTGCCAGAATAAATCCCCACTCCCCGAACGACGGCACATACGTATGGTAGGGCCAAGTGTTGAAGCCGGCCTCTTTCAGCGTGGCATCGATGCACCAGAAAGAACGAGGGGCAAAATACGGTGAGGTCGACTGCACCACCAGACGGCCATGTTCGGCCAGATGGTGTGACATCAACCGGAACATCGGCACAGAATACAGTTTGCCCAGACCAAAATTCGACGGGTCCGGAAAATCCACCACGATGGCATCAAACATGCGCGAATGCTGTTCCAGCCACTGGCCGGCATCTTCATTGACGACCGTCACCCGCGGGTTACGCAGCGATCCTTTGTTGAGCGCCGTCAGTCGGGGGGACGTACTGAACAGCTGGGTCATCGCCGGGTCCAGATCCACCAGCGCAATGTGTTCGATCTGCGGGTACTTCAGCAGTTCACGTACAGCCAGACCATCCCCGCCCCCCAGCACCAGCACCTGTCTCGCCCATGGCAGGCTGGTCAGCAACGGGTGCACCAGTGCCTCGTGATAACGGTGTTCGTCTTTGCTGGAAAACTGCAGGTTACCATTGATGTATAGCCGCAGGTCATCCTTCCATTGCGTCACCACCAGCCGCTGGTAAGGCGTGGTGGTCGAATACACCACTTCGTCGCCAAACAGGCCGTGTTCCGACCAATGGGTAATCCGGTCAGCGTACAGAAAAGCCGCCAGCAGACCGCCCAGAATGACCCCGCCTTTGACCAGACGGGCCGTAGACGCCGCAATGTGCTGCCGGTACAAATGGGTCGTCCATAATGCGACCGCCACATTGCACATGCCAAACAGCAAACCGGTCCGGATCATCCCCAGTTGCGGCGCCAGCACCAGCGGGAACAACAGCGATACGGCCAGCGCCCCCAGATAATCAAAGGTCAGTACCTTGCTGACCAGATCCCGCAGCGCCATCTGCTGCCGGTCCAGCACCCGCATGACCAGTGGAATCTCCATCCCGACACACACGCCGATCAGAAACACCAGCGCATACAACACCGAGCGGAACGGCGCGGACAGCCAGGCAAACACCACAAACAGCAAGGCGGCCGAGATCCCGCCCAGCAAGCCCACCAGCAACTCGATATCGACAAACCGGGTGAGCGCATCTTCGTCACGGATATATTTGGAGAAATGGGAGCCCACCCCCATGGCAAACAGGTAACAACCGATAATGCTGGAAAACTGCAACAGGGAATCGCCCAGCAGATAGCTCGACAAGGCCCCGGCAATCAGCTCGTAAGCCAAGCCGCATGACGCCACCACAAACACCGAAAACACCAGCAACCGGTCCACCATGACACATCCCGTCAGCGCTCTGATCAACAGGCTCAGAGGGTAGCCGAAAATCCGCAGCAATGACACGGCTTTCTGCGAGTTTTCATCGGCCAATACGCCAACAGCATGCAGACTTTGCCAAAAACCCCATAAGCGACTAGGATGTCACCTTATAAGCCACCCATTTACAAGAGGCATACAGATGATGCACCTGGAAGGTTTCTACAGTTATCTGCTGTATCTGCTGAGCGGTTTTGCGCTGCTGGCCGCGTTTGTGGTGATCTATACCAAAGTCACCCCGATTGACGAAATCGACATGATCTGCAAGGGCAAGGCATCCGCCGCCCTCTCCTTTGGCGGTGCCTTTCTCGGCTTCTCGCTGACACTGGCCTCCAGCGTACTGCACAGCAACACTTATTATCTGTTTCTGGTCTGGGGCATCATCGCCATGCTGGTCCAGTTACTGACTTACGTCATCATCAGCCGGCTGATCCCTTCGCTCAACACAGAGCTGGACAACAACAACGTGGCCATGGGCGGGCTGGCGGGCACTATTTCGCTCACGGTCGGCATCCTGAATGCCGCTTGTCTGTCCTGAATTCAAGTCGGATCTCAACCAATATAGTCTGGAGTTAAACATGGGACTCGGTTCGTTTATCAAGAAGCAGTTTATCGATATCCTGCAATGGACAGAGGATACCGACGGTGTACTGGCGTGGCGCCATCCGATGGAAGACTTCGAAATCCAGTACGGTGCCAGCCTGACAGTGCGCGAATCGCAAATGGCCGTCTTTGTCGATGAAGGCAAGATTGCCGATGTCTTCGGCCCGGGTACGCACAAGCTCACAACCCAGACCCTGCCCGTTCTCACCTACCTGAAAAACTGGGACAAGCTGTTCGAATCCCCCTTCAAGTCAGACGTGTACTTCTTCAGTACCCGGCTGCAATTGGGTCGCAAATGGGGTACCCCGCAACCCGTCACCATCCGTGATCAGGATTTCGGCATGGTGCGTCTGCGCGCATTCGGCATGTATTCTTACAAGCTGGCGGATGTCAAAAAATTCCATACCGAAATCAGTGGCACCCGCGACCAATACACGCGTGACGAGCTGGAACAGCAACTCAGGAATCTGGTGGTTTCTACCCTGACCACCACCCTGGGCAGTGGTGCAGTTCCGTTCCTGGACATGGCCGGCAACCAGCTGGAAGCCGGCAATCAGGTCAAGGCCGCACTGGTATCCGTCTTTGACCAGTACGGTCTGGCGCTAGACAACTTTGCCATCGAAAACATCTCCCTGCCGGAAGAACTGCAAAAAGCCATTGATACCCGCATTTCCATGGGCATGATTGGCAATATGGGTACCTATACCCAATATCAGACCGCACAGGCCATTCCACTGGCCGCCCAGAATGAAGGTGGTCTTGCAGGCATGGGCGCGGGTCTGGGAGCCGGCCTGCAAATTGGCCAGGTCATGGCACAAGCCCTGCAGCCCGGACAAGCCGCGCCCCAGGCAGCAGCACCGGCAGCCCCGGCTGCGCCACCGGTGGCGGACGAAAACGAAGCCCGCTTGCTCAAGCTAAAAGGCATGCTCGACAAAGGCTTGATAACCCAGGCAGACTTTGACACCGCCAAAGCAGAAATTATCAAAAAGATGATCGGTTAAGTCCCCATGTTCCAGACTGCTTGCCCATCGTGTGGCGCCAATGTCAGCTTCCGTTCGGCAACCTCTGCCATGGCGGTATGCGAATACTGCCATAGCACCCTGTTGCGGGAGGCCGATGCCGTACGCGATGCCGGCAAGATGTCTGCCATCATCGAGGACTACTCCCCTATTCAGATTACCGCGTGCGGCATGTGTGCCGGGCAGGCCTTCCAGGTGATTGGCCGCATCCAGCTGCGTTATGAGGACGGGTTCTGGAACGAATGGTATATCTGGCTGGATGATGGCAAAACCGGATGGCTATCCGACGCCAGCGGCCAGTACGTGGTCAGCTTTCAGGATGGCATCGCAGAAGAAGCACAAGCGTTTGCAGAGCTGGTTCCAGGCAGCACCTATCTCTACAAAGACAATGTCTACTTTGCCTCGGATGTCCGTACCGCCCGTTGCGTCGCCGGCGAAGGAGAACTTCCCTTTCAGGTCGGCCAAGGCTGGGAGGCCAAGGTAGCCGATTTCCGGACCGGCACCCAGTTCCTGACGCTGGACTATTCTGAGCAAACACCGCCAGAACGCTTTACCGGCAAGGCCTACACGCTGGACGAGCTCAAGATGGAACGCCTGCGGGATGACAGCCTGATTCTGGAAAAGGCCGGCAAGATCAAAGGTAAAACCACCTCCCTGGCCTGTCCGAGCTGTGGCTCAACGCTCAGTTATCAGGCCGGTGCTGCGTTTCATCTTGTCTGCCCGGGTTGCAGCAGCGAAATCGACTGCTCCACCGATCAGGCACTGGTGCTGGAAAAGCATACCCAGCAAAGCAATGTCACCAGCACGCTCAAACTGGGAGACGTCGCGAAAATTCAGGGAGTGGAATGGCAGCTTATCGGCCAGATGAAATGCCAGGAACCCGACCCCGAAGAACCCTCCACCTGGTGGGAGTATCTGCTGTATCACCCCAACAAAGGCTTCATGTGGCTGATCGAGACCGATGAGGGCTGGGAACAGGTGCGTGTACTAGATAACTGGCCAACGCGCATCAGTGGCAACCAGATGCCCTATCAGAACACCACCTTTACCCATTTGTACGACTACCCCTCCAAAGTCATTTATGCGGCAGGTGCCTTTAACTGGCGTGTAAAGGTGGGCGACCAGACCCGTATTTCCGACTACCAGAAAGGTGACCAGAAACTGACGCTGGAAACCAGTGCATCCGAACTGAACTGGAGTATGGCCAAAAAAGTCCCGGCCCAAACCGTAGGCGAATGGTTTGGCAAACCGTTAGCTGCGCCAGAGAAGTCATCCGGCAGCACAAGCTCAATCTCGGGCTCCCCGCTGTTTGGCATTGCCAAGACGATCACCTGGGTTTTTATCGGGGTCAACCTGGCGGTATGGGAATCGTATGATGGCAGTCTGATGGTGATCGTGGCAGGATTGGTTTTACTGTGGCTACCGGTATTGGTCAGCCTTGGACGGGATAAATAACACCATGCCAAAACTCGTTTATGTCGTCTACGCCCTCATCATCACCATCGGCAGCACGGCGATCAACATGCAGGAAGATACCTCGGCCACCGGCAAGTCCAGCCGAAGCTGGAGCGGCAGCAATCGCGGCCTGTCAGGTGGCAACTGGTACTCCGGCGGTAATCACAAATAACCTGTGCACATCATCAACCGCTGATGATTAGCGGGCAGTCAGTGCCTTTTGCAGCCATAGCAGCTGGTCTGGCAGCAAAGCCTCCAGGTCCAGATTCATGCCAGACATCATGCCGGTATGACGGCTCATCAGTAGACCATGCAGGCTGTTGAATAGAAACACCAGTCGGGAGGACAGCGCATCTGGTGCCAGCACAATGCCTTCCTTGGCCAAAGACACTCGGACAATACGTCTTGCCTGCGCCAGCGCACGCAACATCTGCACTTGCAGTGCAAACCCCAGCGGTGCGAGCGCGGTCTGGCGGAATGACTGATACCAGAGCGGCTTTTGCATCACCAGGGCATACAGATTAAAACGGGAGAGCGCAAAGCTCATATAGTCGCTCAGCAGCACCGGCAGTTGGTCGCCCGCGTGTGCAGACAACACTTCATTGAGCTCCCGATAAAACCGGGTACACACCAGCAGCAGCACCTCGTCTTTGCTTTCAAAGCACTTGTACACATTGCCCACCGACATATCCAGCCGCTTGGCCAGATTGATCATGGTCAATGCATCACTATCTGCTTCCAGCAAAATGGCAAACGCTGCTTCGGCAATATTTTGCCGGAACAACGCCATATTTCTCTTTGGTCGAACCATGCAGCCACTACCCCGTACGCGAACAATTCACCGGCGAACAATGCCACTTCCCAGACATATCATAGCAAGCAGCACGTATCCCCAACGTGTGCAAATAGCCAATAAATATCAACAGATCGCCACTCATGCTATGGCCCGCACAAAAAATCCCTTACAATCGACCGTTCTTGGATTGTAAGGGATTTCAACATGGCAGCAATAGGTTTCATTGTGCTCAGTTATCTGATTGGCTCGATTTCATTCGCCATTCTGACGAGCAAATGCTTTGGTCTACCCGATCCAAGAACATTTGGCTCCAAAAATCCTGGCGCCACCAACATGCTGCGTACCGGTAACAAGAAAGCTGCGGCCCTGACGCTGCTGGGAGACGGTGCCAAAGGCTGGCTGGCCGTGTTCATTGCACAACACTGGGGCAGTCAGTACGGACTCTCCCACGAAGCGATGGCAGGCGTAGTGCTTGCCGTCACACTCGGGCACATGTGGCCGGTCTTTTTCAGCTTCTATGGCGGTAAAGGCGTGGCTACCGCACTCGGCATCCTGCTTGGCCTAAACCCGTTACTGGGGTTGTCTAGCCTTGCGGCTTGGGTCATTACCCTGAAGCTGTCCAAGATTTCATCCTTGTCAGCCCTTGTGGCCGCCCTCTGCACCCCGATCTTTGCCCTCTACTTTCTGGGCACACAGCCAGAAACCGTCGCACTGGTGATTGTTTCTATCCTGTTGATTTATCGACATAAACGCAATATCCAGGACTTGCTAAAAGGCAAAGAGAGCAAAGTCAGCAAAACCTCTTGATGCCTGGCTGGTCATGACACAGTACGGTCACACTTGCCAGCACAAAACAAAAAGCCCTCAACACATGTTGAGGGCTTTTTTGATGCTTGTAACCACAACCACGCATTTCCAGAGGTGGCGTCGCAAGAAGCTTAACTCTTTTTGGGTTTCTCATCTTCCGGCAACGGTGGCAAGGCATCCAGATCAATCGCCTCAGCCTGGCTAAAGTCAATCTCATCCACCTTGGTCGGTACTGCCGCTGTTGGCAATTTAGCTTCCAGGTCCAGTTCAATTCTTGCTGCAGCGTTGTTCTCTGCAGGCTTGCCCCGCCCTTCAAAGCCAGCTGATGGCGACTCGATACCTGGCTCATCTTTCAACCAGACTGACTCAAACTCAAGCGTATTATTCTCAGGCGTTGGCGCTTTGTCTGTCTCAGCAGCTTCCGCAACAGCAGCGGGTTCTTCAGGCACCACGGGGACCGCGACTTCTTCCACTGGTTCGGCTGCAGCAGGAACCGCAGCAGCTTGCACCGGAGGTGCTTCTTTTACGGGTGCCGTAGCAGTCTTGCTGCTTACCGCATCCATTTCTGCCTGCATTTCGCTGACTTTGTCCCAGATAGGCAAACCAAATGCGATTTCCTTGAAACGCTCGGCCAAGGCAGCAAATGGCGCTGCCATTTTTTGTTTTTTGTAAATCTCGAACAACATCAGCCACAAGTCGAGATGGTACGGATTCTTATCGATTTCTTCGCGCAATAGCGAAATCGCATGCTCATTCCAGCCATGGGACAAAAACACCTGCGCTTCTTCCACTGCCCAGCGCTCGGCGTCATCCACCACAATGGATGCATCCCCTCCCGCTGGCGCTAGCGGCGCTTCAGACGCTGTGGCAGCAGGCTTTGTTGCAACAGCAGCGGCCGCAGCAACGGTAACCGGTGCGCCAACTGCCGCAGCAGGTGCAACAGTCGGGCGTACATTCGCTTCAGGCAGACTGGCAGCTGCCATCAGCTCTTCGTCAAATGTCCAGTTTTGCGCTGGCTTTTTGCGGCGATAAAACCACATGCCCGTACCGCCAACAATCAGACCAGATAGTGCAAGCCACCAACTTCCAGGCAGGGACATGACGGATACGTCCGCCGCTGCCTTGGCTTTGGCCTCTGCCTGAACAGCCTGAGACTTTGCAGCGATCAGATCCGCAGCAGCCTTTTGCTGCTGTTGAACCTGCTCTGCTTTCAGCTTGGCCATTTCCTGGCGCATCTGCTGAATTTGTGTTTGCATCTCGACCAGATAAGCCAGCTGATCGTCAGAATTGATGATGTTGAGCTTCTGGCGAAGTTTGTCACGCTCTTCTGGTGACAGGTCCTTGACGGACGGCACCAGCTGATAACTCAATTTCAACGGGGCCTTGCCTGCATCGGTCGGTACATCTGCACCACCGGCATGATTTTCTACCGATACGCTCAAGCGGCCTTTCTCATTAGCGGCTTGCGGAGCCTTCTCGGCAACAGGTGCCTGTGCTGGCACCGGGGCAGGCTTCTGGACTGGTGCATTTTGTGCAGCAGCGGCCCTATTCATGGCCGCCAATGTGCGCTTCAGCGCCCGTGTCGAAGGCAAGGTCAGTTTCCGTCCCTCTTCCAGAGGCTCTGCAGCTGAAGCTATGTCAGGATTCTGCTTCAGTACCCGATCTTGCATCAGGCGCTGCAGCCTTCTGTCTCCAGGGTAACGGCTCTTGGCAATCCGCTGCAACGTTTCACCATTAGCAACCACCCAGACATTACTTGGTATTTTCTTGACCGGCGCCTTGCCAGACGACGGCAGATTGACCGTCCCGGCAGAAGGAATGCTGACAGCAACCGGCTGCTGCATTTCTGTCGGGTCCAGCAAAATCGGGAAATCGCGCGTGACTGTACCCACGCCAGAACAGTTGATCGTCAGTGACAAGCGGAGCAATGGCTCATTGATTGGCTTGCGCGTCGCCAAAAATATGTTGGTAACACTTTTGCTTTTCTCTACCCGGAGACTGGCTTGCCGCAAATGTGACGCATCTTCCCCGCCTTCGGAGTCCAGATGAATGCAGTTACTGTCGATCTGTTCATCATCTTTTAGATAAACGGGGATGGTCGCAGAAAATGGAAAGCCCAATTTCGAGCGGACATTAATCTCACCCAATTGCAATGCACTAACGCATCCGGCTGTCCATAACATACCCAATCCAAATACATGCGGGAGGTATTTGTTGAAGACATAGCGGTGCATCTTGGATTGTGGGGTGGATGCAGTCATATAGGATCAAGCTAAATGTTAACAAAGAGAAGTATTAGCCATATGTGACTTCATGTGCAACTGTTTACGGACAATTTAAGATAAATTTTAAATTTTCCCGGCATATACGGCGAATCTTGCACAATAAATACACATATAGCGTGTATTTAATTAATTTGCTCACAAATGAACGCAAGGCAATCATGCGATGAATCACATAGAAACGATTCATCCCGACAATTGAACAATAGATGGTTTTTGCAGAATTACAAATACAGCAGATACAAAAAAACCCGAAAACACAATGTGTATCGGGCTTTTATGCAAATGGTGCCGGTTAGAGGAATCGAACCACTGACCTTCGCTTTACAAGAGCGCTGCTCTACCAGCTGAGCTAAACCGGCATCAAATTAGACAGCTATTTTACCAACTTTAATCCGGGTTTGGAAGTGCTTTTTTCAGATTTCTCTATTTTTTCTTCAATATTCTGGTTTGCACCCGCAAATTCCGGATCATCCGATATCTCAAACATCATTCCGGTATCGCTCTCGCGAGAATAGATGGCACGCACTCGATGAATGGGGACATACAATTCTTGTGCAACCCCATTAAAGCGGGCAGAAAACGTAATTGCATGATTATCAATTTGCAACCGTTGTACTGCACGTGCACCAATATTCAGGACAATTTCGCCATCACGCACAAACTGGACCGGAACAATCGTCTGAGGCGACACCGCGACTGCAATATGCGGGGTTTCACCGGCATCAGTACACCATTCGTAAATCGCGCGGATAAAATACGGTGTCGTCGAAAGTTGATCGCTCACTTACGCATTGCCTTTTCAGAAGCAGTCAGTGAATCAATAAATGCCTGACGGCTAAACAGCCGCTCAGCGTATTTAAGTACTGGCGCAGCAGTTTTTGGCAGCTCGATGCCATAATGCTCCAGGCGCCACAGCAACGGGGCAACCGCCACATCCAGCATGGAGAACTCTTCACCCAGGATGAACTTCTGCTTGGTGAAAATGGGTGCCAATTGCGACAGACCATCACGGATGGCTGCACGTGCCTTGTCCAGGTTTTTGTCTTCTTTTTCCAGAGACTCGACATGAACAAACAGCTCTTTTTCAAAACGGTACAAGAACAGACGAGCGCGAGCACGCATGATAGGGTCTGCAGGCATCAACTGTGGATGCGGAAATCTTTCATCAATGTATTCATTGATGATGTTGGATTCATGCAAAATCAGGTCACGTTCAACCAGAACCGGCACCTGGTTATATGGATTCATCACGGCCAGATCTTCAGGCTTATTGTGAATGTCCACATCAACGATCTGGAAATCCATGCCCTTTTCAAACAGGACAATCCGGCAACGATGGCTAAATGGACAGGTTGTGCCCGAGTAAAGTGTCATCATAATGAGAAAAACTTCCAGTCAAAACAGAGATAAAGGATGATTCTACCAAACTCGGGGGTGCAATTTCCAGAACTATCTCTTAACCCATTGATTTACAATAAAAAAACGGAGGCAAGCCTCCGTTTTTCATTTTGCACCTGCAGATGCCTGATTAATGGATTTCTTTCCAGTAATCACGTTTCAGCAAGTAGACAAATGGCAACAACAAGATACCCAGGAACAGCAGGACTGCATAGCCCAGTTGTTCACGCAGGTTTTGGTGTGGCTCACCCATCCATACCAGGAAGTTCACCAGATCGCCAACTTTCTGATCGTAATCAGCTGTATTGGCTTTGCCGCCAGACAGGCTGGTCAGCGTACCGGCTTTTACCAGCTCAAGCTTTTCAAGCACTTGAACACTCTGGCCTTCTGCATTTTTCTCGGTTTTGAACACAGCGTGCTGTTCGCCTTGCAGTTCCCACAGCACATGCGGCATGCCCACTTTGTCAAACACCACGTTATTCCAGCCTGTTGGACGGGATGGATCGCGGTAGAAGCTGCGCAGGTAGGTATACAGCCAGTCTGCACCACGTGCACGTGCAATCACGGACAAATCCGGTGGGGTCGCACCGAAGAAACCTTTGGCTTCTTTCGGGTTCAACGCAACCTTCATCGGGTCAGTCACTTTGTCTGCGGCGAACAGCATGTTGTCTTTGACTTGCTGGTCGGGAATCCCGATGTCAGCCAGGCCATTGAAACGCATGGCTTGTGCAGAGTGGCATGACAGGCAGTAGTTCGCAAAGGTTTGCGCACCACGCTGCAGTGACTCCAGGTCGTGTGTATTCACATCGAACTTGTCCAGCGTCGGGCCACCTTCATTTGCCATGGCAAACATCGGAACCACACAGGCCAGGGCAAGTATTTTTTTACTGATTGACTTGAATTTCATGACTTGTTCCGTTCCTTACATGGTCACGCGGCTAGGCACAGGCTTCACTTTGTCGATCTTGGTGTAGAACGGCATCAAGTAGAAGAAGGCGAAGTAGATCACGCTATAAATACGGGCCAGTACGGTGCGAGAAGGTGTAGAAGGCAGAACCCCCAGATACCCCAAGCCACAGAAGGCAACCACAAACAATGCCAGTGCAATCTTGTAAATATTGCCACGGTAGCGGATAGACTTGACCGGGCTACGATCAAGCCATGGTAACAGTGCAAAAGAAATCACTGCCAGGCCCATCAGGGCAACGCCCGGGAACTGGGAACCGAACAATGGCGGAATGGCACGCAAGATGGCATAGAATGGTGTGAAGTACCAGACTGGTGCAATGTGCGGCGGTGTCTTCAGCGGATCAGCCGGGAAGAAGTTGTTATCTTCCAGGAAGTAGCCACCCCCGGTAGGGAAGAAGAACAAGATCGCAGAGAACACAATCAGGAACACCACAACACCATAAATATCCTTGATGGTGTAGTAAGGGTGGCTGTAGATTGCATCCAGATACAGACCGGTTTTAGGATCTTTAGGCTGTTTCTTGACTTCTACACCGTCCGGGTTGTTTGAACCCACTTCATGCAGCGCCATCAGGTGAGCGGCAACCAGGCCAATCAGCACCAGCGGCAATGCAATCACGTGCAGTGCGAAGAAACGGTTCAGGGTAACGTCAGACACAACGTAGTCACCACGAATCCAGACAGCCAGATCAGGGCCGATGAATGGCACAGAGCCGAACAGGTTCACAATCACCTGGGCGCCCCAGAATGACATTTGACCCCATGGCAGCAGGTAGCCCATGAATGCCTCACCCATCAGGGCCAGGAAGATCATGACACCGAAGATCCAGATCAGTTCGCGTGGTGCCTTGTACGAGCCGTACAGCAAACCGCGGAACATGTGCAGGTAGACCACCACGAAGAACATGGAAGCGCCGGTAGAGTGCATGTAGCGGATCAACCAGCCGCCAGGAACGTCACGCATGATGTATTCCACCGCATAGAATGCGGTTTGTGCATCAGGCTTGTAGTTCATGGTCAGGAAAATACCGGTCACAATCTGAATGACCAGCACCAGGGCTGCCAGTGAACCAAAGTAGTACCAGAAGTTGAAGTTTTTAGGCGCAGCGTATTTGCCCCATTGTTCTTCCCACATCTTTGTCAGCGGGAAACGGGCATTCACCCAGCCTAGCAACTGATCAGCTTTGCTATTGTTCGACATTTAATTAAGCTCCCTTGCCATCGTCACCAACCAGCAATGTATTACCAGTCAGCTTGTAAGGTGGAATTTCAAGGTTGATTGGTGCTGGAGAACCGGCAAACACGCGGCCAGCCAGGTCAAAACGAGAACCATGGCAAGGGCACAGGAAACCGCCCTTCCAGTCAGCACCAAGATCGGCTGGACCCACTTCTTTGCGAAGTGTTGGCGAACAGCCCAAGTGCGTACAGACGCCCAGCGCCACGAAGATCTCTGGTTTTACAGAGCGTCCTTCGTTTTTGGCATAATCCGGCTGCTGAGGCTGCTCGGATTTAGGGTCTGTCAGTTTGCTGTCCAGTGTTGGCAAGGCAGCAAGCATTTCTGGTGTTCTGTTCAGAACCCATACTGGCTTGCCACGCCATTCAACCACCAGCAACTGGCCCGGTTCGATTTTGCTAATGTCGACTTCCACTGGTGCACCAGCCGCTTTTGCGCGGGCACTAGGGAACCAACTTGCTACAAATGGGGTCGCAACCCCAGCCACTGCAGCTCCTCCTAACACGCCTGAAGCGGTAAGAAGAAACCGGCGCTTTCCACTATCAACTACTTGATTGCTCATCGCTCGTTTCCCGCCATGATCTAAAACTTTTCTATTCTAACGCAAAGAGGAGGATTCCTTAACCCTCTAGCGACCAAAATTGTGACAATTTGCCACAAAGTACATCAATCTCTGCTTACATTTCCTGCAACCGGCACCCCTCTGCGCAGTGCATTGATGGATTGCTCCACCTTGTACACGGCAATCCTGCCAGGGCAAAAGTAGTCATCGTACAGAACGTTAAGCTGTCTGTTGACGGCCCATTTCTTGAAAAACACCCATTGACTGTTATGGGGTTCACGCCATGTTTTGCTTCTGTCATCGCCAATGGCGTAAAGCTTTTGCTCGCGGGTCGCGCATCGCATGCCTTCGCGCGTCACGTTTACGGCGCCGTTTTCGCTGACAACACGCATGGTGTAGTGCACGACACCGTCTTTGGTGATTTCAAGACTCTTGGCATCAATGTAGAAGGTATTGGTCGTGGCAGACGTGACAGTAAACTTCAGCCATTCCGGATTCTCCGGATATGGCGGAAGCTGTGTCTTCACCTCTTCCCAGGGCATGTCATCCGGCTCTTCCAGCACGGTTTCTTCTGCATGGGCAATATGCGACAGCATCAAACCAGATACAAACCACATAAAGAGTTTGAACATAGCATGTTTCATGGCGGTTTTTCTATGATCGCTTAAACGTTAAACAGGAAGTTGAGTACATCGCCATCTTTCACGATGTATTCTTTGCCTTCGGCGCGCATCTTGCCGGCTTCTTTCGCGCCCTGCTCGCCCTTGTAGGTGATGAAGTCATCAAAGGCAATGGTCTGGGCACGGATGAAGCCGCGCTCGAAATCGGTGTGAATCACGCCGGCGGCCTGAGGAGCCGTATCCCCTTTGTGAATGGTCCAGGCACGAACCTCTTTCACACCGGCGGTAAAGTAGGTTTGCAGCCCCAGCAGCTCATAAGCCGCGCGAATCAGACGGTTCAGGCCGGGCTCTTCCAGGCCCAGCTCTGCCAGGAACTCGGCCTTGTCGGCGTCCTCGAGTTCGGCAATGTCAGATTCGATGGCAGCACAGACGGCAACCACAGGCGCACCTTCTGATTTTGCCAGTTCCGTTACGCGATCCAGCAGCGGGTTATTTTTGAAACCGTCTTCTGCGACGTTGGCAACATACATGGCCGGTTTGATAGTCAGCAGGCACAATGGCTTGATCAGTGCTTTATCTTCTTCTGACAAGCCTGCTGAACGGGCAGGCTTGCCTTCATTCAGATGCGGTAGCAGTTTTTCCAGGATGGCGACCAGTTTCTGTGCGTCTTTATCACCGGACTTGGCTTTTTTCGAATCACGGTGGATGGTACGCTCGACCGCGGTCAGGTCGGCTAGCGCCAGCTCGGTCAGAATCACTTCGATATCAGAGATCGGGTCTACCTTGCCAGCGACGTGAACGATGTTGTCATCTTCAAAACAACGCACCACGTTAACGATGGCATCCGTTTCACGGATGTTGGCCAGAAACTGGTTGCCCAGCCCTTCCCCCTTGCTGGCACCAGCCACCAGACCGGCGATATCCACGAACTCCACAATGGCGGGGACGACACGCTGCGGATTGATGATGGCTGACAGTTGATCAAGCCTTGGGTCCGGCACCTCGACCACACCTACGTTAGGTTCGATGGTACAGAAAGGATAGTTTGCAGCCTCGATACCCGCCTTGGTTAACGCATTAAACAGGGTGGATTTTCCGACGTTAGGCAAACCGACGATACCGCACTTTAGACTCATGTTTGAAGACCTATTTATCTGAATTTTTTACATTTATTGCTATAAAAGCACCTGTTTCCATTCTGGCAACAGGGAGAATGCCGAGATTGTACACTGCCAAACGCAGTATGGGCAGGCAAAAAAAGATGGCGAGCCACAGGCTCGCCAAGTTCTAGTACAAAGGATATCAAATTTTCTGCGACTGGCATTGCCAGTTCTCTGCTTCTTACTCTGCTGTTGTACGCAGTTTTTCGCTACGGCCGCGCAGCCATTCCAGCGTCAGCAGCATCACCACCGAGAAAGCGATCAGGATGGTTGCAACGGCAGCAATCGTCGGGCTGATGTTTTCACGGATACCACCAAACATTTGCCGTGGCAGTGTCGCCTGTTGCGGACCCGCCAGGAACAGGGTCACCACCACTTCATCAAATGAAGTCGCGAACGCAAACAGGGCACCGGAAATCACGCCAGGGGCGATCAATGGCAACGTAACTTTAAAGAACGTGGTCAGCGGGTCGGCACCCAGGCTGGCCGCTGCACGGGTCAGGTTGCGGTTGAAGCTCTGCAGCGTGGCCGTCACGGTAATGATCACGAACGGAACGCCCAGTGCGGCGTGCACCAGAATCAGTGACAGGTAGCTGTTGGACATGCCCAGCGGTGCAAAGAACAGGTATGTCGCCACACCGACAATCACCACCGGCACCACCATTGGGGAGATCAGGGTACTCATCAGCAGTGACTTGAAGCGGAACTCGGCACGGGTCAGGCCAACAGCTGCCATGGTGCCCAGTGTCATCGCGACCAGTGTAGCCGCAGGCGCCACGATCATGCTGTTCTTCAGCGAGCGCATCCATTCGGCCGAGGTGAAGAAGTCCTGATACCAGCGCAGGGAGAAACCTTGCAGCGGATAGACCAGGAACGAGCCGCCGTTAAATGATAGCGGCACGATCACCAGAATTGGCAGAATCAGAAACAGAACCACCAGGGTACACAGGATACGGAAAGCCCAGTACCAGATACGTTCAACGGGTGTCGCGTATGGTTGCAACATGAGAGCCTCCCTATTAACCCAGACGCAGGCGGTTTGCACCTACCAGCCAGCTATAAACGATGTACAGAATCAGTGTGGCGCCAAACAGCAGGCCGCCCAGTGCCGTTGCCATACCCCAGTTGATGGTGGTGTTGGTGTAGAAGGCAACAAAGTAGCTGACCATCTGATCATTCGGGCTACCCAGCAAGGCAGGCGTAATGTAGTAACCAATGGACATGATGAACACCAGCAAACCACCTGCAGCCACGCCGGCCACGGTTTGCGGGAAGTACACTTGCCAGAAGGCGGCAAACGGATGGCTACCCAGCGAAATGGCGGCACGCAGGTAACTTGGGGAAATCCCTTTCATCACGCTGTAGATCGGCAAAATCATGAATGGCATCAGGATGTGCACCATGGAGATATACACACCGGTACGGTTAAACACCAGTTGCAGCGGCTGATCAATGATGCCCAGATGGATCAGGGTGCTATTGATGATACCGCCGGATTGCAGCAAGACGATCCAGGCAGCAACACGCACCAGTACCGAGGTCCAGAATGGCAGCAGCACGCAGATCATCAGCAGGTTGGACTTGCGGGTTGGCAAGGTCGCCAGCAGATATGCTACCGGATACGAGAACACCAGACACAGGATGGTCACGACAAAGCTCATCCACAGGGTACGTGCAAACACGTCCAGGTAAATGGCTTGTTCAGGTTCGGCCGCGACAATCTGACCTTGTTCGTCAATACGGTGGTCCAGTGAGGCCAGCAGATAATACGGGGTATAGGCAGAGGCGTTACGGCGAATCACCTGCCAGTAGGTCGGATCGCCCCAGCGCTCGTCCAACTCTGTCATGGCCGCTTTCACGGATGCCGGCTTCGGATCGAAAGGCAAGGCACGCGCGGTCTTGTTGATCAGGCTGCGGTAGCCTGGCAGTTCGGTGTTCAGGCGCTTGCCCAGGTCGCCCATGGTCTGGTTGTCATAGGCTACTTGCAGGTCGGCAATCAGCGACTGGTAGACGTCTTCGGCAGGCAGGCCTTTACCGTCCCAGTGCGAAATCGCAGCAGAGGTTTTTGGCAGGGTATCGTGCACTTCGGGGTTATCCACGCTCTTTTTGAGCATGGCCACCAGTGGCACGATAAATACCAGAATCAGAAAGATGGCCAATGGTGCAATCAGCGCCAGTGACTTGATCCGGTTCATCCGTTCTGCACGGTGTAACTGGGTCTTGAGGGGTACACCGTCAACGGTGAGAATGGGCGCCTGAGGCGCAGCACTCGTGGTCATTTCTTTTTCTCCAGTGCGTTTTGTCTGTTACTTACCAGCCAACCAGCTGCTAAAACGCTTTTCCAGCTTGTCACCATATAAAGCCCAGAACACGACATCCAGCGGAATGCCCTGGACCATGTTTTCAGGCGAGGTGGGTAAATCACCCTGAATCTTCTTGTTTACCAGACTGACGGCATCGTACTGTGTCGGGCCGTAAGTCATCATTTCTGCAAAAGCAGCCTGGCGCCCGGGTTTCAAGGAGGCCTCGATAAACTTGAGTGCGGCATCCTTGTTGGGAGAACCCTTGATGATCGCCCAGCTGTCAAAATCATAAATCGAATCACGCCAGACCGTTTTTAGCGGACTACCCTTGCGTCGGGCCAGCGAAACTCTGCCGTTATAGGCGGTACTTGCAACGACCTGACCGCTTTGCAACCATTGCTGCGGCTGGTCACCAGCTTCCCACCACTGGATATAGGGGCGGAGCTGCTGCAATTTTTTAAACGCACGATTCTGGCCTTCCGGTGTTGGTAGCAGACGATAAACGTCTGTCGGTTTTACACCATCTGCCATCAGCGCAAATTCAAGATTGTATTTGGCACCTTTGCGCAAGCCCCGTTTACCTGGAAACTTGCTGACATCCCAAAACTCTGACCAGGATGACGGTTGAACGCCCTGGTTCTTGACAGCCATCACCGTAGACCAGACAAAAATGCCTGCACCACAATGACTTACTGCACCAGGCACAAAACTGGATGCATTACCCAGCCTTGACCAGCTCAACTTTTCATACAACCCTTCTTCACAGCCGCGCAGCAACTCGGGAGATTCGACTTCCACGATATCCCAGGCCGGTACATGGGTGTCTTTGGCCTGCTTTACCTGTGCGATATCGCCGTTGTAATCGGCAGGAATCACCTGCGTACCTGATGCAGACTGAAAAGGCGTATAAAAAGCTTTTGCCTGTGCTTCTTGGTTGGCTCCCCCGAACGAGACGATGGTCAATGAACCTGCACTTGCCAGCTGCAACCCTGAAAATACCAGTGCTGCCGTCAATGCCTGCCGAGTTAACCTTGACCTCATCCGAGGGGTCCTTTTTACAAAAGACCGCCCTCACATGAGGGCGGGATTGCACACGCAATCAGAGGGGAACTTATTTAGAAGCCCATGCGTTGAAGCGCTGTTCCAGAGACTCACCGAAGTCAGCCCAGAATACAGTGTCAACACCGACAGCACCCTTGATGTTCTTAGGTGATGTTGGCAGGTCAGCAGCAACGGCTGGTGCCAGCAGTGCAACGGCTTTCTTGTTAGAAGGACCGTAAGAGATGTTCTCTGAGTACACTTTCTGGTTAGCTGGCTGGCTAGCAAAACCGATGAACTTCATGGCTTCGTCTTTGTTTGGGCTACCCTTTGGAATGGCCCAGTAGTCGAAGTCGTACAAGCTACCGTTCCAGACCACTTTCAGGTTTTTACCTTCTTTGGCAGCGGCAGAGATACGGCCGTTGTAGGCAGAGCTCATCACAACGTCGCCAGAAGCCAGGAATTGTGGTGGCTGAGCACCGGCTTCCCACCACTGGATGTTAGCTTTCAGCTGGTCCAGTTTCTTGAATGCACGGTCAACGCCTTTTGGTGTAGCCAGTACTTTGTAAACGTCTTTTGCAGCAACACCGTCAGCCATCAAAGCGATTTCCAGGGTGTACTTGGCGCCTTTACGCAGACCACGTTTGCCTGGGAATTTTTTGGTGTCCCAGAAATCAGCCCAAGATGTTGGTGCTGTTTTCAGTTTGTCTGCGTTGTAGGCCAGTGCGGTAGACCATACAAACACGCCAACGCCACATTGCTGAACGGCACCTGGCACGAAGTCGGCTTTGTTACCGATCTTGCTGTAATCCAGCTTTTCGAACATGCCTTCGTCACAGCCGCGAGCCAGTTCTGGAGATTCAACTTCTACAACGTCCCAAGACACGCTCTTGGTGTCTACCATGGCCTTGATTTTGGCCATTTCACCGTTGTACTCGGATGCAATCACGTTGATGCCCTGAGCCTTGATCGGGGTGTAGTAGGCTTTTTCCTGAGCAGCTTTGTTAGCGCCACCGAAAGAGATCACGGTGATGTCTTTGGCAGATGCAGACAGTGCCATGAAAGCAACACCAGCAGCCAACACGATTGGTTTAATACGTACGTTACTCATTTAACTCGCTCCTCACACAAAAATTGGTTTGCGTTACAGCATCAAATTTAAATAAATCGACAACTCAAAACTCTGTGACCAGGTGGCAGTATGAAAGCTGCTACCCCGCCGCGTCTGGCAGTCCCCAGACAAGGATTACAGCGGGTCGAGCGCCCGGGCATGATCCATCGCCCAGCCAATCGGCACCACATCACCCACTTTTAGCTTATCGTCCAGACGGGCGATCGGCATTTTCACGACGAAGTCTGTCTCGCCACAAACTTCCATCCGGATGCGCACATGGTCACCCAGATATACAAACTCACACACACGACCACTAAAGCGGTTGGTACAAGACTCGCTGTCATTGTTCAGCAAGATGCGCTCAGGCCGGATAGAGATAGACACCGGCTGGCCGATTTCGCCCACGTTCACCTGTTTGGCTTCGATCACTTCGCCGTGCTGCAGGCGTACCTGGCAGCTGTTGCCGTTGGCACTTTGCAGTACACCATTCATGCGGTTGTTTTCACCGATGAAGTTGGCCACGAAAGAACTGGTCGGTTCTTCATACAAGGCACGCGGTGCGTCGATCTGCTGAATGTCACCGTTGTTAAATACAGCCACACGGTCACTCATGGTCAATGCTTCGCTCTGGTCATGGGTCACGTACACCACGGTAACGCCCAGGCGCTCGTGAATGTGCTTGATTTCCATCTGCATGTGTTCACGCAGTTGTTTGTCCAGCGCGCCCAGCGGCTCATCCATCAGCACCAGTTGCGGTTCAAACACCAGTGCACGGGCCAGTGCCACACGTTGCTGCTGGCCGCCAGACATCTGGCCTGGGTAACGGTGTGCAAACTTGTCCAGCTGCACCATGCCCAGCACTTTCTTCACCTTCTCGTCCACCACGCTGGCGCTCAGTTTGCGCACTTTCAGCGGGAAGGCCAGGTTCTCTGCCACAGTCAGATGCGGGAACAGGGCGTAGTTCTGAAACACCATGCCGATGTTGCGCTTGTGCGGTGGCACATTATTCAATGTGCGTTCGCCCAGGCGGATTTCGCCGGCAGTCGGGGTTTCAAAACCGGCCAGCATCATCAGGCTGGTGGTTTTGCCGGAACCAGATGGTCCGAGCAGTGTCAAAAATTCTCCGCGCTGAATATCCAGATTCAAGTTTTTGACGATGAGACTTTCACCGTCGTAACTTTTCTGTACGTTGCGGAAGCTGACTAGGATGTCTTTTGATGTGTCGGACATGATTGATCCATCCGGTTAGTAATGGATCGTATGATGCGCTTTGTTTTGGGGTAGCAATATCAGTGGTCGCGGATTTTCACTTAGGGAAAAGTCCTATTTCTTTGTAGGGTTTTCCCTACAAAGAACAGTCACCCGAAGATTTATGTAGTCAAAATGTAGTTTTAACTGACGATTAAGTCATTGAAAAGCAATACAAATCCGAACACATCAGGCGACAACAAACATGCAACCGCCATGGTATTACCCATCCATGCCTGATACGACGCTCAGGCAGACTATGGGGAAAAATCAGCCGATTTTTTTGCGGTAATTGATTCACAGCCGCGCTTCATGATGATGCGCACCGAGAAAAAAGAAAGCCGGACACCTGACAACAGGTGTCCGGCATGACAGAGGAGTCGGTACAACAGGCCGATGGCTTAGTGGAAGAGCTGGTTTTCCAGTGCGTAGCGGACCAGCTCGGCATTGGAGGTGACCCCCAGCTTTTGCATGATCCGTACCTTGTGCGTACTGACGGTTTTGGAGCTGATGGCCAACTGTTCGGCAATATCGTTCAGGTGCGCCCCCTTGACCAGACGCTCGAATACCTGGAGTTCACGCTCTGACAAGGCCGAATGCACCGGTTTGTCACTGGATAAACCCACCTCAAACACCAGACGGTCTGCCAGTTCTGGCTCGATGTAACGGCCGCCTGCCGCCACCTTGCGGATGGCGGCCAGCAACAGCGCAGGGTCGCTATCCTTGGTGGTATAGCCCGAAGCGCCATTCTTGAGCGCACGGGCAGCAATTTGAGCCTCGTTATGCATCGACAGCATCAAGATGGCCGGGGACGAAGCCATGGCCTTGATGCGCGGAATCACTTCCACGCCGTTGCAGTCCGGCATCGAAATATCCAGCAGCAATACGTCGCATGGCGTACTTCTTACCCGCTCCAGCACCTCAGAGCCGTTCGTCGCCTCGCCGACAACAGACAGATCTGGTGCCAAGCCGATCAGTTGCTTGAGCCCTTCCCTGACGATCTTGTGGTCATCTGCAACAATTACCCTAATCATGACGTGTATGCTCCATCGTTAGCGGGACTTTAACGGTCAGTACCGTCCCTTGTCCCAGGCGGCTTTCAATCAGGAAGCTGCCGCCCATCATCTCTACCCGCTCGCGTATACCGATCAAGCCAAAAGAACGCTCTTCAGAAGCGTGCCCAGGATCAAAGCCTTTGCCGTCATCCGCGATGGTCAGCGTCAAGCCTGTCGGCGTCATCGCCAAATCAATACGGACGCTACCGGCCTCGGCATGTCGGGCAACATTGGTCAGCGCCTCTTGCACAATACGAAACAGCGCCGTCGCCTCGCTATCGGCCAGCTCCGGCAACCCGGGTGGCAAAGTGACCGCGACCGGAATCACAAACCTGGCTTCAAACCGCCGGGCGTACCATTCAAGCGCTGCTGGTAACCCCAGGTCCAGCACCGGGGGACGTAAAGCGGTTGCCACATTGCGTACCATCTGGATGGTCTGGTCGATCAGCTTCTTCATGCTGGACAGTCGCTCTTGCAAACCCGGGGTCTGGCTGGCAAATGCCAGCTCGCACATCGAGGTTTCCAGTTTCAGCGCCGTCAGAACCTGCCCCAGCTCGTCGTGCACTTCCCGGGCAATACGGGCCTTTTCCTCTTCCCGCACGGTTTCAAGGTGAACCGACAGCTCTCTCAGGCGTGCACTGGTTTCCGCCAGAGACAATTCGTTGCGCTTGTTCTCGCTGATGTCCCACAAGGTACCGTCCCAGACGATGGTATCACTGCTCAAGTGCCGCATACTGGCCTTCAAGTCCACCCAGCGGACCTGCTGATTATCCGTCAGCATCCGGCCCTGCCAGTGCCAGTCGGACAAGTGGCCCTTGGCAGATGCCCAGCTGAGCTCAAAGCTCGCCTTGTCTTCCGGATGGACAAAGCGGCTGATATCGAGCTGGCTGTGATGAATTTCTTCCGGGCTATAACCTAGCAATGCAAAACTGGCTTCCGAAAGATAGGTGAGGGAAACCTGCTTGGTGTCGGTGCGTTTTTCCAGCTGGAACACGACACCGGGCACATTGGCTGCAATGCCTTTAAACCGCTCTTCACTGTTGCGTAATGCCTGCTGGATACGCTGGCGCTCGGTAATGTCCGTGACAAAGCACACCACATATTCGTTTTCTGTCCAAGCCAGATAACTGGCGGTAACTTCGACCGAAATAGTACCACCCCCTTGCCGGGCCAGCGTGCTTTCAAAGGCCGAGGACTGCTGCTGGCGCATCTGGTGCCAGAAATCCAGCCACAAATCGACCGTGAACCCGGGCATCAGGCGCTGCAGGGTCAGGTTGGTCAGTTCCAGGCAGGTAAAACCAGTCAGACTGGCGGCCGCCTGGTTCACATATTGTATGCGTCCATCCCAATTCACCTGAAAAATGCCGACGGTGGCGTGGTCTACCGTGAACTGGGTTTGGGACAACTGGGCTGTCATTTCATGGCGGTCCAGCAAATCCTGCTCCAGCTGCAGCAACTGCTGCTGTGACTGACGGCGTAAGCGGCGGTTGACCAGCGTCAGCCAGGCCATCCACAACGCCAGCAAGAACAAGCCAGCAGTGATCAGGCCCCAGAAAATGCGGCTGTCCAGCAGTTGAGGCTGGGGTGGCAGCATCCATTTGTTATACAGCACCCGCATGTCGGTATCCGGCACGCTTGCAATTGCCTTGTCCAGAATGTGGGCAAAATCAGGCCAGTCGGAACGCACGGCAATACGCATCAGCGAGTTGTAGCCGCTATCCCCAATCATCCGCAAACGGGCATAGGCAATCTGCCGGATCAGGAAGGTACTCTTGCCCTGGTCCAGCACGGCAATGTCGGCTTCGCCACGCACGACAGCTCCGGCCACCTCGGCCTCGGTTGCGTAGGTTTGCTGCGGCAAAATCGGGTAATTGCGTGTCAGAAAAGCCGAGACCGGTGAACCGGCCACCACCGCCAGGCGAACATCGTACAAATCTTCCAGAATGCTTTCGCCGTGATAGTCATTACGGACTAGCAACTTGTTGGACAACCGCAGATAGGGGTCCGAAAAAATGGCGTATTTCAGGGCATCCGGCGTTTGCTGCGCAGGCAGGGTAAGGTCAATTTCGTGAGACCTGAACGCACTTTCAAGTGCCTCTGGTGATTCATACCATTTGGGCTGCAGGTGAATACCCAGCTGGCGTTGCAAGGTCACCAGAAAGGCCGGCGAGTACCCCAGCAGCGTCCCGGTCCTCGGATCAATTTGCGCGTGAGGCGGGTTAGTGACCAGCCCGACGTGAATCACCGGGTGCGCCGTCAGCCAGGCAGATTCTGCACTGTTCCAGACCGGTGCGGCGCTCGCCATCCGCCCAACGGCTGACAACCACAGGATGCACAGAATAAACAAAAAACGCTTCATGGAGTCCCAGCACAGCTTCAGATAACCCGATTGTGCCAGAGGCGACCCGATATGGACAGCAAAAGCCCGGTGTCAGCCACATGAAAAAGCCCCGCAATGGCGGGGCTTTGATCACGGACAAACCTTGCGAGACCGTCAGTCGGCTTCATCCATCCAGTTCAGCTGGATGGCTTCCAGAATCTTTTCGCCGCAGTGACCTTCAACATCATCAAAGCCAGGCAAGGCCATGACCCAATGCATCAGATCGGTAAAGCGCACGGATTTCGGGTCCACATCCGGATGCGTATCTGCCAGCGCAATGGCAATTTCACGGGAATCAGTCCATTTCATGTTAATGCCCCTCTTTTGCGTGGTTCAGGCTGTATTTCGGGATTTCGATCACGATTGGCGTGTCACCGATTTTGGCCTGACAGGACAAACGGGACTGTGCCGTCAATCCCCAGGCACGGTCCAGCATGTCGTCTTCATCTTCCGTCGTATCGTTAAGAGAGTCAAATCCCTCTTTCACGACCACATGGCAAGTCGTACAGGCGCACACCTGGCCACAGGCGTGGTCAATATCAATGTCCTGATCCAGCAAGGCATCACAGATGGTTGTGCCGGGTGCTGCCTCGATCACGGCACCGGAAGGACAGATTTCTTCGTGCGGTAAAATGGTAATTCGGGTCATGGTTTTATCCTAATTCTGACAGTTTCTGGCCAGACAGTGCTTTACGAATACTGGCGTCCATCCTGCGGGAGGCAAATTCATCGGTCACGCGTGAGGCCTCGTCGGAGGCCTGGCGAATGCGGGCTTCATCCTGGGCGGCGATCGCCGCACTCAGTTGCTGCAATGCCTGATCGATGATGCCGCGTTCATCCGCGTCCAGCAGAGCGTCGCCGTCTTCTGCCAGGGCCGCCTGGGTAGCTTCTATCAGGCGGGTTGCGTCCACAGTTGCTTCCGACAAGCGACGTGCCGCCATGTCATCCTGCGCGTGCTCGATACTGGATTTCAGCATGCGGGTAATTTCATCATCCGTCAGGCCGTAGGCCGGTTTGACCACCACGCTGGACTGGACGCCACTGGTCATTTCCATTGCGGTAACGGACAGCAGGCCATCGGCGTCCACCTGGAACGTCACCCGGATCCGCGCAGCACCCGCAGCCATCGGCGGGATGCCCTTCAGGTCAAAGGTCGCCAGGGACCGGCAATCCTTGACCAGCTCGCGTTCGCCTTGCAGCACATGCACCCGCATGGCGGTCTGGCCATCCTTGAAAGTGGTAAATTCTTGCGCACGTGCCGTCGGAATGGTGCTATTGCGCGGAATGATTTTCTCGACCAGTCCGCCCATGGTTTCCAGCCCGAGCGATAGCGGGATCACGTCCAGCAGCAGCCATTCGTCACCGGACTTGTTTCCGGCCAGCACATTCGCCTGAATGGCTGCCCCCAGCGCAACCACTTTGTCCGGGTCCAGATTATTGAGCGGCGGTTTGTCAAAGTATTGGGCAACGGCATGTTGCACGTGAGGCATACGAGTCGAGCCTCCCACCATCACCACACCGTCGATCTGGTCTGTACTGAGACCGGCATCTTTCAGGGCCTTGCGGACCGGCATCAGGGTTTTATCCACCAGATGGCGGGTCAGGTCAAAATAGGTTTGCTGGGTCAGTTCGACATTGATGGGAGAACCGTCTTCCAGTACGGCTGCAATCTGGGTCGACAGCTTATCCGTCAGGGCTTCCTTGGCCTCCCGGGCTTTCTGCTGCAACAAGCGGCTATCGCGTCCGCCCAGCTGGGACAGCCCGGCCTGCTCCAGCAGCCAGCAGTAGATACGGTGGTCAAAGTCATCCCCGCCCAGAGCAGAATCACCACTGGTAGCTACTACTTCAAATACACCGCGCGTCAGGCGGAGAATCGACACATCAAAGGTACCGCCGCCCAGATCATAAACAACAAAGGTACCTTCCGACGCATTGTCCAGTCCATAAGCAATGGCCGCAGCCGTAGGTTCGTTCAGCAGGCGCAGGACATTCAGACCCGCAAGGCGAGCTGCATCCTTGGTTGCCTGGCGCTGCGCATCATCAAAGTAAGCCGGCACGGTGATCACGGCACCCACCAGTTCACCGCCCAACGAGGCCTCTGCCCGCTCGCGCAGGTTGCGCAGAATATCGGCAGAGACTTCCACCGGGCTTTTCTGCCCGCACTTGAGTTTGAACTGCACCATCCCGGGTGCATCGACAAAGCGGTATGGCAAATGTTCGGTCTGGATATCCTTCAGGCCACGCCCCATGAAGCGCTTGACGGACACCAGCGTATCTTGTGGCTCTTTAGCCTGCATGGGCACGGCTTCAAAGCCGACCAGCGCCTTATCCTCGGCCGGGTAGTACACCACAGAAGGCAGCAAGGCGCGTCCCTGCTCGTCCGGCAGTACCACAGGCATGCTGCTGCGTACAGTAGCCACGAGCGAATTGGTCGTCCCCAAGTCGATACCCACTGCCAGTCGGTGCTGGTGAGGAGCGGCACTCAGGCCGGGTTCGGATATTTGTAACAGCGCCATACAGGTATTGCCTTACAAAAAATGACGCCGGGTTGTCCCGGCATGGTTTACTGATACAAAACGAATTCTTGTACCGTTATGGGATCATGACTGGATGATCCGCAACGTTCATACAGATAACACTTTAGCCGATGGCATCCAGTGCATTTTCAATTTCTTCGTCCAGCTTGTGCAGAAATTTCAGTTTTCTGACCAGCAACGCCGCCGCTGCAAGATCCTGCTCCTGATCAATCGTGGAGCCAAGCCGGGATAACATGGCATTCATTTCTGACTGCAAGCGTGAAGACAAACCTGACAGGGCCGGCACGGATTTGCTGCTGACAGCTTCTGCCAACTCTTCCCGCCATTCCATCTGCGCCATCAGGAAATCTACCGGCATGGAAGTATTGGACTCCAGCTCCGGGTCCACCCCACCCAGTTTCAGCAGGTATTCTGCACGCGCCAATGGTTTTTTCAGGGCCTGATAGGCTTCATTTGCCAGTGTAGCCCATTGCATGGCAACGCGCCGCTCGGCCTCCGACGCCATGGCAAACCGGTCAGGATGCACCTGGCTCTGCACATCACGATAGGCACTGTCCAATTGTTGCAAATCTACCGCATACGATTGCGGCAGATGAAACAATTCAAAGAAATTGGTATTCATTGTGCCCTGTCTGGAAAAGCTTAGACGTTAAAGCTTTCGCCGCAACCACATTCGTTTTTGACGTTAGGGTTATTGAACTGGAACCCTTCGTTCAGGCCTTCCCGCACGAAATCCAGTTCAGTACCGTCAAGGTAAGACAGGCTTTTCGGGTCAACCAGCACCGTCACGCCATTGGAAACGAACTCCAGATCACCGTCTACCCGTTCGTCAGCAAATTCCAGCTTGTACGCCATGCCTGAACAGCCGGATGTCTTGACACCCAGGCGCAAGCCGATTCCCTTGCCGCGACGGGCAATAAAATTGGCAACATGTTTTGCCGCACGTTCTGATAGGGTTACTGCCATGATCTGTCCTTTAGTCTGTATAACGGGTTTGCCCGCCAAGACAACGGCGACCGACTGAGGTTGTCAGGCCAGACGCCGGTTAAACCGCTGCATGTTTATGATGCAGTATGCTTTGCTTTATAGTCTTCTACCGCTGCCTTGATGGCATCTTCTGCCAGGATAGAGCAGTGGATTTTCACCGGTGGCAATGCCAGTTCTTCGGCAATCTGGGTGTTCTTGATGGATAGTGCTTCATCCAGCGATTTGCCCTTGACCCACTCGGTCACCAGAGAGCTTGATGCAATGGCAGAGCCGCAGCCGTAAGTTTTGAACTTTGCGTCCTCGATCACACCGGCTTCGTTCACCTTGATTTGCAGTTTCATCACGTCACCACAGGCTGGTGCACCCACCATGCCAGTCCCGACGCTTTCGTCACCTTTTTCGAAGGAGCCAACGTTGCGCGGGTTTTCGTAGTGATCAATTACTTTATCTGAATAAGCCATTTTGTAACCTCCGTCATCCGGTGCACCGCCTGCATCACGCATGCAGCCACACCAGAAATTATATCAGTACTTACAGGGTGCGATTAGTGGGCAGCCCACTGAACCGAGTTCAGGTCTACACCATCCTTGAACATTTCCCACAGTGGAGAAAGCTCACGCAATTTGCCAATCTTTTCATGAATCAGTTGCACCGCGAAATCCACCTCGGCTTCGGTTGTGAAGCGACCGATCGTAAAGCGGATGGAGCTGTGTGCCAATTCGTCGGAACGACCCAGCGCGCGCAACACGTAAGATGGCTCAAGACTTGCCGAGGTACAGGCAGAACCACTGGAAACGGCCAGGTCTTTCAGGGCCATGATCAGGGATTCGCCTTCCACAAAGTTGAAACTCACGTTCAGGTTGTGCGGCACGCGTGCATCCATGTCACCGTTCAGGTGCACTTCTTCGATTTCTGAAATGCCGCGCCACAAGCGGTCACGCAGCATGCGGATGCGTTCGTTTTCGCTGGCCATTTCTTCACGTGCGATACGGAAGGCTTCGCCCATGCCGACAATCTGGTGGGTCGCCAGTGTACCGGAGCGCATGCCGCGCTCATGGCCGCCGCCGTGCATCTGGGCTTCGATACGCACACGCGGTTTGCGACGTACATACAGCGCGCCAATGCCTTTAGGACCGTAGGTCTTGTGGGCAGAGAAGCTCATCAGGTCCACTTTGAGTGCGGACAGGTCGATCGCTACCTTGCCGGTTGCTTGCGCTGAGTCCACATGGAAAATGATGCCTTTTTCGCGACAGATGTCACCAATGTCGGCAATTGGCTGAATCACGCCAATTTCGTTATTCACCATCATGACCGACACCAGGATGGTGTCCGGACGCAGGGCTGCCTTGAAGGCTTCCATGTCGATCAGGCCGTTTTCCAGCGGGGTCAGGTAAGTGACTTCAAAGCCTTGGCGTTCCAGTTCGCGCATGGTGTCCAGCACGGCTTTGTGTTCGGTTTTCATGGTAATCAGGTGCTTGCCTTTGCTGGCATAGAAATTGGCAGCGCCCTTGATGGCCAGGTTGTTGGATTCGGTCGCACCGGAGGTCCAGACGATTTCTTTGGAATCAGCATTCACAAGCTTGGCCACTTCTTCGCGGGCATTCTCTACCGCTTCTTCCGCTTCCCACCCATACGCATGCGAACGGCTGGCCGGGTTGCCAAATTGCTCTGTCAACCATGGGATCATCTTCGCAGCCACGCGTGGATCAACGGGTGTGGTGGCGGAGTAATCGAGGTAAATCGGCTTTTTGCTCATGATTCTGCTCTATCCTATCTATCTGGCGGCGCTGTTTTTGCCGCGTATCATCGTACCTGCTAGGTTTATACTGCTGCTGCCTGACGCTTGTCCTGCAGGACCTTGGTGTCAGAACAGCTTTCTTTCTGTTTGGCCTTTTGTTGCTCTACCAGTTCAGCCAGCGTCACAGAAGCCAGAAACTTGTAAATGGTCTCGTTCAGACCGCTCCACAGTTCGTGGGTCATGCACTGGCGATCTTCGAGGCAGTTCTCTTTGCCGCCGCACTGGGTTGCATCAATAGGCTCGTCGACCGCCATGATGATGTCTGCCACCGACAGCAATGCCGTGTCTTTTGCCAGGCAGTAACCGCCGCCCGGACCACGGACACTATCAACCAGTTCTGCGCGTCTTAGCTTACCGAACAATTGCTCAAGGTAAGAAAGCGAAATATTCTGTCTTTCGCTAATCGCGGCCAGTGTGACAGGGCCACACGATGAGCGTAGCGCAAGATCGATCATCGCAGTAACTGCAAAACGACCTTTTGTTGTTAAACGCATGTGAGATAGCCTGTCATTGACAAAATTAACGGATACCCAATTGTAGAATACCCGATTAATTTGGTCAACTAATACCGGCACGCTTGTGCCGGATGTACTCCAGCACCATGGGCAGGAAAGACACGGCAATGATCGCCAGGATCAAGGTCGTAAAGTTGGAACGCACCCAGGGCAAATTGCCGAACAGATAGCCGGCATACACCAGCAGCGTCACCCATAGTGTTGCACCCAGTACGGAAAAGCCGATAAAGCGGCGGTACCTGAGTCCGCCCGCGCCTGCCGTAAACGGTACATAGGTGCGGATGATCGGCACAAACCGGGCGGCGATGATGGTCTTGCCGCCATGCTTGGCAAAAAACGCATGGGTACGATCGAGATAATCCCGACGGAAAATGCGGGAGTCCGGATTGGAGAACAAAGTCATGCCCAGCTTGCGCCCGACCAGATAATTGACGTTGTCACCCGAGAGTGCGGCAAGGATCAGCAATAGTACCAGCAGGTGGGGGCTCATCCCTGAACCTACCGTCAATGCCCCGGCTGCAAACAGGAGCGAATCCCCCGGCAGGAATGGGGTGACGATCAGCCCGGTCTCGCAGAAGACAATGGCAAACAGGATGCCATAGATCCACAGGCCATATTGTGCAAACAAGGCTTGCAGATGCACATCGATATGCAGGATGAAATCAATAATAAACATGGTAGTCCTGACAGCGGGTTCCGGCGTAAAAAGATTGGTCAAAAAAACAGGCAGATGAGTTCCCCCATCCGCCTTGTCTTTTAGCGCATTGCGTCAATCTGCGGATTTATGGCAATGCGTGCTCGACTTCGCTCTTCTTCGGTTTGATGAAGTCTTCGCGCTTGACACCAAACATCAACAGCAGCGGCGATGCCACCAGTACCGACGAATAAATACCGAACAGAATACCGATGGTCAGCGCCAGTGCGAAGTTATGCAGCACTTCGCCCCCCAGAAACAACATGGAGGTCACCATCAGCTGGGTCGACAAGTGCGTCAGGATGGTCCGGCTCATGGTGGTGGTAATGGCGTTGTCGATGATTTCTGTCACCGTCTTGTTACGCGCTTTACGGAAGTTTTCACGAATCCGGTCAAATACCACCACGGATTCGTTCACGGAATACCCCAGCACCGCCAGAACCGCGGCCAGCACGGTCAGGTTGAACTCCCACTGGAAGAACGCAAAGCAGCCCAGAATGATCACCACATCGTGCATGTTGGCGATAATGGCCGAAACGGCGAACTTCCATTCAAAGCGGATTGCCAGGTAGATGATGATGCCGACGCACACCAGACCAATGGCGATAAGGCCACTGCTCACCAGCTCCTGCCCCACCTGCGGGCCGACAAACTCGACCCGTTTCAGGGTGGCAGAGGCGTCTTTGGCTTTCAGTAGTGCCAGTACCTGCTCGCTTTGCTTGGCCGCATTGGCGCTCTTAGAGAGCGGCAAGCGGATCATCACGTCACGCGAGGTACCGAAGGTCTGTACCGCCACTTCGGTATAACCGAGCTTTTGCACGTCTTCCCGCACTACGTTGAGGTTAGGTGCCTGCGCATATTGAACTTCCAGTACCGTCCCGCCGGTAAAGTCGACACCGAAGTGCAGGCCACGGCTAAACAGGAAGAACACGGCCACCAGAAACGTCACCAGCGAAATGAACGTGGTGAGCTTGCCGTAGCTCATGAACGGTATGTCTTTTTTGGGATGGAAAATTTCCATGTTTTAATTCCCTTTTAAACCAGTCAATTGTGTTGAATACACGGCTGGCGTTTGCCAGCCATTCAAGCCGATCAAATCGACAGGGTTTTGAGTTTCTTGCGTCCACCGTAGATCAGGTTGACCAGACCGCGTGATACCAGCACCGCGCTGAACATGGAGGTCAGAATCCCCAGGCAGTGCACCACGGCAAAACCGCGAACCGGACCGGTACCGAAGATCATCAGCATCAGGCCAACAATCAGGGTTGTCACGTTGGAGTCGATAATCGTCGCCCAGGCGTGCTTGTAACCTTCGCTGATCGCGATTTGTGGAGCATTGCCTGCACGCAGCTCTTCGCGAATCCGCTCGTTGATCAGCACGTTGGAGTCAATCGCCATCCCCAGTGCCAGCGCAATCGCGGCAATACCCGGCAAGGTCAGTGTAGCTTGCAACAGTGACAGCAACGCCACCAGCAGCAAAACGTTCACTGCCAGCGAAGCCACAGAAATCACCCCGAACACGCGGTAGTACACCACCATCAGCAGCGTCACCAGCGCAAAACCAACCCAGGTAGAGTGGAAGCCACGGGAGATGTTCTCTTTACCCAGTGACGGGCCAATGGTGCGCTCTTCCACGATATGCATCGGCGCGGCCAATGAACCGGAACGCAACAGCAAGGCAACATCGCCCGCTTCTTGCGGAGACATGGCGCCCGAGATCTGCACCTGACCACCACCAATTTCTTCGTTGATGCGCGGTGCGGTAATCACCTCGGCACGACCGCGGTCGATCAGTACCATGGCCATGGTTTTGCCCACGTTTTCACGGGTCAGCTGTTTAAAGATGTCGGCACCGACAGAATCCAGCTTGATGGACACGGCAGGCTGGCCGGAACGGGAATCAAAGGAAGGATCAGCCTTCTCGATATTGTCACCGGTCAGCTCGACATCGCCCTTGAGCAGCAGCTTCTTGAACGGGTTGTAAGGCTCGTTGTCATCCACCAGCACGGTGTTAGGTGGCAAGTCACCTTTAAGCGCGGCTTCCATCACGTCCGGGCTGCGCCAGTCCGCCACCACCATACGCACTTCCAGCGCTGCGGTACGGCCGATCAGGTCTTTTGCCTTGGCCGTATCCTGCACGCCTGGCAACTGCACCACGATGCGGTCTGCGCCCTGCTGCTGGATGATCGGCTCGGAAACGCCCAGTTCATTCACCCGGCTGCGCAGGGTGGCAATGTTCTGCTCTACAGCGGCCTTGCGAACGGCGGTCAGTTCTTCTGGAGACAGTTTGGCAATAATGCGGAACTCGCCACCGTCCGTCGATTTGCTGAGGCCAATGCCGGTCAGTTTGGCTTTCAGGACCGGAAAGGCCGCTTCCAGCGCGTCGCTATCACGGAACTTGACCGTGGTGGTATCGGTATCACGCACCACATTGACGTAGCGGATCTTGCGATCTTTGAGCGTCATGCGGATATCGCGTGCATGGCCTTCCATGGTTTTGTCGATGGCAGCCTTCATGTCCAGTTCCAGCATGAAGTGCACGCCACCGCGCAAATCCAGCCCCAGGAACATCGGGTGACCACCCATGCTGCGCAACCAGTTTGGCGTATTTGGCACCAGGTTCAGCGCGGCCACGTAGCTGTCGCCAAAGGCGTTTTGCAGGATGTCTTTGGCTTTTAGCTGGGTTTCGGTATCGGCAAAGCGGACTTTGGCACCGTTGGTTTCCAGTTCCAGGCCATTATAGGCAACGTGCGCAGCCGTAAGGGTCTGTTCGACCTTGGCCAGCATGGCTTCGTCAACCTTGGCGGTTGCTTTTAGCGGGGAAACCTGAACAGCAGGCGCTTCGCCGAACAGGTTCGGCAATGTATAAAGAAGACCGGCCAGCAAAAACAGGCCAATCATCAGGTTTTTCCATAACGGGAAACGGTTCATGGCGTTTTCCAGTGACATCGGGTGCGCAAGCACCCGATATTTTGTGAGACAGGGAAATTACAGAGACTTGATGGTGCCTTTTTCCAGCTTGCCGGAGATGGCAGAACGCTGAAGCACAACTTCTGTATTAGCGGCGATTTCAACAGTCACGAACTGGTCTGACACTTTCACCAGTTTGCCGACAACTCCACCGCTGGTCACGACTTCATCGCCTTTTTGCAATGCGTCGAGCATGGCACGGTGTTCTTTGGCTTTTTTCTGTTGTGGACGGATCAGGATAAAGTAGAACGCTGCAAAAATAACGATCATTGGCAAGAATTGCACAATGCCGGAGCCATCAGTCGGGCCGCCAGCAGCGAAAGCAGAAGTAATCCACATGGTAATTCACATCCTTGATTTGTCTAAAATTGAGGTCTTGCAGGTACTTCTGGTACGAGCATCAAACCGGCATTCTAGCGGTTAGCAGCAAAACCCGCTATGGGGACATATCGGGGCGATGTCAAAAACCACAAGTCTGCCGGACGGAATTTGACTTTTTGGTCAGCTTTTTGGTTCCGTCTCTGGCGGAACCTCTGCTTTGGGCGGCACAAAGAAGGCCAGCGGCGTCTCCAGGAACCGGCGGCCCAAGCGTGCCAGCAAGGCACGGCCCTGGCCAAAGCTGCCCCCGCGGGAGCGGATGGCAACGGTCAAGGCCAGGGAAAAACTGACCAGCAAATTGACCATGCCGACCATCAGGAAGCCGGCCAGCGTCAGCAAGGCGACCTGCAGCGGGACATCAAACCCGCTGGCCACCATCGAAAAGGCCCAGTTGGCACTTGAAAAGGCAATATGACGAATATCCAGTGGCAGACCAAACATGTAACCCAGCGTACCGATGGTACCCAGCATGCAGCCGAAAAAGAAATTACCGGTCAATGCCCCCAGGTTGTTGCCAATATACGTCGTCACGGTCGCTACTCGCCGTGCGCCCAGCAGGCGGTTCAGCCAGCCTAGTCTGGCCAGACGCTCGGGGATGCGATTGTAGGTGGATTTATTATCGTAGTAGCCGGAAATGAGCCCGGACAGGAACAGGCATACCCCCGCGATGGCTGCATGCAGCAAGGCCAGACTATGAATCGGGTCGAGATCATGCAGCAAATGGGCGATTTTCTCGGGGTTGGCAAACGGTTTGCCAGTGAACTCGCCAACCAGCGCGGCAATCGTCATCGCCACCGGAATGGCGACCATGATATTACCGACAATGGCGATAAATTGGGATCTCGCCACCTGTACGCACAGGTCGGTCAGCTCGTCCAGCTGCTGTTTGCCTTTAGCGGCGGCATTATCCATGCTGGCCGCTATTTTACTTGCAGTCATGGCGGGCTGTTTGGTGGCCACGGTAAAGTGCAGAATATGAATCAACACAAAACCAAGCCCGTAGTTAAGGCTGTAGAGGGCGGCATAGCCAAACGGTGCCAGGTCGAGTCTGGACGCCAGTATCTTGAGCCAGGCCATGAAGCCGATTACCAAGCCGGCCCCCATCGCAGAGCGCAGCATGGATAGCCATTCTGAGCGTGTGGTGGTCACGTAATGCTCGCCGGTTCTGCCTGCATGCTCTGTGACCTGCAATGCCAGTAGCTCGGTATTGGTCTTGAGCAGGTCGCGCAGGCTGAACTTGCGGTTATCGGCCTCGACCAGGCCGAACACCAGCTGAACGGCCTCCTGCCGCCAGGCAGCCGGTTTCCGCTCGTCCAGGATCGTCAGCAGATGGCGGATGCGGTCAATGCTTTGGGTCAGCCGCAGTAGCAGGCGGGTCAGGCTGACGCTGACCCCGTGGGTGGCCGCATGCTTGCGGATCTTCTGCATGATGGTTTCACACTGGGATAGCAGCACTAGAATGTGCCGCGCATCGGTGCGGCGATCCTGCAAGTTGACGACGGTGTGGTGGTAATGCTGGATAAACCGCATGGTTTCCACATTCTGCCGGACAAAGGGGGATTCGTAGCGTTCGATATCGGGGTAATTCCTGACCAGCTCTGGCTCCAGACCGATGGCGCTGACCCGGTAGGAGAGCACCTGCAAGGCTTCCAGTGTTTCCATCAGCATGTGCCGGTGCAGTTTTCGGGTATTCGCCTGCCGGTGCCAGACATACTGGAACAGGGTTTGCCAGGTTTCCATCCCGACACCCTGCACCCAGATGTAATCGTTTTTCCGGTAAAACACCTCGCCCAGCAGATCCTTGAGGTAGGCCTGGTTGGTTTCCGGCGGCAAAATGCGGTATGCCACCCGTTGCCAGAGCGCGCTCCAGAAGCCGCGGTTGCCCTGGATGCCGGTATCGGTCAGCACATGGACCAGTTTGCGATCCAGCAACAGTTTGATCAGGTAGTCTTGCAGGGCACGGCGGAAATCGGGGCGTTGGGCGAGGAGGTAACACAGTGAGCGAATCCGGTCTTTGACCAGGGCAACATCGGTTGCCTTTGAAGGTCGAAGGAGATCGACCAGTTGTACCAGCCAGCGGGCATCACACGCCTCTGGCCTGAGCAGCAGTTTATTTAGCAATGCATCCATTAAAAGCCTGTCCTTGTTGTTGAAACAGCAAGCAAGCCCCGTCGTGCCATTGATGCATAACGGGGCGACACTCTTAAAATGGACGCCCAGATCGGAATTAGGTTCCTGAGAAAGGGTTAACCTGAACGACCGAGATGGCTTTGTCCGATAGCCACTGGCGCGCGGCTTCGTTGACCTGATCCCGGCTGATCAAGCCCAGCTGGCGGATACGCTCGGCAATGCTCATCAAGGGTTCCTGATTACGCAAGTTGCTGGCAAGGGTCGACAAAATGGCACTGTCGCTCTTTTCGGCTTCTGACCAGACACGGACCAGACGCTGCTGGGCAGCCTCCCATTCTGAGGTAGAGATGCCTTGCTCCCGCACCGCGCGGATGACGTCCAGCGCAGCATTCAGGGCAGCGGCGGCATTGTCCGACTTACTGGAAAAATCGATATCAGCGCGGAACCCTTCATGGCGACGAATTTCCGATGACACCGCCACGCTATACACCAGCGCATATTGCTGCCGGAGCACCTGTTCCAGCCGCTGGGAGAGCACATCATCCAGCAACTGGCGCTGCAACGACGCGGTAATACCGGTGGGAGCCGGGGTGCGGATCAGGATGGTGGTCTGGCTGCGGTCTTTGGCGTCGAACTGCTGGGTCTCCGCCGTGTTCTGGCGGATCTCCCGGAAGCCACCGGTAGGCACCAGATCTTTTACAGGCGCTATTGCAGGATGATTGTCCGGCAGGCTGGCCAGCCAATGAGCGGCCAGCGACTCCACCTGGGCCGGCTCGGCATCCCCCACCATCACAAATGTCCATGGTCCGGACTGCTGGAACATCTGGCGGGTCAGCCGGGTCAACTGGTCTTGGGTCACCGCCGTCACGGCGGCAGGGTCTAGCGGTTTTTTGCGGAAATCGCCCTGCCAGATTTTGGTCCCCAAGGCATTCAGTGCCTGGTTGTACATGCGGGTATCTTCCTGCTGGATGGACTTGATCTGGCTTTGTTTCACGTCCTGAATCACCACATCATCCAGCCTTGGCTGGGTCAGCCCCAGATGCACCAGTGCCAGCATGTCTTCCAGATCCGGCGTTCTGGCCGAGGCAGACAAGCCTTGTTCGTAGCTGCTGACCCAGGCGCGGACATCCACGGCCTTGCCGGTCAGGATGTTATCAAGGTCGGACAGGGAAAAACTGCCCGCCCCACTCTGGTTGAGCACGTCATCCAGCAACAGGCTGGCGGTAAAATCCTGGGGTGGCAGTGTCGCTGCTCCGCCCTGTGCGTAGGCGAGCAGTTGCACTTTCTGCGGTGTGTTCTGGCTGGGTTTGAAGTACAGCGTAATGCCATTGGACAGACGATACTGCCAGATGCCTTCTTGCAAGCGGGTACGCTGCAAGATGGTCCCCGGGGTGACTTGCTGCGCCGTCAGGCTGCCCACCGACTTTTCCTGCCAAGCTGGCAAGGCCGCCAGTTGCGGAGTATTTTCGAACTGTCGGGCGTCGACCGAGGCCAGCGGCGTCTGTGCAGGCACGATGACGTTGACCAGCTTCTGGCGGGCTTGCACGGTGGCACGGAAGCTTTCGTTCACGTCCGGCAGGCGGTCGCTGTCAAACCAGTGCTGGGCTGCCGCCAGCATTTGTGCTGGTGACGTCGGAACATTCTGCTGCAGGACATCATGCAGCCACTGTGATGCCAGTTGATCAGACTCGGTGGCTTTGGCTTCTGTCACTTCCTGCTGCATGGTGGTCAACAGGTTTTTCTGGGCTTGCAGATACTCGGCACGGGTAAACCCGTCGCGACTGACGCGGGCGATTTCCTGCTGCAGACGCTGCCAGGCCGGTACGATCTGGCCATTACGCGGAATCACCACCATACCGGCAGAATCCCGACGGTCTACCAGTTCATCCGACAAGCTGCCACCCTTGGTAATCGGGTAGTCGGCCGACTCGGCCTGCAGCATGATGCGGCGGGTAAACATGTCCAGTGCCAGCTGAATGGCCAGTCCTTTTTGCAGCGCGTCTTCGGTATCGACCGGCAGGCGGACAGACGGATACAGCACACGGATCAGAGGGTCTTGCAGTTCGTCATAGCGGTTGATGACCACGCCTGGCAAGGCGGAAAGCGGCAACAACGGCGGCGCAGCTTCCAGGCGTGGACTGGATGCTGGCATGTCCTGAAAAGCTTGCCGGATCAGCTGTTCTATCTGTTTCGGTTCGGCATCTCCCACGGCGATGATGGTCGCGCGCTCGGGGCGGTATTCGCGATGGTAGAAGTCTTCGAGTTGCTTGATGTCTGCCTTGCCGACCAGCGACATGTCGCCGATGGGACGACGCTTCAGATAGGCAGAACCGGCCATCAGTACGTTTTCATAGGGTTCCATCTGCTGGCGCTGGTGTTCGCTCAGCCGCCATTCTTCGGTAATGACGTGTGCTTCTTTGCGGGCTTCTGCGGGGTCAAAACGGATGCCGTCCACCCAGTCTGCCAGCAAGGTAAAGGATTTTTTCAGTTTCTCGGGTTCGTTGGCAGGTACCGGCAGCATGTAGACGGTCTCGTTAAAACCGGTATAGGCATTGGAGTCTGGCCCGATACGCATGCCGAGCGATTCGATGAATTGGCCCACGCTTTGCTTCTGGAAATGGCGGGTGTGCTGGAACGCCATATGCTCGACAAAGTGGGCATAGCCGCGCTGCTGTTCGGTTTCTCCGATGGACCCGGCCTGCATGACCAGCCGCAGTTCCAGTTTGTTGGCCGGCAAGGCATTTTTCTGGATCAGGTACTTCACCCCGTTGGGTAACTGGCCTTGCAGAATATCAGGATGGGGTTGCAATGTTGCGGCCTGCAACCAGACAGGCACGCTACTTAACAGCGCAAGAAAGAACCGGCGAAGAACCACAAGAGACTCCGATATCAGGTAATTACAGCAGCATACAATAAACAACGCCCAAATGATGCACGCAGGTACTGCACGCTGCATCATTTGGGCGATTTGCCCGGTACCCCTGCAAAACAGACATGCAGCAGGGTTACCGGATTAGAAAGACGGGCGGTTAATCAGTTCCGCTGGCGCGCTCTTCCGCAAACTGTTTTTTATACAATTCGAAGCGGCCTTCATCCAGTGCCCCGCGCATTTCACGCATCAGTTGCTGGTAGTAGTGCAGGTTATGGATGGTATTGAGTCGTGCGCCCAGAATTTCACCGGTACGGTGCAGGTGGTGCAGATAGCCGCGCGAGAAGTTCTTGCAGGCGTAGCAGGTGCAGGTATCGTCCAGCGGACGGGTAGACAGGCGATGCTTGGCGTTTTTGATCTTGATATCGCCAAAACGGGTAAACAGCCAGCCATTGCGGGCATTACGGGTTGGCATGACGCAGTCGAACATGTCCACGCCCTGGCTGACGGCATACACCAGATCTTCCGGTGTGCCCACGCCCATCAGGTAACGCGGTTTGTCGGTTGGCAGTTGTGGTGCGGTATGCGCCAGAATGCGGGCAAAGTCTTCTTTGGGTTCGCCCACCGACAGGCCGCCGATGGCAAAACCGTGGAAGCCGATGTCCACCAGCGCCGCCAGTGACTCATCGCGCAGGCCTTCGTGCATGCCGCCCTGGACAATGCCGAACAAGGCATTCGGGTTTTCCAGGCGATCAAACTCGTCACGCGAACGGCGCGCCCAGCGCTTAGACAGGCGCATGGAGTCTCCGGCCTGTTTGACATCGGCCGGATAAGGGGTGCATTCGTCAAAAATCATCACGATGTCTGAATTGAGCACCGTCTGGATACGCATGGATTCTTCTGGTGTCAGGAAGCACTTGTCACCGTTGATCGGGCTCTGAAACTTGACCCCTTCTTCGGTAATCTTGCGCAGTGCCCCCAGGCTGAATACCTGAAAGCCGCCCGAGTCGGTCAGGATCGGTTTGTCCCAGCCCATGAACTGATGCAAGCCACCATGGGCGGCAATGACGTCCAGCCCCGGGCGCAGCCACAGGTGGAACGTGTTGCCCAAGACGATATGGGCACCAATGTCGTGCAGCTCGTTAGGCGCCATGGCCTTGACGGTGCCGTAGGTACCCACCGGCATGAAAGCAGGGGTTTCAACATTGCCGTGGTTCAGCTGGACGGTTGCCCGGCGGGCTTTGCCCTCGGTTTTGTGAAGGGTGAATTTCAAAGACATGCTAACTCCTGATGCGGTTTGCAGGCACAAACCGCAGACCTGCCGGTAAAACAGACCGGCGGTTAATCAACGCCCACACACGATATGTGCGGCAAAAAAACGTTATTTTACACCAAGTTGGCGCTGCCTGACCGTTTGATCAGCCGTAGCGACGGGCGGCATCAATGGCCAGCCCGGCACCGATACTGCCGAACAGGTCGCCCTCTACGTGCCGGGCTTCCGGCAGCACGGCGGCAATCTTGGCGCGCAGATGCGGGATCCCGCTGGAACCCCCGGTAAAAAAGACGGTGTCGATATGCGCGGCCGACAAGCCGGCGGTTTTCAGCATCTCGTCCACGGTGGCGGCAACACGGTCCACTTCCGGATCGATGGCCTGGAAGAAATCCTGTTGGGTGATGCCATGGGTCAAGCCCGGTTCTGCCAGATCCAGATCAATGTCGGTTTGCTGATCGCTCGACAAGGTGATTTTGGCGGCCTCAATGCGCATGGCCAGTTCGTGTCCGGCCTTGTCATCAATCAGTTTCAGCAGACGATTGAACTTGACCGGTTCGGCCACATCCCGCAAGACATCTTGCAGCTCAGCCCAGACTTTGCGGGTATAGGCAAAGTTGATGGTGTGCCAGGTCGCCAGATTAAAATAATAGCTGGAAGGAATTTCAGCATTGCGGTGCTTGAGCCCGGTGCGGTAGCCCAGCAAGGGCATGACGGTTTCCAGGCTCAAACGGCGGTCAAAGTCGGTCCCGCCAATGTGCACACCGGCGTTACCCAGAATATCTGCCTTGCGGTCGACTTGCCGACGACGCTCAGGCGACAGGCGCACCAGCGAGAAGTCCGATGTCCCCCCGCCGATATCCACAATCAGCACCAGCTCCTCAGAGGAAATCTGCTGCTCGTAATCGAAGGCAGCGGCAATCGGCTCGAACTGGAAACTGACCTCTTCAAACCCGCAGGCACGGGCGATACCGGCCAGCGTGTCTTCAGCCAGCTGGTCGGCCTTGGTATCGTCATCCACAAAGTGCACCGGACGCCCCATCACCACCTGACGGAATTCATGCTTGCCGGCGGCTTCGGCACGGGTTTTCAGCTCGCCGATAAAATAGCTTAGCAGGTCACGAAACTTCAGCGCCCGCCCCATCACCTCGGTCTGGCCTTCGATCAGGCTGGTACCCAGAATGCTTTTCAGCGACCGCATCAGGCGGCCTTCATAGCCGGTCAGGTATTCGTTAAGCGCATCGCGACCAAAATGGGCGCTGTTTTCCTCGGCATTGAAGAACACCACACTCGGCAAAGTAACTTTCCCGTCTTCCAGCGGGAGCAGGATGGGCGCATCCGGCCGCAGCCAGCCGACTGTCGAGTTAGAAGTGCCAAAGTCAATGCCACAAGCGCGTGCCATCCAGTGTGTCCATTCTTGAAAAGGGCCGCGTAGGTTAGCAGAAATCTGCCGCCATTTGCGTTTTATAGCATCCGGATTGGTGAGGATACGACAGCATACAGTACAATCTGCTTTTACCCGTTAAAGCCTGAGTATCATGCTAAGTTATCGCCACGCCTTTCACGCCGGCAACCACGCCGATGTCCTTAAGCATCTGGTCTTGCAGGAACTGCTTCTTTACATGAACCAGAAGGACAAACCCTGGTGGTACATTGATACCCATGCTGGCGCTGGCCGGTATGACCTGTCGACCGGCTTTGCCACCAAAAACGCTGAATTCCAGAGCGGGATCGCCCGTTTGTGGAATGAGCCTGCCCTGCCGGCCCCGCTGGCCCGCTTTGTCGAGATCATCAAGCAGGATAACGCCAAGGGCCAGTTGCAGCTGTACCCGGGTTCCCCGTGGGTGGCCAAACACTGGTTACGACTGGATGACAAGATGCGTCTGTTTGAGCTGCATCCGTCGGATGTTGAGCTGCTGAACGCGACGTTTGACGAGCTGCACATGCTGGGTTCCGGCCGGCCGGTACTGGTACAGCACGGTGACGGCTTTGCCGGACTGAAAGCCGTATTGCCGCCGCCCACCCGCCGGGCCGTGGTGCTGATCGACCCGCCTTATGAAGACAAGCAGGATTACCAGACCGTGGTCAAAGCGATGCAGGAGGCCATCCGCCGTTTTGCTACCGGCACCTACGCCATCTGGTATCCGCAGTTGCAGCGTCCGGGCTGGCAGCAGATGGTCGACAAACTCAAACAACTGCCTGTCAAAGGCTGGATCAATGTATCGCTGCAGGTCGATACACCACGCGAGGACGGCTTTGGCATGTATGGTAGCGGCATGTTCATCGTCAACCCGCCCTATACGCTGGAAGCCACACTAAAAGACTGCATGCCGGTTCTGAAAAAACTGCTGGGCAATGACCGTGGCGCAGATTTTGTGCTGGAGTCTGCCAGCAGCTAAGCCCTGTCTGTTTGCTCATCCTGTAACACACCATCGGCAAAGGTCTACCGGCCGTTACCGATGGTGCAATCCCCTTCCCTACACAGCGTGGGTCAGGTAGCGCATCTCCCAAGGCGTGACTTCCCGGTTAAACGCTTTCAGTTCCGTGGTTTTCAGTTCACAGTAGGTTTTCACAAAATGCGGCCCCAGCATGTCGGCCAACGCATCAGCGGCTGCCAATCGGTCGATGGCCTCGTGCATCGTCCTAGGGAAGGCAAACGGGCGACCATAGGCGCTGTCTGTCAGTGCCGGTGTGGGCATGAGTTCCTGTTGCATGCCCAGGAGCCCGCAAGCCAGCGTAACGGCCATTGCCAGATACGGGTTGGCATCGACACCCGGCAAACGGTTCTCTACCCGACGCGCCGCCGCAGAACTTCTGGGTACACGCAGACCGCATGTACGGTTGTCTACCCCCCACTCCACATTGATCGGCGCCGCCGTATAAGGCGCCAGCCGCCGCAACGAATTCACATAGGGCGCCAATAACAGGATGGCATCCGGCAAGTAGCGTTGCAGACCGGCAATGTAGTGGGCAAAGCGGGGGGCATCGCCGCCATCTGGGGTACTGAAAGCATTCCGCCCGGTCTTGGCGTCTACCAGACTCTGGTGGATGTGCATGGCGCTGCCGGCGTCTTCCGCAAACGGTTTGGCCATAAAGGTGCAAGCAAGTCCGTGCTGACGAGCCGCCTCTTTGACGACCCGCTTGAACAGGAAGGTCTGGTCGGCCAAGGCCAGGGCATCGCCATGCAACAGGTTGATTTCTACCTGCCCGCGCCCGACTTCATGCAGGACGGTATCGGCCTGAATATTCAACTGCTGGCAGTAACGCTGGATGTCATCCAGTACCGCTTCCAGACTAGCCAGGGTCTCGATCGAGTAAGGTTGCCGTACCTCGCTGCTGGCTGTGCCAACCGGCGGGCTCAGTGGTTCGTCGGCGTGGGTTCTGGCCGCCAGAAAGTAAAATTCCATTTCGGGTGCCACCACCGGCTGCAGGCCGATGGCCTCATAGCGGGCCAGCACCCGCTTCAGCACATTACGCGGCGCCAGCTCTACCAGCGAGCCGTCTTCATGCACACAGTCATGAATCAGCAAGGCGGTGGGCTCCTTGGCCCAAGGGATTTGTCGCAACGACCCGGTATCCGGCACCAGGATCATGTCTGGGTCCACTTCTGGCACCAGCTCTTGCAAACAGTCGCCAGTGACGCTCTGTACCACGCCCACCATCGGGAAGCGCAGCTCCGAAAGATTGCGAAAGGTTTCTATTGGTAAAGATTTGCCACGGGCAGTCCCCGTCATGTCCGGGAACAAACATTCGATTTTGCGAATGGCATGGGCTTCCAGCCAGGCATTCATATCCATATCAGGGTTTCCATTTCATGGTCGATAAGGCATGCAGCAAACGCCACATGCAAAAAATGTACGATGAATGAATCAGGCCAACGGGATGTCAGCCAGAGAAACCCTAGTAACCGACGGAGGTAAACGGCTGAACAAAAAAGCCGATGGATAATGCGGGCGCAAAGCGCGAAGGCGCGGGGAGATGGTGCGGCAGGCAACGGGGAACCACAAAGGCATGCGTGTTGCGTAACTGCATGTGTCGCCTCCCCTTTGGTAAGTTGCCGGATAATGAATGGTGACGTTAACGATTAACGCACTGGCTGTCAACCTTGCGACCGATGATATGACCGCACCAAGAAAAATCCCCCTGCTGCCGGTTAGCGGGCAGCAGGGGGATTGTATATGACAGCCAGCATCACGCCAGGTATCCGTTACTCACCCAGCAAAATGCGCTCGATAGAAGCAGCCGTTGCTTTGCCACTGCAGAGCTGGTGGTTCAACACAGACACAACCGTGCCTTCTTCCGGTACGGCATGCTTGACTTCATCGCCCGTGGTGGGCTGGTAGCCTTGCGGCCCGGTTTTCTTGTGGAAGAACACACGCGGGAAGTGGGTATCACCGGTTTTGCAGTTGGTTTCGATCTCGGTAAACACGTATTCTTCGGGCGGGGTCGGGCTATCCCAGCGGATGGCGTAGGTCAGCAGGTCACCGTTGCGTTTGACGGCATCCAGATCGACCCGGTTATCGTTGCCGACCGAGATCCAGTTTTCGGCCCCGGCCGTCAAGGCACACAGCATTAACGCGACAGGTAAGAGTTTGCGCATAGGATTTCCATGAGTAAGTAAAAAATCTGACGACCTAGCCAATAGAGCGGTTACACGCAGGCATGGTTCCATGCTTTAACCGCTTTTACGGCAATATCGTCAAAGCTTACTCTGTTTAACGCAATGCACTGATCATTCGCTGACGATTGGCGGCAATGATTTTTCCCGTCAGGACAAACCCGGTCATCAGCCCGGCCTGATTAATGAACTGCCAGATGCTGCCGCCTTCCGCGACCTCCTGCTGCCATTCACCCGTTTCGCCTCTGGGCGGCGGGTTTACCAGCAGCGGGCAGGCCGGGGTTTTGACCAGCACCGGCATGGCCGGAAAGTGAACCGGGGTCTCGGTTCCGTGCAGCGTTTGTGCCAGCGATCTGGCTGCCGTGGTGATGGGCATCACATACGGACGCCATTGTCCGTCAATTTCGGCACAATCACCGATGGCATACACGTCGTCAGCCACACGCAAAGTGGCATCCGCCACTATGCCACGATTAGTCGGTAAGCCGGCAGACTGGGCCAGCGTGGTCCGTGGCCGCAACCCAACGGCGGACAAGACGATATCGGTATCCAGAATGTCGCCGTTGTCTTCTGTCAGGGTAAAACCATCGCCATCGGCTGCGATATCGGCCACCTGGACACTACGACCGAAGTGAAACTGCACACCGAGGCTTTCCAGCGCCTGTTGCACTTCCTGCCCCGCACCTTGCGGTATCAGACTCGACAACGGATGCGTACCGGGGTCTACCACGGTGACCTGATAACCCGCACTTGCCAGATCGTTGGCAAACTCACAGCCAATCAGGCCGCCCCCCAGAATCGTGACATGCTGCTTGCCCTCCAGACGCCCGCGGAATACGCCATAATCGGCAATATCGTTGACCGAGAGTACCTCGTCCGCACCGTTGCCGCCCAGCGGCAGGCGGATCGGGTCTGCGCCGATGGCCAGCACCAGCTTGTGGTAGGGCAAGGCGTCATTCACGGTGTGCACGGTTTTGCCAGCCACATCAATGCTGACCACCCGGGTATGCGCCAGAATGGTTAACTGGTGTTGTTCTGCCATTTTTTCCATTGGTGTATTCACCAGCTGGGGGGCATTTTTCCCCTGGGCAAAGGCGTTGGACAACATGGGCTTGGCGTAGAAATCCCCGGCATCGGCGCTGATGAGCGTGATAGGTTGCGCCGGATCGAGCTTGCGGAGCTCTCTGGCGACACTGTAACCCGCCAGACCGGTACCGATGATGATGACAGGGTGCATGGTGCTTCCTTGTGTGGGTGCAGAGACCGGATACGTTTAAATGCCCTCTGGCACGATGGATCGCACCAGAGGGGAAAGTTCATCAGATTTCGACCATCTCGAAGTCTGCTTTGGCGACGCCGCAATCCGGACAGGCCCAGTCGTCGGGTACGTCATCCCAGCGGGTGCCGGCAGCAATGCCGTGATCCGGATCACCTGCGGTTTCATCATAAATATAGCCACATACAATACATTGCCAAGTTTTCATTCTGGATTCTCCTGATATCGGTCTGATTTAACAAGTTCTGTGTTCGGATTAGCGTGCGTTTACTTTGTCGAGCTGTGCCTGGTAGGCATTGGCGTGCCGTTCTTCTACCTTGGCCAGTGCGGCAAAACGCTTGGCGGCTTTTTCCAGCGTGGCCTGGAAGAACGCTGCGTGTTCTCTGGATTCTTCGATCTGCTCGTCGATCTCTGATACGGCAGCCGCGTTGCCTTCGCTAACAGCGGTCTCGCGGAACTTCGGATACATCTCGGTGTATTCGTAGGTTTCGCCTGCAATTGCCATTTCCAGGCACTTGGCCGGTGTCAGGGTCGATTTCGGGTACAGCAAATCCAAATGGCCAAAGGCATGCATGACTTCCTGATCGGCGGTTTCTTCAAATGCTTTGGCAGTGGCTTCGTCACCTTGCGCTCTGGCAATCTTGGCGAAGTAGCGGTATTTGATATGTGCCATGGATTCACCGGCAAAAGCGGCTTCGAGGTTCTGGATGGTTTTGATTTCCGGGCGTGTCGTCATGATGAACTCCTGTGGGTGTTAGCTGTTAAGTGATTCGATGGAGTGAGTATAGGGACGCCAAAACAATTAATCCAATTTATAATAAATAAATTGTTGATTGTTTTTAGCTATCATACAAACAACAGGAATACTTGCCTGCACAATCAATGCACAGGCAAGCAGGTCAGACAGTCACGACCTAACTGCCCGGGGTATACCAGTATTGGAGATTATCGTAGGGCTGACTGGTCGTCAGCGTCGGGTTGGCAATGCGGAACAAGCGCCGGTGCCGCAGGTTCAGGGACGCCAGTACCTTGCCGAATTCTTCCTTGAACATCCGGTCGAGCGTACCGTTCTGCACCAGCAACTGCATGCCGGCCGTCACCCGGCGGGCGTACCGCAGGCCTTCATCGGTTTTCGGAAAGAAGAAGTACTCTGGCATGGGGTAATACACGAGCAGGCTGTTCTCGATCATCATGTCCGGATAGGCTTCGCCAAACATGGCCATTTCGTTGGCAATTTCACTCACCCCGCGGCCAATGGCATCAAACCGCTTGGCCGCCAGCATGGGAAACAGGCTTTCATAGGTAGCGGCTGGTACGACCTTGAAACCTGCCGCCCGATAGATATCCACTTCCGACCAGTCAGCCCCCTGCCCGATCGAGAATCGTTTCAGGTCTTCCAGTGACTGGACACTGGCAAAGCGCGGCTGGTCTTCACTGCGGATCAGAAACACCCGGTAACCGATAATGCCTTTATCAATCGGAATTTTGACCGGGTAGAGGTTGTTTTCGAGCGTATTTGTCGAATCATGTACCAGGGTATTGATCATCCCCCGCCGGTTCTGCATTTCCAGAATCTGCCGGGTTTCAGACATGTACTTGGCCGACGTCATGCGATACGGGCCAAAGTCTTTGACCGTTGCATCCAGCGCCGCCTGGAGTACCCGCCAGTGATAATCGTAACGATGATCCTTGCTGCCCTCCGGGCCATTGTGGATAAAGTGCCAGACGGGCTGTCCCTGCGCCTTCACGGCAGACACGGGTGCCACCCCTGCGCACAGGCACAGGATCAGGCATGTCTTGATTAACACCGTTAGCTTCATAGCCACCTGTTCAAACAAGAAAAAAGAGGATGCATCACCAGACAGAGTATAGACAGGCTTTGGGGGATTTGCAGCTTCTACCTGAATCCCCGGTCAGTCGGCAGTGCCTCGGTCCTGCAAACAACCAGGCCCCGTCACCGGGGCCTGTCGTGTACCACCTATGATTATCTATCGTCCGGTCAGGCAATCTTGAATCGGGCCGCAATGCCTTTCAGTTCGCCAGCCATCTTGTCGACCTTGCTGGCGCCACTGGAGGCCACGCCCACCTGGCCGTCAATCTGGGCAGATTCGTCTGCAATTTTTTCAACGTGCGTGGCGATATCGCCAATGGCTACGCTCTGCTCTTCCAGCGCACCGGAAATATCGCTGACGATGCGGATCACCTCGCGTGCGCCCTCGGTAATCTCGGTAATGGCGGCTGAGGCTTTGTCGGCCAGTGCCACGCCTTTTTCGACGCTATGTACCACGCCCTGCATTTCGCTGGCCGCGCTGGCAAAACCGCCCTTGATTTCCGATACCAGACGAGAGATCTCCTGGGTCGACAGCGTGGTTCGCTCGGCGAGCTTGCGCACTTCGTCAGCCACCACGGCAAAGCCTCTGCCGCTTTCGCCGGCACGCGCGGCCTCAATGGCTGCATTGAGCGCCAGCAGGTTGGTCTGGTCGGCGACCTCCTTGATCACGCGCACCACTTCAAAGATGCTCTCGGACTGCACTACCATTTGTTCGACAAAGCGGGCTGCACCGTTGGCCTTGTTGGAGATGGTCTTGATCTCGTCGACCGCATCGTTAATGACACCAGCGCCTTCGCGGGCGTTGTCGGCAGAACGTTCGGCCAGCGATTCGGCTTCTTTGGTGTGTTCGGCAATCTGGTGTACCGATACCGAGATTTCTTCGGTTACCGAGGCCATTGCATGTGCAGACTCGGCCTGCAATGCGGTGCTGGCCTTGACCTCTGCTGCCGTTTGCGACAACAGGACTGCATCGCCAGACAGTTTGTGCGAGGCCTCACCCATCTTGCTGACCACGTCCCGGAAATACCCCAACAAGGCATTGAAATCGCCGGATAGCGCGGTCAGTTCATCCTTGCCTTCAAGGCCAACCTGCAAGGACAGGTCGTTATGGCCGCGGATATGCGACATGGCGGCAGACAGGACCGACAAGCGGGACGTAATGGCACGAATCAGGCGGAACAACACCACCATGACGGCAAACAGCACCACGGAAACGCCAACCCCGGCTTCCCGGACCCGGGCCCAGAACGCCTGGTTCACGTCATCCACATAAATGCCGGAACCGATGACCCAGCCCCAGTCAGGCACTGCTTTAACATAGGAGATTTTTTCCAGCGCTTCGGTACCGCCCGGTTTGGTCCAGTGATACTTCACCAGCCCCTCGCCCTCGGTCTTGCCGACTCTGGCAAACTCGCGGAACAGGTAAACGCCATCGGCGTCCTGGATATCGGCGCCGGAGGTATTGTCGAGTTCGGGCTTCATCGGGTGCATCAGCACCTTGGCATCAAAATCGTTGATCCAGAAATAATCATTCTGGCCGTAACGCAAGCCGCGGATGGTATCCATGGCTGCTTTTTGGGCCTGGGCATCGGTCAGCTTGCCAGCCTTGGCTTCCTGCTGATACTGGCTGGCAATGGTAAAGGCAGACTCGACGAGGTGACGGGTTTTGAGTTCGCGTTCCCGGTACAGATCGGTGCGGTATTGCACCAGCAACCAGGCAAACAGACAAAGCACTACAATAAAATTGAGCGCAAAAACAAGCCACAGCTTGCTCTTGATCTTCATGATACCCTCCGGATTTTTTGAAACTGCTGAACGCCTGCCTTGGTTTTTGTGCAGGTCTCATTAGATGTCATCTAATTAGATGATGTTAGCAGTACATTATGACATTCATGTGTTGGATACTGCGGGAAATGACTCATTCGTCATTTGATCCAGCGCAACAAATGCCGTTATTTCAAAGAAAATCCGGCGCGTACCGTTTACAACAAACGTTATTTATGACCTCCAAGTCATCAAGGTTGCGGCTTGCGTTCCCCTCTTACCTCTCTGGGGGCACAGCCAAACGCCTGCTTGAAAGACCGGCAAAACTGCGACTGGTCCGAAAATCCCCACTGGTAGGCAATCGTCGCGACCGAATAACTGGCCGGCATGGATTGCAAACTGGCGTAGGCTCCTTTGAGCCGCTGCTCTTTCAGCCATTGGGTCACCGTCTGTCCGGTGTCCTTGAACAGCACATGCAGATAGCGGGTAGAAATATGGCAGGCAGTGGCAATCCGGTCTGGCGACAGATCGCACTCGCTGATGTGCTGGCGCACGTAATGTTCGACACGCCGCAGGTGAGCCATGCGCACCGCAGATTCTTGCGAATTGAGGATCCTCGGATCGGCCTCGATGGCAGCGGCCAGCAGGTCAATCAGCTGTTGCCCCAGAATCGGCTGGGTGAGGCTCTGGGTATCGTCCAGATGGGTTGCCAGCAGGCGGACGTATTCGGAAAACAGTTTGCCCACGCCACGGCTGGAATCCAGCTGCAAGGCACAGTAATAATCTGGCGCACGCAAACGGGCCCGCAGAGCCTGCCCCGGCACTTTCATCACCCACATGGCGTTGTCTTTGGCGTAACTGAATTCGTAGGGTTCGTCGCTACGCTCCAGGATAAACCCGCCAGGGCCACACTCGACCGTGCGTCCCTGCTGGCTAAAGTGCACCGTCTCCCGCTCCGGCATGGTCACCAGAAACTGTTCTGCGGCATCGTCTGCCTGGTGCAAGTGCTGGCGCAACCGCTGATAGCAGAGCGCGCTGGACTCTAGCCGCGACAACGACACATTGCCCAGCTCCCACGACATGAGGTTGCCCTCGAAGTTGGCGGGGTCCTTGAATTGCAAATTGAGATGAAAATAGGTTTCCCCTATGGCGTTCTGCCAGAAACGATGTCGTTCCAGTGGCGGCTGGCCATCGGTAGTAAATAGCTGCGCCATGCTCTCTCTCCTTTAACAGCAAAACACAGTCATCAGAATGTCTGACGATAGAATGTCGGGTATTTTTATAGGGTTATGTCCCACGGGTCATTGTTCACGGTTTCTTGTGCGTTTTTATTGAACAAAGCCCAGATCTACAGACCTGATCTACTATATGTATTTCCTTATAAAACAATAACATGTTGGTCAGTAACCTACCACCAATTAAATACCCCCATCGCTTGGATGAGGGTATTTAATCAGCTTAATACACACCAGTCTGGTGATCAGCCGGCCCAGTGAGTGACACGGTAGCAACCGGACTCATGCAGGGTGGCCTGCCAGCCGGGACGGATTACCAGCGTGGTGGTGGGTTCCTCGATCACGGCAGGGCCGGTGACGGTATGGCCGGCCGCCAGCTTTTCGCCCATGTACACGGGTGCAGAGACCACCGTTCCCTGGTCATCAAACAGCATGTCGCGGTAGCTCTCCAGCGCATCGCTCACATCACTGGCGCTTGCGGCCAATGACGGTAGAGAAGGCTTGTCGACCAGCCCGGTTACGGTGCTTTCCAGGTTAACCAGCTCCACGGCGCTGCCCGGTTCGCTGTAGGTAAACAGTGCTTCGTGACGGCGGTGGAAGGCGTCCAGCAATTCATGGATGCGCTCCGGCGTAATGCGGCCCGGGCCGATGTCCACACGGCATTCATGAATCTGCCCTACGTAGCGCATTTCCAGACTGCGGCTCACCCGCACACGTTCGGCACCGATGCCGTCATCCGCCAGCTGGGCACGGCCTTTCTGCTCCATCTCGTCAAACAGGCGGTTCAGTTCTTCCAGCGGTGAACTGGCGCTCAGGCGCATTGGCGAACTGGCCAGGAAGTTGTATTTCACGTCCGAAATCACCTGGCCAAACGCACACATGCAAGAAGCCAGTTTAGGCACCAGCACGGTTTCTACGCCCAACTCTTCCGCCAGCGCGGTAATGTGCATGCCGGTAGCCCCGCCAGCGCAAATCAGCGCAAAGTCACGCGGATCATATCCGCGCTCGATCGAGACGCGGCGGATGCCGTTGGCCATGTTCAGGTTAACAATGGTACTGATGCCATAGGCCGCACGTTCAATGCTGATGCCTAGCGGTTCGGCCACCCCGGTCTGAATGGCCCGGCGGGCTTTCTGCTCGTCCAGCACGATGGTACCGCCCAGCACGGCGTTCGGCCGCAGATAGCCCAGTGCCAGATTGGCATCGGTCACGGTCGGGTTTTCGCCGCCCTTGCCGTAGCAAGCCGGGCCGGGTGTGGCACCTGCACTTTGCGGGCCGACTTCCAGCATGCCGAAGGTGTTGATATGAGCAATCGAGCCACCACCAGCACCCAGTGTTTCGACCTGGATCATCGGTACGCCGATGCGGTAACGCAAGAAATCGATATCGTGGTTCAGGTTAGTCTGTCCGCCCTTGGCCAGCGTGATGTCGAACGATGTCCCGCCCATGTCCACGGTAATCACGTTATCAATGCCGAACGGCTGGGCAATATACAACCCGGCTTGCGGTGCGGAAGCCGGTCCGGAGTTGATCGCGTTCACGGCCCGTTCCTGCATGATGCGCCCGGTGGCCAGACCGCCGTTGGACTGGAAGTAACGCACTGGCGACTTGGCTCCCAGCTCCTTGAAGTACTGGTCGATGCGGCGAACATACTTGGCCATGACCGGGCTTAGATAGGCGTTCACCACCGTAGTCGAAGTACGGGTGTATTCGCGGACTTGCGGGTGAACCTCGCTACCGGTACACGCAAACACGCCAGGCAGGTGCTGCTCTACCAAGGCTTTGGCACGGGCCTCGTGTTCCGGATGGCGAACCGACCAGACAAACGAAATGGCCACGGCTTCGACTTCCTGGCGGCGGAAGTACTCAATCGCTGCCATGATGTCGTCTTCGTTCAGCGGGGTGTGGACGGAACCGTCCGCCAGCACCCGGCCCCGCACCGGTTTGCGCAAGTGGCGCGGTACCAGCATTGGAGCCGGCGGGTAGCTGGCATCGTAGCGGTAGCCTTCTTCTTTGTGCCCCAGACGGATCTCGATACTGTCTTCGTGGCCGTCGGTACACAACAGGCCGACCTTGACGCCCTTGTGCTCGATCAGCGCGTTCAGCGCCACGGTGGTGCCATTAATGCACAGGTCGCATTCCTGGATCAGTTCCGGAATCGACCGGCCCATGGCGTTGGAAATCTGGGTCAGGCCGGCATGGATGGCGCGGGTGCCGTCATCCGGGGTTGACGGGCTTTTAAACAGGTGGACAGCACCACTGTGCTCGGCCAGCACAAAGTCGGTAAAGGTGCCACCTGCGTCGATGCCTAAACGGTATTTGTAGTTCATGAGAGTCTCCTGGCGGTTTAGCAGCAAACCGCGCGCAATTGTTCTGTCTGGGCCAGATCCACGATCAGGCTGTTGTCTTTCAGTACCACGCCGTATTCGATTCTGGCGGCCTCGCGGGATACCAGTCCGTTACGCACGTCGTTCACCACGGCATCGACCGGGCGTTTGAACGGGTGGCCAAATCCGCCGCCACCGGGGTTGATGTTGCGAGCACGCTCGCCCTGCTTGATTGTGGTAATGGTGTTTTGGCGGTAGATGCGGGCATCTTCACCGTCTACTTCCAGGCGGCCCAGTTTTGGCTCGATCATCACGTCGCGGGCACCAGAGGCCCCCATGGTCGGAATCTGGCGGCCTTCGCCAAAGGCAATCACGGTCATTTCATGGCCCAGCGGCTCGACTTCCCAGACCGTGCCGCTGCCGCCACGCATCTGACCAGCGCCGCCGCTGTCGGTCGACAAACCGTAGCGGTGGATCACGATCGGATAGGCGTACTCCAGCAGCTCGATATCGCCAGAACTCAGCGCGCCAAAGCAGCACAGCGGGCCGCAGGCATGCCAGCCATCCATCTCGCGGGTCGCGCCTGCGCCAGAGATGATCGAAGCCAGCACCATGGTCACGTATTGTTCGCCAGTACGCGGGTCAATCCCGGCAATGTTGACCCCGCTGGCGTGCCCCCAGGAGGCCGTCACGCGGTCTGGTGCAGCGGCTTCAAAGGCTTTGCGCACTGCATCTGTCAGGGTTTCCATCGGCGTGGTCGTACAGTTGACGTGCGGCGCAGGTTCTTTGGCATTGCACAGCGTGCCCTCCGGCCCCAGATCCACCGTTACGCAGCGATACAGGCCTTCGTTGTAGGGCGGCGGCACCTGCGCAAACATCATCAGCCCCAGATAGATACCGGACATGGAATTACCGGCATACGAGTTGATGAAATATGGGACTTGCGGCGGGCTTTGCACCTGGATATGCACCTGGTCGTCCTTGACCGTCACCTTGGTCCGAATGGTCAGCTCGCCGTGACCGTGACCGGCGTCTTCCAGCACCGCTTCCCCGGCATATTCGCCATCCGGAATGCTGCGAATCAGCGTGCGCATGTGGCGGTCGGCCATGTCTTTCAGTTCGGCAATGGCAGCACGCACGGTAGCCACACCGTATTTGTCCAGCAGGGCGATCAGGTTACGTTCGCCCACGCGGCAGGCACCAAACTGGGCATTCAGGTCGCCTTCCTGATCGCGCCGGGCACGCATATTGGTCAAGAGCAGGTTCACCACGTCTTCGCGACGGCGGCCCTGGTCCCACAGCTTGACGGGCGGAATGCGCAAGCCTTCAGCGTAAATTTCCGTGGCAGCCGGGTTATAACCGGCAGGTACCGGGCCACCAATGTCGGTCAGGTGGCCTTTGCACACGGCCCAGAACACCAGCTCACCGTGGTAAAACACCGGTTTGTACATGCAGCAGTCCAGAATATGGCTGCCTTTGTAGGCCGGGTCGTTGTGATAAATCACGTCGCCTTCGTGGATGTCGTCGCCGAAATATTCGGCCACGGCCTTCATGGCGGGGATCAGCGAGCCCAGATGGATTGGAATGTCCTGGCCTTGCAGGATCATTTCCGGATGATGGTCAAACAGCGCATTACTGTAATCGTGCGCCAGGTTAAATACGCTGGAACGACCGGTCTTTTCCAGTGTCAGCGTCATTTCGCGTTGGGCGGTTTCCAAGGCACCACGGACAACGGCCAGTGTGATCGGGTCTATCTTCCCTGAGGTTTGCATTTCGTCTCTCCTGTGACTGTGACGTTCAGATGTGTCACGCGTAAGAGAAAGATATGCCTTATCCGGCGCTTGTTCTTGCAGCACAGCGCACCAAGATTTGACTGTAGGTGCATAGCGCATTTTTCCCGCAACCAGCGGACAAACGGTGGTCAGTAACCCCAAAAAAACAGGGTGTATCGGCCTTGCGGAACCGAAACACCCTGTCGCTTTCTTGCTACGTATGGGACTGGTTTGCTGGGGGACTTTTAACGGCAGCTTGGTGTATATCGCTGCGCGCCATACACCCTACCCAACCAGCCCGCTCAACCGGCCCCGCAGGACGGAAGGCGCGCAGCGATGTCCGCCAAGCCCCTTAGGCGGATGCGCCTTCCAGTGCCGCCTGTTTGGCTGAGTAGGTCAGCATCCGGTAGGCCAGTACCGATACACCCAATGTAATCGGCGCAGACCAGTCCGCCAGTACGCCACCGGCCAGCATGCAGCCGATGCCGACACCAGACGACAACACCCAGGCGGTAAAACTCAGGCGACGATGCTTGGGTGACTCCAGGTCTTCCAGCGACGCGTGGTCGACCAGAATGTAGGTCATGGCAATACCTACCCACGACACCACAAAAATGCCCTGATACGCCAACGCCTGCAGGATGAAACTGAACACATTGGTCAGCATCAGCAGGTACACTACCACACCCACCACAGACGCCCAGACAATGCGGGGAGCCTGAATGCCCATGGTGCGGTCAAAGAAGGTTTGCATGTTGTCAGTGGCCAGATGGAAGTTGGCGGTGTTGATACGCGTCTGGCTGACCCACACAAACAGCAGCCCGGCAAAGCCCATCAGTTTCAGCAAGCCCAGCACCACCGATACTTCGGTCACCGCGCCGATATGCGGAATGCTGGTGGCCAGGAAAATGCCGGCTGCGCCGTTCAGCACAAACGTAAACACATAAAACGGCATGCCGAAATTCAGCCGTGCATGGTAGTCCGCATCTTCACGCTTGCCAAAACGGGCGTAATCCCAGGTGTACATCATCAGAATCCATACGCCCATGAAATAGGTAAAGCAGCGCCACCAGCCGTCTGCCGGTGCACCACCTGCTGGCGCCAGTTGCAGCCAGGCATCGCTATAACCGTAGTTGCTCAGAGTCAGTACGACGGCCGCCAACAAGCCCAAAATGTAAAACGGCAGCAACACACCGTTCAGCTTGTCCAGCCATTGCTGCACGCTGCCAAACACCAGCGGTGCGCTATACAGCACCACAATCAGGTAAGCCATTTTCAGGCTGATGCCCGGCCAGTACGCATTGATCGCCACCGCAATCACCGACCCCTCGAATACACCGTAATAAATGGCCGTGGCAAAAAACACCAGTGTGGCGAGTGCTGCACCGCCGCTGCCAAACAGCTTTCTGGAAAACAGCGCCACGGACAAACCACTCTTGATGGCATGCCGGGCCAGCACTGCGTTGATCACGCTATAGACCACGGCAGACAATACCAGGCCAATCAGGGTATTTACTGCCCCGTAATACAATGCCAGGGTGGCCGAGACCACCAGCCAGAACATGGCACTGCACACGGCCCACCAGGCCATGGTCAGTGCACCGCGCGACATGCGCGCATCATGAGGCACAGCCAGTGCGGCAATATCCTTGCCGGTGTGCGCGCCTCCCTTGGACGTTTGAATTGATGCCATAAGACTCTCCCAGTCTGTGATTGCTGCCCCGTCCACCCTTGGACGGGTTTAGCGAAATGCATGACAGTCACCGGTTTGGCAAAACACCGGCAACCATCGTGTCATCCATGCTAGGGAGTCGGCGGCTTTACCGCTTGCAGCAGGAGGAATAAAAATTTGTCTTTCCGCGCACCTTTTTCGATTCGCATACACACCACGCGCCTCAGCAGTACCGAAATATCCGTGTCCGGCTAACGCAGCAGGGGCAATCTGTCATAAAATCGGGCATCCCGACATTTGTATGCATTCATGCACCGACCTGCAGCGACCATGACCACAGAAAATACCCCAACCTCTTCCACGGAAGCCATCAAGCACACCCCGATGATGCAGCAGTACCTGGCCCTGAAGGCAGACCATCCGGACAAGCTGCTCTTTTACCGGATGGGGGATTTCTATGAGCTGTTCTATGGTGATGCAGAAAAAGCCGCCCGTCTGATGGACATTACCCTGACCGCCCGCGGGCAAAGCGCCGGGCAGCCGATTCCGATGGCGGGCATTCCTTATCATGCGGCCGAGCAATATCTGGCCAAACTGGTCAAACTGGGTGAATCGGTCGCCATTTGCGAACAGGTCGGCGACCCCGCCACCAGCAAAGGGCCGGTCGAGCGCAAGGTGATGCGGGTGGTCACGCCCGGTACGCTAACCGACGCCGCCCTGCTGGACGATAAAAAAGACAACCTGCTGCTGGCCGTGCTGCCGCTAAAAGGCAAACTGGGCCTGGCCTGGCTGTCACTGGCATCCGGCCGCTTCTCGCTGCTGGAAACCCGGATCGACCACCTGTTATCAGAACTGGAGCGCCTGCGCCCGGCCGAAATCCTGATGCCGGAAGACCTGGACATCTCCCTGCTACAGCAGACCGGTGCCCCGACCAAACGCCTGCCGGTCTGGCACTTTGATGAAAAAGCCGCGCATCGCCAACTGTGCAAGCATTTTGGTACCCAGGATCTGGCAGGCTACGGTGCAGAAGAACTGACCCTGTCGGTTGGCGCTGCCGGCGCCTTGCTGCAATATGCCCGCAGCACCCAGGGGTCTGAGCTGCCGCATGTGCAAGGCCTGAATGTGGAGACCCGCGGCCAGTATGTCGAGCTGGATGCGGCCACCCGCCGCAATCTGGAACTGACAGAAACCATTCGCGGCGAACCCGCGCCGACGCTGGCATCAATCATGGACAGCTGTGTCACCAGCATGGGCAGCCGCTTGCTGCGCCACTGGCTGCACCATCCGCTGCGAGACCGGCAGAAACTGGCACATCGCCATCTGGCCATCGAAGCCCTGATCGATTCTGGCAAGCTGACGTCTGTGCGTCAGCAACTGAAGAGCATTGTCGACATCGAGCGCATCGTCAGCCGGATTGCGCTGCGCAGTGCCCGCCCGAGAGACTTGTCTGGCCTGCGGGACAGTTTGCGCGGGCTGACCAGTCTGACCCCCCTACTGGATGGCATTGATGCCCCGCTCATTGCCGAGCTGGCCCGCCACCTGCAGCCCCCTGCCGATGTGCTGGCCCTGCTGGTCGCCGCCATCTTGCCCGAGCCAGCCACCCTGATACGCGACGGCGGCGTAATCAATCAGGGTTACTCGCCGGACCTGGATGAACTGCGCAACATTCAGAACAACTGTGATGAATTCTTGCTGGCACTGGAAGCCCGCGAACGCGAGCGTACCGGCATTGCCACCCTGAAAGTAGAGTACAACCGCGTACACGGGTTCTATATTGAGGTCAGCAAAGCCCAAAGCGATAACGTGCCGGACGATTACCGCCGTCGCCAGACGCTGAAAAACGCCGAACGCTATATCACGCCCGAGCTGAAAACCTTCGAAGATAAGGCGCTATCTGCCCAGGATCGTTCGCTGGCGCTGGAAAAGCAGCTCTATGAAGCCGTACTGGATGCGTTGCAGCCGCATCTGGCCAATCTGCAACTACTGGCACAAGCGGTAGCGGGGCTGGATGTACTGGCTTCGTTTGCCGAGCGAGCCGATGCACTCGGCTGGCGCAAACCCGAGTTTGTCGAAGACCACATCATCCAGATCGAAGAAGGGCGTCACCCGGTCGTCGAAGCGCAGGTTGACCATTTCATTTCCAATGGCACCTCCCTGTCGCTGCTGCGCAAACTGTTGCTGATTACCGGCCCGAACATGGGCGGTAAATCGACCTATATGCGTCAGACCGCACTAATCGTCCTGATGGCGCATGTCGGCGCCTTTGTGCCGGCCACCAGTACGCGCCTGGGGCCGATTGACCGTATCTTCACCCGTATCGGCGCATCGGACGATCTGGCCGGGGGCCGCTCAACCTTTATGGTGGAGATGACGGAAACCGCCAACATTCTGCATAACGCGACTGAGCACAGCCTAGTACTGATGGATGAAGTAGGTCGCGGGACATCGACCTTTGACGGTCTGGCACTGGCCTATGCCATCGTGCGGCAGCTGGTCGACAAGAATCGCAGTTACACGCTGTTTGCCACCCACTACTTCGAGCTGACGCGGTTGGCACAGGACTACCCGCAGATTGCCAACGTACATCTGGATGCTGTCGAGCACAAAGATACCGTGGTGTTTCTGCACGCGCTGAAAGATGGCCCGGCCAGCCAAAGTTACGGGCTGGCGGTAGCTCAACTGGCCGGCGTGCCCGGCAGTGTCATCCGCGTTGCCCGCCGCCACTTGCAGCAGCTAGAAGCCATGAGCATCGGTGCGGGCGGCCCGCAAGCCGACATGTTTGCCATGCAGGCCCTGGAAGACCTGCCAGAGCCTGCTGCCCCTGCGTCTGAAGCCCTGCGGTATCTGGATGACATCCAGCCGGATGAGCTAAGCCCGCGACAGGCGCTGGAACTGTTATATGAACTGAAAAAGAAACGCGAAGCGGATTTGGATGAATGAAGCGAGTTAACCCGTCACGGTGATGAAAATCAGATAAAAGCCCACCAGGGTCGAGGCGGTAAATACCATTTTATCGCCCAGGGTAGACAAACGGGCAGAATCACCGGTAATCTGACGGATATAGTTCATGGCCATGCTCCTGAAGTGGTTGAGACGATGACTTTATTATAGAACGATCGTTCTATAAGTAAAGGGGTTTCATCCACTTTTATGGCCAGAAAATGTTTATTGGTATTTTTGCAACTCGCAGCTTGCCCGCCCGAACCGGTTCAGACCGGGCGTACCTTGTACCAGCCGGTAATGCTGACCCGGTCCTTGCACGATGGCAACACTTCATGCCAGAAACGTTCCGATAAAAAGATCACCGCCGTACCGGCCGTCGGTTCGATATCGATAAAATCCGTCTCGCCTTTTTCATCCAGATACAGCCGCAACTCCCCGCCATCGCCCAGATGCCAGTCCGGGTTCAGGTAATACACCACTGTCACCACCCGGCCTTTGTCGCCACGGAACGCATCCAGATGCTTCTTGTAGTAAGCGCCTTCGTCATAAATGGCAAAGTGGCCTTCAAACTCGAACAACCCCAGATACAAGCCCTGATTGATCTCGCGCTGCAAAGCATCCAGTCGCTCGAAGTATTGCCGCTGGGTTGGCGTAGCAGTGCTAGCATCCAGCCACATCACTTCGTCAGAACGGATGCCTTCCCTGACGGTAAAATCACCGCCACGGCCAATGCCTGCCACATGAAAACCGCCCTGACGATGCGCGACCAGGCATTCTTCGCGCAACCTGGCCACCGTTTCAGCCGGCAACAAACCCCGCGTAACCGCCCAGCCCTTCTCGGCCAGTGCGTCCACCACCGCAGACAATCCATCCGGAGAGGATAAATCCAGCATCTGACTCACTTCATGAACTCCCGTCTTCCCGCGGTCCGGTCATCGGGCCGGTTGCGCTTGTTAACGGCTTGCATACAGGAAAAACTCGCGGTTGCCGTCGCCACCCAGAATCGGGCTGTCGAACCAATCGTTCAACATCAGTCCATGCTGGGTCGCACATTGCTCGATCTTGTCCTTGACGCTGCCGTACAAAGCAGTATCGCGCACGATACCGCCTTTGCCCAAGCCTTCGCGGCCGACTTCAAACTGAGGTTTGACCAAACTCAGTATCCAGCCGCCTTTTTTCAGCAAGACCGGCAATTGCGGCAAAATCAGGGTCTGGGAAATAAACGAGACATCCATCACGATCCCGTCAAACCCGGTAGCAGGCAAATGGTCGCCCAGCATGTCCGGGGTCAGGTTCCGGGCATTGATGCCTTCAATGCAGACAATCGCAGGATCGTGTCGCAAGCGCTCAGCCAACTGGCTATGCCCCACGTCCACTCCGACCACCTTGGCGGCCCCTGCCTGGCGAGCGCAATCGGTAAAGCCCCCGGTCGACATGCCGACATCCAGCAGCGTAGCACCTTGCAAAGACACACCCGTATGCGCAATGGCCCCGGCCAGTTTCAGGCCGCCACGGGACACATAGCGGTCGCCTTCATCAGGCAATACCTCAAACACCGTATCGTCGAGCAGCTTTTGTGACGACTTGCTCACCCGTACCGGTGCGCTGCCCGACACATGGCTGACCCGCCCGGCCTCGATCATCTGCTGGGCGTGGCTGCGCGACTGCGCCAGCCCCTTTTCAACCAGTAATACGTCGACTCGTTGCAGCATCAGAAACGCTCGTCTGCACGCAGATAGCGCCATTGGCCTTGCGGCAGATCACCCAGCATCACCCGGCCCACGCGCACACGCTTCAGGCCCACGACCCGCAGACCGACCATTTCGCACATGCGGCGGATCTGACGTTTTTTGCCTTCCTGCAGGATAAACCGCAGCTGGTCCTGGTTTTGCCACCAGACACGGGCCGGCTTGAGTGCCTCGCCATCCAGCGACAACCCATGGTTCAGCTGGCGCAAGCCTTGGTCGGACAAGCGACCGCTCACCCGCACAAGATACTCTTTTTCCAGTTCAGAGGTTTCACCGATAATGCGTTTGGCCACCCGGCCGTCTTGCGTCAGCACCAGCAAGCCCACCGAATCAATATCCAGCCGGCCGGCTGGCGCCAGACCCACCAGGTGTTTAGGCGTGAACTCGATGCCGCTGGTATCACCGGCAAAGTGGTTTTCGGGCGTAACCAGCGTCACCGCCGGTTTGTACCCTTTTTCGGCCTGGCCGGACACAAAGCCAACCGGCTTGTTGATCAGGATGGTGACGCGCTGCGCCTGTTTGGCTTCTGCCTTGCGATCCAGCACAATGTTCTGGTTCGGCAATACTTTGCTGCCCAGCTCGCTGATGACCACACCGTCGACTTTCACCCAGCCCTTGGCAATATAATCATCGGCCTCCCGGCGGGAGCACAGGCCGAGCTCGGCCATTCGTTTACTGAGTCGGATGGGTTCCACCGCGATACTCCTGTGATTTGATTCAATCCGGTATTATAGCCTATCGGGATCGCAATAAAGGATCGCATCCGGACGACCTGCGTCCGGATGGTGGCTTGCAAGGGTTCGCGGGCTTAGCCCTGGCGCTGACGAATGCCCAGTACCGCCTGGTTGCGCAAGGTTTTGAGCAAGGTCAGCGATTTGGGCGACAGGTTGAGGGTATTGGCGTCGGGTTGGTCGCCATAAAACATGCCGATGACTTTCTTGTCGATCACCACCGGCAAGACCACGAACGCCTTCGCTTTGACATGGGTATTAAACCAGGCGGGTACGCGGTCGGCGAGCGACCCGGTACTGACATCATCAATCTGCACATCCAGATTCTTGTTCAGCGAAAGCTGGAAAACATCGTGTACGCCGTCCAGCGGCACCACAAAAAACTGCTTCATCTCGGGGATGCCTTCCCCATAGCCAAAACGGGCTACCAGCTGGTTCTTGCGCACATCCCGCATGCAGAACAGCACACGGCGGAACCCCACACCGCGATACATGGCTTCCAGAATCATGTTGATCAGGTCGTTGAGCTTGAAATCGCTCACCAGCGTGTTGGTAATGTCTTGAACACCGGCAGACAGAATGCCTTCTGCATCCGGCTTGTCCTGCGTCATGGCCTGGACTTCAGCCTCCTGGAAGGCATGGCTGACCCGCTCCAGCGTATCCATCGGCGCACTACTGGCAGCCGTGGCCGGGGCTGCACTTGCCATACCGGCAAACTGCTTCATCTTGGTCAGTAGCTGGCCTTTGCTGGCATCCAGCCCAAAATAATGTGCTTCTGCCACCAGGTCTTTCAGGCCATCCTGCAAAAACGTGATCTGGTCATTACTGCTGATGCCTGAGGCTTCGCCATACTTCTGGGTAAGTTCAGCCAGGCGTTTGTCCCGGTCAGCTACCTGGGTACCCATTGCCAGTTGTGCCAGTTCCCCGGCAAAATTGGCTGTCAGACGGGTGCGATCTGCATCTGACTTCAGCGCAGGCACTTTACCGTGATACGGCATGATGGCGTTCAGCAATTTGTCCGGGAAGCGCCATTCACGGGCCACGCCGATACCCAGCGCAGAAAACTCCACCCCCAGCACCTGCGAGGCGGCCTGGTTTTCCGGCATGCCTTGCTGCACGCGGCGGGTAATCTCCTGAAACTCTTCGTTCAGGTAGTAAGCGGTCAGCAACTTGCCCATGTGGTAAAACATGCCGCCAATAAAACTTTCTTCCACGCCCCGCAGCCCTACCTTCTTGGACACCTTGCGGGCAATCAGGCCGCTGAGGAAGCTCCCCAGCATCAGGTCTTTCAGGTTGACGGCCTGATTCCGGTTTTGCAGATGTTCAAACACGATCAGACCGATTGCCAGGTTACGAACCGTCTCGAAACCCAGAATCAGTACCGCGCGCGAAATGGTGCTAATCGTGCCGCCAAACTGGCCATACACGGCAGAGTTGACCAGCCGCAGCAGTTTATTGGTCAGCGAAAAATCGTGCAGGATGGTTTCTGCCAGCCGGTGAATACTTTCGGCATCGGCCGCCACCAGCTTGTTGATGGAGCTGACCGATTGCGACAATACCGGGAAGTCTTGCGAATGCTTGAGACGACGCAACAGAAAATCGATGGTAGCCGAGCCGGAACTGTCCTGCCCACTTTCACCGGGCGCCAGATACTGCTCGATGGCGGCCAGCATCTCGGCCGCCGTCTGGTAGCGTTCGCCAGCGTCTTTGTTCAGCGCCACCATGATGACGTGTTCCAGCGCCACCGGCACCGAAGCGATCAGCTGCGATGGCGGTGACACCGGAACATTGGCAATCCGGTTTAACACCTCAAAATGGTTACTGCCTTCAAACGGGTTTTTACCGGTCAGCAATTCGTAACCCAGCACGCCGACGGAGAACAGGTCAGCATTCACCCCGGCCGGGCGGCCGGCCACATACTCGGGGGCCATGTACTGCAAAGTACCGGAGACTTCCGGCTGTCCTTTGGCATTGGCTGGCACGGCAATGCCAAAGTCCATCAGCCGGGCACGGTCTTCCTTGTCCAGCATGACATTGGCTGGCTTGATGTCCCGGTGCAAAATGCCTTGGTCGTGTGCGGCGCACAGGCCGGACAATACATCTCTTAATACGCTGGCGGCCTGCCCGGCCTCCATCTGATGGTGCTGCACCAGCCAGTCTTTCAGGGTCAGGCCATCGACAAACTCGAATACCAGCACGTGCTGCTGCTGGTGCTCCACTACGTCAAACAGCTGCACAATATTGGGATGCTGCAATTTGCTGACAACGCGGGCTTCATTCAGCAAGGCGGCTCTTTGCTGCTCATTGGCCCCGGCAATACGCATCTGCTTCAAGGCGACCTGACGTCCAAGTACCGGGTCATTGGCCAGAAATACTGTCCCCTGAGCGCCATGCCCCAACTCGCGTACCCGTTCAAATCGCCCGATATGTTCTGCCATAGATTTCCAGATGCCTGATCATTCTTGTCAATACGCATTGCTGGCATATTTCTGCCAGTGCTGTTTCATGTTTCAGTGTAAACATATTCTGGACCAATCGACAAACAAAATGGCAAAAAAAGCCCTCTGAATGCCCTTCAGCAGTAGGTTTGTAAACAAAATTCATAAAAAAACCGCCCTGTTGGCAAGACAGGGCGGCTGGTAGATCACGGTATCGACAGGCAATGACTAGTCGTTCATTTTCCCGCCCAATACCTGGAACAGGTACATGCTGTTTTTCTGCTTTTGCAATAGCTGGTTAATCTGGCTGATGCGCGCAGCATCAACGGTCCGCTGTGCATCCAGTAGCGGCAGATAACTGTCCAGACCCTGTGTATACCGGGCCTCTGCCAATACTTGTGCCCGTTCTGCCGCTTTCAACTGGCCATCCACCGCATCTTGCTGCTCGGTCAGCTGGCTGCGTAATGCCAATGCATTGGCAACTTCCTTGAACGCGGTCTGAATGGTTTTCTCATAACTGGCAATCTGCTGGTTCTTGCGCACTTCCGCCAGATCCAGACTGGCCTGATTCTGCCCTGCATTAAACAGCGGCAGGCTGATTTGCGGGACAAAGCGCCAGATACCGGAACCATTGTCAAACAAACCATCCAGACTGCTGCTGGCAGAACCGGCAAAACCGGTTAGCGTAATTTTCGGGAAGAAAGCCGCTTTGGCTGCCCCGATATTGGCGTTGGCTGCTTTCAGGTTATGTTCTGCCTCTACAATGTCGGGGCGTCTGGCCAACAGGTCGGACGGCATGCCAGCCGGCACATCCGCCAGCAGCGGCTGTTGCAGCGCATGAGCATCCGGCAGCAGGTTCTCCGGTACATCCGCCCCCACCAGCAAGCGCAGGGCATTCTTGTCTTGCGCAACCTGGCCCTGATACCCGATCAGGCTGATACGGCTAGCCTGCAAGGCAGTTTCTGCCTGACGGACATCCAGCTCGCTTGCCACCCCGCGAGACTGCCGGGCGCGGGTCAGTTCCAGCGTCTTCATGTGGGCATTCAGGCTGTTGCGCGTCTGCTCTACCCCGTTCAGGTCGGCAGATAGCTGCATCCACGCCTGCACGGTAGACGTCACCAGCGACATCTGCACTGTCTGGTGCGCGGCTTCCGATGCCAGATAGCTGTCCAGCGCGGCGTTCTTCAGGCTACGGACCCGCCCGAAGAAATCCAGCTCGAAAGACGGTACGCTCACACCCACCTCATAAGCATGGGAGGTATTGCCACCATCGAGCGATCCGGTCGCCGTATTGGTGCCCGTTGCGTTGACTGCCGGGAAGCTGTCCGCCCGGGTAATCTGGTACTGAGCTTTGGCCGCCTCGATATTCAGGGCAGAAATGCGAATGTCGCGGTTATTCTGTAGCGTCAGTGCAACGAGTTGCTGCAGCTGCGGTTGCAGGATGACCTGCTTCCAGGCCGCCAGCTCGGCACGCTGGCCCCCGGCTTCACCCGGGTAGCTTTGCGGTACCGGCGCATCCGGTCGTTTGTACTCTGGCGCCATTGAACCGCAACCGGTCAATAGCAGGCCCGAGGTAACGAGGGTTAATGCAATATGTTTCATCGAGCGGACTCCTCGTTAGCGTCTACACTTGCCTGATCATCAGTGTGATGAACCGCTTTTTGCTTGAATACTTTGCGTACCAGCACAAAGAACAGTGGCACAAAGAACAGGCCTAAAATCGTCGCCGACATCATGCCGCCCAGCACGCTGGTACCAATGGCATGCTGGCTACCGGAACCGGCACCGGAGCTGATCGCCAGCGGCATCACCCCCAGCGCGAACGACAGTGACGTCATCAGGATCGGACGCAACCGCAACCGCACCGCCGCCAGGGTGGCTTCTACCAGCCCCTTGCCCAATTCCAGCTGGTGTTGGGCAAACTCGACGATCAGAATCGCGTTCTTGGCCGACAAACCAATAGTCGTCAGCAGACCTACCTGGAAGTAAATGTCGTTGGACAAACCGCGACCATACGCCGCCAGCAAAGCACCCAGTACCCCCAGCGGTACGATCAGGATCACCGCAAACGGCACCGACCAGCTCTCGTACAACGCCGCCAGCGACAGGAACACCACCAGAATCGACAGTGAATACAGCAAAGGTGTTTGCCCGCTGGAAGCCTGCTCTTCTGACGACACACCGGTCCATTCATAGCCGATGCCTGGTGGCAGTTTGGCAATCATGGCCTCCATGGCTTTCATTGCCTCGCCGGTACTCTTTCCTGGCGCGGCCATCCCCTGCACGTTGACAGACGACATGCCGTTGTAGCGTTCCAGGCGCGGAGAACCATAGTCCCAGGTGGTAGAAGCAAATGCGGACATCGGCACCATCTCGCCCTTGTTGTTACGCACATGCCACTTGCCTAGGTCTTCCGGCGCCATGCGGCTATCGGTTGCCCCTTGCAGATACACTTTCTTGACCCGACCGCGGTCCACAAAGTCGTTCACGTAGCTGGCACCCCAGGCCGTCGAAATCACATCGTTGATATCCGAGGTCGACAAGCCCAGTGCCTGCGCCTTGTTCTGGTCAACATCCACCCGGAACAGCGGGCCGTCTTCCTGGCCGTTCGGGCGTACCGCCATCACGTCCTTGCTTTGAGAGGCCACGCCCAGCAACATGTTGCGGGCGTTCATCAGGGTTTCATGTCCCAGTCCGGCCCGGTCCTGCAACTGCAAGTCAAACCCGTTGGCGCTGCCCAGCTCCAGCACCGCTGGCGGCGCAAAACTGAAAACGAATGCATCCTTGATGGCAGACAGCATCATCATGCCGCGCCCCGCCACCGCCGCCACCGACTGGTCCGGCCGTTGACGTTTGGACCAGTCCTTCAGGCGCACAAACGCAAAGCCCGCATTCTGGCCATTACCGGCAAAGCTGAAACCGGCGACCGAGAAGATACTGTCGACGTTCTCTTTCTCTTGATTCATGTAATGCTGCTCAACCGCCTTCACCACCTTCAGTGTCCGCTCTTGCGTGGCGCCGGCTGGTAGCTGGATCATGGTGAACATGATGCCCTGGTCTTCATCCGGCAAGAACGAGGTTGGCAGACGCACGATCAGGAACCCCATCACCGCCACCAGGCCACCATACACCAGCATGAAACGGACTCCACGCTTCAGAATGCCACCCACCCAGCTCTGGTAGCGGTTGCTGCTCCGCTCGAACCAGCGGTTGAACATGCCAAAGAAGCCTTTTTGCGTATACACATGGCCTTTTTCGGCCGGTTTCAGCAAAGTGGCACACAGGGCCGGTGTCAGGGTCATCGCCACCAGAATCGACAGCACCATGGAAGACACGATGGTGATCGAGAACTGACGGTAAATCACCCCGGTAGAACCGCCAAAGAACGCCATCGGTACAAACACGGCCGACAGCACCAGCGCGATACCGATCAGCGCACTGGTAATCTGGCTCATGGATTTGCGGGTAGCATCGCGCGGCGACAAGCCCTCTTCGGACATGATCCGCTCGACGTTCTCCACCACAACAATCGCATCATCCACCAGCAAACCGATGGCCAGCACCATGCCGAACATGGTCAGCGTGTTAATGGAATACCCTGCGGCAAACAGCACGCCAAACGTCCCCAGCAACACCACCGGCACGGCAATGGTCGGGATCAGGGTAGCGCGGAAGTTCTGCAGGAACAGCCACATCACCAGGAACACCAGCACAATCGCTTCGGCCAGGGTTTTCACCACTTCTTCAATGGAAATCTTGATGAACGGCGTGGTGTCGTAAGGAATCACTGCATTGATGCCCGACGGGAAGAACGGACGCAGTTCATCCAGTTTGGCTTTAACCCGCTGGCTGGTACTCAGCGCATTGGCGCCGGATGCCAGCTTGATCGCCACACCGGCGGCCGGCTGGCCGTTAAAGCGGGACACAATGTCGTAACTCTCGGACCCGATGCCGATACGCGCCACATCACGCAAGCGCACCGTCGCACCAGAAGCCGACGTTTTCAGCAGGATGTTGCCAAACTCTTCCGGTGTTTTCAGCCGGCTCTGTACCGTGACCACGGCGTTGAGCTGCTGCCCCTGTGTCGCAGGCAGGCTACCCAGCTGACCGGCAGAAATCTGGGTATTCTGGGCCAGCAAAGCCGTCTTGATGTCCGCCGGCGTCAGCTGGTAAGACAACAGTTTGGCCGGGTCCATCCAGATGCGCATCGCGTATTGGGCACCAAAAAGCTGCACGTCGCCCACGCCTTCCACCCGGCTCAGCACATCCACCACGTTACTGGCGGCATAGTCGGCCAGATCGATGTTGCTGCGCTTGCCATCGGTCGATACAAAGCCGATCACCATCATGAAGTTCATGGTGGCCTTGCTGACCTGCACACCTTGCTTTTGCACCTCTTGCGGCAGCAGCGGGGTAGCCAGTTGCAGTTTGTTCTGCACCTGCACCTGCGCGATATCCGGGTTGGTACCGGCCTCGAACGACAGGGTAATGTTCACATTGCCCGCGCTGTCGCTGTTAGACGACATGTAGCGCAAACGGTCAATCCCTTTCATTTTCTGCTCGATCACCTGGGTGACGGCATCTTCGGCAGACTTGGCCGATGCACCAGGGTAGCTGGCATGAATGGCAATCGCCGGCGGCGCAATGCTGGGGTACTGGGATACCGGCAGCGAGGTGATCGAAAGCACCCCCGCCAGCATGATCAGAATCGAGACCACCCATGCAAAAATGGGACGGTCAATAAAAAAACGTGCCATGACGCGTTATCCTTATGGTTTAGCCGGTGCTTTGCCTGGGGCGGCGATCGTGACTTCTGCGCCCGGTGCAATTTTCTGCAGGCCTTCCACCACCACTTTATCGCCTGCCTGCACACCACCGCTTACCAGCCACTGGTTGCCAATGGCCCGCTCTACTTTCAGTACACGTGGTTCGATCTTGTTGCCTTTGCCAACCACCATTGCCACCGCATCGCCCGTCGGGGTGCGGCTAACGCCCTGTTGCGGCACCAGCAGCGCATCCTTGCGCACGCCTTCGTCCAGCATGGCTTTTACAAACATGCCTGGCAGCAGTTCATGCTTGGGGTTCGGGAACACGGCGCGCAAGGTCACGGTACCGGTGCTCGGGTCTACCGTCACGTCTTTGAAGGCCAGCTTGCCGGCTTGCGGGTACACGGAGCCGTCTTCCAGTTTCAGATGCACTTTAGCCTCGCCTTCGGCCTGCAATGCGCCGGAAGCCAGTTGCTGTTTCAGTGCCAGCAGTTCTTTGGAAGTCTGGGTCAGGTCGACATAGATCGGGTCAAGTTGCTGTACGGTCGTCAGGGCTGTCGCCTGGCTCGCTGTCACCAAAGCCCCTACCGTCACGGAGGATTTGCCGATCTGGCCAGAAATCGGTGACACGACTTTGGTATAGTTCAGGTTGATGCGGGCAGACTGCACCGCGGCCTTGCTGGTGGCAATATCGGCCAGCGCAGTTTTATAGGCAGCGGCGGCATCATCGGCATCCTGCTTGCTGACGGCATTGATCTTGACCAGTTCGGACAAGCGTTCTGACTTGGATTTGGCCGACACCAGATTTGCTTCAGCACGCGCCAGCGATGCGGCAGCACTGTCGTAATTGGCCTGAAAGCTGTCCGGCTCGATCTGGTACAGCACCTCGCCCGCCTTGACGCTACCGCCTTCGGTAAACAGGCGCTTGCGGATAATCCCGCTCACCTGTGGCCGGACTTCTGCAATTTCGGTCGCCGATGTTCTACCGGCCAGTTCAGAGGTCATGGTCACCGGTAACGGCTTGATGTCTGCCACTACCACCTCGGGCTTGCCGCCCCCCATGCCCTGACCACCCTGTCCTTGCTGCTGGCCACACCCGGCCAACAGCACGCCAGAAAGGCCCAGCACCCAGATCCATGACGATTGTTGTATGTCCCTTTTACTCATTGCTGGCCTCGTATTTCATCATTGTTTGCGACAGATCAAAATTTAGATTGAGCGTTCATTCTAAATTGGTTTATAGTTTTGTTCAACAGCACAAATGTAAAAAATTTTCAGATGTCATATGGACAAACATCCAGATAGAAAAAATGTTTACTCAGAAATCCGGCACAAAATCCGTTAGAATAGCCCCCCTCAGGAGAGCCGTATGAACCAGGAAACCGCAAAAAGCACCAGTCGAAACGAACAGCGCTGCGAGCAGATACTTGCCGCCGCCTCGACGTGTTTCCGCCAATATGGCTTTCACAAGGCCAGTATGTCCATCATCGCCAAAGCCGCCGGCATGAGCGTGGGACATATTTATCATTATTTTGAGAATAAAGAAGCCATCATTACGGCCATTTCCGAGAAGGATCAGGCCAAGCACAATGAATTGTTCGACCGCTTCAGCGAAGCAGATGATCCGCTCGCTTCCATGCTCAGCCACATGGCAGAAGGCGTTTCCGACTGCACCGACCCGGAGCAGACCAGCCTGATGGTCGAAGTCTGGGCAGAAGCCAGCCGCAATACCGCCTTGCACGATATCCTGTTGCACTTTGATCAGGCCATCCGCCAGAAACTGCACGACCTGATTGCCATCTCCATCCAGAAACAGGGGTTGCCTATGCCGGACGAAACCCTGCTGACCTCCAAGGCCAACATGATGATGGCCCTGTTTGAAGGCCTGATGGTCCGCAGTCACATGGACCCGACCCTGAACCGCCAGCACATGATCATCGAGATGCAGGCACTGGTCAAAGCCTTGGTATTGTCCTAGTGCCCTGCTGACACGGGACTCAATATCCCGTCTTGCAGACGGAACACATCCTGCATTTTGGCCGCCAGTTCCATGTCATGCGTCACCAGCAAGAGCGCCGTGCCCAGCCGGTCGTTGAGTTCCAGCATCACGTCAAACACCCGGTTCGCGTTTTCCCGGTCCAGATTGCCGGTTGGCTCATCGGCCAGCAAACACGACGGCTGAGTCACCAGCGCGCGGGCAATCGCCACCCGCTGCCGCTCCCCGCCCGATAATGCCCCCGGCTTGTGATCTGCCCGGTTTGCCAGCCCCACCGCCTTCAGCATGTCCAGTGCTTTCTGCATCGCGGCAGCTTTGTCCATGCGGCGAATCCATAGCGGCATGGCCACGTTTTCTTGCGCGGTCAGTTCTGGCAGCAAATGGTGAAACTGGTACACAAACCCCAGCGACTGGTTACGCAACCGTCCCCGGGCTGCTTCCCCAAGACCGGACAATACCTGCCCTTGCAACACCACCTGCCCGCTATCGGGCTTGTCCAACCCGCCCAGCACATGCAGCAAAGTGCTCTTGCCAGAGCCGGATGCACCCACAATGGCTGCCCGCTGACCATGCGCCAGCGTCAGGTTCACCGATGTCAGCACCTCGACAGCGGTACTCCCCTTGCCAAACCGCTTGCTAACAGACGTTGCCTGCAAAATGACCGGCTTATTCATAGCGCAGTGCCTCCGCAGGTTGCACGCGGGACGCCCGCCAGCTTGGGTAAATCGTCGCCAGCAGCGACAGCAACAAGGCAATGACGGTAATCACGCCAACATCGCCCCAATGCAAATCACTGGGTAACTCGCTCACAAAATAAACCTCTTTCGACAAAAAGTGAATCCCCAGCAAACGCTCCAGCCACGGTACCACCACATCAATATTCAACGACAACGAGACACCACCCACAACCCCCAGCAAGGTACCGATAAAACCGGTCAGCGTCCCTTGCACCATGAAGATGCCCATGATGCTGGACGGGCTGGCCCCCAGGGTTCGCAAAATGGCAATGTCTGATTGCTTGTCGGTCACCGACATCACCAGTGTCGACACCAGATTAAACGCCGCTACCGCCACAATCAGCGTCAGGATGATAAACATCATGTTCTTTTCGATCTGCACCGCGCGGAAGTACGTGGCGTTCTGCAAGGTCCAGTCGGTGGCATACGCCTCTTTGGGTAAATCCCTCAATATCATCTGGCGGATGGCGGGCGCCCGGTCAGGATCATCCACCTTGACCCGAATCCCCGTGACCGCATCCCCCAGCCGGTACAGCCGCTGTGCATCCTTGATATGGATCATCGCCATGCCGGCATCGTACTCGAACAAATCCATGTTAAAGATGCCGCTCACGCGGAACTGCTTCATGCGCGGCATCACCCCCGCAGGCGTTACCTGCCCGTCAGGCGCTACCAGCACCACTTTGTCGCCCACAAACACACCCAGCTGCCGTGCCAGCTCGCTCCCCAGCACGATATTGAACTTGCCGGGCGTCAGGCTATCCAGCCGGCCTTGCTGCATGTGGCTCCCCACGTCCACCACCCGGCCTTCAATGGCCGGATCAATGCCGCGGATCATCGCCCCGCGTACATTGGACTCCCAGGTCAGCAAGCCTTGCGAGAACACATACGGCGCGGCGCCCGTCACATGTTCTTGCCGGCTGACCGCCGCCAGCACCTGGGGCCAGTTGTCCAGTTGCGGGTTGCCGCCCACCTCGATATGCGACGCCCCGCCCAGCAGCTTGGCACGGATGTCTTTCTGGAAACCGTTCATGACCGATAGTACAGTAATCAGCGCCAGCACCCCCAGCGCGATCCCCAGCATGGAAGCCAGCGAAATGAACGAGATAAAATTATTGCGACGCTTGGCGCGCGTGTAGCGCAGCCCCAGCAGAATTTCAAAGTAATGCACACATCACCATGTTCGACCAAAGAGTCAGGTCGCCAGTGTGCCATAAGCCTAGACGCGATGACACTGGTTTAAAGGAAAACGACATGGATAAGGACAAGGCTGCGCCCGCTTAATTCCACCCGCGGTCAAGAAAATATGCGGTCAGATATGCAGCAGATCACACACCGGCCCTGGCTATGGTACATTTTCTGACGCCCACCCCCTTACGTGCAGACTGTTAAATGACAACATCCCTCGTCACCTTATGTGCGCAAGTACGTGCCTGCACCCTGTGCGCGGCTCACCTGCCACTTGGCCCACGCCCGGTCTTGCAGATTCATGAAAAGGCCCGCATCCTGATTGCCGGGCAGGCCCCCGGCCGCAAAGTGCACGCATCCGGCATTCCGTTTGATGATGCCAGTGGCGACCGCTTGCGTGCCTGGATGGGCATATCGAAAGAAGACTTCTACGACGAGACCAAAGTGGCCATTTTGCCGATGGGGTTCTGTTATCCGGGTACCGGCACATCCGGCGATCTGCCCCCGAGGCCGGAATGCGCCACCACCTGGCGACAGCCATTGCTACAGCAGTTGCCTGACCTTGCATTGACGCTGGTGATTGGGCAATACGCCCAGGCCTATCATCTGCCAGATGCCAGCACATCCGTCACCCGGACGGTCGCCCAAACGCTATCACATTCGCAACAGCATCCGGCCAGCATGATCGCCCTGCCCCACCCGAGCCCGCGCAACAACCTCTGGCTCCGCAAAAACCCCTGGTTTGAAACGGAGGTCATTCCGTACCTGCGCCGACAAGTACAAAAGGCGCTGCGCGCCTCCTGCTAACGGGTCACCTGCCACCCCTCTCCGCCAACACCAGACAGAGAGAGGCTCACGCAGGTCAATCCGCGGAAATATCAAAATCAAAATACTTTTTCATCAAGCGATCATACGTACCATTGGATTTCAGGCGCGCAAAAGCCGTATTCAGCGCATTTTTTAACGATGCATCCCCCTTGCGTACCCCCAAACCAACCCCTACACCGAAAATGGCCGGGTTTTGCAGCCTTGGGCCCGCGAATGCAAACCCCTTGCCAGCCGGTTTTTTCAAGAATGCATCGCTGGCAGAGATGGCATCTACCAGTGTCCCTTCCAACCGGCCATTCGCCAGATCGGAATAAACCAGATTCTGGTCCTGATAAGAGACGACCTCGACACCCGCAGGCGACCAGACGGTCTTGGCATAGTTTTCCTGCACAGAGCCTTGCAACACCCCAATCCGTTTACCTTTCAGGGCATTCGCATCCGGCAAGAGCTGGCTGCCTGTTCTGGCGACCAATCGGGTAGGCGCTACATAAAGTGGAACGGTAAAATCAATATTCTTCAGCCGCTTTTCTGTAATGTTCATTGCTGCACTAATCACGTCAAATTTTTTGGACTGCAACGCAGGAATCAACCCATCAAAGCTGGACTCGACCCATTCGCACTTGGCTTTGAGTTCTGCGCACAAGGCATTGCCCAGATCAATATCAAAGCCAATCAACTCCCCCGAGGGCGACTTGGACTCAAACGGGGCATATGACGCCTCGGTGCCAAAACGGATGGTTTTAAGTTCTGCCGCCTGCACATGACCAAGGCTCATGCAGAGCAACACCCCTAACGGAATGGATTTAAGATTCATGATGTCATCTCTCCTTTGTTATACCGGGTAAGTACCCGGCGAATTCACAACCAGTAACACTGTTTCAACGCTTTAACACCGTTCCAAGACTTCCACCGCCTTCAAGCCAGCCAGCCCGAGCGAGTCCAGTGTCCGGCCCTGCGCCAGGTAATCCGTCCCGTTGAGGGTACTGGCAAGCTGAACACAGGCTTCAAGCACTGGCGTTTCCACCCCAGCCAGTCTGGCCAGCGCCAGGCACGGCACCAGCAGATAAGGCACGTCTTCCGTGATGTATCGCGAATCCGCACTTGCAGGCGCCGAATTAATCTTTCCATGCGTTTCACTGCCTCGATTGAGTTCATACACACTGGAAAAATCTGTGCCATACAACGCATTCATGGCAGCCAGCTCGGTTTTCAGGGTCAAGCCAAAGGCACGGCCGACCGACAGTCTTTCCTGGTCCAACTTGTCGGCAACCCGGGCAATGGAGGGTGAACAGCAGTCGCGGTAAAAATTAAAGTCGCCGGCAAAGTTTTCCAGTAAACCAATATTGCAAATGGTCATTAATGGATGGCCGCCAAAATTGATGTTTTCCAGACCAGCCTCTATCACATTAGCCAGTGGTGTAAATGGCAGACCAAACAGTGAAGATAAACGCGCCAGAATAGGCTCGCTGCGGTTGGCAGGCAGCGTGGCGGCGGGCAACTGCTGCTTCATGCCATAAATGGCCAGCTGTGCTGGCCCTACCAGACGCGTGGCCCAAGGGATGGAAATACAATCCACAAAATCCAGCATGAGATGCCCATAGCCTGCCTGCTGCTGGATATGCCTCAAGGCCAATGAGCCATAATTTCCCGGCATGAGGCAGATTGTCTGGCCACTTTTCAAAAATGGCAGTATCTGCCGAAACACTGGCACCTGCGCAAACGACGGTACCGGCATGATCATCAGATCCGCAAACGAAACAGCTGTTTGGATATCCGTGGTCAAGGTATGCGGGCTGGCTTTTCCTGGCAGAATCAGTGCATTGCCTTCATGGTGAGCCAATGCTTCTATACCGCCTGCTTCATGGATGTCCTGCAACGGCTTTTCATAACCCGGCATGCCAAACAGACAGACATCCACCCCGTTGCGGGCCTGATGATACGCGGCTGTAATTGCCGCATTGCCAGTCCCCAAAACCGTTACCCGCATGATGTACCCCGTCTTTCCAACCGTGTGTGTTGGAAAGATTATGCGAGTGCAGCCAAGGCCTCACAAATGCCAGAATCAGCACAACCCATACCAAAAAGTTATGGCTCCGTCACTTCCCATGGCATGTTGCACTCAAACAAGGCCCTTACCGATGCCGATTCTGCTACATGCAGATGAATGCCCTCATCTTTGGCATTCTCGAAAAACAGTGTCAGAAATTGCCGCACGGCGGAGGCAAGCGGACGTAGCGCCGGGAACAAGAGATAAAACTCGAACGGTAAACGGGGAGAAAAACGATGAATCGTGACCTGCTCGTTCTGGTTACGGGCGATATGTGCTGTAAACGGGTCTGTAATCGCGCCACCCAATCCGCCAGCCACCAGACTGGCTAACGAGCTGGCAAAAGATACCTCGATGAAATCCTGCTGGTGAATGCCAGCTTCCTGCATGGCTTGGTCTAGCAGGTTTTGAGCCGGATCTTTCTCGTTACGAATAAACGAAGTCCCTGCCAGCATGGGTGGGGTCAGTTCCCCCGGCATGTCCGCCAGCACATGCCCCGGCGGTAATATGCACACGCAATCACATGAGACTTTCAGGCCGGTCACGCCCGCGCCAAACTCTGTATCCAGCACAAAGCCGAGATCGCATGCCTGAATGGCGACTTGCTGAGCAACCTCTTCACTGCGAAAGGTACGCAAACTGATCATGCCAGGCGATTCGTCTCTGGCATAACGGATCAAGACATCGGGTAAAAACAGGTTGGATAACAAGGGCATGGCGGCAATGGTCAATGACCCCAGTCGCTGCTGGCTGATCACCCTGGCACTTTTTTTCAGGCGATCCAGCCCGAGAAAAGACCTTTCAACTTCGTGATAAAACGCCTGCCCCTCCTTGGTAGGAAGCAACCGGCCTTTGATACGTTCAAACAGATGAAACCCGACATCCCGTTCCAGCGCAGCAATCAGTCGGCTGATGGCCGGTTGCGTTACATGCAGGTAATCTGCCGCTGCGGTGACGGTACCCAGCTCAAAAACCGCTTTGAATGCACTGATTTGCTGAAATTTCATGTCCATCACCATCCGGCGTTAACAACCGTCAGTTTACTATGCACCCGGCGTTTAGTCGTCACGAGCCAGAATTGCCCCGCCGCCAACCAGACAAAGACAATCCTGCCTGCCCTGTTTATAATTGGCACTCGTCCTCCCATTCCCACTTTGCTGCACGTAAGTGATCATCATCCACATGCCTACATTTGCAACGCATCTCCAGTCCGCCCGCCCGCAATTCTTTACCCTAAGCCTCTCAGGTTTGCTGCTGGGTCTTGGTCTTCAGGTCAGTAGCGGCCATCCGCTGCCGTTGGTCGACGACTTGCTCGCCATCATCACGGTGCTGCTGGTGCACGCAGGCGCCAATCTGATCAACGACGTTGCCGACGAACATAACGGCACAGACCGGCTGAATACCGACCGTATCAGTCCATTCACCGGCGGTAGCCGCTTCATCCAGAACGGCATACTGCAGTTAACACAGGTGCGCCGCAACGCCCTGGTCTGCTTCGGCTTGGCCATCCTGTGCGGTCTGACCTTGCTTGCCCGATATCCATCACTCTGGCTGATGGGTCTGACCGGCATCGTACTGGCTTGGGGTTATTCTAGTTCCCCCTTACGGCTCAATAGCCGCGGTCTGGGCGAACTGTCTCTCGCAATTGCGTTTGGCCTGATCCCATTTGGTCTCGCCAGCATGCTGCACACCCGGCTGGAAGACGCATTACCGGCCAGCCTCTATTTCGGGCTGCAGGCCACGGCTGTCCTGTTTCTCAACCAGTACCCGGACCGCAAGGCCGACAAGGCCGCAGGCAAGCATCATTGGGTCGTGCGCCTGGGCGCAGGCAAAGCCAGCCTGATCTACCTGGCGCTCATCCAGTTCAGCTTTATGGCACTGGTAGCCAGCGGCCTCTTTGGACAGCACTGGCTCAATATGCTGGCCGTCATCGGCTTGCTGCCACAAATGTGGAGCCTGATCCGTACATGGCAAATCAAAGGGGAACCTGCGCAGATGAAAGAAGCACTAATTGCTAATCTGCTCGGGGCCCATATCGGGCCTGTTATCCTGGCAGGTGTGCTGCTGGTGCATTGATTTACGTCGTTGCATCCAGAGGGGTGGCCTACATGCGTAACCGTTTGATCATGTCGCGGCAAGCCCTGATGCTGGCAGTTGTCTTGGCTCACGGTATCCCAGCAAACGCCATGACCTTCAAGACCGTCGATGACACTCTGTTTCTGGAAGGGGAAATCATCGACACTGACTACGTCAAATTCAACGCTGCCTTTAGCAAGCAGATTCACAAAGTCACCTTGCTGAACTCGCCGGGTGGCGACTTATGGACCGGCATGGCGCTTGGGCGTGCCATCAAGAGTCGTGGCGATGTAGATACTATTGTGGCCGGACAATGTCTCTCTGCCTGCGCCACCATATTCATGGGGGGCAAGAACCGTTATTTTTTCCCCGGCTTGCCACTGGGAGCAGAAGCCATCGGCATCCACTTCCCGTATGAGCAAACCTTTGGCGATGCCATCCCGCGTGTCACCGCCATGTCCAACCTCTGGTTCAAAACCCAGTCGCAAGACAAACTCCAACCCTTGCTGGACCACTATCACGCCGACCTGCTCACCCACGGTGGCGGCCTGTTCATCTTTCCCCAGCCCTTGCCTCCGTTCAATGCCCCGGTCCTGCACTGCAAGGATGACCTGACAGTAGAAACCTGCCAGCCAGTCGAGAACGCAACGGCGCTGAGTATTGGTGTCGTTACGACCGAGCCACCCGCACAGTAAAAGAAAATACGGTACAAACAAACAAGGACGCATAAAGCGTCCTTGTCATGTATTGCATGGAGAATCCATCGTCCTTACTTTGGCATGAACGATCGCAAATGCCGGGTGACGGCAATCCACGCTCCTGTCCAGGACAACAACAGCACCAGCACCAGCAACACAAGCCCGTCCAGCAAGGGCAGACCGGTCAGGGCCAGGTCGGTACCGTACAGCTTGGCCAGCTTTGTCACCGGGCCATGCAACTGTGAAATCGCCAGCGTGACCAGCCCCCAGGCAACCGCGCCGCCCAGCAGGCCTTGCAAGGCTGCAAAATACAGGAATGGCCGACGAATGAACCGGTTCGTGGCACCAATCAGCTGGCTGACTTCGATTTCATCCTTGCGCAGCAGAATCTGCAGCCGCACGGTATTGGCCATGATCACCAGCAACCCGACGCCCAACAACCCACCCAACCAGATCACGATGGTACGGCCAAGGCGAGCAAACGCATACAGGCGCTCAACCCAGGCCGCATCATGAATCACCTCTTCGACTTCTGGTCTGGCTTCCAGCTGTGCCAGGTATTGCGCCGGAGCAGCCATATCATCAAATTTCAGTACGATGGCGTCCGGTAGCGGATTATCCGGCAAGGCTTCACCCAGCTCGCCCAACTGACCGCGCTTGATCAGGTCCTGAAAAGCTGCATCACGGTCTACCGGTTCTACCGTCACACCCGGCAACTTTTTCAATCCCTCGATCAGCGGCTGCGCGGCTTTGAGACGCACATCCTGCTTGAGCATCAGGGTCAGCTGCGGTGTCACCGGCATGTTGGCCACCACTTTTTCGCCATTACTGATCAAGACCCACAACAGGGCAGGAATGGCCAACGCCACCCCGATCACCAGCAACGTCATGACCAGCGCCACGGGCTGGCGCATCAATGCACGCACACTGGCCCCTAGTGCCATTTTATGAGCCCACCACCATGCTTTCATGCGACCAGCCTCCCTTTGTCCAGATGCAGACGCCGCTCGCTGTAGCGGGAGAGGATGCCCTCATCGTGCGTTGAAATCACCACGGTGGTACCCACCTGATGAAATGCCTTGAACAGTTGCATGATTTCTTCTGCGTATTCGGCATCCAGATTACCGGTCGGTTCGTCGGCCAGCAGAATACCGGGGCGATTAACCACCGCACGGGCAATGCACAGGCGCTGCTGCTCCCCGCCAGACAGGGTAATCGGCAACGCCTTTTCACGGCTCAGCAACCCGACCTTGTCCAGTGCTGCACGCACCCGCTTGGCGGCCTCGGAAGGCGGATAGCCGATAATCGATAACGGCAGCATCACGTTGTCAAAAATGCTGCGGTCAAACAGCAGTTTATGGTCCTGGAAAATCAAGCCCAGATTACGGCGCAAGAACGGAATCGCCACCGGCTTTAACGTCGCCAGGTTCTGGCCAGCCACCACCACACTACCCGAGGTTGGCCGTTCGATCGCGGCCATCAGCTTCAGCACGGTACTTTTACCTGCACCGGAATGGCCGGTCAGGAACACCATTTCACCCGCAGCAATTTCCATACTGACGTTTTGCAACGCCTGATGGCCATCCGGGTAACGCTTGTTGACCTGGCTCAGTTTAATCAATGACATGCATTCACCTTACTTGCACCGTCTTTTTATCATGTAAGAATGGGACAACACCGGCATGCAACTGGCCGGTTTACTCTTCATCAAAGAGCGCATCCACAAAATCGCTCGCCACAAATGGGCGTAAATCATCCAGCGTCTCGCCCACCCCGATAAACCGCAGTGGTACCGGGCGAATCTTGGCGATTGCCGCAATCACGCCGCCCTTGGCCGTACCATCCAGCTTGGTCAGGATCAGGCCACTCAGCCCCAGCGCGTCATCAAATGCCTTGACCTGCTGTACCGCGTTCTGCCCGGTATTGGCATCCAGTACCAGCAGGATCTCATGCGGCGCAGAAGGATCAGCCTTGGTCACCACCCGTTTGACCTTCTTGATCTCTTCCATCAGGTTCAGCTGGGTTGGCAAACGGCCAGCGGTGTCGACCAGGACGACATCAATGCCGCGCGCCTTGGCTGCATGAATGGCGTCAAATGCCACGGCAGCCGGGTCTCCACCCTCTTGGGCAATCACGGTCACATTGTTACGTTCCCCCCAGGCGGCCAGCTGCTCGCGGGCAGCGGCACGGAAGGTATCCCCGGCCGCCAGCAAGACTGATTTACCCTGGCTCTGGAAATAGTGGGTCAGCTTGCCGATGCTGGTGGTTTTACCTGCACCGTTGACCCCGACCATCATGATCACGAACGGATGATGGGTTGTGACGTCCAGAGGCTGCTCCAGCGGCTTGATCAGCCCGTTCAGCGCATCCTTCAGCTCTGCCTTCAACGCATACGGGTCTTTCAGGTCACGAAGCGTGACATTATCCCGCACGGTTTTCAGCAGGCTTTGTGTCGCATCCACACCCATGTCGGCTGTCAGCAGCACGGTTTCCAGCTCTTCGTAGAGCGCTTCGTCAATCTGCCCGCCGCCAAACAGGCCAGCCAGCTGCTTGGTAAATTGCTGACGGGTCTTGGACAGGCCCTGTTTTAAGCGGGCAGCCCAGCCCAGCCTGGGTGTTTCCGGCTCGGCAACGGGTGTAACAACCGCTGGTTCTGGCTGGCTGGCTAGTGGTGTATCGGCAGCAACGCCCGCATCAGGCGTTTTGTTTTTGTCTTTTTTAAAAAAACTGAACATCCGGTGTTCCTATCACACCCATCAATTCACCGGGTAGGTTATAATGGTGTGTTTATTAAAGTAATTTTAAGTGGTTGCTGTAAATCAGGTCGCATTCAACCTACGGGATTTTGCGACGGTTTTGTCAGTCGCTATTGTACGGAGCGATTGACTACTCCGCCACCATAAGCCTGCTATTTTCATGCTAGAAGTTGTATTCATCCATCATGTTGCGTAACCAGATCCGGATTATTGGCGGCCGTTGGCGCCGTCAGTTGCTTTCTTTTCCGGATGGGGACGGACTGCGGCCCACCAGCGACCGGGTGCGTGAAACCCTGTTTAACTGGCTGGGGCAGGACTTGCACGGCCAGCATTGCCTGGACCTGTTTGGCGGCAGCGGTGCATTATCCTTTGAAGCAGCCTCCCGGTTTGCCGAGCGTGTACTGACCTTTGAGCTCAATCAACACGCCTACCGCCAGTTGCAGGATAATCGCAAAAAACTGGATGCCCGCATGATTGAGGTACGTCAAGGCGATGCCTTGCGACAACTGTCAGGCTTGCAAGAACGGTTCGATGTCATTTTTGCAGACCCGCCCTTTGCAGCCAACCTGCTGCCGCAGGTACTGGCTGGCGCAGCCCGGGTGCTGAAACCACATGGTTATCTGTATATAGAATCTGCCGCTTTGCCGGAGATTTCCGCACCATGGGAAATCCACCGGCAGGGCAAGGCCGGACAAGTGCATTACGCATTGCTGCAACTTGTCCACGAAACAGCGGTCTGAACCGGACAGGCCAATCGATACAATCTCCGGACCTTAGTTGAGGAACTTACGATGTCTTTAATGATTACCGACGAATGCATTAACTGTGACGTTTGCGAGCCAGAATGTCCAAATGATGCCATTTCTCAGGGCGCAGAAATTTATGAAATCGACCCGAGCAAATGTACCGAATGTGTTGGCCACTACGACGAGCCACAATGCCAGCAAGTGTGTCCGGTAGACTGCATTCCGCATGACCCTAGTCATCAGGAAAGCCAGGACGAACTGCACGCAAAATACATCAAGATGCACGGCAGCAAATAAAATTTAGCAGGCAGTACCCGGCCAGATACCCTCTGGCCACCCTCCCTTGTCTAGCTGCACCACTTGATGGCACCGTCAAAAGTTTTGGTCACGAACGGAACTATAAACAGACTTAGCACTCTGACGTGAAGAGTGCTAAACTTGTTACTGATTAAGTAATAATTCCTTCTGACAATTGATGTAATGGAGGCTTACCTGATGACCGTTAACGCTACGCTCCCCGTTGCGCTGCATGCCGGCAACCTGGAAAGCTATATTCATAGCGTGAATCAGATGCCCATGCTGACCCAGGAAGAAGAAACTTCCCTGGCGGAAAAACTGCAGGCACACAATGATGTTGAAGCTGCGCGCCAGCTTGTGTTGTCACATCTGCGCGTTGTGGTATCCATTGCACGCAGCTATTCCGGCTACGGCTTGCAACAGGCTGACCTGATCCAGGAAGGCAATATCGGCCTAATGAAGGCTGTCAAACGCTTCGACCCGACTCGTGGCGTGCGTTTATTCTCGTTTGCCGTCCACTGGATCAAAGCTGAAATCCACGAATTCATCCTGAAAAACTGGCGTCTGGTGCGGGTGGCTACCACCAAGTCCCAGCGCAAGCTGTTTTTCAACCTGCGTAGCATGAAAACCGGTTTCGCCTCTTTGACTTACAAAGAAGCCCAGGACATTGCGGACCAACTGGGCGTCAAAGCGGAAGAAGTGCTGGAAATGGAAACCCGTTTGAGTGGTCAGGATATTTCGATTGAACCGCTGGAGTCGGATGAAGACGACTTTGTGGCGCCCATCGCCTATCTGGCAGACCATGATAACGAGCCAACCCGTCAGATCGAAAACCGCGCAGTGGCACACCTGCATGGCGAAGGCCTGCTAAATGCCCTGGACAAACTGGACCCGCGCAGCCGTCACATTGTCGAATCTCGCTGGTTGGGTGATGAAGGCGGCGCTACGCTGCATGAGCTGGCCGCCGAGTATGGTGTCTCTGCTGAGCGCATTCGCCAGATTGAAGTAAAAGCCTTGCAGAAAATGAAGCAGGAGCTGGTTGCACTCGCTGTGTAATCCTGCAGCCATTACGCTGCATCAAGACAAAAAGCCTGCTTTCGCAGGCTTTTTGTTATTTTGGGGTTTGCGCGAGTAACAACGCCTCCGCCACTCAGGCATCCAGCAGCAATTTCAAGTCATGCACCCAGTTGTCTACGCCAAAACCCAGTGGTACATATAGCCTGACTTTGCCCGTGGCATCCAGCACATAGCAGCCCGCGCTATGATCTACAGAGTACCCTTCCTGCCCCGCCTCCTGATGTTTGTCAGACACAAACTTGTAGCGCTTCTTGAAATCTTCAAACGCGGTGCCGGTAGCCCTTAGGGCCAAAAAGTCCGGATTAAACAGATGCACGTAGTCTTTCAGCACTTTTGTGGTATCTCGTTCCGGGTCTGCGCTCACAAACAGCACTTGTACCTTTTTGAAATCTGGCCCCATTTTCTTGGCCACTTGCGACAGCTCCCCCAGCGTGGTGGGGCAGACATCCGGGCAATGGGTGTACCCAAAGAACACAATCACGACTTTGCCCTGAAAGTCTTTCAGCGACCTTGGCTGGTCATTCATGTCCGTCAGACGGAAATCCCCGCCGATATCGCCCCCCGTGACATCCGAGGCCGTGAAATCCAGCTTTTTCGAACACGCCATCAGCAGTCCGCAGATCAGCAGCAGCACACCACCCAGATACCATCGCTTCATTCCTGTTTTCCTTTTTACCTTGGCAGGTTTTGATTTGTCCAACCATGCAACGGACAACATCCGGAGCGCACAGCCATCATTGACGTTATCCTGCACGGGTTTCCGCCCAAAGTATAGTGATTCAGCATGAGATGCCGGTGCGACATGTTGACGCAGGCAGACTGGCGGGAGGAGATTTGTCGCAGCAGGAAGTCGCGACACTCGGCAAGGACAGGGGTTATTGAATGGCTTCAAGCCACTTTGGCAGCATATCGACACACCACTGCGCCAGTTGCAAGGCGAACGCAGGTGTGTCATTGGCGGGAATGCCGGTTTGCTGTTGCAGGAAATACTCGGAAAGCCCTAACAATTGCTGCAATAAATGACGATCCTGACGGAACATCATGGCAATCCGCTCGGGTGTAGGTGCCTGATAATCGCCCATCCAGGCCTGCCACTGTACCAGCGTACGATAGCGGCACAGCTCTAGTACCGCATGCAAGAAATGGCCGCTACCGGCCGGACCGGCAAACCACAAGGGCAACACACCCTCAAAGAATGGCTGAATGGCTGCCACAAAACGCTGGTACACCACCGCATCCCCCGACAACACCCACGGCATGCCTGCAGTAAAGGCATCTGGCGGACACTGGTCCAGGTAAGCGATATGGCGCTCATGAAAGTGCCTGCCATCGGTGAGTACGTCGTCCAGCCACAAGGCCCGGGCATCAATCACCAGCAGGTCTTTGGCACCTGTCAGCATCTCTGGCTGTAGCCAGTGCTCGTCCCCCACCCTCACCAGCACTCCTGGTCCGCCACCAAGCCACGTTTCCAACTGTGCGGGTGTAATGCAGTCTGCTACTGGCAAAGCTGCTGGCACGGCCGTCATCCACCATTGCCGGGGCAAACCAGAGAAAGTATGAGCAATCCGCACCAGACACTCCACCAGAAGTTATAGCAGAAACTATAACAGACCCTCTGTAGCCCATGTCAGCTTTTTTGCACTGCAATAAACCAGATAATCACCCCTGCCTGGCATGTTGCAGGCATGACACAGCTTCTGCACGGGCCCAATCACAAAAGGATTTTACGGCAGGCCGGCACTCTGCATCCGGTAGTCGTAGCAAGTGGTAACAATAGGGGCCGCGCACCCGCTGCGGCAACACTTCGACCAGCCGGCCGGCACGGATGTCATCAATTACCGTTGGTAATGAGGCAATGGCCACGCCTTGCCCTGAAATAGCTGCCTCGATGGTCAGATACGTGTGCGAGAAACGCAAACCGGTGGTTCCTGCAGGTAGCTTGACCCCCAGCGCAGCCAGCCAGCGGAACCAGTCTATCTGCTCTGGAATGCGGTTTTCCGCCTCATCAAACAGCAATGGCAGATGGATCAGGTCTTTGGGGGCATTAATTTTTTTGTTCTTTTTGAGAAAAACCGGGCTGGCGACAACGCAAAATTCTTCGGCCATTAATATGTCTGACATGACGCCGTGATAAGGACCACTCCCCAGACGAATAGCCACATCCGTACCATCACGTAGAAAATCCACTGGCGCTACGGATGCCAGCAGCCTTAATTCAACTTCGGGTTCCTTTTCCCGCCACTGCCCCAGTCGGGGCATGAGCCAGCGGGTCACCAGACTGGGTGTTGCAGACACGGTTACCAGCCGGTCTTCCCCCCGGCGACTTTGCACAGTTTTCGACAGCGTCTCGATTTGCGACAAGTGAGGGCGAATGCTGTCTGCATATCGCTTGCCCGCCGGCGTAAGGACAATGCCCCTGGCTTGCCGTAAAAACAGCGCCACACCCAGCCAGTTTTCCAGCTGCTTGACCTGATGGGCGACAGCGCCTGCGGACAGGAACAGCTCTTGCCCGGCCCGCTGGAAGCTTTCATGCCGTGCTGCCACTTCAAATACCCTGACCGCCGCAATGGGGAGTGCAGACATAACCCTTAGCCCTTAAAATTTTGTGTCTCACGCACAAAAATATCCGTTTGCGCAACACTATGCAAGTCTTTAGAATCCGTTTTGAGTTTGCAAGAACTCGACTCTCTCCTCCAGGGGCCGGCGGTAGCGATACCGCCGTCACCCCTGACTTACACCGCCAGTCGCCCGCCATCACAATAACAAGCGACATGTAGTACCTTCCACTGACTGCCAGACAACGTAGACAAGTAGCAACCGGTTTTGTTGGGATCCATTGACGATCCAGCTTGACCCTGCCGCTATTTTAGCTTGCCATATCATGCGCTTTGTTCATGACAAAACGCTTAACGTGACTACATTGCCGGGTAAACATGCCAGATTCACAACACACGTCCAAACATACTTTTGCCGGAATCATCCTGATTCTGACGTCCGCAGCCTGCTTTGGCAGTATGGCCTTGTTCGCCAAGCTAGCCTACGCGGATGGTGTCAGCCGTTCATCGCTACTGCTGCTGCGCTTTGGCATTGCCGCCCTGATGGTATTGCCGATTGTATTGCTGCAAAAAGGCCGCGTGCCGGAACGCAAACATTTTATCGGCTTTTGCATCATGGGGGGCGTTCTCTATACCCTGCAAGCCCAGTCCTATTTTGGCGCACTACAGTATGCCAGTAGCGGGTTAGTCGCTTTATTGCTGTATACGTTCCCGGTCATGGTCACTTTAATTACAGCTGCACTGGGTTGGGAGAAACTGACCCTCAAACGTGTCATCCCGCTGGGGATAGCCCTGCTGGGCACCCTGCTGACGCTGGATGGCCAGTTAGGCGGCTCGCCGCTGGGCATCATGCTGGGCATGGGGGCGGCCGTTGCTTATTCTGTCTACATTGTCATGGGTAGCCGGCTGAAGGGAGACCCGATGGTCGGGACGCTGATCATCCTGACCACGGCCTTTATGACCAATTCGGTGTTTGCCTTCAGGGAAGGCCTGCACCTGCCCAATACTGCACAGGGCTGGTGGCCGGTACTCGCCATTGCAGCCATCTGCACTGTCCTTGCCGTATCCACATTCTTTATGGGCATGCGCCACGTTGGCCCCAGCCAGGCTTCCATCCTGTCGACCTTTGAACCGGTCGTTACCATCACGCTGGGCGCCCTCTTCCTGAACGAGCATTTCAGCTTGCAACAAGGGGCTGGCGGGGTCATGGTCTTGTTTGCAGTGGTGATGCTGGCCAGAAGCACCCACAAGCCCAAGCCCGGTATTCAGAAAAAATGAATAATTGCGTCGCAACATTGTTATCCGCTAAATCACGAATTGCGGTTAAAATAGCGGTCAAATTAGACTTATCTTCAGCAAAATTCATCTAAAAGGCTGGGTTTATACCGCAATGCGGAACAACACCACCTGAACAGCAGGAAAGGGACTGGCATGGAACGTGAATATATGGATTACGACGTGGTTGTCGTGGGTGGCGGGCCGTCCGGGCTGGCCTCTGCAATCCGTCTGAAACAACTGGCCAACGAAAAAGGCCAGGAACTCTCCGTTGTCGTGCTGGAAAAAGGGTCCGAAATTGGCGCACACATCCTGTCTGGCGCCATCATGGATCCGCGCGCCCTCTCTGAGCTGATCCCTGACTGGAAAGAAAAAGGCGCACCGCTGAATACACCGGTGACCGAAGACCGTTTCTTCTTTCTGACCGAAACCGAAGCGACACGTGCCCCGAACTGGCTACTGCCATCTACCCTGCACAACGATGGTAACTACATCATCAGTCTGGGCAATGTCTGCCGCTGGCTGGCGCAGGAAGCCGAAGCACTGGGCGTGGAGATTTTCCCCGGCTTTACGGCCTCGCAAGTCCTGTTTGACGATGAAGGCACCTGTGTTCGCGGCGTCATTACCGGCGACATGGGCGTGGCCAAAGACGGTAGCCAGAAAGGCGAATACACCCCGGGCATGGAACTGCGCGGCAAGTACACCCTGTTTGCCGAAGGTTGCCGTGGCCACCTTGGGAAGCAGCTGATCAAGCACTTTGGCCTGGACGAAGGCAAAGATGCACAAAGTTACAGTATCGGCATCAAAGAGCTGTGGGACATCGACCCGGCCAAACATCAGGAAGGTCTGGCCATCCACACCGCTGGCTGGCCATTGTCTACCGACACCTATGGCGGCAGCTTCCTGTATCACGCAGAGAACAACCAGGTCTCCATCGGTATGGTAGTAGGTCTGGGGTACAGCAACCCGTACCTGTCTCCATTTGAAGAATTCCAGCGTTACAAGCAGCACCCGGCCATCCGCCAGTATCTGGAAGGGGGGCGTCGGGTGGCTTATGGTGCCCGTGCCATTGTGACGGGTGGCATTCAGGCACTGCCGGAACTGAGCTTCCCGGGGGGAGCACTGGTAGGTGACGATGCCGGCATGCTGAACGTACCGCGCATCAAGGGTAGCCATGCCGCCATCAAGAGCGGCATGCTGGCGGCCGAAGCCGCATTTGAAGCGCTCGTGGCAAAACGCAGCCAGGACAAACTGACCGGCTACACCCAGCGTTTTGAAGACAGCTGGCTGGCCGAAGAATTGCACCGCGCGCGTAACTTCAAGCCGTGGATGAGCAAAGGCGGTCTGTGGTGGGGTACTTTGCTGGCCGGGATCGACCAGAAAGTACTGGGCGGCAATGCGCCATGGACCCTGCACAACCGCAAACCGGACAACGAGAAGCTGAAACTAGCCGCCGAGTGCGAGCGTATCCAGTACCCGAAACCGGATGGCAAGATTTCGTTTGACCGTCTGTCATCGGTATTCTTGTCCAATACCAACCATGAAGAAGACCAGCCTTGCCATCTGACCCTGAAGGATGCAGGGGTACCGATCAAGGTGAATCTGGCCAATTTTGACGCGCCCGAGCAGCGCTACTGCCCGGCCGGTGTGTACGAGATTGTGCAGGAGGCCTCTGGCGAATCCCGCTTGCAGATCAATGCGCAGAACTGCGTGCATTGCAAGACCTGTGACATCAAGGATCCAACCCAGAACATCAACTGGGTGGTGCCTGAAGGTGGTGGCGGTCCTAACTACCCGAACATGTAAGCAAGACGGCCCAATAGGCGCCATAGGCAAACAAAAAGCCGCTCGTTTACCGGGCGGCTTTTTGTTTGTTGCCGCTTTTGGGTATTACGGCGTAAATGAGGACGGGGCCATCTCTGCCATCACGTCATCAAACACTTTCTGCGCATTGATTTTGGCAATGCCCTGGTTAAACAGGTTACGCAGGCGCAGGCCCTGTGGCGTCTTCTGGAAGAAGATATATACGGGCTTTTCATCCAGCACTTCCCCCTGGAACCTCAATAACTTTGCATTGACACCCAGCGAGGCTGAGTGCGACAGATAGTAATTGAACACATACAAGTCGATCAGGGCCAGATCAATCCGGTTGGCGGCAAGTTTGGTCAGATTGTTCTCATCGGAGACGGCCATGTCGATGGAAAAATTCCTGTCACTGGCCCGGCGATCAAATTCAGGCGTATTGACATAGCCCTGCACCAGCCCGACACGAGTTGACGGCAGCAGTCTTGCTGTTGACCAGAAAACCGGTTTGGCGCGTTGTTCGGCAAACCCGACCCGGCTGGCAGCAATTTTCTCGGAGATATACCCACTGAGTGCACGTGACTGAGAGTAATAGGCAGGCATATAGCCGGCATATTTGGGATTGCTTGTCCCGTCCTGTACGGTCCGTTGCCATGGCAGGAAGTCATAGCGGATATCAATGTCCATGGCCTTGAACGCAGCCGTGACTACGGCAGTGGCAGCCCCCTGTCTTGGCAAGGTGGCGCCCATATATGGTGGCCACTCTGTTCCTGCCATCACGACGGTTTCTGCCCTGCCACACATACCCGTCAACAACAGTAATAAGGCCACACAACCACGACGCATTTTTCCCCCAAGCAAGATTCAAAAGGCATGTCTAAATAATATTAATTCATATTCAGCATATGAGAGCCCGCTGCATGGGTCAAGTGTAAGTTAGAAATTAATGCGCACACCAGCCTGCATGTCAGAACAAAATGTCTGTTGACAGACCCGTTGACAGAGACGGCACCATGAAGAAAAACCTCACGCATCGGTGAGGTTTTTCTTGGTTACGACAAGTTACATCGGCTACTGCTTGCAGAAGATTATCGCCCCTCATACCCCAGCAAAACATTCACGGCATTGATGCCGATGTCTTCTACCGCATAGCCACCTTCCATAACAAACAGGGTCGGGCAGCCAATATCCTTGATGTATTGCCCCATTTTCAGGTAATCATCGTTTTCCAGCTTGAACTGGCTGATCGGGTCATCCTTGAAGGTGTCTACCCCCAGAGAGATCAGTAACACATCCGGTGCATAGACTTTCAGCTTGCGGACAGAGTCAGCCAGCGCAGCTTCATAGACTTTCCAGTCTGACCCGTGCGGCAGCGGATAATTGTGGTTAAAGCCAAAGCCAGGGCCGGCACCGTATTCATCGGCAAAACCCAGGAAGTGCGGGTATTCCACCAGCGGGTCTCCATGAATCGACACAAACATCACGTCCGAACGGTCATAGAAAATGCTCTGGGTCCCATTGCCATGGTGATAGTCGACATCCAGGATGGCGACTTTTTTGGCGCCACGGTCCAGAAAACCCTGGGCGGCAATGGCCACATTGTTCAGGTAGCAATAGCCCCCCATATAGTCGGCAGCGGCATGGTGGCCTGGCGGACGGCACAGGGCAAACGCGCTCTGCTCGCCGTTTACCATGGCTTGCATGGCCGTCAGAGCCACGTTGGCACTCTGGCGAATGGCTTCCCATGTACCGGCGGTAATCGGTACGCCAGCGTCCATGGCAAAATACCCCAGCTGGCCATCAATATCAGTCGGGATGCGGTCTGTACGCAAACCGCGGACCGGCCATACCAGTGGCAGGGCATCATGGGTACGCCCCAGCGCGCTCCATTGTGCCCAGGCGGTTTCCAGAAACTGGACGTACGCTGCAGAGTGCACGCGCAGCAATGGCGACTTGCCAAATTCGTCCGGGCCGCGCACATCACCGAGACCTACCTTTTTTACCCGTTCCAATACCATGTCGGCGCGGCTTGGCATCTCGAAGCAGGGCTGCAGTTTTCCGTCCATCAATTCAGCCTGCCCGTGATGCAGGCGATGGGTATCACTATATATGCTGAGCATAGGTTCTCCAGTCGTCTTGGGTAACATGGTTACCGGTAAAAATGCGTAGCCCTCCCCGTCACCCCCTGACCTGCAGGGGGCTAGTCGGTTTCAGTCACGACGGGGATAGGGGGAAATTACTTCTTCAGCTTGGTCCAGACCTTGTCACGCAAGGCCAGGGCTTTGGGTGAACAGACCTTGTTAGGTACAAACCGGCTCTTGAAGGCTGCTGGGGTATTCACGGCCGGATCACTGCGCAGTGATTCATCCATGAACTTGTCAGAGCCTTTAATGGCGTTGTTATAGCCGGTAAAATTAGATGCAATGGCAATGTTTTCTGGTGCCATCATCCAGTTGATGAATTTCAGTGCGTTGTCTTTGTTCTTTGCCCCTTTCGGAATGGCAAAGTTATCGTTCCAGAACGGCATGCCTTCTTTCGGATAGACAAACACGGCCGTTTTCAGTTTCTCTTTGGTGCGGTGGGCGGCGCCGTTCCACTGGTGATGCATGATGACCTCTTTGGCCTGCATCCGTTCGATGGTGCCGTCAGAGTTGTACATGGCCAGCATCGGCTTTTGTTTCATCAGGGTGTCCAGAATTTTCTGGGCTTGCTTAGGGTCTTCGGTGCACTGATCGATCTTCAGGTACAGCGAGGCGGCCACAAACATGTCGTTCATGTCGTTAAGCGCTACAACCTGCCCTTTCAGCTCTGCTGGCGGTTCAAAGAACGACTTCCAGCTGTCTGGCAATTTGCCGCCCGGTACGCGGGCAGAGTCATAGGTAAAGCCGGTCACGCCCCACATGTATGGTGCAGAGTAAGAACGGGTCGGGTCGAAGAACGGTTTGTTTAGCGGTGCGGTGACATTCTTGAAGTTGGGCAGCTTGTTGATTTCCACCTTGTCCAGCAGCCCCTCGGCCACCATGATCTTGACCATGTAATCCGATGGCACGATCACGTCGTAACCGGTTGCGCCGGCTTTGAGCTTAGCCAACAGCGATTCATTGCTGTCGTAGACGTCCAGGTTAACCTTCACGCCGGTGTCTTTCTCGAATTTTTTCAAGAGATCCAGCGGAATGTAATCCGACCAGTTATACAGGTTCAGCTCACCACCAGCGTGTACCACGCCAGAAAATGCGAATGCAGTCATCAGGGCTATTGCACGACGTTTCATCTTTGACTCTCCTCATCAAGTACGCAAGAAATGACTACTTGTTAACAGCAAAACACGTTCTCACTGCACAACCGAAAAACCTACTGCTTGACCCGGCCTACCAGCCAGGACAGGATCACGAACAGGATGGACACCAGCAACATCATGGCTGAAATGGCATTGACCTCCGGGGTAATGCCCATGCGGATCATGCCGAAGATATACACCGGCAGGGTCGTCGCCCCTGCGCCCGCCACAAAGAAGGTGATCACAAAATCATCCAACGAAATGATGAACGCCAGCATCGCACCGGAGACCACACCCGGCATCAGCAAAGGCAAGGTAATGCGCCAGAAGGTGGCCCAAGGGGTGGCGTACAGGTCGGACGCGGCTTCTTTATAGCGCGGGTCCATGCCTTCCAGGCGGGCACGGATCGGCATGTAGGCAAACGGGATGCAGAACACCACGTGCGCCACCAGCACCGACAACAGACCAAGCTCCATGCCGATGGCCAGAAAGAACAACAGCGAAGCCACCGCAGTGACGATTTCCGGTGCCAGCAGCGGCAAACCCAGCATGGCATTGATGACCGACTGGCCACGGAATGTCGGTCCGGACATCGCCAGCGCCGCCAGCGTGGCAAACACGGTGGAGACCACGGTAGCGCAAGAGGCGATGATCAGCGAGTTTTTGGCGGCCCGCATGATATTGGGGTTATCCAGCACCACGCTGTACCATTGCAGGGAAAACCCGCTCCAGATGGTGGCCACCTTGTTGGCGTTGAACGACAGCACGATCAGGATCAGGATCGGCAGGTACAGGTACACCATGGCGAACCATGCGGTACCCGCCACGCCGCGGAAGCGCCATAAAGGATTCACGGAAGTTGTCATTTGTCTGCTCCCGGTGCACGTTTAAACCGCAGGTTATAGGCAATCATGGTGACCATCACCACCGTCAGCAGCGCGAACGATAGTGCCGCCCCAAACGGCCAGTTGCGGGAGGCTCCGAACTGGTTCTGGATCAGGTTGCCGATCATCAGGCTTTTGCCGCCCCCCAATAGCTCCGGAATGAAGTACGACCCCAGTGCCGGAATCAGCACCAGCATGCAGCCAGCCACAATGCCTGGCATGGCCAGCGGCAGGATCACCCGGCGGAACGCCATCCAGCGGTTGGCTCCCAGATCAAACGCTGCTTCGACCAGTTTCCAGTCCATTTTTTCCAGACTGGTGTAAATGGGCAAAATCATGAACGGCAGGAAAGAGTACACCAGCCCGATGGCCACCGCTGTCGGGGTATACAGGATGTTGAGCTCTTCCTTGACGAGCCCGATAGACGACAGGAACTGTTCTGCCAGCCCGCCGTTTCTTAGCAACAACATCCAGGCAAAGGTCCGTACCAGCAGGTTGGTCCAGAACGGGATGGAAATCAGCAGAATCCAGCGGTTGCGCGCTTTTTCATCTTTTAGCGCAATATACAGCGCGGTCGGGAAACCGATCAGCAAGGTCGCCAGCGTGGCGCCGCCTGCCAGCAGAAAAGACCGCAGGAAAATCCCCACATAATCGGTGTTGAGTACCAACTGGTCATCCAGATCCCATTCATACAGGAACTGGATATAACTCTTGGCCGAATAATGCCCCCATTGCACGCCACCATAGGTGCCGGGCTCCAGAAACGACATCCAGGCCATCAGCCCCATCGGCAACACCATGAACACAAACAGGGTGATGACGGTAGGTGCTAGCAGGCCGGTACGACGTACAGACGCTGATAGCATGATCAATCCTCCAGCACGCGAATGGAATCGGCCAGTACACCGACCTTGACGCTGTTGCCGATCTGATAGGCTGCTTGCGCGCCGTAATCGTTCTGCAAACGTACATGCATGCCGGGCTGGTCTTGCAGCGAGATGTGATAGATGGTGTCCGTCCCCATATAGACGACGTTTTCGACCACGCCAGGCAAACCATCCTCTGAAAAACACAGGCGTTCGGGCCGCAGGGCCAGGGTCACTTTGCTGCCGAGGCCAAGCTTGCTGACCGGATAAGGCAGCGTGCCCAGTTTGCCCAGGTCAAACCCATCGGTAACCACCACGGCATTCAGGAAGTTGGTTTCGCCAATAAAGTCGGCCACAAAGCGGTTGACCGGACGATCGTAGATATCCGCCGGCGCGCCGACCTGCTGCACCACCCCGCCCGACATGACCGCAATCCGGTCAGACATGGTCAGTGCTTCTTCCTGGTCGTGGGTCACAAAAATGAAGGTAATACCGGTTTCGCGTTGCAGGCGCTTGAGCTCGACCTGCATTTCTTTGCGCAGTTTCAGATCCAGCGCAGAAAGGGACTCATCCAGCAGCAAGACCTTGGGGCGGTTGGCCAGCGCACGGGCCAGTGCCACACGCTGTTGTTGCCCGCCAGACAACTGATGCGGACGGCGATTGGCAAAACCTTTCAGCTTGACCAGCGCCAGCATCTCTTCCACGGTGGCGTCGATTTCGTTTTGCGGTTTCTTCTGCATTTCCAGACCAAAAGCGATATTTTTGGCCACAGTCAGATGCGGGAATAAAGCATAGCTCTGGAAAACGGTATTGATGGGGCGCTGGAAAGGCAAGGTGCCTTCCAGACGCTGACCGTAAAGCTGCAGGTGGCCGCTGGTGGGTTGCTCGAAACCGGCAATCAGCCGCAGCAAGGTGGTTTTTCCACAGCCAGATGGCCCCAGAAGGGTAAAAAACTCGTTTTCCAGGATATCCAGAGACACCGAGTCCAGGGCAGTGACCTGCTCTGCCCCTTGCCCAAAGCACATGGATACCTGATCGATATGAATGGCGACTTGCCGCTGCTGCATCTTGCTCTCTCCCTGCGTGATGTGATTACGGCGGTACAGACGCATTCTGACAGCAGACCTACCTGATGCAATAAGAGTGTAAACGGCCACGAAGGGGATAATTACGGCCAATGTGATTGACAATGACGAAAAGCAGTCGGTGTTTCGCAAGCGAAATATTTTCTACCCGGCTAAACGTAGTTTCGCCAGTCGCTGGGGACTTTGCCGGACCAGCGCAAAAAGGCATGCCGGAAACTGGCCGTTTCGCTATACCCCAAGCGTTCGGCAATTTCAGCAATGGTCAGTTTGGTGTGACGCAGGTAATCCTGGGCCAGTTCATAGCGAACGCGATCCAGCAGCGCCTGGTAGGACGTATTGGCATCGGCCAGTCGCCGGCGCAAGGTTCGTTCGGACATGTGCAGCGCATCCGCCAGCATGTTGAGCGCACTGTACCGGCGCGGCTCTGCGTGTAATAACCGCAAGGCCTTGGCCACCACGCTATGCCCGCTGGCGGTTTCCCATTCGCTGGCCAGTTGCGCACACTGCCGTCTGGCCATCAGGTAACTTACCGGTTCTGCCAGCGGCAGCGCCCGCTCCAGCCAGGCAGTCGGGAAGACCAGCGCATGATGATCGGCATCAAAAGTGCCTTCCACACCGAATACCTCCAGATAGCGAGCCGCATGCACAGGCCGTCCATGCGCCACGCGCACTTCTACCGGAGACACCGGCGCAGCCATCACGTCGCGGACAATTGCCCATAGCGATGACAGGCACATCTCGGAATTCACGGTGTACAAATCCGGCCGATAACCATAGTTTCTGGCGGTCAGCGCGGTCAGCTCGCCTTCGTTTTCTAGCGCTACCTTGAAGTAGCTACCCAACAGCAACGGGAAATCCAGCGCACACCGCAAGGCCTCCCCCAGTGTCGGGCTGACCAGCATGGAATACCCCAACATGCCGTAGCTGGAAATATGCATGTCGGAACCGATATCCAGCCCGATGGCAGAATCGCCGCTCAGTTGGTAGGCGTTGGCAAACACGATCAGCTCTTGTGCATGCGTGATCATCACCGACGGCTGTTTCAGGTCGTCCTCTGCAATGCCGCTGCCGTGCAGCAGATCGGCCACCTGCAAGCCGCGCTTGAGCATCATGGAGACAGTCAGCGCGACCGTATGCAGATTGGCCGGCATTTGCGCCGCATTCGTGTTTTCAATCCCTTGGGGCACGGTATGGTTCCGGTGTCATGATGCACTGAAGATACCGGACAACACTGTATTGCGACAAGCAACTCATGTGTCCCTACCCTCAACCGGTGAACGCGCGTAAAATACAGGGCAATTGTTCATTGAGGTACGCATGGTGTCTTCTGCACTGCAAAAACTGGTCATGGCCAGCAATAACAAAGGGAAACTTGCCGAGTTCTCTGCCCTGCTGTCGCCGCTGGATATCGAGGTGATTCCCCAAGGCGCACTGAATGTGCCTGAAGCAGAAGAACCCCATGTTACGTTCCTGGAGAACGCGCTGGCCAAGGCACGCCATGCCAGCCGGATCACCGGACTGCCCGCCCTGGCGGATGATTCCGGCATCTGTGTCCCGGTGCTGGGCAATGCGCCAGGCGTGCTGTCTGCCCGTTATGCAGGGGAACCCAAGTCTGACGAACGCAACAACCAGAAGCTGGTTGCCGACCTGGTCAACCAAACCGACCGGCGGGCATTTTACTATTGCGTGCTGGTTCTGGTACTGCATGCAGATGACCCGCGCCCGATCGTGGCCGAAGGCATGTGGCATGGCGTGGTGCAACAGCATCCGGCAGGTGACGGCGGCTTTGGCTACGACCCGTACTTCTGGCTGCCAGAACATGGCTGCACCGCCGCCGAAATGCGCAAGGAAGACAAGAACGCCATCTCTCACCGGGGACAAGCCATCCAGTCCCTGTTGATCAAACTGAAAGAAAGCGGGCTGGTCGCATGAGTTTTAATCCACCCATCTGGTGCAAATCTGACGGCAGCCCCGTCTCTTGTGTCGAAAAAATCAAGGTACTGAACGAGAACATCGAAGAACTGCGCCAGATGGCGCAAGACGCGCTGGAAGATGCCGTGCTGCTGGAGTGTACAGAAGCCCAGATCCGTCAGGCATTGCACGACATGATCGACAGCCTGGTGAACCCGTACAAGGAAGCCGGCAAGTGACCCAGACCGTCGCCATGCCCATCGGCACGCGCAACTGGCAAATGACCAGCCTGCCGCCGCTGTCGCTGTACGTGCATATTCCGTGGTGTCTGAAGAAGTGCCCATACTGCGACTTCAACTCGCACGAGAAAAAGGGCGAACTCCCCGAAGCCGAGTATATCGACGCCCTGATTCTGGATCTGGAATCTGCGCTGCCGCTGATCTGGGGCCGCCGGGTGGTATCGGTATTTTTTGGCGGGGGCACTCCCAGCCTGCTATCCGCCCAAGGGCTGGACCGGCTGCTGGAGGCCTTCCGTGCACGGCTGCGCCTGCATTCCGATGCAGAAATCACGCTGGAAGCCAACCCCGGTACGTTCGAGATCCAAAAATTCAAGGATTACCGCAGCGCCGGCATCACCCGCCTGTCGATCGGCATCCAGAGTTTCAACGAGCGTCACCTGAAGGCGCTGGGCCGCGTGCATGATGCCAATGAAGCCAGACGCGCTGCCGAGATTGCCGCTACCACTTTTGATACCTTTAACCTGGACCTGATGTACGGCTTGCCACAGCAGACACTGGAAGAGGCCCTGACGGACGTCGAGACCTCGCTAGCCTTCGGGCCCAAGCATTTGTCCTGCTACCACCTGACCCTGGAACCCAACACGCTGTTTCATCGCTATCCGCCTGATTTGCCGGATGACGACCTCTCTGCCGACATGCAGGAACAGATCGAACAGCGACTGGAAAGCGCTAGCTTTCTGCATTATGAAACCTCCGCATTTGCCCAGCCCGGCCACCACTGCCAGCACAACCTCAACTACTGGGGATTTGGCGACTATCTGGGCATTGGCGCGGGCGCCCATGGCAAGCTGTCTTTCCACGACCGGATCATCCGGCAAATGCGCTACAAACAGCCCGCCAGCTACTTAAGCCATACCGCTGCCGGTACGCAGGTACAGGAAGAACACCAGATCGACCTTAAGGAACTGCCCTTCGAGTTCATGATGAATGCGCTGCGGCTGACCGGCGGGTTTCCGGTCGAGCTGTTTACCCAGCACACCGGCTTGCCGATTTCCCGGGTCGAAAAAACACTTCAACTTGCCGAATCTGAGGGTTTGATCACCCGGAATCATGAGATCATTGCACCAAGTCCGAAAGGACAGCGGTTTTTAAACACTTTATTGCAACAGTTTCTGCCTGCCTGATGCCGGTGCGCATCAACCCAGTGCAGAACCAACCCCCAACCGGAGTAAACCATGGCAAAAACCATCATCCATACCGACAACGCCCCTAAAGCCATTGGCGCGTATTCCCAAGCCGTCAAAGCCGGCGACACCGTTTACCTGTCTGGCCAGATTCCATTGGACCCTGCCACCATGGAAATCGTTGAAGGTATCGACGCACAGATCCATCAGATGTTCAAAAACCTGGCAGCTGTTGCAGAAGCCGCTGGCGGCTCGCTGGCTGACCTGGTCAAACTGAACATTTTCATGGTGGACCTGGCCAACTTCGCCAAAGTAAACGAAATCATGGCTCAGTACGTACCACAGCCATTCCCGGCACGTGCAGCCGTTCAGGTGCCTGCATTGCCACGCGGCTCCCTGATCGAAGCAGACGGCGTATTGTTCCTGGGCTAATTTCCAGCCAGCAAGCGCCACAAAGCCCGCCCGCAATGGCGGGCTTTGTTGTTTCTGCCTTGTGCTGGCGGCATGCCCACATTCACGGATAGGTATAGCTCATCGAAAAAGCCTGCACCAGCCAGTCAAAGGTGGTACGTACCCTCACAGACACGGGTTCCCTTTGTGGCCGGAAAATGCTGAGCGGCCACGGTGACGGAGATTCATCTGCCAGCACCGGCACCAGCGTGCCCGCCTGCAGATGCGGACACGCCAGAAACCCCGGTAACTGGGCAAACCCCATCCCCTGCAGCACCGCGGCACATTCGGCACTGGCGCTATTACTCAAGAAAGTTTGCTGACTTGGCAGCCACTGCTGCCCTTCCCGGAACAGCCATGGCCACGGTTTGCCGGTACCCGGGTCCAGTGTGCCGGTCACAGGCATGGTCATCAGTTCAGCCAGAGAGGTTGGCGTCCCTACACGCTGGATCAAGGCAGGTGCTGCAACGATGTAGTAAGGCACCATGGCAACACTGCGGGCCACAAAACGGCTATCGCGCATCACACCATGGCGGATGCCGATGTCGATTTTTTCATCCACCACATTGGTTTCTTCATCTGCCAGATGAAGGTCAAACCTCAAGCCCGGATGCTGCCTTTGTAACCCGGCCAACACCACGACCAGACTATCCTGCCCGATCACTTCCGGGGCTGTAATCCGTACCAGTCCGTCGATCTCGGCCTCTGCAAAGGACGACTTTTGCCGGAACACGCGATCAATGGCTGCCAAGCCTGCCTCTGCCTCAATGGCCAGTTGTTCGCCCGCCTCGGTAATCCGGCACTGTCGCGTATTGCGATGAAACAGGACTTCCCCCATTTGCAGCTCAAGTTCGCGTACCGCCCGTGTGACCGCCTGGGGAGAAATGCCTAGTCGCTGTGCGGCCTCCTTGAAGTTGCGTGAGGCAGCCGCCACGCTAAAGATGCGCAACATGTCCAGCTTGTTCTGCATGAGGTGTCCAGATCATTTCGATCGCCACAGTATTCCATAAAATGGAATTTTAAAGTCAAAAAACCATCATTTTCTGGTGTACTGGTATTTGAAATAATACCTGCCTAGCCTCCTTACCCGGGGGAGGATCACCACCAACCGTCAACGAATCTGGCAGGACCTTCATTGTATGGAAAGCATACTGACATCTTTGTTTCCGCTGCTGCTGGCGATTGGCGCCGGCTATAGCATCGGTTTTTACTTGCCAGCCAGCGTCATCCAGCTGGCCAACCAGCTGATTAACCCGCTGGTCTGGCTGATGCTGTTTTATAGCGGCCATGACTTTGGGCATGTGCTGAACGACGCACACGTGATCCGCATGGGGCTAAACCATGCCCTCATCTTCTCCGTCCTGACCAATGCTTTGTCGTCCCTGCTGGTGTTCTGGTTACTGAAATCAGGCAACACCCGGGATACCCAGGGCGCTGATACGCAACATTCATGGGGCGCGCTGGGTAAAGCCGCAAAAGAATGCATGCTCGCCCTGAGCCTGATCGCTGCAGGCATACTGGCGGCTGGCCTTGACCTGCCTCCCTTCGTCGATGCCATTTTTCAGCTCAATGTGAACCAGCTACTGTACGCAATGATATTTGTGGTCGGCATTGACCTGACCCGCATCCGGCTGGGTAACCTGTTTGGCTCGGTCAGGATTCTCTACCTGCCTGCGCTGGTGGTTGCCGGTTCTTTGCTGGGTGGCATCATCGCCGCCCTGTGGACGGGTGACAGCATCAGGACCGGGTTGGCCCTTGCCAGCGGTTTTGGCTGGTTTACCTTATCCAGTGTACTGGTCAGCAGCCAGCTGGGTGAGGCCTATGGCGCCATCGCCCTGCTGACTGACCTGTTCCGGGAGCTCATGGCCGTGATCATGCTGTATATGCTCGGCAACCGCTTTGCACAAGAAACCATTGCTGCCTGCGGCGCCACCGCGCTGGATGCCAGCCTGCCACTCATCAAACAGAAATGTGGTCTGGAGAGCGTCTCAGCGGCGCTGGTCAGCGGGCTGATTCTGACCATTGCCGGACCAGTGATGATTATCCTGTTCTTGCATGTTTAGCAGATGACATCCACCTGAGCTTACGCACGAACATGGCGTGCTACCCTCCGGTCCCGATGCTGGTTTTCATTGATATAAAATGCCAATTGAATAATAATATTCTTTTGACATAATATTTCATCATGAAAACCAGTTTGCTCCCCCTCTTGGTCTCGCTCGCCCTCTTACCTGCCACCATGTCCTGTTATGCCGGAGATGCCAGGCCCAATCACTACACCCAGCCACCCTGCGACCTGACGGATACCGATGCGCGCAGTTGTAAGGCCACCCTTCAGGCCGAAAGTCGGCAACTGGACCAGCGCGAGGCAGAATTAAAACGTTCGCGCGCCACGCCACCAGCGACACCCGACTACCGTCAGTGGCTCATCAGCCTTCCCAAAACCTGTGGCAGCATCGCCAAAACTTATCAGATTGCCGCACCCTGGCTAGTCCACTTTGAAACAGCTTGCCGCTACAGTCTGGTACACGACCGGTTAAGCCGCCTGACAGCCCCGGGAAAGCCAACGCAGACTGACAAGCCGTTTACTGCCGCCAAATATGCGCAGCAAGACACCATGCTCGTCATCGAACAGCAATCTCTCCTGTATCTGCTGTTTGACCATGACCCGCATAAAGATGCCTGGGTCGCCCACAACCTGCTCCCCGCAGCTACCTATTACTTGCGACAGAATCGCAACGGCCTGCCCAACCGCTGGGATTCGCACTGGGCCTTTAGCCTGACGGGCTTGATGTTTGAGCAAGGCAGAGGCGGATTGTCTATCGATGGCCAGAAAGCGGCCAATTGGTATCTGGCAGCCGCCAATGAGACAGAAGCCGGCTCACAAGATGCCTTCCCGACCCTGTCATTGGCCAGAATTTACCAACACGGACTGCCTGGCCTACCAGCCAACCCGTCACTGGCCAGACAATACCAACGGCAAGCGGCTCAAATGCTAAAACAATCGCAATAAAAGGCGGTAACGGATTTTTAATCACATCACGGATAGCAAGAGTGGACAATTCTATTCAGAAACAGCAGAACCAGCGAATTATTGATGTGGCACTTGCTCACTTCCAGCCTGGAGAATTTGAGTATGGTAGGCCGGACGTGGCCTATTCACACAAACAGCAACAGGGCAATAAAGACATCTATCGGGACGAACGGGATGGGCCGGACAGTGATCACAAAAAGGGCGTCGATTGCTCGGCGCTCGTGTGGAGAGCACTGAAAGAGGCAGGTTTCAAAATTGATGAAACCTACCCAAGCGTAACAGGAAGCAATGCTTTCAGTACCCATTCACTGTTTAATGGCACGCATGTTACGCCTTATGCACAACAACATTTTGATGTCCTCCCGCCCGCAGCAAAACATGACCACAATTTGCAGCCAGGCGACTTACTCATGCTAAAAATGCCAGGTGGATCACAGCATATCGTGATATTCCAAAACTATGATAAGCATGGACATATCCATTTCTTTGGGTCCCAGTCTTCAACGGGTCCAGCCTCCGTAAAGCTTAGCGGAAACCATTATTGGGATGAAAGAACGGAGTTTCTGGGTGCACTAAGAGCAAAACCAGACTTTATCAAACCGGAACCCCAGCTTCATGGCACATCAGAACACCACGCACATACCCGCAGTCCAAATGTACCTGAGGCTCTGAGACCACTCTACCAGCAGGCTGAAGCACACCTCTCACAATCTCTAGCCCATTTGCCAGATCATGATAAACATCAGCTAATACACCATGTTGCTCAGATTACCCATGAACAAGGCGGGAAACGTTATGATTACCTGTTTTATAATGCTGACAAGCAATTGATTCTTGGACAATTTGGTGAATTTAACGATATCAGACTTTCGTTAAGCAATGGAGCACAACAGCACACCATAAGTGCATCACAGAATCAGCACACAGTATTTGAGCATCCCGACCAACATCAAAAAGTGACGCCTAAACCTACGATTTAACAAGAGTGGCGCTTTTATTCATTTGCCCTAAACGCATAACTACATTCAGCCACCAAAGCTTACGCCAGCCGATGGTGGCTGAATTTCTCGCCTTTATCACGCCATAACTGGCTTGCAAGCCAGCACTATGGAATAATCCGGCTCTATGGCCGTTCAACCCACGCCCCCTTCTGCCGACCCGTTTCTGAAGCTGCCCGGTTTCACGGATGCCAATCGCCAAAAGCTGGCCAAACTGGGACTGACCCGTTTGCAGGATTTGGCCCTGCATTTACCCTTGCGCTACGAAGACGAAACCCAGCTGTACCCGATTACCCAGGCCCCGCAAGACCGGGTGGTGGTGGTCGAAGGCGTGATCAAGAAAAGCGAAGTGCAGATCCGCCAGCGCCGGCAGTTGATTGCCGAAGTGGCAGACAGCTCCGGCCGACTGATCGTCCGCTTTCTTAACTTCTACCCTTCCCAGCAGAAACAATGGCAGGCGGGTAAGCAGGTGCGCTTGATCGGCGAAATCAAGAGCGGGTTCTGGGGACTGGAGATGGTGCATCCGCGTACCCGTTTCAATGGTCTGGATGCGCCGCTGGGCAACAAACTGACACCGGTTTACCCCACTACCAACGGGTTGTCGCAAGATACCTTGCAACGCCTGGTCGGGCTGGCCCTGAAGCACACGGCACTGGATGACACCCTGCCGGCCAGCATCACGGCGCCGTACAAGTTGCCGCCACTGGAAAAGAGCGTGCGCTTCCTGCACTCGCCCCCGGTCGATACCGATATGTACCCGCTCACGGCCCGGCATCACCCGGCGTGGCGGCGGCTGAAATTTGATGAACTGCTGGCCCAGCAACTTACCTTGCTGGCCAACCGCGCCAAACGCCGGGAAGTCCCTGCCCTGTCGCTGATCCCGAAAGGGACACTGACCGCCAAGTTATTGGCGTCACTGCCGTTTGCGCTCACCGCTGCCCAGCAACGGGTGGTAGATGAAATCTGCCGGGACCTAAACCGTACCGTGCCGATGCAGCGCTTACTGCAAGGGGATGTGGGTAGCGGTAAAACCATTGTCGCTGCGCTGGCCGCCTTGCAAGCCGTAGAAAACGATACCCAGGCCGCCTTCATGGCGCCGACCGAGCTGCTGGCGGAACAGCATTACCGCAAGCTGAATGAATGGCTGACGCCGATGGGCATCCGCATTGGCTGGCTCTCCGGCAGCCAGAAGAAAAAAGAACGAGAAACTACGCTGGCCGCTATTGCCAGTGGCGATATCCAGATTGCGGTCGGTACCCATGCCCTGTTTCAGGACAAGGTGCAATTCCAGAATTTGTCCCTGCTGCTGGTCGATGAGCAGCACCGCTTTGGCGTAGGGCAGCGCCTGCAACTGCGCAGCAAAGGCAGCGACGACGGTCGGGCTCCCCATCAACTGATGATGTCGGCCACGCCCATCCCGCGCACCCTGGCCATGAGCTATTTTGCCGATCTGGATGTCTCGGTGATTGACGAACTGCCGCCCGGCAGAACCCCCATCATTACCACCCTGCTGGATAACCGCAAGCGCGAGCAACTGATCGAACGCGTGGGTAATGCCTGCCGGCCCGCGCCTGTCGGCCAAGGCGCGCAAGCCTACTGGGTGTGCCCGCTGATTGAAGAATCCGAAACCTTGCAATTGCAAACGGCGGTTGCCACACACGAGACCTTGCAAGCCATGCTGCCGGACTTACGCATCGGGCTGGTGCACGGCAAGTTACCTGCCAGTGAAAAGCAGGCCGTGATGAACGCCTTCAAGCATCATGAGCTGGATATTCTGGTCGCCACCACGGTGATCGAGGTAGGCGTAGACGTCCCCAACGCCACGCTGATGGTGATCGACCATGCCGAGCGGATGGGGCTGGCACAGCTACACCAGCTGCGTGGTCGGGTTGGCCGGGGTAGCAAGGCCAGTTATTGCACCCTGTTGTTTCAGGCCCCGCTGGGGGAAATTGCCCAGACACGGCTGGACCTGATGCGCCACAGCACTGACGGCTTTGAAATTGCGCGGGAAGACTTGCATATCCGCGGGCCTGGCGAACTGCTGGGTAATCGTCAGAGCGGCGTGCCCCTGCTGCGTTTCGCCGATCTGGAAAAAGACATTGATCTGCTGGAAGTCGCCCGTAACCTGGCACCACGCCTGCTGACCGACGCACCGGATGTCGCCGCAGCGCACCTGGAGCGCTGGATCGGCAACCGCACCGGCCTGCTGGACGCCTGACCTTTCTCGATCACCATCTCCTGTTATTCATTCCGCATCGCAACATCGAAAGTTGTTGATTTGCATATTTTCTCCTCATAAACTGCACGCAAACGATTGCGCAAACGATTGCGTCATTGTTTTCATACCCAATAAGTCAAAAAGACACCTTAGGAGAAACTGATGAACACTCGCCGTTTTGCACTAAAAACCATGGCCGCGATGACAACATTCGGCCTGTTTGCCGGTAGCCATGCCTTTGCCGATGCTGCGCACCCGAAAGTCGCTTTGGTCATGAAGTCTTTGGCGAACGAATTCTTTCAAACCATGCAAGATGGCGCCAAGGCGTATCAGAAACAACATAGCAAAAACTTTGACCTGATCAGCAACGGTATCAAGGATGAGACCGACACGGCAGCCCAGATCAAGATTGTTCAGCAGATGATGGTAGAGAAAGTGGACGCCATCGTGATTGCGCCAGCGGACTCCAAGGCGCTGGTCCCCGTCCTGAAAGAAGCCACGGCCAAAGGCATTATCGTGGTCAATATCGATAACAAGCTGGATGCCGATGCCTTGAAAGAAAAAGGCATTAGCGTGCCGTTTGTTGGCCCGAACAACCGCACGGGTGCAAAACTAGTCGGTGACTATCTGGCCAAAACCCTGAAAGCCGGTGACAAAGTGGCGATTCTGGAAGGGGTATCTACCACCCTGAATGCCCAGCAACGTACCGCCGGCTTCAAGGATGCCATGGCAGCCGTCAAAGCCAATGTGACCAACGTTCAGTCTGGCGAATGGGAGATGGACAAGGCCAATACCATTGCCAGCGCCATGCTGCGCGAAACCCCGGATCTTAAAGCCATCCTGGCAGGCAATGATAATATGGCACTGGGCGCTGTAGCCGCTATCAAAACCGCTGGCAAAACCGGCAAGGTAAAAGTGGTCGGTTACGATAATATTTCTGCCATTCAGCCCATGCTGAAAGATGGCCGCGTACTGGCCACTGCGGACCAGTACGGTGCACAGCAAGCCGTGTTCGGTATCGAAACCGCGCTGAAAGCCGTCAAAGCGAAAACACCGCAAAACCAGCTGCCAGCCGTTGTAGAAACCAAAGTTAAACTGGTCACCAAGTAACCATGCACCGTCCCTGGCAGCCTGGGGTTGCCAGGGACAATGGAACACGCCCATGACAAGCAGTGCACTTTTTCATGCATCCGGCATCGGCAAGCACTATGCCGGCCCGGTACTGCAGCATATTGACCTGACGCTACATGCAGGCGAAGTGCTGGCTCTCACCGGAGAAAACGGTGCGGGTAAAAGCACGCTCTCCAAGATTATTGCCGGGCTGGTCGATCCATCCAGCGGCGTGATGCTGCTAGATGGCAAGGATTACCGCCCAGAGAACCGCAAGTCCGCCGAACAGCAAGGCGTACGGATGGTCTTGCAAGAGCTGGGGCTGATTCCCACCCTGACCGTGGCCGAAAACCTGTTGCTGGACCGCCTGCCGCACCGGGGTGGTTTTATTCGCAAGCACGAATTGCTTGCACTCGCCTTTGATCAGATGAAAACCATCGGCCTTGGGCATATTGACCCGGATACCCCGGTCAGCCAGCTAGGCATTGGCCACCAGCAAATGGTAGAAATTGCCCGCAATCTGGTGGGCAACTGCAAAGTGCTGATTCTGGATGAACCCAGCGCCATGCTGACCGACCGCGAGGTAGAACACCTGTTTGAGCAGATTGGCAAGCTCAAGGCACGGGGGGTCGGCATCATTTATATCTCTCATCGACTCGATGAACTGACAAAGATTGCCGATCGCGTGACCGTACTGCGGGATGGCCACCTGATTGAAACCTTGCCCATGGCATCCACCAGCCAGGACGAGATTGTCCGGCTGATGGTAGGCAAAGATGTACAGGAAAGCCTCGACCGCCCTCGCCGCCCTGTGGATGGCGTCGCATTGACCCTGAACCGCCTGTCGCGGGGGCAATCGGTACGGGATGTCAGTCTGACCTTACACAAAGGCGAGATCCTCGGTGTTGCCGGTTTGGTGGGCTCCGGACGAACCGAATTGCTGCGCCTGATTTTTGGAGCCGACCGTTCTGACCAAGGTGACATCCACCTGACGGACAAAGTACTGCCGGCAAGACATTCCCCTGCCGATGCGGTCAAGGCAGGCATCGGGCTGGTGACGGAAGATCGCAAGGCGCAAGGGCTGCTATTGAGCCAGTCGATTCGCGTCAATGCCACCATCGCCAATCTGGGAGATGTGTCTATCCGCAGTTGGCTGCAAACCGCCAAAGAGATGAACATCGTGAACCGGATGCGTGACTTGCTGGGTATCCGTAGCCAGTCCATCGAACAGACCACCGGCGAACTCTCCGGTGGTAACCAGCAAAAAGTCGTGTTTGCCCGCTGGATTCACCGTAACTGTGACATTCTGCTGCTCGACGAACCCACCCGTGGTGTCGACATTGGCGCCCGTGCCGACATTTATCAGGAAATGGACAACATGGCGGCCAGCGGCAAGGCGCTCCTGATGGTGTCGAGCGATTTGCGCGAGCTGATGACGGTCTGCGACCGGATTGCGGTGATGAGTGCAGGCAAGCTTGTCACCATCCTCGAACGTGGCCAATGGAGCCAGCAAAGCCTGCTGGAAGCCGCCTTCAGCGAATACAGCTCGGTACAGGTGACCGAGGATGTATCCCATTAATCAAATCAGAGAATCCCTGATGACTACCCAACATCATTCGACTAACGCCTTACGCAGCATCAAGCACCAGTTTGGCGACTATCTGGGGCTCATGATCGCTCTTTTGCTGATGATTGGTCTCTTTAGCTATCTCAGCCAGTACTTTCTGAGCCTCGATACCTTCACCACCATAGCTAATGAAATTCCAGCTGTGGCAGTCACGGCCGTGGGCATGACCTTTATCCTGATCATTGGCGGGATTGACCTCTCGGTCGGGTCCGTCATGGCGTTAGCCAGTGCCGTTGCCGGCATTGCCATGCTGCAATGGCACTGGAGCCTGCTCCCGGCAGTAGGGCTCGCGATGCTCACCGGTTTGCTGACCGGGCTCGTCAATGGGGCCATTTCAGTCGGATGGCGCTTGCCATCCTTCATCGTCACGCTGGGCATGCTGGAAGTTGCCCGTGGCGGTGCCTATATCGCAACCGACTCCAAAACCCAATATATTGGCGGGGCAATCGACTGGCTCAGCGCCCCAGTAGCGGGACAACTCTCGCCGTCCTTCTTTATCGCGATTGCGATTGTGATCATCGCGCAAATTGTACTGGTCAAGACGGTGTTCGGACGCTACATGGTCGGCATCGGCACCAATGAAGAAGCCATTCGGCTGGCGGGGGTAGACCCTCGTCCAGTCAAGATTGCCGTCTTTGCCATTACCGGCCTGCTGGCCGGCCTCGCCGGCATCATGCAGGCCTCCCGGCTGGAAGCCGCAGACCCGAATGCGGGGATCGGCGCCGAGCTGGTGGTGATTGCCGCGGTCGTGATTGGCGGCACCAGCCTGATGGGGGGCCGTGGCTCGGTCGCCAACACCTTCCTGGGCGTGTTGCTGATTTCCGTCCTGGAAGCAGGGCTGGCCCAGATTGGCGCATCCGAACCCACCAAACGGATCATCACCGGCTGCGTGATTATCGTTGCCGTGGTGCTGGACATGTACCGCGAACGCCGCCGCAACCGGCGTAGCCATTAAACAACCGGCAAATCAGTTAACATTGATCTAAGCTACAGAGATTTGAAACACTGTGTTAACTCAACTGGCGTATACCTGAGCACCTATGGCTACTATTAAAGACGTTGCACTACAAGCTGGCGTATCGGTCACCACCGTCTCGCACGCACTCAATGGCACCCGCTTTGTCAGCGAAGACGCCAAAGCGCGCATCGAGGCAGCGGTTGCCGCGCTCAGCTATGTGCCCAGCGCCATTGCCCGTAGCCTCAAGCACAATAGCACTCGCACGTTAGGGATGATGATCCCGAGCAATTCTAATCCCTACTTTGCAGAAATCATCCGAGGGGTAGAAAGCCAGTGCTTCAATGCAGGCTACAACCTGGTGTTATGCAACTCGGACAACGACCCGGACAAACAAGCCAGCCACCTGCGTGTGCTGGCAGAACGACGCATCGACGGCCTGATTCTGGTCGCTTCCGGCGCAGAATCTGCCTTGGCCAGCCAGTTAGAAGCACTCAACCTGCCACTGGTATTGGTCGATCGCAACATTGCCGGGCTTGATTGCGACCTGGTCCAGGTCGACCATGCCGCAGGCAGCAAAATGGCCACCGAACACCTGATCAGCCTTGGTCATCGCAATATCGCCTGTATCAGCGGTCCTGCCGGGCTGTCTCCCAGCTCTGAGCGTCGGGCCGGCTGGAAACAAGCGCTGGCCGATGCATCGATTGCCAGACGAGAGGGAGATGTGGCCCGAGGTGACTTCACCAGCCGCGGTGGTTTCTTGGCCATGCAAACGCTGCTGGCCAGAAAAGACCCACCGACCGCGGTATTTGTCTGTAACGACGTGATGGCGATCGGTGCCATCAGTGCCATCCACCATGCCGGATTACGCGTGCCCGATGATATATCGATTGTCGGCTTTGACGACATCGAACTTGCGGCCTACACCATTCCGCCGCTCACCACCATTGCTCAGCCCAAAGCGGCGATCGGCACCGGGACGGCAGAATTGTTACTTGAACGGCTCACTGGTAGCCGTACCCAGACTCGTCAGCTCATTTTGCAGCCCGAGCTGGTGGTACGACAATCCACTGCGCCTCTTACCCAAGCCTGATTGATAGAACGATATGCAAAACCCGCACGCCCCCATCCTGGTGATCGGCAGCCTGAACATGGATTTGGTCATGCGTACCCCACGTGTGCCGCAAGCCGGTGAGACCCTGCACGGCCATGATTTTTCGACCCATCATGGCGGTAAAGGCGCCAACCAGGCCTTTGCCTGTGCCAGACTGGGTGGTCACGTCCATATGATCGGGCGGGTCGGGAAGGATGATTTTGGTCAACGTCTGAAGGATGGCCTGTCCACTGTCGGGGCCAACATCGACGGGATTGAAACCGTAGATGCGCCTACCGGGGTTGCCATGATTCTGGTCGAAGACAACGGCCAGAACCGGATTTTATTATCCGCAGGGGCCAACGGCACCTACACGCCAGAAGATATCGACCCATTGGCCCCCGCCATTCGCCAGGCTTGCCTGCTGGTACTGCAACTGGAAATCCCGGTGCCCGCCATCGTACGCCTGTTGGCCATCGCCAAAGCGGCCGGCACCCCGGTACTGCTCAACCCGGCACCTATGGCCGCGTTGCCAGATAATTGCTGGGATGCCGTTACCTACCTGATCCCGAATGAAACCGAAGCCAGCGAACTGACTGGCATTCCTGTCGATAGCCTGGACAGTGCGTCTCAGGCTGCCAAACAGCTATTAGCCAGAGGTGTGAAACAGGTGCTGATTACCCTTGGCAGCCAAGGCGTATGGGCAGCAGGCGCCGAGGCCAACGGCCACTTTCCTGCTCAGAAGGTCCATGCCATCGATACCACCGCCGCCGGGGATACCTTTATCGGCGGTATCGCCACCGGACTGCAAGAAGGATTATCCCTGACAGAGGCCATACAGCTCGGACAAGCCGCCAGCGCCATCACGGTTAGCCGTCGCGGCGCCCAGAGCGCCATTCCAGCGCGGCACGAAGTCACCAGCGCCAATCAACCCGGATAAGGAATCATGAGAAAAAACGGATTACTGCACGCCAAGCTGGCTGAAATCATCACCGCCGCCGGTCATGGCGACTTGATCGTGATCGGCGATGCCGGCCTCCCCGTCCCGACGCATACGCCCGTGATCGACCTGGCGGTGGTTCCCGGCTTACCGGCCTTCTTGCCGGTACTCAAAGTGATATTAGCCGAACTGGCCACAGAAGCCGCACTCATCGCCTCAGAAACTGCGCAGTACAACCCGGTTATCAGCACCGGTATCACAACTCTGTTGGGGGATTTGCCGCAAGAAACCATTACCCACACAGCGCTCAAAGCCCTGTGCCAACAGGCCAAAGTCGTCGTTCGGACGGGAGAATGCACGCCCTACGCCAATATTATCCTGCGTGCGGGCGTTACGTTCTAATGTCGGAACGACTACAGCCTACTCCTGCAGATACGCAATGGCTTTGGACAACAAATCCTGACTGATGTTATGCCCTAGCCCGGGCGTCGTATCCAGCGTGGCCGTACCGCCCAGCTTGCCAAGATGTTCTACTGCCGCATACGCCAATTGCACCGGCATCACCGGGTCGGCTTCGCCATGGAAGAAATGCAGACGGGTCTGTTTGGGCGCCTCCGCCGGCAAGCTGGCATAGCGGCCAGAAAATGCCAGTACATGCCCTACCAGACCATCTTCAACGGCCACTGCGGCCAGCGACATGATGCTCCCCTGCGAAAACCCGACCAGGACAATATTTTCTGGCGCAACGCCTTTTTCCGCTTGCACCCGCTTGATGTCCGCTATCAGCGCAGGCACCTTTTCTGCCACCCGCGCGGTGCGGTTTTCCTCCGTCACCCCTTCAATCGAAAACCACTGGCGACCCGTCCCCATGCCAAACGGCATGGTGCCATTGGGCACATAATAGTGTGCATCCGGAAACTGGTGACGGAATACATTGGCCAAGCCCTGCATGCCGGCGGCGTTATCGCCAACACCATGCAAAAAGATGAATAACGCGGGTTTGCTCATATCGTGTTTGCTTTCGGGTTAATCCTGTTTGTGGCAGCCTGATCCACCAGTCTGCCCTACCAAGGTATAGCCTACAGAGAAGCAAACGATAAAAACAGCCTCCCTGCCGGAATATATTGCACCATATTCTGGAACAATCCCCCGTCATCACCTCTTAGCAAGCCCTGAAGGTATCCGGGTGATTGGCCACGCTCCAGGCATACGATTCCAGAGACAGCACCTGATGCTGGATGCCGGTTTCCAGCACGGTTGGTCGAGCCTCCTCACCTGCGGCGCCCATGGCAATCAGCAAGGGCAAGAAATGCTCAGGCGTGGGATGCGCCCGACTGGCAAATGGCGCCTCTTCCAGCGTTTTCAGCAAACCCTGCCGGTCGCTCATCATGACCCGGTCACGCACCCACTCGGTAAAGGCCGTCACGTAACCCGCGTCGTCCTGCAGTTTCTGACGGTACTCTTTGACATTATGGGTAAGACATCCCGAGCCCACCACCAGAACCCCTTCGTGCGTTAGTGGTGCCAGCGCCTGGCCCAGCCGGTACGCCCCTTCGGCATTTAGCTGCTGCGGCATGCTCAGCTGCAAGACAGGGATATCCCCCTCCGGCAGCAACTGCATCAGCGGTACCCAGGCGCCATGGTCCAGCCCCCGCCAGGCATCGACTGATGTCAACCAGCCTTGCTGGGTCAACATCGATGCAATATGCCTTGCCAGTTCCGGCGCCCCTTTGGCCGGGTAATGCATGTCATACAGGGCCTCGGGAAAAGACCCGAAGTCGTGTATGGTTTCCGGTGCCGGCGCAGCGGTCACTGTCAGCCCCCGGGTTTGCCAATGGGCAGATACCACCAGCACGGCACGAATCCCCGTCAGCATCTGCCCATACGCTGATAACATCGACCCCCAGGTCCCCGGTTCCAGCAAAATATCCGGCGCCCCGTGCGATACAAACAGACTGCGTTGTTGCATGGCAGAACCTCCTGTAACCACAAATTACCAACAAAAAGACCCTCCGCAAAACATCTGCAAGCAGATCATTCGCAAAGGGTCTTGCTCATCTACACACCCAGTCAGGCTACGTGCTTATCCCAGCAAGGCTTTCAAGCGGCCGATATACCAGGCAGAGAACTTCTCCACCAGTGACTCGGTATAAGGCGAGTAAGGGCCTGGCACATAGGCCGGGCTATTCACGCCTTTTTGCGACTCTTCCACCAGGAAGCGGTCTTGCGCGTTAGTCTGGTTCCAGACGTGGGTCAGGTTCTCCACGGTATAGTCCACACCCTCGACGGCATCTTTGTTCACCAGCCACTTGGTACGTACCAGCGTCTTGTCCGGGCTGATCGGCAGCACGGTAAAGGTCACGATGTGATCTGCCATGAAATGGTGCCAGCTGTTAGGTTGCGTCCAGAAAGACAGGCCGCCCAGTGCAGGGTCGGTAAAGTCACCCAGCAGCTTTTTGCAGGCAGACTCGGTGGTCATGGTCTGGGCTTGGCCATGCTTGTCCAGCGGCATGCGCTGGGTACGGAAACCACTGATGGCACTTTCCAGGCGCTCAACCTCTTTCGATGGCAGCCCCATGGCTTCCCACTCCGCATGACGCTGGGCAATCATCTTGTCGTATGCCTCTGCCCCCGGGTCGGTGCCTTCGCTTGGCGCAAAGCCATAGCTGTAGGCGTACAGAGAAATGGTCAGTTCAGGGTGGTTACCGGTACAGTGGTAGCATTCACGGTTATTTTCCATGGTCAGCTTCCAGTTGCCTTCTTCGATGATATCGATCTGGGCAGCGACCTTGGTGTTTTCTACCTGATGCGGCTTGATGTAAGGCGTCATGGTATTGACCAGATCCTCAAAGTCGGCCGGCGGGTTATCTGACAGACAAATGAACAGCAAGCCAGCCACATTTTTCAGGTGTACCGGTTTCAGGCTGTGGTGTTTCAGGTCAAACCCTTCTCCCATGTGCTCTGCAAACAGCAAAGAACCCTGCGTGTTATACGTCCACTGGTGGTAAGGACACACCAGATTACCTGTAGAGCCTTTAGCACCATTACAGACACGCGCACCGCGGTGGCGGCAAACATTGTGGAAGGCACGGATCTCGTTATCATCCCCGCGCACAATCAGCACAGGCTGGCTACCGATATTCACCGTCATGTAGTCACCTGGCTCTGGCACATCGGGTGACACACCCACGTAAATCCAGTGCTGGCCAAAGATATATTTCACATCGGCATCAAAGATTTCCTGGCTGGTATAAAACGGCGCATCCAGACTATGCCCAGGGACACGGTTTGCCACCAGTTCACGAATTTTATCGGTATTTTCTACGCTTTTAAAGCCAATCTCACGAGTTCCCATTTCTCTCACCCCATATTCGATTTAGTCAAAAACCTGCTGCAGAACGCGATGCAATCGTCGGGCTTTCAGCACTTTGCAATTAGCGTTTTTCCGACAAGCGAAAGACGGATTTCGACTAACAAGGGGATGAACCCATGAATTTGGTCAAACTTTTATCAGGTTTTACCAAAACATGGATGTCTTTGATCTGTAAGGACTATTCAAGAAGGAAAATTAGCTTAACAAGCGCCAGTACAAACTTTGATCTGGATCAAACGGCTTGTCGCCATCAACAAAAATATGTGTCTTAATTCGACATGCGATTAACAATAAATCACACTATTTGGCTTGCTTTGGTTGATGTTGCACCATACAGAATGCCATCCATCAATTACCCCATAAAATTATATTTTATGGGGTAATCCGTTTATCAATAGTGCTATCATTACCCAATAAACTGACACTTTATGGGGTAACGATATTTCCATGCCGATCCGACATCATGAGCTTGCATTTCATACCCAGTATACAGAGCTGAAAGAGCGGGTAATGTCCGTTCATAACCTACTCCCAGGCACCCCTGGTACACTGACCATCCGTGATGGCACCGGCACAGCTTACTGGTACAGGGTCTTCTACAGTGTTCCTGGCAAACAGGCGGAGACACTCATCTGCCGGGCAGAAGATCACCAGCAGAAAACCCACATGGAAGAGCAGATTGCATTTAGCCAGTGGGTACAAACCCAAGTCGGCCTAATGAAAAAGCTCGGGTTTCAAGTAGCAGACAAGCTCACTGCCAGAGTCATGGTGGAGCTTTACAACAGTGGCGCAGTAGAAGCAGGATTGACACTGGTTGGTACCCTAGCCTTCATGGCCATGTTAAACGACCTTGGCATTTACACAATCAGCGCCCGTACGCTGGATATTGACTTGGCTCGCAACCAGCCGCTCAAACTGGCCGCGCCCATGGCCTTCCTGCAGACCATGCAAGCCACAGGCCTCCCATTTGTTGCTGTTCCGGGCATGCCAAACAATGCCCCCAGCACGTCCGTCAAATTACCTGGCATTGAAAGCCTGCGGGTAGACGTACTCACCCCAGGCAAAACGACTGGCACGATTGTTACGCTACCCGAACTGGGCTGGGCAGCCCAAGCCATTGAAGGTTATGATTATTTACTGGATATCACGGAAACAAGTATCTTGCTGGCGGGCGGGCATGCCATTCCCGTCAGGTTACCCCAACCATCCAGACTAGTATGGCATAAACTTTTTAGCAGTGTTCACCGAGGCAGCCTGCATGCAAAAGCAGCCAAAGACCGTCAGCAAGCCAACCTGCTTGGTCATGCACTAGCCAAGGAGTCACCCTGGCAGCTGGATGAGGCCTGGCAAGAAGCGCCAGCATACATAAAAAGCGCCATTCAAAAGCTCGTCCCACATATGATACAAGACATCAAACCAGACTCAGAATGGCATACCCAACTGCAACAATGCCTGGGCTAGCTACCAGCAGATAAACATTACGAAGCGTATACACCGCCCAAAACCATCACCAGACGCCTGCTACGAATTACAGCATCATAGACCCGGAGATGGAAATCACAGTTTTGCCGTACAGAAGAAAGCTGAGATGATTTAGAAGACTCGGGCAGTCAAGCAGGATGGAGCAACGCGATATCCACCAATCATCCTCAAACCAGACCTCCTACTCAACAACACCACTCGCCACTAAGGCATCCCCTGCCTTATCCTGACGCGCTGCCCATGTAATGGGCTGCAACCAGGACAAAAACTGCGTACTGGCATGAGACCAGGCAAACTGCGCCGCGTGCCGCCGAGCCACCGACCGGTCAATCTGCAACGCATCCAGACACGCCTGCCGCAAGTCATGCGACATCACCCCCGCCTGCGAATCCCCAATCACATCCAGCGGACCGGTGACCGGATATGCCGCCACCGGGCAACCGCACGCCATGGCTTCCAGCATCACCAAACCAAACGTGTCCGTCTTGCTGGGGAACACAAACACGCTGGCACTCCGGTATGCCTCTGCCAATTGCGCCGTATCCAGTCCCCCCAGCCAGTTCACCTCCGGATATTTCTTCATCAACGCCGCCCGCTGTGGCCCCACCCCTGCTACCCATTTGCTGCCAGGCAAGTCTAGAGACAAAAATGCAGCCAGGTTCTTCTCAACCGCCACCCGCCCGACATACAAAAATACCGGTGGTGTCGTCTGCAAGGCGTTGGCCGCTCCGGTTGGCTGGAAATGTTCCAGGTCCACCCCGTGCGACCACGTCGCCACATTGGTAAACCCGTGCAACTCCAGATCCCTGCGCACCACCGGCGTAGGTACCATTACATGAGCAGCTGCACCATGAAAGCGGCGCAGCCAGGCATAACTGATGCGTAGCGGCAAACCGGTACGCAACTTCACATACTCCGGAAACCGCGAATGGTAAGCCGTGGTAAACGGCACCCCGTGGCGGATACACCACTTGCGGGCCGCCAGCCCCAGCGGCCCTTCCGTGGCAATGTGGATTGCATCCGGCTGCAACGCCTCAATGCGCGCTTTGACTTGTCTGTACGGAAACAAAGACAAACGGATATCCGGATAGGTAGGCATTGGCACCGTCCGGAACCCTTCGGGGGTCAGGAAATGCACCTCATGCCACCAACGAGCCAAGTCTGCCGCTGTGTATTGCAACGTCCGGACCACTCCGTTCACCTGTGGCAACCATGCATCCGTCACGATCAGAATCCGCATCTCACTCTCCTATCACCCGCACACATTACACATTGACCCACGCCGCCACTTTTTGCCGGGCCGGCAAGGTTTCTATGACCTGCCCACCCTGTACATGCCAGCTGATAATCTGCAACTCGCCATCCAGCGTCTCGACCAAGGCAGTCAGGCTCTCTACCCAATCCCCGTCATTGGCATAAATTACGCCATCAATCTCGCGTAATTCTGCTTTGTGGATATGCCCGCACACCACACCATCCAGCCCGCGGGCCCGCGCTTCTGCCGCTACCGCCTCTTCAAACTGGGTAACAAAATTCACCGCCTTTTTGACTTTGTGCTTCAGGTATTGCGATAAAGACCAATACCCCAAACCCAACCGACCGCGCAGATGATTCAGCCAACGGTTGAGCTTGAGCGTAAATTCATATGCCCGGTCCCCCACATACGCCAGCCACTTGGCACACTGGATCACCCCATCAAACAAATCCCCGTGCAACACCAGCAGCTTCCGGCCATCAGCCAGTTCATGCACCGCCTCATCCGCAATGCGAATCTCGCCAAAGGTCAGTCCCAAAAAATGTCGCACACACTCATCATGGTTCCCCGGTATAAACACCACCTTGGTCCCCTTGCGCGCCTTGCGTAGCACCTTCTGCACCACATCATTGTGAGTCTGATGCCAGTACCAGTTGCGCCGTAACGCCCAACCATCCACGATGTCCCCGACCAGATACAGATAGTCAGATTCCGTATGTTTCAGGAAATCCAGCAGATAGCTGGCCTGGCAACCGGCCGTACCCAAGTGAGTGTCAGAAATGAAAATGCTGCGAAAATGCGTTGTCGGCACCGACACTTTGGCGGCCTGAAGACTGGGGAGAGGAACAATATGAGCATTCATGCCCATTATGAAAACAGGCACAGGTGACAGCCGAGTGAAGAATGCATGAAAGAATCATGACAACGCAGCAGGAGGCAATAGCAGTCTTTGCTTGATGCATCTGGCCATAACATCATCCAGACTACATTGGATAGGAAACCAATAGAAAAAGCCACCCGAAGGTGGCTTTTTCATATTCTAAACCGTTAGATAACTAACAGATTAGAAAGAGTGTTTCAGACCAATGATGAACTTGCTCTTACGATCTGTGTCTGGGTTAGTTTGTTTCTGAGAAACAAACTCACCAAATGCTTGAGTGCGTTTGCTCAGACTGTAATGAGCATACAAACCGTACAGTTTGTTTTTAGCACCATCAACAAAACCTGCATTTTTGGCATAACCCAACTCACCACCAACTGACAGTTTGTCATTAGCAGCATAGTTTACGTACAACATGGTTTCTTTCTGGGCAACACCAGCACCAACTTTGGTACGCTCATATTCAGCAGCCAATTCCAGGCCGTTACCAAAACGGTAAGCGCCAGTCAAGTTGTACTGTTTAACGGTGCTGTCAGCAAAGCCATTGTCTTGCTGATGGTTGTATGCTGCACCGATATCCCAAGATTCAGTATCGTAATCTGCGCGCAGAGTATAGCCTTTATCTGCTGACTGAGTAGTTGAGTGGTTTTCACCCAAGTTAGCACGTACAGATGCAGTGAAGTTACCCATTGCTGGCAGGTCATAACGAACTGCGTTATTGGTAGAACCAGTATGGCCAGTACCAGAAATGTCAGCACCGTCGGTGCGACCGAAGAACTCACCACCATAGATAGTGAAGCCGTTGTGCTTACCATCGTTGTAGTTGTCTAGATCATGACCAAAACGGAATTGACCCCAAGAGTTGCTGCTTAGACCCAAGTAAGCTTCTTTACCACCTTGCAGGCCATCGCCAGTTTCATCAACTGCACCCAGACCGCTACGGGTTGTAACACCCCAAACTGTAGACAGACCATTACCCAGATCTTCAGTACCAGAGAAAGTGATCTGTACGCGGCCATCGATACGGTTTTGAGAAGCGGTACCATCTTGCGCTTTATTGTAATGCTCGTAACCACCACGAACATAACCAGAGATAGTAACGTTGCCGCTGTCAGCGAAAGCTGGAGCTGCGAAAGCGCTCAGAACTGCAACTGCGATCAGTTTTTTCATTTGTAAAACTCCGTTGAGTTTGATTGACGTATATCGATGCCTTGGAAGACATCAATTTCAAAACCACGAGACTATTAAAGCGCATGTGTCGTAAAAAAGCCAAGTATTGCATGCAAGGTCGTTATGCTTGGGCGTGAAAATGTTGTGGTTTTGCAACATTACATTTCATGACGCTTAATTAATAGGCAACCCGAGCTATATTTAGCAGGTGTAGGTGCAGCTTGGTGCACATACAGGCCTTATCGAGGCAAAGGAAGCCACCCATGCATTGTATGGTCCACGTGGTGTTGAGAGTGGTTGGGCGGGCGTGGTACGAGGATTTGGTGGCTATCGCTTTGCTCCATCTGCCCTAGAGGCTTCATTTAACGGGATGACACTGATAGATCAGTTTAATTTGCACCATCACCCTGAAAGAATGTGTGGCTGATACTGTAAAACATGACCTGGCAATTGTTTGGGGAATGATTAGCAAATACCAATAGAGCCACCAGCAAATAATCGGTCATGGCATATCGGCTTAGAAGCGATACCACAGTAAACCAATATACTCATGCATGGCCCAGCTGGTTTTTTCCAGGCTCAGGGCGGAGGGTATCCAGTTGCGGGGCCAGGGTGAAAAGGCGGGGGTGAAATTGACACCGGCTGGGTAAACAGTGATGCCGGGTTGCTGAAAGGCAAGCTGTGCCCTGGGCAGGTGCCAGCCGTCGCTGACCAGAATCAGCTTTCTGATGCCGGCTGCTTTAAGGATAGGTAACGAGAATCCGGCGTTTTCTTGTGTGGTACGGGAGGCTATTTCTAGCCATTTGGCAGACAGCTGATAATCTTGTTGCAGGACCTGTTGCATGATGTGCGCTTCTGGCGTGCCACCATCCTCAGGGGCTCCGCCGGTGAGCAGAATGGGCAAACCGGTTTGTTTCGCCAGCCAGGCACCATAACGCAGCCGCACCAGACTGCTGTCAGACAAGGTGATTTGTCCGTCGTATTCGGAACCATGGCGGCGACCACCACTGAGGATCACGATGGCTTGTGCGTCCTTCTGGCCTTGGAAATGACTATTCTGTTCGAGTGGCGCCATCAGGGCACTTGCCACAAAGCGGATGGAGGCAAGATAAAGCAGGAAGGTCGATAGCAGAATCAGCGTTTTGCCAAGCTTAGGCATGTAGCGCAGCAAAGCGACACCCGTCAGGATTGGCAGCACAAAACACATGGGCGGCAACAGGAAAGATGCGAGCAGGTTGCGGATAAACCAAGTGATGTCCATGGTGCTAAGCGGCTGGTCCGTTGAGCTGAAGGTTTATGGTTGGGAGTAGCAGGCAGTCGTTAGTATCTAATGGGTGTAATCGCTTGGCTACCTGCACCCTACGGCATTATTGCGTTGGCTATTTAGCGTTTATGCTGATCATGTCCTGGCAGGGTTTGTATGCAACATTACAAATGAACTCTACCCTAAACCGGGGATTGGTGGATATCGCTACGCGCTATCCACCCTACAATAAGTATTTAGTTACAAACTGCAGCGTGTATAGAGCGTAGTGATATACGCCACCAGCACCAATAATCCGGCCGATCAATCAGACATTGTGTTGCAGCGCTTCCAGCAATTTGCCATGTACGCCACCAAAGCCGCCGTTACTCATGACCAGTACATGGTCACCCGGTTTGGCAAAGGAGGTTACCGCGGCGACCAGTTCGTCAAGTTGCTCGTAGGTATTCGCCAATGCGCCCAGAGGCGCCAATGCGCCGGCTGCATCCCAGCCCAGGTTGGCGGCGTAGCAGAAGGTTTGGTCTGCGCCATTCAAGCTAGCGGCCAATTGGTCTTTGAGTGTACCGAGTTTCATGGTGTTGGAACGGGGTTCTAACACCGCCAGGATGCGGGCGTTGCCGACTTTGTGCCGCAAACCGGCCACGGTAGTCTCGATGGCAGTGGGATGATGGGCAAAGTCATCATAGACGGTGACGCCGTTTACAACGCCACGCACTTCCATACGGCGCTTGACGTTCTGGAACTGCGCCAGGGCGGCAATGCCTTCGGCGACAGGCACACCGACGTGTCTGGCGGCAGCCAGCGCGGCTAGCGCGTTCTGGCGGTTATGTTCACCCAACAGTTGCCATGTCACTCGACCTTGCAGTTGTCCGTTCATGAGCACGTCAAAACTGCCATCAGCATCTACGTTTGCAGCTTGCCAGTTACCGGTCTCTCCGCCAAAACCTTCAACTTCTGTCCAGCATCCTCGGTCCAGCACGCGTTGCAAACTGGCTTCAGCGGCATTGGAGACGATCCGACCAGAAGAAGGAATGGTGCGCACCAGATGGTGGAACTGGGTTTCGATGGCATGCAGATCAGCAAAGATGTCAGCATGGTCAAATTCCAGATTATTGAGAATGGCAGTCCGTGGACGGTAATGGACGAACTTGGAACGCTTGTCAAAAAACGCGGTATCGTATTCGTCTGCCTCGATCACAAAGAAAGGGCTGTCAGTCAGCCGGGCAGACACACTGAAGTTTTGCGGTACGCCACCAATCAGAAAGCACGGGTTCAGCCCGGCGGCTTCCAGAATCCAGGCCAGGATGGAACTGGTGGTGGTTTTGCCGTGTGTACCGGCAACGGCCAGTACCCATTTTTGCTGGAGGATGTTTTCACTCAGCCACTGCGGGCCGGAGATATAAGGCAAGCCTTTGTCGAGAATGGCTTCCATCAGCGGGTTACCTCTGGATACCACATTGCCGATGACGTAAATATCAGCCCCTAGCGACAACTGGCTGGGATCGAACCCCTCGATCAGCTCGATGCCCAGTTGCTCCAGCTGGGTACTCATGGGCGGGTAGACCCCGGCATCACAGCCGGTGACTTTATGGCCGGCCGATTTTGCCAACGCCGCAATACCACCCATGAAGGTGCCGCAAATACCAAGAATATGAATATGCATATTTAAATATACTGTGTTTGTTTGAAGTTGATCTGCAACAGGTGGCTATTATGAAGTGATTAACCCGCTTGTGCGCGAGTTGACCTGTAAAAATTTGATTCAGGGCAGTTTGTTTAGTGCCATGAGCGTTTTGTTTTTTGGTGTTGTATTACCGCCAATCCCCTCTAGAGCCACGGTACATCAGCATTGCGCCGTGCTCATCATTTCTGGCTTGGTATTTATCTTGCTTTCAATTGTGACAATTTCTTGCATAGTCGGTGACAGGTGGTTATGCTCTGCTCTCTTTCGCCTTCTATAAATGGAAAAATTGCACATATTTTATGACATTTGCAACTTTCCGGGCGATAATTTGAGCTAAACCTAATTTGATGTGCTAAACCTATAATATGCCAGCCTCACCAGCCGATATTGCGCGGATTGCCTTGATTCGCCTGGCCGAACAAGCCTTGCCGCCCACCCCAGAAAACTACGCCCGCTTCTATTATGAAGTCACGGGCGAGAAGAGTGACGCGCCAGATGCTGCCAGTCCAATGGATGAAGCCTTGATTGCCAAAGTGCATGAAGCGGTAGATGCCGCTACATCTACCACGGTTGGCCTGGTGCAATATCTGGGTGGCTCCAACAAGGTTATTAAAGACTCGATTGAGGATTTGACTTCGGTCGAAGAAAAGCATGAAATCCTTAAGCTGTTGAATTCGTTGTTGTTTACAGCAAAATCAATGCATGAAACGGTAGAGAGCTCGCGCGTCGAGTTAAATGAAACCCGCCAGACCTTGCAGACGCTGCAACATGAAGTGGAATCTACCAACCATGGCCTGCACCACGACCATGTCACGGGCGCGCAAAACCGCTTGGGCCTGGATAAGACCTTGCCGCGCGAAGTAGCCAAAGCCCAGCAGAACAAGAGCCGACTCACGGTTTGCCTGATTTCGGTCGATAGCTTTGACGAGTATAAAGGCCGCTTCGGAATTGATCTGTCTCACAAGATTTTGCAGCACATGGTCACCATTGGCCGCTCTGTGATGCGTGATTCAGACAGCATGGTGCGTTACGGGGATGAAGAGTTTCTGCTGATTCTGCCCGAAACGGACCTAAAAGGTGCCAAGTTTGTGATGGACCGGTTGCAACTGATCCTTCAGCGCTCTCCCCTATTTCTCAGCAACGACAAACTGATGGTGTCGATTTCAGCCGGGATTGCCCAGATGGGGGGCAACGAGAAGAGTCACTCTCTGGTCATGCGTGCAGACCGCGCTCTGTTTGCAGCCAAGAGCCTGGGAACCGCGCACATCGAATTCTCGAAAGAGTCGGCTTAGGCGCGACTAGAAATGCCCCCGTTAAAAAGCCTCGGCAGCATACGCGCCGAGGCTTTTGATTTTCTGGTAAGCCGTAGGTGACAATGCAATAAAAAAGGTAGCTACCCGGACTCGCGTAGCTACCTTTTTAGCGGACAGGACCTGTGTTACAGGGCCTTCTCCAGCTCCGGCACGATGGTGAACAAATCGCCCACGATGCCATAGTCGGCGACCTGGAAGATCGGTGCTTCTTCGTCCTTGTTGATCGCCACAATCACCTTGCTCGATGACATGCCGGCCAGATGCTGGATTGCCCCGGAGATGCCAATCGCAAAGTAAATGTCCGGTGCCACAACCTTGCCGGTCTGACCCACCTGGTAATCGTTCGGTGCGTAACCGGCATCGACAGCCGCGCGTGAGGCACCTAGCGCCGCACCCAGCTTGTCGGCCAGCGGCGTCAGTACTGACTTGAAGTTATCAGCCGAGGCCAGTGCACGGCCACCGGACACCACCACACGGGCGGCGGTCAGTTCCGGACGGTCGTACTTGGCCATCTCGGCGCTGATAAAGCGGGACTTGCCGCTGTCTGCCACCGCAGCCACGGCTTCGATCGCGGCGCTGCCGCTGTTGCTGTCGTCGGCATCAAAGGCGGTGGTACGCACGGTGACAAACTTCACCGCGTCGCTGCTCTTGACCGTCGCCAGTACGTTACCGGCGTAGATCGGACGCACGAAGGTGTCGGCAGATTCTACCGCCACGATGTCGGAAACCATGGCCATGTCGCACAGGGCGGCGGCACGCGGCAGGTAGTTCTTGCCGGCGGTGGTGGCCGGTGCCAGCACGGCTTCATATTCTTTGGCGATACCGGCAATCAGCGTGCCCATGTTCTCGGCCAGCTGATGCGCCAGTGCTTCGCCATCGGCCACGCGCACCTTGGTGACGCCAGCGGCTTTGGCGGCGGCTTCTGCCACTGCGCCACACTGGTGGCCAGCCACCAGCACGTGAATGTCGCTGCTGATCTTGCGTGCAGCGGCAATGGTTTTCAGGGTGGCAGCTTTCAGCTGGTGGTTATCGTGTTCGGCAATGACTAGTACGCTCATCACAGCACCTTCGCTTCTGTACGGAGTTTTTCAACCAGCTCGGCGACGCTGGCCACTTTCTTGCCGGCGGCACGGGCGGCCGGCTCGGCGACCTTGACCACGGTCAGGCGTGGGGTGACGTCCACGTTCAGCGCGGCCGGGGTCAGGGTTTCGATCGGCTTCTTCTTGGCCGCCATGATGTTCGGCAGCTTGATGAAGCGCGGTTCGTTCAGGCGCAAGTCGGTGGTGATCACGGCTGGCAGGCTGATCTGGAGGGTTTCCAGGCCGCCGTCGATTTCACGGGTGACGGTTAGCTCGTTACCGGCGACGTCTACCTTGGAGGCAAATGTACCTTGCGGAAAGCCGGTCAGCGCAGCCAGCATCTGGCCGGTCTGGTTGGCGTCGTCGTCGATCGCCTGTTTGCCCAGAATCACCAGTTGCGGCTGTTCTTTGTCGATAACGGCTTTCAGCAGCTTGGCAACAGCCAGTGGCTGAAGCGTCGCATCGGTTTCGACCAGCACGCCACGGTCGGCGCCCATGGCGAGCGCTGTACGGATGGTTTCCTGGCACTGGGTCACACCCAGGGACACCACCACGATCTCGCTGGCCTTGCCGGCTTCTTTCAGACGCACGGCTTCTTCTACCGCGATTTCGTCAAAAGGGTTCATGGACATCTTGACGTTGGCGATATCCACATCGCTACCGTCAGTTTTTACGCGTACCTTGACGTTGTAATCCACAACGCGCTTTACTGCGACCAGGACTTTCATACGCCTCCTACTGGCTAAATAGAATCATTCGGTCTAACAACACGTATCGTCAAGAGGCTAACCGCCTTCGTGACGCTACCAGAAAATCGTACATACCAGATGCTGTAGCGAGTTACTGCCCTATCGTTGCTGTAACCGCATTGTCTGTTAACTTAACTTGGCATTTTAACAGGCTTCTTGAACGAACGTCACCTTTGCAAGATCAAGAAATCTACTTTTGTGACAGTCATTTAAGCGGATCAACCATGGGCATGTACAGGCACTGTAACGATCGCGCGGCAATGGTCTGCTTTTGCCAAAAAGTTGATGCAAAACCACCCACACCAATATACCGCAATGCGGAATCAAGTTCCGCAATAAGAAATCATGATACACTAAGACCATGAAAAAATGTATGCCTTGCCATGCATTTTGCTGCGACGCAAAATAGCACTCTGGCGTTTTCTTACTTCATGAATGGAGAGGTTCCCCATGTCATTTGCTGGTACTTATATTGAAGATTTGCAGGTGGGTCAGTCGGTTGAAATTGGTCGTACCATCACCGACGCCGATATTGTCATGTATGCGGGCGTCAGTGGCGACACCAACCCTGCCCATCTGGACCAGGTGTATGCAGAAGGCACCATGTTCAAGGGCCGCATTGCCCACGGCATGCTGACGGCTGGGCAGATTTCCGCCGTGATCGGTACCCGCTTGCCAGGACCAGGCAGCATCTACATGAGCCAGACCCTGAAGTTCCGCGCGCCGGTGCGTCCGGGTGACACCGTGATTACCCGGGCAGAAGTCACTGCGATTGATCTGGTCAAAAAACGCGTAACCCTGTCTACCGTTTGCCGCGTAGGAGATACCGTGGTGCTGGAAGGTGAAGCACTGGTGATGGCGCCTAGCCGCGGCTAATCCGCTTGTCCCAAAATAAAACGGCGATGAAGCATCTTCATCGCCGTTTTATTTTGCATCAATCCGTCAGGAGTGACGACTTAGAAACGCCAGCCCAGACCGATACCGAACATCACCGGGTCCAGCTTCACGCTAGACACTTTGGCACCACTGCTGTTCAATACATCACTGCGCAATTGTGCTTTTTTCAGATCAACGTTCAGGTACAGGTTTTTATCCAGTTTGTAGTCAAAACCAACTTGCAGCGCCAGACCAGTACTGTGGTTATCCAGATGCAAAGCGCCACCATTCAGGTTCTCTTTACCGATCAGCGTGTAGTTGATACCTGCGCCAACGTAAGGACGGAAATTGCCTTCCGGGTTGAAGTGGTATTGCAACAGCAATGAAGGTGGCAGGTGCTTGAAAGTACCGATATCACTACCGCTCAAATATACGTGCTGTTTCTGTGGCACGGTCAGTACCAGTTCTGCAGCAATGTTTGGAGTAAAGAAATAGCTTACGTCCAGTTCTGGAATCACTTTGTTGTTAACGGTGATTTGATCAAACGCTCCAGTGCCACCAACTTGATCAGATTTCTGCGCCATATCCAGATTCACCGCACGCGCGCGAACCATCCAGTTGCCTTCGTCTTCTGCATGCGCAACATGGGCAAACGACATTGCGGCAACGGCTGCCGCGACTGCAAATTTCAATTTCATTTCCATACTCCCGATAAATACACTAAATAACAGCGGGTATTGTCAGGTGTCTGAAGTCGTCAAAATTTGCTTTAGGTCAAATTTCAGGGTTGGCCACTTGGTGAAATGGTCAAACTTTGATGCATTGCGAAATAAAACGCAGCTTGCCCATCAATGCCACAGATCGATGACCAAACCGGTGAAGATGGCAAAACCCAGCCAATTGTTGTGTAAAAAGGCCTTGAAACAGCGGGCTCTCTCCCGGGTTCTGATCAGGATATAGTGATAAAAGGCAATGCCCACGGCCACCAGCAAGCCTGCGAAGTAGGGCAACCCCAGGTGATAATAACGCCCGATGACCGCCAGAATGCTGAGTGCCAAGGCATAACAGAGCATGACAGCCAGTACGTCGTGACGGCCAAAGGTCAAGGCAGAGGTCTTGATGCCGATGCGGATATCGTCATTGCGGTCAACCATGGCGTATTCGGTATCGTAGGCCACCGTCCAAAGGATGTTGGCGGCCAGCATCCACCAGGCAACGGCGGGAATACTGCCGGTCAGGGCGGCATAAGACATGGGGATGCCAAAGCCGAAGGCGATGCCCAGATAGGCTTGCGGAATGGCAAAAAAACGTTTGAAGAACGGGTAGGTTCCGGCCAGGATAGCGGCCGGAATGGTCATCTGCAGCGCCAGGCGATTGAGCGGCAATGCAATCAGCAGCGACACCAGTGCCAGGGCGGCGGCAACCAGCAAGGCTTCGTTCGGGGTGACTTCACCACTGACCAATGGTCTTCTTGCGGTTCTTTCCACATGACCGTCAAAGTCCCGGTCAGCCCAGTCATTGATGGCGCAACCGGCAGAACGCATCAGCACCGTGCCGCATACAAAAATGATTACGATCCACGGATCTGGCCTGCCCTGCCCGGCCAGCCATAGCGCCCAGAGCGTTGGCCATAGCAGCAGTAAAGAACCGATGGGTTTATCCAGACGCACAAGGCGTGCGTAGGCATCCAGTTTATTGAGCAGGTTGGCGCTGGCCATGAATTTTATTCCACAGATTGGGGAGAAACACTTCTGTCACCATCAAGGGCACCGCATGACGGACAAACACGGAGCGGCGAGCCCATAGCGGGCAAGACAAATGCGGCAGGATCTGGCGGGCTTGCTGGTGCAAGGGGTGGTTCATGGAGACTTTGGCATACGCAAGCGGCAGCCGGATAACGGCCGGGTCGGTAAAGAGTAGCTCTGCCAGCGGACGTCTGGCCAGCGTATGCAGTGACCGCCAAACATGGCGGATGCCCGCCAGTGGCGTAATGCTGTGCGCAACCACCATAGGTTCGCCCTCCAGGGTCAGGCAGACGTCGCGCGTCCATACCTTGCCGGGTTTGGTGAGGCCGATCGAGCGCCACTCATCAAATGTCGGCATGTCTGCCACAGAGCGCATCAGCGTCACGGCAAAATCCGGCGACAGCTGCTTGAGGCGCCAGGTCAGCGACCCGGCAGAACCGAGCCAGGCCCAATCCTGCGCGTTAGCCAGCACCCGGCCACTGTGCCATACAGGGTCATATAAGGGGTGCTTGAGGGAGGATTGGAGATGGCGGTATTTCATACGCCCGCTATTATGCCAGAGGCTGCCAGCAAATGCTGTATTGGCGATGCGGCTGCAAGTGCACCTAGCGTTCCAGCCGTTGGGTGGTGTCTTTCAGGAACAGGGAAAACAGCTCGGACTGTGAATTGATGCCCAGCTTGGCATACAGATGCTTGCGGTGGACCTTGACGGTTTCTGCCGATATGCCCAGACGCTGGGCAATGCCTTTGGATGAAAACCCGCTCAGCATCAGGCGGCTGATTTCCAGCTCTCTAGCGGACAGCGAAGCCCCGCTTAGGCGGAAGTCCAGCATGTCCCGGTTGGCCAGCGCAGACGGACTGGTCGCCGGCGGGACGGGGGTGGCCGTGGCGGCCAGCTGGCGCAGCTCATGCCGCCAGCGCTGGCGTAGCAGCGGGATGAGCCACTGACTCAGCACCGCCAGCAGCGCCAGCTCTGCCGGGCTAAACCGGCGGTGCGAGCCCAGTGAAAGGCACAGCGTCGCGTCGTGATCCACCAGGCAATTGAGCTGGATTTCGTCTTCCACGATATTCAGACGGAAGTAACGCTGGTAATACTCGGTACTCTTGAAGCGGTCCGGTGCCACATCATCCAGACGGATCAAGCCCTCGCGACGGCTTTCTCGCGCGGCGATAAAAAACGGGTCCAGCATGTACAGGCCGCTAAGGTAATCTTCAAACAGCGGGTCCGGCAAGCCGTCATCCAGCGGGATTTCTGCCAATACCAGCGGCCGCTCGTGTGCCGAGAAGCGCAAGGCCACCCAGCTGTCGAAATGGACATAATCGGCCAGCAACCGGGTCAGGCGCAGCCAGAATTCATTCTGGTCCAGCGTATCAATCACACTGCCAATGGCGCGATGCCATGCCAGATCATCCAGATTCAACACACGAACTACCCCCCTATGAGTACCCCACTGGAGTAATGTTATTGTGAAACGTTGCAGCCTATACTGGGTGCTGGAATCATTTTAAGTACAACCCCTGCAAAACAGTCGGCAAATCCGGCTAAACAGCAACAGATTTGATGATTTGCAGCCAAAAGAAAGAGCATCTACCGAAATGACTCAGGAGACAAGCTTGAAAATCCAGTTAGCACAAATTTCATCGCAAGACGGTGTCACGGCCCCCAACCTGCAAAAGGTGTTGTCCATCATTGCGCAAGCGCCCGATGACACGGACCTGATTGTATTCCCCGAAACCTGTTTGATGGGCTTCCCCTCTGCCGAAGAAGTCAAACAAGTGGCAGAAACCGAAGACGGCCCGACGCTGGCCGCCGTCAAAGCAGCGGTGAAAGCCAAAAACATCTCCGTGGCATTGGGCTTTGCCGAAATAGATAACGGCAAGTTCTATAACACCACGGTACTGGTATCACCTGAGGGTATTGCCCTCAAATATCGCAAAACCCACCTGTGGGCCACCGATGTCGGCGTGTTTGAACCCGGCAACCAAATGGTCACCGGCCTGTGGAAAGGCCTGCGCGTCGGTATTCTGATCTGTTTTGATATCGAGTTTCCGGAAACCGCGCGTGCGTTGGCCATGCAAGGGGCTGATCTGCTGATTGTGACCAACGGCAATATGGACCCGTATGGTCCGGTACATCGCGCCTTGATTACGGCACGCGCCATGGAAAACCAGGTCTTTGCCGTCATGGTGAACCGCTGTGGTACCGGCTGCGGCCTGACCTTTGCCGGTGACAGTGCCGTGGTGAATCCGTTTGGTGAAGTGCTGACTGCCCTTGGTCGTGAAGAAGAAATCCGGTCGTTCGAGATTGATCTGGATGACCTGCAGAAAAGCCGGGCCGACTACCGCTACACCCAGCTCAGAAGAATCCCGCTGACAGGCGAACTCCAGTCATCAGAGCAAGGCCAGACTGCCTTCGTCTTTTCCTGATTTGATATCCGATTGATATGTTTTTTGGTTCACCCAGGCAGGTGAGAGGCATCTGCTTGGTTTTTTTCCGGGAGAGAGTAGCATGAGTAAACTAAAAAGGTCGCTGACACTCAGCTCAGTGGTCATGTTCGGATTAGCCTATATGACCCCGATCATCGTACTGGGGACCTTTGGCATTATGGCCGACAGTACCCATGGGGTGGTGGCCGGGGCCTATGCACTGGCCTTGCTGGCCATGCTGATGACCGCCTACAGCTATGGACTGATGGCAGCAGAATATCCGGTGGCGGGTTCTGCCTATACCTATGCACGCAAGTCCATCAGCCCGAAACTGGGCTTTCTGGTTGGCTGGGCCGTGTTGCTGGATTATCTGTTTTTGCCGATGGTGATCTGGCTGTTTGGCGCGGTGTACCTGAACAGCGCCTTCCCGCATGTACCCATGTCGGTCTGGATTCTGTCCTTTATCGGGGTCACCACTGTCATCAACATCCTGGGCATCAAGTTTGCCAACACCGTGAACTACCTGATGATGCTGATCCAGATGCTGGTTCTGATCGCCTTTGTACTGCTGGCCATGCATTATGTGTTTGGCGATGCCAGCAAATCCCTGTTTGATCTGGCGCCGTTCTACCAGCCCAAAGTGCAGATGTCACTGGTCATGGCCGGTGCAGCCATTGCCTGTTATTCTTTCCTCGGTTTTGATGCCGTTACCACGCTGACAGAAGAAACCATCAACCCGAAGAAAGTGATTCCCCGCGCGATTCTGCTGATTACGCTCCTGGGCGGCGGCATTTTTATCGCCACCTCGTATTTTGTCGGTCTGGCCCACCCCGGGTTTGTATTCCAGTCGTCTGATGCGGCCGCTTCCGAGATTGCCAAAAACATCGGCGGCGATATCTTTGTGACCATCTTCCTGATCGGCCTGATCATTGGCCAGTTTGCATCCGGTTTGTCGGCCCAAGCCAGTGCGTCACGCTTGCTGTATGCCATGGGGCGTGACGGCGTATTGCCAAAATGCATCTTCGGCAAACTGCATGCCCGCTTCCAGACCCCAGCACTGAATATTGTCTTGTGTGGCCTGGTTGCCTTGCTGGCATTGGCCATGGACGTAACGACGTCGGTATCCTTCATCAACTTCGGGGCCTTCCTGGCGTTTACCAGTGTCAACCTGTCCGTGATTGCCCGCTTCTACATCCGCAGAACCGAACCTGCGCCACGCGACTTCCTGAAGTTTCTGCTGATCCCGATTCTGGGGGCTGCTGCTGACCTGTGGCTGCTGATCAGCCTGGACCAGAAAGCCATTACGCTGGGCCTTAGCTGGCTGGTCATCGGGCTTGTCTATCTGGCCTACCTCACCAAAGGGTTCAGCAAAGAACCGCCTGAAATGGATTTCACCGAAGCAGAATAAACGGGAATACACCCATAACAAAAAAGCGAGGATAAATCCTCGCTTTTTTGTTATGCAAAACTGCTTCAACCAGCACGGCTTACCAGACGTTCAGGTAACCCAGAATGCCTTCGGCTGCCTGACGGCCTTCAAACACGGCACGTACAACCAGATCTGCACCGCGCACCTGATCACCGCCCGCAAAGATTTTCGGGTTGGTGGTCTGATGCTTGAACGCTTGCTTGGCTGATGCCAGGGTACGGCCGCGGTCATCGGTCTTGATGCCTTGCGCGTCAAACCAGGCCTCGGCTTCGGTTTGGAAACCAAACGCCACGATCACCACGTCCGCAGGGATGATTTCTTCAGAACCCGGAATCACCTCTGGGGAACGGCGACCTTTGGCATCTGGTGCCCCCAGCTGGGTAGTCACCATTTTCACGCCCAGTGCACCGTCTTGCGCCACCACGCCGACTGGCTGGCGGTTCCACAGGAACTGCACGCCCTCTTCCTTGGCGTTGACGACTTCGCGTTTGGAACCCGGCATGTTTTCTTCGTCACGACGGTACGCACAGATCACGCTGCTGGCGCCCTGGCGGATAGAGGTACGGTTACAGTCCATGGCCGTATCACCGCCACCCAGTACCACCACGCGCTTGCCAGCCATATCCATGAAGGTTTCGCCGTCTTGCAGCGTGCCCATCTTGTGACGGATATTAGAGATCAGGAACGGCAAAGCTTCCAGTACACCTGGCAGGTTTTCACCTTCAAAGCCACCCTTCATGTATTTGTAAGCGCCCATGCCCATAAAGACGGCATCGTAATTGCGCAACAATTCATCAATGGTGATGTCTTTGCCGATATCGGTATTCAGGCGGAACTCGACGCCCATCTCTTCCATGATCTGGCGACGGCGCTGTACCACTTCTTTTTCCAGCTTGAATTCCGGAATGCCGAAGGTCAAGAGGCCGCCAATTTCTTCGTAACGGTCAAATACCACCGGTTTGACGCCGTTACGGATCAGCACGTCGGCACAGGCCAGACCGGCAGGGCCAGCGCCAATCACAGCCACTTTTTTGCTGGTCCAGACCACGTCGGACATGTCCGGACGCCAGCCGGCCTTGAAGGCTTCATCGGTAATGTACTTCTCGATGGAGCCAATAGTCACCGCACCGAAATCATCATTCAGGGTACAAGCCCCTTCGCACAGACGGTCTTGCGGACAGACGCGGCCGCAAATTTCTGGCAAAGAGTTGGTCTTGTGGGACATTTCTGCCGCTTCGAACAGCTTGCCTTCCCGTACCAGCTTGAGCCAGTTTGGAATGAAGTTGTGAACCGGGCATTCCCACTCGCAATACGGGTTACCACACCCCAGGCAACGGTCTGCCTGCTCAACCGCCTGCTCTTTCGGCAGCGGTTGGTAAATCTCTTTAAACTCGATCTTGCGGACATCCGCCGGTTTTTTCTCGCCGGGGTTTCTGCCAAGATTCAAAAACTGGAATACATCAGCCATGATAAGCCTCAAATCTTTATGTCACTCTGTACAGAACGCGGGTCGGGCTTGCGCCCAACCCCGGGCGAATGGTTAGTCCTTCAGCAGACTTTCCAGCTTGGCTGCTTTCGGTTTTACCAACCAGAATTTGCCAACTGCATCTGCAAAGTCATCCAGAATATCGCGCCCGCGTTCTGAACCGGTCAGCTCTACGTGCTCTTCAATACGATCACGCAAGAACTGGCGAACATGCCCGTACGCCTCGCTGGTAATCAGCTGGATATCTACCAGCTCATTGTTGTAGCGGCGAACAATCTTGTCATGCTCGTCATACACCAGCGCAAAGCCACCGGTCATACCGGCCCCAAAGTTGCCACCGGTTTCACCCAGTACGATCACACAACCACCGGTCATGTATTCGCAGCAGTGCTCACCCACGCCTTCGACAATCGCAAACGCGCCAGAGTTACGTACCGCAAAGCGCTCGCCTGCGATACCGGCCGCGTACAGTTTGCCGCCGGTAGCACCGTACAGACAGGTGTTACCGATAATCACCGATTCGTGCGCCTTGAACGCAGAGCCTGCTGGCGGTGCAATCACGATACGGCCACCGTTCATGCCTTTGCCCACGTAATCGTTGGCATCGCCTTCCAGCGACAGGTACAGACCCTTGGCATTCCAGACACCGAATGACTGGCCTGCGCTGCCCTTGAAGCGAACGTGCAGGGTACCTTCCGGCAAACCGTCTACGCCCCAGCGACGGGCGATTTCGCCCGACAGACGCGCACCGATGGAACGGTTGGTGTTCTTGATCGGGTAATACAGCTCTTGCTGGGTTTTGTGCTGCAGCGCCAGTTGGGCATCTACCACCATCTGTTCGGCCAGCTCGCCCTTGTCAAAGGACGGGTTGCTTGCCTCGACACAGAAGCGCGGTTCAGACGCAGGAATTGCCCTGCCACCGACCAGTGCATTCAGATCCAGACGTTTCTGGCGGTCGCTTTCACCTTCCAGCAGTTCCAGCAGGTCCAGACGGCCAATCAGCTCTTCCAGCTTGGACACACCCAGCTTCGCCATCCATTCGCGGGTTTCCTGCGCGATGAAGGTAAAGTAGTTGATGACCATTTCTGGCAGGCCAATGAAGTACTTGGTGCGCAGTTTGACTTCTTGTGTCGCCACGCCGGTTGCGCAGTTGTTCAGGTGACAAATACGCAGGTATTTACAACCCAGCGCCACCATCGGCCCGGTACCGAAACCGAAGCTCTCAGCGCCCAGAATCGCAGCTTTCACCACGTCCAGACCGGTTTTCAGGCCACCATCGGTCTGCATGCGGACACGGCCGCGCAGGCCGTTGGCACGCAAGACCTGCTGTGCTTCTGCCAGCCCCAGCTCCCATGGCGTACCCGCGTACTTCACTGAAGTCAGCGGGGATGCACCGGTACCACCGTCGTAACCGGAGATGGTAATCAGGTCGGCATAGGCCTTGGCTACACCAGCGGCGACGGTCCCCACACCTGGTTCTGCCACCAGTTTCACCGATACCAGTGCCTGCGGGTTGACCTGTTTCAAATCAAAAATCAGCTGAGCCAGATCTTCGATCGAGTAGATGTCGTGATGCGGCGGTGGAGAGATCAGCGGAATCCCTGGTTTGGAACAACGCAAGCGCGCGATCAGCGGGCTCACCTTGTCACCCGGCAACTGACCGCCCTCGCCCGGTTTGGCACCCTGGGCAATCTTGATCTGCAAGACTTCGGCATTGACCAGATAGTGCGGCGTCACGCCAAAGCGGCCGGTCGCCACCTGCTTGATCTTGGAGTTTTTGACCGTACCATAACGCGCAGGGTCTTCGCCACCCTCACCCGAGTTAGAGCGACCACCGATGCGGTTCATCGCTTCGGCCAGTGCTTCGTGTGCTTCTGGCGACAAGGCACCCAGCGACATGCCGGCAGAGTCGAAACGCTTGCGGATTTCTTCCACTGGCTCGACGTCTTCCAGAGAAATGCCGTCGGTCAGTTTCAGTTTCAGCATGTCGCGGAACATGGCCACCGGACGGTTGTTCACGGTATCGGCGTATTTGCGATAGGCCTCATAATCACCGTTCTGAACCGCTTTCTGCAGCCAGGTCACTACGTCCGGGTTGTAGGCGTGGTATTCCTCGCCAAACACGTACTTCAGCAAACCGCCTTGAGAAATCGGACGCATCGGATTCCAGGCCTGGCGAGCCAGTGATTTCATGTCTTCTTCGAAGTCATCGAAATTGGCACCGGACAAGCGACTTTCGGTATTTGGCAGGCAACGGGCAATGACTTCTTCGTGCACACCCACGGCTTCAAAGAGGCCAGCACCCCGATAGCTGGCGATGGTGGAAATCCCCATCTTCGACAGCACTTTCAGCAAGCCTTTGTTGATCCCTTTACGGTAATGGGACAGCAAGTCATTGATGTTGCCGCTGATCTGCTGGGTTTCCAGCAGTTCTTGCACGGTCTGGTAAGCCAGGTACGGGTACACCGCAGACACACCGGCGCCGATCAGGCAGGCAAAGTGATGCGGATCACGCGCAGCTGCGGTTTCAATGACCAGGTTGGTCTTGGTACGCAAGCCGGCATTGATCAGCGCAGCATGCACTGCGCCCACAGCAAACAGGGCGTGGATAGGCAGACGGTCCTTGCGTACATTGCGATCTGACAAGGTCAGGATCACGCCGCCAGAACGGGCTGCCGCCAGCACATCGTCAACCAGCTTGTCGAGTGCACTGCGCAGGGTATGTTCTTGCGGGTTGTAGGTGATATCAAACTTGACCGATTTATAGTTAGCATCGGTCAGGGTCATCAGCGCTTCGTACTTGGCGTGGCTCAATACTGGCGAGCGGATCTCCAACCGCTTGGCGTGGTCCGGGCTCTGTTCGAAAATATTGCGCTCAGGGCCAAACACCGTGTTCAGTGACATCACGATGGATTCACGGATCGGGTCGATTGGCGGGTTGGTCACCTGGGCAAACTGCTGGCGCAGGTAGTCAAACGGTGACCGGATCTGCTGTGACAATACCGCCATCGGGGTGTCATCGCCCATGGAGCCCACCGCTTCCTGGCCGTCTTCTGCCAGCACGCGGATAATCTGGTCGCGCTCTTCAAAGGTCAGCTGGAACTGCTTCTGGTATGCCAGACGCTCTTTTTTGTCCATGACCGGACCCAGGCCGTCTTCATCCAGTGCGGTTTCGATGTAACGGGCGTTTTCCTTGACCCAGGTACGGAACGGCGCGGAGCTCTTGATATGGTTATCAATGTCGTTAGAGCGCAGCAGCTCGCCGGTTTGCAAATCGGCGGCAAAAATCTGACCCGGACGTACACGGCCTTTTTCCACCACGTCTTCCGGTGCATACGGCCACACGCCCACTTCCGAAGAAATGGTCAGGTGACGATCTTTGGTCACCACGTAACGGGCCGGACGCAGACCGTTACGGTCCAGCATACAGGCGGCATAGCGGCCATCGGTCAGCACGATGCCGGCCGGGCCATCCCATGGTTCCATCTGCATGGAGGTATATTCATAATAGGCACGCAGATCTTTGTCCATGCTGTCGACGTTTTGCCAAGCCGGCGGCACCATCAGACGCAACGCACGGAACAGCGGAATGCCACCCATCACCAGGGCTTCCAGCAGGTTGTCCATGGACATGGAGTCAGAACCATCGGTACTGACGATAGGACGGATGTCATCCATGTTTGGAATCAGCGGTGTAACCATGACCTGTTCGCGCGAACGGGCCCAAGAACGGTTCCCCTGAACGGTGTTGATCTCGCCGTTGTGCGCCATCATGCGGAATGGCTGTGCCAGACGCCATTCTGGCCAGGTGTTGGTCGAGAAGCGCTGGTGGAATACTGCCAGCGATGACAGGAAGCGCGGGTCTTGCAGGTCCGGATAGAAAACCGGCAGGTTATCTGGCGTGACCAGACCCTTATAGCTGATCACGTTGCCGGACAGCGTCGGAATATAGAAAGACTTGTCAGCAGGTTGCGCCGCTTTTTCGGCACGACGACGCGCAATGTACAGACGACGCTCGAACGTCTCGGTGTTCATGATGGCCGGGCAATTGACAAACACTTGCTCGATGGTCGGCAAGGTTTCTTTGGCGTATGCGCCCAAAGCTGCCTGGTTGGTAGGTACAGAACGGAAACCGGCGACCAGCAGGCCTTGCCCTTCCAGTTCTTTTTTCAGGATCGTGCGGGATGCTTCTGCAATGGCAGCATCCGCATTCAAGAACACCAGACCAGCCGCGTAATTGTCTGCCAGCGGAAAACCGCATGCCCCTGCCACTTCACGCAGGAAAGCACTGGGTTTCTTGAACAGCAAACCACAGCCGTCCCCCGATTTGCCATCGGCGGCAACTGCGCCGCGATGCGTCAGACGTGCCAGAGACTCAATGGCTGTTTTTACCAGCCAGTGACTCGGTTTGTCATCCAGATTGGCAATCAGGCCAAAGCCACAACTATCTTGTTCAAAATGTCGGCGGTATAGCGAGCCGTCCAACCATTGCTGTCTGTCCATTTTTCCCCTCACGAACAGCCACAGAACCCTGTCCCTACCCGCCAGCCCGGGTATCCAATCGGGTTCTTGATTAACTTCAGACTGGACTACTGAAAATGATTTGAAACCGAATTTGCAAGATCGTACCGGTTAAAAAAACCGCCACTGTAAGGCGGTTTTCTCACATCGGATGCGATTTATTGTGATGGTGTCGAGCTTGTAGCGTGGACCTTGCATAAAACCGTATCAGAGGCTTCATTTTATGAAATTACGACACGATCAGCAATGAATTTTATAAAAATGCGACATAAGCCATAAGCTGATGATTAAAAAAGGAAAAATGGCAATTTTATGCCATTTGAATTATGAAGAGATAAAAAAACGGTCATTTTGGCGACAACATTCGTCAGAAAAACGACACATCTATTGCGAAACGGACGCCAAAAAAACTCTTTGGCGCCACTACGGAATATTACGTAGGAAAATTTCAGGCGTTTGCCAGCCCTAACCAGTCTTTTTCAGTCAGGAAATTTTCATACAATGCAGCTTCTGGTGTGCCGGCTTCCGGGTGCCAGTCATAACGCCAGCTCACCATCGGCGGCATGGACAACAGAATGGACTCTGTCCGTCCGCCAGACTGCAAACCGAACAGGGTGCCGCGGTCAAACACCAGGTTAAATTCTACATAGCGGCCACGTCGGTACAACTGGAAATTGCGTTCGCGCTCACCATAAGGCATGTCCTTGCGACGTGTAATGACGGGCAGATACGCAGCCAGGAAGGCATCGCCCACTGCACGGGTAAAGGCAAAGCAGGTGTCAAAACCGAGACTATTGAAATCGTCGAAGAACAAGCCGCCAATCCCGCGTGGCTCTTGCCGATGCTTCAGATAAAAATACTGGTCGCACTGCTGCTTGAGTTTTGGATACCATGCCTCGCCAAACGGAGCGACCGCATCATGGCACACCTGATGAAAATGCACGGCGTCTTCTTCAAACCCATAGTACGGCGTCAAGTCCATGCCGCCACCAAACCACCAGACGGGTTCTTTGCCATCTGCCATGGCGCAGAAAAACCTGACATTCAGATGCACGGTCGGGCAATAGGGGTTACGTGGATGCAGCACCAGTGACACACCCATGGCCTCCCAATGGCGACCGGCGATTTCCGGGCGGCTAGCCGATGCCGATGGAGGCAGTTTGTCGCCCATCACGTGAGAGAACAACACCCCGCCCCGCTCGAAGAAGTTGCCTTCCTCGATCAGACAGGACAATCCGCCCCCGCCTGCCGGCCGGTCCCAACTATCGCGCCGGAACGTCTGGCCATCAAAGGCTTCCAGGCCGGATACAATCCGTTGTTGCAAATCCAGCAAGTAGGTTTTTACAGCGGCAAGATTCATGGGCATTCCATCATTGATGCCTGAGCGGCAATAGATCAAGACCCGAATTGTCTAATGATCTACCGGTTTAAACAAGCTGAAATTGCGCGTCAAATACCTGCGGGCAATGGACCCAGTACCGCTTCGCTGTTACGCCGGAGCTGGGTAGCCAGCTCACCCAGCGGGATACCCCCTCGCAGTTCAGCCAACAGGGAGGCTATCCGTGGCAACTGGTCTGGTGCATGCCGCTGATGCGGCTGCCATTCTGGCGGAATATCCGGTGCATCGGTCTCGATCACCAGCGCATCCAGCGGCAGGGTGGTTGCCAGCTCACGGATGCGTAAGGCGCGCGGATAGGTCATTGCCCCGCCAAAGCCCAGCTTGAAACCCATGTCCAGAAATTGCTGCGCCTGCTGCCGGCTACCGTTAAAGGCGTGGGCAAAGCCGCCCCTGACCGGAAACTGGCGCAGATACTTCAGGATCTTGTCCTGCGACCGCCGGACATGCAGCAACACCGGCAGATCATGCTTTCTGGCCAGTTTCAGTTGCGCAACGAACAGCGCAGTCTGTTTTTCTTCTGACAATCCCTCCACAAAGAAATCCAGTCCGATCTCGCCCACGGCACGTGGCCGGTGGCGGGCTAACAACTCGTCTAATCGGTCGATATCACTGAGCTGATGATGGGAGTCTGCATAAATCGGATGCAGCCCTAGTGCAGGCACACATGCCGGTTGCTGCTGGCAGAGTGTCAGTACGTCCTGACAGGTATCCAGCGTCACCGCCGGAATCACAAATGCCGACACACCAGCGCGTTGCGCACTGGCAATCACGGCCTCTCGGTCGGCAGCGAACTCAGGGGCATCCAGATGACAGTGCGTGTCTATCCACATCATTTGTCCGGGTGTTATAGTCAGATTTCCCAAGCATACTGCCAACCGCCCCCAAGATGCCATCACATCCGTTTCTTGCCTGCCCGAAATGCAAAGCCGATACCCGCCTGCCCGATGGTCATCTGACCGAGATTTGTCCGGGCTGCGGTCTGGTGTTTGCCAAATTCCTGGAGGCGCAAACACCTCCGTCCGCAGAAATCACGATCTTCCCTGCAGACACTGCGGGCAAAGTAGGACTTTGGAACCGGTTGATTGCTCCACCTGCCGATGATGATCAATTACCGGACCATGACCTGTGGTGGGCACGTGCGATTGGTCTGATCCTGCTGTGCATCTGGGGGGGTTATTTCATCACCATGAACTGGCGCGACAACCAGATCGGCATGTCGTTCATGCATCATGTCAATCTGGTGTTTCATGAAGCCGGCCACGTCATCTTCATCCCTTTCGGGCATTTCATGACCATTCTGGGCGGTAGCCTGTTTCAGGTCTTGTGGCCCCTGATCCTGAGCGGCGCCTTTCTGTTGAAGTACAATAATCCGTTTGCCGCCAGCGTGTGTCTGGCCTGGGCAGGGCAAAGCCTGATGGACGTCGCACCTTATATTGGCGATGCACGAGCCTTGCAGTTACCACTGATTGGTGAATACTCGGAAGACATGGTGGACATGCGGGCAGACCGGCATGACTGGCATAACATTCTGGGGGATCTTGGCTGGCTGGCGCACGACCAGCAACTGGCGACGCTGGCCCATGTGACCGGCAGTGCCTTGACGATACTGGCCATGCTCTGGGCCGGCCTGATAGTGCGGGCACAATATCAGCAACACAAACAGGCCTGACGGTCGGGGCACTGCAACCGCCCCGGTCCGTGATTGACATCGTTTACGCGGTAGCGGCCAGCTTTGTCAGGGCATCACCGGTCACGCGGCAGATGCGCCATTCCGGCATCACCATGGCGCCCATGGCTTCATACATGTCAATCGCGTTCTGGTTCCAGTCCAGCACGCTCCATTCAAAACGCGCAAAACCACGTTCCACGGCTTCTGCTGCCAAAGCCTTGAGCAAAGCCTTGGCGTACCCGCGGCCACGCGCAGCCGGCTTGACGTACAAGTCTTCCAGATACAGACCGGCACGCCCGGCAAACGTCGAATAATTGCGGAAGTACAGGGCAAAGGCCACCACGTCACCGGCTTCTTCCACCACTTTGGCGTAGATGTGTGACTTTTCACCACACAAGTGCTGATGCAAGTCGGCTTCAGTGGCTACGACCATATGCGTCAGTTGCTCAAATTCAGCCAGTTCAAGAATCATGCCATGAATCGCAGACACGTCAGCCGCGGTAGCTTCACGCAATACAAAAGGGACATCAAAAGACATAGCACATCCATGAGTAAAATGAGTTGGGGAATTGCGCCACAAGGCAGTCATGCGCTAGCGGCGTCAAAGAACATACATCAAGTCATTCGGGCTGCCAATGACTAAAACGGACAAGCAGAGGGACAGATTCAGAGTTTGCGACGGCGGATGGTTTCGACTACCTGCATCACGTTGAGGTTACGCATGATGTCTTCCAGCTGGGCACGGCTCTGCACCTGCAGCAGGAAGCGGATAAAAGTAAAATTGGGACGTTGCTCGAACTCTTCGAGCTGAACATTCACGATATTGGCATTGTGGTCGGAAATCACCGATGCCACCTGTGCCAGCACGCCACGGTCGTTCACGGCAATTACGTCCAGACCGGCTTCATAGGTTTTACCTGACGGCGGATCCCAGTCGATTTCGACCAGATTTTCCGGGTTCACGTCTGACTGAGTGACAGCCGGACAATCGGCCACATGCACCACCAATCCCTGGCCCTTGGTCACCAGACCGACAATCTTGTCACCTGGCAACGGGTAACAGCACTTGCCATAATGCAGTGCGGAGCTTTCCCAGCCTCGCAACTGGATGGCAGGGATCTGCTGCTGTTCAGCCATTACTACGCCGCTCAGCTTCAGTAACGCACGTGCCACCACCATCGACAACTTCTTGCCCAGGCCAATATCGGTCAGCACTTCTTCTTTGGATTTGACGCCGATATCTTTGAGGTATTTGTCCCAGATGACTTCCGGCAAAGCCTCCCGTTGCGGTGCCAGGACATCCAGCGCCTGCTCCAGCAAGCTTTCGCCCAAAGCTACCGACTCGCTGAACTGCATGGTCTTGAGATAATGACGGATATGTGACCGTGCCTTGCCCGTCGATACAAACGACAGCCAGGATGGATTCGGGAAAGCGGCCGGGTCAGTGACCACCTCTACCCGGTCGCCACTGCGCAGACGGGTTCTCAGTGGCATCAGCTCGTAGTTGATGCGCGCAGCCACGCAATGCGTCCCGATATCGGTATGCACGGCGTAGGCAAAATCAATCGCCGTTGCCCCTTGTGGCAAGGCCAGAATCCGCCCTTTCGGCGTAAACACATAGACTTCATCCGGGAACAGATCAACCTTGATGTGCTCCAGGAATTCGGCGGCATCTCCGCTTTCGGACTGGATATCCAGCAAACGCTGCAACCACTTGTGGGTGCGCTGCTGCGCATCGTTCAGGGTGCCGTCCGTGCTCTTGTACATCCAGTGCGATGCGATGCCGTCTTCGGCAGTGCGGTGCATTTCGCGCGTACGGATCTGCACTTCGATAGGCGTACCGTACGGACCAAACAGGGTCGTATGCAAAGACTGGTAACCATTCGCCTTGGGAATGGCGATGTAATCCTTGAACTTGCCCGGAATCGGCTTGTACAGACTGTGCAAAACGCCCAGGGTCAGGTAACAGGTTGGCTCGTCTTCCACCACGACCCGGAAGCCATAGATGTCCAGCACTTCGGAAAACGTCAGGTGTTTTTCCTGCATCTTTTTATAGATGCTGAACAGGTTCTTTTCGCGGCCGGCCACGGTGGCGGCCAGTTTGGCGTTATTGAGCTTTTGCTGGATGGCCGCCAGGATTTTATCAATCAGCTGACGCCGGTTACCTCGTGCCGCTTTAACCGCCTTGGATAACACCTGATACCGGTTGGGGTGCAAAAAGCGGAAACTGAGGTCTTGCAAGTCCTGATACACGGCATTCAGGCCGATGCGGTTGGCAATCGGCGCATAAATATCCATGGTTTCGCGCGCAATCCGCCGCTGCTTTTCGGGGCGCATTACGTCCAGCGTGCGCATGTTGTGCAGCCGGTCGGCAATCTTGATCAGGATAATGCGGATATCACGAGCCATGGCCAGCAGCATTTTGCGGAAGTTTTCCGCCTGCGCTTCTTCATGGCTCTGGAATTCGATCTGCTCTAACTTGGACAACCCGTCGACCAGTTCGGCAACCGATTTGCCGAACAATTCTTGCAGTTCGTCCTTCGTTACGGCCGTGTCTTCCACGACATCGTGCAACAGGGCAGCAGTCAGAACTTGCGGGTCAAGGTGCCAGTCGGCAAGGATGCTGGCAACGGCCAGCGGATGAGACACATACGGCTCACCACTTTTGCGGTATTGCCCTTCGTGGGCTACTTCGCTGAAGCGGTAGGCTGCTTCAAGTGCTTTGATATCACTCTCGGGCAGGTATTTCAGCTTGGCAAAAAATGCGGCGATTTCCTGCTCTAGCAAGGCAGTAGTCGAGCCTGCCGCAGGCGCACCCTTGGGTTCCACCAGGGTGGATTCGGCAGGATGAACAGCAGGCTCTTCCATGATCGCAAACTCAGTCGCGATAACGCTTGGCGATATCTTCTGACAGTTTGCCTTGTGCCAGCTCGCGCAGCGCAACCACTGTTGGCTTGTCACGCGCCTGATCGACCAGTGGTGTAGAACCATTGGCAATCTGGCGAGCACGTGTGGTTGCGGCCAGTGTCAGGTTATAACGGTTTGTGATGCGTTTCAGGCAATCATCAATTGTAATACGTGCCATAGTGATTCACTCAGTTAAAAAACATTGAAAAACAGCCAGGGAGACCATGAACCAATCGGAAGATGCAGCCAATGCGCGGGGAGCAGTGCACAGAAAACGAGACATATCAGACAGATAGCAATGTTCCGGCACCGCACAGCGGCATTCAGGGTCTGCGCAGCGATTGATTCAGAGCATCCCAAGATGCAACTGCTTAAGGGAATATATTGTACCGGCTCGCACCTTTTAGGGCCAGTATATTCCCTCAACGCAATTGCACGGTTGATAGTGTACTTATACGCCTTTTAGCTCGGCAATCAAAGTACCAAACTTGAGCGACTGGTTTTCCAGACGCAAACGGGCTGCCCGGACGATGCTGATGATGTCGTGCACAGACTCGTCAATATGCTGGTTCACGATCACATAATCATATTCGTCAACATGGCGAATCTCGTCCTGTGCCGATTTCAGACGCACCTGGATGGCCTCTTCCGCATCTTTGCCACGTCCGCGCAAGCGCTGTTCCAGCACTTCCAGCGATGGCGGCAGAATAAAGATGGAGATGGCTTCCGGGAACAGGCGGCGAACCTGCTGCGCCCCCTGCCAGTCGATCTCCAGCAAAATATCCTGGCCGGTCGCCAGTTGTTCACGAATCCATTTCTCCGAAGTGCCGTAGAAGTTACCGTACACTTCGGCGTGTTCGAGCAGCTCGCTGCGTTCGATCATGCCCAGAAACGTATCACGGCTGACAAAATGGTAGTCTTGTCCGTTGGTTTCGCCCGCACGCGGCGCGCGGGTGGTAAAGGAGACCGACAAACGCACATTGGCATCGGCTGCCAACAGGGCGGAAACCAGCGTTGTTTTTCCTGCACCGGAGGGTGCAGCCACAATGAAAATGTTACCTTTTTGCATAGCGAATTGAGTACCTTCGTGTTTTTATTCCAATACAGGCTGCGATACGGATGGGTACAACGGGCATTGAAATGAGACACAAAACCATCTCATCAAGGTTTGAGCGTAACACAAGGTTACAAAAAATTTAACCGGTTCATGATGATTTCGACTCAGATTGTCGGATTGGTATAAAACTGCACCCTCTGGCAGGGCTCTTGTGCGCCCTGCCAGAGGGTATCCAGCATACTGCCATAACGGGCGTTACTCGATATTTTGTACTTGCTCGCGCATTTGCTCGATCAGCACTTTCATGTCGAGCGATGCCTGGGTGAACTCCATGGAAGCAGCTTTTGAGCCCAGGGTATTGGCTTCACGATGCAGTTCTTGCATCAGAAAATCCAGTCGTTTGCCCACCACGCCACCTTTCTTGAGGATGCGGCGGACTTCGGTACAGTGCGCCACCAGGCGGCTCAGCTCTTCATCCACGTCGATCTTCTGGGCAAACAGGGCAACCTCCTGCTGAATGCGGGATTCATCCCCTTGCGCCAGTACCTCTTGCAGGCGTTCGGTCATCTTCTGCTGATAGGCAGCGACGACGGCCGGCATTTGCGGGGTAATCACCGCCACCAGACGCTCGATACCCTCAATGCGCTCCAGCAGCATGACAGCCAGTTTTTCACCTTCGCGCAAGCGGGTGGCAATAAAGTCATCCAGCACGGCTTCTATGGCTTGCTTGACGATGTTGGCCAATTCTTCTGTATCCACAGCATCGCCGTTCAGCACGCCCGGCCAGCGCAAAATATCGGCCACAGACAAGCCGCGCGCACCACCAGCCAGCGCCAGTACCTGCTGCTCGGCTGCCAGCAAGGCACTGACCGTTCCCTGATTGACCTGCAATGAAGGCGCCTGATCGGGTCTTGGCACGACGCCCGCCCGGCATTCAAGCTTGCCGCGGTTCAGCCTGGCGGACAGGCTTTCACGCATCAGGGGTTCAAACTGGCGAAATTCTTCGGGCAGGCGGAAGGTTGCATCCAGAAAACGATGGTTGACCGCCTTCAATTCCAACGTCATCATCCCAACTGGCGTTGGAATGGTTTTGACGGCATACCCGGTCATGCTCGCAATCATGCATAATCCTTTCAAAACGCCGAAAATACGGCTTTAGGCTTTACAAGCCATAATTGAACAACAGACAATTCCCTGCCCGGCCAGTAAAACCGCAAATGTTGCGACAATCTGTTCGGGTTTGTTGGTACAGTGGTATAAGCTTGACAACCAGGTCTGATCATCATTAACCATTTCACGCGATGACATACGCAATACGGCACTTTCCCCCACACAAAAAAACAGGTGCGGCACCGCATGGGTCAACAAGTCAATTTACCACTGCCTAACGGGTATCAATTACAGGATTATACCATTGTAAAACCCCTTAGCTCGGGCGGGTTTAGCATGGTGTATCTGGCAACAGATGCCGATACCCTGCCAGTGGCCATTAAAGAATATATGCCAAGCTCGCTGGTGTTGCGCACCGGGGGCGACATCATCGTGCCGGAGAACCCGGACTACCTGCCAACCTTCCGCTACGGCCTGAAGTGCTTTTTTGAGGAAGGCAAGGCACTGGCTGGCATCAGCCACCCCAATGTCGTCAGGGTGCTCAACTTTTTCCGCGCCAACGAAACCGTGTACATGGTAATGAGCTATGAACAGGGACGCACGCTGCAAAAGGAAATCCAGCTGCGCCAGAACGAGCCGCTGAAAGAAAGCATGATCCGGCTGGTATTTGGCCAACTGCTCAATGGCCTGCGTGAAGTGCACCTGCACAAGATACTGCATCTGGATATCAAGCCGGCCAACATCTACATTCGTCAGGATGGTACCCCGCTGCTGCTCGACTTTGGCTCCGCCCGCCAGACCTTTACCCAGAACAACCCGCGCCTGTCGCCGATGTTTACCCCGGGCTTTGCTCCGCCAGAACAATACCGTGACCGCGACAACCTGGGCCCATGGAGCGACATCTATAGCGTGGGGGCCAGCATTTATGCCTGCATGGCCGCCCATGCACCGCAAGCCGGGGATCTGCGCATGATGGACGACAAGTACATGCCCGCTGGCAAGCTATGGAAAGGGATTTACTCCCAGGACCTGCTCGACATTGTGGACTGGTGTCTGGAACTGGATTTTCTGAACCGTCCGCAATCGGTGTTGCAACTGCAAAAAGAATTGCTGCGCAACGACTACAAAGTGCCAGAGCCTGGGCTGACCCAGCGTCTCCGGAAGTTTTTCAGTCAAGACATGTTTGCCCGCAAACGATAAGGCCAAACCATGAAGTTCTCTATTTATCAGGAAAGCCGGCGTGGGGGCCGCAAGTACAATCAGGACCGCATGGGCTACAGTTACAGCCGGGACGCCTTGCTGCTGGTGATCGCCGATGGCATGGGCGGGCACCTGCAGGGCGAAATTGCGGCCCAGATCGCCGTCGAGATGCTGATCCGCCAGTTCGAAGCGGCCGCCAAGCCGGTCATCAAGGAGCCGACTGCATTCATGTACGAGGCCATTCATCAGGCCCACGAGGCGATTCTGGATTACACCCGCAAGAACCAGCTACTGGAAAGCCCGCGTACGACCATCGTCACCTGCATCGTTCAGGGCAACATGGCCTACTGGGCGCATGTCGGGGATTCCCGCCTGTATTTCTTTCATAAGGGCGTACAGCAGCATGTGACTACTGATCATTCGCGGGTGCAGCAATTGATCCAGATGGGGAAAATCACCCCGGAACAGGCCATGACCCACCCGGACCGGAACAAGATTTACAACTGTCTGGGCAGTGCATTCCCGCCCGAAGTGGAGTTATCCCCGCGTCGCCCCATTACAAATGGCGATACCATTCTGCTGTGCACGGATGGCCTGTGGGGCACGCTAGACCCGGCGGAGCTTCAGCAATACCTGGGCCAGTTCCCGGTACTGTATGCCTTGCCGCAACTGATGGACAAGGCGGAGTTCAATGGCGGAAAATTTGGTGACAACCTGACGGCGCTGGGCATTACCTGGCTAGAGGAAGATGACCTTAGCCAGAGCACTGCCACATCCACCCTGAAAATGTCAGCGAACGACGTCAACAGCCAGCTCGATACCATCCGTGTGGATGATGATCTGAAATCCAGTGGCGAAGTCACGGATGAAGACATCGAAAAGGCGATTGCCGAAATCCAGAACGCCATCAAGCGCTATACCAATTAAGGCACCTGTATAGTACGATCCGTGCCCGATGGCGTGCCCGCCCCTGAAAAGCTGGGCGAACCGCATCAGGCCTGGCATTTACCCGTAACATTTATCGACTTTTGAAGGACAACGCATGCGCCCATCCGGCCGTTTACCCACCCAGCTTCGCCAAGTGACGATTACCCGCAACTTCACCCGTCATGCCGAAGGCAGTGTTCTGGTCTGCTTTGGCGATACGCAAGTCATCTGTACCGCCTCGGTGGAAGAAAACATTCCGTCTTTTCTGAAGGGCAAAGGGCAAGGCTGGCTGACGGCAGAATACGGCATGCTGCCACGCTCTACCAACAGCCGCATGAAACGCGAAGCCGCCAGTGGCAAACAAAGCGGTCGCACCCAGGAAATCCAGCGCCTGATCGGCCGCAGCCTGCGTGCCGTTGTAGATTTGACTGCATTGGGTGAGCGGCAAATCCTGATTGACTGTGATGTTATCCAGGCCGACGGCGGCACACGTACCGCCAGCATTACCGGTGCCTTTGTGGCCGTGCATGATGCCCTGTCCCTGCTGGTCAAAAAAGGCCTGCTACCTTCCCTGCCAATCAAGGACCACATTGCCGCCATTTCTGTAGGCATGTTTGAAGGCAAGCCCGTGCTGGATCTGGATTATCTGGAAGACTCGGATTGCGATACCGATATGAACGTGGTCATGACCGGCAGTGGCCACTTTGTCGAAGTCCAAGGTACCGCAGAAGGAGAAGCCTTCAGCCGCGAAGACATGAATGCTTTACTGGACTTGGCTACCAGCGGCATTGCCGAACTGGTTGCATTACAAAAAGCGGCGCTGGCCGGTTGATATAGACATCCCTGAACAGCCCGGCGTCACTCGGCCGGGCAAAACGGCTGGCTTACAGCGCCATCAGCATATTGCGGGTAAAGGACAGCAACTGCTGTCCTTTGTTTTGATAGGCATAGGTGGCCTGGCTGGCAAACACGAACGATTCGCCGGCCCTGACCACATGCACCCGTCCCTGGGTGATCAGCGACAGCTCGCCTGATATCACATAATGGATTTCCTGATACCCGACCGGGTCTGCCTCGGACTGATAGACATCGCCCGGGGCCAGTTGCCAGTACCATAGCTCAACCGTGGTGCCGCCGCTCGGCACGCTTTGCAGCAAGGTGGCGTGGCTGGAAGGCTGTTTGCCCTGCCAGACCCGGATCGGCGCCATGGCAGATTGCGGGTCCTGCTGGGGGGCGCGGACAATCCGGTCAAACGACACCCCGAGGGCATTGGCCAGGCGGTCTACCGTGGCAATGCTGACATTGCTTTCCCCTGCCTCGATATTGACCAGCATGCGGCGGCTGACGCCAGCAAGGCCGGCCAGATGTACCTGACTCCATCCCTTTTGCTGTCTGGCGTGTTTGATATTGGCAGATACGTGCTGGATCACCTGGATGTGGCCAGCACTTTCTTCTGTCGTGCTTGCCTCCATGCCAGATGGGGCAGTATATTGCTCATGTTGCTGTCCAGACATAACTTACCTTTCAATCAAAAGCCAGAATCCATGTCCACACCTCGTCATTACAAACATTTACCCGTGTCAGTACTGATACTGATCACCATGTTTTGGGGTGGCTCTTTTATTGTAGTGCAGACTGCCCTCAGATGGGCAGGCCCTTACAGCTTTGTGGGCATGCGCTTTCTGGTCGCCGGGCTGATTGCCCTGCTCTTGTGCGGCAAAGAGATCAAGGAGCTGCACCGGCGCGAAATTACCGCAGGCATCATGATAGGCACTATTCTCTTTGGTGGCTACATCTTGCAAACGATTGGCCTGACGTCTATCCCCAGCAGCAAGTCGGCTTTTCTCACCGGACTGTATGTACCCCTGGTCCCGCTGGTGCAATGGGCCATTTTTCGCAAGCTGCCCAAACTGAAAGCATGGGTTGGCGTACTGGTGGCGTTTATCGGGCTGATCTTGTTATCCAACCCGCACGGGATGTCGCTCCAGATTGGCACGGGCGAGTGGCTATCCATCATCAGTACGCTGTTGATTGCCTTTGAAATCAGCTTCATCAGCCATTTTGCCCAGGGCTGCAACCCGAAAAGAACGGCGTCTGTCCAACTGCTGACGGTTTCATTGCTGGCGTTTGTCTCCATGGCCTTTACGCACGAAGCCCCGCCGGTATTTTCACATTACCTGACTGCTTGCATTCTGGGGGTTGGCGCGGCCACGGCGCTGATCATCATCGGCATGAACTGGGCGCAAAAAACGGTATCTGCAACCAGCGCCACCGTCATTTACGCCATGGAGCCTGTCTGGGCAGGGGTGATTGGTTATCTGGCCGGCGAACCCATGACCTGGATGAGCATCTCCGGTGCCGGACTGATCATCTTGAGTGTCCTCATCAGTTCGCTGGACTTTGGCTTCCTCAGGCCACGACCTGCCTCATCAGTCGCGACAGACACACCGGCGTAAAGGGGGCATGGTTTCCATTTGCAGGTAGGCCGATTACAATACCGGCATGAATATTACCCTGATTCTTCCTGGCCTGATCTGGCCAGATGCAGACCCGGCGTTGTACAACGGGCTGGACCTTCCCCACTTGCACTGGTTACTTGGTAAAGGCACGGTTAACGTGCTGGCCGGCCAGACGCTGGATCAATGGCTGGTACGCAAAGCAGAGCTAGGGTTCTCGTTGCCCAATGCGGCCCTGACGGCCCTGCGCCTTCCGGATGCCCCCACAACCGGCTACTGGCTGCATGCCGACCCGGTACATTTGCACCCGAACCGTTCCGAACTGCGGGTGATTGACACCCAGACCTTTGGCATTACGCCTGCCGAAGCAAATGCACTGATTGACGCACTGAACCTGCATTTTGCGGAAGATGGCTTGCGCTTCTTCCCGCTGACACCCTACCAGTGGCTGCTGCATGTGGCCGAAGACCCTAAACTGGACATGACCCCGTTGCAGCATGTAATTGGCCGCAGCATGGACCCGCATCTGCCCAAGGGGGAGAATGCCATACGCTGGCACAAGCTGCTGAATGAAATCCAGATGCTGATGTATAACCACCCGGTGAATGACCAGCGGGATGCCAACGGGCAGCCGATGTTGCATAGTGTCTGGCCTTGGGGTGGTGGCAGTTTGCCGGCACCAGTAGCAAAGCCCAAATCTCTGCCCCGCTGGTGGAGTGATGCACCTGCCTGGCTTGGGTTGGCAAGCTATCTGTCGCATTCGTGCGAACCGACACCCTCACGTGCAGAGCAGATTGTCAGCGAGCAACAGGATGCCTGGGTGTATCTGGACGGCCTGGCCATGCCGCAAGCCAGGGAAGACGGCTGGGGCTGGCAGGAAATACTGAGAGAATACGACGCCGTATGGTTTGCGCCACTGATGGCGGCATTGCAGCAAGGACAGGTCCAGCAGGTCACTCTCGTGTATGAGGGAGATCATCAGGTATGTGAAACTACCGTGACGCGTAGTGCAAGATGGCAATTCTGGAAACGCCCAAAAACACTGGCCAGCCTATCCTCCGCTACTGCTTAGCGCCATGCCTGGCTCATCCGGCAGACCGACAGGCTGCTGCCGGGCGTCATTTTGGCGATATGTTTGACCTCAGCCGCCAGCTCGGCCAGATCATGATGGGACGAGCAGGTGCCCGTTGGTACCACCACGGCACCAATCGACAGTGACGTAAGCGGTACCAGCGTTTGCTCCCCTTGGCGGGTCATGCCGGAAAAACCGCCCTGTTCCAGATGGCCGGGCAAAAAGAAACTGGCCACCTCTTCATCAAAGCGTTTCAGCGCCTGCCTGCAACGTGTCTCCCAGTCGGTACTTTGCATCAGCACAATAAAGTCGTCCCCGCCGATATGCCCGACAAAGTCCCACTTCGGCTGAGAGATATCCAGGAGGATTCTGGCCGCCAGCCGGATGAGGTCATCTCCGCGCCGGTAACCGTACACATCGTTGAATGGTTTGAAGTTGTCCAGATCGGCATAGCAGGCCACAAACGGAGCCCCAACAGCGATCAGGGAGTCGACCTGCTCGTCGATCGGTACGTTGCCGGGCAGTTGCGTGAGCGGATTGGCGTAACGGGCCTGGTTCAGTTGCCGGGTCGACAAGGCCCGCATCAGATCGAACGCGCTGCCCATCCCCCGGTAAAAGCCGCCTTCGGTGATGATAAAGCCTTTACTCAACTGGCTACGCCCTTCTTCCACCACTTGCTGGCTGACCGTGGTCAGATCCAGATCGGCCTCGACCATCAGCGGTTCAGTATTCATCAAGATCCGGCAGGGTTTGCGTCCGTACAGGTCCCGCTTATAAGGGCCGGCAAACAGCTCCAGCAAGGTCTGGCGGTCCAGCATCCCGACCGGACGATCATGCTCCACCACCGGCAGGGCAATCAGTTCTGCGTCTTGGGCAAAGCGCTGATACACCAGATCGCTCAGGGTATCCGGGGTGACCGGCTCTACCGTCTGCATCAGTGACCGGGCCACCAGATGACCGGAACGCCCCTGATGCCGTAGCTGGATGCGTTCTGCCTCGCGCTGGATGGTCGAGACCACATGGGCATTCATGACCGGCGGAATCTGCATTTGCGGCTTGGACAGAAAATACCCCTGCCCATACGCCACGCCCAGTTCCTGCAATACCCGCAACTCGTCATGCGTTTCGATGCCTTCGGCAATCAGGCTGCCGCCAGACTGTGCGGTCAGGTTCTGTACCGCTTGGGTAAAGTGACGCTTGAGCGGATCGTTATTGATTTCTTGCACAAAGTGCATGTCAATTTTGACAAAGTCCGGCTTGAGCTCATACCACAGCCGCAAGCTGGAGAAACCAGCCCCCAGATCATCCAGCGCCAGTTTGAACCCCGCTTTACGGTAGGCATCCAGACTGCGCCAGAGCTGCTGGTAGCCGGGTATAGGCCGGCTTTCGGTCAGTTCCAGCACCAGCCGGCCGGGCGAAAGCCCCAGCTCGGTCAGTTGTTTGGCCAGACCGTCACAGGAAAAGGCGGGGGAGAAGAAGCAATCCGGATTGGTATTCAGAAACAGGTAACCCGGCAGTTGCTGCTCGGCAAAGGATTTCAGAATCACCCGGCGACAGCAGCCTTCCAGCTGAATCAGTACGCCGTAACGCTCGGCCAGGTCAAACAGGGCTTGCGGGGACGTCACCGGACTGCCTGCCGGTGCGCGGATCAAGCCTTCGAAGCCAAGTACCCTGCCTTGCTTTAAATCGACGATCGGCTGAAAATGCGCAATCAGCGCATCTGTGTCAATCGCCTCAAGCAGGAAAGACAACTGGTCGTCATCTCTTTCTATGCGTCTTAAGGCGTGTACGGGCATGTTTGCTCCCATAAATCACTCATGTCAGGTTGGATGTTAAGATTAGCTTCAGGATGTGACGCTAGAATGACAGTCAGACACATTGATCAGAACGGCACCCATGCGAGCCCCTAATTCGCTGCGCAAGCAGCTTGTCAAAAATACCCTGCTGGCGATTCTGGCCCTGTGGCTGGGCACCGCGGCCGTGACTGTGTATTCGGCGCGCCACGAGTCCTTGGAACTGCTGGACAACAAGCTGGAACAAACCGCCAACACCCTGCTGGCGTTTAATGTGGAAAGCCTGATCCGCAATGAAAAACTGCCATCGGAAGAAACCAGCCCGATGGCCGAGGCGGAGCATTTCCCGACCAGTAAAAGCGAGCTTCAGGTTCAGGTATGGCGTCGCAACGGCACGCTGATTGTTGCCACACCGCACGCACCTGCATTGCCCTTTGACGCACAAGACGGTTTTTCGACCAAACATATTCATGGCACGCACTGGCGCACCTATTCGGTCTGGGATGAAGACGGCACGCTGGAAGTACGGGTAATAGAAAACGAGGCCAACAACCTGAAAGTAGTGGGCGAAATTGTCAGCCGACAGTGGCTGGCGTTTCTGTTGCTGGCTCCATTTCTGGCGCTGGCGATCTGGTGGTCGGTCGGACGCGGGTTGCGCCCGCTGAAGCGACTGACTCAGGAACTAAGCGCCCGGCACGCCAAGCATCTGGAGCCCGTGCCGATGACGCTGGCCCCGGAAGAGGTCAAACCCCTGCTACTGGAACTGAATGACCTGCTGGAGCGTTTGAACCACGCTTTTACCCAAGAGCGACGTTTTACCGCGGATGCCGCACACGAACTGCGGACGCCGCTGGCGGCGCTGCGGGTACAAGCCGAACTGGCCAGCCAGGCCAGCGACCCGCAAGCCCGTGCCCACGCCTTGGCCCAGTTGGTAGATGGCGCGGCCAGAACCACACACTTGCTGGAACAATTGCTGTGGCTGGCGCGGCTGGACCACGGCCAGACACTGGAAAACGCAGCCCAGATCGACCTTGTCCAGCTGGCACAACAAACACTGGCCAATGAAGCCGGGCGGGCGCTGGCGCATAACCAGAATCTGGAATTGCTGACCGACCACCCGGTGCGGGTCAAGGGCGATGCCGCATTACTTGGCCTGTTGCTCCGCAATCTGGTGGATAACGCCCTGCGCTATACCCAGGAAGGCGGCAGTTGCATGGTGCGTTGCGATGAAGATGACACTGCAGTACACCTGATTGTCGAGGACGATGGTCCGGGTATTCCGGAAGCCGACATGAGCCGGGTCATGGACCGCTTCTACCGCATCCCTGGTACCGGCAAAGAAGGTAGTGGATTGGGATTGTCGCTAGTGGCAGAGATTGTCCGGCTGCATGGTGGCACCATGCAGCTGTCTCAGGGGCAGAACCAGTGTGGTTTGCGCGTCACGGTTCACCTGCCCAAATAGACCGCCCTTCCCCCCCGCTCCAGCCCGCCCCTGTGCGGGCTTTTTCTTTGTACGTTCGCATCAACAACACCCTTTAATGTGTTTTTTTGTGCATTTGTGTTTTTTTGTGTAATTTGTGTGTAATATGGTTGTGTTGTCATTCTGTTTCGACGTACCGCCTGACTGTAACCACCTGTGATGAGGAGTTCACATGAATCGCTTCAAGAAACTGTTTGCAAGTACCTGCCTGATCGGCGCGGCTTTTTCGGCTGACGCCACCGAACTGACACACTGGCCTGCAGATGTGGCTGCCAAGCTCAACGCCATGATCAGCAAAAATGCCAATACCGGTGCCTATGCGGTATTTGATGCCGACAACACCACCTACCGCTATGATCTGGAAGAATCCTTGCTGCCGTATCTGGAAATGAAAGGCGTGCTGACGCGCGAGAAACTGGACCCGTCACTCAAACTGATCCCGTTCAAGGACACGCCAGAATTCAAGGAAAGCCTCAACAGCTACTACTACCGCATGTGTGAAGTGGATGATCTGGTATGTTACCCATGGGTGGCCCAGGTATTTTCCGGCTTTACCCTGAAAGAACTCAAAGGCTATCTGGATGACATGCTGGCCGAAGGCAAGCCGATCCCGATCAAGTATTACAGCGGTGACAAGGTGGTAGAAGGCACGGTCAACCCGCCCAAGTTCTATACCGGCATGCAAGAGCTGTACAACAAGCTGCAGGAAAACGGCATCAAGGTGTACGTGATGAGTGCCGCCAGTGAAGAACTGGTACGGATGGTGACGGCTGATCCTAAATACGGCTATAACGCCAAACCGGAAAACGTCTTCGGGGTTAACCTGCTGCTGAAAGACAAATCATCCGGCGCGCTGACCACCTCCCGCCTGCAGATCAAAAAAGGTAAATACGACCAGGCTGGCAACATGAACCTGGAACTTACGCCTTACCTGATGAACCCAATGACCTGGTACGAAGGCAAGATGGGCACCATTCTGGGCTGGATCGATCAGTGGAAAAAACCGGTGCTGGTGGCTGGCGACACCCCGATTTCAGACGGCTACATGCTACTGAATGGCACCGACATCGACAAAGGTGGCGTCCGTGTGTGGGTGAACCGCAAAGCCAAGTACATGCCAGTCATCCAGAAATGGTGGGAAGACGCAGCCAAGCAACAGGCGGCACTGGGTCAACCCGTCACCGCAGACAAGAACTGGCTGGTAGTAAAACCTGAAGACATTCAGTAAACCGGCCCGTTAACCGTTGTAGCACCCAGACAGCGACAGGGTTGGCATTGACAAGGCCCTGCGTCAAAAAGAAAAACCGCCGGCAGGTATTTCCTGCCGGCGGTTTTTTTCTGCTTACCTGGACGTCAATCACACCGTAACAGAATCAATCATCATCTTTGTCTTTATCATCACTTTTGGCCGCAGCATTTGCCGCAGGTTGTTGCTTCAGTACATTTTCAGCAGGCTTGGCTGGCACCTTGCTCGTCGCCACGGCATCATCGCTGCTATCGCCAGAATCATCCCCCGCTTCCAGACGGTTATCCTGGAACAAGGGTGCAAACGCAGGCATCTTGCCCAGCATGCTCTTGGCACCGCCGTAACCGGCCACCAGGAAACTACCCACAAACGCGGCCAGTAACAAACCCACCAACACGCGACTGGTCTTGATGCCTTCACCGGCATTGGCCATTTTCTTGCCGGTTACCATGGCTTTGGCCAGGTTCTCTTTATGCAGAATGCTGCTCACCACCACCGCTGCCACATGCACAATCACCAGCCCCAGGAATACATTGCCCAGCAGTTGATGAAACTCGCCCACGTCTTGCGTATCGGAGTAGGTCAGCCAGCCGGTCAGCGGAGTAGCAATGCCCAGCAGCAACAAGGCAATAATCGCCAGGGCACCGGCCGGATTATGGCCAACATGATGCTCCGGGTTGCCTGCCTTGATGGCCTTGAAGTAGCGGATGGCTGCCGCAGGAGAACGGATAAACTGGGTAAAGCGGGCATACTTGGTACCAATCAGCCCCCAGATGACACGGAATACCACCAGCGCCGCAACGGTATAACCGGCCAGGATGTGGATATGGCGGTTGGCCTCACCCTCAGAAGTAATGTAAGCGGTCAGGAAACTGGCCGCCAGCAACCAGTGAAATACCCTGGTCGGAATATCCCACACCAGCACTTTTTCCGGCATTTTCATCATGACTTCCTTTTCTCAATGTTCATTAACGGTTTTTGTGTGGCAGTTGATTGCCTGATGCAATGCTGCCTTGTCTTGCCAGTCTGATCAGGGTGTTACTCCATCCTGTATCAGACCGTTCACGTTCTTGCTTTTTTGCGGGAGACCCACACCAACATGCGGGAGAACATGTCAGCATGGGCACTCAAACCGGCATTACAGCGCCATGCACCCAATCACCTTTTGTGTGCATGGTGGCAGAATACGCCGCTTTTCTTAAGTCAACCTTAAGGCATTATGCAGACTGCAACATGGAATGAATAGTAGTGCGCCTGCACCTGCGTCAAGGGCATGTGGATAGTTCGTGGCACTGTCCACATGGATACTGGACATCCACGTGGACAGCCTGTGGACAAACAGGCTAATCAACTGATTTTAAACACATATTACACAGAGATTAAAAAACAGGCATCCCTGTATTGGCATGCACACAGAAGCTGGATGGGTCTATGGATAAGCTGTGGATAAGACACCCAAGCACATGATCCACAAGGGCTTTTTTAGCACGCTTATTTTTTAGGCAGAAATTAGTCTGCAAGGCCATCCCGTCAGGTCCTCATGCCCGATACAGGCATAAGGCAAGATAGTTCACATTAGGGCTTAACAAGCATGGGGAAAGGCTGTGGATAACCACAGCAACCCGTTGTAAATAAAGCATTTATACTGTATTGCCTGTTTTTTGATCAACGCGAACCACGGTTCAGCCAGCAATGGTCGACTGACAGCTTGCCTGCGCCGCTAGATACCAGCACCAGCAGCATCAACCCCCATTGCCAGTGATCAAAGAGCCCGCTTGTCCATTGCCCCTGTGGCCCGGTTAAGCCGTGCCAGTAAGAAATGACCGCCATCAGGTTCAAGACAAACAGGCCACTGGCGGCAAAACGACTCATCAGCCCCGTGACCAGCAACACCGGCAACAGCAGCTCGCCCGCAGTGGCCAATGGCGCAGCCACCGCTGGCGGTAGCAACGGTACATGGTATTCATCGGTAAACAGGGCAATGGTGGTCGACCAGTCCTGAATCTTGGTCAGTCCGGACAAGAAAAATGCCCGCCCGATTTCCAGACGCATCAGTAACAGCACCAACGGCAGCAATACCACCCCAACACGGCTGATCAGCTGATCCAGCGCCAGTAAATGTCTTTTCATGAGTGAACTCCTTCGGCAAGGCGAATGTCATGCAGGGCTTGCCATGACAGCAATCGGGCCAGCAGCGGCCCGGGCGTAAAGGCATCATCCAGCGCAACGGCAGCATCGACCGCCTCGGCAAAAGTCGCACCTGCCAGCATGGCTTCTATGGCGCTGGCGTCACTGGCAGTCAGTACCTGCGGCATACAGCCGTCCGAGGTCCGACAGACCAGCACCGCACCACCTCCTTGTGCCAGGTTGACCGGTGGCGACTCGGTTTGCCCTGGCTGGTGGTATGCCCAGATGTCAAACAACGGCCACGCAGACGTCAACAGGCGAGTGGCAGGGGTAAAGCGAAAGCAGAGCTGGCCGACCGCGTCAGGCGGTACCTCTGCCAAACGAGCCGGATCGAACAGCGACACATCCGGCGCATAGTAAGCCCGGTGTAATGCCCATTCCAGCCGGGCCACGTCCGGCAGATAAGGCAAATGGGCCGCAGGCGGAAACTGCCCGACCCAACGATCAAAATCCGCACCATCGTCATGCAGGTTGGCGGACACCGCAGGTGTGGCCTTTACATAGGCAGCGGCCATGGCTTCAAAGAAAGGCTCACCCACCAGTTGCAGCAAAATAGGGTAACTGGCTTTCAGCGCCTCCACACGGTTCAGCAGATGGTTGCGCTGGTACGCGCCGACCCGAGCCTGACTGGTCACATCCAGCAAGCCCTCTGGCACCTCTCCGCCCCGGGCAACCCGATAGAAGCCATCCAGCTGTTTAGCGAGCGTCTTCATGACCGGCCTCCTGTGCGCGGGTTTGTTGCAACCAGGCCTGCTGCAAGGCGGCCTCAACCCGGTCTGCTTCCTGTCGTAGCTCAGCCAGGGCCGGAATATTACCATCCCGCTCCAGCAGGGTCGGCACGGGCCCGAACCGCTGATAGGCCTCTGCCAGCAGCTGCCAGACCGGCTCAATCACCGGGGCATCGTGGGTATCCAGCAAAAATCCGTCCGCCTGGCTGTGTCCGGCAATATGGATTTCCCCAATAGCCGGCGCCGGCAAGGCGGCCAGAAAGTCGCCGGGGGAAATACCCAGATTGACGGCATTCACGTACACATTGTTGATGTCCAGCAAAATGCCGCAACCGGTACGCCGGCTAAGCTCTGCCAGCATGCCGGCTTCATCCATGGTATGCCAGGCAAAGCGGACGTAGGCCGAGACGTTCTCGATCAGGATGGGCCGCCCGAGAGCGGTCTGGACCTGGTCTACCCGCTCGCACAACAGGGCCAAGGCCTCTTGCGTATACGGCACCGGCAGCAAATCCGGCAAATAGCCTTCTGCGGTACGGTTCCAGCACAAGTGCTCGGACACAACGGCGGGTTCAATCTGCCGCACCAGCTGCGTCAATTGCCGCAAATGGGTCTGGTCCAGCGGTGTCAGGCTCCCCAGCCCCATGCCGACCCCGTGCAGGCTGATCGGGTAATCCTGCCGTAAGCCCGTTAGCACCGCGAGGTTGGTGCCGCCCTCAAAATAGTTCTCGCTGTGCACCTCCCACCAGGCCACATCCGGACGGGTTTGCCACACTTCCTTGACGTGCGGGCTACGCAGGCCGATACCGGCGGCGCACGGGAGATCAGAAAAAGCAGGGTTCACGCGAGCATCCATTCAAGAAAACCAACATCCGACAAACACAGGGTATCTCCGTGACTACGCCAGATATCCCGTGCTACTTGTCACCTTCGTCACTTAAAGCAACAGGTGGCGCCGTCCCGGCTTTCCGGCCCAGCTACCACCTGCTTCATCGCCCGATAGCGAACTGCCTATTCAGCGACTTTCCCGCCCATGTTCACGCAGGTGCCCATGGGGACGTTTTTCCAGTCGCCCGCGTCGTTATCCATGGTGGCCTGACCGGCACAGCTATGGCTGCCGGTGATGCTGGCGCAATCGTTCTGGCCAGCCTTGGCCACGCCAAGACATTTTTCCATGTCGCCGTCGGCAAACACACTGCCGGATGCGCCGAGCATCATCAAACCGGTCAAGGCACCCAGCATCATTTTTTGTTTGGTTTGCATTTTGTTGTGTCTCCTGAGTCATTATCGGGTCATTTCCATACGGGGCGGGGCCTTGCATGCCCCTTGTCCCGTCTTGCACCACTTCATCACACCCGCGGCCACGGACGGTTTGCAGCCCAGCGTGGCCAGCAGGCAAGATGCCTTACTTCACCATACCGCCCATTTTCTGGCAGGTACCTTTGGCCACGTATTTCCAGTCGCCGGCATCATTGTCTTTGGTGGCTTGCCCGGCACAGCTGTGGCTGCCGTTCACACTTGCGCAGTCGTTCTTGCCCGCCTTGGCCACACCAAAACATTTTTCTTTCATGTCGTCTGCGTGTGCCGTCCCGACAGACAGACCCAGCGACAGCAAGGTACTCACGGCGCCCAGCATCAAAGCTTGTTTCTTATCCATGTTCCATACTCCTGATTAAGTTTGGTGATACGATTCTGGTTTAGACTATCCGTTAACCGCCAGATTAGTATGTCTGCGCTAACTGAGCAAATAGTCGGGCGAGTTTTAAGATTCTTACAGCCTGTTGCAAAAAATTTTAAAATTTTTCCGGATGGTTTGTTTGTCCTGTTTTTAAGTCAAAGATTCACATGAGCAAAGCATTTACCAAAGAAACCGATCAGGACGATGACGACCTGCCCGCTGGCGTGCCGCCCATTCCACCGGGCAGCAAAAACTACATGACGCCCAAAGGGCATCGCCGCATGCTGGATGAACTCCGCCATCTGGTGTCTGTCGAACGCCCTGAACTGGTGAATATCGTCAGCTGGGCCGCCGGCAACGGCGACCGTTCTGAGAACGGAGATTACATTTACGGCAAACGCCGGCTGCGGGAAATCGACCGGCGTATCCGTTTTCTGACCAAGCGGCTGGAAAATGCCGAAGTCGTCGATACCACGCGCAAAGACACGGACCAGGTCTTTTTTGGGGCCACGGTCACCTTCATGCGCGATGGCGGCGATGAAGAAACCATCAGCATCGTCGGTCTGGATGAACTGGACCCGACCAAAGGCTATGTGAGCTGGATTTCCCCCATTGCCCGCACGCTGACCAAAGCGCGTGAAGGCGACACCGTGATCCTGCAAACCCCGGAAGGGCCGCAGGAACTGGACATTATTGCTGTTGAATATATAGAACTGGACTGACATGCTGCCGCCGCGCTTTGAACCGTCGCTGACTGCCAACATGGAAAGCAAGGGGAGCCCTTTGCTGTTTGCCTTTCATCAGAACGAGCTGTTTGTGCATGAAGGCGAAGCAATGCGCTTGCCCGAGCAGCTGTTACTGAATGACTATACCCACCATTACATTGGCGATCTGGACGGGCGTCACTGCTTTGCAGTAGACATCCCCGCCAAGGAACCGCATCAGGGGCAATGGCTGGGGCTGCGGGCGGCCTTTCTGCATCTGGAAGAACCTCTGGTGTGGGTGGCGGCACGCGCGCTACAGATACTGGAATGGGATCGCAACCACCGTTTTTGCGGCCGTTGCGGCACGCCAACGCATATCAAGCCGGGTGAGCGCGCCCGGGAATGTCCGTCTTGCGGGCAACTGGCCTACCCGCGCATCAGCCCGGCCATGATGGTACTGATTACCCGTGGACGGGAGCTACTGCTTGCCCGCGGGCCACACTTTCCGCCGGGAGTTTACAGCGCCCTTGCCGGCTTTGTGGAGCCGGGCGAGGCCGTCGAACAGACCATTCATCGCGAAGCCATGGAAGAAGTCGGCGTGAAGATCACCAATCTGCGCTACGTCAGCAGCCAGTGCTGGCCGTTCCCGCATTCGCTGATGCTGGCCTTTGAGGCCGATTACGAAAGCGGTGAACTGGCACCGGACGGTATCGAGATTGAAGACGCAGGCTGGTTTGATATCGACGCCCTGCCGACCCAGCCGTTCAAGTACAGCATTGCCAACCAGCTGATCAATACCGTGGCAGACGAACTGCGCGCCCGTTATCCGGCCTGAGTCGCCCGCCACTCATGCATGCAATAGACCGGCGGTGCCTACAAGGGCCGCACGGGGATGCAAATATCGCAACTAAAGATACCCGTCTCCGGATCATGGCGGGATGAGGCATCGAAATACTCAAAACAGGGCCGGTCATCCAGAGTCAGGCCGCTTTGCGGCAGCCAAATGCCCATGATTTCCTTCCAGGCGATGAAAATATCCGGAATCTTTCCTTCAAAGCGCCGCACCGCATAGCGGCCACCGGGCAATATCTGGACCGTGGCAGGGGCACTTACCGCCATATCATCCGCAATGACCACCGCCGCATCGTAACGGCACTTCTCTGCAGGCGTCACGCTCGGGTCGTCATAGCCGATCCCGTATTTGGGACTATCCAGCAGGTCATGCGCTTGCAGCCAGGGCACAAATGTCTCGCGCCAGAAATCGTTGATCGCCTGCCCGTATGGGCCAATCTTGCGCAGGGTGGCTACGCGGGTGGGGGGTAGGGTTACCAGTTTAACGTCCATCACACATTCCTTGTTCATGATTACGCTTGCAGTATGCGGCATGGGCAAGACAGCAAACTGATGGGGATTGCGCTGTAACTGATCAGGATTGCGCATTGCCAGTTGCAATGCATGAAACGGAGACGGCAACGCAGCAGCCCACTGCCCTGCACCACCTCTCCGCCAACCACTGGGCGTACATTGAAAGTGTGACTTGAAAGCCCTGGCAAAGGCCTCTCCGGAAGAAAACCCGACCGAAACAGCCACTTCCAGCACAGAAGTACGTGGCTGCAGCCGCAAACGCCGGGCCGCTACTTCCAAGCGACGCCGACGAATATAATCCCCAACGGTTTCCCCCATCCAGGCGGCAAACATCCGGTGAAAATGGAACGCAGAAAAATGCGCTACCGCAGCTAAGTCGGGCAGTTCTAGCGAAGCCTCCAGATGCTGGTCGATATGATCCAGCACTTTGTTCATCCGGTAACTATACTCTTGCAGGCTCATGAGATGCCCATCATCCATTTATATGGATAGCATGGTAACACTCAACCATGCCGCTACTGCTGATTAGGCTTGCTATCCTGCCCGGATGAGCCAGAAGATACTCAAACCGCCCGGTTAATGATCATGTAAAACTTCTGCACCGGCGTCACCGCTTCAAACACGCCCTTGAAGCCGCAGGGCACCACGGCAGACTGCCCGGCATGGATATCCGTCACCTTGCCGTCTTCGTCCACCATGCGGGCATGGCCTTCAATGATGGTAAACAGCTCTTCTTCGCCCGGGTCGCACACAACCTTCCAGCTACCCGCCTCTGTGGTCCAGACACCGGCAAACACGTCTTCACGGGCATTGGTATAGTGGTTGAAGGTCTGGCGTTTCGGGTTGCCCTCCAAGCGGCGTGCCTCAGTTGGGTAGTCGGTTTCGCCTTCAACGGCCATCTGGTGCGGGTCGATCAGGGTAATCTGCATAGGAGTCTCTCTTGTCTGTGAATGTAACGTGTCTGGATGAGGATAGGCCTCATCCGGCTTACAGGTAATCTTTCAGGCGGAACCAGGCCATGGCCAGCACCAGCGCCGGTGTTCTCAACAAGTCGCCGCCCGGGAAGTCCTGATGTTTCAGCTTGCCAAACAGGTCAAAGCGTTCGGCCTGCCCGGCAATGGCGTCGGCCATCAGCTCGCCCGCCAGCCCGGTCACGTTGACACCGTGGCCGGAGAAGCCCTGAGCAAAATATACCGTAGGGGCCAGACGGCCAAAATGCGGCGCCCGGCTCATGGTGATGTCGCAAAAGCCGCCCCAGGCATGTTCAACCTTCAGGTCTGCCAGCTGCGGAAACACCTTGAGCATGTCAGCGCGCATGGCATTGGGCAAATCCCGTGGCGCCATTTTGGAATAGCTGACCTTGCCACCCCACAACATGCGGTTATCCACGGTAGTGCGGAAGTAATCCAGCACAAAGCGGCTATCACAAATGGCTGCACGCGCTGGCATCAGGGCCTGGCAACGCTCCGCATTCATCGGCTCGGTGGTAATCACATAGGTGCCTACTGGCATAATCTTGCGTGCCAGCGCCGGAGACAACTTGCCGATATAGGCATTGCAGGCCAGTACCACAAAGTTCGCCTTGACCGAGCCTTGCGCCGTTTTCAGCAGGTGCTGACCGTCTGCCTGATTAGACATCTCCAGCGAGGTCACTTCCGAATCCTCAAACAGGCGAGCCCCCGCTGCCGCTGCGGCACGGGCCAAGCCCAGATTGTAGTTGAGCGGATGCAAATGCCCGCTGTCAGGGTCATACAGGCCGCCCAGATACGCCTCGGACTGGATAAACCGGCCCAAGCCGTCTTTGCCGACGTATTCAAAACGGTCATAACCAAAGCGGGTGGCGGCTTCTTCTTGCCAGGCTTTCTGTTCTGCCACGTGGCGCGGCTTGTTGGCTGCGTGGAAGTAGCCGGTTTTCAGGTCACAGTCGATCTGGTGCTGTGCCACCCGCCGCTTGATGATATCCAGTGAATACTGGCCCATCTGCCAGACTTTCTGCACATCGACTTCCGGCATGTACTTGGCAAACTCGTCCATGCCACTGGCAAAGCCATAGATCATCTGCCCACCATTGCGGCCACTGGCGGCCCAGCCAATGCGGGCTGCCTCCAGCAATACCACCTTATAACCTTTTTCGGCCAGATTCAGCGCGGTGGAGACCCCGGTCAGCCCACCGCCCACCACACAAACATCACAAGCAATGTCTTCCGTCAGGCTCGGGTAACGGGTCGCATCATTCACCGTCGCGGCATAGTAAGAATCCACGTGTGGTTGTTGGGCAATCTGGGTTAATGACATGGGGCTCACCTTCTGAAAATGGACGCTAAACGACTTAACGAGCCGTTTTAAATTTAATAAAGCTTTGAGTCAGGTTACGCTGCTCATCCGCTGGAATGATTTTCTCCGGCACCAGCATTTTCATCAACCCGGCCGGGATATACACCGCCGGATCACGGGCGATTTTTGTATCCACCAGTGCCGTTGCCTTGAGATTCGGGTTGGCATAGTTAATTTCATTGGTAATGCTGGCCACCACGTCCGGGCGCAAGATAAAGTTGATGAACTTGTGGGCATTATCCGGGTGCTTGGCATCTTTTGGAATGGCCAGATTATCTACCCACATGACCGTGCCCTTGCTGGGGATGACATAGCGGATATTCTGCCCGGTTTTGGCTTCTACTGCGCGGTTACGTGCAATCAAGGCGTCACCGGAAAACGCCAGTGCCACACAGACATCGCCATTGGCCAGCAAGTCAATCGGGGACGAATTAAACATGCGGATATCCTTGCGCACCTTGATCAAGGCTTGCGTGTTGGCTTCCAGACTGGCCTTGGAAAAATCGTTGGCAGATTTGCCGAGATACAGGTTTTGCATGGCATATACGTCTGACGGCAGATCCAGAAACGAAATGCCACAGGCTTTTAGCTTACTGGTATACGTCGGGTCAAACACCAGCCGCCACATATCCGTTGGCAAATCCCCGCCCAGTGCCTTTTTGACCTTGTCCTCGTTCAGGGCCAGCGCCGTCGTCCCCCACATATAAGGCACCAGTACCTGGTTACCCGGGTCTGCCAGTGTCAGTTTTTGCAAAATACTCGGGTCCAGATTACCGTAATTGCTCAGCTTGGACTTATCGAGCTTGCGGTGTACGCCCAGCTGAATCTGCTTGCCGGCAAATTCATAGGATGGCACCACAATATCGTAACCACTTTTGCCGGTCAGCAGTTTGGCCTGCAGTGTCTCATTGCTGTCATATACATCGTATTTGACCTTGATGCCGGTCTCTTTCTGAAAGCGGGCCAGCGTATCCTTGCCGATGTAATCATTCCAGTTGTAAATGTTCAGTACCGGTTCTTCGGCGGCCATGCTGGCCATAGCCGACAGACAGCCCATGGCCAGCGCACATGCTTTTAGCAAACCCGTATATTGTTGGGGGAAACGCATCCTCTACTCCTCTTTTTTTGGATGATGGTGAACGACAGGAAATCATGCGTGCAGCAGCAGGTGACGGCGCTCCCAGGAACTGATGACCTTGAAGAAGGTTTCGTACTCCAGTTCTTTGGTCTGCAGGTAGGTATTAACAAACTGACGCCCCAGAATCTCTGCCATCGGTTCGCACAATTGCATACGGGTCATGGCCTCTTCCAGATTGCGGGGCAGCTCATAAGGCAGATTGTAGGCATCCGTATCAATCGGGTCCGTGGCCTGTAGAGCCTGCGTCATGCCCAGATATCCACACGCCAGCGTAGCGGCCATGGCCAGATACGGGTTGCAATCCACCCCGGCGACCCGGTTTTCCACCCGCCGAGCGGCCGGGCTGGATGCCGGAATCCGAAGACCGACCGTCCGGTTGTCATAGCCCCATTGCACATTGATCGGTGCGGCGGTAAACCGTGACAACCGCCGGTAGGAATTCACAAACGGGGCAAAAATCGGCATGACAGCCGGAATATAGGTTTGCTGCCCGGCAATGAACTGGAAGAATTTTTCGCTGGCAGACCCATCGTCACGGGTAAAAATGTTCTTCCCGGTATGGATGTCAATCACGCTCTGATGCATGTGCATGGCACTGCCCGGCTCGTTTTCCATCGGTTTGGCCATGAAAGTGGCGTACATCTTGTGCCGCAACGCGGTTTCCCGCACGGTACGCTTGAACAGGAACACCCGGTCGGCCAGATTCAGCGGGTCACCATGCAGAAAATTGATTTCCATCTGCGCCGCCCCGACTTCATGAATGAGGGTATCGATCTCCAGATCCTGCAATTCACAATATTCGTAAATGTCTTCGAACAAGGCATCAAACTCATTCACGGCATCAATCGAGTACGCCTGACGTCCGGTCTCTGCGCGTCCGGTTCTGCCAATTGGCGGTTGCAGTGGCAGATCCGGGTCTTTGTTCATGTCCACCAGATAAAACTCCAGCTCAGGCGCAATCACTGGCTGCCAGCCTTTTTCTTTGTAAAGCTGCAAAACGCGGCGCAAGACATAGCGTGCAGAAATTTCCACCGGGGAGCCATCAAAGTGGACACAGTCATGGATAACCTGAGCGGTCGGGTCAATCGCCCAGGGAATCAGGCGGATGGTGTCGGGGTCAGGAATGCAGACCATATCGGGATCCGTCGGACCCGTGCTGGATTCGTCCGGGTAGTCACCGGTCACCGTTTGTTCCAGCACGGCCACCGGCATGCGCATCGCTTCGCCATGCTCGAATTTGCTGCGCGGGATGATCTTTCCTCTGGCAATGCCGGTGGTATCCGGGACGATACACTCCACTTCGGTAATGGCATGTTGCTGGAGAAATTCAGAGATCTTGTCCATGAGGGTTCGCTTTGCAGATGTGTCTGTCACGACACGGAATCAATGACCTGCAAAGTCTAAGAAGCTTTTGGGGATGTGTATGTCCTCAGATTTGAGGACAGAAGAACAACAAACAGGCTGACAGGCTCAGGTTGCCCATCTGAAAAGGTCATGCTGGGTCGTAATGTCCAGCTTGGCAAACGCACGTAACTGATAAGTGCGGGCTGTGGGCACAGCCACCCCCATGTTCTTTGCAATGGCCGGTAACTGCTGGCCATCCAGCAAGGCCAGGCACAGGCGGTATTCCTGGGGAGACAAGCGCACGCGCAACCGCTCTAGCTTCTGCTGAAAACGCAAGGTAACCGACCCCTGGCTGGCCAGCGCCTGCAACTGCTGAATCCGCAGATGCTGCACCAACAGGGGTTGCACCAGCTTCCATAATTGCTTGAGGGTCGAGAGTTCCTGTAGTGAAAAACGTGCCGCCCCCTGCCAGCGATACAGCGCCATCATCAGCACATCGTTGCCAAACTCGCACAGCAGGTCACAGTCCACCGACTGGCCGCCTGGGTAACAATCGGCAAGGTAGTCGGGGCTGAGCTGGTCGGTACCGGACACAAACAGGCATGGCTCTGTCAGAGACTCAATCACGGAAAGCGCGGGGTCTTCTTGCCAGTAGCGGGAAACAAAGGCTTGCAGTTGCGGATACTCATGCAGATGCTGCTCTTGTGACGACCAGTAAAGCGCTTGCACTTCACTGACCGCATGGCCCCGTGCAGGACGCACGTAGCGATAAATATTAAGCTGCTGATGGGGTACCTGAATGCACAGCCACTGAAACATCAGGTCAAGAAAATACGGTTGATCCAGCGCTTCGATCAACGGCCCCAGCTCGCCACTGACATCCAGCACACTTTGCCCCGTGACGTTTGCAAGTCGGGTCATCGGCCAGATCCGGCACAGGCTGCGTCAGCAAAGGTTAACCCTGCTACCGTCAAAAGTACATTACGCCTGAGCATCAACCGTGCTTACCGTGTCGGCAGGTTCAACAGGCGGCACAGGCGGATGCAGCCTGCGCCAGCGTATCCAGACAATGCTATCGCTGACCAGCTGCTTGCCCACCTTCAGGGCATGCGACCCGGTCCATACCGCCAGCCAGCAGCCAAGTATGGCCTTGATGGTGATCTGTTCCGGCTTGGCATCCAGTGCAAAGCTGATCACCAGCCAGAACAGCACCCCGCCCGCCAATAGACAAAGCCAGCCGAATGCAACATCGAGCCAGTTCAGTGTTGGTTGTGGGTCATGGGTCTGCATAGCGGCATTATAAGCTAGTTGTGCAAGATTCTGCATGTCTCTCGCATGAGAATCTGCCATCAGGAAAAACGGCGTGTAACGGACTTGAGATGCATCAAACCATGCACCATCCCTACCCACCATAATCAAAGCATCGGAAGACTTCAGATCCGGCTATTTGTCTCTACAGGAGCCTGTCCACATGACTGATCTCACCCCGGTTGCGCTTTTATCGGGCACAGGCATACCCATGGGCTGCATTGCGGATACCTTGCTGACCGCGGGCCATGATCTGGTCTGGCACAGCCCGGAAGCACCACCCGCCAGCCTTTGCTATCATGCAGAACGGCAAGGCAAGCGCCTGTTGCGCATTCAGGGAGATTTGCACGCGCCGCCAGCCGCCGCAGCCCTGTTGCGGGATATCCGCCAAAGCATGGGCCAGCTGGATCTGGTGGTGCAGATACCGCAACACCGGGCCACCTTGCCGTTTGGCAGCGGGCATGTTGACACCATCGCCCAGCAGCTCGAACCGCTGGCGGATCTCGCCATCGCCGCCGCGCCTCTGCTAGAAGTCACCCAGGGTAGTCTGATCTGGTTACTGGACTGGCCTCTGCTGCACCAGCAGATGAACTGGCAGAAACAGATTGCCCACGCCACTCTGGAAGAAGCGGTACGGGCACTGGCACAAGAACTTGCCCCCGACATCCGGGTCAATGCCATCCGCTATCCGTCCTACCACCTGAAGCCGCCGCCCTCTGATGACCCCTTGCAACATAAACGCCTGTTGCATCAGGTCGCGCTCAAACGGCCACTGCATGTTGAAGATATTGCCGATGCAGTGAAATACCTGGCTGGTGCCCGTTACCTGACCGGGCACATCCTGCCGCTGGATGGCGGCTACAGCAAACCCTGACACCGCGGACAGCGGTTATTTCATCCGCCGCAAGACATGCGCTTTGGAGGTATAGGCGCAATACCCTGGACGGGGTCCGACCTCCGGATGCCGACGACAGGTGTTCGGCCGCTTGTCATAGATGGTACACAGGCGGGTTTCCTGATCCAGAAACAGGCAATCGCCATTGGTGCGTTGGGTGAGGGTAAATTTGCCATGCTTGAAGTTGAAATGCTGGATGATGCGCTGCTTTTCCAGCCGTTTGGCGATGCCCTTGATCGGCTCTTCCAGCTCGAACTCGTCCACCAGACCCATGCGCACCAGATCCGGCAGTTTTACCTCCACCGGCATGGCACAGCAGGACGCCATGCAATCACTGCATAATCCGTTCCGGTACTTTACCCAGGTAGAAAGACGTTCAATATCGGCCACACTCAGTCCTTGCAAAAAACACGTTTGGCGGGTCAACGACTTCCCTGCCGCTGCCGCCCACAACACCGGATTTTACCCTAAATTGCAGTCCGGTCTGCCGGCATCTGCTCACCTTGCCCCCATTGGCCAGCAGCAAGGCTCTGCATGCCGACTCCCCCGAAGCCATCAACATGGTTTAAAATATCGTCCATTATCCCGCCAGCGATAGGTCTCCCTTGACTGCCCATACCGTCGATGCCTCCCCTGTTGTCCTGATTACCGGCGCAGCCAAGCGTGTTGGCGCCTGCATTACCCGTGCCTTGCATAGCCGCGGCCTGCGGGTGGCCATTCATTACCGGCACGCCCGGGAAGATGCCGTGCAGCTGACCGATGAGCTGAACCTGATGACGCCTGGCAGTGCCGCCTGTTTTCAGGCAGACCTGCTGGATACGGACGCCTTGACCATGCTGGTAGCGGATGTAGTCACCCATTTTGGGCAACTGGATTATCTGGTCAACAATGCCTCCAGCTTTTTTGCCACCCCGCTGGGGGAAATCACCGATGCCCACTGGGATGACCTGATCGGTTCCAACCTGAAATCTCCGCTCTGGTTAAGCCAGGCGGCCATGCCACACCTGCGAAAGCAGCAAGGTGCCATCGTCAACATGGCGGACATCCACGCCGAACGCCCGATGCGCGGACACGTGGTGTACTCGATTGCCAAGGCCGGCATCGTCGCCATGACCAAGTCGCTTGCAGGTGAATTGGGGCCGGATGTCCGCGTGAACGCTGTCGCCCCAGGCGTTAACCTGTGGCCTGAGCATCACCCAGGCTTTGACGATGCCACCCGGGCCGAAATACTCTCCCGAACCTTTCTGCAGCGTGCGGGAACGCCGGATGACCTGGCTGGAGCGGTCACCTTTTTATTACTGGATGCCCCATATATCACTGGCCACGTGCTGAACGTGGATGGTGGACGTAGCGTTTATCTTTGAAAGAACAATCGTGCGCAAACTTTTCTTCCGCAATTTACGCCTGATGGCCTCGATCGGTTTTTACCAGCACGAGCGTCTGCGTCGCCAGACCATCCACATCAATCTGGAGGTCGAGCTGGATGATATCCGCCTGCCGGCAGATGACGTGCAGCACTCGCTGGACTACGACTACCTGCGGGACGGCATCGTCGAGCTGGTCAAAAGCCGACACTTCAACCTGCAAGAAGCACTGGCCGAAAGCATTGTCGACCTGTGCTTCACTTGCCCGGAAGTCAACGCAGTCTGCGTATCTACCGCCAAGCTGGAAGCCTACCCGGATGTAGAAGCCGTGGGTGCCGAAATCCGCACCTCACGCCAGGACTGGCCAAAGGCCCCCTGACATGGCACTCTTCAAGACACGCCGCAACAGCAGCGGCCAGGAATCGGTCGCCATCAACATCAGCGAAAAAGGTGGTATCCGCTACCTGCACCTGGGCTCGGAAACCGTGCAATCCGCCATGAAGATTGCCGACCCGACCGAACTGGTACTGCCGTACACGCGCTGCATGATGGCCTTCATGCTGTTTAACGACCGGCCAGAGCGGGTGGTCGTACTGGGACTGGGCGGCGCCTCGCTGCCCAAGTTCATGTACCGGCACTTGCCCGATACCATCATCGAGAACGTCGAACTGCACCCGGAAGTCGCCGCGGTAGCCCGCAGCGTGTTCATGCTACCCGACGACCCGACTCGCCTGCCGATTCACATCGGGTGTGGTGGTGCCTATATTGCCAATCAAAAGGATCACGCCGACATCATCATGGTGGACGGCTTTGGCAGCCACAAACTGGCAGACAACTTGTGCAGTGACGAGTTCTACCGCAATGCCCGCGAGGCACTGACCGCCAACGGCATCCTGATGGTCAACCTCTGGCGCAGTTCGCCACAGTTCCAGATGCTGGTAGAACGCATCGGTGCCATTTTCGAACAGCGCCTGCTGGTCCTGCCGGACTACCGCCACGGCAACACCATCATTCTGGCCTTCAAACAGGACCAGCACAATCCGGGCAAGGCTTCCTTGCGAGAACTGGCCGAAACGCTGGAAGAACATGTCGGCCTGCCGTTTCCGGAACTGCTGGAACGCATGATCGAAGAAAACCCGCAATCACCGACCCAACTGTTGATTTAGCCCGCTTTCTGCCATGGTGTTGTTGTGCACAGCACCGTGGCAGGCACATTTGTTGCTAATAAACTGGTAAAAGTCGACCAAATGTGAAAAAATCACATCAGTTCAACAGTTTTATCAAGGTGATAACTATGCTCGATCGCGACGGTTATCGCCCCAATGTCGGTATCATTCTGTGTAATCACAAAAACCAGGTCTTTTGGGGCAAACGCATCCGGGAACATTCCTGGCAGTTTCCACAAGGGGGCATCAAGCATGGCGAAACGCCAGAGCAAGCGATGTTCCGCGAGCTGGAAGAGGAAGTGGGCTTAAAACCCAGTCATGTCCAGATTCTGGGACGAACACGTGACTGGCTTAGATACGATGTACCCACCAGCTGGGTGCGTCGTGAATGGCGAGGGAGTTATCGGGGTCAGAAACAAATCTGGTTTTTATTGCGCCTGACCGGGCGTGATTGCGATGTCTGCCTGCGTGCCAGTACGCATCCTGAATTTGATGCCTGGCGCTGGAGCAGTTATTGGGACCCCCTGGAAACGGTTATCGAGTTCAAGCGCGATGTCTACCAGCGCGCCTTGAGTGAGTTATCCCGCTTCCTGAGCCAGCAACAGCACCAACGGCGTCTGGAACAATAGACGTCATCTGCCGTGTGAAACATCAGGCAAGCGCCCGGTTTGCCTGATGTTTTTCTCTATCATGGCAATAGAAAAAATCAATCGATTATTTAATATCATCTGCTTTTTTTTAATGAAAAGCCCGCTATACTAACGAAATAGCTGCAGCACCATCATCCTGTCATAAGACCTGCAGATCATGATGTTTACGCGGCATGACGGCTTTCACTGGCGGATGACATGCGCGTGTTGCAATCCCCTTTTTTGCTGCCTGCACCGTGAGTGCCAGGCGGTTTACCTTGAAACTTGGAGAATGACTTATGGCAACTTTAGTTGGCAAGCAAGCACCGGACTTTACCGTACCAGCCGTATTGGGTTCTGGCGAAATCGTAGAAAACTTCAGCTTCTCTAAAGCCACTGCAGGCAAATACAGCCTGGTGTTCTTCTACCCGCTGGACTTCACTTTCGTATGTCCGTCTGAGCTGATCGCGCTGGATCACCGCATGGATGCATTCAAGTCCAAAGGCGTTGAAGTCGTTGCTGTTTCTATCGACTCACACTTCACCCACAACGCATGGCGTAACACCCCAATCAACAATGGCGGTATCGGCGCAGTCAAATACACCATGGCTGCTGACATCAACCACGCCATTGCCCAGGCTTACGGCGTTGAAACCGATGATGGCGTGGCTTTCCGTGGCGCGTTCCTGATCGACAACACCGGTAAAGTACGCGTATCTATCGTGAACGACCTGCCCATCGGCCGTAACATCGACGAACTGCTGCGTCTGGTTGACGCCATCCAGTTCACCGACGAGCACGGCGAAGTGTGCCCAGCTGGCTGGAACAAAGGTGACAAAGGCATGCAAGCCAGCCCGGACGGCGTTGCTGCCTACCTGGCAGGTAACGCAGACAAACTGTAATCCGGTTTCTGCTAAGCTTGTTCTGAAAGGCCTGCCTGTGCGCAGGCCTTTTTTCTGCGTAAAAGTATAGTGCTTCTTGGATCGCTTAATCCAGTGTCAGTATCTGTGGCACATATTCACCACGTTGCAGCACCCGGATACATGCAGCCACCACATCACTATCCAGTTTGTGCTGATCTGATAACCGCTGGATTTCTGTCATGGCAGCCTGCAAACCCAACGATGCCCGGTAGGGCCGGTCTGACGACATGGATTCCACAATGTCGGCGACGGTGATAATCCTGGCCTCCGGCAAGATCGCATCCCCGGAAATGCCTTTCGGGTAGCCGGAGCCGTCCAGATATTCGTGATGTTGGCGAATGACATCGGCAATCGGCCATGGGAAATCAATTTTCTTGAGCAGGTGATAACCGACTTCCGGATGCAGTTTGACCAGCGCGTACTCCTCGCGGTTTAGCCTGCCCGGCTTGTTCAGGATTTCGGCCGGCACCTGGATTTTGCCGAGATCATGAACCAGACCAGCCAGATACAGCCCCCGCAGACGGTCTTCATCCAGCTTTAATTCCTTGCCGATTTGCTGTGCCAGCGCAGCCACATGATTCTGATGCCCAGCCGTGTAGGGGTCTCGCTGTTCCAGCACGGCAGCTACTACCGCCAAAGCGTCTTCCAGGGCCTTTTCCAGCTTGCGTGACTGCTCTGCCTTTTGCAGCAAGGCGGCCTGATAAGCCTGCCGAGTACGCCGGGACTCCACCCCGTAGGCCAGATTGGCGGCAAACTCTTCCAGCAGCAGTATTTCATCTTTGCCAAATGCATCGGCCTCTTCGGCATAGACGACCAGCGCACCCGTCACCTGGCCATGCGTGCGTAGCGGGAGCGAGATGGAGGAGGCAATGGCATAGCGTTGCGCCTGTTTTAGCCAGGGCAGGAAATTCTCGGCACTGGCGGCCTGATTATTGACGATGGTTTTCCCAAGCCGGATGGATCGTCCTGTCGGACCATTACCCAGCGGAATATCCGACCAGTAGACTTCAAGCCCTTGCAGATAGCCCATCGCCCTGCCCGCAGCGGCCAACACCTCTACCTTGCATTCGGGGGCTGGCCCGGCCTTGGCAACCCACGCCAGGGGGTACATGTTTTCAGACGTGATGGCGTCACACACCTGCTGCAGCATTTCCGTCTCGGAGTCTGCATGCACCAGTGCATGATCGCAGTGGCGTAGCGCCTGCAACACCCAGGAGCGCCGTCGCAAGGCTTCGGATGCGAGCTTGCTCTCGGTAATATCGGTAAAAGTCACCAGTACGCCGGTAACCTGCCCTTCGGCATCAAAGACCGGCGCTTTTAGCGTATGCAGCCAGCGTAATTCGCCATTGAGAATGTAGCGTTCTTCGAATGAATGCTCTGCACGTCTCGCCATGACGAGGCGGTCATCCGCACGATACTTTTCTGCCAGGTCTGCCGGAAAGAAATCAAAATCATTTTTGCCGGCCACGCCATCTACGGAAACGCCGAGATCCTCGGCATAGCGCTCATTGCAAGAAACATAGTTTAGCTCGGTATCCTTGACGATGATGCGCTGGGGCAGCTGGTTCACCAGCTTGCGGAACTTGTCTTCATTCAGCGTCCGCGCCTGCTTCATGACCAGTTGCTGCAGCATCTGGATGTAATCGTCTTCCAGCTGCTTGACCAGGTCATGCTCATCGAGCAGACCAGTCACCGCGCCCGAGAAATCATCCAGCACCACCAGACGGCGAATCCCGTCTGCCTGCATGCGGTTTGCCGCATCCAGCAACGAGCTGCTTCCGGAAATCGTATGTACCGGATGGCTCATGATCTGGGTGACGGGAGCGCTACCCAGCCCCTGGCGGAATGCGTGCACCATGTCGCGTTCGGTAACAATGCCGGCCAGACGTGCCCCCTGCATGATCAGCACGGTCGTCATGCGCTGGCTCAGCATGGTCTTGGCCGCCTCCTGAATACTGCTTGTATCGGGCAGCATGAGGAAATGGGTACTCATGGATTGAGACACGGTCAAACGCCCGACAAAGCGCTCTACCCCGAGTTTCTTGCGGAAATCTGCTTCCGAAATCACTCCCTGGATATGACCTTGCTCGTCCTCCACCACCAGATGGCGAATGCCGTGCACCATCATCTTGTGGTATGCATCATGGACTTCGGTGTTTTCCGACACCGAAATAATCTGTTTGACCATCACCTCTGCGACCAGTGTATCGCCCGGCATGCCGAGACTCAGCATGCGGGTGATGTCTTTTTCGGTCAGGATGCCGTCCATACCTGCCGCACCGCGAATCAGGATACTGCTGACACCGGCGTGTTCCATCTTTTCGCTGGCGGCAATCAGGCTGGCCGTGTCCGGTAACGTCACCAGGCTGGTAGACATGATGTCGCGTACCAGGCGACGGTGATGTGCGTCCATTTCTGGAAACTGGATGTCTGACTGGCTCACGTTAATTCCTTCGCTTTAAACTCGACCAGTTGATACCCCTTTTCTTCAAACAGGGTAATGCAGATATTGGCGATATCCGCATCGAATACTTTACCCGCACCGTCTCTTAGCATCTCCATTGCATAGGGTACATCGTAGGCTCGGCGGAAAGGCCGGTGAGACAGTACCGCCTCGACACAGTCTGCCACCCGCAAAATGCGCGCCTCCAGCAGAATCTGGTCTCCGGCAAGACCACGGGGATACCCCGAACCATCCATGCATTCATGATGCTGATAAACCATTTCAGCAATCGGCCATGGGAACTGGATATCCTTCAGAATGTTAAATCCGGCCTCTGCATGCAGCCGGATGAGCGCCATTTCCTCGGGAAACAAGCGTCTTGGGCGGGTCAGGATTTCGGCCGGGGTCTGGATTTGTCCGATGTCATGCACCATGGCGGCCAGACTCAGGCCTTCCAGCTGGTGATCATTCATCCCGAGCACTTTACCGATGGCCACCGACAAATCACTCACCCGCTTTTCATGCCCGGCGGTCAGGATATCCCGGTGCACCATGGCAGTAGACAGTGCGCCAACCGCCTGCTCCAGCGAAGACCTCAGCGCCAGGTTTTTTTCTTCCAGTTCCTGCTGGGCGCGCTTGCGCTCGGTAATGTCGCGCAAAAACGCATAGATACACCCCCCGTCATCAGGGGCATACGCAGCGGTAATCTCCACCGGCCACTCTTCACCATTTTTAGCCCGATGTGTGGTTTCGAACCGGGTTTTACCCTGTGTTTTGATAGACGCGAGCGCCACAGTAATCTCATCGGCCGTGAAATGCGTATCCAGCTCATAGACAGACATCTGCTGCAGCGCCTGCAGCTGGTAACCAGAACGCTGCAGATAGGCTGGGTTGGCGTCCAGTATCTGTCCTTTCAGGGTGTAGCGCATCAAACCGTCTGCATAGAGCGTCACAATGCCAAGGCGCTGGGCCACCACTTCCAGCGAATAGCGGCTTTTTTCATCCATCATGAAGTAGCGATACTGCAGTTTCAGTAGCCAGCCGATAAAGCAGGTACTGGAAAACTGGACGGCAAACAGGACAAAGGCTTTGTACTTCAGACCCTCCATCGAGGGTACGCGGGACAATTGCAGGTAAAACGACACCGCCTCAGACAAGCCTGCCGCAGCCCCCAGCAGGATCAGCTCGCGCAGACCCGGCCGGTTGATACGTGGTCCGGGGAACAAATAGCTGACCACCAGCAAACTCAACAGATAGCTGGTGATTTCCGTCATGGCAGATGCAAAGGTGAACACCCCGCTCAGGCCAAGATAAGACAATTGGATAACCAAGACCCAGAAGCCTATCCAGGGTCCGGCAAAACCGGTCACGATGGCAATCACCGATGAACCTAGATCAAACCGGGCATCACCGGACAGGTGTGTATCGATAAAAACAGCAATCAGCGCGATAAGAGCGTAAAACAGCCGGGTGATCCGCGACCAGTTCTTTCTGGACACCCGTCCCAGCAATTGATGCTGCACGGCTAGCAAGATGAAAATGGCCAGCAGCGACAACGTCATGGTGGGCAAAATGGAGAGCAATTCGTTCATGGGTGCGGGCAAAACCTTTATTACAGCATGGATATTCAAAACACCTTTTACTGTAGACGGTTAGCAAGATATTGCAACTCGAATTGGTCAGTTAGACAGTGAATATACAAATAACCGTTCGCATTCCTTAAATATCAAACTCACGGGTGTTAATGGATTGGTATTACTAACCATGACATATCAAATGTCATATGCTTTGTTATGAAACTTTCAGCAATACCATCTCAACCTTAAACGCTGAGAATAACAGCTGTTCCGTGTCATGGCGTACACGCATGAACCCGTAGTCAAACATCTACCTTTCAAATTGCCGCCGCATCAGAACTCAAAGGGGGTAGAAACAAGCCCACAACATTCAGACCTTATTGAAATTCTCCATAAGAATTATTTTGATAAATCCATTAACTTTCAAATACGCCAAAAGCATATTCACAAATTAAATGCTTATTTATCATTGTTAAAGATTTGAATGCTGGTCGCTTGCCAAGTGATCAGAATCAGGGGGTACCCGATATTTTTAATGACCTGCAGCTGACGGATCTATTACAACCCCTATTTGCCATGAATACCATACCAAATAAGGAAAGCTGCTGATGTTCAATAGAGCGTCAGGGCGGTATATGCTACACTCCGCGCAACTTGGCTATTTCTGGTTTGGCAATGAAACTCGCTCTTACACCTACGCTTTTATTTACGACCATAGCGACCCTGCTACTCGGGTATTCACTCTGGCAGCTCGACCCCGGCTATATGTCCCTGTGGCAAGCCACCTTTACCTTTCTCGGGTTGATGACGCTGGTGTTTGCCTTGCAGCAGATGGCCAACTGGGCAGGCCGAAAATCCGTGGTATCCCTGCTGGCCATTGCCCTTGCCATTGGCGGAGGCGCTGCTGCCGTGAGCGGCTGGCAAGAGTATATTGATCACCTGCACCAGAGCGATTTCTACCGCCAGCAAATCAACGGTTTTATCGGCCAGGCCAACCTGTATGCCAGCCTGGTGCTATTGGGCTGGCTGGCGGCCATTTACCTGCTGTGCCACATCCCCTTCCGCTGGGTGCGATACATCACCTTGTTCGCGGCCCATATTCTGTACTGTGCACCACTACCTTTTACCGGCTCCAGAACCATGCTGATCAGCATGCTGGCGCTCTCACTGCTGTCACTGGCCGGCTGGTTCATGTTCCGGCTGCAAGAAACCAAACGCATGGCGGGCACCGTGTTGCTGGCCATGCTGCTGGGGCTGGCAGCACAGGTTTCCTTGCCGGAAGTGGCTTCCAAGCTGACCGGCATCAGTAACCGCAGCACCCTCAACCGGATTGAGGCTGCCGGCATGACAGGCAGTAAACGTCTGCGCACCGATGAATGGCGCAAGAGTGTTCTGGTATGGGAAGCACACCCTGTGGGTGGGGCTGGTGTTGGCCGTTATGCCTATGAGAGCTTTCAGTTGCAGCAGCGCCCGCCTTTTAATGAAGTCCAGCGCGAGCAAGTCTACGACCATTCTCACAATCTGTTTACCCAGCTGGCGGCAGAAACCGGCAGCGTGGGCCTGGCCCTGACCTGCACCCTGTTCCTGATCTGGTTATGGCAGCAACGTGCCACCGAGAAGAATGCCGCGACACTGTTCTGCTGGAGCGGCATTCTGGTGCTGTTTATCCACTCCAATCTGGAATATCCGTTGTGGTACTGGTACTTCCTGATCTCGTTTACCATCATGCTGGCCATGACGGATGAAGCCATTGCCTATATCCGGGTCAATACCGCCATGATCAGCCTGCTGTTTCTGGCGTGTCTGGGCGGAACCGGCTGGGCGGTTTACACCACGTACATTGGCGCCAGCCAGGTCGAAGAAGGCTATGCACTGTCTGATGACCAGCCGAAAAAAGCCATGGCCATTGGTGAGCAAGCGGCCCGCAACCCGTTTGTGGCCATTGAAGCCGACCAGATGGTGAGCTATCTGGAAAACGTGGAACCGGTCAACCTGGGTTACAAGCTGGCCCGCAATACCCGGCTGCTGCACTGGCGCCCGTATGCGTCCGTGGTGTACCACCGGGCGCTGCTGATGGCACAGCTTGGCAAGATGGACGAAGCGAAGAAGTGGTTGCTGGCCGGCTTGAAAGTGTACCCGTCCAAGCGGGTCGACTATTTTGATCCGTTACTGGATGACAGCGTCCAGAATGCCAATCTCAAGGCCCTGCGCGCGTTTTACAAACAGGCATTGCAGGCGATGGCCGCCCCCAAGACTGCGGCACATTAAGCCCATTCGTGAGTTCATCATGCAACAGGCCCGGAAACGGGCCTGTTTGCTTTTGTGGGGTGGAGATGTTTAACAACGCCAGTTCCCGCCGACTAGGCAAGTGGGCGGCAGACTAGGTCATCAACCCAAAGCAGTCGCTCACCCCCCCCCCGTTGCATTGGTACATTCTGACAGGCTGGTTATGGGTAGAAAGGTGCTGACAAGTGGTGGTTTACCTATTACTTGCCAGCAGGCAAATGATCTCCAGTTCACCTGTCTCCCAATACCGCAAGCATTACGCCCAATAAAAAACCCATACACCGTGATGGCTGCATGGGTTTTGGACAACACCACGATCATTGTTACAGTTTGAAGCGTCCCATAATAGCCTGCAGGGAGCTGGACAACTGCTCCAGCTGGGCCACGGCTTCAGCCACTTCATCGATGGTGGCGCTATTGTCTTGCACCATGCTGCTGATTTTCTCGATATTCTGGGCAATATCCGTGGTGGCAGCGGCTTGCTCTTTAGTGGCATTGGCCACATCAGACACACCCGATACCAGACGGCCGGTTTCCCCATGTACCTGGCTAATCGCATCGGCCGCCTTGCCAGACAAGGCTACGCCCTGATCAACCTGCTGGCGGGTACTGCCCATGCTGGTGCTTGCAGCATCAATCTCGGTACGGATACCGGACACGATGGTCCCGATCTCGATGGTCGCTTGTGCAGTACGTGCCGCCAGTTTGCGCACTTCATCGGCCACCACGGCAAACCCGCGCCCCATCTCGCCCGCACGCGCGGCTTCAATGGCTGCGTTCAAGGCCAGCAGGTTGGTTTGCTCCGCAATGTCCTTGATCACCTGCACAATGGTATCCACTTGCTGGGACTGGGTACCCAGCTTATCCATGGTTTCGGCCAGCGAATTGATACTGGTATTGATCTGGCCAATACCTTGCGCCACATCCCGTACCAGTGATTCACCAGAGGACGTGGCCTTGCCTGTAGCAGAAGCCGTTGATTCAAAGTCCCGCAAGGTGTCAGCAATGTACTGGATACTGACGGTCACTTCTTCTACGCTGGCCGCAGTAGCGGTGGCTGCCTCTGCCTGATGGTTGGATGCCGAGCGTACCATCTGGGCAGACTCGTGCAACTTGGCAGCCGCTTCGCCCACAGACTGGCTTTGCTGGCGCACTTCAATAAACATGGCACGCAAGCTGGCAATAAAGCGGTTAAACGCATCGGCAATCTGGCCGATTTCATCGTTGGACTGAACCGGCAACTGATGAGACAAATCCCCGCTACCATTGGCCACGGCATTCATGGCATCGCGCATCGCTGCCAAGCCTGACATCATCCGGGCAATACCGGCATACGCCAGGAGCCCTGCGCCCACACTGCCGGCCACCAGCAGGACCAGCATGATCATCAGCAGCTGGTTCAGGTCAGAGGTTGCCTTGGCTTCCGGCACCATCACCCCCAGTAACCAGCCGGTGTTACCCACCGGATACAAGGCCGTAATCTGTTTGGCACCACCGATATCCAGCACCTGGGTTTTTCCATCCTGCGATACCTTGGACAGATCATACCCGGCAATGACTTCATTAATCGGCTTGAGACCGGAGTCTTTGGCCGGATGCGCGACCACGGCCCCTTCTTTGGTAATCAGGAAGGCATAGCCATCACCCGGCAGCTTGGCAGACACTACTTCTTCCACCACACGCTTTAGGGTCACGTCGCCACCGGCTACCGCCACCAGATTACCGCCGTCTCGTCGCGCCATGGCAAACGTGATAATCGGCTGTTTGGTAGACGCATCGATATAGGGCGGAGAAGCAATCGGGCCGCTGGAGGCCATTGCGGCCTTGTACCATGGACGTCCGGTCGGGTCATAGCCCGGCGGGACCAGTGTCGCCTTGGAGAACTGGGTCATGGTTTTATCAGGCTGGCCGACATACATATCGTCAAAACCGCCGGCATCATGGGCCTGGTCGAGCACAGCCTTCAAGTCACCCGTACCGAAGCGCGGCAATACCGATGCCACGATGCGTTGGCGAGATTGCACCCATTCGGATACAAAACTGACTTTAGAAGCGGCTGCCTGATTAATCTCTGCATAAATCCCTTCCAGCAAGGATTCACGCATTTTGTAATAGGCCACACCAGAAAACAGGGCAGAGAGTAATACAACGATGGTCAGGACAAATACAATGACACGGGACCGAATAGATTTCATGGAGTCCTCTTTCTTGTTAGTAGTCGTTTCCGCAGCAAGCCACTATCCAGGGTGCTACGATACCCTGATGGCGATCATGCTTGCTGTGCTGGACAGGCAAATCCAAGCTTATAAAAGACATCAAATCTCTTACAAAACAACAATATTTTTGTGCCTCGTATTTTCATTCTAATCTTGATTTAGATTTTTGAAAGAAAACAATTCAACACATGGGAGGTTACAAAGCGCGCAGCTTAGCGCGATTTGTAAACAATTGCAAAATACGATTGCTTTTCTGCATATGCTGATTTGCATCAAGGCAAATTCCGGTTTGTTACAAGCATGTGACATGCGACAAAGGCATATAAAAAGATGCATTCCTGTTGTCAGAATGGGTCTGGCAGCAGGAAATTACACCTTTGAATTGGAAACATCGCTCAGTCGTTAGATATATCTCCCAGAAAAGTACTCGCTGGTGGATACAGCGTTTTGAATATAAGTGACGGTTTTCCAGTTCTGGCAAATGACAGAAATCACTCAATTACCTTGCGATCACGGCCAACCAGGAATTTCCTGAAACACTTGCAGACTAGCGCTCCCCCGATATACAACAAGCCTCCTTTTGCAAGCAGCGGTATATCGTGCAACCGCCAGCGCATGAGCCTCTACGCTTTCAAACCGCTGGAAACTTACCGCTAAACAGATCGCGCAAGAGACTATGGCGATATCGCCAACCCCGGTATCTAGTCAAGAGTCATGATCAAACACGCTTGGATATACAGCGTAAAAGCCACATGGATGTCGTCCGGCAAATCGAATCAATCGTGCCACAACATTCGGTTATCCGAACATTCAGAAAACGACCACCCTGCGACAACAACACCTATCCTATTGATCTTAAAACGCATTTTCAAATTGAGCCTAGTTGGCATGTTTTATGCTGAAGATCAGATACAAGGCACCGATGAAACTCGCTTTCAGTTCCTCTCGTCCTGAATGGAGATGCCTCGTGTGTTGACTTATCTATATCTGCGCAATTGCTGCGCCAAAGGAGAGAAGATGTTTCGTAAAGCAACCTTAATCATGGCAGCCATCAGTGGTGTGTTTTCAGTAGCAGCATCGGCAGAAGATACCACGCTGCCAACACTGCAAAAGATTAAAGCCAGCGGCATCATCAATGTTGGTCATCGAGAATCCTCCATTCCGTTCTCTTATCTGGATGACAAGCAAAAGCCTATCGGCTACTCGATGGACCTTTGCAACAAGATTATCGAGAACGTAAAAAAAGACCTGAACATGCCAAGTCTGAAAGTAAATTTGGTACCTGTCACGTCTGCGACCCGTATTCCATTGATGACAAACGGGACCGTTGACCTTGAATGTGGCTCTACCACTAACTCGATGGAACGCCAAAAACAGGTAGCGTTCGGGGTTGCAACGTATGTGGCACCCGTGCGCATGCTGGTCAAAGCAGGCACCAAACTTGACTCTCTGGATGACTTAAACGGTAAAGCGGTTGTGACAACAACCGGTACGACATCTGATCAGTTGATCCGTAAAAATGAAAAAGGCATGAACATTGACGTGAAAAACGTCTACGCCAAAGACCATGCAGAAAGCTTCCTGATGGTAGAAACCGGCCGTGCTGATGCGTTTGTAATGGATGAAATCCTATTGGCAGGTTTTATTGCCAACGCCAAAAATCCTAAGGACTTTGCAATTGTCGGCCCAACCCTGCGTGCTGAACCTTATGGCATCATGCTGCGCAAAGATGATCCAGCCTTCAAGAAAGTAGTGGATGACACCCTGAAAGGTCTGATGAAGTCTGGTGAGATCAACAAAATTTATCAAAAGTGGTTCCTGAGCCCAATTCCACCCAAAAACATCAACTTGAGCTTGCCAATGAGCCAAGAACTGAAGAATGCATTTACCAACCCGTCTGACAAGGGTGTGTAAGGTAAACGCGGTCTGGTTGGCAGAAACACACTGAGCGCCTCTGCCGCCAAATTGTTAAAAGAAGTCCGGCGGGTAGTGGGTGCTTTGCCACTACCCGGCTTCCACCTATGTCACGGTTGACCTCTTTGCCACATTGACCGTCTCTGCGCATCGTGTTCTTTCTTGGCGACAGACGGTAAGGAGTGTTCATGAGTACTTATCAATGGGATTGGGGCATCATTTTGCAACAAGTCCCAGAATCCGAAGAGTTTTATTATCAATGGCTAATATCAGGCCTTGGCTGGACAATTGCGACCGCCCTGTCGGCATGGGTCATCGCCTTGCTACTCGGCTCGCTGATTGGGGTATTACGTACCCTGCCGTCCAGACCTCTGTCATTTATCGGTACTGCGTATGTAGAGCTATTTCGGAATATTCCGCTAATTGTGCAGTTATTTATCTGGTTCTTTGTCGTACCAGAGCTAGTCCCCACTGTAGTGGGTGACTGGATGAAGCGCGATATGCCACTACCGGAATTCACCACGGCGGTATTTGGCCTTGGCCTGTTTACTGCGGCCAGGGTAGCAGAACAGGTCAGAACAGGGATACTGACACTACCTCGTGGGCAAAAAAATGCCGGGTTGGCACTAGGCCTCACGCTGGGACAAACCTACCGACATGTACTGCTGCCAATGGCGTTCCGCATTGTGATTCCGCCACTCACCTCCGAATTCATGAACATTTTCAAGAATTCAGCTGTGGCCCTCGTTATTGGCCTGACAGAACTCACGTTTCAGATGAAACAGATCACAGGCGACTACGCCCCATCCAACCCCATTGAGGTGATGACCCTGGTCAGTCTGCTATATCTGTCTGTGGCGCTTAGCGTCAATCGCATCATGGCATTTATCGAGAAGAAATCACGTGTGCCTGGCTATATTTCGGGAGGCAAGTAATGGACATTAACCTCGGAAATATCTGGCACGCCCGTGACTTCATACTAGAAGGTTTGCAGTACTCGCTCAGCCTGACCGGGTTTGCCATGCTCATCGGCATTACGGCTGGTACTGTGCTGGCGATTGCGCGCCTGTCTTCTAACCGCATGGTGAGCAGTGCGGCTGCAACTTATGTGAACCTGTTCCGCTCCATCCCGCTGGTTTTGGTGATTTTCTGGTTCTACATCTTGCTGCCACTGATTACCGGCATCCAGATGGGGGCCGACAAATCTGCCTATATCACTTTTGCGATTTTTGAAGCGGCATATTACTGCGAAATCATCCGCGCCGGCATTCAGTCCATCCCGAAAGGCCAGATCAATGCGGGCTTGGCGATGGGATTCACCCCGGCTCAAAACATGCGTTATGTGATTTTGCCCCAGGCCTTCCGCAACATTCTGCCACTGCTCCTGACACAGACCATTGTGCTGTTTCAAGATACCTCGCTGGTTTACGTGGTAGGTGCAACTGACCTCTTGGGTGCAGCAGACAAAGTGGCCCACCGGGACAATACCTTGGTAGACATGTATCTGGGCGTCGCCATCATCTACTTCACCATCAGCTTTAGCCTATCGAAAGCAGTGAAACAGTTGCATGGCAAGATCGCCATTATTCGCTAAGGGCGTGCGGCCAGCCGCAGAAGCCAGAAAAGGATTTGCAAATGATTGAAATTAATAAAATTAGCAAATGGTATGGTGACTTTCAGGTTCTGACCGATTGTTCTACCCGTATCAATAAAGGCGAGGTCGTGGTCGTGTGCGGGCCTTCAGGCTCGGGGAAGTCCACCCTCATCAAATGCGTAAATGCGCTCGAACCATTCCAGCAGGGTGACATCATTGTCGATGGAATTTCGGTTGCGGACCCGAAAACCAACCTGCCGAAACTGCGTTCACGTGTGGGGATGGTGTTCCAGCACTTCGAACTGTTTCCACATCTGTCGATAACAGAAAATCTGACGCTCGCGCAGATGAAAGTGATGGGACGCAGTAAAGAAGAAGCATCTCAAAAGGGGCTCGCATATCTCGACAGGGTTGGCCTGAAAGCTCATGCGCACAAATTCCCTGGCCAGTTATCTGGTGGACAGCAGCAGCGCGTCGCAATCGCACGTGCCTTATCGATGGACCCGATCGCCATGCTGTTTGATGAACCGACCTCGGCACTCGACCCGGAAATGGTGAACGAAGTGCTGGATGTCATGGTAGAACTGGCTCAGGAAGGCATGACCATGATGTGCGTCACCCACGAAATGGGCTTTGCCCGCCGGGTAGCTAACCGTGTGATTTTCATGGATAAAGGTCAAATCGTGGAAGATTGCGCCAAGGAAGCGTTCTTTGGCAATGTCGAGGCACGGTCGGAACGTGCCCAGCAGTTCTTGTCCAAAATATTGCAACACTAACCCCAGGAGTATGTCATCTGCCGCCTCAGGGTAGTGTGGCAGATGACATCAGCCCAGCATGCTCAGCAAGCCCGTTCTGATCGATTTTGCCCAACAGCTCACCAAAAGATCAGTTATGCTCTTCTCTGAGCCTGACGAAGACCTTCATTCCAGCGTCAGGCAGCAAGGATGTGCTGACGACATGCAACTCAAAACCCACGGCTCCCTCTTTAACCAGGCCACACTGCTCAAACTGATTCTGTTAGTGCTGCTGATGATTGGCATCGGCGTATTAACATTTCGTTTGAGCATTCAGCACGGCATCAAGACCCTGCAAGAAAGCGCCAGCAAGCAGCTGGAGTTTCACACCAAGGGGATCGAGAGTGAAATGGGCAAGTATGCCTTTCTGCCTTCGATTCTGGAACTGGAACAGTCTGTCAGTGAGCTATTGCGGTCCCCTTCGCCCCGTACCCGCGCAGCCGCAAACCGTTATCTGGAAGGGCTCAACAAGCGAGCAGGCAGCCGTGCCGTGTATGTGCTCGATACTACCGGCCGAGTACTTGCTACCAGCAACTGGAATGATAACGACAGTTATCTGGATGAGGACCTTTCTTTCCGCCCCTACTGGCAAGATGCCATCAAGGGAACACCTGGCCGCTTTTACGGGATCGGCATCACGGTGGGGGAACCCGGCTACTATTTATCTCATCCGCTACTCTATCGCGACCGGATTGTGGGTGTTGGCGTCGCAAAGATCAAACTGGAAGCATTGGAAGAGCGTTGGCAAAAAGCCGGTTTGCACGCATTTGTGACGGACAGTAACGGCATCATTATTCTTTCCTCCGATCCATCGCTCAAGCTGAAAGCCTTGAACCCGATCTCTCCTGAAAAGCGGGAGGCATTGGCCAGAAGCCTGCAATATTACTGGCAAGCACTGCTGGATCTTGCACCGATTACCCGAGAACCGATCGGGCATCATGCCGAGATACTGGTACTAAAAGGGGATAAAACAGAAAACCATCGCCCCGTGAGCTACATTGCCCAGACCCGCTTGCTCCACGGTACGCCTTGGGGTTTTACCCTATTGGTACCGCTTGATTCGGTGCATGATGATGCCATCAGCAATGCCATTTTGGCCGCCACCCTGTTTGCCTGTTTCACGATTCTGCTCATAGCCTGGAACGAGCGCAGAAAGGTGATTCGCGCTCGGCTGGCAGCCAGAGAAGCGCTTCGCAAAGCCAATAGCGAGCTGGAACGACGGATTGCAGAACGCACAGAAGTTTTGCAACAAACCAATCTGCGCCTGATGGCAGAAGTTGAGTCGCGTATGGCTGCAGAGCAGCATCTGCGTGAAACCCAGGGAGAGCTGGTGCAAGCCAGTAAAATGGCCGCAATTGGACAGATGTCGACGGGCATTGCTCACGAACTGAATCAGCCACTGGCTGCACTGCGAACCATTGCGGCTAATAGCATTCGGTTTCTCGAACGTGGCAATGACGAGGTTGTTACCAGCAATCTGCAAATGATCAATGAGCTGGTTGACCGAATGGGGCGGACGACTGCCAACTTGCGTGCGTTTGCCCGCAAACCCGACCGCCAGCAGGGTATGGCCAGTCTCAAGCGCTCTCTCGACGCCAACTGGCTGTTACTGCAGCCGCGGCTGGCGGGCGTAAAAATAACCCTGACCGGGCTTGAGAGTGATATTAGCTTAAAGATTGATCAGACAAGTCTGGAGCAAATACTCACCAATCTGTTGGGCAATGCACTGGACGCCATGCAATCAACTGCCGCACCACATCTCCAGATATCTGCAGTACAAACAGATGGAAACCTTCATTTGACAGTAGCCGATAACGGTAGCGGCTTATCGACAGAAGCACTTAACAACCTGTTTCAGCCATTCTTTACGACCAAACCGGCGCCGCACGGGTTGGGACTAGGTCTCACCTTGTCAGCCAGTCTCGCGGCGGCTGTTGGCGGTAAGCTAAGTGCAGAACAGGTTCCGACCGGCGGCGCAGCTTTCACTTTGTCGTTACCAATCTCCTCTATCCAGGAATTGTCTTCATGACGCCCAACACACTTAAAGTCCTTATCATCGAAGATGACCCGCATGTTCTGGTAGGCTGCTCGCAGGCATTTGCGCTGGAAGAGATTCCCACCCTGACAGCCACTTCGGCCGAAGAAGCCCTGCCGATGCTGGCGAAAGATTTTGCCGGCATTGTCATCTCGGATATCCGCCTGCCAGGCATGGATGGTTTACAGTTGCTCAAGCAGATACGCCAGATGGACGCGACCCTGCCTGTGGTTCTAATTACCGGCCACGGTGCTATCAGCATGGCCGTTGATGCCATGCGAGACGGCGCCTATGATTTCATCGAAAAACCTTTCTCGCCGGAAAGACTGATTGAAGTGGCCAGACGAGCCATGGAGCAGCGACGACTGGCTTTGGAAGTTTCATTTTTGCGCAAGCAGTTACACGAGAAACCGCTGGAAGCCTTTCTGATTGGCCACTCGGCAGCCATGAAAACGTTACGTCAGCTGATCGCCAACCTGGCAGATACGGACGCCAACGTCCTGATTGAGGGGGAAACCGGCACCGGCAAAGAACTGGTAGCGCGTAGCTTGCACGATTTTAGTCGACGAAAGCTTCATGCCTTTGTGGCACTTAACTGCGGGGGGTTACCCGAAAGCCTGTTTGAGAGCGAGATTTTCGGGCATGAGGCTAATGCCTTTACCGGCGCGGGCAAGAAGCGGATCGGCAAGATCGAGCATGCACACCAAGGCACATTATTTCTTGATGAAATAGAAACCATGCCGATTGCGTTGCAGATTAAATTATTGCGGGTATTGCAAGACAGAAGGCTGGAACGCCTGGGATCAAACCAGACCATTCCCGTTGATTGCAGGATCATCGCAGCCACCAAAGAAGATCTGGAACAGCATAGTAAAGCCGGGCATTTCCGTACCGATCTTTATTACCGTCTGAATGTCGCCACACTTGCCATTCCGCCACTACGTCAGCGCAAGGAAGACATACCACTCTTGTTTGAGCATTTCCTGCATGAATCGACATTGCGCTTTGAACGAGAAGTCCCGCCGCCGGATAGAAGCACCATGGCCAGCCTTCAGTCGCATGACTGGCCGGGCAATGTCCGGGAGCTGAAAAATGTTGCAGAGCGGTACGCCTTGGGCCTGCCGATTTTCAAAAGTGCCATGATCCCTGAAAAAACAGGTGCTCAGAATTTTGCCCAAGCAGTAGAAACATTTGAGAAAGCACTCATACGCGACGCGCTGGCCCACTATCAGGGCAATCTGACGCAAGCAAGCCAGGCACTCGGTATGGCTAAAACAACACTGTTTGATAAAGTGAAGAAGTACAACCTGAAGGATGAATCAACGGGCACTGGCAACTAGAAAAACGCAACATGCCAGCATGTACAGCTGGAAGCTTGCCTAGCCCAACGCTTTTTCTATGGTAGCCGCCATTTTTTCCGGCTTGGTAAATGGCGCAAAACGCTTGATGACTTTGCCATCACGGCCGATCAGGAACTTGGTGAAATTCCAGCGAATGGGCTGCCCCAGCAGGCCGCGCGCCTCTTGCTTTAGCCAGCGGTACAGCGGGTGTGCCTGCGGGCCATTGACCTCAATGCGTTCAAACATCGGGAAGCGCACACCAAAGTTGGTCTCGCAAAAGGTACCGATCTCGGCAGCCGTCCCCGGCTCTTGCTGGCCAAACTGGTTGCATGGAAAGCCCAGAATCTCCAGTCCATCTTTGGCATATTGCTCGTAAAGCGCCTGCAAGCCGGCGTATTGCGGGGTAAAGCCACACTGGCTGGCGGTATTGACCACCAGTACCACCTTGCCTGCAAATTCGCTCAGCGGTCTGGGTTGGCCGGCAAGCGTATTGGCAGAAAAATCGCTGAGTACCGGCATGTTTACTCCCCTTTGAAACGGTAGATGGCCACGCTGGCAAACAGATTGGGCAAGAACGGAACATGCTCGCCCTCGTGCAGCTGGCGGGTTTCCAGCGCCTGGAACCCCAGTTCATGGCACAGACGACTAAAATCTTTGATGGTACAAAAGTGGATGTTCGGCGTGTCGTACCACTGATACGGAATCAGGTCCGAGACGGGCATGCGCCCGCGCAAAATCTGCCAGCGGTTTTCCCAGAAACCAAAATTGGGAAACGACACGATGCACTCCTTGCCCACTCGCACCATTTCTTTCAGGATGCCCTCGATATCACGCATCGACTGGATGGTATGGCTGAGGATTACATAATCAAACGTGCCGCTTTCAAACATCGACAGACCGGCTTCCAGGTTACTCTGGATGGCATGAACGCCGTGTTCCAGACAAGACACGATATTGGCATCGTCACGGTCGACACCGTAGCCGGTCACCTGACGTTCCTGCTGCAAAAATGCCATCAGGGACCCGTCACCACACCCCAGATCCAGTACCCGGCTACCAGGGGTAATCTGTTCGGCAATCTGTTTGAACTCTGGCCGGATATTCAATGTTTCAGCGTCAGCCATTACGCGACCTCACTATAAATTCGTTGCATGTAATGCCGCATCACCGCGAAATACTGCGGGTCGTCCATCAGGAAGGCATCGTGCCCGTGCGTGGATTCGATTTCGGCATAAGTCACCTTGTGGCGGTTATCCACCAGTGCTTTCACGATTTCGCGCGAGCGGTCTGGCGAAAAGCGCCAGTCAGAATCAAACGAGGCGATCAGGAAAGAGGCCTTGGCACGAGCCAGCGCGCGGGTCAGGTTACCCTCGCCATAACGTCGGGCCGGATCAAAATAATCCAGCGCCTTGGTCATCAGTAGGTAGGTGTTGGCATCGAAATACCCGGCAAACTTGTCCCCCTGATAACGCAGGTAAGACTCGATCTCGAACTCGACATCAAAGCTGTACTGGAATTTTTCGTTACGCAGCATGCGGCCGAATTTTTCGCCCATGCCGTCATCTGACAGATAGGTGATGTGACCCAGCATCCGCGCCAGCCGCAGCCCGCGGGTTGGCACCACGCCATGCTGGTAATAGTCGCCGTTATGGAACTCCGGATCGGTCAGGATCGCCTGGCGGGCTACATCGTTAAAGGCAATATTCTGGGCAGACAACTTCGGCGCAGAGGCAATGACCACGGCGTGTCGAATCCGTTCAGGGAAGCTCATGGTCCACATCAGGGCCTGCATGCCACCCAGACTCCCCCCGACCACCGCCGCCCATTGGTGGATACCAAGGCGGTCTGACAAGCGTGCCTGGGAATCTACCCAATCCTTGACCGTCACCACCGGGAAGCTGGAGCCATAAGGCTGGCCAGTAGCCGGATTGATGGAAGAAGGTCCGGTCGATCCATGACAGCCGCCCAGATTATTCACCCCAACCACAAAAAAGTGATTGGTATCAATCGGTTTGCCCGGCCCGATCATGGTATCCCACCAGCCAGGGTATTTTTCATCGGCATGGTGGCGCCCGGCCACGTGATGATGGCCGGACAGCGCATGGCAAATCAGGATGGCGTTGGATGCATCTGCATTGAGCGTGCCATAGGTTTCATAGACCAGATCGTAATTGGCCATATCCACGCCACAGGTCAACGCCAGTGGCTCATCAAAATGTGCCGTCTGTGGCACGACAATCCCGACTGATGACGAGTCTCTTTGAGAGGACATAAAAACTCCGGCAGTTTGTCTCCACCAGCGGTGTTATCTGGCGGCAAACCACAAAAAACAAAAAACCCGCAGGCCAGAAAGCGCAACGGGTTTATAGATTCACTCGCACGCTTTAGCCCCATTTATTACGCGCCGGCAAGCTGTTTTCAAATCGGCGCGGAGCCGCTTTGCAAGCAAGCTCCAGTTGTTGGCAAATGTATACCTAAGCAGGGGGAGTGTCAATTGCAAGGCGTTTGCCAGCAAGGGAGCAACCAGCCTGGCATGCAAATGACTTACGACAAACTACAGCAAACAGCCATCAAATTGGGACTGATTTGATTTAACACAAAGAGCCACCCCCGCTGCTTTGACACGATGGATGGCGTCGTTGCGTCCAGACCTGGATATATCACTACCGTGCTTTATTAAAGGACTCCTCCATGTCACCCTTGCTGATCAGTGGTCTGATCTTCCTCTTTGCCCTGTCCGGTTTCCTGATAATGAAGAAAAGAGCTGGCAAAACCATACCATCCGACGGCCCTCCTGACGCTGCGCCTGACATGGAACGTATCGGATGGCAGGGACAACTCTGGCGTGCGGGTGTGATGCTGGCTGCCGTTGCCGCCCTTGTCTACGGCTTTTTCTTTCTGATGTTTCGGGATCAGACAGGCTGGATCGACAAGTTTCAGCTGATCGTGATGCAGGAACCCACACGCTACGTGACCATGCCGCGCGTGATTGCATTCGTGCTCCTGGCCGTTCTGGTGTGTGTTCTGCTACTAAGGACTCTGCGCAAGATGCTGTTTCCCGCAGGTCTCGGTCGCGGGTATTTAAGAGCCGCCGTTGCGCTGTCAATCCTTGGACTTGGGTTACAGATTGGACTGATCGCCGTCATTTTCATGGATGATATGGAGGCCGGCAATATTGCAACCCGCATCACATGGAAACTGGATCCGCAAGGCTATATACATGATCAGGCCATGCTCGCACTCAAAAAGGAGCTGACTGAACGCCCGGAGAACTATTGCCTGCAACTCCGGCTAAAGGACCCCATCAGCATCACGGCCAATAACATCGGCCTGGATGGCCAGGGTAGTAGCTATGCGTTTTCTCACCCAGAAGCCATGGTGATACTCAATAACCGCATGCCGTACATATGCACAGAAACGGCTAAAAGGGACATTGCCTACCGGCTCGCCAGTAATTTCGCTTTCCTCAGCCAGTTTAAAACCCGGTGCCCAACCCTGAGCGCCAGCAGGTATTGCACAGAGACTGCCAACAATCTGCTGGATTATGGCACCCCGACACCACCGGACTGGATGGCCAGTACCCACATCAAGGACGAGAACGACCCGGACAAAGGCATCCTCAGCGTCATGGCCCTGATGCCGGACAACCCCGGCTACATGCTGAGCGTGATGGAAGACTGGGACAAAGAGAAACCTGTCGAGCAGCTGGAAGAAGCGATCCGCAACCGACAGTACAGTCCGCAGGACAACAGGGCAGAACTGTTTGCATTCGATTGCAAAACAGGGACACACCGCAGCATCTGGGTAGATGTACATCCAGGAAAATCTTACCGCTGGTGGGAAGTCTACAAAGGAGAGAACCTCAATACAGCCCCTGCTGAAGCAGCCTATGCTAAAAACACAGTGGGCGACCGTATGTATTTTAACGCCTGCTTTACCTGAGCATCATGATGCCGTAGCCTGTTATCAGGCCTTCCGGCCTTGCCGGGCCGGACTTCCATGATGTCTCAGGCTGCCTCGACCAATTGCATCCTCAGCATGGCGGGCGGGGCTTCTTCGAACTTGCCCCAGACGCGGCGGAAATCTCTTGCAGAGCCGAAACCGGCCTGTTCCGAGATGCGCTCGATCGACAAGCCGGTGCTTTCGACCAGCTGGCGCGCATAAGCAATGCGCAGGCGCTGCTGGTAATCCAGCACGCTAACACCGGTATGCTGCCGAAACAGGCGGCTAAGGTTGCGCACACTCATGCAGGCGATATCGGCCAGTTCATCGAGCGACCAGTGTCGCCCCGGATGCTGGCTGATGGCGTCCTGGACGCGGTGGATGGCGGGGTGCATGTGATTGCGCCCTTCCAGCCAGGGGGATAGCTGCGGGTCGTGACCGCTCCGGCGCAAGAACACCACCATGTGGCGTGCCACTTGCTGGGCCAGTGCAGCACCACCCAGTTTTTCGATCAGAAACAGGGCCAGATCAATACCGGCGGTGATGCCGGCACTGGTAAAGACATTACCATCCTGTACAAAAATGCGGTCATCTTCCACCTTGGCTTGCGGCGCAATAGTTTTCAGCCGGTCTATCAGCGTGTGGTGGGTGGTGCAGCGCCGACCGTTGAGCAGACCGGCCTTGCCGGCCAACTGCGCTGCAGAACAGACGCATGCCAGACGGTGGGCAGGGGTAATGACCTGCTTGAGCCAATCCACCACTTGTGTCGCTTCTGGCAAGGCATACATTTCTGCAGAGCGGGTGGCGCCGGCCAGCATGACCAGCGCATTGGCAGGCAATGTGGCCGGCAATGGCTGCAAATCACCTACGCTGACCCCCAGCGAACTCATGATCTTGTCCGTGGGTGCCACCAGATGCAGCTTGAAGGCACCGCCCAACTGGCTGGCGATGCGGAAAGCCTCGGCCGGACCGGCCAGGTCCAGCATCAGGAACCCCGGGGTCAGGACAAAATAAACCGGTAATGCCGGAAGTTGTTCAGGAGACATACGCTACCCCGAATTTCTGCCGATACCAGCGCATACCTGATGCGCCGAATACGTTCACAATCAAACCGAACATCAGCAATGCACAGCCACCCCATTGCAAGCCGCTCAGTTGCTCCCCAAACACCAGCCATGCGGTAATCAGCCCCACCACCGGAACCAACAAGCTAAATGGAGCCACTTTGTTGGCAGGATGCATGGATAACAGTTTACTCCAAAGCCCGTAACCCAGCAGGGTGGCCACCCAGGCCAGGTAGGCAATGGCGGCGATGCTGACCAGATCAATATGGGTGACGGCTTGTGCTATTGCGCTTGGGCCTTCAAACACCAGCGACAGCAGGAAAAACGGAATCGGCGGCACCAGGCTGGCCCAGATGACAAAGGCAAACATATTGATGGGTCCGTGTTTGGCCACCTGACGGGTCACGATATTGCCGGTTGCCCACATGGAGGCCGCCGCCAGCGTAAACAGGAAGCCGGCAATCGGCATCCCGACCCCGTGCGACAAAGCGATCAGCAGCAGCCCGCCCGCGGCCAGAAACAAGCCCAGCAGCTGGTTGATCTGCCAGTGCTCTTTCAGGAACAGGGCCGAAAACAGCAATGTAAAGAAGGCCTGGGATTGCAGTACCACCGATGTCAGACCGGTAGGCATGCCCACATGAATGGCAGTAAACAGAAAACCGAATTGCCCCACGGAGATGGTCAGGCCGTACGCCAGGTACAGCTTGAAAGGCACCTTGGGACGAGGCACCAGAAAGACGGCCGGTAATGCCGCCGTCAGAAAGCGCAGCCCCCCCAGCATGAGCGGCGGAATGCCGTGCAGGCCAAACTTGATGACAACAAAATTGACACCCCACACCAGTACAATCAGCAAGGCGAGTAATAAATGGCGGAATGGCATGTTTGTCCTAACGTATTGATGAAAAAGCCAATCTGGCTTTTGTATACAATTTACAGCGTAACAATGCTACGGTTTGAACCACTCGCACAGGTACAGCTAACAGACAATTTTTGGCAACTGTACCGGTAGATACCCGGATGCTGGCAACAGGGGTTGCCATGGTGCATATCGCTAGGCACCTGCCACCCTACGCTGCAGTATGAATGGGGGTGCCGGGTATGGGTGGATATCGCGTTACTCCATTCACTCTAACCACAATGCCGGCCTGTTGTTACGCAGGATGGTTGGAGCAAAGCGATATCCACCGACAACAGGTTACGGGGTCACAATGACCTCGGACACATAACAGGGGTAGGACTGCCGCTGGTTTACGCTGCGTTTGGGGTCAAGCTCGAACGTGACCAGTGTCTGCGCGGTACTGGTTTCAGCAATAAGGGTTGCGTCTGGTGCAAACGCCATCCCTACCCCGCCAAATGTCGGGCCATCGGGCTCATCCCCTTCTTTGTTGGAACTGACGACATAACTGCCGGAAACCAGCGCGGCCATGGCACATGCGGTGCGCCAGCTGGCCAGCTCTGTGCCGGTCATCCGCGGGACGATAATCAGGTCTGCTCCGCTACGGCCATAAGCGCGCGCATGCTCGTTAAACATCACCTCGGTACACAGCAAGACCCCGACCCGTATGCCTGCCAGTTCAAGCGTTTCAAACCCGGTTCTCCCGGTGTGAAACCAGTCACTTTCATACCAGCCGGGTTCGCCCGGGAAGTAATGCTTATGGTGCAGCAGACGGTACTCGCCTTGCTCCAGGGCAAAGGCTTCATTGGCCAGTTTCGCACCAGCCCAGACCGGACGGGACGAAAGCACCAGCGGTACACCCAGCTGACGCAAGGCGTCCAGCCCGGCTTCATGCTGCTGCACCGCAGTTGACGCAACATCTGTATCAAAGCGGTTACTGATGCCAAACCAGCGGCCAAACGGCATCTCGTTGGTCACCAGCACATCCGGCGCGGCTTCACGGACCTGCCAGGCGATCTGTTGCCAGGTTTCTGATCCGGCCAGCAAATTAACGGGCCATTCGACAAAACAGACTTTCACGGCAAGGCTCCTTACAAAAACATGGTGATCAAAGGTTTGGCTTATGTGCTAACGGCCGGGTTCTCCGTCCAGTCAAACTCCATCTGCCGGGCTGTGGCCGCCGCCAGGGCACGGCCGCCCAGCCGTTCGACCAGATGCAGCGACATATCAATACCGGCCGAGATACCGGCGGAGGTGACAATATGCCCCTGATCGACCCAGCGTACCCCCTGCCGGACGGTGACGGTGGGATATTGGGCTTGCAAGTCAGGGATGTCTTCCCAGTGCGTGGTGGCGGTCAGGCCGTTCAGCAAACCGGCCTCGGCAAGCACAAAGGCACCGGTACAGACAGACGCCACCAGCGGCACCTGCTGCGCCATCCGCTGCACCCAGGCAATGACATCGGTCTTGGCCAGCTCGCGGGTAACGACACCGCCAGGCACAATCAGGACATCCAGCGGCAGATGATCCGTGATGGACTGGTCTGGCATGATACCCATCCCCGCCCTGGCCTTGACCGTCTGCATGGTCTGGCCAATCACGACCACCTCGAACAGTGCCGATGTTGCCAACCCCATGCGCTTTGCTACCCGACTGGCGGTGGTCAGCACTTCATACGGTCCGGCAAAATCCAGCGCCTCTACCTCGTCAAAGACATATATGCCAATCTGCTTGCCCATCTGAACCCCGATCATGCGCCCGTCGCAACAGGACAATTTTTGCCAATGGTTAATCTGATATCTGGCACCCTGTGCGCGAGAAGGTCCGTTTACAGGGAGGATGGTGACTATCTTATCGGGGAAGACACGAGAATGGCAGGCAGGATCACGACAGGCAGCGGACAATTTCAGCCAACCTGATGACTCACAAAATGACGAGTGAGATTCTGCATCTGGCATCCAAGACAGCTAGATGATGGCGGGTGCGGATGCCTGCGACCCGCTACCTTTCTTTAGCGGCATGCCAATTCGCTGGGCGGTTTCCAGAATCTGCGGGCTTTCAGGATCAATGGTGTAACCGTCGTTCAGCACCTTGCGGGCTTCGTCGGTGCGTCCCAGGTGGTACAGGGTCTCGGCCCGATGGGCATAGTTCTCGGCCAGGGCCGTGTTGTCTTCGGCTTGCTGCTGCAGGTAGACGGAGAGGGATTTATTCAGCCATTCCAGTGCTTCATCAAACCTGGCCAACCGGAACAGTGCCCAGCCTTTGCTGTCGAGCGCGTAAAAGTTGTCTGGCTCATTCTGCAAGGACCGGTTGATCAGGTCCAGTCCGCGATCTACCAGCACATTGGCGTTGATCAGGTCATAGCCCACATTGTTGAGAATGTCCGTGCTTTGTCCCAGTTTCAGCCGCAAATCGACAGCCTCGGTCACGCTCAGGGCATCTTTGGTTTCGATGGCCATGTCGGTCAGCTTGCGTGCAGCGATCAGCTTGAGACTGTCACTCAGACCGTCCTTGAAGGTCACATAACGGTTCTCGAACACGGCAAAGCGTGACGCAGGCGTCATGTCTGTTGGCATGCGGTTCATGATATCCACGTTTTCCGTACACCAGGAAAAATCAGCCTCGGTAAGTGCGTCCGGCAAGAACAGGTCTTGATTCCGGTCATCTCGGGTGGCGACAAACGCGGTATTCCCGTATTCATCGCTCCGGCCACAGTACAGCAGGCCGTGTTCGATATCGATGACATAATCGGCCCCGGGTGACACCCGGCCAAACACATCAATCAGATGAAACGAATTACCGTTGTCTCCGTCGCCCACGACCCGGGTCAGCACCCAGTCCTGCTCGGGTACGGCTTGCGGCAGTTTGACCAGCGCGGTGCGCCCGGCAGCATCGGTTTCACCAAACAAAACGCTGACGTTAGCCCCGGGATACAGGGGTACATCCTTGATGGTGACATCGTAGGCAAACAGGCGGTAATGCGTATGCGCTAACGGGGTGCCGGTCACCGGGTCCTTGAGCACAAACTGATAGCTATTCGTGCCGGTGCCGACTTCTTTGAGCGGAGGGTACTGACGGGCTTGCAATAGCGAACTGGCCAACCCGGAACACAGGATTGCCAGCGCCAGCAAAACATGGCGTAGTGAGATGCGAGGCATGGCAACCTCCTCTACACGGTGGTGTTAATTTTATCTTAGCATGCCATGCAAAAACTGCCTGGAAATAATACTCATTTCATTTGGCAAAACGGACATCACCCCAAAAGGCCAGCCTCTGGCCGTTCGGAGCGACTTGGTGATTCGCCTGTTGCCGGGCGTTAGCAAGGTTTCAGCAGGTCTGACACTTAGCCCAGTGCCGCATATTCCGCCGCAATGGCAGATGCCAGCCGGGCGTTATTGAGCACCAGCTGGATGTTAGACGCCAGACTGTCGCCGCCGGTCAGTTCGCACACCCGTGCCAGCAAGAACGGGGTGGATTCCTTGCCAGAAATGCCTTGCTGCACCGACTCTGCCAGCGCTTGTTCGATGGCGGCGTCAATCTGTGCTTTGGGCATCGCATACTGGTGCGGAATCGGGTTGGCGATGATCATGCCGCCCTTGAGCGCCATGTCCCACTTGGCTTTCAGGACTGCGGCTATCTGCGACGGTGCATCCAGGCGGTAATCCACGCCAAAGTCGCTGTCACGGGTAAAAAAGGCGGGCAGCGAATCGGTCTGATACCCGACCACCGGCACCCCATGGGTTTCCAGGTATTCCAGCGTCAGGCCCAGATCCAGAATCGACTTGGCTCCGGCACACACCACGGCTACCGGCGTTTGCGCCAGTTCCTGCAAGTCGGCCGATACGTCGAACGAGGTTTCTGCGCCGCGATGCACGCCGCCAATACCGCCGGTCGCAAACACCCTGATGCCAGCCATGGCGGAGATGATCATGGTAGACGCCACGGTGGTCGCGCCGGTTTTGCCCGCTGCTACTATAAACGGGATGTCGCGGCGGCTCACCTTGGTCACCTCGCGGCCGGACTTGCCCAGCAGCTCGATCTCGTCAGTGGTCAGCCCGGCTTTCAGACGGCCATTGATAATCGCGATCGTGGCGGGTACGGCACCATGGGCGCGGACTTCAGCCTCTACGCGCAGTGCGGTTTCCACATTCTGCGGGTACGGCATGCCGTGGGAAATGATGGTGGACTCCAGCGCAACAACGGGTTGCCTGGCCGCAACCGCTGCTGCGACGTCGGGGTGGATATCCAGATAGGTTGGTGTTGTCATGGGTGTTGCTCCTGCGAAAAGTTCGGTACGCGCCATCAGGGCGCTACTGCGGCCAGATGCGGGTTGCTTAGCCAGCTGGAAACTGCGGATCGGGACAGGCTCGGGTTATTGGTTTGCGGGCACATCAGGGTCAGGGCGGCACAGGCGGACGCAAAGCGGACACTGTCAGCCAGTGCTTCATCTTGCAAGAAGCCATGCACCAGCCCCGCCATCAACGCATCCCCCGCACCGGTGGCGTTCACGATGCTGACCGCTGGAGCGGGCAGCCAGCCAGCGCTACCTTGCCGCTCGCTCCAGTACACGCCTTGCTCGCCCAGGCTAAGCACCAGTTGCTGTACCCCCTGGGCATGGAACCAGGCCGACACGCGCTCGGCATCGGTTGCAGACACCAGCGGGATACCGCTGAGCGCCTCGGCCTCGATGCGGTTGGGCTTGAGGGTATGGATTTGCCCCAGCCAGGGGCGCAATTTGTGGCATTTGTGGGTAGAGACGGTGTCGGCAAAGACCGGAATCTCGCCATGATGGGCGAACAGCCATTGCAGGCTGGCCTCCGGCAAGTTGCAATCCATGACAATCACGGCCGCGTTGCGGACCCTGTCCAGCTTTTCGTTCAGCCGCTCCGGCGTCAGGCGGTTGATGATGCCCATGTCGTTCACGGCGGCCACCATGTCACCATCCGGCCCGTGCAGGGACAGGTAGGTAGAGGTTGCTTCGTCCGGCAACAGCCAGCAGTCCCGCACATCCACCCCGGCATTGCGGGTCGCCTCCAGCAAGGTATGCCCGTAGAGGTCATCCCCCACCACCGCCAGCAGGCGGGTATCGCTCCCCAGTCTGGCCAGGTTCTCCGAGATATTGCGCACCACGCCACCGGGGGAGCAGCGGATGCGGCCCGGATTGGAATCGGCACTGATGAGCGGCGACAGCGTGCTGCCGGCGATGTCCATATTGGCCCCGCCAATCAACAAGGCATAGCGCTGGCCGGCCAGAATGTAGCCCTTGCCGAGGATATGCCCTTTCTGCATCAGGTTCATGATGTGGCCTGCCACCGCAGAACGGCTGATCCCCAGACGTTCTGCCAGTGTCTGCTGGGGTATCAGCGGCTCTTGCCGCAAGATGGCCAGGATTTGCTGTTCGCGTTCAGTCATAAACAAATGTTTGCCTAACAAACTAATGTTTATATTCTGAACCGCTTCATGCCCTCCGTCAACCGGAACCTTACATCGGATAGATGAAGGTGGTGAGCGCCCGGTTGTGCCGCCCCGCTTCTGCCGTATCCTGAATCACGAACTCGATCGGCAAGGCGCCCTTGTGCGGCGTATCGGCCGGTGCCACCACCGTCACGGTGGCATTGACCACCTCACCTGCGCCTGCCTGTATGACCGGCTGGCCCAAAAGCCGCATGCCGGCTGTACCCTGCACCCTCAAGCGGTACGTACGTGGCGCTTCCACCATATTGCTGATTCGCAAGGTATAGGCGTTTTCCAGATTTCCATCCACGTTTTCACGGACCAGGGCGCCGCGGTCGCGCAGGACGTCCATCTGCACGGTCTGGCGCTGCCACATGAAGACCGCACTGGCAGCCAGCACCACGGTCATGATGCCGCCGTACACCCACACTCTGGGGCGATGAACGGACACGGCCTTTGCAGGGGATGTAACCAGCGCGAGCTCCTGCTCGGAAGCAAAACGGATCAGCCCGGTCGGCGCCTGGATTTTCTCCATCACCTGATCGCAGGCATCGGCACACAAACCGCAATTGATGCACTGGTATTGCAAGCCATTGCGGATATCGATGCCGGTAGGACAAACCTGCACGCAAATGCCGCAATCCACACAGTCCCCCTTGGCGGCGACATGGGCAGCCTCCCCGTGCTTGCGTGCGCCACGCGGTTCGCCGCGAGCAGCATCATAGGTTACGGTTCGGGTATGGGCATCGAACATCACGCCCTGAAAGCGCGAATACGGGCACATGTGCTGGCACACGGCCTCTCTGGCCAGGCCGGCCTGCACGTACATGAAAGCCGCGTAGAACAGCCACCAGAATGTTTCCCACGGGCCAAGTGCCAGTTGGGTAATCCGGACTGGCAACTGGGCCATGGGCGTAAAGTAGCCCAGAAACGTCAGCCCGGCCCACAGGGCAAACAAAGCCCATACCAGATGCTTGGTGGTTTTCAGTAGCACCTTGCGCGGGCTGGCGGGCGCGTCTGCCAGCTTTTTGCGGGCCAGATGATCCCCTTCGATGCGGGCCTCCAGCCACATGAAGACCGAGGTATACACGGTTTGCGGACAGGCAAAGCCGCAAAACAGCCGTCCGGCAATGGCCGTCACCCAGAATAACCCTACGGCAGCCATGATCATCACAAACGCCAGTATCAGGGCATCCTGTGGCCACAGCACCAGCCCGAACAGATAAAAGCGCCCCTGGCTAATATCAAACAGGATGGCTTGCCGGTGATCCCATTGCAGCCAGCAGCCGCCAAAGAAGATAATCTGGGTGGCCCACACCAGCCACCAGCGCCAGTCATTGAACCGGCCCTGAATGGCTTTGGGGTAGATTTTGCTGTTTTTGGGGTAAAACTGGATGGGGCTGGCTTGCATGATGCATCCTTCGGTTGGTTTTACCCGAAAGGTACGCCTTCACGCACAACCAGCACAGATGCAGAAAATATAAAAAACAATAGGAACAGATGAAAAACCTTGCGTTATCGCAAACGCAGGCCAGCCTGTCAGCCCAGCAAGCGCGACAGCTTCTCGATGCTGTCTCCGGCAGGGGATAAATGGGTATGGCCAAAGTTCAGGCGCAGGCAATGGGCGTACCCCCCCCTGGCCGAAAAGATCGGGCCGGGCGCCACGCTGATGCCTTGCGCCAAAGCTCGCTGATGAATGGCCAGCGCATCATGCCCTTCCGGCAGTTCCACCCAGAGAAAGTACCCGCCGGTGGGCACAGCCACCCGCGTCCCCACCGGGAAATAACGGGACAGGGAATTCATCATCTGCTCGGCCTGCCGCATCAGTTGTTGGCGCAGATGGCGCAAATGGTTATCAAAGCCGCCACTTTGCAGGTATGCCGCCAAGCCCATCTGGACCGGAATGCTGGTCGCCAGACTGGTGGCCAGCTTCAGGCGCCGCACTTTTTCGGCATACTTGCCGGCCGCCACCCAGCCAATGCGGTAACCCGGTGCCAGCGATTTGGAAAACGACGACACGTGCATCACCTGCCTTGTCGGGTCATCCTGCTTGGTGCACACCGGCAAGGCGTCCGGAAAATGCAGCTCGGCGTAGACATCGTCCTCGATCAGCGGCACATCGTACTGCCGCAACAAGGCCAGCAGCGCCTGCCGGTTGGCACGGGGCACCACCCCGCCCATCGGGTTCTGGAAATTGAGCATGAACAGACACGCCTTGACGGGGTGTTTTTGCAGGGCCGCAGCCAGTGCCGGGATATTAACGCCTTCATGGGGATGGGTTGGGATTTCGATGGCCTTCAGCCCCAGGCGTTCGATAGCTTGCAGGCCGGCATAAAACGCCGGAGACTCGATCGCCACCACGTCGCCTGGCCGGGTCACCGCCTGCAGGCAAAGGTTGAGTCCTTCCATGGCGCCAGACACCACAATGATATCTGACGGCGATACGCTGGCTCCTTGGGCCAGATAACGCAGGGCAATCTGGCGGCGCAGGCCTTCATGCCCCGGCGACAGATGCGCCACGGTGTCCATGGGAGTCAGATGTCTGGCGGCTTTGGCCAGATGCTGCCCCAGCTTTTCCAGCGGGAACAGCGCCGGGTCCGGGAAACTGGAACCCAGCGGCAAAAAGACTGGGTCTTTGACCGAATCCAGAATCTGGAAGATGAAGTCGCTGACTTCCAGCTCCGCCGCATCGGTGGTGGGTGCCGTCATGGCCGGCGCATTCAGCACCTGCGGCAAGCGGGTGCGCACATAGTAGCCCGACCGTGGCCGGGCCTCGATCAAGCCCTGACTCTCCAGCAGATAGTAGGCCTGGGTAATGGTCACCGGGCTGACATCAAACACCTGGCAGGCTCGCCGGACGGACAGTACCGCCTCGCCCGGCTGCAGGATGCCCTGGCGGATCTGGCGCGACAGTTCGTCGGCAAGCTGCTGGTAACGGGGCGGCTGGTGTATCGGCATAGGCTCGGCTTATTCCGGGTTCCGGGAATCCAGCATCAGCGTGACCGGGCCGTTATTGACCAGCGCCACCTTCATGTCGGCCCCGAATACCCCCGTCGGCACCGGCTTGCCGAGTGCCGCTTGCAGGGCAGCAACGAATGCGTCGAACAGCGGGCGGGAAACATCCGGCGGGGCTGCCTTGCTCCAGGAGGGCCGGCTGCCTTTTTTGGTGCTGGCAAACAGGGTGAACTGGCTCACCGCCAGCATCTGTTTGTCCGCATCCAGTGCAGACAGGTTCATGACCCCCTCGGCGTCATCAAACACGCGCAGGTTCACCAGCTTGCGTACCAGCCAGTCGATATCCGTATGCTGGTCACCTTCGGTCACGCCCACCAGCAACAATAATCCTTCCCCGATCTGCCCGACCACCTCGCCCTCAACCTTGACGCTGGCTTCCAGCACCCTTTGCAGCAATACACGCATCACTAACCCCCTTGATTAACCGGCCTATTGTAATCGCAGGCAAGGTTTGGGTCACCCATGCACAAAACAGCAAAATACTGCAATAAATTGCATAAAACAGCAAAAATACGTAATATCAGGCAGACTAGCAGATACAAGGTAACCCCCATGAACCCGCAACTTCCTGCCGAACGGCATCAGCGCATTCTGAACGAACTGCATCAGACCGGCCGCATCATTGCGCAGCAGCTGGCGACCAGCATGGGGGTGTCCATCGACACGGTTCGCCGTGACCTGACCGAACTGGCTGCACAGGGGCTGCTGGTCAAGGTACATGGTGGCGCCGTACAGAAAAGCGAAGCCTACCTGCCGCGCGCAGAACGGGTGGGCTTGCATCATGCCAGCAAGGTTGCCATCGGCCAGACGGCGGTAAACCTGATTCGGCCGGGGCAAACCGTGCTGTTCGACAACAGCACCACGGTGCTGGAAATCGCCCGCCACATTCCGCACGACCTGGCGTTTACCGCCATTACCCATAGCCTGCACACCGCACTGGAACTGGCCAGCCACCCGCAGGTGGACGTGATCATGCTGGGCGGCAAAATCGACCGCAAAGAGATGATGTGTTCCGATGGAGAAACCTTCGAACGCCTGAGCCAGTTCAACGCGGACCTGTGCTTTCTGGGCATCTGCGGCCTGCACCCTGACATTGGCGTGACCACCTCCCACTATGAAGACATGCTGATCAAGCAGGCGCTGGTACGTCAGTCACAAGTCGTGGTGGCACCCGTCAGTCAGGACAAACTCAACCAGGTGCTGCCGTTCCGTATGTGCCCGATCGATGCGCTGGATTATCTGTTACTGGAAACCGCCCCCAGCGCAGAAGACCGGCAAGCCTTTGAACAGGCCGGCGTGACCATTTTGCTGGCCGAAGGAAACTCCCCATGAAAACCGCTCTGCTACCCCGGCTGATCATCAGCAGCCTGTTTGCTGGTAACGGCCTGTTTTTTGGCTTCTGGGCGGTACATATTCCGCTGGTCCAGGCCCGTTTCCAGCTAGACCCTGCCCAGTTGGGGCTGCTGCTGTTGCTGATTGCCGGCGGTTCCGCCGGAACGCTGGTGACCTCCGGCAAAACGCTGGACTGGTTTGGCAGCCGCACGCTGCTGATCCTGGGGTCGGTCTTGATGTTCTGCATGCTGCCGGTCATGTTGGGCGCGCCCAACCTGTTGGTGCTGGGTATCGCCCTGCTCTTGTACGGTATCGCCAATGGCTTGATGGATGTGGCCATGAACGAACAAGGCATCCGGCTGGAACAACGCATCCTCAGCGACGGTGGCAAGCCGATTCTGTCCGGGCTGCACGGCGCCTTCAGCCTGGGGGGCCTGGGTGGTGCCAGTTTTGGGGCCATCTCCCTGAAACTGGGCAGCAACGGCCTGCCCGCCAGCCTGATCATGGCGGCGGTCGGACTGGGCGTGGTTGTATTTGGGCGCCACTATCTGCTGCAAGCCCGGCATGAGCATCATGAAACCAAGGGCAGCTGGCGTATCAGCCGCAAACTGGTACTGGTGTCCGGCATGGCGTTTCTGGTGTTCCTTAGCGAAGGCGCCATTGCAGACTGGAGCTCGGTCTATCTGGAAAAAGCCATCGGGGTCACGACCAGTCGGGCCGCCTGGGGATATGCCGCGTTTTCCATGGCCATGGCCGTGGGACGTTTTTCTGGCGACTGGATACGCATGCGGGTATTGCCGCATGACATCCTGACCTTTTGTGGGGCCATTGCCGCGGTCGGCATGTCGATGGTGTTGTGGAAAGGGGGAGAAAGCCTGACGCTGGCCGGCTTTGCGCTGGTCGGAATGGGGTTTTCCAATATTGCCCCCATCCTGTTTGGCGAATCCCGCCACCTGCCGGATACCTCGGCCGCCATGGGCCTGTCGATCATCGTCAGTTGCGGGTATATCGGCTTTTTAAGCGGGCCGGTCTTGATCGGCTTTCTGATCAAGCACACCGGGTTGACGCTGGCGCTCAGTGTCATTGCCCTGTGCGCTGCCACGGTGGCGATTGCGTCCTCCATGGCGCTGGCACACAAGGACTAAGGGCAGCTTACGCCAGCAGCGCCTGACCGAGAAACTGCCCGTCCGACACCACGCCGGGCAGAGAAAAGAAATACCCGCCGCCAATCGGACGGATATATTCTTCCAGCGGTTCGCCGTTCAGACGGTTCTGCACCGTCAGGAAGCCGGCTTGCAGGTCTGCCTGATAGGCCACAAACAGCAGCCCCATATCCAGCTGACCAGATTTGCTGATCCCGCGGGAATAGTTGTAACCGCGGCGCAGAATCAGGTTCTTGCGGGTATCCGGCGTGCGCGGGTTGGCCAGCCGGATGTGGGCATGGAACGGAATGCGCGCACCGTCGGCATCCGACGCATAGTCCGGATCATCGTGCTCGTGCTGTTTGCCCAGCGGTGCGCCAGAATGCTTGTGGCGACCAATGATGCTCTCCTGCTCCTGCAGCGGGGTACGGTCCCATTGTTCGACCAGATTACGCACCACCCGCACCACCTGATAACTGCCGCCCACTGCCCAGGCAGGCTCCTGACTACCTGCTTGCACCCACACCAGTTCGTCCATCATCTGCTGGTCTTGCGCATTGATATTGGCCGTCCCGTCTTTGAACCCCAGCAGGTTGATCACGCTTTCCTTGCCCATCTTGCGCAAGGTATGCGGCGGCAGGAAGCCGTCCATTTTCCAGCGAACCGACAATAAATCCGGCGTGTGCTTGATGATGTCCCGCAGGGCATGGATATTGGTTTCTGCCGTATTGGAACAAATCTGCACCGACAGGTCACCATGGCACAGGTCGGCATCCAACTGGTCGTTAGGGAAGCGCACCATCTGCATCAGGTGCACCGGTTTCTTGCCGGCAAGGCCAAAGCGCTGGTCAAACAGGCTGGCCCCCACGGACACCGTCACGGTCAGGTTATCCGGAAAAACCTCTTCTCCCAGCACGCCGCTATCTAACGGCGGCAGTTTCGGGTCTACCGCCGGCACCTTGCCGCCTTTGGTCAAAAACGCGATGCGGGTCGACAACACCTTGAACAACCGCACCAGACCGGCCTTGTCAGTGGCCAGCACATCAAACGCCACAATCAGGGCCGCAGCCGGTTGCGGGGTAATGATCCCGGCCTGATGCCGGCCAAAAAATGCCTGGTTTTCCCGGGTCGTATCTGCCGCCTTGGCTTCCTGTTGCTGCAGGACTGCCACCGTGCCCAACCCGCCAATGGCAACGGCGCTGCCCAGTCCGGCGCCTTTCAGCCAGCGTCGGCGCGAGGGCGATGCCAGTGCGGCATCGGCTACAGGGGTGGATACACGGGGTTCAGGCTGTTGCGGGGTCGTCATTGTTACGTCTCGATGATAAGGTCTGCCGGTGCGCCCTCAGGCCGCACCGGTTGTACATGCAGGTCAAATGCAGCTTAGTTCAGTCCCAGAATGCCGCGCAGCCTGGAAAGCTCTTCGGCCAGTGTGGTGATCGGCGCTTTCAGCGCGTTGCGGTCTGCATCGGTCAGTTTGCTGTAGTGGGCAAAGGTATCGCCACTGCGGTATTTGGCCAGCAAGGCATCCACCTGGGCAAAATTGGCATCCACCTTGGTCAGCAAGGCGGTATCGGCTTTCTCGATCATCGGCCGCAGGATGTCGACAATCTTCTTCGAGCCATCCACGTTGGCCTGAAAATCAGACAAGTCGGTGCCGCTATAGCGGTCTTCTTCGCCGCTGATCTTGCCGTTAGCCACTTCTTCGATCAGCGCCGCTGCGCCGCCAACGACCTTGCCCGGCTGGAAGGCCAGCGCATCAACACGTGCCTTGAGTGCCTTGGCATCAGCCACCAGCTTGTCGGCAAACGGCGCCAGACCATCGGTAGTTTTCTCATGGAACAACACATATTCGATCCGGTGGAAACCGGTAAACTCAGGGTCGCTTTCTTTCCCTTTAAAGTCATCCACCCTTGCATCCATGGCGCCATCCAGGTCACTGAACAGCTCCGCAATCGGCTCGATCCGTTCGTAGTGCACACGGCTCGGCGCAAACATCGCCTGGGCCTGGGCCAGCTTGCCTGCCTTGATCACGGCAGCAAATTTCTCTACTTCTCCCACCAGTGCACCCGCCTCTGCCGTGACATAGGCCTTGTAGGCACTTACGGGTTGCTCCAGTTTCAGCAATGCTGCCTGCTTCTCGCCAGACTCGCCGGCGGCCGCACCGGTCACGGTCAGCTTGCCTTTGGGGTTGGTCAGCAGGCCGCAGGTCATTTCATAATCACCAGGGGCCAGGTCTGCTGTCAGCCGCTGGGTAAAACCGGGGGCAATGTTTTCGCGCTCTTCCACCACCAGCACGCCTTTCAGGATTTCCCACTCCACTGCCCGCTGGCTCTGGTTGACGATCTTGAACGTATGCTTGCCCGTTGCTAGCGACAAATCTGCCGGCGTACATCCGGTATCCGAAACCGTAACCTGTGTTTCTGCCGGTTTGGCTTCTGACGTCACGGCACCGGATGCCACTGCATCTGACGCACTGGCGGGGGTCTCTTTCTGGCAGGCCGTCAGTGCCGTTGCCACCAGCACCAGCGCCAATGTTTGCTTGATTGGAAAACCTTGTTTCATACATGCTCTCTCAAAATGGACTTGAACAGCGTTCAAGCAGATTCAAACCGGTCAGGCCGCACCGTTCAGCCGGGCAGGACGCGTCCCCTGCCAGAACAGCCACAAGGCAGGGATCATGAAAACCCACCACACCAGCACTTCGCCAATGGCCGGGGCATCGTGATAGCCCAATACGCCACCCAGCACCACGCCCAGCGGGCTACCGGACGGCAACACCCGGGTCAGGTCATAGGCGACTGTCTGCAAACCGTTCCACAGCCCCGCCTCGTGCAGAGCCCGTACCGCACCGGACAGCAAGCCTGCAGCCACCAGCAAGATGAACACGCCCGTCCAGCGGAAAAAACGGCGCAAATCCAGCCGGATACCGCCGTAATACAGCGCCAGCCCTAGCGCAACTGACACCACCACCCCCAGCATCGCACCTACAGGCGCCGCGACACCCACATCCTGCTGGAAGGCGGCCAGCAGGAAAAACACCGACTCCAGTCCTTCCCGCGCCACCGCAAAAAATGCCATTCCCACCAGCGCCAGTGCCTTGTGCCGGCTGGTTTCCAGCACCTGCTGGATAGACCCATGCAATTGCTGCTTCATGTGTCTGGCCGCTTTGCGCATCCAGAAGACCATGGAGGTCAACACCACCACGGCAATGAGTGCAACGGCAGCCTCGAACAGTTCTTGCTGCTTTTGCGGGAACTCGGCCTGCATGGCATTCATGCCAACCCCCAGTGCCAGACTGGCGACAATGGCCAGCACCACCCCGGCCAGCACGGCAGGCATCCAGCGTCCCTGACCGGACTGCTTGAGATAGCTGGCAATGATGCTGACAATCAGCGCAGCCTCCATGCCCTCACGGAGCATGATCAAAAAGGGGATCAGCACAATCTGTCACCAAATACAAATAATAACGATTCGCATTCTAATACATCACCCAATACAAATGCAAATGGTAATTATTACTATTTGCAGGTAAAAACCTACCAGAAAGAAGTCAGCCCTGCGATTGCCGCCAGCGTTGCGGGGACATGCCAAACCGTTGCCGGAACTGGTTCGAGAACGCGGCCTGATCCGTAAATCCCAGACCTGCCGCGACGTCACTCACGGACAAGCTTGCATCGGCAAGCCACAAGACGGCATTTTCCAGCCGCAACTGCAGCTGGTAAGCATACGGAGATACCCCGAATACCTGCCTGAACTGCTGATAAAACCGGCGCTCGCTCATGCCGTACTGCCGGGCCAGCACGTCTGCCCCCAGCAGGCCATCACCACCGGTCAGCCGGACATGGGCGCGCAATTGCGCGTCTACCCGGTCCACCGGCAAGCGTACCGGTACCGCTGGCGACGTGGAGAGAACCTGTTGTGCCAGCACGTCACTCAACTGCACCACCCGATACCAGTCCCGCACCCGGCTACTGACAGAAGGTACGACAGCCCATTGGCGCATCTGCTGTTGCAGCGCCGGGTGCAGTTGCAGAAACCGCGGCTGCCGGAACAAGGCAGCTGGCAGCGCCAGGGCGTCTGGCGGCACATCCAGCACCAGTTGGCGGTTACCATGCCCGCCCCGAAAATCATGACGCTCGCCGGCAGGGACAATCAGTGCCGCCCCGGCATCCAGCCGGTACAGTACGTCCCGGATCAGTACCTCGGTGCCGTTACCCAAGGCCATCAGCACCTGATGAAAGTCATGCGTGTGGTAGTCCGGTGTATCTTCATACTCGCGAACGTCCAGCAACGGGTCTTGCCCGGTCATGCAATAAAAGGCATGCGGGGTTTCCGCCGTGTAGGCATCGTTCAGCATGGGCAACTCATTTGGACACCGGTTTGCACAGAATCACCCCCAACAACGCCACCAGAAACCCCAGCATCTGCAAGGCGGTTAAGCGGTCGCCAAACAGCCACCACGCCTCGACCGCGGCCAGTGGCGGAGCCAAAAACATCAGGGAAGACACGGTAGATGCCTTGCCGCGCCGAACCAGCCAGATCAGCAGGCTGGTCCCCAGCCCGGAGAGCATGATGGCGGCCCATGCCAGCGATCCCCACAGCACAGGATGCGGCAGCCAGCGCTGTTCGCCCATCAGCCAGACAATGACTCCGGCCGTCAGGGCGGCCCCCAAATTCTGATACACCGATGCGGTGCGCAAGTCTGCGCTGACCGCCCAGCTCTTTTGCAGCAAGGTGCCGCAGGTAATCGACAAGATGGCGATCACCGCCACCAGTACGACACCGGCAGACACATGTCCCGCCCCCTTGGTCATCAACGGCGGGAGCAACACCATCACCACCCCGCTCACACCAATGACCAGACCCAGCCAAAACCGGCGGGAAATGGCTTCACCCAGTAACAAGCCGGCCAGACACGCGGTAAACACCGGCTGCAAGGCCCCCAGCAACGCCATGCCGGCAGGTGCCAGTCCGTTGGCCACTGCCCAGTAACCACCACCCAGATACACCCCCTGCAGCAGTCCGCCAGTCGCCAGTTGCTTGGGAATATCCAGCCGGGCCGGCCAAGGGGCGCGCGTGGCCAGCGCCACGGCCAGAAACAAGCCGCTCGCGCCCAGAAACCGCGCCAGCAAAAACAGGTTCGGGTCGGCAAACGGCACAATCATCCGCCCCACAATAAACCCGGTAGACCAGATTCCGATAAACAGCATACAAATCCAAACCATGTGCGCAACCTCATGCTTAACCCCGCTAGCCTAGCAAAACCCGCACCGATCGTCTTGTAAAATGCTGCCAGACACGACAAAGACCAGCTGCCTTGGCCGAACCCCTGTAGAATGAAAACATCACGCAAGGAAACCCGACCATGTCGTCCCCATTGACCCCCTATAGCCAGCTGACACCCGACTGTCTGCTGGATGCCCTGGAAGCCGCCGGTTTCAGAACCGATGGCCGCCTGCTGGCGCTCAACAGCTTTGAGAACCGGGTATATCAGGTGGGCATAGAAGACAGTACGCCAGTGGTGGCCAAGTTTTACCGGCCGCACCGCTGGACGGATGACGCCATCCACGAAGAACACGCGTTTCTGCGCCAGTTGGCAGAAGCAGAAATTCCGGTGGTGGCCCCGCTGGCCAATGCGGCGGGTGAAACACTGTTTCATGCCGAAGGCTTCCGGTTTGCCGTTTTTCCGCGTCGTGGCGGACGTTCGCCCGAACTGGACAATCCGGAAACGCTCACCTGGCTGGGCCGCTTCATTGGCCGCATCCATGCCATAGGCCGTCAGTCGCGCTACCATCACCGTCCTACCCTGAGTCCGCAAACCTTTGGCACCCATGCCATCGAGCAGATTCTGGACAGCGGTTTTGTGCCGGCAGACAAGCGGGGACGCTGGCAGCAGTCGGCCAACCGTGCGATGGAAGCCATCGAAGCGCTGTATGAAAAAGCCGGGGACATCGAGCTGATCCGTCTGCACGGAGACTGCCATCCGTCCAACGTGCTCTGGACAGACGACGGCCCGCATTTTGTCGATTTTGACGATAGCCGCATGGGCCCCGCGGTGCAGGACTTGTGGATGCTGGTGACAGGTGCCGGCATCGAACAGCAGCACCAGCTGACGGACATTCTGGTCGGTTATGAAGATTTTTGTGAATTCAACTGGCATGAACGCCACTTGATTGAGGCCCTGCGCACCCTGCGGCAGATTCACTACGCCGCCTGGCTCAGCCAGCGCTGGTCAGACCCGGCCTTTCCTGCCGCCTTCCCCTGGTTTGGCGAACCCCATTATTGGGATGAACACACTCAGGCGCTGGAACAGCAAGTACTGGTCATGCAGGAAAAACTCGACCCGCACTATTGAACGCAGCGGAGTTACGGCTCAGCCAGCACCTTGGCGATATCCGTGCGGGAGGCAGACATCGCCGGCAGGGCCGCAGACACCACGCCCACCAGCAGACCCAGCCCGATCACCCAACCTTCGCCGGCAAACCACACCGCACCGCTCAGCACCAGCTGATTACCAGCGGGCAGCAGCCACGCGCCCATGGCATACACGGTCAGGTGCCCCAGCAGCAAACCGGCCACAATACCGACCACCGATAGCGCCAAGCCTTCCAGCAAGACGGTCACAAACAGCTGGTCCGGCCGGCCGCCCAGCAAACGCATCACGGCCATCGACCGACGGCGTTCATTCAAGGTGTTGTACAACGCCACAAAGACCGACAAGCCAGCCCCGGCAATCATCAATAGCCCCAGCATGCGGAACGCCTTCAGGCCAAAACCGGCGATGGACAGCAAGCGGTTGGATTCAAACGCCGGCGAGGCGGCCTGCAAACGGGTCTCCGCGTTGATCGCCCGGGGCAGCATCACGGCCGCCATCGGCGAGCGGTACTGGATCAGCAAGGCCGTCACTTCCGGTTCCCGCTTTGCACTCCCCGCCATCTGCATTTCATCCGCGTCCGGATGGGCATGCACCGCCCAGACACTTTCAATCGAGGTCAGCACCAGCTTATCCAGCACGGTACCCGAGGGCGCCAGAATCCCGACCACGGTGTACGGAAACTGCTTGTGCAGGTCCGACATGCCAGTCAAGCCGTGCGAGCCGACAAAACGGGCGCCCAGGGTCAACCCCAGCGTCTTGGCCGTTTCGCTGCCCACCACCACCTGCATCGGCTTGGACCACAAATAGCCTTGCGCCAGCCGCCCGCCGTACAAAGACAGGTACGCGGGTTCGGTACCGACAATGCGGAATCCGTACACGTTATCTCCCAGCCCCAGCGGGACCACGGTACGGATTAGTGGATTAGCACGGAACTGGCCGACTTCTGACGCTGGAATATTACCGGTCGGGATATCGGCATGGTAGACACTGGACAGCACCAGTTGCAGCGGGCTGCCTTTGGCCCCTACCACCAGGTCAATGCCTTGCGCGTTAGACACCAGCCGGTTCTCCAGCTGGTTGGAAAACAGCAGCATCAGGGTAATGCTGCCCAGCCCCAGTGCCAACAGCACGATATTGAGCAAGGGGTTCAGCGGCCTTGCCAGCAGATTCGCCAGTGCCAGACGCGGCAGGTTCATTGCGCGTCTCCCAGCGTCCATACCTGAGTAAAGCGGGCTTTGGCCCGTACATCATGCGTGGCCACCAGCAAACTGGCACCATGCCTGGCGGCAACAGACATCAGCAGGTTCAGGGCGGCTTCGGCGCTGGCATCGTCCAGCGCAGCGGTGGGTTCGTCCGCCATCAGTAACACTGGTTTGTTGACAATAGCCCGTGCAATGGCGGCCCGTTGGCGTTGCCCCTGGCTCAGTTTGGCAGGCTTCTTGCGCAGTGCCTCGCTTAGCCCCAGCTCCACCAGCAGGCTAGTGCAATGCGCCACATCCTGCGCCGTTCCGGAGAGATATTGCGCCAGCAGCAGATTGTCCAGCAGGGTCAGGTTCGGCAACAGTCCCAGCTGCTGCAATACCAGCCCCATCTTCTCCCCGCGGAACTGATCCCGCGCGGGCTGATCCAGTGTCGTGATATCCGTGCCGTCTACCATCACGCTACCCGCCTGCGCCGTCAGCATGCCGCCAATCAGGTGCATCAGCGTCGATTTGCCACTGCCGGAAGGCCCCACCAGCGCAGCAGACTGGCCGGGACTCAGATGGATGTCCGGAAAAGAAAGCGTCTTGCCATCCGGGTACTGGTAACGCACGTCTTGGAGCTTAAGCATTGATGACATCCTGCGGCAACGGGTTGCCGGTTTTGGTGATTAGTCGACTTGTTGGGCGTGTTTCAGGCGGTAGAACATGCCGTTGCCCATGCCTTTGATCAATTCCAGCTGGCCAGAAAGCACGACGGCTTCCTGCGTGGTGTCTACCGGCTGGTCGGCAAACACTTCCAGCATCTGGTCCGGGCCATCGGCCAGACAATACGGGCAAGATGGCGAATCTCTGGAGACGATGAAATGCCGCTGGTGTTCGCCGACTTCCAGGGCCTCCATATAGCCCTGCACGCGGATCGGTTTATCGGCCAGCCCGCTGGGACCAGCCCCGAACTGTGGGTGAAACGCGCCATCGGCGGCCCGTTTCAGTTCTACCTGGGCAAACACCGGCCACTGCACCACATCGGTCCGCGCGCTCAGCGGGTGCGCCATGCCCAAGGCGTGCTCGGCAGCCCCCGCCCCGCCATTGCCGCTGGCTTTTGGCAAGGTAAACACCAGCACCGCTACCCCTACCGTGCATAGCAATAACGCCAGCATCACAGGATGCCGGATAAAGAAAGCCATAAAGCGCGGAGTGAATTTCATCAGAAAGCCTGAGCCATACAACACATCAAAAGAAACCAGAAGATACAGGTACAACGGGCCAAGCGGTTTCCCGGTTGACCCGTCCATCCGGTAAGGCATGCTACCTGCCCAACCTTACGGCAGGCTTAAATCAATACCCGTCAATGCTCATCAGCAGCTTCTGCCGCTGGCAGCGGTTGTACCCACTGCTTGCCCGCCAGCTCTCCCGCCACTTTCAGGGTCGCCTGCCGGAAATCCTGCAACACACTGGAACGACTGCTGGCACTCGGGTACGCCAGCACATACCGGTGTTTGACATCGGTCTCGTAGGGACGCACCACCACGCCATGTGCCGTCCAGATACTGGACGCAAACGGCTCGACAATCGACACGCCAAATCCATTGGCTACCATGGCATAGCGGATATGCGAGGTGTACGTCCGGATCAGGCAGCGGGGCTTGACACCCGCCCGGCCAAAATACACCTTGTCTTCATCCCCGTGCGACAACGCATTGTTGGCCAGCCAGCCAATCACGGTTTCGCCTTCCAGGTCTTCCGGATAGATTCTTTCCTTGGTCGCCAGCGGATGTCCTGGCGGCAAGGCGCACAAGGGGTCGGTCTCGTAAATCTGCTCGACCTCAATCCCGGCAATCGAGGCAAATTCGGCACTGATGCCGACATCCACTTTCATGTCCTGCAATTGTACCAGCAGCTCGGAGTTGCCAATCGAATCCACCTTGACCGGCACATACGGCTGCAATTTGAAAAATTCTTTCAGGATCAGTGGCAGCAACGTGGTTGCCAGCACCGGCATGCAGGCTATCGATAACCCTTCATGCTCGTCCTCGCGGATGGTTTCGGCCGCCTTGCGTAACCGCTCCAGCCCCAGGAAGTTTTCCTCCACCGCCCGGTGAAAACGCACACCAGCCGTGGTGGGCTCCAGCCGGCCCTTGACCCGGTTAAACAGCCGAAACCCGAGATCTTCTTCCAGATCGGCAATCAGGCGACTGATGGCTGGCTGGGTAATATGCAGTTTCCTGGCCGCCCCTACTGTCGTGCCTGTACTCATCAAATAACGGAAAGCTTCAATCTGTCTGAACCGGATCATCACATGTCCCTTTTGGATATACGCCAGATAGAGTATAACAAATAGACATGGAACATCACTTTTCTTTAGTTGGTGTGATATTGCATGTGTGAAATAATGCGCAACTAGCCGGACTCCGGTTACATCATGTATGCATAAGACAAAGATCTGATGACTAGCCTGGCCGTTCTCCGCGGAAGATCAGCGTAACAAACTGATCAAACGGTCAAGTAAAAATAGTCTATAAATAAAAAGTGTTTAGTGCCACGTGTTTTCACGGGTACCTAGCCCACGTCGTGTGGAGAAATGTTGCTGTTACCTTGATGAGAGGGGTAACAGCATAAAGGTTCATCCAAGCTCTAGCAGACCACAATTGGAAGGGAGTCGCATCAATGCATTTTTCTAAAAAGTTTCTTCTGGCCGCAGGCCTGACCGTTGTCGCAGGCGCAACCCAAGCAGCCGGCACCCTGATTTACTGTTCAGAGGGTAGCCCTGAAGGTTTTGACTCTGCCCAATACACTGGCGGTCAGACCTTTGATGCAGCGGGTCACGCCATGTTCAACCGTCTGGTCGAATTCGAACACGGTTCCACCAAGATCGTTCCTGGCCTGGCAGAATCCTGGTCCGTATCGGCAGATGGCAAGGAATACACCTTCAAGCTGCGCAAAGGCGTGAAATTCCACACTACCGAATACTTCACCCCAAGCCGTGACTTCAATGCTGACGACATCGTCTTCACGTTCAGCCGGATGATCGACAAGAACTACCCGTTCAACAAAGCTTACCCAGCAGAATTCCCGTATGCATCAGACACCGGTCTGGATGCAAACATTACTGCCGTCACCAAAGTTGACGCCAATACCGTCAAGTTCACCCTGAAAGATCCGGATTCCGATCTGCTGGCTAAAATCGCCATGCCGTTCGCTTCTATCCTGTCTGCAGAATACGCTGACAAACTGGTCAAGGAAGGCAAAGCCTCCATGATCAACCAGCAGCCAATCGGTACCGGCCCGTTCATCCTGAAGCGTTACCAGAAAGATGCGCAGATTCGCTACGTTGCGAACAAGCAATACTGGCGCAAGGGTGCAGTTAAAGTCGACAACCTGATCTTCGCGATCACGACCGACGCTTCTGTCCGTTACCAGAAAATGAAAGCTGGCGAGTGCCAGATCATGTCTTACCCAAGACCAAGCGACCTGCCAGCCATGAAAGCTGACCCAGCGCTGAAAGTGATCACTGCACCTGGCTTTAACATTGGCTACGTGTCTTACAACACCGAAAAACCACAACTGTCGAAAGTAGAAGTTCGCCAGGCACTGGACATGGCCATCAACCGCAAAGCGATCATTGATGCCGTTTACCAGGGCCAAGGCCAGGAAGCGTCTAACCCGTTCCCGTCTTCTCTGTGGTCTTACAACAAGTCACTGAAAAACGCGCCTTACAATCCAGTAAAAGCCAAAGCCCTGCTGGCCAAAGCCGGCTATCCAAACGGCTTTGACATCACCCTGTGGGCCATGCCGGTACAACGTCCTTACAACCCGAACGCCAAACTGATGGCTGAAATGATTCAGGCTGACTGGGCGAAAATCGGCGTGAACGCCAAGATCACCACTTACGAGTGGGGCGAGTACCTGAAACGCATGAAAAACGGCGAGCACGACACTGGCCTGATCGGCTGGACCGGTGACTATGCAAGTCCTGACAACTTCCTGGGTGTGTTGCTGACCTGCGAAGCCGTGGGTGGTTCTAACTACTCTCGCTACTGCAGCAAAGACTTCGACGCACAGGTACTGAAAGCACGTAAGAGCACCGACGTGAAAGAACGTACTGCGCTGTACATGAAGGCTCAGGAAATCTTCAAGAAAGACCTGCCTTGGACTACCGTTGCACACTCGGTTGTTAACCAGCCAATGCGCAAAGAAGTCAATGGCTTCAAGATCAGCCCGTTTGGCGATTACAACTTTGAGGGTGTAAGCGTTAAATAAGCGGTTGCAGTAACCCCAAAACCCCGATTTTACCGGCAGTCTGCAAGGGCTGCCGGAAAGTCGGGGTTTTGTTCAATACAGCCACCGGGTTATGACCAGCGCATTGGCACTGTGTCAGGCCGGTAAAAATTTCGTTTTATCATGTATTGGGACATGGCTGGATGCTATAACCAATTAGGCGAATGTACTGCCTCTTGCTTCCGGTCAGATACCCGAATCAATACATTGCATGTCGCCAGGGCACCCATAAGGTAAACAGGGCGGGAGATTTACATGTTTTCATTTTTGCTACGACGTATCGGCGTACTGATTCCGACTTTCCTCGGCATCACGCTGCTTACCTTTACACTGATCCGGCTTATCCCCGGAGACCCGATCGAGGTGATGGTCGGCGAGCGCTCGCTCTCCCCAACACTGCACGCAGCCGCCATGAAACGGCTCGGACTCGATCAGCCCATTGCCACCCAGTATATGAACTATCTGGGGCAGCTGCTGCACGGCAATCTCGGCACCTCGCTGAAAACCCAGGAAAACGTCTGGGTAGAGTTTAAAACCCTGTTCCCGGCCACGCTGGAACTGGCGCTGGCTGCGCTGGCCTTTGCCACCATCGTTGGCTTGCTGGCCGGCATTATCGCCGCCATCAAGCGGGGCTCCATCTTTGATCATGGCGTGATGACCATCTCGCTCACCGGCTTCTCGATGCCCATTTTCTGGTGGGGCCTGATCCTGATCATGCTGTTCTCGGTACTGCTAGGCTGGACGCCCGTATCCGGACGCCTGGATCTGGCCTTTGACGTTCAGCCACAAACCGGCTTCATGCTGATCGACGCCTGGCGAGCCGAGCTGGCAGACCCGAGCCTGAACGCGGGTGCCTTCAAAGATGCCGTCAAACACCTGATTCTGCCTGCCATTGTATTGGGTACCATTCCGCTGGCCGTGATTGCCCGGATGACCCGTTCTTCCATGCTGGAAGTGCTGCGCGAAGACTATGTCCGTACCGCCCGCGCCAAAGGCCTGTCGCCTGCCCGCGTGATTTTTGTCCATACCCTGCGTAACGCCCTGATCCCGGTACTGACCGTGATTGGCCTGCAGGTAGGTACCCTGATGGGTGGTGCGGTCCTGACCGAAACCATTTTCTCCTGGCCCGGTATTGGCAAGTGGCTGATTGACGCCATTGGTCGCCGTGATTATCCGGTAGTGCAAAACGGCATCTTGCTGGTGGCATCGCTGGTCATCCTGACCAACTTTATCGTAGACATCCTCTACGGCATCGCCAACCCGCGTATCCGTCACGCCAAATAAGTGGAACAACAACATGGCTAACGCAAAAACCTTACCAACAATGGCCGTGGCTGAAGAGCCGGTCATTAACTATCCATCCCCGCTGAAAGAGTTCTGGCTGGGTTTCTCCCATAACAAAGGGGCAGTGGCCGGTCTGGCCTTCATCTGCCTGATCGTGATCTGTGCGCTGTTTGCACCGTGGCTGGCACCCTACAGCCCGATCGAACAGTTCCGTGACCACTTGCTGACGCCCCCTTCCTGGGCACAAGGCGGTTCATCTGCCTTCCTGCTGGGCACGGATGAAGTCGGCCGCGACATTTTGTCCCGCCTGATTCATGGCGCACGTCTGTCGTTGCTGATCGGCCTGTCATCGGTGGTAATGTCGCTGGTACCCGGCATCCTGATGGGCCTGCTGGCGGCGTTCTTCCCGCGCTGGATCGGCCAAGGCATCATGCGCCTGATGGACATCATGATGGCCCTGCCGTCGCTGCTGCTGGCCGTGGCGATCATGGCCATTCTGGGGCCTGGCCTCATCAACGCGATGATCGCGATTGCCGTGGTCTCGCTGCCAGCCTATGTGCGCCTTACCCGTGCCTCTGCCATGACCGAACTCAACAAAGACTATGTCACTGCGTCCCGCGTGGCCGGTGCCGGTCTGTTCCGTCTGATGCTGATCACCGTACTGCCTAACTGCATGGCACCGCTGATCGTGCACGCCACCATGAGCTTCTCGTCTGCCATTCTGGAAATCGCCGCACTGGGCTTCCTGGGCATGGGCGTACAGCCACCGACACCAGAATGGGGCACCATGCTGGCCTCTGCCCGTGACTACATCGAAAGCGCCTGGTGGGTTGTGACCTTGCCGGGCCTGACGATTCTGCTATCGGTACTGGCCATTAACCTGATGGGTGACGGCCTGCGCGACGCGCTTGATCCGAAACTGAAGCGTGCCGCCTAAGGAGCCCCCATGACTACGACACAAACCCCATTACTGAATATCAAGAACCTGTCGGTCGAGTTCGGCTCGGTCGGCAACCCGTTCCGTGCGGTCGAAGGCCTGGACCTGACCGTCCAGCAAGGCGAAATCGTCGGTATCGTCGGTGAATCCGGCTCCGGCAAATCCGTCACCATGATGGCCATGATGGGCCTGCTGGAAGGACAAGGCCGCATTGTGGCCGATGACCTGACCTTTGACGGCAAGAACCTGCTGACCATCAGCGGCCGTGACCGCCGCAAGATTGTCGGCAAAGACATTGCCATGATCTTCCAGGACCCGATGACCTCGCTCAACCCGAGCTACACCGTCGGCTACCAGATCATGGAAGTGCTGAAAGTGCATCAGGGCCTGCGCGGCGCCGCACTGCAGGCACGCGCCCTGGAACTGATGGAACTGGTCGAGATTCCGGCCGCCAAAACCCGTCTGCACGCTTACCCGCACCAGCTGTCTGGCGGTATGAGCCAACGGGTGATGATTGCCGTGGCGCTGGCCTGTAACCCCAAGCTGCTGATCGCCGATGAACCAACCACGGCGCTCGACGTGACCATTCAGGCCCAGATCATGGACCTGCTGGTCAACCTGCAAAAAGAGCGCAACATGGCGCTGATCATGATCACCCACGATCTGGCCGTGATTTCCGAAGTCGCCCACCGGGTGGCCGTGATGTACGCAGGCCAGGTTGTCGAGATCGGCAAGGTACCCAACCTGTTCCGTCATCCGACCCATCCGTATACCGAAGCCCTGCTGGCCTCGATTCCGGAACACAGCAAAGGTGCCCGCCGCCTGTCTACGCTGCCTGGCATCGTGCCCGGCCAGTACGACCGTCCGAAAGGCTGTCTGCTTTCGCCTCGTTGTCTGTATGCCACCGAGCATTGCCACCAGGAGCGTCCGGGCATGACCCAGCATGACACCGGCGCCGTGCGTTGCTTTTACCCATTAGTTGACAAGGAGGCCGTATGAGCGCTGTCGTGTTACAGGCGCAAGATCTGACGCGCCACTATGAAGTATCCCAAGGTCTGTTCAAGCCAAAGGCTCACGTCAAGGCACTGAACGGTGTTTCATTTTCGCTGTCGCCCGGCAAAACGCTGGCCGTGGTGGGGGAATCCGGTTGCGGTAAATCCACGCTGGCCCGCCAGCTGACCCTGATCGAACCACCAAGTGCTGGTTCGCTGATTCTGGACGGCACCGACATTGCCCATGCCGACAAGGCCCAGTTGAAAGCCATGCGTCGCAAGGTGCAGATGGTGTTCCAGAACCCGTATGCCTCGCTCAACCCGCGCCAGAAGATTGGCGACCAGCTGGGCGAACCACTGGCGATCAACAGCGACCTGACCAAAGCCGAGCGCGAAGAAAAAGTGCGCGCCATGATGACCCGCGTTGGCCTGCGTCCGGAACATTACTACCGCTATCCACACATGTTCTCTGGCGGTCAGCGCCAGCGGATTGCCATTGCGCGCGCCATGATGCTGCAACCCAAAATTGTGGTGGCCGACGAACCGACTTCTGCGCTGGACGTTTCCATTCAGGCACAGGTGCTGAACCTGTTCATGGACCTGCAGGAAGAGTTCCAGACAGCCTATGTGTTCATCTCTCACAACCTGTCGGTGGTAGAACACGTGGCCGATGACCTGATGGTGATGTATTTGGGTCGTGCGGTGGAAATGGGCCCGAAAGAAGTGATCTATAGCCGGCCAATGCATCCGTACACGCAAGCCTTGCTATCAGCTACGCCGTCCGTGTTTGCGGAAGACCGCAGTATCAAGATCAAGATTCAGGGCGAATTGCCCAGCCCGCTCAATCCGCCGACCGGTTGCGCTTTCCACAAGCGCTGCCCGTATGCCACCAGCCGTTGCGAGCAAGAAACCCCCCTCCTGCGCGCGCTGGAAGGGCGGGATATCGCCTGTCACCACGTCGAAACCATTCCGACCAATATGGCCTGATTGGACTTTGCAACCCCGCTGCCACTTCCCCTCTTGGCAGCGGGCGTTTTTTGCAGCACAGAAAGGAAACTTTCATGAGCAACGCCCCCCTGTTTAGCGCAGAAACCTACCAGCAACGTCGTCAGCAGCTTGCCAGCCAGCTTCAAGGCCAAGGCATCGCCCTGATCATGGGCAATATTGATTCGCCCATGAACTACCTGCACAACATCTACCCGTTCCGGCAAGACAGCTGCTTTAGCTACTATTTCGGCCTGCAGGCGCCGGACCTGGTCGGCGTCATCGATCTGGACACTGGCAACAGCACGATGTTTGGCGATGACCCGAATCTGGACGCCGTAGTCTGGACCGGTCCGCTACCCGTACTGGCCACACGTTCGGCCCGCGCCGGCATTACCGCTACCGCCACCCTCAGTGCCTTATGCGATGTCGTCAACCAGGCAAAAGCCCAAGGCCGCAGCATTCATTACCTACCCCCCTATCGCGGTGAAACCGTCATTACGCTGGCAGACCTGCTGGGTACAACGCCCGCCGCCATCAAGGCCGGCGCTTCCGTGCCGCTCATCAAAGCCGTGGTCGCCCAGCGAGAAATCAAGTCCGCTGACGAAATCAGCGAAATGACCGCCGCGCTGGAAATCACCGCACAAGTGCACGAACTGGCGATGCGCCTGACCAAGCCTGGTCGTTTTGAATACGAAATCGTCGGTGCCATGGAAGGCCTGCTGCGCAGCCACGACCTGCAACTGGCCTACCCGAGCATCTTCTCCAAACGCGGCGAAGTCCTGCACAATGGCAGCCACCTTAATCAGCTGCAAGATGGTGACTGGGTCGTTAACGACACCGGTACCAACAGCCGCATGAACTACGCCAGCGATATCACTCGCACCCTGCCTGTCAGCGGCCAATTTACCGAGCGCCAGAAAGCCCTGTACAACATCACGCTAGACGCGCAGCTGGCAGCGATTGCCATGATGAAACCGGGCGTCACCAATCTGGCGGTTCACAAGCACGCCTGCCAGAAACTGGTTGAAGGCCTGATCCCGCTGGGGCTTTTCAAGGGTGATCCGGCAGAGATTGTCGACTCCGGCGCCTATGCACTCGTGTTCCAGTGTGGTCTGGGCCACCAGATCGGCATGGATGTGCACGATATGGAAAACCTCGGCGAAGCCTATGTCGGCTACGATGAACACAACGCACGCAGCACCCTGTTTGGCATGCGCAACCTGCGCATGGGCAAAGCCTACAAAACAGGAATGGTCATGACCGTAGAACCGGGTCTTTACTTCATTCCACAGCAGATTGACATGTGGGCAGCCGAAAACCGCCACGCCCACCTGATCAATTACGATACCTTCCAGCAGTACAAAGATGCCGGCGGTGTACGGATTGAAGACGAAGTCCTGATTACCGATACGGGTTGCCGCGTCATCGGCAAACCGATCCCGAAAACCGTGGACGAAGTCGAAGCCTTGATGGGCATTGGCTAACCGGCCTGCGCTACTGCCTTAAGCCTACAAAAAAAGCCAGCACAATGTGCTGGCTTTTTTTTGCATCATATCGTTCGGTAACAGGGTTATACGGCCACCACCGCTGGGTGTATATCGCTGCGCGATACACACCAAACACGCATCCCTACCTTACAGTCACTCAACCAGCTTACCGTTGAATGAACTCGATCTTGTAGCCGTCCGGGTCTTCTACAAAGGCAATCACGGTCTTGCCGTGCTTCATCGGCCCCGCCTCGCGCGTCACTTTGCCGCCTTTGGCCCGCACGGCATCGCACGCGGCATAGGCATCCGGCACCTGCACGGCCAGGTGGCCAAAACCGTTCCCCAGGTCATAGCTTTCCGTATCCCAGTTATGGGTCAGCTCGATCACCGTATGATCGGTCTCATCCCCATACCCCACGAATGCCAGCGTAAAACGCCCGTCCGGGTAATCATCCCGGCGCAGCAGTTTCATGCCCAGCACATCGGTGTAAAAAGCGATGGATCGATCCAGATTACCCACTCGGATCATGGTATGGAGTAAACGCATGGAATACCTTTCTGAAGAAAACATGGCAGCCACTTTCGGCTACCTGCATACGGGGGGATAGATCACAGAATAGCAAAAAAAATCAGGCGGTAGGCAGCCAGTGCAGACCAGTGATCGGCCCAGGAAAAACATGCCCGGCCCTACCACTGCAACCACTGACGCCCTTGCAGCTTCAGCTGCTTCCGGCAGGCCAGATAATCTGGACACAAGACGGCCACTTGCGCCCAAAAGCGCGGGGAGTGGTTAAACTCGACCAGGTGCGCAAGCTCATGGCAGATCACATAGTCGATCAGTTCAGGCGGTGCCTGCATCAGCCGCCAGTTCAGGCGAATGGCGCCGTCACTGCGGCAACTGCCCCACTTGCCGCGCGCAGATGACAACCCCAGCGGAGGCACTTTCTTGCAACCCATCCGGTGCGCAAAGTGCGCCAGCCGCGGGGAGAAATACGCCAGCGCCTGCCGGGCATACCAGTCCGCAATGGCCGACGGCACCACCTCTTTGGGTTTGCCAACCGGTACGCGAACCACCAGAAATTGGGCGTCACGCTCAACATGCACAGATCGGCCGCTGCCAGGCAACAGCGCGATGGTCAGCGACTGCCCCAGCCAGTCGACCTGGGAGCCATCGGCAAAATCAGGGGCTACTGGGAGTTGTTGCTGCCGGATCAGGTGCTTTCGCAACCATGCGGCTTTGGCATCCAGAAATGCTTGGGCATCTGTCAGTGTGGCGCGTGGTGGCAGATGAATCGTCAGACCGGCATCGCGGATGGTCAGCCCTACTGTCTGCCGTTGGCCTGTGCGGACTTGCACCGGCCAAGGGTCTTCCTCATCGTCGGCATCCGAAAAGGTCAGCCAGTAAGCACCTGCATCATCCGTGCTTAACTGGACTGACGGATGCGCGCGACTTCGCCTTCTATCCATGCGTGAGCTGCGTTGGTCATGCCGGCCAGGTCTTTGCCCTCCGGCCAGATGGGTGCGCCAATCGATACCTTGATGGTGCCCGGACGCTTTTTCCAGCTGTTCTTCGGCCAGTAATCACCGGCATTGTGGGCCACCGGCACCAGCGGTACCTCCAGCGCACGCGCCATGTCGGCCGCGCCCTTCTTGTACTTTACCTTGGCGCCGGGTTCGGTACGTGTCCCCTCCGGGAAAATCACGATCCAGAACCCGTGCTCCAGACGGTCTTTGGAGACGGCCAGCATCTTGTTGCGGGACTCCACGCCAGCGGCACGGTCAATAAAGATGGTAGAAATCGTCGCCAGCCCCCAGCCAAAAAACGGCAGGTACAGCAGCTCTTTTTTGGCGATATACACTTGCGGCGGAAAAATGGACTGCAGCGCCATGGTCTCCCAGGCCGACTGGTGCTTGGCACAGATAATCGCCGGTTTCAGGCCTTTGAGGTTTTCCAGCCCTTCCACCTCATATTTGATACCGCACAGGTGCTTGATCACCCACATCATCATGCCTGTCCAGCCGTAGGTACTGACAATGCGGTAACGCACCATCGGTGGCAACGGCAGCACCAGCGTGCCAATCAGGCAATAAATCGGGGTAAGTACCAAGGCGGCAATGTAAAACAGAATCGAGCGGATAGCGTTCATGGTAACGGGCAGGTTTCCTGAATTGACGCGAAATTAACGGGACAACAGATCATCAGCCACAGCGGCCAGATCATCCATGACAAGGGTACCGGCAGGCAAACCGCCTTTGGCAAGCGTGCGCTCGCCTTTACCGGTTCTGACCAGATACGGAGTCGCATGCAGCGCCAGCCCGGCTTCCAGATCCCGCAGGCTATCGCCGACTACCGGCACCCCTTGCAAATCCGGCAAGCCGTAGTGGGCAACCAGGTTGCGGAACATGCCCGGCAGCGGTTTGCGGCAATCACAATCCACATCCGGCCCGTGCGGGCAAAATTCGATGCGATCAATCTTGCCGCCCAGCGGGGCCAGCAGATCATCCAGCTTCTGATGCATGGCGCCCAGCGTGGCCAGGTCAAAATATCCCCGGGCGATGCCGGACTGGTTGGTGGCCACCGCCACCGTCCAGCCCGCCTTGCATAGGCGTGCAATGGCTTCCAGACTACCGGGTAGCGGAATCCATTCGTCCACGGATTTCACATACTCGTCACTGTCGTGATTAATCACGCCATCGCGGTCAAGGATGATCAGTTTCATGCGGCGCTTACTCGGCCAGCAGGGCGATTTCCGCCACCTGGTTCATCAGCGCGGCCAGTTCGGACAACAGGGCCAGACGGTTGTTCCGCACCGCCATGTCCTCAGCCATCACCATCACGTCAGCAAAGAAGGCATCTACCGGCGCACGCAAACTGGCCAGCTGCTTCAGGCCCGCCGTGTAGTTGCCGGCTTGCAGCTCTGCATTTACCTGTGGTGCAGCTGCACGTGTCGCCTCAAACAAGGCTTTTTCAGGGGCTTCTGCCAGACGGGCAGCATCCACCGCTGGCAAGATGCCTTCCACCTTCTTCAGAATGTTACGGATACGCTTGTCAGCGGCCGCCAGTGCAGCGGCCTCTGGCAGGGCACGGAACTCGGCCACTGCCACCAGTTTGGCGCGAATGGTATCCAGCCGGGTCGGGTTCAGCGCCAGTACGGCATCCACTTCGCGGGCATCAAACTCGCCGGCCAGCAGGTTACGCAAACGGTCCTGCATAAAGCCCAGTACACCAGCCACAACGTCGCCAGACAACTTGCCCGCTTCAAAGGTGGATGCCGTCATGTTCAGCAACTGCTGCAAGTCGATTGGCAGCTCGGCCTCGACCATCATGCGCAGCACGCCAAGCGCAGCACGGCGCAAGGCAAACGGGTCTTTGTCACCAGTCGGAATCAAGCCGATACCGTAGATGCCCACCAGCGTTTCCAGCTTGTCTGCCAGCGCTACGCTCAGCGCTACATGGCCTTGAGGCAAGGCGTCACCGGCAAAGCGCGGGTGATAATGCCCTTCGATGGCATCGGCCACCTCAGCATGTTCGCCATCAATCTGCGCATAGTAACGGCCCATGATGCCTTGCAGCTCAGGGAACTCACCCACCATGTCTGATACCAGATCGGCCTTGGCCAGATAAGCAGCACGCGCTGCCAGTGCACGGTCAGCGCCCAGCAGGGCCGCAATTTCACCGGCCAGGGTTTGCAGGCGGGCAATCCGTTCCAGCTGGGAACCCAGTTTGTTGTGGTAGACCACATCGGCCAGACGGGCGACACGGTTATCCAGCTTGGTCTTCTGGTCTTGCTCAAAGAAGAACCGCGCATCAGACAAGCGGGCACGCAACACGCGCTCGTTCCCCTGGATGATATGGCTTGGGTCGTCCGTCTTCAGGTTAGACACCACCAGGAAAGTCGGCAGCAGTTTGCCCGCAGCATCCAGCAGCGGGAAATATTTCTGGTTCTGCTGCATGGTCAGCATCAGGCACTCTTGCGGCACTTTCAGGAACTCGTCCTCGAAACGGCCCACATACACCACTGGCCACTCCACCAGTGCTGCCACTTCATCAATCAGGGCTACGTCTGCACCGATGGTGGCATTCAGGCTGGCAGCCGCCTGACTAAGTTCTTTTTCAATCAATGACTTGCGGGCGGCCACGCTGGCGACCACTTTACCGTCTTCAAACAGCACACGCGCATAGTCGTCGGCGTGGGCAATGGTCAGTTCACCACTGGACAAGAAACGATGACCACGCGTCACACGGCCGGACGTCAAGCCCAGCAGTTCAACTGGCAGCACTTCATTACCCAGCAGGACGATCAGGCTTTTCACCGGGCGTACAAACTGCACATCGGTATCACCCCAGCGCATCACCTTTGGAATCGGCAGTTTCTTGATGGCGGTAGTCAAAACGTCCGGCAACAGGCTGGCCAAGGCCGCACCCGGTTTGCTGCTACGGAACACAAACACATCCTGCTTGCCATCAGACATGGTCTGCAAGACCGATACGTCTACCCCGCAAGAGCGGGCAAAGCCCTGCAAGGCTGGCGTTGGCTGGCCGTCTTTCATGCCGGATGCAACGGCAGGTCCCTTGCGCTCGATTTGCTGCTCGGGCTGGATAGACGATACGGCGGGGATACGCACGGCCAGACGGCGCGGACTGGCAAATGGTTGCAGTTCGACGTCTGCCCCTACCAGTTGCAGCTTGACCAGCTCATCAAATACCGTTTGTGCAAATACCTGGCCCAAGGTGGCCAGTGCCTTGGGAGGTAGCTCTTCGGTCAACAGTTCAATCAATAAAGTTTCTTGCATTGTCTTTCTCGCCCCAGACGGCAGCCTGCGGCTGCCGTTGTATTGAATTCAGTATTCCAGTCTGCAGCGCCTTACACTTTCGCAGGCGCTTCTCCGGCACGAATGGCCTTTACATGGTTCATCCACTCATCGCCAAACAAGGCAGCCACACGCGGGTTATCCAGCTGGCACATCGGGAAGCCCAGTGCCTCGCGGCTGTTGTAATACGCTTGCGCCACGCCACGGGCCAAGTTGCGGATACGGCCGATATAGGCGGCACGCTCGGTCACGGAAATCGCACCACGGGCATCCAGCAGGTTAAAGGTATGGGCGGCTTTCAGCACCATCTCGTACACCGGCAGCGCCAGGCCCACGTCCAGCAGACGCTTGGCTTCAGACTCGTAGTAGCCAAACAGGTGGAACAGTCCTTCCACGTTGCTGTGCTCAAAGTTGTAGGTCGATTGCTCGACTTCGTTCTGATGGTACACATCACGGTAGGTCACTTGCGTGCCATCCGGGGCAATCGACCACACCAAGTCGTAGACGTTTTCTACACCCTGGATGTACATGGCCAAACGCTCGATACCATAAGTGATTTCACCCAGCACCGGCTTGCAATCAATGCCGCCCACCTGCTGGAAGTAGGTAAACTGCGTTACTTCCATGCCGTTCAGCCATACTTCCCAACCCAGCCCCCAGGCACCCAGCGTCGGGTTTTCCCAGTCGTCTTCCACAAAGCGGATGTCGTGCACGGTCGGGTCTACACCCAGCGCCCGCAAGCTATCCAGATACAGCTCCTGAATATTATCCGGAGAGGGTTTCATTACAACCTGAAACTGGTAATAATGCTGTAAGCGGTTCGGGTTTTCGCCATAGCGGCCATCTTTAGGGCGGCGGGAAGGTTGCACGTAGGCAGCGTTCCAGGGTTCCGGGCCGATTGCACGCAGGAAGGTGGCGGTATGGCTTGTACCAGCGCCCATTTCCATGTCGTAAGGTTGCAGCAGGGTGCAACCGTGCTTACCCCAAAATTGTTGCAGCGTGAGAATCATTTCCTGAAATGTGCGCATGCTATGCCGTACCCAATCAAAACAGAGAAGCAGGGGCTCTACCGCACCACTGCCTCAAAAAACGGTTTTCAAAACAGTTGATTTTACTTGGAATATTCACCGACTGAAAGCTCAGCATGTCAGAAACCACGCAACTGCCCCTCTGCTACCTGTCCAAAGACCTGAGAAAACTGGAATCCGACGCTCAAGCGGCCTCGCCGCAACCGTCACTGATGGAACGAGCGGGCCAGGCTGCGGCAGAATGGTTCAGCCAGCATGTGTCAGCAGACCAGCGGACATTGATCCTTGCCGGGCCGGGAAATAATGGTGGAGACGCCATCGTGATGTCCCGCCTGTTGCAGCAGCAAGGGTATCCGGTAGACACCGTCTTGCTGGGTGACCCAGCCCGGCTGCCTGCAGATGCCAGCGATGCCTGGCAAAAATACCAGCAGGCAGGATACAGTGCCAGCCATGTCTTGCCCGCCCCGCAAGCATGGGACTGGATCGTGGACGGCCTGTTCGGCATTGGCGTGAGCCGGCCTTTGGATGGCCTCTATGCCGATGCCGTAAACTACACCAATGAGTATGCAAACCACGTGTTTGCTCTGGATATCCCCAGCGGCCTGGCAGCAGATACTGGCGTCGCCACCGGGCCAACCGTCATCGCCGACTACACGCTGACCTTTCTGGGCTGGAAACCCGGCCTGATCACCGCTGACGGCAAAGACTTTGCCGGCCATGTGCGACTGGCCGATCTGGGGATTGCCCCAGGCACCAGCCATGGTCGCCTGCTGAACGCCATGCCGGCCACCCTCGCCCCCCGCAAATACAACAGCCACAAGGGCAGTCACGGGTGCGTCGGTGTTCTGGGCGGGGACCGCGGCATGGAAGGCGCGGTACTACTGGCAGCCAGAGCAGCCCTCAAGCTAGGAGCCGGCAAAGTGTTTGCCAGCGCCTTGGGCGATGTACCTTTAGACATGAATACACTACAGCTAATGCGTGCCGCACCGGCTACCCTGCTGGAAATGGAACTGGATGTATTGGCAGTCGGCCCCGGCATGGGCGATAGTGCCATGGCGGTCGAGCTACTGGAAAAAGCATTGGCACTGAATATGCCGCTGGTTCTGGATGCCGATGCCCTGACGCTCCTGGGCCTTCACGCACACCTGCAAACCGCCACCGTGCTGCGCGAAGCACCCACCATCCTCACCCCCCACCCGCTGGAAGCCGCCCGGCTACTCCCCACCAGCATCGAGACACTGCAGGCCGACCGGATCACTCATGCGCTAGAGATTGCAGAACGCTACCAGGCCACCGTCGTCCTCAAAGGCTCCGGCAGTGTCATCGCCAGACCGGACGGCCACTGGTGGATCAACACAAGCGGCAACCCCGGCATGGCCGTCGCCGGCATGGGCGACGTCCTCACCGGCATCATAGCCGCCCTGCTGGCACAAGGCATGGATGCCACCGACGCAACCGCCGCTGCCGTATGGTTACACGGTGCAGCGGGGGATCATGTGGTAACGGAACAAGGGGGGATGATTGGGGTAGGGTCGGAAGAATTGATGGCTGTTGCGCGTTCGCGGATGAATATGGCGATTTACAACTAGCAATCATTCAAATAGCATACCCATTTTAGGAGTATGCATATGTCAAAAAATATTTTGCGGTTTTTGTTAACCATCACAGGATGCACTGTAGCGCTCTCGACCCAGGCAAGCAATATGGCTAGTGATTTGGATGGAGAATGGCGGTATACAGAAAACCAATGTACGGATTATTTCTTTTTCTCTGAAAATCACTTTAAAAGCGTCAGCAATAAAGAAACCATTGAAGCAAATGTCAGTGTACTGCCGCTACCGGACAACTCCCCTACCCAGCTACAAGTCAACCGGGAAGTCACATACGACTCATTAGGGCCAGACTGCGGTGGCGTAGATAAAAATGATACGGGAAAAAAAGACACCCGCTACATCAAATTCAATACAGCCAAAGACCAGTATGCCATTTGCCGCAATCAACAAGGTACGCAGTGCTGGGGACCCATTGTGAAAGCACAATAGACATTAATCAGGTCTCAAGTGGACAGACCTGATTAATTCATATTTTCTATGCTGGGTCGCTCCATCTTAATAAACGGCAACAATCGCTCAAAAGCCTGCAAGGCTTCTTCTGCCGAGATATCAGCCACATTGCGACTTTCCTTTTGCAGTAATTCATATGGCACGCCCCACGGATGCCAAACTGCCGCATCCGAATTACCAAAGAAGCATACGATTGGCTTACCCAACCCAGCACCTACATGCATGGCACCTCCATCACTGCAGATCATCGCATCACAAACTGAAATCGCTCCAATCAGCTCTTCCAGCTTTTCTGTCGGATAGGCAAGAACCGGCAAGTCTTTCACGGCCTCCATAATTTCGGCCGCCTTACGGTCATCCCCAGGGTGGTGCGGATTGTGCTCATCTCCGGGCGACCAGAACAACAGAAACTGCGCGTTATACTTTGAGTACAAGTCACGCATTAACGTAATAAAGTGGTTAGCCGGCCAGCGCTGAGGAGGTTTACGGGAAGATATGTGGATGGCAAGCGTAGGTACAGTCTTCTTATACCAATGCTGGATAAGGAGCTTTGCTCTAACACTCGCAACCTCAGTCTCATCAGAATGTATAGAAACAGGCAAAGGCTGATCCGTAATATCAAATACGGATAATAAGCGCTGCAGATTTTCAACCTCATGCATACCTTCTGGTCTTGCATTATTTACTCCCAGATTTATATATTTTCCAAGCTTGTTGCCATCCTCGATAAAACCAACAATATGCTTAGGGTTTAACGCTCTTGCCAAAGCCAAAGGACGTGGCAAGCATCCTCCATTAGCCAAAATGACATAGTCGTAACTTTCGTTACGCATTTTCCAAAGCATGCACAACCGAGAAAAGTGCACACCCAAAAAGGATTGGTCAGCTGTACGATGCTTTGCCTTGGTATAAGAAAATACGCTATCCAATTCAGGAAGGTTCCTAACAACAGGTAGGTTGTAACTATTAACCAAAGCATCAATCTGAGCATCTGGAAATTTTTGACGCAATTTTCGAATTAACGGTGTTGTACAAATCAAGTCGCCGATATTATCGCGTCTAATAACCAATAATTTCATATGTAAAATCTTCTAATGAGCAAAAAAGCTTTTTCTGGGTTATTCCAATTTAGAACTACCGACGCGAGGAGGATATGGCAAAACATCTGGAAATGAAAAAACGATTCTCTTTGCAAAACAAGAATCAATATTTAACGCAGACAATTTATCATATTTAGTCGTAAGTTTAAAATAAAAGCGAGTCAATCCATTCGATAATATTGCAGCAGGATATTCAGCATGTGTTGCACGAGGGTCTAATGATAGAAATCCTTGAGCGTCACCCACATAAACAATATTATTCTGCGCCAGCAGCAATGTTCTTGAAGAAGTTGGTTCAAATTTATAGTTAATGCCAATTTCATAGTACCCAACAGAAGAATTGTCGAGGCTAACATAATCACCATGTGCATCATGTCCGACTCTACACATAACTTCAGGCCACTTTTTATTCCCCGAGCGATGCCATACGATAGTCATTGGGGACATCTTATCCGGTATATAGTTAAGTAGAATTGGCTTATAAAACCACCAGTTTGCACTCAAATTCCAAGGTTGCCAATTCTCAGAACTAGTCTTTGCAGTTGTTATAACGACATCTGGCAAAGCAGCAACTTTGCTTGCAAACATATTACGAACATCGCCTAGCGCATGTATGACTGAATCAACTGGCACTGGCGGATGTAAGTTTCTAATTGCACTCCACAAGCCCCAATACTCCTCAACCACAGAAATAGTAGAGCTATGGCGAATAACCGAGATATAAGATCTCCATGTTATAGGGAGAAATCCACCCAATTCATGAACATAAAAAAAGGACTTGCTATCTTTTGCTTCATTCAATACTTTGTGATATTGATATGCTTGATAAAAAAGAACATTTAAATTTATCAGCAATACACTGCAGATAGCAATTTTGATTTTTGAATTGTGCACATATCTCAAAAATCCATCTAACGCAAGTTGACGCAAGGCAAATCTAAAGACCCAGAAAGCAAGAATAAAAATAAAAGAAAATTTTAATATTTTATACCAAAAAACAAATGCTGCCATATAACCAAGATGGCCACCTAATGATGCGACAAGACCCCCAGCATACTCAGCAAAGCCGATGTATGACAGCAAAAACAGTGAAAACTTCTTCCTTATTAGAGCGAAGAAAAAAACAGCAATCATTACTAATAATCGCTGCCCCAAATCAAGTAATAATTTGTCAAAAAAATCTGAGAAACTTAATATTCTTGCAGATTCAGACCAGCCACCAAAATACCAATATTGATCCAATCTTACCGAAAAAAAATTATAATTAAACAGATTAACAGGATGACCTAATGTCACAACATAGTACGCAAGGCAAGCAGTTACTATCGAAGTCGCGAAACAAATAACAAATAACTTCACACTAAATTCATTATCAGAAATTGCTTTTATCAACAAAAAAATTGCCAACAAGAAACCACTCACCAAACCATAATCGTTTGACCATAACACAGATAACCCAACCAGTACTGAAACAAAAATGGATTTTCTTGCATAGGAAATATCACATCTATCAATAAGTATCCAGAATGACACCAACAAATAAGGCAGAAAAGATCTTAGCGGCCTTAAACTATTTCCAGGACTAAATCGCTCAAGCAACAAGCCATAGACATCAGGATAGAAGATTATGAAATAGGATAGCGCAAGCGTAGCCGAAAAAATCGCAACAACATTTTTATTGCGTCCATTTGTAAGAAGGTACGAGGCAACAGCAATGCTATATGTACTTGTGAGACAAACAACAAAATTTGAAGTCGCAACAGAAGCTGAGAAATTAGCACCCAAGATATAAAATATTGGATACATAAACCAATTAAGACCAATCCCGAGATATGGATAAAAATCTTTACCAGGAAACAACCCATCCTTTATACGAAATAAACCACTTGCCGTTTGAAATGCGCCATCAAGATGAAATATTGGAACATAAACAGCCTGTGCGAGGCCAAAAAACATCCCCGTTAACAGCATCAATGCTATTGAAGAAATAAAAAACAAATTCTTTTTGTATTTTACTAAATTTATGGACATAAACGCCTAACAAACTGCTTAAAACTAGAATTTAGATGGTGGATTATATAAACCAAGACATGCCATAATTAAGGTTTTTAATACAATTAAATTCCCTTTAAAACCAGAAATTTTGGTAGGAATCTCTCCGATTGGATACATACGTGAAGTAGGCAACTCAATGCACTTATAACCTAATCTTGGCGCTCTGTAAGAGAGATACGCTAATAGCTCATATGCGGAAAAAACCGACCTGAACGGAGCAATTCTTCCATCTAAAAGCAGGCGGCTACTATATGCACGAAAACCTTGTGTTGTATCAGTCCACTTAAACCCTGAAGCGAGACTTAGCAAGGGGGCATGAATCAAACGAATCGCTACATAACGGCTAAATGGTGTATTTTCAGAAATACCACCGGGGATAAATCTCGAGGCTTGGGCAAAGTCATAACCTTGATCTAGCGCACGCAAAAAATTAGATATAGCAACCGGGTCATCTTTATCGTTTCCATCAATCGTTACAATACCATTGTAACCTAATCCAAGCGCAAAATAATAAGCGCACTGCAGCTGAGCGCTTAACTTTCCAGGCCCAGTCTTTGTCAAAAGTGCACTTACGTTATATTTTGATAGAATATCAACACCCAATGAACCATCAGTAGAACCTCCATCCACGATAATAATATCTGCTTGGGAAGCAATAGCAAGCGCATGCATTTTCATCAGAAGACTTTTAATTCGCAAGCCTTCATTAATCACAGGGATTACAATACAATATTTACATTTTTTTTCAGCGAGAATAAATTTCTCAAAAAGTGGCACACAAGCCCCAGACAGGGAATGTCCAAATTGCCCATTAATTGACATCACCTATACTCCATAAATATTAAACTACTTTTACTGTAATAAAGAAAACGCCACAGATAACCAGCACTATTCCAAATATTGTGGACCAATGAAATGATTCATGGAAGAATAAACTTGACAATATAGCAACCACCGCCACGGCACCAGAGGTCAATATAGGATGGGCAATATTAAGCGGCAAGCGCGCTAGCGCCGCCGAATATAACAAGAATGCAATTCCATACAAACTAAGCCCAGCCCAAAATGGCCAGTTATTTAGCAATGAGCCAGGATCCTGAATTGAGGGAAATTTCCTTGGCGCGATCATTGCTAATTTTATTAGGACACTAGCAAATGCATTTGAAAATATGCCTAATAACAAAATAAGCCATTTCACATTAGCGCCCTTTGTTGGTTCGATCTGTAATTATGAATAACAATATCAAGAGCCTGCTCGATATTAGCAAGCCCATTCGCATCATTAGAATTAAGCATTTCAATTGTAGCAATATGTTCCGGCAATTTTTCTGAAATTAATTTTCCAGCAACATAATGAAAATCTGAATCTTGAATACAAATCAAGTTCGGCTCACTGAGGTGTACATGACCGATAATATCTGCATATTCCAGCAAGGTGTAGCCGACATCTTCTTTATTAATCTGCAACGCACCAGTATCAAGTTGCATTCGTATTGCAGGGTGAGCCACGCTACGCACAACAGCAGCTGTCTCCATCGAATTTCGCAGATAGTTACATCCATAAATCGCAGGATTTGGTTCAAGACAAATAATCATATTCAAAGAATCTGCAAAATCACCGAGACGACGAAAGAAGTCAACAGCAATCGTTCTGGCTTGACTATCTGTATATGAGAGTCTATCCCTATTCTTAGGAGAACCAAATACTAAATATTTTGCCCCTAAGCCAGCCCCAACATCACATACCGATTTTAAATACTCAAGCATTTCTGCTTGTATATCTGGCACCCCAAAGAGATTTAAATTTCCCATTCCAAACATTAGGGATTGCATCCCAATAATTTCAATGCCTCTATCCTCCCACCAGCATCTGACCACATTTAAATCATTTACTGAAACAGCTTTCAGGGAAGGAAAATATTTTGTTGGTGCAACATCGATTGCATCTATATTCCTTTCTGCAAGAATGTCGGCAACATGCTCATCCTCAGCAGGATTCCAAGCTATGTTAGAAATCGAAATTCTCATAACTGGGGCTCCTTGGCATTACTCAGCTCTGACTGAGCATATGCACGGATTGCAAGTAATACCTCTTTCTTACTGTACTGATACAGATCATCCGTCCCAAAAATACTCGCAAATTTGGATCGGAAATCATATTTCGAAGGTGGACTATTACACTGATTTTCAAAATCTATTCCAAAGGCATATCTAGCTACTTCCTCAACAGAAATGGGTACGGAGGTTAAATGAATAAGAGAAAGTGACGCTTTAAGTGCCGTTTCAATATCAGACCACAGATTCACCATTGGGTAGAATTGAAATACAGATCTTGAGTCAATACTAGTAATGTTATTATTATGAAGGAAATCATAGATTATATTCTTTCTTAGACCTGGGCCAACTAGACCTGGCAATCTTACGATCAAACTCTTCTCGAAGTTCTCTTGAACAAATTTCTCAAGAAATCTACGATGCAATCCATAAGCATGCAAACCCAGTTCATCGACACGACAAGATTCATCGACTTCAATTGGCGACTTAAAAACATCAACAGTGCTAATCAATATGAAATTATTACACTTTACTGATTTCAGATTACCAATCAAAGCACACATATTTTCGTAATCTTGTGCGGGATTTTTATTTGCAATCCATTTCTGTGCAGGAGCAGCGGCACAAACCACAGTATCAAATTCATTATCTGAAATATCAGCTATATTTCTCGAATTGTAGAATGCAGAAAAGCAAGTCTGTTTCCGCAAGGTTGTTCCCACAAACCCAGTCGCTCCTACCAGCGCATTCCCCATATAAATTTTAGAATTCATAACTCACCCTAAATATCTTATACAATATCCATATCGACATATTTCTCGCGAATATTTCTCAAGTATAACTGCATTCAAATGTGGAAATCGTTTCATCATAGGTTTTTTATCAATAGAAAACGACCAATGATTTGTTGAATACAATATCACTTTTGGCTTTGAATTCAGCAGTGTACTAATGAACTCCGGCTCATACTTTTCATTTCCATAAACCAAATATGAAAACCTCCCGCATGACCCCAAATTAGTGTACCCATTCATTAATCCATTATTTGTGAAGTCAAACAAACATGAGTTATTTAGTTTTAATATTTCGGAGGCAGCCCATACTACGCCTTCAGGAAGAACTTCCTTATTATTTAAATTCTTCACCAAAAGAAGAGCCCAATCGTAACTTCCATTTCTCACACTTTTAACAAGGCTTTTTACTTCAATGGCAATCAAAAAGAACATTATAAAAACAAGGAGCGAGCCAATAATTTTGAGAGACTTTCTTTCAAAACTCAATATTATTAAAAATGAAAGCAACGAAAGGGTAACAATCAGAACAACCTGGCTTTTACATACCCCATATACAAGAAGTAGTTGAATCACATTCAAACACACAACTAACTTATACTTCCTAAAGCCAAAAAGCTCTGGAATTTTAAAATAGCAACGAAGACCTATTACCAGCGGCACCCAGATACCCATCAAAAAGTGCTGAACATCCATTCTGTTAGTGGATATTTTTGCAAAAAAAACAATCAGGAATACATAGAAAACATAATCAGATATTACTTTCTCTTTCTCGAGCCTCAACTGGGTTGTTAGAAAGTATATTGCCGAGAAGGACAGACAATACACCGAGAACATCATCAAACCAACTTCCCATGAAAATGGATACCTCCATTGATCTGAGGTTTCAAATAGAATTCTTAAATTCTCAAAATAATTTCCTATAGAAAATCTATCAAAGCCAAAAGATAAAATCAAAATAACAAGCAAAAAACTTATTAATACTTTTGATTTTTTCCCACTGACAACAAGTTCAATTATTGACCAGGCAAGCATTGCACCGGCCATGGCAATACCACGATCAAATGACCAGAAAACACCTAATGCGCATGCCACACCCAAAGCAATTTCTAGCCAAATACTTTGCTTACTTCTATCCGTATCTTTTAGCAATAGAAAGATGTATAAATTAATGATAAATAAGAGATCACGATAACCAACAAGTTGCGTTCCCACCACCCCCCATAGTAATAATATCAAGGGACGCGCTGAGCGATCTCTCGTAACCAATACTAGCACCAGCCAGCCGAACAATACTGTAACTAAATTCAGGATCTGGTACATGACCCATGTGGGTAGCATAAAATGCTGTTCACCAAAGACTCTCAATGCGAACATACCTGGGAGGTAGTCTAGCGCCCCATGTATAACAAGCTGCCCATTGAAATCATTTGGATGTCCTTTAAACAAAGCAGAAAAAAACTCTCCATAATGAAAAACATCTTGTAATACTCCACCATCCATCCTGAAAAATGATAAGCATGCCGATATAATGACAGCAAACAGAGAGACAATCAGTGCAAAATTATATTTATCTGATTGCACTAAAATCCTCCTCACCCAACTTCTCCAGCACGTCATATATATTATCTATTTTTCCACCCAATATTGAATAACAACCGGTTAAATCATCATGCTTTTCAAACAATATTGGCCTACCGTCATCCCCTTCATTCTTTATCAAAATGGTCTTTACTTCTAGTAAAGATGATGAATATTTAGAATCTTCTATGACAGGCAGATAACGTGCAACGTCTCGCCTTATTCTTTCCAGTCGTGAAATGAAATGATAGTCACTTAACTTCTTATATGGATCAACGCCCGCCTGATCAAACCAACTGCAATGAGGCGTATATCTTACATGTGATAACGTATGCAAACCCTGAGCTGGAAAAGGCATTACCGAGAAAAAAGGGCCATCCATGACCGTAATGCCAAGCGATCGTAATTTTACAGGCAAATCAAGCAAAACCATTTCTGTTATTTCATGTTTTAATTGATTTTTGATACCGCCAAAATCTCCTGTAAATTGATTTAAACCACTATATGTGCAATTAAATACATATTTAGATTCTACAGAAAAAACCTCATCCTCATGGCTCAGGCATCCTATACATAAAGCACTAAAGTCTGATTTTGAAATAGATTTAACAACTGTACCAAAATTTATTTCAATTCCATTAACTTTAAGTTCACTCTCAGCCCACGAGGCAAGAATTGTCGCATCAAATGCGAACTCCTCCACAAGATAAACGTTCTCTATCAGTCTTGGGTTAAACAAATCAGTAAAATTCTTTGGTGCAATTTCAAGTTTTGCGCCAATTTCCTTACAAAAACGCTCAAATTGCTTTGCAGTTACTTTAGAGTTCCTTCTAGATATAGCATACAACTTATGAAAATCACGCTTGACAGCATCTTCCCAGTCACACACAAATTTAGGTAGGTTAATCCTGCTTCGATATGCTGTCGTGAAACTTCTTGGATAGTGATAACCATTATGAACTCTTGCCTGGTTATTATAAGAAGCACGTGAAAGCAATTTCGATTCTTTCTCTATCAGAAGAATGCGCTTAAAGCCTCTTTCTTTTGCAAGATATATCGCAATTGCTGAACCATAAAATCCACCACCAATAATAACTGCATCATATATATCACTAGAGCAACGCATTCACTCACCTAACTTTGTCTGTAAAGCCAGATTGAATTTTGTTAATCTCCTCAATATTTAATTTTTCTTTTCTAGTTAATTTGGCACTTGTAAATTCTTGTGCAACATGATATGGAGGACCCTCATTAGATAATGTCGCCATTTGAATAATATATTCACCCAAAACCAATAATACTAGTGATATCAAAAAGAACATGCCAGACTGCTGAAGTGAAAGACTGATCCACCCAGGTGCAATGTCTTTTTTTGTAACGGCCACCATGACCACATAAACTGAATACAAAAGATTTGAGAGAGCACCGAAAAGTGATAAATACGTCACCAACCGCATAGGCATTTGCGTTGTTGACACTAGCAATTGTATTCCCTTATCAAGACTTGCAAGTAAACTCTTATGCGAATCTGATAGCACTTCATATCTGTAACTAATTTTCGTCTTTACAAAGCCGCCTGTTACTGGTATCTGACGGTATGTAATGGCAGGCTGAGGATGCTGAATAATGAAATTTATAACCTTCTTGTTTAGAATTCTATAGGATGGAGCATCTTTTTTTAGGCTTCCACCATTAAAAATCTGATATACTTTATCAAAAATCCTATATGCGGTTTTATATAAAAAACCATGCTTTTGTTCTACTACATTTTCAGCTAATACAATATCCACGCCACCCACAGCCTTATCAAGCATTGAAGGTAAAAACTCAAAATCATCTAAAAATGGATCCATACTTACAACAAAGTCACCCAGCGCACTCTCCACCCCTGCCCATGTAGCAGTATCCCTATCTACAGTTTTTGTTAATCCATACACTTGCAGGTTAGGTAAGCCACCCTCAAACGTAAGCGACTTAAGAACTTCTAGACTGTTATCTGTTGAAGCGTTATCAACAATAATTAGTTCATAATCTGAAACTAGTTTGGATAATTCATCTGTTGCAAATTCTAGCAATTTCTGCAATTTATCTGATTTATTTTTAATTACTAGCACAACTGACAAAAAAATCGGATAGCATTTCATTGTGGATTGCCTATTTTTAAATTCGATTAAACCGTATTAAACACTTTTCAAATACAAATTTGTCTCACTGCTTTTCATAACCCTCAATGATTTTTCTAACAATTACATCATAAGTAAAACATGAGATTACCTTTTCATATCCATCCGTAGCAATCTGCTGTGCCATTCTGCTATTTGATAAAATTGACTCGATATTTTCGAGGGCTTCATCCATTTCTTTAAACATAATTAGATGCTCTCTGGATGTCATTATTTTTTCTATATCCTTTGAATAGTCTGTCAACAGTAATGACTTACAGGCAGGCACTTCCAATGTACGCATAGTAAATCCGGACCTTGTCTGTTCATTGCCCCAGCCCGTATAGTTGAAAACTATACGACTACGGTTATACAACACAACTAAATCATGCCCACCAATATATTCGCCTAGGACTTTAGACTGTAAAACAGCATTATCCGCCAAACGCTTACGCCAATGCCGCCCATAAATCACAACATTTTTAGTTAGCTGGAAAACTGATTCAAGAGCTTTCTGACGCGACGCAGACCATGAGCCAACAAAACAGATATCAATATCCTTCTTGATTCCTTCTATTGGATAAAAAGCTTCTGGATCGACAGCATGGTGCATGATCCTTGTATTGTGAATACCTCTGCTAATTGCTGCATCATGTAAGCTTGAATTCATGACATAAAAGGTCTCGTAATCTTTTGCCTGCGCCAACGCCTGATCAACACGATCATCACTTTCAATCCACCAGCCAAACAGGCGTGATGATCTTTGGAGATATTTGATGGTATCAGCCTGAATACCAAACAGTCCCCTGATCATGAAGCACAGATCGGGTTTGAATTCATCAAACTGTTGCTTTAGTACTGCTTCCCGATAATTTCTCTGCGTTAGTGGATGGGATTCAAAAAAATTTTTAGACTTTGGCAAAATCCGGAAATTATGCGCTTGCTTATTTATAAAATGAAATAATCGCTTATCAACCCAATTATTTGCATGAGCATCTGAGCAGATGACTTGCACCCCCTGCTTAGTAAAAGCCTTTTGCAGATACGCCATGATAGGAGGTCTTGGCACGTAATAAAGTAATACTTTGCGTAATTTTGTCATATCAATGCCAGGTCATTCAAAGAGTCAAGTAACGCAAGAACACGCTGGTTACGCTTGTGCCATGTAAATTGTGCCGACTTTACTGCTGCAGCTGCACCTAATTTCTTTTGCAAATCTTGATCATTGATGAGCCAATTGATGGATTCAGCAAAGCACAAAGGATCTTCACAGCGATCAACCAGAACCCCATCTTGCCCGTGAACAAGAACTTCACGAATAGACTCATGATTTGCAACGACTATGGGCTTTCCCATCGCCATGTATTCAAACAACTTAAGCGGTGAAGTATAACGGCTAGCAATACTGCTATCAGTTAATGGCAACAAACATATATCTGCCTTCCCTATCAACTTAAACCGCTGAGCAGGTGGTATCTTTCCCAGGAAACGGACTCGAGCACCAACGCCCAGATTGTCAGCTTGTGCCTGCAGTGCTGCGATTTGCTCTGTCATACCACCCGCTATCCAAAGCATACCCCGTTTAACCGAGGGCATTGCCGCAATCAGAGTATCGACTCCCTTCCATGGGTGTAAACTGCCAATGTACAACATGACTGGCTCAGATTCTGCATGTGTTGGGGTATGTGCTTCCTTTGCAAGTGCCAGATCTACACCATCAGGTGCCACGCATGAGGGGGTTTGTATATGGTAAGTAGTCTGAATATCCGTTAATAATGCCTGGGTAATTGTCACCAATGCATCAACTGATTGATATACCTTCAACTCTCTGGCTGACAGTATCTCAAGTTTTTGCTGCTGTCGCTTCGTAGGTGCAGGATGATTCTCTCGATAGGTCTGAGCAAACAGCTCGTGTGTCTCAAACACAATCTTGGGACGATCTTTCAAACTTAATAGCACTTCGGCTAATTTTAAATTTCTGAGATAGACAACATCTGGTTTGTATTTTTTTACCCATGCCTTAGCTTGTTGGTAAAAGGGCCTATGGCTTGAAAATGGAAAAAACCATTTTTTCCGCCAGTCAAACAAATGAACCAATCGGACGTTAGAGGATAATGGTCTGCCAAGAAACAACGTTGGGTTAGCCCCAGCTGACGGGGTTGGTGTAACAAGACTGACATCCACACCCATATCACCGAAAGAATCTACCACCTGCAGAACCTGTATTGCAGACGGTAAAGAATCTGGCACGGCTTGCGGGTTTATGTAAGCCATTTTCATTTCAGGCATTCTCGAGTGTATTCAACATGCGTAAGGCGCTTGCCTCCCATGTAAATAAATTGACAATTCTTTCCCTGGCTTGCCGTCCAAGCCGTTTTCTGAGTGCTGGATTATCAATCAGCTGCTCCATAAAGGCAGCGCACGTATCCACGCGCTCCCTTTCAAACAAATAACCCGCATGACCTTCATTACCAACAACCTCTGGAATTCCCCCCATATGACTGGCTACAACAGGAATTCCGCAGCTCATGGCTTCTGCAATTGTAATCCCGAATGCCTCAGCCCCAACACTAGGAAAGATGCCAACATCACTCGCGGAGTAATAGGCAGGCAAGTCACTGTGAGATACTGCGGCTTGAAAAATGACTTTATCAAGAACGCCTAGTGAGTTTGCCAAGGCTTTCAGAGATGCCTCCGCAGGTCCGCTGCCTACAATCATGAGTTTGGTATCTTTGTTGTTTAATCTGTTAGAAGCAAGTGCTCTGATCGGAATATGCAACCCCTTAAAACCAATCAAACGCCCTGCAAATGTAAACACACAAGTTTCCGCGGCAATACCCAATTGTTGCCTTAGCTCCATGTTTTTGGCACCGGCCTTGAACTTATCAACATCGACACCGTTAAACATCACATTGGGGTACTGGCCGTAACGCTGAAAAATCTGCCATGCATTAAAATGGCTACAAGCCAACCAGGCGCTGACATGCTTGGACAGCCACCTGTCACCTTTGAAAAAATCTGTACCCCCACTCATAAAGGCAAATTTTGTCTGCGCATGGGCAGGCATAAACAGTGGCCAGCAGAAATCGAAAGGTTTGGTCAGAACTACCCAATCATATTTACCTTGAATAAGCGCAGATCTCGCATTTCTCGCAAAACTCACTCTCTCGGCCAACTTCCTGAATCTTGTGCCTAAATTTGGAAATTTCTCTCTTGGTGTAAACGGAAATTTCTGGACATTAACTCCATCATTGTCATTTAAAGGGCAAATATTGCCATCCCCGCCAAAGATAGTGACTTGATGACCAAGTTTGACCAGTGTTTTTGAGAGTTCCCACACAGCGGTCTGGACTCCACCAAATGTCACAGTGACTGTTACATCCACAAATGCTATTTTCATGTAGCTTACTGTCCACGTAGTTGGGTATACAACTTTCCAAGTAAAGGCGAGCTAAATAGCCATAACCTCGTGGCTAGCCATGATGCAGGCTTATCTTTCACAACCACTCGAGGAATTTGCGTGGGTAAAGTCTCAGGAGTAACCATGCCTTTTTCTGTTGTATATAAGTGGGAGAAACCATGCCCTATCGCTAAATGCTGATAGTCTGATTCATAATACCCTTGCGGCCAACACAAATGAGCAGAAGCACGACCCATATGAGTTATTAATTGCTTTCTAGAAAGCTCGCACTCTTGAATCATGCTTGCCAATTTATTTTGCGGGTCGACTTTATCCCAGCGCGTATGTGTATGCGTATGGCTGTGAAACTCAAAAGTTCCCATTTTTTGCATATACTCAATCTCAGACCAACGCAACATCACTTCATCATGATGACCATCTGCTATGGCTCTTTTACAAGCTTTGTGGTCCGGGCAAGACACGCTTGATTGACACTTCGCAATATCGCGAGGCTCACCATCACCAATCCAGTCCGTAACAATAAAGAGTGCTGCTTTTTGCTGGTATTTCTCCAGAATAGGGTGCGCATACACATAGTTATCCAGATAACCATCATCAAAGGTGATCAATACCGATTTTGCAGGTAATGCTTGCTTATCAGCCATGAAATCGGCCAACTGATCGCAGGTAATTGTATTCCAGCCATGTTCTGACAAGTAACGCATGTGTGCTTCGAACGAGTCAGGAGACACCGTTACCAAACCTGCTTGCGGCGTCACATGATGGTACATCAGCACTGGAATGGCTTTAGCCTGAGGGTGACGAAAATTCATTTCTTATGATTCAGTCCATATACTTGCAAAAGCTGTTGGTACAAGTTCAACATCTGCGCAGCCATCACCTTGACAGTGAAGTTAGACAATATGAATTGTCGCCCATTTTTGCCCATATCATGCGCCCGTCCCGGTTGTTCAAGCAACGCAATTACAGCCTCAGAGATGGCCGTAGGGTTTTGTGTAGGTACCAACAACCCAGTAACGCCCTCTTGCATCGTTTCAGGAACGCCACCTGTCCGGGTACCTATAACAGCCGTCTCCATCGCCTGCGCCTCCAGGAATGCAGTACCTAAAGCTTCGTCATACGTTGGCAGAACAAATACATCCAGGGATTTCAAAATATTCGGGATATCCCGACGTAGTCCCAAAAAATGAACACAGTGATTAAGTCCTTGTTCTTGAACAATTTTTTTCAGATTTTCAAACTGGGGACCATCCCCCGCAAGCACGAAGTGCGTTTGCGGCATACGTGCAAGTATCTCAGGAATCGCTTCCAGCAAATGGCGATGTCCCTTTCTGATCCTCAGGATAGACACAGAACCAACCAAAGGAATGTCTTCATCCAGGCCCAACTCAGCCTTAAGATCACCAGAGACGTTATCTGGGTTGAATTTTTCAGGATCGATTCCAGTCCTGATAACGCTCACCCTTGATGTATCTACTCCTGCAGACACAAGATAATCTCGAACAGCATCACTGACTGCGACAACATGATGGGGCAATAAACTGTAGGTGCTCTTTGATGTAATAGGCATGATTAAATGCCGAGTACGAATCACGACTGGTCCGCACCTCATCAAACGTGCAGCAAGCCCCGCTACAATAGTGTCACGACTACTGTGTGTGTTAAGCACATCTACATGTTGTTCACGCATCAAGCGTTGCAATTTGGGAACAGCAGAAAGCCTCAAGCCACGAAGAAAAGGGATCTCAAATACTTCAATGCCTTCTTCGGCAGCTCTGGCCAACAACCGTGAACCTGGAGAGCATGCAATAAGTACTCGATGTCCAAGCGCTTTTAACTGAATGGATTCTTGCAATGTACGATTTTCCTGCCCCCCCCAACCTGTTGAGCTCTCGGTATGTAGCACGGTCAGCATTGCATTACTCCTGCTCGGGGTGCATAGGGTGATTAGCAGGCAGACGATGCGACAATCGCTCTACCGCATTGATGACCAAGGATGCACTTAACTCAGCCATTGGGGCTTCACGCCTTGCAATCAAAGCTGGATGCTCCACAACTTCAAGATAGGGATGTTGAAGTGGTGCCAAAAACTCTCCTCGATGAAAGCAGTGGTACATACTTACCATAGGGATTTTCATGGCACCTGCAAGATGCGTAGGCCCCGTATCAACCCCAATATACAGTGATAAATGTGACATGACGGCCGCCGACTTTCGCAAGCTTAATTTTCCGGCAGCACTGATGATCTTGCCTGGGTAAGCTACGGAAAGATCATGCGCCCGTTGAACCGACTGCTTATCACCCAACACAATAAATTGAAGGTCAGGCCATCGAGTCAGCATGCCACTCACTAGTTCAGAAAACCGTTCGAAGGGCCAGTCTCGGTAGGACTTTGTTGGAAAACTGGCCATTTGCAGGCCAACCAAGCCTACTTGATGAACGCCTTGGCGCATAAGCCATTGCTCAGCCCAAGCGGTTTCTTTCGGTGTCACCACATAGGACAGTTCTAGCTTATCCGTTTGAATATCCAATGGTGCCAACAGCAAAAGCCGTTCATGAACGGCATGCATCAACTGATTCGGTTTTGGCACAGCACAATCCAGCAGACGGTTAGAACGCTCATCGTTCTGCTTGAAACCAATGGTATAGGTAGCTTTCTTTCTAGCCAGTTTAAGCAATGATTGGTCATTACCATACACGATTGCGATATCGTACTTTTCTTTAAAGAAAATACGTTTCCACCACAGTTGCTTGGGTGTCAGACCAATGAGTTTGCGGATACCCGGTAAATGTTCAAGGACAGACTTCCGTCCAGAATGGACCACAACATCAACTGTCCCTTCTGGCAACTGTTGATGTAATGCAGTGATCACAGGGGTAGACAATAGCGTATCACCAATTCTGGCGACATTAATGACCAAGACACGCATGTTAGAAGACAAATGCACTAGTTCTTTCCTTCTTCCCTGAATTGCATCTGCCAAAGACGTGCATAAGCACCGTCATGGGCCAACAGTTCTTTATGGCTGCCTGCTTCCACAATCTGGCCATGACTCATCACCAAAATCCGATCGGCACGTTCAATTGTTGATAAGCGGTGGGCAATAACCAGCGTGGTACGGTTTTGCATCAGACGTTCCAATGCTTTTTGAACTTGTCGCTCTGACTCTGTATCAAGTGCAGATGTTGCTTCATCCAGAATCAGGATGGGTGCATCTTTCAATAGTGCACGGGCAACAGCCAAACGTTGTTTCTGCCCCCCGGATAGCCGGGTACCACGTTCGCCGATTTCTGTATCAAAACCTTCTGGCAAGGCTTCAATAAAATCGAGGGCATAAGCAGCCTCGGCAGCAGCCTCTATCTCTTCTCGCAACACCTCACGCGTCATGCCATACGCAATATTTGCCGCGACCGTATCGTTAAACAACATGACATCTTGTGATACCAAGGCAATTGCTGCTCTCAGGCTACTTAAAGAGAGCTGGGTCGCCGGAACATTATTAATATAAATGCAGCCAGCAGCAGGCTCATAAAACCGAGGCAGAAGCTGTGCCAGCGTTGTTTTACCGCTACCGGATGATCCAACCAGGGCGACCGTTTCACCCGCCTTGATCTCTATATTCAGTTGGTGCAAGGCATGCTTTTCCGCCCTGTTATATTGGAAACTCAAATTCTCGAACCGTACAGATAAGCTTTTGTTTTCAGTGGTTTGTGTCCCGATGTCTGACTCCGGCTTTTCATCCATCAAGCCAAACACACTTTCGGCGGCGGCCAAACCTTTTTGCAAAGACTCATTGACACGCGTCAGTCGCTGTACCGGCTGGGAAAGCATTAGCATAGCCGTCAGAAAAGACATAAAGTCACCGGCAGACATGGCACCTGCAGCCGAACGGATGCTGGCATAATAGATAACAATCGCCAAAGCTACAGCAATAAGGAACTGCACAAGTGCCGAGTTTGCCGAGCTAGCAGCTGTTTGCTTTACCGCTAGTTGCCTGACTCGATTTGCTGCTTTCTGGAATCGGCTCAATTCAAAGTCTTTGCCACCAAAAATCTTTACCACGCGCTGATTCTGGATACTCTCTTGCAGCACTTGAGTCAGCTCACGCATGGCATGCTGTTGGTCTCGATTCAGCCCTCTTAAACGCTTGCCAGCGGCTCTAATACTAAAACCGGTCAATGGCAAAATTGCAAGGGTAATCAGCGTCAAGCGCCAGTCGATATAAATCATTAACCCAAGTTGGGCAATAACCGTCACACTGTCTTTTACAACAACCGTCAGAATACTTAAGCCTGCACCAGTCACACTGGTAACATCACCTGAAATACGGGACATCAGATGGCCTGACGGGTGTTCATCGTAGTATGCAACTGGCAATGTCAAAACACGCTCAAACATTTTTTCACGCAAATCGGTCACCAAACGATTTGATAACCATGTTGCAAAGAAGTCCGAGAAAAACGTAGAAATACCACGAATCAGAAACAACAGAACAATCAGGGAAGGAATCAGTAGTGGGCTCACCTTGCCAGGACTGGCAAAGGATGACAAATGCAAATGATCTGCCAGATATTGCAAAGCCCCAGGCAATGCTTTGCTTGAATGCGCACCAAAGTTGATATTGATCAGCGGGCCGAGCAGCCAGGCAAAGAGAGGCTCCGTCACCGCCGCAATCTGAGTGGCAACAAATGCGACGACGATTACCTTCCAGTAAGGGCGTATATAGCCGAGCAATCTTCCATATAACTGCAAGCTGCCAAGTTGCGCATCTGCTTTGCTCATGCCGCTATCCGAGTGGAATTAAACCGGTAATTGTAACCGATATATGAGGGTTAAGGTGTCAAACCAAGGACTTGCCGATAAAGTTGCTGCATTTCAACGGCCATTTTCTCAGGCTTTAGATGTATTACAGTACCGACGGCTGCACGCCCCATCTCTTCTAGCAGGAGTTCATCGAGTAGTAATTTGATCTTCGATGCAATGGCGTCCCCATCAAGCGCATCCACGACCCAGCCATTGAAGCCATTCTGAACAAACTCGGCCGCACCACTTCCCGGGCTCGTAATGACAGGCAGTCCGCATGCAAATGCCTCCAATGCGGCATTTGGGAACGCATCATAAAGTGTTGGCAACACAAATACATCTGCGGCACCATAAAATGGCCGTACATCCATTTGGCCGCCAGCAAATACAACCTTGTGAGCCACCCCCAATCGTTCAGCCAGGGTTTTAAAGCGCTTTTGCTGCTTGTCCTTACCGACAATCATGCACCAGACGTTATCTGGCAAATGCTTGAGCGCATTTATCAGCGGACCGACTCCTTTCCTGGAAAAACCGGAACCCACAAACAGCGTAAGTAATGCATCTTGCGGTATGCCATAGGTTTGCCGGATTTTCTCCCGATAGCTGATCAGATCAGTATTATATTTCTCGGTATCCACCGCACTGTAAATGACGGGCAGCTTTTCCAATGGCAAACCAAATCGGGTATGGATTTCCTGTTGAACCATACGTGAGTTGCAAATCACGGCTTTTAGCCGTTTGCTATGAAAAAGCCGCTTCTCGGCTGCTAACACATAGCGGTGATAAGGGTTTATGACATCGCCCAAGCGCCCCCAAAAGCCACTGGCACGTCCTTTATGTTCGAGCCAGACTTGATGCACCCCGTCTCCGGCCCGATAAATATCGCACACATCAATCCGCTCATGAGACTGAACCAGATCAAATCGTTCCTTGGCAACCACACCCCTTACTGCACGCGCGAAGCTCCAATCTCGCCATGTGCGCCCAATGCTAAATGGGTTGCATTCGATGACCCGGACAATTGCCTGTCGATTTGAATCAGATGGCTTCCAACGCCGCGTAATCAAGGATAGCTCAATCGATTCATCTTGCGACAGTGCATCTAAAGCCTTAGTCACAAAACGTTCCGCACCACCAAACGGATTATATTTCTGACGAATCAGCGCAACCCTCATACAGCCCCGACCTCCACCAGCAACTCCTGCACAGCCTTAAAGGCCTCTTCAACCGAAATAGTTGTGAGACATTCAGAAAGCTTACCTCCGCCGCAGCCATCCCAGCCGCAAGGGCGGCAGCGATGTTGCGATTTGAGGATGCGGTGCGATATTTGCCACGGCGCCCACTCCACGTCGCCGGAGGGACCGAAAAAGGTGACCACCGGTGTCTGCATGGCGGCAGCGATATGCATCGGGGCAGAATCCACACCAATGAACAGCGTGGCCTCATCACTGAGCGCAGCAAGCTCTTGCAGGTTCAATTGCCCTGTCAGGTCGTGTATTGGTCTGGACAGCTTGCTGACAATGGCTGCATTCATGGCTCGTTCGGTCGGCGTGGGTGCGCCTGTCATGACAATCGGCCAACCGTTAGCTGTCAGACGGTCGATTAATGCGGACATTTTCTCGACAGGCCAGCATTTGAAAAACCAGCGTGACGGCGGGTGTATATGAATAAACGGTTTGCCGACCAAGCCTGCGTGCTGCAAACGGGCATGGATGGTTTCTCGTGCAATGGCTCCAGGCTCCAACACCAGTTGCCGATCAGCCCCGGGCTGGACCCCAAGCCTGCGCAACGCATCCAGATGATATTCAACTGTATGACGGGAATTACCTTGCCTTGGAATGGCAAACAGATGGGTAAAATGCCTGTCCCAGCCACGTTTCTTGACCTTGGGTGCAACACTGACCTTCACGCCCAGCTGTCGGGCAAGGGTTGCTCCGCGTCGGCCATCCGTCAGATGTATCAAGACATCATAGCGCCGGGCTTTCAAGGTGCGTAGCAAACGCCATTCGTTAAGCAACTGTTGCAGCCAGCCCGACTGACGCCATTTGCGTCCTACCATATGCATCTGGGCAATATCCGGGTGATTGGCCAGCATCGGGGCGGTATCGTCATACACCAGCACGTCGACTTCAAGATGAGGAAACTGCTGCTTTAATATGCGTGGTAGTGGACTCGCCAGCAACACATCGCCATGATGGCGCAACTTGGTGATCAAGACACGTTTCACACTGGCAAAGTCGACTGCATCTGGCGGGGCAATGCGGAAATCCGTGCTTGCACTTACCGGTTCAAACATTCAATGTATCCAACAAGGGTAATACCTGATCTTCATCGTCAATCGCCAGAATCTGGTCCGCAGAGGCTTCCAGCGTACCGGTATCGGTCGTTCTGACCACTTCTTTGACAGCCAGCAGGCTAGACGGGTGCATGGAGAAACGTTTCAGTCCCAGGCCCAATAGTAAACGGGTAAAGCGCGGGTCGCCGGCGAGCTCGCCGCAAACGGACACTTCTTTCCCCATCCGGTTAGCGGTACGTATCACGTGTGCCAGCAAATGCAGGACCGCCGGGTGGGCAGGATTATACAGGTGTGCGACCTGATCATCACCACGATCCACGCCCAGCGTGTACTGCACCAGATCATTGGTACCGATGGACACAAAAGACAAGTGCTTGAGGAATCCGGCTACGTTGATTGCGGCAGCCGGGATTTCTACCATGCCACCAATCTTGATGTCTTCATCAAAGGCGATATTTTCTTCCCGCAGCGACTGCTTGGCGAGTTCGACGTGCTGCAGGCACTGGCGAATCTGCCGGGTCTCGGACAGTAACGGGAACATGATCTGGATTTTGCCAAAGGCAGAGGCGCGTAACAACGCACGCAGCTGGGTCTGGAAAATATGCGGCTGGGCCAGGGTCAGGCGAACGCCACACAACCCAAGTGCAGGGTTGATACCGGTGCCGCGCTCAAACCAGCGGGGAATCTTGTCGGTGCCGATGTCCAGCGTACGAATGGTCACTGGCTGGCCTTTCAGGGCTTCGGCGACAGCCTTGTAGGCTTCCAGCTGTTCTTCTTCGGTTGGTAGGTCATCGCGGGACAGGAACAGGAATTCGCTCCGGAACAGGCCAACAGCCGAGCCACCGTTTTCGTGAACTTCGGCCACATCCTGCGGCAGTTCGATATTTCCCATCAGCTCGATAGCAACCCCGTCCATCGTCACCGCAGCTTCGGTACGAATCTTGGTCAGGGAGATTTTCTTTTGCGCCCAGTCGGCATGCAACTGGCGGTAATGGGCCAGCTCTGTCTCGTCTGGCTCAACGATGACAATCCCTTGCGTGCCATCCACAATGACCAGCTCGCCCTCTTTGAGCATTTCACGGGCATTGTGCATGGCCACTACGGAAGGGATGCCAAGGCTCCTGGCGAGAATCGCCGTATGGGAGGTGGCGCCACCTGCATCGGTAACAAAGGCAGCAAATTCGATGTCTTTGTACTGCACCATATCTGCCGGACTGAGATCATGAGCGACCAGAATCGTATCGACATCCGTCGCCAGCTGCGCATGGCTATGAACTACTGAATGGCCGGCCAGCACTTTCAGAATCCGGTCCGCCACCTGGATCACGTCGGCACGACGCTCCCGCAGGTAGTCTTCTTCAATCTCGTCAAATTGTGCCAGCAAGACTTCCAGCTGCTGCATCAGCGCCCATTCGGCATTGCAGCGCTGTTCCTCGATCAGGGTACGCGGGTCCCGCGACAAGGCAGGGTCATTGAGCAGCATGATGTGCAGGCTCAGAAACGAGCCAAGCTCGGCTGGCGCATTGTCCGGAATCGAGCCCCACAGCATTTCCAGCTGGGTACGTGTCTCGCGGATGGCAGAATCAAAACGGTTGATTTCGGAGAAAATCTCCTCTTCAGGCAATACAAGGTGCACCACATCGACAGTGGTTTCAGAGACCAAATGCACATGGCCTATCGCGATACCGCCAGCTCCGGCTACGCCGCGTAACGTGATACTCATGCTTTGCCCTTTCAGAATACGGTAAAACCTACGTCATGCCGCAAACGACCGGCACAGGGTGACGTATCAATATCCAACACCTTCTTGCTACCACACGATGGTAGCGTCAAGGTATTACTCCCCTTCGCCAAAACGGTCGGCGATCAACTTGGTCAAAGCATTACCTGCCGCTTCTTCGTCCTCTCCTATGGTTTCGATCTTGACTTTGCTGCCCTTGCCGGCAGCCAGCATCATGACACCCATGATGCTTTTGGCATTCACGCGCTTGCTATTGCGGCTAAGCCATACTTCACACTTGAATGAGGTAGCCAGTTGGGTGAGTTTGCTGCTTGCCCGTGCATGCAAGCCCAGTTTATTGATGATTTCGACTTCTTGTTCAAACATGTCCTGCCTCGGTAGATTTATTATTTTATTCTATTTGATGCCACTTACATTTCGATGATGCCGTCTTTCCCGCCAGTCATCGCTTTTTCTACAACCTCTGCCAGCGGCAAATGCCGATAAGTCACAGACCGGACCAGCATCGGCAAGTTCACACCAGACAAACAGGCAACGTCGGTTTTTTTGGCCAACGCAGCTGCTATATTGGCTGGTGTTGCGCCAAAAAGATCAGTAAACACAATAACGCCTGTGCCGTTATTGAGTAAAGTCAGCATTTGTTCGGCTTCCTGCAGCTTTTGCTCAGGTACATCGTCGCGTTCGATGGCCAGGGTGGCAAACCGCTCGATATCCGGTCCGAATATGTGCTCGACACATGCCTTAAAACTCTCACCCAACTGATAATGGGTGATCAATAATATTCCAACCATAATAGCCTGTCGCGAAGGATTCAAACCTGCTCGTCAATCTCTGTAAACATATCCATTGACGGGTAGGCGATGGAGGCTGCCCCAACGGTTCATTTCCGTTGGCAGACAGATAGGAAGATAGCCTGTATTGCACGTCAGCGCTAGTGTCTGACGTGCTGCAGTGCAACGATAAATGCCAGATATCAGGCCAACCGCTCCAGCGCCTGAACAAACAGGTCCGCGGGCCGGCAATCGGTCTGGGTAGCAATCTCGACCATGCATGTCGGGCTGGTCACGTTAACTTCGGTGAGATAGTCACCAATCACATCCAGTCCTACGAGCAACAATCCCTGCGCCTTCACAAAAGGCCCGACAGCTTTGGCAATGGCCAGATCCCGCGCAGACAGCGGTTGAGCAACGCCTCGCCCGCCTGCGGCCAAATTGCCACGGGTTTCTCCCTGCTGAGGAATACGTGCCAGAGCATATGGCAAGGGCTCGCCATCAATCAGGAGAATGCGCTTATCCCCTTTGACAATGTCCGGAATATAACGCTGCGCCATCACGGTAGTGGTTTCATTGCGAGTGATGGATTCCAGAATCACGCTCAGGTTGGGGTCTGATGGCGTCACCCGGAAAATGCCCATTCCGCCCATGCCATCCAGCGGTTTCAGAATCACATCCTGATGCAAGTCGATAAACTCGCGCAATTTTGCCGACTCGCGGGTCACACGGGTCGGTGAAATCCAGTCCGGAAACCGGAGAATCGCCAGTTTTTCATTAAAGTCGCGCAAGGCCCTGGCGGCATTGAAGACCTTGGCCCCGGCCCGCTCGGCAATTTCCAGCAAATGGGTGGCGTACAGATATTCGGCATCAAAGGGCGGGTCTTTGCGCATGACCACCGCATCAAAGGCGGCCAGCCGTTGCTGCTGCATCTCGCCGGCTACATACCAGTCATGGTTGTCATCAGATACTGTCAAGGGCAGCGCCTGACACAGGACATCCACCTGACCATCGCGCCCGTCAACAAACAGGCTTTCCGGCATGATGGCAAAACATACGTGACCACGTGCTTGCGCCGCCCTCATCATGGCGATACTGCTGTCCTTGTAGGCTTTCAATAGCGGTAGCGGGTCCAGGATGAAGGCGATCTGCATCTCAGTTATCTCCAAATTCTTCGTCCATGGCTTCCAGCTCGCGCGAAGCCGCCAGCAGTGCCAGACGGGCAACAACACCATACGAGTAGAAGCGGTTAGGTGCGCAATCCGGCGTACCGTCACAGTCCGGTGCATTACATGGCTTTTCAAACGCCAGCGGCACAAAGTGCATGCCTGGCGCATTCAGGTTCTCATCGACACCGCGTCCGGTGTGCACACGATAAAAGCCGCCCACAACGAAGTGATCCATCATGTATACCACCGGCTCGGCCACGGCCTCATTGACGGTTTCGAAGGTATGCACGCCTTCCTGAATGATCACGTCATTCACCTCCAGGCCTTCCTTGACCACCGACATCTTGTTGCGCTGCTTGCGGTTAAGGCCTTTGACTTCGGCTGCATCCTTGACCGTCATCACCCCCATGCCATAGGTACCGGCATCGGCCTTGACCACCACGTACGGGTCATGGGTAATGCCATACTCGTTGTATTTGACGCGGATCCGGGCCAACAGGTCAGACACGGTATCGGCCAGTACATCCTCGCCCTGGCGTGCCTGGAAGTCCAGTTCGCCCACGTGCGAGAAGTACGGGTTAATCAGCCACGGGTCGATGCTGATCAGCTCGGAGAAATCTTGTGCCACCTCATCATAGGCTGCAAAGTGACGGGTTTTGCGGCGGGTCGCCCAACCGGCATAAGGCGGAGGCAACAGGTTCTGCTCGATGTTTTTCAGGATATCCGGAATGCCGCCAGACAAATCGTTATTCAGCAAGACCACGCACGGGTTGAATTCCTCCCCCACAAACAGGCGATTGCCACGACGGGTGATTGGCTCCAGTGTCAGCTGCTTGCCGTTTGGCAAATCCAGTACCGTGGCGGACGTAATTTCCGGCAGCAACGAACCGACTCGCACATTCAGTCCGGCCTGACGCAAGATGCCGTGAATGGCCGCCACGTTCTGCAGATAGAAGGTATTGCGGGTGTGGTTTTCCGGGATCAGCAAAATGCCGCGAGCGTCCGGACAGGCTTTTTCCACCGCGACCGTCGCCGCCTGTACCGCCAGGGGCAGAAAATCACCGCTCAGGTTGTTAAAGCCGCCCGGGAAGAGGTTGGTATCAACCGGCGCCAGTTTGAAACCGGCATTTCTCAGGTCGACAGACGCATAAAATGGAGCCGCGTGATCGACCCACTGGCTACGAAACCAGTGCTCAATCTGAGGCTGAGCCTTGATAATACGGGACTCGAGTTCTTTAAGGGGGCCATTTAATGCGGTGGTCAAATGAGGAACCATGGACTACTCCAATATGTCATTCTTGTGGAGACATAAGCGGGTTATTCGGGACGTGAAAAAACGATATCCTGTCTACATGGGGCAGAATTGCAAATATTCAACCCCTGCAACATGTCAGGATCATGTCACGCTGCCAGAAAAAAGGCTTGCACAGAGCCGACATTTTCCTGCGATACCCATCGCGGTACTGTTCAGGAATGATTCACTTCCTTCATGATACGCTATGGACTATGAAAACGCAGGCAGGCTCGGCATGAAAATCAAGCAATGGTACTTTCTTGTGCTTGCATCCGTCGTATTGACGGGGTGTGCGCACTACCAGTGGCAACAGTCAGGCAAAGACGAAGAAACGCGCAAGCAGGACAGCTATGCCTGCGAGAAAGAAGCCGCGCAGCTGTATCCCGTCATACTGGCACGCCAGTTCATTGACGATGGCTTCTACAGCGAACCCTTTACCCGCTGCACCACGCTTGCCAATAAAACCACCTGCACCACCACGCCCGGTTTCTGGCATCGGCCGATTACTGCATTGAAAGACGTGAATGAAGACAACCGCGATCGTGCGTTCAGAAAATGCATGGAAGCCAGGGGCTGGACATGGCAGAAAATGGATGACCCCAGATAGACGACCGAGGGCGCGCCTGCATGCATCCCCTAAAAAACAAAAGCCAGCACATGCCGTGCTGGCTTTTGACACGATACTGAACCGGTTGCTTAGGCGGTCAGTTTTTCCAGAGCTTCGCGATATTTGGCCGCGGTTTTCTCTGCTACCTCAGCCGGCAAGGCCGGCGCTGGTGGCGTTTTGTCCCAACCGGTAGATTCCAGCCAGTCACGCACAAACTGTTTGTCAAAGCTTGGCGGGTTGGTACCGGGCTGGTATTGGTCTGCGGGCCAGAAACGGCTGGAATCCGGCGTCAGGGCTTCATCCATCAGATGCAGCACACCATGTTCATCCAGACCAAACTCGAACTTGGTATCGGCAATGATGATGCCACGGGTAGCGGCGTATTCTGCGGCTGTTTTATACAGCTTGATTGCAGCAGCGCTGACCTGGGCGGCCAGTTCGGCCCCCAGAATCTCTTCGCACTGGGCAAAGGTGATGTTCTCGTCGTGATCGCCCACGGCAGCCTTGGTGCTAGGGGTAAAAATCGGCTCTGGCAGTTTGTCTGCCTCACGCAACCCGGCCGGCAACTGGATGCCGCAAATCGTGCCGGACTTTTGATACTCTTTCCAGCCAGAACCCGCCACATAGCCACGGACAATGGCCTCGACCGGCAGTCCCTTGAGTTTTTTGCTGACGACAGCGCGTCCTGCAACCTGGGCACGGTCGGCTTCGTTGCTGACCACGTCTTCCGGTTGTTCACCGGTCAGGTGGTTTGGCATCACGTCTTTCAGCTTGTCAAACCAGAAGTTGGAGATCGCGGTCAGGATCTTGCCCTTTTCCGGAATCGGCTCTGCCAGAATCACGTCAAATGCAGACAGGCGATCGGTTGCTACCATCAGCAAACGTCCGCCTTCCACATCGTACAAGTCACGCACTTTGCCAGCGTAGATTTTTTTCAGGCTGGTCAGGTTAGAAGTCAGCAAGCTACTCATAAAGGTCTCTTTATCGAGGTCAGTATCAAATCATTCAACGGGACGGGCACGGCCGGCACTGGCCAGCAACTGGTCGCGCAGTTGTCCTGCACGGCGGGCAACAGTATTCGCATCATCGCCCAGCAGGTTGTAATGCCCCATTTTGCGCGCCACACGAGCTTCTTTCTTGCCATATAAATGCAGAAACCCGGCAGGCTCTTGCTGCATGGCCGACCAGTCCGGCTCAACACAATCAGCGGTACCAGCACCCGGCCAGACATCGCCCAGCAAATTTACCATGGCGACCGGCTTGAGCAGGGACGCGTCCCCCGGCGTCAGGCCGCACATGGCACGTACCTGCTGCTGAAACTGGCTGACGGTGGTGGCGTCCAGCGTGTAGTGCCCGGAATTATGCGGACGTGGCGCCATTTCGTTGACGACCAGAGAGTCATCCGCCAGCACAAAAAATTCGATGGCCAGCACGCCCACATACCCTAGCGATGAGGCAACGGTTTTGGCCGCCGCGGCAGCACGGGTAGCTACATCTTGCGTTACATTAGCCGGCACAATCGAAACATCCAGAATGCCTTGGTAATGGTGGTTTTCAGCTACCGGAAAAACCGCTGTATTGCCGTCTACTCCGCGAGTCACAATGGCCGACACTTCGGTTTTGAGCGGCATCATTTTTTCCAGCACGCAGGCCTGTTGCTTGAGGTCATGCCAGGCAGTCACCAGTTCGTCGCGTGTCTTGACGCGCACCTGCCCTTTGCCGTCGTAACCCAGACGGGCCGTTTTCAGAATACCGGGCAGGTAGGCAGAGACATCAGCATCCAGATCCGACGGTTTCTCCAGTGCCAGGAACGGCGCAGTCGGCAAGCCGGCATCGCGGAAGAAGGTTTTCTCGCGGATGCGATCCTGCGCAATGGCAACACATTCGCCTCTGGGAGACACAAACGTGTGCTGGGCCAGCCAGATCATGGAGTTGGCATTCACATTCTCGAATTCGGTCGTGATGGCAGCACACGTATTGGCCATATCGGCCAGGGCTGCAGCATCATCAAAGGCGGCACATAAATGCCGGTCGGCAAAGCGCGCAGCTGGTGCATTGGCATCCGGATCCAGCACCGTCACGCCATAGCCCATGGTTTTGGCGGCTGTGGCAAACATGCTACCCAGCTGGCCACCGCCCAGGATACCCAGCATGGCTGGCGGCAAAATCGGTGATGTAGGTGTATGGTCAGGCATGATTAAACCCGTTATTCAACGTCAGGTAGGCTCATCGCCAGGACGGTTTCTTCCTGCTGCTTGCGGAATGCAGCCAGTTTGTCTGCCAGTACCGGATCGGTATTGGCCAGCATGGCAACCGCATACAGACCGGCATTGGCAGCACCAGCTTCGCCAATGGCAAAGGTAGCGACCGGGATGCCTTTTGGCATTTGCACGATGGACAACAGGGAGTCCTCGCCGCGCAGGTATTTGCTAGGAACAGGCACGCCCAGAATTGGCACAATGGTCTTGGACGCCAGCATGCCCGGCAAGTGAGCCGCGCCGCCTGCGCCGGCAATGATGGCCTTCAGGCCACGGGCTTGTGAGGTAGCGGCGTATTCAAACAACAGGTCTGGTGTGCGATGCGCAGAAACCACGCGCGCTTCGTAAGGAATACCAAAGGCTTTGAGCTGTTGAACGGCGTTTTGCATGACGTCCCAGTCACTGGAACTACCCATCACGACGCCAACTAAAGGAGCAGGAGAAGCGGTCATTTTTTATTGGGCCAAAAAGGCCTACCCGTTTAAAAACGAGATTGTACAGAAAATGAGCAGGATTGGGGAACTTTGTACCGATGCCAGCAATTTCGTTTTGAAAGGACTGTGGAAATACCATTTGTTTCGTATATAAGAATATACCCATTAAATTAAACAAGAATATTCACCACACACATAATAAACATGTCTATCGTTTGCTTACTTGAGAAGCGTTTGCGAAGAATTCCATGTATTCATAGATGCTTGCCACACGACTTAATACCTTAATCGCTCTGCTCGATAGACATTACCCAAAACCGCAAGATGATTTAAGGCCCTAAGCAATATCACGGCAGTAAGACTGGCTATCTAGGCACAGAGCATCTTTTGGGGGATGGCCAAGCAACTGGTGACGCACTGACACATTGAGCCGGATCGCTGATTGGCAAAAACGTTACGGACACCCGCAATATGCGGTCGAGAACTAACTACTTGATAATTTTGGAGAAGCAGGCTGAAGAGATTGGCGCACCCGAGTGGAATCGAACCACTGACCTTCAGCTTCGGAAACTGACACTCTATCCAACTGAGCTACGGGTGCATGCACGAGGAAAATCTGTCGCAACTAAGCTAACAGGCCGCTAAGGATAGCGATTTTCTGGTCAAACGTCCACGAATTTCTATCGCTAACCTGATTTTTGGCGCTATAATTCGCAAGATTTTTATTATTTCACCCTTTGGACAAGGTTGGACAAGCATGAGCACAGAAAAAAGCAGCACAAGCCCGAAGCAGTTGCTAGGCTTGGTCATTGCCGGTGTAGTTGTTCCGGTTGTGGCCATTGTCCTGGTCGCCAAGCTGATTCACTCTTTTAACGCAAGCCAGGTCAATCCGGATGCAATGACCAACGAGGCAATCGCTGCTCGTGTCAAGCCAGTCGGCGAACTGGACGCTGGTGAAGTCGTCGCGGCTGGTGCCATGAGCGGCCAAATGGTGTACGAACAGGTTTGTTTCTCCTGTCACAAAGATGGTCTGATTGGCGCACCGAAATTCGGTGACTCTGCCGCTTGGGCACCACGCATTGCACAAGGTTATGACACCCTGATCAAGCATGCCGTGGAAGGCTTTAATGGCAAAATGCCGGCCAAAGGCGGCAATGCCAGCCTGACCGACAAAGAAGTTGCCCGTGCAGTGGCCTACATGGCTAACAAGGCCGGTGCAAACTTCAAGGAGCCAGAAGTAGAAGGTTCTGCCTCTGACAAAGAGGGTGCAGCAAGCGGTAAAGAAGGCGCTGCCAGCAAGTAATCTTGCCAACGCATTGCCCTAAAAAATGGCGCACCATGGTGCGCCATTTTTATTGGCGTTTGTGCGCCTAGCTTTACAGGGATTTATGCATGAACGATGCAGTGGCAGGACACAGCCCGCTAAACTCCGGCGTCTGCCCAATAGGCAACGGTGCCTGAGCGCGGTCTGCTTCCTGATACCCATGACGCAAGAAAAACGGTTTTGCGGTTGTTGTCAGCAAATACAGCTGACGTACCCCCTGTGCCACCGCATGCTGCTCTATCTGTTTTAGCAACTGTTGCCCGATGCCTTGCTGGCGAAGGGTTGACGCCACGGCGAGGGATCGTACCAACCCGACAGTCCCGAATAGTTGCAGGCCAGCAACACCAGATAAAGTGCCTGATGGTGTGCGGTAGCCGATAAAGTGATCCATGCTGCAGAGGTGGATGTCCTCAACAGGCAATCCGGCGGCTGATAACAAGCCTTCTACTGCGTGATGGTCTGGCCCTGCAAAGAAAATACCCTTTTCCGTCATCCGTTATCCTCTGGTTCGTCCGGTTTTTTCAGCATGGCTTTTAGCCCTGCCAAGCGCTCGCTCCCCCTGGCCTTCGCTGCCACTTTGTCTGCCACGGGACGGCCACTAAACCAGAGATCATCCACACCCATTTCATTGATGAAACGGGAAGGCTCTACCACATGCCATTCTCCGCCACGGCGACGCTTCAAGGCGTGGGTGAGTGTCAGGCTGCGCTGGGCCCGGGTGATACCCACATACATCAGCCGGCGTTCTTCTTCCAGTTTGCCGGTGTCCACACTTTCCCGGTGCGGCAAAATGTCTTCTTCTACCCCGATCAGGAACACGTGCGGATATTCCAGACCTTTGCTGGCATGCAGGGTGGATAGCTTGACGGCGTCTACTTCTTCTTCGTTCCGGCCTTCAAGCATGGTAATCAGCGCAATGCGTTGCGCCAGCTCAATCAGGTTGGGTGGCGGACCGTCGTCGTCCTGATTATCGCTTTTGCGGGTAATCCAACCGACAAACTCCAGCACGTTCTTCCACTTGGCCTCTGCGGGTTTGACATCCTCGCTATCAAACAACCAGGTTTCGTAGTCGATGGCGGTCAGCAAGTCTTGCAGCACCACGGCGGCGGGCTCACGCTCGGCCCTGGACTGCATGCGGTTGATGAATTCACAGAACATTTTCAGCAATTCGTACTGCTTGACGGGCATTTGGTGTTCCAGACCGCTTTCAAACACCGCATCAAACAAACTGATATGCCGCTCTGCCGCGTAAGCACCCAGCCGTTCCAGTGTCTGGTTGCCGATGCCGCGCTTAGGGGTTGTTACCGCACGGATAAACGCAGGGTCATCATCCGGATTAGCCAGCAGTCTCAGATAACCGAGAATGTCTTTGATCTCGGCCTTGTCAAAAAAGCTCTGCCCGCCACTCATGGCGTAGGGGATTTTCTGACTGCGTAATGCCTGCTCGATAATGCGGGCCTGATGATTACCCCGGTACAAAATGGCGTAATCAGAAAACTTGGTCCGGTGCTCGAACTTGTGCGCCATCAGCCGCTGCGCCACCGTATTGGCTTCGCTTTCCTCGTCACGGGTCGCCACAATCTGGATTTGCTCACCCAGGCCGTGCTCACTCCACAACGTCTTTTCAAACAGTTTGGGGTTATTGGCAATCAGGGTGTTGGCGGCTTTCAGAACCCGGGAGGTCGAGCGGTAATTCTGTTCCAGCTTGATGACCTTCAGTTTCGGGAAGTCCCGCTGCAGGTTCTTCAGGTTTTCGATATCCGCGCCGCGCCAGGCATAAATGGCCTGGTCATCGTCCCCCACTGCGGTGAATTGGGCGCGCATGCCCGCCAGTTGCTTGAGCAAGGTGTATTGGCAGGCATTGGTATCCTGATACTCATCCACCAGTAGGTAGCGTAGCTTGTCCTGCCATTTGTCCAGAATATCGGCATGCTCGCTAAACAGGCGCACTGGCAAACGGATCAGATCATCAAAATCCAGTGCCTGATAGGCAAACAGTGTGTCCTGATACACCCGATAAATGCGTGCCGCCACCATCTCTGCCTCATCCGTTACCATCGAAATGGCTTCGTCGGGGCTCAAAAGCGCGTTCTTCCACATGGATATCTGGCTTTGGACCGAGCGGATCAGCTGTTTGTCGGTGGTGGCCAGATTATCCGAGACAATCTTGGCGGCATCCGCAGAATCCAGAATCGAGAAGTTGGGCTTATAGCCCAGCACTTTGCACTCTTGCCGCAGCATCATCAGCCCCAGCGAGTGGAAAGTCGAAATGGTCAGCCCTTTGGCAGCCTTGCCGGGCAGCAGGGTGCCCACCCGCTCTTGCATCTCGCGGGCGGCTTTGTTGGTAAAGGTAATGGCGGCAATATTTTTTGCAGAAATACCACACTGTTCGACCAGATAGGCAATCTTCTGGGTAATCACGCGTGTTTTGCCACTACCGGCACCAGCCAGTACCAGTAACGGGCCATCGAGATATTTAACCGCTTCGCGCTGCGGGACATTGAGATGAGACAGCATGACGACAATCTGCACTAGAACCAAATTGATTGTACCACGTTGAAAACCTCTTCCGGTTCTGGCAGAACAGGGCTATAGTCACGCCTGCATTTCTTAGATTACGGCGTGATGAAAACCGGCCCTTCCTCCCTTGCAAGACAAGTACTTAGCGTTGTTCTGGCGTTTGCCAGCAGTGCCCTGTTTGCGCAACTGGGGATGCTGACTACGCCTTTCTTCGGTGTACACACCAGCCTGAACCTGATCCCGGGTCTGGCGTTTGTCCTGATGTGGCGCCTGGGCATGCTGGCCTGGCCATTTGTGCTGCTGGGATGCTGGCTGGCCCTCCCCCCGCTGACACTGGCCGGTTTGGGGTATGCGCTGATCAGCACCTTGCCAAGTGCCCTGACCGTATTTGTGCTGCGGCACAAGGATTTTGATGCCAGTCTGCGGCGTAGCAAAGATTTTGTCCTGTTGCTGTGCTGGCCTGTGCTGTTTGCTGCACTGGCATCCATCTCCCGGTTATTGCTGATCCCGGGTTTCTCCCTGTTCAAGCCCGACGAAGCTTATGTATGGCAACTGGTGGAGGTTTGTGTTGCACATACGCTTGGCACCTTGCTGGTGACCGTTCCCTTACTGATGTTCTCGGTAAAACGGCTCAAGCGTACCTTGCAGACACCGGAGTTCTGGATCATCTCGTTCGTGTGCTCGCTATTCATCGTGAACCCGGGTGGCAAGGTCAGTGCAGAAGCTCAGAATCCGGCCATTTATCTGTTTATCCCGGTCATGGTCTGGTCGGCGTTGCGCTTGCGCCGCTTTGCCCACTCACTGATCATGCTACAACTGGCGATTGCCATTTTTTCTTTACCCGGCACGGTAACGGTGGCGGTCTCTCCGCTGACCGGACATTTGCTGCCCTTGCAGATATTTTTGCTGGTCGGCGCGTTGATCGGCCTGTTTTTGTCTGCCCGTCAGGGTGAGCGGCGTTACCAGCAAAACCTGCTGGTTCAGCGCAGTGAAATCTACCGCTGGCTGGCGGGCGTAAAACATCAGATCACCGTCAGCGACAATATCCCGGATTTGCTGCAACGACTGTGCGAAGACGTGAAAATCATCAGTGCGGCCAGCAATACCGGGGTTATCAAGGAAACCAATCATGGCTATGAATGGCTGTATTACTATGATTTCAGCCAGCCAGAAGCCCCTACGCCGTCACTGAGAAATCAGGAGCAGGCTTGTCGTTCTGCCGTCAGCCTTCATCGCTGGCATGATCGTCCGTACAGCGTGTTGTCCATTCCCCTCAAAGAAAACTGCAAAGGGGATTTGTGCATCCTGATTACCTTTAGCAACGTCAACCTCATCAACGAAGACATGCTGAGCTTTTTTGATGATCAGCGACAGCTGTTGCAGACCGAGCTGGAAAAGCGCCAGCTGGATGCCGAGCGCCAGCGACTGGGCGTTGCGCTACGTGATGCCGAGGCTATGTGGCGCTACGCCATGGAAAGCAGCGGCGAAGGCATTTGGGACTGGCACATCACGGCAGGCATCGAATATTACTCGCCCAGATGCCAGGAACTGATGGGGCTGAAAGAAGCCTCCTCCCACGATCCATTGAATACCTGGCAGAAGTGTTTGCATCCGGAAGACCAGGAACGCTGGCAAACCAGCCTGCAGCAGCATGTAGATGGCAAAAGCGACCGTTACCAGAGCGAGTTTCGCATTCAGGACGGTAATGGCAAAGTACGTTGGGTATTTTCTCGCGGCAAGATCATCTCCTGGGATGAACAAGGTCAACCGCTACGGATGATTGGTAGCGTGCTGGACGTTTCCAGTTTGCGCCAGGCCGATGAAGAACGACTGCTGGCAGCGCAAGTATTTGAAGCCAGTCATGAGGGCATCCTGATTATTGACGCGGAGAAGAAGATTCTCTCGGCCAACCGGGCATTCATGCACATGACCGGTTACGACCAGGCACATCTGCTGCAAAAGCCAGCCCTGTTTTTCAGCGCGCCGCCGTCCATCCAGGATACCCAGCATGTCTGGGAACAACTGGATACCAGCCTGCACTGGCAGGGTGACTGGGTTGGTGTGCGCCAGAATGGCTCCACCTTCCCGATGTGGCTGTCGGTCTCCTGTGTCCCCGGTACCGACGAATCCACCGCCAGCCAGTATGTGATGCTGGCCAGCGACATGACCCAGCGCAAGGCAGATAGCGACCGGATTCAATATCTGGCGCATCATGACCTGCTCACCGGCCTGCCCAACCGCGCCCTGCTGAACGACCGGCTGGAACAGCTGCTGCTGGCGGCCGACCGCACCCAGAGCCAGTTTGCCTGCATCTTTATTGACCTGGACCACTTCAAGCACATCAATGACTCGCTGGGACACGCCATTGGCGACCTGCTATTGCAGGAAGTGGCACGCTGCCTGCTGGCCAGTGTCCGCAAAGGCGACACGGTGTCCCGCCTGGGCGGTGACGAGTTCATCCTGCTGCTGCCCAATGCCGGCGCCAACGAATCTGACAAAGTGGCTCAGCACTTGCTGACCAGTCTGTCCTCGCCGTTCACGATCCATGGCCATACCCTGCACATTACACCGAGTATCGGTATCAGCCTGTTCCCGGGTGACGGCCATTCTGCCGAAGAGCTGATCAAGCACGCCGACATTGCCATGTACCACGCCAAACAGCTGGGACGTAACAACGTGCAGCTGTTCCAGCAAAACCTGCTGGAAGCCTCGCGCGAGCGCATGGTCATTGAATCCGGCTTGCGCTCTGCGCTGAAAAACCAGCGTCTGAGCCTGAATTACCAGCCGCAGTACAATGTAGCCTCGGGTGAAATCGAGGGTATGGAAGCACTACTGCGCTGGCGGGATCCGCACTTGGGTCAGGTATCGCCCGGCCAGTTTATTCCGATTGCCGAAGAGAGCCATCTGATTCTGGATCTGGGCAATTTTGTGCTGAATGAAAGCTGTCGCCAGCTGGCCAGCTGGATCAAGCAGGGGCTGACACCGCCCACGCTGGCCATTAATGTGTCGTTGCGCCAGCTGATGCAGGAAGGTTTTGCCGAGCAGGTGCTCAGCACGCTGGCACACCACCGGATTCCGCCTCGCTTGCTGGAGGTTGAGCTCACAGAAACCATGCTCATGCATGATCCGCAGCATGCCCAGCATGTACTGGAAACCCTGACCAATGCTGGCGTCAGCGTGGCCATTGATGACTTTGGCACCGGTTACTCGTCGCTGAGCTACCTCAAGCGACTGAGCGTGACCCGCATCAAGATTGACCAGTCTTTTGTCAAAGACCTGACCAAAGACAGTGATGATGAAGCCATCGTGCGGGCCATTCTGGGGCTGGCACAAAACCTGAAAATGGCGGTCACGGCCGAAGGCGTGGAAACCGCCCAGCAACTGGCATTTCTGAAAGAAGCCGGCTGTGACAGTTTTCAGGGCTATTACTACGCGCCACCGCTGCCGGCAGATACACTGCAAGAAATGCTTTATGATCGTGTTAACGAACCAGCTTTCTTAAACTAGACCCACCTTCCTGAAGTTTTTACATGTCTACTTACGTCATTGGCGACCTGCAAGGTTGTTATAGCGCCCTGACCCAACTGCTCGACGTCATCCGCTGGACCCCCGGCAAAGATCGACTGGTATTTGTCGGGGATCTGGTCAACCGCGGGCTGGGCTCGCTGGAGACCTTGCGCTTTATCAAGCAGCTAGGGCCGGACGCAGGCATCGTACTGGGTAACCACGACCTGTTTCTGCTGGCCGCTGCGCACGGTTATGCCAAAATCAACCCGTCGGACACCATTCAGCCGGTACTGGACGCGCCGGATCGCGATGAGTTGCTGGACTGGTTGCGTCAGCAGCCGCTGGCCAGAGAAGAGTCCGGCTATCTGATCGTGCATGCAGGCCTGATGCCGGCATGGGACAAAAAAACGGCCCTCAAATTATCCCGGGAAGTCGAAAAGGAATTACAAGGCAAGCGCTGGAAGAAATTTCTGTCACAACTCTGGGGCAACAAACCAGGCCACTGGGATGACCGCCTTGAAGGCATTGACCGTCTGCGGGTTATTGTCAACGCCATGACACGGCTGCGATTCATTAACGCGTCAGGCGATATCGACTTCAAATACAAAGGCGAAATCGACGGTGCACCAGCCGGGCTGACACCATGGTTTGAAGTGCCCAACCGGAAGTCCGCCACAGAACGCCTGATCTTTGGGCACTGGTCGGCACTGGGGTTACGACAGACAGATTATTTACAGGCACTGGACACCGGCTGTGTCTGGGGCGGACAGCTGACCGCCTTGCGGCTGGAAGACCTGCAGATTTTCCAGGTAGATTGCAAAGACCTGCCGGACGCCCTGGCCATTGACACCAGTCTGTAACGACCTTTTTCGCCACGCCTAATGGTCTTTGGTAATGACACCTGCAATGTGGCGATGCGCCTCGGCCGCCAGCTCCCGGCGGTTGATGTGTGCGGCGTTCAGGACGGGTAACAGGGTAAGCCTGGCAACCGTGGTGTTGGCACCCGCGATATTCCACATGGATTGCATCAGCGACATGTCATCAATATAAGCCGGCTTGTCCGACCATTGCCCGGCAGCATCCAGATACTGAAGCGCAACCGGACGAACATCGCCCTGACTTGCAGAAGCTGCATGAAACAATGAAGCGGCAAAACTGCCTAGCCGGCGCCCGTCTGTGGTTGTGCCTTCCGGAAAGAAGGCAACCGATCCGCCTTCCCGCAGGGCCTGCTCAACCCCTGCGTTGACCCTCAGCAGATCCCGACGATTTTCCCGTTCGATAAACAGCGTACCGGTATGACGGCATAGCCAGCCGACCAGCGGCCAGCCCGATACTTCTGATTTGGCCACAAACTGGCATGGCATCATGGCATTGATGACAAACACGTCCAGCCAGGAAATATGGTTGGCCACCCACAGGCTATTGCCAGGCACGTGGGCCGGCACATTACCGATAATATCGAGGCGGATACCCAGTACATTCAGCATACGGCTAGACCAGCGCTGCACCCTGAAGCGTCGCTCATCCAGACTGGCGCCGGCAAAATGCAGTTTTACTTCCAGCATGCCTGACAGCAGATGAAGAAACAGACGGGAGAGTCGCCAGATGCGTCGCCACCCGGGCAAGGAAACAGGTTGAGGTGAAGTTGTCATGCAGCGGATTATAAATAGGCCAGGACGGCGGGTCACCAGAAATCATAAGTACCTGTCCGCCCGAACCGCCTCCACTGGGAGGATAGTTCGGCCGGAGACATCATTTTGTGTATCAGTTGCTTGCCTGGAAGTGCCGCGCGTAACGCGGGTTCAGGCGGGACATTGGCAACAGCAACGGCAGATCGGCAGTATTGAAATCCGGGTCCCAGGCGGGGTCGCCACATACCATGGCACCGGCGCGCATATAGCCTTTGATCAGCGGCGGCACATCCGTCAGGACATGCTGGTTGAGCGCATGCAGCGGCAGCGGGCAACGCGGGGATACGCGCCATTCGGCAGGCGCCATGTGCTTTTCTTTCAGTTGGCGGTACAAGGTGGCCGCGGCATGACCGCCGTCCCCCATGCTGATACTGGCACAACCAATCAGGTAATCGTAATGATAGCGGGACATGTAATCGGCAAGGCCAGCCCATAACAAGGTAATGACCCCGCCAGAGCGATAGTCACGGTGCACGCAAGAGCGGCCCAGCTCGACAAGCCGGCTACGGATATGCTGCAGGCGGGTCAGGTCAAACTCGGTTTCCGAGTAATAGCCGCCAATCCGCTTGGCCGCTTCCGGCCGCAGAATCCGGTACGTCCCCACGACACGGCCAATGCGCTCATCACGTACCAGCAGGTGGTCGCAGTAGGGGTCGAAAATATCCTGATCCAGCCCTGACGCAGGGTTGGGCAAATGGGCGCCCATTTCTTCGGCAAATACCTTGAAACGCAAGCGCTGTGCGTCTTCAATGTCGCTTTCGCTATCTGCAAATACCAGTCGCAATTCGGATTTGGGGGCTTCGTTTTTTAGCAGCTGCTCTTCTGCAACGTACATGTTCTTATCTCCTGATGGGTTTCAGGAGAGATTAATGGGCTGACATGACAAATACGTGAAAGAGTTTTTACGGCTTGATGACAGTGACGTCGCTGAAATTCTAGAAAACGCACAAGGATCTTTACACAGATTGTCACCAACAATCCCTGCGCTTGTGCCATAATTCCGGCCAGATTCCCCCTGCCGACCCTTCAGGATTTAGTGCTGCACATGATGGATACACAAGAAAGTCCGACACCCCTGCCTTCAGATGATGAATTTGGACGTTTTACGCTGCAAACCCAGGTCGAGATTGTCTATGTGCTGCGTGGCCTGATCAAATCCAAGCAACCCATTGCCATTTACTTCCGCCAGGGTCAGACCTCCATGCTGACAACGTTGCTAGAGGTCAATACGGACGCTGGTACGCTGGTTTTTGACTGGGGTGGCAGTGAAACGGTGAACCAGCAATTGCTGAACAGTGAACGCAATGTCTTTGTCACCTCGCCGGAAGGGGTCAAAATCCAGTTTGCGGTCGGCAAGGCAACTGCCATTCAACACCAGGGCAAACCGGCCTTCTCGGTCGCGCTGCCGGATGCATTGGTCAAAATGCAGCGCCGTGAATACTTCCGGCTGCAAACCCCCATTGCCAACCCGTACTGGCTGACCGTACGCAATACGGCCACAGGCACCCAGCGTCTGGCGCTGTGTGACATCAGTCTGGGGGGCATCGGGCTGATCGTACCGGACAGAGAACAGTTCAAGCCTTTTGAAACCTACGACAGCTGCCTGCTGGATCTGCGGGATGCCGGCGTATTTGATGTCTCCATGCAAGTCAGAAACCTGGTCAGCCTGAAACAGAAAAATGACGCCATCCAGCACCGGATGGGCTGCATGTTTACCGGGAATGTCGCAGCCTTGCAGAACCGTCTGCAACGGTTCATTGCCCAGCTGGAAAGAGAACGCAACACGCTACTTAAGCGGGAATAACGCACCAGCCATGCTGGAACTGACGTTATTGCTTGTCATCCCGGCGCTGGTCTGGGGCCTTGCCCGGTTACCACTGGGCGAAAACACTGTCATACGTCTGACCATTGCAGCCATGGTGTGCATATTGGCGGGGTTGATCACCGCCTGGGTCATGTTTCCGCCGGGCCAGCCGCTGCACGACCAACGGCCGTCCGCATTACGCTGAGCGTTGCCGCCAGCACATTCCACCAGCCAATGCCAACAACAGCCAGATCCACGCCGCCCCAAACCGCTGGTATGGCGTTTCCCCTTGCATGCCCTGCACCTGAACCTCCAGTGAATTTGCCGTGAAATACGGTAGCATACCAATCAAGCGGCCATCGGCCGCGATTGCAGCGGTCGCCCCCGTATTGGTCGAGCGAATCATGGGCCGGCCATTTTCCAGCGCCCGGACACGGGCAATCTGCAAATGCTGGTCCAGCGCCACGGTGTGCCCGAACCACGCCAGATTACTCATGTTCACCAGAATGGAGGCCTTACCGCCTGCCCTGGTCAGCTCTCCGCCGAAAACATCCTCATAACAGATATTGACTGCCAGCGTTTGCTCGCCCAATGTCATGAGTGGTTGCCGTGGCAAGCCGGATGCCATCTCGCCCAGAGGGATATGCAGCATGTCCAGCAACCAGGTGCTAAAGGGTTTGCCGGGCAAATACTCTCCCAAAGGCACCAGATGTACCTTGCGATACCACTGGTCCGGCTTGCTGCCCTGCATCAGGACGGCGCTGTTGTAGTAAATGTCCCAGCGAGCCCCCTGCTCTGGCGTTCCCAGCAGCAAACCGGCCTGCCGCTCGCGAGCCTCCTGCCTTAAACCGGCCAGAAAACCGGGGATATTGCGTTCCGCCTGCTGATAAATCAGCGGCAGGGCCGTTTCCGGCAGGACGATCAGTTTGCCTCGCGATGCCTGCACCAGCGTAGCGTAGGTATCCAGCGACTGTCTGGCAAACGCAGGGTTCCATTTAAGGTCTTGAGGAATATTACCTTGCAGCAAGGATACCGGGAGCGGCTTACCCAGCGCTTCTGTCCAGGCAATCTGTTTCAAGCCCAGCCCGGATAGAAAAACCAGACCGATCACCACCAGCTGGGTACGAAGATTGCCATGGCGCAGGCACATCAGCAGCAAACAGCCAGCCAGAACGCCAACCCACCAGGATGCCAGAAATACGCCGCCCACCGGCGTCCAGCCGGCAATCGGCGTATCTGTCTGAGTGTAGCCTACCGCCAGCCACGGAAACCCGGTAAAGAGATAGCCACGCAACCATTCGGTCATGACCCAGGCGAGCGGCATGAAGAAACACACCCTTAACCATCGGGGCAATTTCACGTGATAACTGAGCACCCCGGCGAGCGCAGGGAAAAGGGCCAGATACGCTGCCAGCAGGATGGTGCCGATCACGGCCAAGGGCGCCGGCATGCCGCCATAAACAGACAGACTGACGTAAATCCAGTGCACACCGGCCAGAAAGGCGCCTAGCCCGTAACACCAGCCAAGCCAGAAGGCCTGCTTACGGCCAGGCGCAGTCAGCCACGCATAAAACAGAAAGGCCAGCGGCACAGGGGCCAGCCAGCCAAGCGACATATCAGCAACCGCAAACGGCGCATACGTAAAAACAGACAGCGCACCCACGATGAGCGCCAGTGCGCTTTTATGACGGACGGACAAGATCATTCGCCGGACTGGCCAGTCGTATCTGCCTGCTGACGTGTCACCAGTAGCGTATGCACCCGCCGGCTATCGGCTCTTACCACCTCGAACAACAGGCCAAAGGCGGATACGGTTTCCCCCCGCTTCGGTACGTGTCCGAACTGGTTCACCACCAGACCGCCGATGGTATCGAATTCGTCATCCGGCAAATTCAGGGACAAGGTCTCGTTGAAGTCTTCGATCTCGGTCACGGCCTTGACGCGCCAGCTGCCATCGCGCTCCTGCACCAGATTGTCCTCGGTCTCGTCAAAGTCGTATTCGTCTTCGATGTCGCCGACAATCTGTTCGATTACGTCTTCAATGGTCACCAGACCGGCCACCCCACCATACTCGTCAACGACCACCGCCATATGGTTACGGTTGCTGCGAAATTCTTTCAGCAGGACGTTAAGACGTTTGGATTCGGGAATAAACACCACCGGCCGCAGCATGTCCCGCAAGTCAAAGTTGTCCGGGTCGACAAAATACCGGAGCAGGTCTTTGGCCAGCAGGATGCCTTGCACCTGGTCACGGTCACCTTCAAAGACCGGGAAGCGCGAATGGGCGGTTTCCAGCACCATGGGCATGAATTCACTGATCGGGTCATCGATGTCGATTGCATCGATCTGGGAGCGCGGCACCATGATGTCGCCGGCACGGAGATCAGACACCTGCAAAACGCCTTCAATCATGGCGAGTGCATCGGCATCCATCAAATTGCGTTCATAAGCAGAGTGGAGCAGTTCTACCAGCTGCTCCCGGTCTTCCGGCTCTCGCATCAACAGGGCCGAAATACGCTCTAACCAGCTTGGTTTGCTTGCTGACTTGCTACTGGGGGAACCTTCCATGATCACAGTACGGTAATAAACATAGCCCGATTATAGCCAGTAAACATGACAAAAAGACATCGTTGCGCGAAAAACCCCTGTCAGCATGACGGTTTTTTGACTCAGGCCAGAAGACAGCGGGTCAGTTGTCGGAGATTCATCACACTTGTCGGGAAAATACGCAATTTCATCGGCTTCTTGCCGGATTACCCCGTGACCGTGAAAGTGAAATTGTGGGATAATGCGGGATAAATTTTTTATCTTGTCCGGTTTGCCGGGCGAGTCCTAACAACACGGAGTATGGCAATGGATTTGGCACAAGCCCGGTTCAACATGGTAGAACAACAGATTCGTCCATGTGAGGTTCTAGACGAACAGGTTCTGGATCTGCTGTTTGAAGTTAAGCGTGAAGAGTTCATCCCGCAACCATGGCGTGAATTTGCATTTGTCGATATGGAAACCCCGATCAAAGACAATGTCCGCACATTTCAGCCCAAGCTGGAAGCCCGTCTGTTGCAAGAACTGAAAATCCGCCCGACCGACAAGATTCTGGAAGTGGGTACCGGCTGCGGTTACCTGACCGCCCTGCTGGCCAAACTGGGACGTCACGTCTACAGCGTGGACATTGATCCGGAGCTGACCGAACTGGCCCGCAACAATCTGGACGCTGCCGGCATCCGCAATGTCACACTGGAAACCGGTGATGCCGCTCAGGGCTGGAGTGCACATGCACCGTACGACGTGATCGTTGTGGGTGGCTCGCTGCCTTACCTGTCAGAAGGCTTTACCAAAGCGCTGAACCGTAACGGCCGCATTTTTGCCGTGATTGGTGATGCACCGGTGATGTACGCCACGCTGTTCACCCGTCAGGATGATGGCTCTTTCAGCGAGCGTCGTTTCCTGGAAACCATGAACACCCCGCTGAAGAATGCTGCACAGCCTAACCGGTTCAGCTTCTGATAGCAGATTTCAAAGCGTAGCGGTTCTCTGCAGCCCGCGCTTCTGATACGATCAAATGCCAGCCCAGTGCTTACCACTGTGCTGGCATTTTTTATCTTGGCGAGACCCATACCATGCAAACGATTACCGCATCCCAACTGTCCGAATGGCTGGGCAAAGAGCAGAAACCCCAGTTGATCGATGTGCGCGAACCCTGGGAGTACGCGCTATGCGCCATTCCTGGCAGCATCAATATCCCGATGCAGACCATTCCGTCCCGCTTGAATGACATTGAAGAGGGTGACGTGATTACCATCTGCCATCATGGCATGCGCAGTTATCAGGTCGCTTTGTATCTGGAGGCCGCAGGTCTCGGACCGGTTCATAACCTGAGCGGTGGCGTGGAAGCCTGGGCAACGGACGTTGACCCGTCCATGGCGCACTACTAATCCGGATTTTTCACCCGAATCCCAGCCCCCACGATATACAGAGGACACGCCATGCCAGACATGACTGAGCACCTGAAACGCTTTTGTGTGTATAACCGGGACATGAACCAGAAGGTATACGCCGCCGCCGCGGCGTTGCCGCAGTCTGAGCTCATGCAAGATCGCGGGGCATTTTTCGGATCCATCTTCGGGACGCTCAACCATCTGGTGGTGGCAGACCGAATCTGGCTGGGCCGCTTTGCCGGAGATCCCCGCTTTGCAGCACTGGCAGAGGTCGTGACCGCGATTCCCGCACCCGACAGCCTCACCCGCCAGATGGCGGCTAACCTGCCGGACTTGCTGGCGCTTCGCCAGCAACTGGATGATGTGCTTGCCCGGTTAGCCGACCTGCTGACCGACGCGCATCTGGATAGCCAATTGGCTTATCGCAACATCCAGGGTGTACCGATGCGCAAGCCGGTATTTGCGGTCCTGTCCCACATGTTCAATCACCAAACCCATCACCGGGGCCAGATCAGCACCCTGCTGTTCCAGGCCGGGCAGGATATCGGCGTGACCGACCTGATTGCCTGGGTGCAGGACATCGAGGCATAAACCGCCATCAGACGTTTGCGCGCGTACCTGCCGCGGTCCATTCCTCGGCCAGTATCCGCGCGGCGGTTTCAATGTCGGCTTCCTTGACCCCGGCATACCCCAGCATCAAGCCCTGACGGGCATGTGCGCCGCCATAATGCAGCGACAGTGCCGGTGCAATGATGCGCCGTTGCAGCAGGCGCTGGCTGAGCTGAACGTCATCTATACCCTCCGGCAGCAAGGTCACCAGATGCAGACCCGCACTGCCGCCACACCACATTGGGGCCTCCCCTAGTGCATCTGCCAGCGAGTGCCGCAGCACCTGTTGTCGTTGCCAGTACAGGCTGCGCATTTTGCGGATATGACTGGCAAACTGGCCACTGCCGAGAAACTCGGCCAGTGCGGCTTGCAGCGGGTACTGCCCTTCTCGGTACAGTCTGGCCTGCAAACGGATCAGCGGCATCGCCAGGCCATCCGGCACCACGATATACGCCAGATGCAAACCGGGATACATCACCTTGCTGAACGTCCCCATGTAAATGGTGCGCCCGGCATCATCCAGCCCCTGCAACGCCGCTAGCGGCGGGCCGTGGTAACGGAACTCGCTGTCGTAGTCATCTTCCAGAATCCAGCTATCGTGTGCGCGGGCATAGGCCAGCAAGGCCCGACGTCTGGGCAGGCTCATCACGCATCCCATCGGGTATTGGTGCGAGGGGGTGATATAGATCAGCCGGGGGGCTGGCAACGTGGGGGAGGCCTCCCAGTTGAGCCCCTCGTCATCCACCGGGATCGGGTGCAGGGTCGATCCGGCGGCCAGCAAAGCCGAGCGGGCGCCGTTATAACCCGGGTCTTCCAACCAGACATCGTCACCATGGTCGGTCAGCCCTCTGGCCAGCAAGTCCAGGGATTGCTGCGTACCGGAGGTGATGATGACCTGTTCCGGCCGACATTGCAGCGCACGTGTCAGCCGCAGATGCTGGCTTAGCGCCACCTTGAGTTCATGCACGCCCCCCTCTCTAGGGTAAGACAGCCAGGTTCTGTCGGGCAGGCGATGCATCTGCTGTACCAGGCGCTGCCATTTGAGCAGCGGGAAATCATCGATGGCCGGCACACCGGGCATAAAGGCGCCCGTACCACCACTGATCCGCGGGCTCATGAACTGCTGCCCGAGGACATCATGCGCCCTGCGGGACAACACTGGTGCAACAGGGTCTGGCAAGCGCTCGGCCACTTTGCGCTGTGCCTTGCCGGCAGCGCTCCCGGCGGGCATACGGGTAGTAGCGATATAGGTACCATCACCGGTGCGGGTTTCGACAAACCCCTCGACCTGCAGCTGTTCAAACGCAAACAGCACGGTATTGCGGGCGATATTCAATGCATCGGCCAATTGTCGGGTGGCGGGCAGTTTGGCCCCTGCCGGCAAATCCCCCAGCAAGATGCGCTGACGCAGCAGCCGGTACAAGCGCTTGTTCATGGGCATGCCCGGGTTCTGCTGGAGATCCAGCACCAGCCCCGCCTGCAAGGCCTCGACAGCTACTTTCATCTCACCCATCACCATATTGGCACCATCAACAAAATAAAAATTGGCACTACAAACAGAACCATTATGACGATATTGTGTAGAGAATCCAGACAAAAGGCAAATCATGTACGCGGCGACATTCATCTTCCGGAAAAAGCAGTTTGATGACACATTTCATCAGCTCGATGCACAAATCGCCACCATGGCAAAACAGATCGAGGGGTATATCGGTGAGGAATCCTGGGAGAACCCGAGCAACGGACACATTGCCAATACCTATTACTGGGAAACCATGGAGGCCTTGCAACTGCTGATTCGCCACCCCCTGCATCAGCAGGCCAAAGCACAACAGGCTGCCTGGCTGGATGGTTATGAGGTGGTGATTTATCAAGTACTGCAACGCTATGGTGACAATCAGCTGGACCACCCGCTACACAACTGGAAAGGACCCAAGATGGATACGACACGCGACGCCCAGATAGCGCATTATGAACACAAACTGGCCTATGAAATGGACTCGGCCGATGTCAAGGTCGCGTTAGACAAAGGGGAAAAACTGGTGATTGTGGATGCCAGAAGCAGCGATGCCTTTGCTGCCGAGCACATTCCGGGCGCCATCAGCCTGCCCCATCGCCTGATGGACGAATCCAGCACCCAAGAACTGGACAAAAACACACTGTACGTCACCTACTGTGACGGCATCGGCTGCAATGCATCGACCAAAGGTGCGCTGAAACTGGCAAAGCTTGGATTTAATGTCAAAGAGCTGATCGGTGGCATCGACTGGTGGAAACGGGATGGTTATGCCGTCGAAACCGGCGCGGCCTGCCGCATCGGCTGCGGTTGTAACTAGGCGGAACACCTCATGAGCAACTTGCGCCTTCCCTATCACGAATTATCGGAAGCGGCCTTGCAAGGCTTGCGGTCGGTCAAGAAATATCTGGAGCAATCCAGCCTTGACCGTCGCCTGCTGGAACTGGTGTATTTGCGTGTCTCGCAGATCAACGGCTGCGCCTTTTGTCTGGACATGCACAGCAAAGCCCTGCGGGCACACAACGAGTCCCAGCAACGTCTGGATGCGCTGGCGGGCTGGCATGCCAGCAGCTTGTTCAGCGCGCGGGAACGGGCGGCGTTGCAATGGGCAGAATCCCTGACGCACGTCAGCCAGACCCATGCGCCAGACGCCGACTACCTGCCATTGACCCAGCATTTTAGCGACCAGGAAATCTCCGACCTGACCTTTGCCATTGCCAACATGAATGCGCTCAACCGTCTCGCCATCGGCATGCGGCAATAAGCCCGTCCATCCGCCAACAGGAAACACCTTATGACAATTCATATCCGCCTCGCCACCCTGCAGGATATCCCGGCACTGGCGCCGCTTTTTGATGCCTACCGGCAATTTTACGAGCAGCCTTCGGATATCGGTTTGGCGACAGATTATCTGCGCACCAGACTTACCAACCAGGAGTCCGTGATTCTGGTGGCCAGCAACGCCGAACAGCAACTGACCGGGTTTTGCCAGCTTTATCCCAGCTTCTGTTCTGTCATCGCCGCCCCGATTTATGTCTTGTATGACTTGTTTGTCAGCCCGGGCGCCCGGCAAACCGGCACAGGAAAACGGTTGATGCAGGCAGCCGAAGCGGAAGGCATCCGGGCGGGTAAACGCCGGCTGGACTTGACCACGGCCAAAACCAACCTGACGGCACAGGCACTTTATGAAGGATGTGGCTGGGAACGGGATAAAGTCTTTCTCACCTACAACAAGAACCTGTAAGTCATTCGCTGATACCCGAGGGATCTTCACGACTCATTGTGCGCCGGCTGGTCCTCCTGCCGGATATCACCGGCAAAGCAGATGTGCGGGCTTGGCAACTGTTTGGCAATATACATGGCTGAATCAGCCTGCTGGATCACCTCACTGATGGTGGCGCCATCGTCCGGATAAATCGAAATTCCCAGACTGCCAGAGACGGACAGGGTGACGCCGTTAAAACTACAGGGGGTCTCTACAGCATGCAGCAAGCGCTCGGCCAGATCCCGCAAGCTGCCATGCGGCTGCAGTTCGGATAACAGGATCACGAACTCGTCCCCACCCTGCCGGCATACCGTATCAGCCGCCCGGACAATGGTTTGCAACTGCCCGGCAACGGCTTGCAAGACGGCGTCCCCCGCTTCATGACCATACTGGTCATTGATCGGCTTGAATTTGTCCAGATCCAGAAACAGAATGGCAAACCGCCGATTGTAGCGTTTGGCCTGTTCCAGCAATTGCTCCGCCCGCTCGATCAGCGCCGCCCGGTTTGGCAAACCGGTCAGATAGTCATGCAGGGCCAGAAAACGGATTCTCTCTTCTGCCTGATGTCGCTCGGTCACATCCTGGAACATGCCCAGATAATTCACCACCTCCCCCTGATCGTTCAGAATCTGGGTAATCTGCAAGCGTTCGGTATACACACTGCCGTCCTTGCGGCGGTTCACCAGCTCGCCTTCCCATGACCCCTTGCTGGCAAGCTGTTGCCACATGTCCTGATAAAACGCATCGCCCTGCCCCGGCCCTTTCAGGAAGCGGGGATTGCGACCCAGCGCCTCCTCCTCGGAATACCCGGTCAACCGGGTAAAACCGGGATTCACCGCAATCAGATTATTGTGGCTGTCTGTCACCATGATACCGTTGGGACTGGCTTTGAACACGTTATCCGACAGGCGCATGGTCTCGGCGATGGCCCGCTGCTCGGTGATGTCTTCCAGCGCAAAGACCACCCCGCTGACATTGCCTTCCATGCTCCACATGGGGCGACCAGTGAGTTTGCCCCAGAACAGGCGGCCATCCCGGCGCACGCATTGCAGTTCCAGCGAGAAATTGGTTTTGTCTTTCTGATACAGCAGTTTCAAATGAGACAACACCTTGCCCTGATCTTCAGGTTTGATCATCTCGATAAAGGCAGCCCCCTTGGGTTCATCGCCGGCGGGTATCAGCATAATGTCCGAGAGCCGCTTGTTGGCATGCTGGATCACCCCTTGCGGGTCCACCAGAAAAATGGCCACACTGGAACTGTCATAAATCGCCAGCAGCAAGCTGCCCTGCTCGGCCAAAGCCCGGTTACCCTGCGCCACTCTGGCAAGGGAGGCAGCGGCAAACTGGTGCCGGGAGGCCGACATCCAGGCCAGGGTCGCCAGCAAAAAGGACAAGATGATGCCGGAAACGCCAAAAACATAGCTGTCCCGGTTAATCGATACCCCCAGCCAGTCGGACAATCTTGACTGAAACACATAGGTCCAGCGCCCCTCAAACAGATCCGAATGGACAACAAAGGTAACCTTGTCACCTTCGGTTTCCGGCTCGCCCAGCACGTCCGAAAACATCAGGGCATCCGGTTTGACCGTATCACCGTCATAAACCTGCAAATGCATTTTCAAGGCATGCTCTTCCGCCTCTGTATGCCAGAAACCTTGCAACAACACCTGAATGTTCAGTGCAGCAAATGTCCATCCCTGCAATGCTTTTTGCCGTAATGCCGGCGTGGCAGGCTGGTTGCCTGAGGTGTATACCGGCAATATCAGAATGGTTTTACGGGCATCCTTCTGGCCGAACATATCCTCGCCGACCAGTCGTCCCGACAAAACGGGCTCGGCACTATCCCTGGATTGCAAGGCCGCCCAGCGGCGTGCCGGGTCCATCAGAAAGTCTTCGCCCAGGCGGGTCGTAGAAAAGTGGGCAAACGAGGTGAGATACACCACCGGGGCATATTCCCGGCGGACACCGCGCGGCGTAATTTCAAACCAGGGGGCCCCATCGGCATGAATGGCGTCCAGCATGGACGGCACCTGGTCGTGCGGCATCATTTGCACATAACCGATGCTTTCGATGCCAGGGTAATGGCTGGACAGCTCAAGACGGCTCACGTAGGACTGGAATTCATCACGGGAAACCTGATTGCTCCCGTTGAACAAACCGCGTACCCCGCGCAATATCTGTGCATTGGCATACAAAGACTGCCTGACCCCCGTGACCAGATCCATTGCATGGTCCCGGAAGGCCTGATTGGCTGCAGCCTGTGCCTGCCCTCTGGCATACATGACCAGCGTAGCGGTCAACAGCATGCCAACCACCAGGATCAGGGCGGGGATGATAAGCATGCGATAACCGGAGGGTAAAGCGTTACGCAAATGAGAGCGCATCTGGCATACCAGTCTGGATTTGTAATTGATGCCCGGACAAGCCGGTGAATCAGGCATCTAGCGTTTCTGAAGTCGCATCCCTGATATTAGCATAGCAAACAGCACGTCAATGTCAGCCAGAATTTTAAATACAATCACGCCCGACACTTCCATCCTGCCTCAAAATGTCCTACTCTGTAAGGCCAGAAACCGTTCCTTGATGAATCTTTTAAAATCATGAGTTTACCCCCCCCAGTAGAACGCACCCTGTTTCACACCCGGCAAGTTGTCTGCCACGGCTACTCCAGAGCGGATGGTTTGTGGGATATCGAAGGCCGGATTGTCGATACCAAATCCTACGAACTGGTGTTTTATGATGGCCGCTACCGCCCGCCGGGCGAACCGCTCCACGACATGACGGTACGCATCACCATCAATGAAGACTTCCTGATTGTCGACGCAGAAGCCTTTACGGCATATGGTCCGTTTATTCCTTGCCCCGAAGTCGCGGTGATGTACAAGAAGCTGATCGGCCTGACCATCGGCCCTGGCTTTACCCGAAAACTGAAAGCCTTGTTTCGCGGTCGTGATGGTTGCACCCATATCACCGAGCTGATGGGGCCCATTGCCACCACGGCCTATCAGACGGTGTCATCCGGGCAGCGCAAACGTCAGCGTGACCAAGGTCTGGATGTACCGTCTACCTCTCCGATCAACATTGCACCGCTGATCAATACCTGTCACGGCTGGCGCAGCGATGGGGACGCCGTCAAAGTGCAATACCCGGATTTTTACCGGGAATCAGAAGCAGACGAAGAGGCGGAAGAAACCAAAGACTAAGCGCTATCTGGCGCCAGGTTTTCTGACGGAATACGCTTGGGGCGGAAATAACCGCTATCGGCATAAAAACCGGCATCCTGCTCCGGATGCCAGCCTGGCACACCCAACACCGGTAGCGGACTGAGATCGCGCGGGTGTTGCAACTGGTCTGATGCCAGGACTGCCGCCAGCCTTGCATCCAGGGTGTCTGCCGTGCCGCATGGCAAAAACAGCGCCTTGGCTGTCCAGCCCCGGAACGGTTGCAAGCCTTTTTCAAACTCGGAATGACCAAACAGGGTGTACGTCAGTGCAGACTGCCCCTGCTCACGTTCTTCCAGCCAGACCCCTTGCCAGTCATGCTGACGCAGCCGGTGGCACCAGCTGTCATCCGTATACTCAACAATCACGCCGCACTCGTCAAACAGCGTCAGGGCATCCCGCATGCGTCCACGACTGGACACCTCGTCCCCGCTGTCGGCATGGCGGGCATTCAGCACCGCCTTGGTTGCCGGAAACCTAAGCCAGCAAAGGGCATTGAACAGGTCGTGCCAGTTCCCGGGTCGGGTCGGCACCAGTCCGCTCTGGAAAATCTGCAGCTCATACGGAAGCGCCTTGAGCGGCGCATCCTGAACCAGAAAACGGATCGGCTGATGCTGTGCGTTCACCACCCCTGCCTCGGCCGCCTGTGCATTCAGCCACGCCAGCGTCGGCCAATCGGCAAACTGCCGGAAGTCTCGCTGCCATCTGGCAAATACTTTGCACCACGGACTCCTGTCCAGCACGTCGGATTGCCAGGCTTGTGGCGAAAATTTACTCATGCATCAACACCAGAAGGGAATGGATAAACAGAAATAGCCAATCTGCCGCTACAGCGATCGGCAGGATTGGCTATCTGGCGGCGCAGGGTCAGGCCTGCGTCCACGATACTCAGGCAGCAGGTTCTGGCGGCAACAAGGCCTTCAGTGCAGCCTGGTAGTTAGGCTCGCTGGTAATTTCATTCACCAGTTCGGCATGCAATACCTTGTCTTCTTCATCCAGCACAATCACGGCTCTCGCCATCAACCCGGACAACGGTACATCGGTAATCATCACGCCATAATCTTTGTAAAAATCACGGCCGCGCATGGACGACAGGGTCATCACATTTTCCAGGCCTTCTGCTGCGCAGGCACGGGCCTGGGCAAATGGCAGATCCGCCGAAATCACCAGTACCACCGTGTTGTCGATCTGGCTGGCAAGCTCATTGAATTTGCGGGCAGATGCCAGACATACCGCAGTATCCAGGCTCGGTACAATGTTCAGTACCTTGCGTTTGCCATAAAAGCTGGATAGCGATACATCGTTCAGATTCTTATCAACCAGCATGAAACTTTTAGCGATATCACCTACGCGCGGGAAAGTTCCCCCCACGTTAACCGGTTCGCCTTTCAGCAATACGGTAGACATTTACTGGTCTCCTTATTCATGGCTCATCAAGCCTTATTGAATCGCCTTGGCCAACATGCCAAGTCATTGTCTAAGCATGGTCGAGAAAGTCAAAAATGGCAAGGCGTCATGACAATCTTTATCCAGTTCACCCGCACTCCGGGTGAATGTACTGCGCCTGGGCAGCTTAACCGATTTCTGCAGCGTAACCGTCGGCATCCAGCAGGCCGGACAAGTCCGCCACATTGGCAGGTTTGATCCGGAACAACCAGGTATGGTACGGGTCACGGTTAACCGCTTCAGGCTCATCCACGGCAGCCGGGTTGATTTCCAGCACTTCACCGGCAATCGGCGCGTACACGTCAGACGCGGCCTTGACGGACTCGACCACGGCACATGCCTCGCCGGCGGCCACTACACGTCCGGTGTCCGGCAATTCAATGTAGACCAGATCCCCGAGCAGCTCCTGGGCATGATCCGAAATACCGACAGTGACCACGCCATTGTCTTCCAGCTTGCACCATTCGTGAGAGGTGGCAAAACGTAACTCTGCAGGGATACTCATATCAGACTCCTGTTTCAGATCAGTGAATAAGGCAACAGCGCCACCCGTCAGGGTGACTGAAACCTGTTACCGGTAAATGGCTTGAACTCTGTATCCAGCCGGGTTCAAGTTATCCAGCAATAAAGGCACATGGATCATCAGCACCGACTTTGCCGCCAGCGTTCCTTTGGCAGCGTCAACCGCCGCCAGATAGTCGTGCGGTGCAAAGTATTTACGCGCGACCGACAGGTCAGCCGTATCGGTCAATGTCAGTTGCAGGTCAGGCAGCGCGACCGGGTAACTGGCCTGATTACGCAGTTCCAGCGACCACATGACAATGCGTGGCGAGGCACTTTTCTCCTCCAGCTCCACATTATCGACTTCCAGCGCCGTGGCGTCCTGTATGCTGGGCAGGCGGCATTTCAGCAGCGGGCAGACGGTCTGCCAGATGCCCATGCTTTCTGGCGCGGCCTTGTACAAGGGCACCCGCCAGATCCAGAGACACTGCATCACAAGCATCAGCGATGCCAATATTGCCAGTATGCGCCATAACCAGCGAAAACGTGGTGGCGGCGGATGAATATCCAGCAAGGCACTCAGATCCAGCTGCGGGGAGGGCAGCTCATCCACTACGCCAACCACAGACTTTGGGGCGTCATGTGCTTTTTGGGCTTGCGTATCCACAATGGCCGCCAAGGCGGGCCGCTGCAAAAACGGGGCCAGATCCAGCTTGGCAGGTGCTTCCGGCTCATCCACATGCTTCCCGGCTGGCGTCGCCACAGCGGTTGCTTCACCTACCGGCACGGCTTCTGCATGATCCACCGCATCGGCCTGCTGCGCCGCTTCTTCAAGTGCATCCACCTGCTGCATGCTTTGCACTTCCAGCGCTTCGATCTTGCCTTTCAGACCATCAGACACCGGTTTGGGTGGCGATGCATCCGTCGGCATTACAGGCGTGACAGCAGGCGTTTCCACCAACGTCCGGGGTGCACCGGGAGAGCGTGGCACGGCCAATTCGGCCGGGAACTCGGTTCTCGGTCCTTCGGCTGGCGGTAACAAGTGGTCCAGCGCGTTAAAGACATAGGCACAACGCCCGCAGCGCACCTTACCGGCCATGGCTGCCAGCTGGTCAGCCTTGACGCGGAATGCCGTTCTGCAGTTGGGGCAGCGTGTCGCGTAATGCATGCTAATCCGGTCAGCGAACCCGAACCGCAGACAAACAGGCCCAGCCTTCTCGGCTATCGGCCAGTTCCAGATCAAACCATGGGGCATAGGCTTCTTGCACCAGGCTGACTTGTTCAACCAGAATGCCAGACAACACGATGTGCCCGCCAGGCTTGACCGATCCGGCCAGTAACGGCGCCAGCGTGCGCAACGGATTGGTCAGAATATTGGCAACCACCACATCGTACGTGCCTACCGGCGCTGCGTCCGGCAGATAAAAGGCGACCTCAACCTGATTCTGCGAGGCATTGTCATGACTGGCCTGCATGGCTTGCGGATCAATATCCACCCCGACAACCGGACCAGCACCCAGTTTCTTGGCGGCAATGGCCAGAATCCCGGAGCCACAACCGTAATCCAGTACGGTCACGCCTTTTGGCAGATGACGATCTAGCCATTCCAGACACAAGCGGGTGGTCGGGTGACTGCCGGTCCCAAATGCCAGGCCCGGGTCCAGCCACAGATTGACGGTTCCCTCGCCCGGGGCATCATGCCAGGTCGGGGTAATCCAGAGACGGTCAGAAATCCGGATCGGGTCAAACTGGCTCTGGGTCAGACGTACCCAGTCCTGCTCGGCCACCACTTCGGCGGTGTAGGGAGGCAACTCTGCCCAGCCAAGGCCTTCTTGCAGCGCAGCCAGCCATTCCGTCGGCTCGCTGTCTTCCGGCAACAGGGCCACCACCCGGCTGTCATGCCACAGTGTATCTACGGCCTCGCCGGGCTCGTTGAACAGCGGCTGTTCCTGATCCGTGCCTGCGTGCGCATCTTCGATGCTGACCGACAGGGCACCCAGTTCAAACAAGGCATCCGACAATGTTTCTGCCTCACGACTGGAAGACAGGATAGCTAATGAAACCCAACTCATGGCAAATTCCAATTCATAACAGGCACCATAATGCCATGCACAATTCAATAAGTAAAAACGCCGTACAGCTTAGTAATACGCCATTCGGATGATTGCGGGCCTTCGATGGCGCTCAGTCGTGCTGACGCAAGGCCTGAAAACCGACTTCCAGATCCGCCATCAGATCATCTACCGACTCCAGCCCGACATGAATCCGGGCCATGGCCGACGACCAGTCTGCCGCGGTCACAGTGCGGGTCCGGGCGGGCCGTGAAGCCAGAATCAGGCTTTCATAACCACCCCAGCTATAGCCGATACCAAACAGGCGTACCGAGTCCACCAGGGCTTCTACTGCCTCATGGCTCACGCCCGGCTTGAACACGACGCCCATCAGGCTGGCGGCAAACTGCGGGTTAAAGTCCCGCTTCCAGAGATCGTGCCCGGGACTGCCAGGCAGTGGCGGATACAAGACCTCAGCCACTTCTGGCTGGTTCTTGAGCCAGCGCGCAACGACCAGCCCCGCTTGCGCATGTGCCGCCATACGGGTAGTCAAGGTTCTGAGCCCGCGCAAAGCGAGAGACGCTTCGTCTGCACTGACCGCAATCCCCAGCAAGGTGTGTACGCGCCGGATCTGTTTGAATGTTTCACCAGACCCCAGAATGGCACCCAGCATCACGTCTGAATGCCCGCCAATATATTTGGTGGCTGCGTGCAGGCTGACATCAACACCCAGCTCGGTCGCATGCCAGCCAATCGGCGTAGCCCAGGTACTGTCGGACACCACCAGCACGCCACGTTCGTGTGCAACCTCTGCAATGGCAGGAATATCCTGCACCTCGAAGGTATGCGAACCTGGCGACTCGACAAAGATCACCTTGGTTGTCGGCAAGATCAGCGACTCAATGTCGGCGCCCATGGTCGGCCGGTAATATGTGGTCACAATCCCCAGCGGCTTTAGCAGGTTTTCGCAGCAGTTCCGGGTGGGGTCATAGACACTGTCTGGCATCAGCAGATGGTCACCGGGCTGTAGCAACCCCAGCAACGTGGTCGTCACGGCAGAAAGGCCGGATGGCGTCAGCAGACAGCTTTCCATGCCTTCGAGTTCACACAGGACTTGTTCCAGCGCCGCATGGGTTTCGGTGCCATAACGGCCATACGACTTGCGCGACCCGGCCGCTGCATGCAGTGCGCGGGTATCCGGAAACAATTGCGTTGATGCCCGTATCACGCCCGGATTGACCGGTCCCTGAACGGTTTTATCTGCACGTCCCGCGTGAGTTACCGTGGTGGCGGGTTGGTACTTGCGTGTCGAATCTGACATGTCTGCTACTTTCTATGTTGATGCCCCCGTCAGGAAGCCCAGCTCACCATGCCCCAGTACCACGTGGCCAGAATCACACCGCCAAACAGCATACGGTACCAGGCAAACACGCCAAAATCGTGCCGGGCCACAAACCGCAACAAGCCACGAACCGCCGCAAATGCGCTGATAAAGGCCACCAGCGAGCCAACGGCAAACACCATCCAGTCGGCGTGAGTCAGGATGACGGCGGCTTCGCCCGCTTTCGGATGAATCACGCCCCAGGTTTCCTTGAGGGTGGCCGCAAACATCACCGGAATCGCCAGAAAGAACGAAAACTCGGTCGCCGCCCTGCGGGACAGGCCAAACAGCAAACCACCAATGATGGTCGCACCACTGCGGCTGGTACCGGGAATCAGCGCCAGCGCCTGGGCCATACCCACTTTCAGGGCGTCCAGCGGTGACATGTCATCCACCTCATGTACGCGGATACGGTGTTCGCGCTTCTCTGCCCACAAAATCACCACCCCGCCGACCACCAGCGCCACCGCGACCGATACCGGGTTAAACAGGTGTTCCTTGATCTTCTTGATAAACAGCACGCCCAGAATCGCTGCCGGCAGAAAAGCGATGATCAGGTTCAGCACAAAGCGTCTGGCGCGCGGTTGGCTGGGCAACTTGCTCACAACATCAACGATCTTGTGGCGGTACTCCCAGCAGACGGCCAGAATGGCAGCCAGCTGGATCACGATCTCAAATACATCGGCCTTGTCTTTGGTCCAGAAATTCAGCAGGTCACCGGCAATGATCAGGTGCCCGGTACTCGACACCGGCAAAAACTCGGTCAGACCTTCCACCAGGCCCATGACGGCAGCCTTCAGCAGCAAAATGGTATCCAAGGGATTCATTCCATTCATTGTAGATAGAAAAACTCAAATCAAAAGAAGCATCTCGTCGAGATGCTTCTTTTGTCGGACTTGCGTAATTTAGCGGTACGTGCGGCGGTTCTTCCAGACCGGATCGCGCAGCGAACCCGGAATCTCATCGACTACCCCCATCACCAGCGCAAACAGGGCCATCCGTACCGGAATGCCGTTATCTGTCTGGCGGAAAATGGCCAGTTGCGGGTGATCATTCAAGTCGTTGTTAAGTTCGCAGTTGTCTGTACGGTTATCGCGCGGCAGCGGGTGCATCAACACGGTATCCGGACGACAGACGCGGCCAAATACATCGCGGTTGATGGTGTAGCTGCCACGGAAGCGTTCGGCGTCTTCCGGGTTCGGGAAGCGTTCTTCCTGAATGCGGGTGGTATACACCGCATCCACATTGGCCAGTCCCTCTTCCAGATTGGCGGTCTGATTGACCTGGTGCCCACGGGACTTCAGGTAGTCAATCAGGGGTTGCGGCATTTGCAGTTCGTCCGGCGCCACCAGATTGAAGGTGATACCGTTAAAGAGGGCCAGCAGCTTGGCCAGTGAACGCACCGCACGGCCATATTTCAGATCACCTACCAACGCAATGCGAATGCCGTCAAACTGGTCGGCGCTACGCCCCAGTTCTTTTTTCAGGGTGTACAGGTCCAGCAACGCTTGGGTCGGGTGTTCGCCAGGACCGTCGCCACCGTTAATCACCGGTACGCAGCTGGCCTCAGAAAACTCCTTGACGGCGCCCAGCCTCGGATGACGCACCACCATGACATCGGCGTAGCCGGAAATCACGCGGCTGGTATCGAAAATGGACTCGCCTTTAGCAAAGCTGGAGAACTCGAAGCCGGTGGTATCCAGTACCCGGCCACCCAGGCGCGAGAACGCCGCACCAAAACTGATACGGGTACGGGTAGATGGCTCGAAGAACAGATTGGCCAGCACGGCACCGTTCAGCACCTGTGTCACTTTACTGCCTTGGGCCACAGGCTCCAGCAGCTCTGCCGTTCTGAAAACGGTCGCGATATCTTCACGTGACAATTGTTCGGCAGAGATCAAGTGGCTACCGAGAAATTCCATGACTGACTACTCCTTGCTTTCCGGGATCCGGCTGATCTCGGGCGGATAATGATCAAAAAAATCTTGCAGAATCTGTTGTGCGGCCAGCTGGTCCAGCTTGCCTTTGTGCTGCTTTGACTTCACCTGCTGCTCATGCAGCAAGCGGGTCGCGATACTGGAGGTATATTGCTCGTCTACCCAGCTGACGGGCAGGTTGAAACGGCCAAACAGGCGGCGGCCAAATTTTTCTGCCAGCGCCGCGACCGGGTGTGGATTGCCATCCGGGTAAGCCGGGCGTCCCACCACCAGCCACACCGGCTGCCACTCCTGGATGAGGGATTCGATCACCTCAAACCGCCGGTCGGTAGCGGCGTCTGCAATCACCTGCAAGGGCGTTGCCAACCCCATGGTGATATCGCCGGTGGCAACACCAAGGCGGGCCTCGCCAAAGTCAAACCCCAGCACCGTGCCCGAGGCAGGTATCGGCCAGTCACTTCTCGGGAGCAGCGGGGCAGGAAACGGCGTTTGCGACATGCTCAGGCGTGCCCGGCCTGATCAGACAGGTTGAGCAGGTCAATACCCAGTGAGGCCATCGCCGCTTCAAAACGTTCATCGGCAGGCACTTCGAAAATCACGTCCTGCCGGGCAGGCACGGTCAGCCAGGCATTCTGGGCAATTTCGTCTTCCAGCTGGCCAGCATCCCAACCGGCGTAGCCAAGCGTCAGCATGAACTGTTCCGGCCCCTGCTTCTGGCTAATGGCATGCAGAATGTCTTTGGATGTTGTCAGCGCCATGTCCCCGTTCATCGCCATGGTAGACAGCCAGCTGCCCACCGGGCGGTGCAGGACAAACCCGCGGTCCATCTGCACCGGGCCGCCAAAATACACCGGGGTTTTCCCCAGCGCGTCATCTTCCAGCGGCACATCCACCTGCTCGAACAACTCTTTTAACGTAAGATCTGTCGGGCGGTTTACAATAATGCCCAGCGCACCACGCTCGTTATGCTCGCAAATGTAGGCAATACTGCGTACAAAATGCGGATCTTGCATATTGGGCATGGCAATTAAGAAGTGATGGGTAAGATTGACGTTTTCCATGGCACAAATTATCTCACAGCTTGACGCGGATGTGCGCTTGCAAGACTTCGATTCACCCGGCTAATGTGCAAAAAATCAGCTAAAACACCTTATCAACTGATCAATTCTTCCGCAAAGTCTTTGTCTCATGCCTGATCACTCTGCCATCCTCGTCTGGTTTCGCCGCGACCTGCGCCTCCATGACCATGCTGCGCTATACCATGCCTTGCGCACGGGCCCAAAGGTCTATTGTGCGTTTGTCTTTGATACCACCATCCTGTCGAGCCTACCCAGACAGGACAAGCGCGTCAGTTTCATCTGGGAAAGCTGCCGCCAGCTGGATGCCGAATTGCGCCAGGCGGGCAGCCAATTGCTGTTTTTGCACGGCGACCCCGTCCGGGAAATCCCGGCGCTGGCCCGGCAGCTGAATGTCAGCCATGTTATGTGCAACCGGGACTACGAACCTGATGCTATCCGGCGTGACGAACAGGTAGCACATGCCTTGCAAGCGGCAGGTGTTCGCTTCGACAGTTATAAGGATCAGGTGATTTTCGAGCAGGACGAGGTCCTGACCCAAAGCGGCACGCCTTATAGCGTCTTTACCCCTTACAAAAATGCCTGGCTCAAGCGCCTGACGCCATTTTTCCTGCAAAGCTATCCATGTCGCCCGGCCCCCGGCCAACTGGCAGCTACCGGTAACTACCAGCAACCCTCGTTGACGGAACTCGGCTTTGAGGTCATCGACCTGGCCGCCGGCCATATTTTCCCGGGTAGCCAAGGGGCAGAAAAAACCTGGCTGGACTTCACCCAGCGCTTGCCGGTCTATCACCAGACACGCGATTTTCCGGCGATCAAGGGTCCGTCCTATCTGTCGGTACATTTGCGTTTTGGCACCATCTCGATACGCCAGCTGGTGGCGTTTGCGGTTCAGGAGGGTAGCGCTGGCGCTCAAACCTGGCTAAGCGAACTCATCTGGCGGGACTTTTATCACCAGATTCTCTGGCACTTCCCCCACGCTGCCACCACGGCATTCAAGGCGGACTATCAATCGCTGGTGTTTCCGAACAATCCCCACTGGCTGGCGGCCTGGAAAGCCGGCCAGACCGGTTACCCGATTGTCGATGCGGCCATGCGGCAGTTGAACCAAAGCGGCTATATGCACAATCGCCTACGCATGATTGCGGCTTCATTTCTGGTCAAGGATTTGTTGATTGACTGGCGGCTGGGTGAAGCCTATTTTGCAGAGAAACTGCTGGATTTTGACCTGGCAGCCAATAATGGCGGCTGGCAGTGGTCGGCCAGTACCGGCTGCGATGCGCAACCTTACTTCCGCATCTTCAACCCCATTAGTCAGAGCGAGAAATTTGACGCCGCCGGCAAGTTCATTCGTCGCTATGTGCCGGAACTGGCCAATCTGTCAGACAAGGCTATTCACGCACCCTGGCAGGCCAGCCCGATCGAACTGGCAGCAGCTGGCGTTACGCTGGGCAAAGACTATCCGGCACCCATCGTGGACCATGGCGTACAACGCGTGCAGGCACTCGACCTGTTTAAGGCGGCCAAAGGCGGCTAAGTACGGCGGGACCGAACCTATTCGTCACCCAGCTTGCTGGACAATTTGCCCGAGTTCATGAAGGTAAATGTAGAGATGATCGACAAACGGTTGTCATCCCCCAGCAAAGCACGGCTAGGTATCTTGAATGGAGCAGACTGTTTGACAATATGCACAGCCGCCGCATCCAGCCGCTTGTTGCCGGAGCTCTTGATGATTTCGATGCTGTCCATAGAGCCATCCGGCCGAATGGTCACCACCAGTTTGAGCACCCCGTACAGCCCGACCGGGTAGTTCAGCTCACCGACGTGTTCGATCTTGCTTTTCCAGACGCTGTAATACAGGGCTGACTGGCTTTCCAGCGTGCGCGCCGTCACGTATTTGCGGCGGGGCTTCTTCTGGTAAGCCTCATACTCTTTACTGATCTGGGCTTCCAGGCGGGCAATTTCCAGATCCCGCTGCAAGGCATCAGTCCCATCCAGCGTCTGCTCGCCGGGTTGCGGCAAGACTTTTTCGACCAGTTGCACCTGGGTTTTGGCGGCATTTTGCTGATGCACCTGCTCCAGTAGCTCGGCATTCTCTGCACTGAGCGCCTGTTGCTGCTTGCGCATCTGTTCCAGGCTATCCCCGTTCTGATCCTGATCGCGCGCAGGCAGGGGCGATTTGGCCATGCGGTCTTGTTCGGTATTGCCACCCCCGTCCAGGTTGGCCTGCGCCAGCGCCTGCGGATTCACCGGGGCCCTGGCATGCTTGCTGTTGACCAGCACCACTTCCAGCTTTCTGGGCATGTTATTAAGGGCGTGCAGCAGCGGGTCGACAAAATGGGTTTTGATGATGCCGGCGTGCAGCATCAGCGAGACACTCACGGCAAACCAGATAGGCCATACCGGCGTCTTGCGTGGCGGCGCAAATTGCACCATCAGCGCAGGCGTCAGTACGGGCTTGGCGTGTTCTGATCTGGAAGGCATGAATACTCCGGATGATTTGCTGATTCTATGCAAGCCGCAGGCACATGTCACGCATTCGTCATGCTTTCTGCCGGCACTTCATCCACAACGGGCTCAGTCATCTCGGCGTCTTCCTCCTCTTCCACCACCTGCATGCCCTCTTCCAGACGCAGGAAGTGCGCCCTGCACTGGCCTTGCCAGAAATCAATGCTCATGATCTTTACATGCACGCGGGCACCCTGCGTCAGGGTTGGCATGGCTTCCGGCTTGATCACCAGCGGCATGCCATCTACGCGGACCGATGCGCCATCTCGCAGCACCGAGCCACTAATTTCTTCAATGCCTTCCTGCTGCAAATAACGCAGGCACCAATAATGCTCCATACGATTCTGGAAGCCGAGGTACGCGCTGTAAGCGGCATCAAATTCGCGCATGGCGACAAACAGATCCTGGCCTTTGGGGTATGGCGCTTTCTCGCCGGCAATACACGCGATCAATTGCCGCTGATTGATCAGGTCCACCGCGCGCCGCAATGGCGAGCTTGACCATGCGTACTGGGCAACACCCAGCCCCTGATGCGGCTCTGCCCGTGTCGTCATCCGTACTTTGCCCGCGCTCTGGGCACGGTAAATGCCGGGGATATCATGATCTGCCAGCAACTTGCCCCAGTAGCTGTTGGTCAGAATCATCAATTCGGACACCAGCTTGTCGATCGGCGAACCCCGCTTGCGCGGCACAATCGACACATGCTCGCCTTCAATCACAAAGCCATAGTCCAGCTGCGGTGCCCGGTTCGGGTCGGCCTTGCCGCGCGCCACTTCCAGTTGATTGGCGAACTGCCACAGATAGGTCAGCTCTGCCTTGTAGGCATAATCGGCACTATCAACGGCCGCCAGTGTTTCTTCGTTAAAACAGGTCTCCAGCGTGTCATGACGCAGGTTGGCGGCAATGAACACTTGCTCAAGCACCGTCTCCTGCGGAGTCACTTCGCCATCGGCTGAAACCAGCAAATACAAAGACAGCGCCGGGCATGCCTTGCCTTCCTGCAAGGTAAACGCACTGACAAACTCATCCGGCAGCATGGTGATTTTATTGCCCGGCATATACACCGTCGACAAACGGTTCATCACCACCTGATCCAGCTCAGAGCCGACCGGAATCCCCAAAGCCGGCGCGGCAATATGCACGCCAACCCGGACTTGGCCATCAGCCAGCCACTGTACGGAAAACGCATCGTCAATCTCGGTAGTCGATGCATCATCAATCGAAAATGCCTGAACCTGAGCGACAGGCAGTCCATCGCCGGATGACGCCGGCACTTGTACAGGAGCAAAACCTGTGCCGCGCGGGAAGTATTCAAACAGAAATGCACCCAGATGGTAGTCGTGATGATTCACGACACCGCCAGCATCAATCAGCAATTGCAGTGCCGATTTGCCGGACTCGCCCATGGCCTGTTCCAGTGCTTTGTATTCAAGACTGTTTTTATCAGGACGGTACAACAGGGTATTGATATGTGGCGGAAAACGCTCTGGCAACTTGCCGTTGACCAGCTCGGCGACCATTCTGGCCACTTCTTCGGCTTGCAAACGCTTTTTCTCCTGCCCTGCCAGTGCCGCCTTGAGCGACTCTTCAGGGGCAGCCTTGTAGCGCCCTTTACCTTTGCGGTAAAAATACATGGGGGATGCGTGCAAACGGATCACCATCGCCGCCGCATCCAGACTCGGGGCCGGGTTTGCACCAAAGTATTCGGCGGCAAAATCCGCAAAAGCAAACTCTTCTGCCGGTGCCATCTCCCACAGAAAATCGACTTCCAGCTCGGCGGCTTTGGCTTCTGCCGCTTTCATGAAGTCGCCAAGCGGCTCCTTGAACTTCAGCAGTACATTGCCTGCCTTGATTTTACTGCGCTTGCCGCTGATGCTTTCGACCTGTAGCGATGCCTCGGCCTCCGTCATTACGTGGCCAACCTTGAAACTACCTTCTTCTTCAAACAGCACATTCATGGCAATCGCTATAGCTCGAACTTAAAAGAAAGCAATTATACCGGAGTTTGCACACAAACCGCCTGCTGATCGGCAAATGCCATGATTTCGTCAAACCATGTCTCAAAACCTTCAAAGCGATGACTACCCCCTTCCTCCCGGGTCAGCCTGGCGCCGTTAAACTTGCGCACACCAGCCCGGTAATCCAGCACTTCGTCACCCGTCTGGGTCATCAGCCAATAGCGGTCAGGGTTCGTCACCGGTACATCCATCGCCTGCCAGACCGCCAGGTCCAGCTCTGTGAGCTGATATTCGGCACCGGTATAAGGGTTGGTCTGCACCCCGAGCATTTGCCGGAGCAGCGCGGGTGCCTCTACCGCCGGGTTCACCAGAATGGCGGGGAGCTGATAGCGTTCGGCCAGCCAGTGTGCATAAAAACCGCCCAGCGAGCTGCCAATCAGGCACACCGGTTCACGTTGCCGTTCCAGCAAGGCCATCAGGCAGTCGGCGGCATCCATCGACCGGTCTGGCAGGGCCGGCACCAGAAAATCATCGCGCCCCCGGGCACGCCAGAACTCGCCCAGCTGCCAGGCCTTGATAGAGCGAGGACTCGATTGAAAACCATGTAAATAGATCAGCATCGTTGTCATGACCAGCGTTGATTGAAGTCATATCATGGCGGCATCACCACCCGATACACGTAACACCTGACGATATGGGCTATCGTCGGCAATGAAGTGAGCCATACCCCAGACGGGGGCAAGAAAAACCGTGAACAGCAACAGATGAGTACATTAGACGTGCACGACAGTGCATCAGGCAAGATGTATCACAGGCAAGTCTATTGTTACAAAACGCAGACTTGCCTCGCCTCGACACACCACCCGGCAGGATTGTCTGCGACCCAAGCGTGTCGGTCGCAGACAGGGCAGATCTCAGGGATACGCTGGAGCAGCAGGTTTGGTTACTGGCTTGGTCGCGGGTGCGGGCACCGGCGCAGGCTTGGCCTTATCCGGCACGTCACCGTTTACTTTCAAGCCCTTCATGCTGCTTTTCGGGTATCCGGCGGCATCCAATGCGGCATTCCAGCTGGATTCGTTAAACCCTTTGACCGTATTCGTACCAACGGTCAGCACCGGTACCTCCTGCACGCCCGTCAGTTTTTTCACGGTCGCCAATGCATCCACATCCGTTTCCGGATTTTTGCTGGTATACGGAATGCCGCGCTCTGTCAGCAGATTCACACCCTTTTTACAACTGTCGCACTGGTTGGCATACAACACCACCGGGTTTTTGCGCATAGCTTCCTTGACGGCAAACGGCAAATCTCCGGAAGACGTCAGATTGGCACCAAAGGATTTGGTTTTTGCGTCTTTGGCATTGGCCGGCGGCGGCTGGTCGGAGTACACCTTCTTGCCGGTTGCAGGGTCTGTCCAGACATAAATCTGCGCTTGTGCCACGCCAGCGACCAGCAACAGCGCACCAAGTACCCAACCTGCTTTAAATGCGTAAGCCATTTAGTTTCTTCCTGTAATACTGAATCACACCCAAGGAACCGACTATCCCGCCCAGCAAAAACAACCCCACCCCCGCCAGCAACTCGGCCGAAGACAGGTTCTGGAACCGGGGTTCCTGCCTGGGCTCACTCAATCGTCGGGCATCACTCAATTGTTGCCGCGTTTGTGCCAGCTCCGTCTTTAACTGGTCCACCACCGGATTCTCGACGGTCACGGCCTCCGGGGCTGATGCCGCCTTCTCCAGTTTAGGCTCGGCTTGTAACAGTCGGTTCAATATCCAGCCGGTGGTGCCGTCATCCAGCTTTACCCGGGTATAGGTGCTGCTGGTAGTCAGGATTTCCACCCTTGCCCCCGGAGAGACCGATCGCAAGATTCTGGCGTATTCCGCGTTGCCACTGCGCACATTGGCATTGGCAGGTCCTTGCACAATGGCAAAGTCCTCGGCAGCAACAGGCAAACAGAAGCATGACAGCATCACCAACAACCCGAAGCGTTTTAATCGTCGCATCAGCACACTCTCATCTATCGTCATGCCCCTTGTAATATAAAAGCCCGTCAACGTCAATCGACAGCCTGCGGCCAATATGCCTGTCTAGGCGCTTAAGCCATTGTGCCTGAGCAGTGCCGCCACTTCTGGCTTGCGCCCACGGAAGGCCACAAAAGACTCCATCGCAGGGCGTCCTCCACCTACTGCCAGCACATGCTGGCGGAACCGTTGCCCGGTCGTGGCATTCAGCACGCCCTCTTCTTCAAACGCAGAGAAGGCATCGGCAGACAGCACCTCTGCCCATTTATAACTATAGTAGCCCGCGGCATATCCACCACCAAAAATATGCCCGAAACTGTTGGGGAAGCGATTATAAGCAGGCGGAATTGCCACCGCGACCTGCGAACGCACCTGATCCAGCACCTGCTGCACCGCTGCGGCACTGGCAAACACGCGACCATCATGAATCAGCATGTCAAACATGGAGAACTCCAGCTGACGCACCATTTGCATGCCGCTCTGGAAATTTTTGGCCGCCAGCATCTTGTCAAACAAGGCTTTAGGCATCGGCACCCCTGTATCGGCATGGGCCGTCATGGGTTCCAGCACCGACCATTCCCAGCAGAAGTTTTCCATGAACTGGCTTGGCAGCTCTACGGCATCCCACTCTACGCCATTAATGCCAGCCACCCCACGCACATCCACTTCGGTCAGCATGTGATGCAACCCGTGCCCAAACTCATGGAACAGGGTCGTTACATCATCAAAGCTGAAATATGCGGGCTCATTACCAACCGGAGACGGGAAGTTGCACACCAGATAGGCAACGGGGATCTGCACCTCGTCGCCCCGTTTGCAGCGGGTAATCGCATCATCCATCCAGGCGCCACCGCGTTTACCGGCCCGCGCGTACAAATCCAGATAGAACTGGCCAACCACACGCTGGTCACGGTCGACCAGCGAGAAGAAACGCACCGTCGGGTGCCATACTTCAGCTTCCGTCGGCACGACCTTCACGGAAAACAGGGTTTCAACCACGCCAAACAGGCCACCCAGCACCTTGTCTTCCGGCAGATAGCGGCGCACTTCCTGTTCAGAAAAATCATACGCCTGCTGCCGCAGTTTTTCAGACACAAAAGGCACATCCCACATCTGCATGTCATCCAGACCCAGCGTCCTGGCAAACGCTTTCAGTTCGGCCATATCTTTTTCGGCAAAAGGCTTGGCTTTCTGACCAAGATCCGCCAGAAACCGCATCACCTCTTCAGCGGAATCTGCCATCTTGCTTTCCAGAGACAAGCCGGCAAAGTTATCGAACCCCAGCAAGGCAGACTCTTCCTGGCGCAAGGTCAACAGTCTGGCCATTAGCGGACCATTATCCAGCGCGGGGTCCCCGAACTCCGAGGCCCGGGTCACATAAGCCCGGTACAGGGTTTCGCGCAAGGCCCGGTTTTCACCATATTGCATTAACGGCAAGTAAAACGGCATTTGCAGGGTCAGCTTGTACCCCGTTTTGCCCTCTTCTTCTGCAGCCTGCTGGTACATCTCCAGCACATCCTCCGGAATGCCCGCCAAGTCAGTTGCGTCTTCCACATACATGGCAAACGCATCCGTCGCATCCAGCAACTGGTTAGAGAACTGGTTGCCTAATTCAGCCATCTCTGCCTGGATTTCCGCAAAGCGGGCCTTGCCCGACTCATTCAGTTCCGCGCCAGACAAGCGGAAGTCACGGATTTCATTCTCCAGAAAACGCCGTTGCACTAGGGTTGCCTGCTGCTCAAACCATGGCGACGTCACCAATTGTTTGTAACGAGCATACAAGGCCTCATTCTGGCCAAGACGGGTATAAAACTCGGTCACCAGTGGCAGGTTCTCGTTATAGGCCGCGCGCAACTCCGGCGTATTCATCACGGCATTCAGGTGGCCGGCGACGCCCCAGGCACGCGACAACCGTTCCAGCGCAACGTCCAGCGGCTCGATAAAGGCATCCCAGGTGGGTGCCTCGTTTGACGTGGTCAGCGTAGCAATCGTCTGCTCCGCATCCGCCAGCAGTTGCTGCACGGCAGGCGTCACGTGCTCGGCCTTGATATCAGAAAAACGGGGCAGGCCTTTCGCCTGCAACAGCGGATTAGACATATATGATTTCTTTCTCGAAAACTGAATCAATCGTGCCTCGGGACACGAACCGGATCATGGTCAATACGGTTATATATGAGGACGAACAAGCCATCCCGCAAGAGCTGACGGTCACAGAAACAAATCTGTCCGTTTACGTTTATACTACGCCAACCTTGAATCCGGAGATACCCAATGCCTGTTACACCCTATCTTGAAACCCGACCGACACTGGGCAAAGATTGCTACCTGCATCAAAGCGCACAGGTCATCGGCGATGTCGTCCTGGGTGACGAGAGTTCCGTCTGGTGCAACACGGTAATCCGGGGTGACGTCAATCATGTCCATATCGGTCATCACAGCAATATCCAGGATCTGACCATGTGCCACGTTTCCCACAAGACACCGGCCAAACCCGAAGGCTCGCCGCTCGTGATCGGCAATTATGTCACCATTGGCCACAGCGTCATTCTGCATGGCTGCCAGATCGGCAATGAGGTCCTGGTCGGCATGGGGTCCATCGTCATGGACGATGTCATTATCGAAGATCAGGTCATGATTGGCGCAGGCAGTCTGGTACCGCCAGGCAAACGTCTAGAAAGCGGTCACCTGTACATTGGCAGACCCGTCAAGGCAGTACGCACACTCACGGACGACGAGCGCCAGTTCCTGCGTTATTCTGCCGAGCACTACGTGCGCGTCAAGAACAATCACCTGAAGACAGAAGCAGCCAATAGCGCCGAATAACCGGGTTGCCGGCCCGCTGCACATGCAATAAAAAAGCCCCAGTCAATGACCGGGGCTCAAAACCTTGATACTTGAACAAGGCACCCGCTCAGGGAGGGAAGCGGGGAGCATCGTAGCGCTCACAAGTGAGAGTCAAGTACCGGAAAAAAGTTCCAGAAATAATCAGGCATTCGCCTTTTCTTCTACTGCATCGGTATCGTCTTCACCATACAGCCAGCCCAGCACGCGCTTCTCTGCCTCTTCCACCCCGGTTTTCTTCAGACTGGAGAACAGTTGCACCGAGATTTGTGGCCATTCTGCAACAGCCTTTTTCACCTCGCTTAATTGCTTGGCAGACTCCTGGCGGGTCAGCTTGTCGGACTTGGTCAGCAAGATATGAATCGGCTTGCCGGTGGGAGCAAACCACTCCAGCATCTGCCAGTCCAGGTCTTTCAGCGGATGACGACTGTCCATGATCACGACCAGGCCTTTCAGCTCGTCACGCGAGCGCAGGTACTCGCCCAGCAAGCCTTCCCAGTGCTTGCGTACGGCATTAGGCACCTGGGCATAGCCATAGCCAGGCAAGTCGACCACATGCACGCCATCGGTAATTTCAAAATAATTGATATGCTGGGTACGCCCAGGGGTTTTACTGGTAAACGCAAGTCGTGTATGTTTTGCCAGTGTATTGATCGCACTGGATTTGCCGGCATTCGAGCGCCCGGCAAAGGCGACTTCAGCCACTGTCTGCGGCAAATCGACCAAATGGTTGACCGTAATAAAGAATTTGAGCTGTTGCAAACTGGGCATGGGGCTTTCGCGATGTGGCGTATCTAAGAAAAGGTGTTTAGAATAGCGGGTTTAGAATGGTGGCGAAAGTCTGACAGTGCAATTTAGTGCCTGATTGCGCAACAACTGTTGTTTGTATGCCCCTTACGCCAGCCAGCAGAATTTTTATACATAGCTAGGAGTTTCTCCCATGAAGCGCACTCGTCTTGTGGCCGCCCTGATTGCCACGGTCATCGCTCCACTAACCTGGGCTACAGAGCCTGTTAAAGGTGATCCAAGCAAAGGTCAGCAAATTGCCACCACCGTTTGTGCTGCCTGTCACGCTGCCGATGGCAATAGCGCGGTACCGACCAACCCGAAACTGGCTGGTCAGCACGCTGAATACCTGCTGAAACAACTGCAGCAATTCAAAGCGCCAATGGACCCTAAAAAGCCGGAAGACTGGCGCGCAGGTGCCAACCCGATGCGCGGCATCGTGACGGCATTGTCTGACGCCGACATGGCAAACCTGGCTGCCTACTTCTCCATCCAGAAACCAAAACCAGGCAAAGGCCGTGGCAAAGATGTTGCCGCAGCTGGCGAGAAAATCTACCGTGGCGGCATCGCCAGCAAAGGCGTGCCAGCCTGTATGGCCTGCCATGGCCCAAGCGGCGCAGGCATTCCGGTGCAATATCCGCGCCTGGCCGGCCAGCACAGCGATTATGTGATTGCACAGCTGAACGCATTCCGCTCTGGCGCACGTGCAAATGATGCTAACAAAATGATGCGCACGACAGCTGCACGCCTGTCTGACACAGAGATCAAACAGGTTTCTGAATACATCGCAGGTCTACGCTAAGCAAGCCTGTCCGGACATGCTGCCCCAGGCGGCATGTCCGGCATCCTCTTTCCGTTGCATTTCTTGATTGCCAACAAGTTTTCCGGTTTCAAACGCGACTATCATTCGCGGCAAGGCAATCCATCATGCCGATTGCAGGGAACCGTTATCATTTTCTGCTGTCCGAGCCAGGTTGCCTTCCTGCTAAACAACCTTTGCATCACACTCGCTAGCCATACTGGGTAAACCGTGCGCCAGAATACTTTCAGACACTCCATCTATGAACTGCTAAGCTCGATGCGGTTTGCCATTACGCTGCTGGTCGTCATTGCGCTGGCATCCATCATTGGCACGATCATCAAGCAAAATGAGTCCTATACCGGTTATCTGGTTGAGTTTGGCCCATTCTGGTTCAACATTTTCCGTCGCCTTGGCCTGTTCAATATCTACAGTACCGGCTGGTTTGTCACCATTCTGGGCTTTCTGGTGGTCTCCACCAGCTTGTGCATTTACCGTCATGCCCCCCAGTTTGTGAAGGACATGCGCAGTTTTCGCGAAAACGCAACCTTGCATTCACTACAGAATTTCCAGCATCAGACCACCTTCGCGACCACGCTCGACCTGGATGCCCAGACACGTATCGCCGCAGACTTCCTGAACACCAACGGTTTCAAGTACAAACTGAAAGACCAGCTCCACGCCAGCCAACCTCACCGCCTGCTGGCGGCCAAAAAAGGGGTAGCTCAACGACTTGGTTACTTCTTTGCCCATGCTGCCATTATCCTGATCTGTATCGGCGGGCTATTGGATGGCAATCTGTTTATACGCATGCAAGAGTGGTTCAACGGCAAGCAGGTAGAAACCCGTGAAATGCGGGTCAGCCAGATTCCGGCACGCAGCAAGCTGTCAGACAGCAATCCGACGTTTCGTGGCAATGTCACCATTCCGGAAGGCAGCAGCACGGACGTACTGTTTCTGAATCACAAAGAAGGCTATTTTGTTCAGGAGCTGCCATTCACGGTCACGCTGAAGAAATTCCACGTCGAGCACTACCCGACTGGCCAGCCCAAACGCTTTGCCAGTGACATTGTTGTGACGCTGAAAAACAGCGGCAAGCAGATCAGCGGTACCACCAGCGTGAATCATCCACTGATCGTCGACAATATTGCCATTTACCAGGCCAGTTTTGGGGACGGCGGCTCACCGGTGACGCTCAAGCGCTGGGACCTGGATGCGCCGTCAACGCAAACCACCGATTTAAAAGGGGTTTCCCAGAGCAACCAGCCCGTCAGCGTCCACCAGCAACCCTATACGCTGGAACTGGGTGATTTCCGCTTCTTCAACATTGAAAACTTTGCCAACGACAAAACACCTGCAAGGCAGGGCATGATGGATGAATTCAAGGGCGACATGGAAAACGCCGCCAAAGTGACCAAGGAAAAAACCCTGCACAATGTGGGGCCCAGCATCCTGTACAAATTGCGCGATGCTTCCGGCCAGGCACGTGAATACATCAACTACATGTCTCCCATCACTCTGGAAGGGGCACCGTATTTCATCAGCGGCATGAAAGCCCGGGTGATTGACCCTTACCAGTATTTCCGTTTCCCGGCCGATGCCAATGGCGAAATCACCGGCTTCATGAGCTTGCGCGCCTTGCTGCTGGATGCTGGCAAACGCAAACTGATTGCCGAACAGACTGCCAAGCAGGCACTCACATCGACCGCTCTGTCAGAGACTTACCGCTTGCAGTTCATTGACAGTGCAGAACGCGTGCTGGCCGCCTTCGCTAGGGGCGGCTTTCCGGAACTGGACCGGCAGCTGAAGATCAATGTACCGCAAGACAAACGAAATGAAGTCGCACAGATCTATCTGAAAATCCTGCAAACTTCGGCGCTGGAAGCCTACAAGATGCAGCATCCGGAACACGCGCCCACAGGCCAGGAAATGCGCTTTGTACTGGATAGTCTGGTCTCGATGAGTGCTCTGCATGAGTACGGTAGCAGTGTATACTTCCAGCTTACCGATTTTCAGCAGGTACAAGCCAGTGGCTTCCAGATTTCCCGGTCACCGGCGAAGAAAATCGTGTATCTGGGTTGCCTGTTTCTGGTGCTGGGCGTATTTGCCATGTTCTATATTCAGGAGCAGCGCATCTGGCTGGCCTGCCAGAATGGCAAACTACTGTTCAGCATGTCCGGCACGCGTAAAAACCAGCAGTTTGAACACGCATTTACCCGTTATCAGGCAGCGCTGAAACAAGCCCTGCAATCCCCTGCATCACCGGAGGCATGACATGGAACTCGTCAGTCAGACATCTGGCAAATTTGCCAGCAACCGCTTCAAACCGGATACGTTTGATCTTGTATTTGCAATAGGCATCCTGCTCAGCGCGTTCTATGTGTTTACACACTTTAACGCCGACATGGATATCTACGAAAAAATCATCCTGATGGCAACTGCACCCGCAGTTATTGCCTTGGGATGGTACTGGAAATCCATTCGCCCACTGGTCATTGGCATTGCGGCGCTCAGCCTGTGGTCCATCAGCCTGCATCAAGGAGACCTGGCCCGCGCCGAAAAAGTGTTTACGCTGCGCTACATGCTATCGAGCCAGTCAGCCATCATGTGGATGGGGGTCCTGTATATTCTGGCGCTGGTAGTCGCCTGGTTTGGTCTTTTCCGCCGCTCGGCCTTTGCCACCAAATTTGCTACCGGACTCACCTGGGCAGCGACCCTCATGGGATTCACCGGCATGTTTGTTCGCTGGTATGCCAGCTACCTGCTAGGGCCCGATGTCGGGCATATTCCGGTCAGTAACCTGTATGAAGTCTTCGTGCTGTTCTGCCTGATTGCATCCCTGTTAACCCTCTTTTACAGCGAGCGTTATCAGGGTAGCCAACTACTGCCATTCGCTCTGCTGGTGATTACAACCGCCGTCGGCTTTATCGCATGGTATGCCGTCAGTCGTGGCGCCCAGCAGATTCAGCCCCTGATTCCGGCCCTGCAGTCTTACTGGATGAAAATCCATGTGCCTGCCAACTTTGTAGGGTATGGTGCATTCGCGTTGGCAGCCATGATCGGAGTAGCCCTGCTGCTGACCAGAACACGCATGGCCACCTATCTGCCGGCCCCTGCCGTGCTGGATGAAATCATGTACAAGGCGATTGCCATTGGTTTCTTCTTCTTTACCATTGCCACCATTCTGGGCGCACTCTGGGCAGCCGAAGCCTGGGGCGGCTACTGGTCATGGGACCCGAAAGAAACCTGGGCACTGATTGTCTGGCTGAACTACGCCGCGTGGTTACATCTGCGCCTGATCAAGGGCGTGAGAGGCATGGCGCTGGCATGGTGGGCAGTCGGTGGCCTGCTGGTCACCAGCTTTGCTTTCCTTGGTGTTAATATGTGGTTGTCCGGCATGCATTCATACGGTGGTCTATAATAGATTGGGCATCTGACTGACAACGCCAGTTAAAGTCTAATATGCTTTTATAATGGTTAAATTGTCATATTGCACTTGCACAATACAGGCTTTGTCCGTTAATCTTTAATATTGTTGTGCAGCAACCTAGACGGTAGAAAACTATGGAAAACCGCCCTTTGACAGAAGCAGACATCCAGAACGACAACGGTGATGACTACATGAACAGTCGCCACCTGGAGTTCTTTCGCCAGTATTTGCTGAACATGAAAGCACAATTGCTGGAAAACGCAAATGCAACCAGCCAGCACTTGCAAGAACAGGAAGCAACGCCTGACCCTGCGGACCGGGCCACACTCGAAGAAGAGTATGCACTGGAACTGCGCACCCGGGATCGTGAACGCAAGTTGCTGATCAAGATTGACCAGGCCATTAACCGCATCGATCAAGGCGAATACGGTTATTGTGAAGATACCGGAGAGCCTATTGGCCTGAAACGCCTGTTGGCACGACCAACTGCAACACTGAGCATCGAAGCGCAAGAGCGTCGTGAACGCTTGAAAAAACAGTACGCAGACTGATTGCAGATATCTTCTGGTAACATAAAAAATGGCCCTTCAGGGCCATTTTTTATGGGAACAACGGGAGCCCATCTTGTACTCGAACCGGAAAATCAGCAATCTTGGTCCCAAATCGCTTGCCATGCTGGAAAAGGCAGGGATCGGGTCGATAGCACAAGTTATTGAACTTGGTTCCGTGAGAACCTTTTTGCGAGTACGGCAAGTGTGCCCGGAGGCAAGCCTAAATCTTCTATGGGCCTTGGAAGGGGCATTAAGCAACACACCATGGCAAATGGTAGCCCGTATGGAAAGGACGCGGTTATTGCTTGAGCTGGACGACCAGTGCAAGGCGGCCAGTAAGCACGATTAACCTGTTAAGCTCTGGCAAGTTGCCGTAATGCTTGCCGGATACCATCTTCGACCGAACTACCCTCGGGCAGAGACTTTACAGCCAAACCGGCTTCTTTTTCTGAATACCCCAGCGCAACCAGCGCTTGCAAGACCTCATCATGTGCTGTTACGACAGGCGCTACAATCCCTGGCAGCAACGGTTCGGATGACGAAATCTTGCCCCCCAGCTCCAGCAAGAGCCGTTCTGCCGTTTTTTTGCCTACGCCCGGTGTTTTAGCCAGACGTGCTGCATCCCCATTGGCAATCACCAGTGACAGTTCACGCACCGACAGGCCGGACAGCACCGCCAGCGCCAGCTTTGGCCCGACCCCGCTCACCTTCAGAAGTTTCCGGAAGGCATCGCGCTCGTCCTTGGTCAGGAAACCATACAGCAACTGGGCATCCTCCCGAACAACCATATGCACATACAGCCGGGTTTCTGCGCCCGCCGGGGGTAAATCATAATAGGTACTCATCGGTACATCGAGCTCATAGCCAACATGGCCTGCCAGCAACAGAATGGCGGGCGGCGATTTTTCCAGCAAGGTACCTTGAATATAACCAATCATTGTTTTCTCATTTACCGTAACGCCATTTACGGGGCGCACTATTGACGATGCTCAGCAACAGGCCTCAACCTGATCAGACGCTCATCTGAAATTGCATCAAATCCCGTCCTGCATTGCACTGGCGGTCGCCCTTGCGTACCAGGTGATACCCCTATCGGGCAGCAGCGCGCTGAACCGCGGCTTCGGCCAACTTGATATAGGTATGGACAGACAGATTTTCAGCCCGATCACCCGGATTAACGCCGAGCGCCTGCAGGGCTTCAGCATCAAACCACCCGGCCAGGGTATTGCGGACGGTTTTCCGGCGTTGTGAAAAGGCTGCCGTCACCAGCGGTGACAGCACTTTTTCTACCTCTGCCGACAGAATCAGGTCCTCGCGGGGAATCAGGCGTACAACGGCTGAATCCACCTTCGGCGGTGGGTCAAATGAAGTGGGAGGTACGTCCAGCAGCCATTCCAGATGGAAACGGTACTGCAGCATGACAGACAGGCGGCCATAATCCGACGTTCCCGGTTCTGCCACCATACGGTCAACCACCTCTTTTTGCAGCATGAAGTGCATATCCCGGATCAAATGACGGTACTCGGCCAGGTGAAACAATAGCGGAGAAGAGATGTTGTACGGCAGATTCCCGACAATGCGCAAATCCTTGCCAACTGTCGAAAAATCGAACTTTAGCGCATCGGTCGAGTGAATGGTCAGTTGATCGGGTGGATACAAGCGGCTCAGACGCGCCACGATATCGCGGTCAATTTCGACCACGTGCAAATGCGGTAACCTGGCCAACAACGGCTGGGTAATCGCGGCCAAGCCCGGGCCAATTTCAATGACACAATCCCCGGCCTTGGGATCAATATCCCGGACAATGGCATCAATGATGCTGTGGTCAATCAGAAAGTTCTGACCAAAGCGCTTGCGGGGAATATGCTGCATAAATGTGTAAATCCGTGGAATGAAATCGGGGTTGATGACGATAAATCAGGTTAATGCCCACTCGCTGCCATTAATTCGGCATACTCAATGGCCGCCAGCAAACTGCCATCCGAGGCCTTGCCCGTACCCGCCAGATCCAGCGCGGTGCCATGATCTACCGACGTACGAATGAAAGGCAACCCGAGGGTGATATTCACCCCTTCGCCAAAACTGGCAAATTTCAAGACCGGCAATCCCTGGTCATGATACATTGCCAGTACGGCATCTGCTGACTGCAGGTATTTGGGCTGAAACAGGGTATCCGCAGGCAGCGGGCCTTGTAACTGCATGCCAGTCCGGCGCAGGCGCAGCAACACAGGCTCGATGACTTCGATCTCTTCCCTCCCCAGATGACCTGACTCTCCGGCATGCGGGTTTAACCCTGTTACCAGAATTCTGGGACTGGCAATGCCAAACTTGGTTTTCAGATCGTTGTGCAGGATGGTGAGCACTTCTTCCAGCAGAGGCTGTGTCAACGCCTCACTGACATCTTTTAGTGGCAGATGGGTTGTTGCCAATGCTACGCGCAAGTCAGCACCCGCCAGCATCATGACCACCCTTGGCGTGCCCGTTTTCTGGGCCAGATACTCGGTATGCCCAGAGAATGGCACACCACTGTCGTTGATAATGCCTTTATGGACAGGGGCCGTCACCATGCCGGCAAACCGGCCTTGCTGACACCCCGCGATTGCCGTATCCAGAATGGCCAGCACGCCGGACGCATTGTGACAGTCCAGCATACCCGCCAGCACGGGTGTTGGCATGTCTACATCCAGAAAAGAGATGGGGGCAGTGGTACCCTCCTCATACATCGGCCAGTCAAATGACACCCCCAGCATGACGGCACGCTCGGCAAACGTACGATGGTTGCCAATCACCACCAGCGGGCGCTGGAACCCAGCACCATCCCGAGAGAGTCCGAGACAAATATCGGGGCCAATGCCGGCTGGCTCACCACTGCAGATTGCTAGCGGCAGATTCGCGCGAATCATTATTGGTCTTCAAGCCGCAGTTCGACAAATGCCTGATCACGCAACTGGCGCACCCAGTTGTCGTACTGCTCGTCCGACTTGCGGCTACGCAAGGCCTGACGCGCCTCCAGACGGGCTTTTTCACCGGACACGTCCTGTTGGCGACGTTCATCGACACGAATCAGATGCCAGCCAAACTGACTACGGACCGGACCACTGATTTCACCTGGCTTCAGGCCGTTCATTGCTTTTTCAAACTCAGGCACGGTATCGCCCTGGTTAAGCCAGCCCAAGTCACCACCATTGTTGGCACTTGCATCTTCGGAATGCAGGCGCGCCAATTCTTCGAAGTTGCCGCCATTATCCAGGCGCTCTTTAATGGCCATCAAGCGAGCCTTGGCATCCGTTTCAGACACGGCTTCGTTTGTCTTGATCAGGATATGGTGCGCATGGGTTTGCTCGACCATGACTTCGCCACCTTGCTGGCGCTTGTCGGCCACCAGCACAATATGAAATCCGTTAGGTGTTTTCAGGACCCCCGTAAACTGGCCTTTTTCCAGTTTGCTGATGGCATTCAGATAGATATCCGGTAAACGGCTGCCTTCGCGCCAGCCCAGTTGGCCGCCTTGCATGGCATTATTGGCATTGGAATAAGCCGCAGCAACTTCGGCAAACGACTTGCCAGACTGCAACTCTTTAAGGGCGGCTTGCGCACGGGCTTGCTTGCTGGAAACTTCTTCCGGACTCGCCTGCTCAGGTACTGCAATGACGATATTCTGCAATTGATATTCGGTACCTTGTCCTTTGGTCTTTGCCTGCAAGCTTAGGTAGTTATCGACTTCTGCATCGCTGATCACGATCTTGTTGTCGACCTCGCTTTCGCGGACCCGGTCCATCAGGATTTCCTTGCGGATGTCTTCCCTGAACTTGGCAAACGGGATGCCATCTTTGGACAATGCCTCCTTGAGCTGCTCAAGCGTCATTTTGTTCTGCTCTGCGATACGATTCATCGCAGCATCCAGCTGAGCGTCATCAACACGAATGCCGCTGTCCACGGCAAATTGCAATTGCACTTCGTCGGTGATCATGCGGTCCAGCAGCTGTTTTTTCAGCACCTCATCAGACGGCGGTGTTACCCCTTGCCGTTTCAGGTTGGCAAGCGTTACACGCAAGCGCTCGTTCAGCTCCCGCTCGGTGATCACATCCTTGTTGACGACCGCCACAATGCGATCGACAGCGATGGGTTGTGCGGCATGCGCAGCAGCACCCACAGAGGAAATGGCCAGTGCCAACACAGCAGACATCAGACGATCAAGAATCCTTGCATTCATACCTGTAAACTCATCAATTGGTTAATTGGCTTGCTCTTTATTCAACTCTTGCGACGTTTTGTAACCTGAAATCCGGTCTTTCAGCAATTGCAACGGATTGGAGCCCAAGCGGGCCACATCGTTCATTTCCAGCTGCACGAAGAAAGCCGTGTTGCGCTGTTTGTTGGTGGTGACATAGCGCTGGGCGATCATCCGCACGGCCCAGCAACCCGCGTTATATTCCAGCCCGCCCAATACTTCAAGCGGTTTCTTGTCCTTCAGCGAGTAATTCCAGCGTCCCACACCATACCACCCGCCGCCCAATGGCCATTGCCCAGACACATCCAGCTGACGGAACTTGTCTGCCTCGCTGCTTGGCGTCACGTCATAGCGATACCCCAGATTCAACACTTTGCCCGGCCCCGGACGATATTGCAGATCCAGACTGGCCTTTTGGGTCTTCGCCGTTTTGGTGCTAAATTGCAGTGCCGCTGAACCATGCCACTTGTCGGTTAACTGACCATCGAAACCAGCCAGGATGTCCGAGCTTCTTTCATGGATGACCGAGTTATCCAGCGTCACCCGCTGCGTCTTGCGGAAGTAGTAGCGTTGCCCGACGGACAGCCGCATTTGCTCTTCCCCGGTTTCGTCATTGATCAGGCGAGAAGTGACGGAGGCGGTTACCTGATTCGCTTCGTTGATACGGTCACTACCGGTATAGCGGTTTTCCGAGAATAGCTGGCTAAAGCTGAAATCAGCTTCTGCGGTATCAAAATTGGGAAGCTTGCTCTGGTCCCGGTACGGGATGTTCACATAATACAGGCGCGGCTCCAGCGTCTGGGTCTGTGTTTTGCCGAACATATTGGTTGCACGCTCAAAATACAGACCACTATCTACGCTGAAAATGGGCAATATGCGCGTTGCACCATGAATGCCTGTCGTATTGTTTTCGCTCGACAAATCGTAGCGTGTCGCATGAATGCCCAGCTTGGGCGTGAAATATGCATAGGTGGAGGAAAGCGGCAAGCTCAGGCTTGGATAAGCCACCAGACGCCGGCCATTGACCTTGGTAGGATGACTGAAGGCGGTAAAATCGCTTTGCAGATTGAAGTCGAATTTTCCCAAATTCGGCCGGTACCAGTTGAGCGTCAGCTGGGGCAGCTTGGCATACGGCGGGTCAATACTGTTGGCATCATCCTGCAGCGTTTGGTATTTCAGAAACCGTGCCGTCATGGAAAGGCCATTCTGGCTTTTGCTCAACCACAACTCTCTGGGCAGGTTGGTCACCGAAGTGACAGACAGCTTATCGCTCAGGTCATTGAAATAGTTGCGGTCTGACACCTTTTCGGCATTGATGCCCAATTGCCAGTCGCTGATTTGCTGCAGGTGATTCCACTTGATACCGTAGCGGTTACGATCGGCCTTCTTGTCATTCGGCAGGAATTCGGCATTCAGCTGGCCATGATAGTCAGGCTCCAGATAGCGGAATTCGCCTTGTACCTGCAAGCCGCGTTTGGAGATCACGCGCGGCGTAATGGTAGCGTCACGATTAGGGGCGATGTTCCAGTAATATGGAACAGAAAATTCTGCACCACTGGCTCCGGAAGTACGCAAAGTCGGGGTTAGCCAACCAGACTTTCGGCCGCCATCCAGCGGAAAGTCCATCCAGGGCAGATAAAAGATCGGCACCCCTTTGAATACCATTTGGGCACCTGTGGCTTCCCCCACCTTGCGGGTGTAGTCCAGCGACAGATCCGTCGTCTTGAGATACCAGTCGGAATCCGGGTTCACGCACGTCGAATAGGTTGCGTTCTTGAAACGATATTGGTCCTGGCCTTCAAACAGCAACTGGTCGGCCTTGCCTCTGGCACCACGGCTGCCCAGCTCATATTCGGGCGACTCGAACACACCTTCTTTACGGGTTGTATTCAGTGACAAGGCCGGGCCGGACATTTTGTCCTGCTTCTGCTCGAAGCTGACATTGCCTTTGGCATCGATCTGCTCGCCATTGTTTTGCATCTTCAGCCAGTCCGCGCGCAGGGTTTGATCCCCGCGAAACACCTCTACGTTACCTTCGGCCTCAAGACTGGCATTGCCAGCACCTTGCAATTGATTCGCGTTAATGAAAATCGGTGCGTCTGCCGGATTGCTGCTGCTTGACAGTGACGGGGACAAGGATAACGCGTCCAAGTCAGGCGTATCGGCACTGCTCGCGTCATCGGCGAAAGCAGGCAAACTGAACAGGGCCAAGACGGCCAAGGCTATAGGTTTTAGTTGCGGCATTAAAAACACAATCGCGGCAAAGTGATAGAATCCCAGAACTTTACCATGTTTGGCCCGAAGCCAACACCGCCACACAAGCAAACCATGACGGATGCAAGCAGAATGACCCGCGAAAATGAACTGAAACAATGGATTGAAGGCATATACCCAGGGGTTGCCGACACACTGACCGTAGCCTCAGCGGATGCGAGCTTCAGAAGCTACTATCGGATTACCTTGCCGGACCAGAGTACCCGCGTGGTGATGGATGCGCCTCCCGCGCTGGAAGACAGCCGTCCCTTTGTGGATATTGCTAGCCGGCTGCACAAGGCCGGCGTCCATGCGCCTGTCGTTGAGCATGCCGATTTGTCGCTTGGTTTCATGGTGCTGAGTGATCTCGGCAATATTCATTATCAGGATGTGTTGTCGCTGGAAACGGCTCGCCCCTTGTATGAAGATGCCTTTGCCGCCCTCATCCGCATGCAGGCGATCGACCCAGTAGGCCTGCCAGCTTTTGATGAAGCCCACATGCGCAAGGAAATGGACATCTTTGATGAATGGTATGTCGGAGTACACCTGAAAGCGACCTTGAATGAACAGCAGACCAAATGGCTGGCAGAAGTAAAAGCCGCTCTGGTCGACAACCTGGCCCATCAGACCCAAGTGTTCATGCACCGGGATTATCACTGCCGTAACCTGATGTATTCGACGACAGACAACCCTGCCGTGATCGACTTCCAGGGCGCCATGCGCGGACCAGTCAGCTATGATCTGGCATCCCTGCTGAAAGATGCTTATATCAGTTGGGAAGAAGAGCAGGTACTGGACTGGGCCATCCGCTACTGGTCAGCCGCTCGTAAGGCGGGAGTGGGTGTACCCGATGACTTTGACCATTTCTACCGCGACTTTGAATGGGCGGGCGTACAACGGCACCTGAAAATCGTCGGCCTGTTTGCCCGGCTGAACCACCGGGACGGGAAAGCACGTTATCTGGACGACCTGCCGCTCATTCTGACGTATCTGACCAAGACCTGTCGCCGCTACCGGCCATTGGCGCCGGTGGCACGCATCATTGACGATTTGCAGGGGCAACAGGCCCAAGTCGGATATACCTTCTGATGCAGTCCCATGTGCACGCCATGATTCTGGCGGCCGGCCGCGGAGAGCGCATGCGCCCGCTGACCGACCATACCCCCAAGCCGCTGTTGCAGGTCGGCAGCGAACCGCTGATCGGCTGGCATATCCGGCATCTGGCATCGGCAGGCATCCGGCAAATTGCCATCAACCATGCGCATCTGGGGCAACAGATCGAGCAGCAGTTGGGTACAGGTGATGATTATGGCGTCAGGATTCGCTATTCACCGGAAGCTACGGCACTGGAAACCGCGGGAGGCATAGCCACTGCCTTGCCGTTGCTTGCCAATACGCCAGATAGCCCGTTTCTGGTCGTGAATGGCGACATTCTCACGGATATCGACTTCCTGTCGCTGCTCGCCAGTGCCCAACAACAGATTCAACAGGGCATGCTGGCACATCTGGTACTGGTTCCCAACCCGCCACACAACGAGCAGGGTGATTTCTCCCTGATAGCAGGGGCAGTCGGGGTACATGCGCATGAACGCTCGACCTTCTCCGGTATCGGGCTGTACCACCCGGCCCTCTTCGCGGACACCCCGGCAGGGCAACCGGCCAAACTCGGCCCGCTCCTGAAAGCTGCCGCTGCCGCCGGCAAAGTCTCCGGTCAACTGCATACGGGCTTCTGGCTGGATGTTGGCACCCCGGCACGACTGGAGGAGGCCCGAACCTGGGTAGCCTCGCACTGGGATGCTACCCGATGAACACAGGCAAAGTCGTCCGCATCCTTGGTATTGACCCAGGCCTGCGCGTCACCGGTTTTGGCTTGATCGACAAGGCGGGGCAACAATTAGCCTACGTGCAAAGCGGTTGCATCAAAAGCGGGGAAGGTGAACTGCCACAGCGTCTGAAGGTCATTTTTCAGAACATCAGCGAGATCATCAGTACCTACAAACCGGACATGGCCGTGATCGAAAAAGTCTTTGTCAACGTCAACCCGCAATCCACCCTGCTGCTGGGGCAGGCGCGGGGAGCCGCCATCAGCGCCATGGTGGCACTGGATTTGCCGGTTGCCGAATATACTGCCCTGCAGGTCAAGCAGGCGGTCGTAGGGAATGGCCACGCGGCCAAAGAGCAGGTACAGGAAATGGTCAAACGCCTGCTCAATCTGCCTGCCATTCCGCAAGCAGATGCTGCAGATGCCCTTGCGGCTGCCATTTGCCATGCCCACGGCGCGCATCTGGGCAAACTGGCTACCAAAGGGTTCAGGGTCAAGGGCGGACGTCTGGTTTAACCATCGGCCAACGCTCAGAATATGCCCATGAGGAGTGCAGAGGCCATAGCCCTGCCCGCTTCCTCCGCGTCTTGCAACAGGGCTTCGTCCAGCTCCTTGCTGGCAAGGATCGCCTCAGGCGTTTGGGCATGGGTCTTGATGAGTCGCGCTTCAGCAACAGGTTTTAAGCGCCAGCCGGTCAGGATCCGCTGCATCTGACGGACCGTCGGCTCTCCATCACTGCCGGCGCACACCACCAGCAGATAAGGACGTCCGTTCACCTGATCCAGCACGGGGTAATACGTCCGGTCAAAAAAAGATTTCATCTCGCCCACCATGCTGCCTAACGTTTCCGGGCAGGCAAACACATAGGCATCCGCCGCAACCACATCCTCGGTACACACATCGGCAGCCTGTAGCAACCGAACCGTCACGGCAGACTCGTCCGCGGCACCATGACAGAATGACTGCACCCAAGACCGGGTTGCCCCAGTGATGCTGGCATAGACGACCAGCAGGACGGGCTTGTGCAAGAGAGTCACCCTTTAAAACCGATCAGGTTGGCAATGTGCGCCCAGTGGGCGGGGTCTACCGGCGTAATCGACAAGCGGTTGCCGCGTTTCAGCACTTGCATGCCTTCGAGCACCGGGTCTTCCCGCATGGCTTGCAAGGGAAGAAACCGGGTTTTGGCGACCAGCAGCACGTCCACATTCAACCACCGCGGTTCTGCCGGAGTGGATTTCGGGTCAAAGTAATGGGAGCCGGCATCAAACTGGGTGGCATCCGGATAAGCAGTACTCGCCACCCGGACGACACCCGCCACACCTGGCTCGGCACAGCTGGAATGATAAAAGAGCACCAGATCGCCCTGCTGCATCTGGTCGCGCATGAAATTGCGGGCCTGGTAGTTGCGCACGCCAAACCAGGGCACCGGTGTAGCCGGATCTGCCACCAGATGGTCAATCCCCACTTCATCCGGCTCAGACTTCATTAACCAGTATTTCATAGCGTGTCTCCCAAGCATTTCCAGAATGGAATTGTTGCACCAAATGCAGGCAACTGCCAGCAAGGCTGATGGCCTGACCCGGCACCACCGCAAGGCAGCCGCTGCCTGCCTGCGGTTTTAGCGGCATCGTCATTTCCCCTTGCATCCAGTTTGAGATAAGATTGCAGCTTTGATGAATCACTTACAGACGGATTACGGATGAACCCGACTTACCCACACCCGATTCTAGCCCGTGAAGGCTGGCCTTTCATTGCAATCGCACTGGCGATTGCGGTGGTACTTTCTTATGCCGTGCCAGGCCTCTCTTTTGTCGGCTGGATCCTGTTTGTCTTTGTTGTCCAGTTTTTCCGTGACCCGGCACGTCCGGTGCCGCAAGCCGCCAATGCCATCATCAGCCCGGCAGATGGTCGCATTGTCAAGGTTGAAGAAGCGGATGACCCTTACCTCAACCGCCGCGCGCTGAAAATCAGCGTATTCATGAACGTGTTTAACGTGCATAGCAACAAAAGCCCGGTCGATGGCGAAATTATCAACCGCTGGTACAACGCAGGTTCGTTCCTGAATGCGGCGCTGGACAAAGCATCGACAGAAAACGAACGCAATGCACTGCACATCAAGACCACTAGCGGCCACGATGTTACCTGTGTGCAGATTGCCGGCCTGGTGGCCCGCCGCATCCTGTGCTATGTCGAGCCCAAAATGAACCTGACCCGTGGCCAGCGCTACGGGTTTATCCGGTTTGGCTCACGGGTGGATGTCTACCTGCCATTGTCCGCCAAGCCGCGCGTCAGCGTGGGCGACAAGGTCACTGGCGTCGCCACGATTCTGGCCGACCTGTAACCCGGCCCGACCGGTCAACCAGACTAGAGAACAACATGCCTGAACTAGAGCAAACCAAAACGCCATTTAACGAACGGATTCGCAAGCAGGGCATCTACCTGCTGCCCAATTCTTTCACGACGGCGGCCCTCTTTGGCGGGTTCTATGCCATTGTGCAGGCCATGAATGGCAAGTTTGACCATGCAGCAGTGGCCATCTTCATTTCGATGGTGCTCGATAGCCTGGATGGCCGGGTTGCCCGCCTGACGCATACCCAAAGTGACTTCGGCGCCGAGTATGACTCGCTGTCCGACATGGTTTCGTTCGGGGTGGCACCGGCACTGGTCATGTACCAGTGGGCATTGCAACCGTTGCACAAGATCGGCTGGATGGCGGCATTCATTTATGCAGTCTGTGCCGCCTTGCGCCTGGCACGCTTCAATACGCAAATTGGTGTCGCCGACAAACGCTGGTTTACCGGCTTGCCCAGCCCTGCTGCGGCCGCGCTGGTAGCGGGTTCGGTGTGGATTTCCATCGATAACGGCTTCTCGCCTGCGCTTTACCCGGTCCTGCACTGGATTGCCCTGATTGTGACCCTGTTTGCCGGTTTGACCATGGTCACTAATGTTCGCTTCTGGAGCTTCAAGGAAGTGAACATGCGCCGCAGCGTGCCCTTCTTTGTGCTGCTGTTGCTGGTACTGCTGATCCTGATCATTGCCTATGATGCGCCGATCGCGCTGTTTAGCCTGTTTGTCATCTACGGCTTGTCCGGCTATGTCATTGCCGCCTGGTTGTGGCTGAAAAAGGGCAAACAGCCTGCCCAGCCGCCAACAGAATAAACCTTGCGCGTAGCAGCCAAGGCGTATCTCAGGGGCACCTCGGTGCCCCTGATTTTTTGGCACGCCACACTGGCAAATTGATGCAGGCCAAGCCCTGCAACAATCGATTTGTCATGCCCGCATGATCGCGTTATCCTTCGGATTCTGATTTGCCCCTTTTGTTACCCAGGTTCACATGACAACCATATTGCCCATCGAACAAAAAGACCATGAAATGGCGGATGAACGCCAGCGGGTAGCCGCCCGCACCACCTGGATCAGTGTGGCCATCAATCTGGTACTCACAGTACTGCAAGTAGTGGTTGGCATCTTTTCCAAATCCCAGGCCCTGATTGCCGATGGTCTGCACTCTTTGTCTGATCTGGTCGCCGACTTTGTGGTGCTGTTTGCCAACCGCCACAGCCACCAGGCGCCGGATGAAGGCCACCATTATGGTCACGCCCGCTATGAAACGGTGGCCTCGCTCTGGCTGGGGGTCATTTTGCTGGTGGCCGGACTGGGCATGCTGCTGCGGGCGGGCGAACGCCTGACTTCGGGTTCTGCTGCCCCTACCGTGCACAGCATTGCTTTATGGGTGGCCTGCATCACCCTGTTTGCCAAAGAGGGTTTGTTCCGTTACATGCTGAAAGAAGCAGAGCGTGTTCGTTCTTCCATGCTGGTGGCCAATGCCTGGCATGCCCGCTCTGATGCGGCATCGTCGCTGGTGGTTGCGCTGGGGATTGCCGGCAACTTGCTGGGCTACACGTTTCTGGATGCGCTGGCGGCCTCGCTGGTCGGGTTCATGGTGGCACGCATGGGCTGGAAGTTTGGCTGGGATGCCCTGCAAGACCTGAGTGATGCCGCACCGGATGCCGAAACGGTCACGGCCATTCGTCGCACGCTAGAAGGCACGGTAGGCGTGCAAGGCGTGCATGAACTACGTACCCGTAAAATGGGAGACATGGTGCTGGTGGACGCACACGTGCTGGTCAACCCGACCATCAGTGTGTCCGAAGGTCATTTCATTGCCGAGCAGGCCAGACGACTGGTATTGGCCAACCACCCGGTGCTGGATGTTCTGGTGCACGTAGACCCGGAAGATGACAACGACGCCAAGCGTAGCGCGATTCTGCCGGACAGGAACCATGTCAGGGCCAGTTTGCTGCCGCACCTGCCCGGGCAGACCTTGCGCGAAGAACAACTGGTCTTGCACTATCTGGACGGTCAGCTGGAGCTGGACCTGTTTCTGAACCCGGAAGACCTGCCAGACCCTGCTGAACTGGACCGTTTGAAAGCAGCGCTAGCCACCCTGGCCCATACCTCGGCGCATATCCGGGATATCCGCCTGCACCATTCGCTGCGCAAGCCGTCCTGATGCCATGTAACCGCCAAGGATTTCCCCCATGCCCCAATTTGAACTGTTCTTGCTGAGCTCCATTGCCCTGACCCTGGCTCCGGGGCCGGACAATATTTATGTGCTGACCCGTGGCATCAGCCAGGGAAAAAGTGCTGCTGTTTCGGCGGCGCTGGGCTTTGCCAGTGGCTGCCTATGGCACACGCTGCTGGCGGCGCTGGGGTTTGCGGCATTAATTCGCCAATCCGAACTGGCGTTTAATCTGCTGAAATATGCCGGTGCAGCGTATCTGTTTTACATTGGCATCAAGGCATTGACCGGGAAAAGCAACCTGCAGCTGGATACCCGGCAAGACAACAAGACACTGTGGCTCATCTACCGCCAGAGCATCATCGCCAACATGCTCAACCCGAAAGTCACGTTGTTCTTTATCGCCTTCTTGCCGCAGTTCATCGACATGCAGGCTGGGCACTTGGCGACACAAATGCTGCTGCTCGGCTTGTTATTCATGGTGCAAACCGCCATTATTTTTGGATCGATCGGACTGTGTTCTGGCTGGGTCGGCGCATGGCTGAAAGCCAAACCCGGCGTTGCCAGCAAGCTGGATACGCTGGCCGGACTGACGTTTATCGGCCTGGGTGTGCGGGTAGCGCTTCAAAGCCAGAAATGAGCAGCGTGTTTAGCGGATGCGGGGCTGATGCCACCACCAGTTGGTGTCAGGCAAGGGGTTACCTGGGGGCAGGACCGGATTGATCAGGAAAATGATCTGCCGTGGATGCGCCTTGAGAGCGGCAATTTCTGTTGCATAATAGCGTGCAAACAGACGGTGAAATGAGCCATCGGCCAGTGCGCGCTTCAGCCCGGTCTCAATCCGGCTGGCCAGTTGAGGATGATGCTTGTTGACCCAGAAGTAGATAGGAAACGGGAAATACAGCGCCTTGCTTTGCTCTAGCACCAACTGAGGATACTGGGCCTTGCGCTGCGCCAGCTCGATCTGCGCCTCGCTCAACCCCCGCGGAAAAGCATCAAACCGCTTGGCCGTCAGCATGGCAAAAAGGGTTTCATACCCTAAGGAAACTTCGGTATTCAGGCCATTGGCCCGCATGATGGGTACGTCGGCCCATTGTGCATTCAAGCCAAATGTCAGTTTCAGAAAAGACGCGGCATCCATGCCCTTGATCCGCTGCTGGTCAGCCGCACGGATGATCAGTACCCGGAAGCCGACAATCCCGCGCGAAATATCAATCCTGACCGGCAGCATCTCATTCTCGCGTTCCTGATTCGTCCCCAGCGCGAGGACATCAATAGCGCCCGTCTGCAGCAAGGACACAGCCCTTTTCTGGGAGGCATCATCCTGATAAGGCAACAGCGTCGTCGGACCGCCTTCCGGTGTATGTTTTAACGCCAGCGCCAGCAATTGCCAGCGATATTCATAGATGGGGCCCACGGGGTAATAATGTAGTGAGTCGCCCAGCGCCTGCAGCCCCACAAACAGCAGAATACACAGGCTGCCCAATAGGGGAGCCAACCGATAGCGATGCGGATCAACGGTCTGCATATGGCCCCTGTCTGCCAAGCATGTCAGCAATTCATGAAAACCGGCGAAAGTCACCAGACCCCGCCATCTCACAACAACCCGTCCGGGGGATTATCCTTTTTCCATCATAGACCATGATCCAGCCGGATCAAAGCCGCCCGCCCGGCAGTCGTGAGTGACTCCGCCAGCGCCGTCGCCAGCCGGTCCAGTGACTGGTCCAAAGCATTGGCAGTAGATACGGCTGGCTGTACCTCGCACCCGGCCCATGCCAGCAGGGCAGCAACCACGTCAGGTGTATCAAACAGGCCGTGCAGGTAACACCCCATGATGTGCCCGTCCTGGCTCAAGGCACCGTCCAGGAGCTTGTCCGGCCCCAGCGTCAGCATGGATGTGACAGGGCCATGGTAATGCGTTTGCCCGTGATGGATCTCGTAACCGTGCACCGGGACAGAATGGCCGCTGAGTTGCATGTAGCCCTGGGTCTGTTTGAGCGTTTTGTCTGGCGCCAGGGTCGTTTGCAATGGCAGATACCCCAGTCCCTCACTCTCGCCCGCCTCGCCTTCCACTCCGTCTGGGTCTGCAATGCGAGTGCCCAGCATCTGGTAGCCGCCACAAATGCCGATCAACTTGCCGCCGTAGCGCAGATGCTTCTGGATAGCGATATCCCAGCCCTGTTGCCGCAGCCAGGCCAGATCGCTGCGGGTGTTCTTGCTGCCGGGCAGAATCAGCAGGTCGGCAGGGGGTAAGGCCTGCCCCGGGTGCGCAAACACCAGATCGACCCCGGGCTGCCGTCGCAAGGGGTCAAAATCGCTGTGATTGGAAATGTGCGGCAAGGTAACCACCACCACCTTGAACGCACCGTTGCCGGATGAGGCTTTCGGCAGGGCATCTTCAGCGGCAATGTCCAGATCCATCAGGTAAGGTACCACGGCCAGCACCGGTTTGCCGGTCTGTGCTTCCAGCCAGTCGATACCGGGTTGCAGCAGGCTGATATCGCCACGGAAGCGATTGATGATAAACCCTTCGATGCGTGCCTGTTCGTTGGCCGATAAACAGGCCAAGGTGCCGACAAAGTGGGCAAACACGCCGCCCCGATCGATATCGGCGACCAGCCACACCGGGCAGTCCGCCTCTTCGGCAAAGCCCATGTTGGCAATGTCCCCTTCCCGCAGATTCACCTCTGCCGGGCTGCCCGCCCCTTCTACTACCACCCAGTCGTATTGGCTGGCCAATCGTTGCCATGACATAAACACCGCCGCTTTGGCCTGGCGCTTGTAGGCATGATAATCCACCGCATGCAGATTGCCGATGGATTTACCGTGGATGATGACCTGGGCCATGCAGTCGCTGCTGGGTTTTAACAGGACGGGATTATGGTCGGTATGTGCCGGGATCCGGCAAGCAGCCGCCTGCACCGCTTGCGCGCGGCCAATTTCACCACCGTCTGCAGTGACAGCGCTATTGAGCGCCATATTCTGGGGCTTGAAGGGGGCGACACGCCGTCCCCGACGGGCCAGCAACCGGCACAGCGCAGCCACCATGGTGGTTTTGCCAGCATCCGAGGTGCAGCCCTGAATCATTAACGTAGGCATGGTAATTGATACTTCAATAGTCGATCAGATACGGGACCATATGGTCGATACGGGCTTGCCAGCGGTCATGGGCAGGGATGATACCCGCATCACTCAAGGCCATGCGGATAACCCCGGCATGGGTCACGATGACTTGCGGTCTGGCCAGCCGCTCCGATTGCAACCCATCCACAAAGGTTTGCCAGCGGGTTTGCAACTGCGAGGCAGATTCCCCTCCCCCGGGGCAAAAATGCCAGATGTCCTGCGCCCACGCGTCCAGCTCGGCACGCGGAACCTCGTCCCAGGGCATGCCCTCCCAAACTCCAAAGTCCAGCTCCTGCAAACAGGTACTGGTAAGATAGACCGGAGACAGCTGTGCGGCCAGTTGCTGGCACCGCTGGGCCGGGCTGCTCCAGACATCGTATGCCTCCGGCAGCGCAGCATGTAGCGCTGGCAAGGCGGTCTGCATGCCGGGCAGATCAGGGGCGATATCCAGCCGGCCATAACAGCGTCGGTCACCTTCCGGGCAAGGCGAATGGCGCAGCAGAATCACCTGCACGGCAAAAACCACGGCATACCGTGCCGGTCCAGCGCCTCTACCGGGCAATGATACAGCTGGCTCAGGTTGTCTGCCGTTAGTTGCGCCGCAACCGTACCGGCTTGCCAGCGGCCATCGCCAAACAGCATCAATACATGGCTGGCAAACGCCCATGCATGGTTTGGATCATGACTGACCACCACCATACCTTTACCCGCTTCGGCCAGTTGCTGCAGTTGCTGCAACCCGGCCTGCTGGTGGCGGATATCCAGCTGCGACAGCGGCTCGTCCAGCAGCAGCCAGTCGGTTTGCTGGGCCATCACCGCGGCCAGACTGGCCCTGCGCCGCTCGCCGCCAGACAGGGTGGCCAGATCGTGCGCAGCCAGATGCGCAATGTCCAGACGCGCCAGCATGTCTAAGGCGATGCGCCGGTCCGTGTCGCTCTCCCACGACCAGCGCGGGATATAAGGATGACGCCCAGTGAGGGATTTTTCCATCACCGTCATCGGGAAGGGGTGCTCATCCTGCTGTGACAACCATGCCAACTGCGTGGCGCGCTGCCCAGAAGGAAGCCGAGCAATATCGGTACCGCCTAACGTGACAGCACCCGCAGATGGCGGCATCCATCCGGCCAGTACCGACAGCAGGGTACTCTTGCCGCAGCCATTTTCTCCTAGTACCAGCCAGCGCTCGCCCGGCTGCAAGGTCAGGGACAGGTCGCGGCACAAGGTTCGATCGCCCTGCTGCAGCACGACCCCGTGCAACTGGATCGCCGCGCTCATGTCATCCCCCGTTGCCGTAACAGCCACAGGAACACAGGCACCCCGACCAGTGCGGTAATCACCCCGACCGGAATTTGCTGCGGAGCCAGCACCATGCGCCCCACCATATCGGCCAGCACCAGCACGATACCGCCCCCCAGCGCACTGGCAGGCAATAACAGACGCAAATCAGTCCCCAGCATCAACCGCAGGGCATGGGGCACAATCAGGCCGACAAAACCGATCATGCCCGCCGTTGTCACGGCCAGCGCCGTTGCTATGGCAACGAGCACATATAACCCCGTCCGCAGACGGCGAATCGGCAGCCCCAGCGCATGTGCGGGTTGCACACCGTGGCCCAGCAGGTTCAAATCCCGGGCAAACGGCCAGATCAGTGCCAGCAATACACCCAGTCCGGCCAGTGGCCAAGCGCCATCGGCACCCGACAAATCCCCCAGCAGCCAAAACACCATGCCGCGCAGCAAACCGTCCGGCGCCAGACTGAGCAACAGGGCATTCAGGGCCACACAAAACGAAGACACGGCCACGCCGGTCAGCAGCAGCCGGGTCTGGGCTGCAGACCGGTCATAACCGGCAAACAGAAACACCAGCAAAATGCTGGCAAAAGCCCCCACCCCTGCAGAGACCGAGACAATCACCGCACCGGCACCCAGCAGCATGGCCAGCAAAGCCCCCACTCCAGCCGCCCCGGCTGTCCCCAGCACGTAAGGGTCTGCCTTGGGGTTTCTCAGCAAAACCTGCTGCACCGTTCCGGCCAGTGCCAGCAAACCACCGACTGCCAGCGCAGCCAAGGTTCTTGGCAAGCGCAGTTGCAGGATGACATCCTTCGCCAACTGCTGGTCAGCGCCGGCTTGCCACCACTGCCAGGGACGATAGGTGGTGCTGCCAACGCACACACTCAGCAATGCCATGCACAGCCACAGCGTCGCCAGGGCAAGGAGGACAACCAGCATGCGCCGCAGGGTCAGATGCGTGGCTACCATTTCCTGGCCCTCTCTACTGCCTGGCACAGCGCAGCCACGCCGTCCGCCAGCCTTGGCCCCATCCGGGTCAGCAAATCTTTTGGCAAGGTCACCAGTTGCTGATGTTTCACCGCCATGATCGATGGCCATGCCTTCCAGGGTTGCAGATCGGCTGCACCACTCTCGGCACTGTTAAGGATCATCTCCGGGTTGGCCACAATCACCGCTTCCTCATCTACGGTGGGCACCAAAGTAGGCAAATCGGCAAAGACATTGCGAGCCCCGCAGACGCGCATGGCATCCGAGATGATCTGCGCTTTGTTGATGGTCATTAAGGGTCTGCGCCACACCAGATAAAACACCCGCACCGCTTTTTTGTGCGCGTAGCGACGACGCAAGGTCTCAATCTTGCCGGCGAATTGCTGCCCGGCCAGCTGGGCCTGCCCGGTTTGTCCGGTCAGCACACCCAGCCGTTGTAATACGGTCGGAACATCGCTTAATTGCTGCGCGTTATCCATAAATACCGGAATCCCCAATTGGGCCAGACGGGCGAGTTGCGGTTGCGGGTTACCCGACTGCCAGGCGACGATCAGGTCCGGTTTCAAGGCACGAATCTTTTCTAGGTCCAGCCCGCTATAGCCCCCCACCCGCGGTATGCTGACAGCCGCCGCAGGGTAATCACTGTAATCGACCGCACCGACCACCCGGTCGCCTACGCCAATCGCAAACAGATCCTCAGTCAGATGGGGAGACAAGCTGACAATACGCTTGGCCGGGCCGGCCAGGACAACTGGCTTGCCCGCATCATCCACCACGCGTAATTCGGCCAGTGCAGGCAATTGCCACAAGCTCGCACACAGCACCAGCAGACCGCTTATCCGGTAACCCACGCTTACCACTCCACCCCTTTTTGAGCCCGGATACCGGCCTCATAGGCATGCTTTTCCGGGCGCATCTCGGTCACCGTGTCCGCGATATCGGTCAGCACTGGCTGCGCACCGCGCCCTGTCACCACCACATGTTGCATCTCGGGTCGGGACAGCAAATCCTGGCGAATCATCTCCCCATCCAGAAAACCATACTGGATGCAGTACGTCAGTTCATCCAGCACCACCAGATCATACGCCGGGTTTTGCAGCATTTTCTGTGCCATTTCCCAGGCGGTTTGCGCCTTTTGCTGATCCTGGGCCAGGTTCTGGGTATCCCAGGTAAAACCATCGCCCATCACATGCCACTCTACGCCAGGCTGGCGAGAGAAAAAGGCTTCCTCACCGGTATCAGTACGTCCCTTGATGAACTGTACTACCCCTACCCGCAGCCCATGCCCCAGCGCACGGGCCACCATGCCAAAGGCCGAAGACGACTTGCCTTTGCCGTTGCCGGTCAGCACCAGCAGCAAACCGGTATCGACATTGGCCTCGGCAATTTTCTGGTCAATCAGCGCTTTCTTGCGGGCCATCCGTGCCGCATAGCGGCTTGCTTTATCTGTATCTGTCGTCATGGTCTCATTCTTCCTTCTGGCTGACACTCGCCTCGGCAAAGGTCGCCATCTGCGCATGCAGTTCACACGCCAGTTTCAGGATCGGTACGGCCGCTGCCGCACCGCTTGCTTCCCCAAGGCGCATGCCCAGCTGTAGCAGCGGTCTGGCCTGCATCGCTTCCAGCACCCATTGGTGGGCCGGCTCTGCCGACTGGTGCCCGAAAATCAGCCAGTCACGTACACCGGGGTTGATACGGCACGCAGCCAATGCCGACACCGAACTGATAAACCCGTCCACCAGGCACGGCAAGCCCGCCTGTGCCGCCCGGATATACGCCCCACAGATCGCGGCCACTTCATAACCGCCCATGGCGGCCAATTCGTCTTCGGTATCCGTCAGCCCGGCATGGGTCGCCAGGATATCGTTGAGCACTCGCACCTTGTGCACCACACCCGCAGGGGCCAAGCCCGTACCGGGGCCAGCCACCGCCTCTGCCGGCATCTGCAGCCAGCGTGCGGCCAGCGCACTGGCAACCGTTGTATTGCCGATCCCCATTTCGCCAGCAATAAACACATCCGCATATGAAGACAACGCACGCTCTACCGCGCTGGCCCCGACATAAAATGCCTGATGCAACTGCACCATGGTCATGGCTGGCACATGCCGGCAATTGGCCGTACCTGGCGATATCTTGGCTTGTACTACAGACGCAAGATGACGTGTATCCGCCTCTACCCCTACGTCAACCACTTCGAACCTGGCCGACAATGCTTTGGCCAATACGCAAATCGCCGCCCCGCCCTGTACAAAATTGGCCACCATTTGCGCCGTCACCGCCCTTGGGAAAGCAGACACGCCCTCCAGCGCAATACCATGGTCTGCCGCAAACACCGTAATCCACGGCGCAACAATATGCGGCTGTTCCACACCCTGCATCCCGGCCAGTGTCACGGCCAGATTTTCCAGCTCACCCAGCGCACCCGCCGGTTTGGTCAATTGTGACTGCCGGTGCAAGGCCTGTTGTCTTGCGTCTTCACTTACCGGTTTTACCGGCTCCGTCCACCAGTTCATCGCGTTCCCGTTTCGTTTTTCATGGTCAGCGGCAGCCCTGCCACCACCAGCTCCACCCGCTGGCATGCTGCGGCCAGTCGCTGGTGCAAGCGGCCAACCTCATCCGCAAACCGCCTCGCCAGTGCGGACTCAGGCACAATACTCCAGCCCACCTCGTTACTCACCAAAATCACCTCGGCTTGTAGTCGGGGCAATATGGCCAGCAAAGCATCGGTCTCCCGTGCCAATAACGTTTCATCCTCTGCCAGCAGCAGATTGGTCTGCCAAAGTGTCAGGCAATCCACCAGCAGGCAGCATCCTGCTGCATCCGCCTGCTGCAAGGCAGAGGCCAGATACAACGGAGACTCCACGGTATGCCAATGTGCGGGCCTGTCCGCCTGGTGCCGGGTAATCCGCTCGGCCATTTCGCCGTCAGAGGCGGTCGCCGTTGCAATCAGTGTAACCTCTGCAAAGGTACTGGCCAGCGCCTGCGCGCGCGCACTTTTACCACTCCGGCGACCGCCAAGGATAAGGGTAGAGGTCATGTTATTGCTTAGGATTCCAGGTGAGTGATAACCATGCCGTCCGGCCAGGTGCACGGAAACCCCAAGCGGGCAAATAGGCTTTACCCAGCAGATTCTTGATACTTAGCCGTAATTTCCAGTCATTATCCAGCTGGTAATCAGTACCCATATCCAGTAACGCATAGCCACCTAACTGCCTGGTGTTATTGCTATCTTCACGCCGGCCCACCATTTTCAGATTCAGGAATGGCGACCATTGTCCGTAGTGCGTAGATATCTGGATATTCCCCTGATGGCTGGCACGGCGAATCAATTGCTTGCCGGTTTCATCATTGATGGCATGCAACCAGTCCAGATTGGCATCTACATTAATATCTTCACCGAGTTTATCCTGCCAGTGCAATGTGGCACCTTTCAAGGTTGCCGAAGCCACATTCACCGGGCTCCATGGTGCAAAGTCATCGGTTGGGTCTGTAGAGCGCCATTCGATCAGGTCTTTTACCCTGTTTTTATACACCACCAGCGAGACTGTCCGACGATCTGACTGGTAGCGAATACCGGCTTCAACATTCTTGCTGGACTCTGGTTTAAGCAGGGGGTTACCGTTGCTGCCATATGGGTCAATATAATACAGGTCATTGAAAGTGGGGGCCTTGAAAGAGCTGCCTCCACCGGCATAGACACGCCATTCCGGGGTCAGATGCCAGCCCAGCATCAAAGATCCGGTCGTCTTGTGACCAAACTGGCTATCGCGAGTGGTACGGGCATCGGCCTGCCAATCCAGTGCGCCTGCTTCACCATGCCAGCCAGCCCATACGGCGCGTTGCGTACGCCGATTCACGCTTAGCGCCGATGTCCCGCCAATGTGCTGGCTTACATGCTCTGCCCCCAGCAATAATTTACCGATGGGTAAGGCGATACTGTTATCTACTGACAGGCGGTTTTCCGTACTGACATATTGAGCAGCGTACGGCGCGTTTGAATAATCCAATGCACTATAAAAGTTGTCATCAATACTGCGCGACCAGCGCACCTGGCTTTGCCAGCTCTCCGTCCAGCGACTATCCGCAAACAGTTGAAATTCCTGGTTTTTCTGAATCTGGTAATCATCATGTGCGATCTGGCTGGTATCCAGTTCGGACTTGGTATCCGAGTAGCGCAATACAGCACCCAGCGTATGCTGGTCGGTCACTTGTCGGCTGACGCGGATGCTGGCTGCTCTCTGGCGGTACCCATCCTTATCCGGGTCATGGAATGACGAGCCATCCGGACGGGCATCAATACCGGTTTCCGATTTCTCAGAAGCCTGCAATGCAATAGAGGTCCCACTCTGGTTGCCAGATGCACCGACTGATAGCAATCGGCCACCAAGGCTGCCTGCGCCAATCGTTACCGTTGGCAGGAGCTGTCCGGAGCCTTTCTTGGTGAATACCTGAACCACCCCTCCAATGGCATCACTGCCATACAGGCTACTGGCGGAGGCGCGGTAAACCTCGATGTGATCAATCTGCTCCAGCGGCAGGTTCTCAAGCGCCATGGCTCCCAGGGTTAAAGAACCGACGCGGACACCGTCCACCAGAACCACGGTATGCCCGGTGTTGGTCCCGCGCACGTACATGGTGGCTGACGCACCGGCAGAACCCAGCTGATACACCTGCAACCCGCCCACGCGCGACAATACGTCTGTGATGGTAGCCGCGCCCGACTTGCGGATATCTGCAGCGGTAATCTTGGTTACATCACCAATCACCTGCGCTTCGGGCGTCGCCACCCGGGTCGCGGTAATCACGGTTTCGGGCAGTTCAAAGGCATCTTCGGCCCAGGCCGACACGCCGGCCGCCATGCTAGAACATATAAATGGAATCACAACAGAATAACGATACTTCACCAAACATCTCCCTGATGCCACGCCCGCTGCATGGCATGATCAAAATAAAGACAGGGAAAACGTCGGGAAACATGAGGGGCCATCGCAAGCGCAACGGTATCCAGAAGATCCCGCCGCGTGCACCCTGCCGAGCGTAATGTCACCCTGCTGGCGGCTATCGCCGGCCAAGCAGGCTGCACCGGTTTGCAAGAGGCAAACCGCCCAAGGCCGGTATCCGGACTCATCAGACTTGGTTTTCCGCCTTCCCACGCTTTTCTGCGCAGTGGCCTGATGGAAAACCCACACTGAATTACCGTTGCAGGGGCAGTACAGGCATTTCACCTGTTTCCCGTTTAACACCCCGAAAACTCGCATTTCCAGGGTAGCACCTTGAAGAAAATGAATTATAACAGCAAGCCATACTGAAATTACTTCATAATTCCTGCCAAAATGGCAAAATTAGCCTGCAGCTTACATAATTACAACACCCCCCATTGGCCCATTTATATGAAACAACGCTGGATCACCTTTCTGATGGCGGTGCAATTCCTGACCCGCTTGCCCACACCCCGGATCGACCCTTTCAATCCGGCCCTGCTACCGGCATCAGCAATCTGGTTTCCACTGGTCGGGCTGATCATCGGCAGTCTCTTATGGCTCGCAGCATGGGTCGGGCATCTGCTAGATCCCTGGCTGGCGGCGGTGCTTTGTCTGATGTTCTGGGTCTGGGTAACCGGCGGCTTGCATCTGGACGGTCTGGCCGATATGAGTGATGCCCTGGGGGCAGCCCATCGAGACCCGGCCAGATTTCTGGCAGTCCTTAAAGACCCGCATCTTGGCAGCTTTGGCGTTATCGCACTGGTCATGCAACTACTGGCCAAACTGGTCGGCCTCATGCTGCTCGTCAAGCAGCAGCATCTGGCTTATCTGCTCTTGATCCCCGCATGGGCACGGCTGGGCACCCTTTACTGGTCCAGAACGCTCCCACCGCTTGGCCACGGCATGGCAGAACAATTCCAGTGGCAATTCAGTCGCCATGTCCTGTGGATATGGGCCGCACTGCTCATGATAGCCAGCGCATGGCTAGCCCCGGCCTTACTGGCAGCCCTCGCATTAACTTGGTGGTGGAAGCACTTCCTGATCAAACGGGTGGGGGGGGTCACGGGAGACTGCCTTGGCGCAGGAGTCGAAATCCTCGAATCCGGGTTATTGCTGCTGGGTGCGATTCCGCTCATCTGATCAACTCACCCTGCCAATCTCACTACCAGCAGCGGTTATGCTATTGGCAAACCGCTGCTTTACAGTTACTCTTCTGAATTAGCTTGTCATACATTCATCCTGTTCATGGGCATAACAACATCATCATTCAGGGAGCCAACATGACTCAGCAAAATCCGTATGAAGCACCCAGACCCGATCCGCAACCGGGCAGAACTTTCCATCATGACAGCCGTTTCAACCCTGCGGGTCAGGCCGTACCAGCCGGCAACAGCATTAACTGGCTGACGGAAGGCTGGCAACTGTTCAAGCAGGCACCTGCCATCTGGATTGCCAACCTGATCATCTTCATGGTGGTCATCATGGTCTGTAGCCTGATCCCGCTCTTGGGCATGGTCATCCAGCCCATTGCCATCGTGATCCTGACCGGCGGTTTCATGCTGGGCGCCAAGGCGCTGGATGATGGCGAAGCGCTGACCGTGAACCATCTCTTCGGCGGACTGCAACAACACGCCTCGCCACTCGTCATCGTCGGACTGGTACAGCTGGGTCTGACAGTCGCCATGATGATTGCAATGATGATTCTGTTTGCCATCATCCTGGGAGGCTCCATGATGTCAGGCGGCATGTCCAGCGCCTTCTCGGGTGGAGCACCCTATATGTTTCATGCCATGTTCGCGGGTGCGTTCGGCTTCGGCATGATCCTGATCATGCTCCTGTCCATGATTGTCGGCTTCATGATCTATTCCGCCGTGCTGTTTGCTCCGGCCCTGGTGGTACTGCAGAACATGGAGCCGATCGAGGCCCTTAAGGCCAGTCTGTCCGGTGTCTGGAAAAATGTTCTGACCTTCATCGTCATGGGCATACTGTCCACCATCCTGATCATCATTGGCAGCATTCCTTTCGGATTGGGTCTGCTGGTGGTATTTCCCATTCTGTTTGCAGCAATCTATACCAGTTATAAAGACATTTATCTGCAGGGGTAAACCGCCGCAAGCCTCAAGTGGGTAATCGTAGCGGCAAAAACAAAAGGGAGCGTAAACGCTCCCTTTTGTTTTTGCCATCCATTATTTCCGGTCAGTCATCGTCGCGCGTATGCACCTGCATGGTCACTTTCGGGTTCACAAAAGACAGCCCCTGCTTCAGTTTCTCGTACATGTCTGCATCCATCCACTCGGCTCGTACCTGATCAGAGAACACCACGTCCTCCAGCCGGATCTCGCCCATCCGCGGGTTATAGGCATCCTCACGGAAGCATTGTGCATAGCCGGTTTCAGTTTCATGCGCAATCACCGAATGCAGGGTGACATCTGCTTCCCCATTCTGCATCACGGTCTGTTTCAGCAAGGCATCGATAATCACAAAAAAGACCCGGCTGAACTGCTCTGCGCTCGGGGATACCGGCATGCTGATCCAGCGCGCAGAAAAGCGCTTGGACAACTCAATATAATCCGGTTCATCCCGGTCCCAGAATGTCACGGCATGGTCAAAGGCGTCGATGACATCCCGGATGGTCCCTTTCATCAGACCAAAGTCGTACACCATCTGCCCGTTATCCAACGCATGCGCTTCCAGCAACACTTCCACCTTGTAGCTATGGCCATGGATGGAGCGCCGGCAGCGGTCGCTTGAGCAATTGCGCACAATATGCGCACTCTCAAAGCCAAATTTTTTTCGTATCAGCATCCTGTCATTCCTTGCTAACCCTGGTCCGTAACCAGGCAATGCGCTTCATTGCTGCAATATTCTTGACGCAGGCATCCACCCAGGAAGGCTTCTGCATGCGCGGGCTCACCAGCACCGTTCTCATGCCCAACCGTTTGGCAGTCCGCAGGTTTTCCAGCGTATCTTCCACCATGATCACCCGGGACGGATCCACACCGGTATGCCGCAAAATCTGCTGGTAGCCCTTAAGCGACGGTTTGGGGTAAAACCGGATATCCTCCAGTCCCCACACATCGTCAAACAGATTATCCACTTTTAACCCGTGCAATACCGCGTGCGCATAATGCCGCGGGGCATTGGTAAAGATGATTTTGCGCCCCGGCAGGCAGGCGAGCTGAGCCGCCAGCGCAGTCTCAGTACGCAATATATCCAATAAATCAGGGAATTGGTGAGTTTCTTTCAGAAAATGATGCGGGTTGACACCATGGTGCCGGACCAATCCGCTCAGCGTCGCCCCGTAGCGCTGCCAATAGCTCACCCGCAGCACGTGTGCGTCGGCTTCCGTCATCCCCAGATGGTGCACCAGATACTGGGTCATGGCCTCGGAGATACGCGGAAACACGGCCTGACTGGCGTCATGCAGCGTATTGTCCAGATCAAACAACCACACCCAGGGCTGCCATGCGCGATGAGATTCTTGCACCCAGCCCCCATTCACAATCAAACAAGGGGGAGCATCCCCCCTAGCGAGCTTCACATTAACGTTTACTTACTTGGCCCGGATCATCGTCCCGACACCCACGTCGGTCAGAATTTCCAGCAACAGTGCATGCTTCACGCGTCCATCGATAATATGTACCGATGGCACACCCGCACGAGCTGCATCCAGTGCAGAACTGATTTTGGGCAGCATACCGCCAGACAAGGTACCATCCGCAACCAGATCATCAATCTTTTGCGGGGTCAGCCCGGTCAGCAACTTGCCACTCTTGTCCAGTACTCCAGGCGTATTGGTCATCAGGACCAGTTTTTCCGCCTTCAGGGTTTCCGCCAGCTTGCCAGCCACCAGATCGGCATTGATGTTATAAGCCTCTCCGTTCTCGCCCACGCCAACCGGCGCAATCACCGGAATAAAGTCAGCGCTGTCCAGTAAAGCCACCAACTCGGGGTTGATATCTGCCACTTCCCCCACCTGGCCGATATCCAGCTGCTCTTCGTCAGACGTACCTTTCAGGAACATCTTGCTGGCCTTGATCATGCCACCATCTTTACCGGTCAAACCCACGGCACGACCACCATGCTTGTTGATCAGGCTCACGATTTCCTTGTTGACCAGACCACCCAGCACCATTTCCACAATGTCCATGGTTTCAGAGTCAGTCACCCGCATGCCCTGAATGAACTCGCCCTGTTTGCCCACACGTGCCAGCAATTCATTGATCTGGGGTCCGCCACCATGCACCACCACCGGGTTGATACCCACCAGTTTCAGCAAGACAACATCACGTGCAAAACCTTCTTTCAGGTCCGGATCCGTCATGGCATTGCCGCCGTATTTGATCACGACGGTTTTGTCGGCAAAGCTGCGAATGTAAGGCAACGCCTCAGCCAGTATGGCGGCTTTTTGTTGCCCATCAATGGTGTTGGTATTCATATTCACTCCGATGGATTATTCAGACGAGGGGGAGGTCGTCTGAAGCAATACGTCAAATCACGATGTTAAACATCTACGGCCAACATCTAAAGCTGTTAGCCAGGAACCGCCATGCCCCGCATAACGGCAGGTCTGACTTGCACCTGCTCATACCACCTGGCCACATGTTCATAATCGGCCAGCTCAATCTGCTGCCAGTCATGCCGGCTGATCCAGGGGAACAGCGCCATGTCGGCAATCGAATAGTCACCGGCAATATATTCAGACTGGCTTAACACCTGATTCAGCACCGCGTACAAGCGGTTGGCTTCGGTGCCATAGCGGTGGATGGCATATGGAACCGGCTCGGGTGCAAACCGCAGAAAATGGTGCACTTGTCCCAGTATAGGGCCAATGCTCCCCATCTGAAACATCATCCATTGCAGAACTGCATAGCGTGCCGGACCGGATACGGGCAAAAACTGCTGATACTTCTCTGCCAGATACACCAGAATCGCACCGCTCTCACAAATCGTGACCGGCTCTGCTGCACTACGATCAACGAGAACCGGGATCTTGCTGTTCGGGTTAATTGCTACAAACGCCGGTGCAAACTGTTCCCCTGCACCGATATTGATCGTATGGACCTGATACGGAACGCCAAGTTCCTCCAGCATGATCGATACTTTTCGACCATTGGGCGTACGCCAGGTGTACAAGTCCATCATCAAATGGTCCGCTCACAAACAATAGAATTGGGGCGCATTGTAGCGCCCCACGGAAATTGCGCAAGTATCTGACGCAAAAAAGTTTTTAGACTATCCCCGACCTCATTCCACTGTCACGGATTTTGCCAGGTTTCTAGGCTTGTCCACATCGGTCCCTTTTTGCAAAGCGGCATGGTAAGCCAGCATTTGCACCGGAATTGCATGCAGCACCGGGCTCAGTACGCCCACATGACGAGGCGTGCGAATCACATGCACGCCGTCGGACTCGCTGAAGTGGCTGTCCAGATCGGCAAACACGAACAGCTCGCCGCCCCGTGCGCGGACTTCCTGCATGTTGGACTTCACTTTTTCCAGCAGGGCATCATTGGGCGCAATCACCACTACCGGCATTTTTTCATCCACCAACGCAAGCGGGCCATGTTTCAGTTCACCCGCCGGATAGGCTTCGGCGTGGATGTACGAAATTTCTTTCAGTTTCAAGGCGCCTTCCAGCGCAATCGGGTAATGCACGCCACGCCCCAGGAACAAGGCATGTTCCTTGTTGGAGAAACGCTCCGCCCAGCTCTTGATTTGCGGCTCCAGATTCAAGGCATGCTGCACACTGCCCGGCAAGTGGCGCAATGCCTCGATATACTCGACCTCTTTTTCCACTTTCAGACGCCCGGTACGCTTGGCGAGCGTAACGGCCAGCGTAAACAGCGCAATCAGCTGGGTGGTGAAAGCCTTGGTGGATGCCACACCAATCTCGGCGCCGGCACGGGTATAAAACACCAGACGGCTGGCTCGCGGGATGGCACTTTCCTGTACGTTGCAAATGGACAGGGTCAGGTCATGGCCCAGGGATTTTGCATATTTCAACGCTTCCATCGTGTCCAGTGTCTCGCCACTCTGGGAGATGGTCACAATCAGCGCATTCGGGTTAGCCACGGCATCGCGGTAACGATACTCGCTGGCGACTTCTACCGAGCAAGGCAGTCCCGAAATCGCCTCAACCCAGTAGCGCGCAACCGAGCCTGCATAAAAACTGGTACCACACGCAAGAATCTGCACTGCATTCACCTTCGCGAACACATCTTCGGCATCCTCGCCAAACAGTTCCGGACGGAATCCCGCATCCAGCACCTGTTCAATGGTGTCAGACAGCGCTTTAGGCTGCTCGTGAATTTCCTTCTGCATGAAGTGGTTGTAAGGCCCCAACTCCAAAGATGCCAGCGATACATCTGAAACGTGCACTTTGCGTGTCACAGCAGCGCCAATTGCATCCACAATCTGGATGCTGTCGCGCTTGATCTCGGCCACATCACCCTCTTCCAGAAAAATCACCCGGCGGGTGGCAGACAACACGGCAGAAACATCCGACGCGATGAAGTTCTCACCTTCACCCAGCCCGATCAGCAACGGGCAGCCGACTCGGGCACAAATCAGGGTGTCCGGCTGCTTCAGGGAGATCACGGCAATCGCATAGGCGCCGGTCAATTCACGGACAGCCTGTTGGGTCGCCTTGAACAGATCGGCATGCTGTTTGAAGTAATGGTGTACCAGATGGGCGATCACCTCGGTATCGGTCTGGGAGGTAAACTTGTACCCCAGTGCTTTCAGGCGCTGACGTTGCGCCTCATGGTTTTCGATAATGCCGTTATGGACAATAGCCAGTTCGTCTTCAGACACATGCGGGTGAGCATTCGGCTCGGTTACCCCGCCATGGGTCGCCCAGCGGGTGTGGCCAATGCCGATATTGCCGGTCAATTTTTCGGCAATAGCAGCATTTTCCATTTCCACCACCCGGCCGACACGGCGCACACGATGGATGTGGTCATCCGCCAGCACCGCAACGCCGGCAGAATCATAGCCGCGATACTCCAGACGTTTCAGCCCTTCCACCAGCAAAGGCACTACATTATTCGGGGAAATCGCACCAACAATTCCACACATTCATTTTCTCCTTGGTGTATCTGCAGAGGGAGACGCACAGATCAGCGTCACGCCTTTAGCTTGAATCTGGTCACGCGCCTCAGCCCCCAGGCCATCATCGGTCACCAATGTATGAATACGCTGCCATGGCAGCTCCAGATTGGGAATACGGCGGCCGATTTTCTCGGACTCCACCATCACAATCACTTCTCGGGCAACTTCTGCCATCACCCGTGACAGACCAACCAGCTCATTAAACGTGGTCGTACCGCGCTCAAGATCAATCCCGTCAGCACCAATAAACAATTGGTCAAAGTCATAAGAGCGTAGCGCCTGCTCCGCCATCTGCCCTTGAAATGACTCTGAATGCGGGTCCCATGTCCCGCCAGTCATCAACAGAATCGGTTCATTCTCCAATTCACGCAGTTGCCCTGCCACATTCAACGAATTGGTCATCACCACCAGACCGCGTTTGTTACCCAGCAGGGGGATCATGGAACTCGTCGTCGTCCCGCTATCAATGATCACTCGGTTATGATCTCGAATCCGCTCTGCGGCCGCCCGTGCAATCGCTTGCTTTCGATTCGAAACCTGCTCGACATCCGGTTCAATGACCATTTCACTGGGTAACGATACTGCACCTCCATATCGACGGAGCAACAGACCACCCGTTTCCAGCAAGGCAAGGTCTTTTCTTATGGTCACTTCTGAAGTAGCAAAGCGTTGGGTCAACGCTTCTACACTGACCTCTCCCTGCTCCTGCACCAACACGGCGATCGCATGGCGACGTTGCTGAGTGTTTCGTTTGGTCATGGCATGTTTCGTTTCGAAAGTTTTAGCATCATATCAGGCTGAGTTTCGGTTTGGCAACATCGGCAGGACAACCATAAGCAAAAAGCCCGACAGGGTTAACCGATCGGGCTTTTGTCTGGCGTGTGAAAATTCCACCAAAGCGGAAATCAATCTTTCTTTTTCACCGGACGCTGCCAATTTGTGATGGTGAGTTGCTTTGCCCTGGCAACGGTCAACACATTGTCCGGTGCAGGCTTGGTTATGGTAGAACCCGCACCAATCGTGGCCCCGACACCAATTGTCACTGGTGCCACCAACATGCTACCAGAGCCAATAAATGCCCCGTCACCAATTTCGGTTAGCGATTTATTGGCTCCATCATAGTTGCAAGTAATCGTACCGGCGCCGACATTTACACCCGCACCAATTTTCGCGTCCCCCACATAGCTTAGATGGTTTACCTTGCTACCCAAACCAACTTTGGATTTTTTAATTTCCACAAAATTGCCAATGTGCACATCAGCAGACAACTCTGCGCCAGGGCGAAGACGTGCAAACGGGCCAATTCTGGCACCTTCTCCCACCATTGCGCCATCAATGTGGCTATAGGCAGCAATTTGCGTCCCGGCTGCAAGCGTGCAATCCTTGAGAACGCAGTTCGGGCCAATAACTACGTCATCACCCAACACGACATCCCCTTCAAACACACAATTCACATCAATCATCACATCTTGGCCACAACGTAGCTGACCGCGAACATCCAGGCGCGAAGGGTCGCGTAAAGTAACGCCTTGCAGCATTAACTGTTGAGCAACTTCTGACTGATAATGGCGCTCCAGTTCAGCCAGTTGCAATTTGTTATTGACGCCCAGTGTTTCCCAGGGCTTACCTGGCTGGACGGTCTCGACAATCACCCCATCCTGCACCGCCAGCCCGATCAGATCCGTCAAATAATATTCTCCCTGAGCATTATTATTGGTCAAAGCAGCCAGCCAGCGGTGCAAATGACGATTTGGCAGTAACAAAATACCAGTGTTGATTTCATTGATCGACAACTGCTCTGGAGATGCATCCTTGTGCTCTACAATGGCAGAAACTGCCCCCTGGGCATCACGCACGATACGCCCATAACCGCTCGGGTCATCCAGCAATTGCGTCAGTAAAACCACTTGCTCACCACTACCCGCTACCGCCAGCATATTGTTAAGTGTACCCTCCGCCAGCAACGGCACATCACCATACAATACAAAGGTCATGCCCTCTGGTGGCAAAGCAGGAGCGGCACACTGCATCGCATGTCCAGTTCCAAGTTGCGGCTCTTGCAGCACCCATGTCAGTTGCTCATTGCCCATGGATGCTTTCACCAACTCCCCCTCATGGCCATAAATGACCACCAGATTTTCAGGCGTCAGCCTGCTCGCACAATCAATAACATGACCCAGCATGGGTTTGCCACCAATCTGGTGAAGAACTTTTGGCAGCTTGGAGTACATGCGAGTACCTTTACCACCAGCCAAAATGACTACATGAAGAGGAGAAGCCATAAGAGAATCCGTGAGGGTTGGCGCAACAAAATAAAGTCAGAAATATACCAGCAACCGGAAGTTACCGCAGCATGGGGGTAGCAAATCGGCCGCAGATAACAAAAAAGGCAGCCGAAGCTGCCTTTTTTATTTGGTACGACCCGGTTAGTGAGACCGTTTGCGCAGCTTGTTGATAGCGGCAAGTTGAGCTACCGCCTCTGCGAGTTCAGCCTGAGCTTTTGCCAGATCCATTGCAGCAGACTTGTCTTTCAGTGCTTCTTCAGCACGACGCTTGGCATCAGCAGCACGGGCCTCATCGAGGTCCGCACCGCGCAATGCAGCATCAGCCAACACTGTTACAACATGAGGCTGCACTTCCAGCAAACCGCCAGAAACAAAAATGAATGTTTCTTCATCGGAATGCAGAAGCTTGATCTTTAGAAGACCAGGTTTCAAACGCGTCAACAACGGCGCATGGCGTGGGTAAACACCGATTTCACCCTTTTCTGCTGGCGCCACAATAAATTCTGCAGTTCCAGAGAAAACGTTCTGTTCAGCACTTACCACATCTACATGCATCGTCATGGCCATATTCCACCCACCTTATTACTGAAGTGATTTGGCTTTTTCGACAGCCTCATCGATGGTACCGACCATGTAGAATGCCTGTTCTGGCAAGTGGTCATAATCACCGCTAAGAATTGCCTTGAAGCCAGAAATAGTATCTTTCAGAGAAACATACTTGCCTGGGCTACCAGTAAACACTTCAGCTACGTGGAATGGCTGAGACAGGAAGCGCTGGATCTTACGAGCGCGCTGAACAACCAGCTTGTCTTCTGGAGACAACTCGTCCATACCCAGAATCGCAATAATGTCACGCAATTCTTTGTAGCGTTGCAGGGTTTGCTGCACACCGCGAGCAACTGAATAGTGCTCTTCACCCACTACCAATGGGTCCAGCTGACGTGAGGTTGAATCCAGTGGATCCACCGCAGGGTAGATACCCAGCGCGGCGATGTCACGGCTCAACACAACAGTTGCATCCAAGTGAGCAAATGTTGTCGCTGGAGACGGGTCAGTCAAGTCATCCGCTGGCACGTAAACGGCCTGGATAGACGTAATAGAACCTGTCTTGGTAGAAGTAATACGCTCTTGCAGGCGGCCCATTTCTTCTGCCAGTGTAGGCTGATAACCCACAGCAGAAGGCATACGACCCAGCAGCGCAGAAACTTCGGTACCGGCCAGTGTGTAACGGTAGATGTTGTCAACGAAGAACAACACGTCACGACCTTTGCCGCCGTCTTCACGCACTTCGTCACGGAAGTACTCAGCCATGGTCAGACCGGTCAGCGCAACGCGCAAACGGTTACCAGGAGGCTCGTTCATCTGACCATACACCATGGCCACTTTATCCAGAACGTTTGAGTCTTTCATTTCATGATAGAAGTCGTTACCCTCACGAGTACGCTCACCTACACCAGCAAACACTGACAGACCGCTGTGGGCCTTGGCAATGTTGTTGATCAGTTCCATCATGTTAACGGTCTTACCTACACCCGCACCACCGAACAGACCCACTTTACCGCCCTTAGCGAACGGACACAGCAAGTCAATCACCTTGATACCGGTTTCCAGCAGTTCGTTAGCTGAAGACAGCTCGTCGAACTTAGGTGCTTTACGGTGGATAGCCCATTTGTCGTTGGCGTTGATATCGCCAGCTTCATCAACAGGGTTACCCAAAACGTCCATAATACGGCCCAGAGTAGCAGCACCGACTGGTACAGAAATACCAGCGCCAGTACCTGCGACTTCCATGCCACGACGCAGACCATCGGTAGAACCCATGGCAATAGAACGCACCACGCCATCACCCAGTTGCTGCTGAACTTCCAGCGTCAACTCGGGGTTGGTCATTTTCAGGGCGTCGTATACCTTGGGCATTGAGTCACGTGGAAATTCCACGTCAACCACAGCACCAATAATCTGAACAATTTTACCTTTGCTCATGTTGGTTCCCAAAATCCAGTTAAAACCTATGCGTAGCAGTCATGCCCTCAAGCATCAGACTGCTGCTGCCCCCGCGACAATTTCAGACAGTTCCTTGGTAATTGCGGCCTGACGGGTCTTGTTGTAAACCAGTTTCAGTTCGTCAATTACGGTACCTGCGTTGTCAGATGCAGCCTTCATCGCAACCATCCGCGCACTTTGCTCGGAGGCCATATTTTCAGCCACAGCCTGATACACCAGTGCTTCTACATAACGCAGCAGCAATTCATCAATCACGGTACGCGCATCAGGCTCATACAGGTATTCCCAATTATGAGTCTGATCGTTTTTCAGCACATCGGCCTTCACTGGCAGCAATTGCTCAGCGGTAGGCTCCTGACGCATTGTGTTGATAAACTTGGTGTAAACAACATGCAGTTCGTCGATCTTGCCTTCGATGAATGCATCCAGCATCACCTTGACTGGACCAATCAACTGATCCAGATGCGGTGTGTCACCCAAGTGAGTCGCATGAGATACCACGGTAGCGCCGATACGCTGCATGAAACCAAAGCCTTTACCACCAATGGCGCAGACATCCATCTCTACGCCCTGGCTTTGCCAGGTTTTCATGCGCTGCGTCAAAAGACGCAGCACGTTGGTATTCAAGCCACCACACAAACCCTTGTCAGATGTCACCACAATGACGCCCACGCGTTTGACGCTTGAACGTTCAATGAGGAAAGGGTGCATGTAATCTTTGGTGGCTTGCGACAAGTTAGCGGCAACGGTGCGGATTTTCTCACCGTAAGGGCGGGCAGCCCGCATCCGGTCTTGCGCACGGCGCATTTTGGATGCGGCAACCATTTCCATCGCACGAGTGATCTTTTGCGTGTTTTGAACGCTCTTGATCTTGTTGCGAATCTCTTTTCCGCCTGCCATAACAGTTCCTGTCCTTGCGTCCGATTAGTAGGTCGAAGTCTTCTTGAACTCCACCATCGCAGAAGCCAGCAGTTTCTCGTTATCGCCAGACAACTCGGAAGTGCTGTCAACATCTGCAAGCACTTGCGGCAAGTTTGCCTTCACGTATGACAAGAACGCTGCTTCAAAAGCCAGACACTTCTCGACTGGAACGTCATCGTAGTAACCCTTGTTAACACCGAACAGTGTCAGGGTCATTTCAGAGACTTTCATCGGAGCGTATTGACCTTGCTTCATCAGCTCGGTTACACGACGGCCACGTTCCAGCTGCTTGCGTGTCGCTTCGTCAAGATCAGAAGCAAACTGAGCAAACGCAGCCAGTTCACGGTACTGAGCCAAGTCAGTACGGATACCACCAGACAGTTTTTTAACCGCTTTAGTCTGAGCAGCACCACCCACACGTGAAACAGAAATACCGGCGTTAATCGCTGGACGGATACCAGAGTTGAACAAGTCAGTTTCCAAGAAGATCTGACCGTCAGTAATGGAAATCACGTTGGTAGGAACGAAAGCAGATACGTCACCAGCCTGGGTTTCAATGATTGGCAGCGCGGTCAGAGAACCGGTTTTGCCTTTCACTTCACCGTTGGTCAGTTTTTCTACATACTCGGCGTTCACACGAGCAGCACGCTCCAGCAGACGAGAGTGGATGTAGAATACGTCACCAGGGTAAGCTTCACGACCAGGTGGACGACGCAGCAGCAGAGAAATCTGACGGTATGCAACAGCCTGCTTAGACAGGTCATCGTATACGATCAGTGCATCTTCGCCGCGATCGCGGAAGTATTCGCCCATTGAACAACCGGCGTACGGTGCAATGAACTGCATCGCTGCAGATTCAGAAGAAGAAGCAGCAACCACGATGGTGTGACCCAGCGCGCCGTGCTCTTCCAATTTGCGTACGACGTTGGCAATAGAAGAAGCCTTCTGACCAATCGCAACATAAATACAAATAACGCCGGTGCCTTTTTGGTTGATGATGGCATCAATGGCAACAGCAGTTTTACCTGTCTGGCGGTCACCAATGATCAGCTCACGCTGACCACGACCTACCGGCACCATGGCGTCAATCGCCTTGATACCAGTCTGCATTGGCTGAGACACGCTTTGACGTGCAATCACGCCTGGAGCAATCTTTTCGATTGGAGAAGATGCCTTGGCAGCGATCGGGCCTTTGCCGTCAATTGGCTGACCCAGCGCGTTAACCACGCGGCCAATCAATTCCGGACCAACAGGTACTTCAAGAATACGACCGGTACATTTAACTTCGTTACCTTCTGTGATGTGCTCATAATCGCCCATCACAACGGCACCCACGGAGTCACGCTCCAGGTTAAGTGCCAGGCCAAAGGTGTTGTTCGGGAATTCCAACATCTCGCCCTGCATCACGTCAGATAGACCGTGAACACGAACGATACCGTCAGTTACCGACACAACCGTACCTTGTGTACGAGATTCCGAACCTGAAGACAGGTTCTGGATCTTGTTCTTAATCAGCTCGCTGATTTCAGATGGATTCAGTTGCATGTTTACTCCTAACTTTTGAGCCCATAGGCCATCGCCTGCAGCTTGCCGCGTACGGATGCGTCGATCACAACGTCTCCGACCGTGATCTTGACCCCGCCCAACAACTCGGGGTCAACCGTCACCTGTGCGCGAATCTGGCGATCAAACCGTTTTACCAGTTGGGCATTGAGCTCACCTAGTTGGGCATCAGTCAGCGGGTAGGCGGACACGATGCTGGCATCGACACTATGTTCTGCCTTGAGCTTGAGCTCGGCAAACTGTTGTGCGATTTCTGGCACCAGGACCAGTCGTTTGTTTTCGACCAGTACCTGCACAAAGTTTTTCACTTCTGAAGAAACCTTGTCGCCAACAATATCCAGCAGCAGAGACTCGACCTGCGGTCCGGACACATTCGGATTGCCGATAATCCCGGCAATTGAAGCATCCTGAACCACCGCCACCAACAGACGCAAAGCGTCGTCCCAGGCTGTCAGCTGGTTCTGCTCTTTGGCGAGCTTGAACACAGCCTCAGCATATGGGCGCGCAACGGTAACGATTTCTGCCATGAGTTTTACAATTCCGCTTTGATGGTTTCAAGCAAATCTGCATGTGCTTTTGCATCGATTTCACGACGCAAGATTTTCTCTGCACCAGCCACAGCCAGAACGGCCACTTGCTGACGGAGTTCTTCTTTAGCACGAGCAAATACCTGCTCGACTTCAGCCTCAGCAGCTGCAAGCTGACGCTCGCCCTCTGCCTTGGCAGCCTGTTTTGCCTCATCAACAATCTGCGCTGCACGTTTTTCAGCCAAGGCGATAATTTCTGATGCCTGGCCTTTTGATTCACGCAGTTTGTCCGCAGCACGCTTCTCAGCATTTTCCAAGTCATGCTTGCCTTTTTCAGCAGCGGCAAGACCTTCTGAAATGCGTTTAGCGCGCTCGTCCATCATCTGGGTCAGCGGAGGCCAAACAAACTTCATGGTAAAGACCACCAGAATAGCGAAGGTGATCATTTGCCCTAACAACGAGGCATTGATATCCATGTTGTTTTCCTCTCAGGGTTTAAACGGGACCCAGATTAGGCGCCAACAGCAGCCTTAACTGCAGCGATGAATGGGTTGTTGAAGGTGTAAAGCATAGCAACACCAACGCCGATCATGGAGATCGCGTCCAACAGACCAGCGATAATGAACAGTTTGGTTTGCAAAACTGGGATCAGTTCAGGCTGGCGAGCAGAAGCTTCCAGGAACTTGCCACCCAGCAGGGCGAAGCCGATAGCTGTACCGATAGCGGCCAGGCCGATGATGAAGGCTGCTGCCAGAACAGTGTAGCCCTGCAGTTGAGCGATCAGTGCTTGCATTGATGTACTCCTAGTAGATAAAAAAGAAAGGTTGTTAAAAAAATGATACTTCTAACTCTTGTCAGATCCTGATCAATGGTCTTCTACAGCAAGGCTGAGATAAACAATGGTCAACATCATGAACACAAACGCCTGCAGGGTAACCACCAGAATGTGGAAGATTGCCCATGGGCCACCCAGAATCCATTGCGCACTCATTGGCAGCATGGCAATCAGGATGAAAATCAGTTCGCCAGCGTACATGTTACCGAACAACCGCAACGCCAGAGAAATTGGTTTTGCCACCAGTTCGATCAACTGGAATGCAAAGTTAATAGGTGCCAGCACAATGGTCATGGCAGTACCGGACGCATGGAAAGGCGCAGTGAACAACTCCTTCACATAACCGCCCACACCCTTGGCTGCAATCGAGAAGCCAACGATCAGGAACATCACGGAGATGGACATGGCGAAGGTCTGGTTCACGTCAGCGGTTGGTACAACGCGCAGGTAGTGAATGCCAAACAGGTGTTTAGCCAGCCATGGCAGCAGGTCAACCGGCAAGAAGTCCATGGCGTTCATCAGGAACACCCAACAGAAAATCGTCAGGGACAGAGGCGCAATGACTTTGCTCTTGCCGTGGAATGCATCCTTGATCTGCGTATCCACCATTTCAACAATGATTTCGATCAGACACTGCAGACGACCTGGCTTGTCCACACTGGCGCGACGAGCCACCAAGCTGAAAATGCCGATGAACAGAAGACCCAATACCAAAGCAATCCAGAAGGTATCGAGGTGAAAACCGGTATGGTTAACCTCATCTGACGTCAGGAACGTCAAGTGGTGCTTGATATACTCGGTAGCGTTTGCTGGTTCGTGTTGTACTTCAGACATAAGACTTACCCGTTATTTTTAATAGATACCAGTACCAGCCAGTAGGCTGCGGAAGCCGCTGCAAAGGCAAGAAACACCCATAGTGCAGCCACCCCTTTTAATCCCATAAATACAAGCGCAAACAAGATTGCCGTTACCAGCAACTTGAACATTTCGGCCCGGAAGTGCGCCCTCATCAGCACTTGCGGACTTGCCAGCGGCACAGCATACGCTACTTTCACGTACACCACCGCACCAACAACAGCAATTGCACCGCCAACCATGGCAGAAATTGCTGCAACCCAGCCAGAAAACATACCCGCAAGAACCGCCACCGCTAACGTGAGAGCCAGTTGCAACAAAATCACCTTACCTGCTTTGGCACTATTCACTCGCTAGACCCTTCTTGAATTTTCTGTGGGCTAAAAAACCGCTGGATTATAGCGAAAATGAGTAGTTCCCGTCAAACTTATCAGGCATTTCCCTTATTGAATTTCAATGAGTTACATGACAATGCTATGAAATATTGTAGTTTTCGTACCATTTCGCAAACCGCATCAACCCGTCCTCCAACGAGGTAGACGGCGCAAAGCCGCACAGTTGCTGCAACCGCTCGGTATCGGCATAGGTTGCCTCGACGTCGCCCGGTTGCATTGACAAAAATTCTTTGTTGGCGACTTTGCCCAGCACTTTTTCCAGCGTTTCGATGAACGTCATCAATGGCACCGGGTTGTGGTTGCCAATATTAAACACCCGATAAGGTGCAAAACTGGTTGCCGGCTGGGGGGCCAATCGGTCAAATTCGGCATCCGGTGTAGCCGGACGGTCCAACACCTGAATGATACCTTCGACAATATCATCGATGTAAGTAAAGTCTCGCCTTAATTGTCCATGATTAAAGACCGGGATGGTTTCTCCTGCCAGAATCTTTTTCGTGAAGGACCAGTAAGCCATATCAGGCCTCCCCCAGGGTCCGTAGACCGTAAAGAACCGAAGACCCGTGGTCGATATATTAAACAGATGGCTATAGGTATGAGCCATCAGTTCATTGGATTTTTTGGTGGCTGCATACAGACTGACCGGATGATCTACCGAGTCCGACTCCGAAAACGGGACTTTCTGGTTGGCGCCGTACACGCTACTGGAACTGGCATAAACGAGATGACGCACCGGGTATTGACGGCACGCCTCCAGCACATTGACAAACCCGGTCAGATTGCTGGCGACATAGGCCCGCGGGTTTTCCAGCGAGTACCGCACACCCGCCTGGGCCGCCAGGTTGATGACGGCATCAAATTTTTCTTTGGCAAACAACAGCATCAATGGTGCGGCATCGGCAATGTCCATTTTCTCGAAACGGAAATTGGCATGCGGGGTCAGACGCGCCAGACGAGCCTCTTTGAGCGCCGGATCATAATAACTATTGAGGTTATCTATACCGACAACTTCATCGCCTCTGGCCAGCAGACGCTCGGCAACATGCATGCCGATAAACCCGGCAGCACCGGTAACCAGTATTTTCATGAGTTGTGTTCCTGTTTCTGGCGGGCAAGTTCTCTTGCCTTTGCATATTTGATAAAACTGTTGAAGCAGCCGATGCTGATATGTACCAGCCCGGCGGCGCCGTCTTTCCAGCCCCCTTTGAGTACCAGCATTTTGAACGCTCTTAATAACGGGGAAAAAAGCATCTTGCTGACTGTAGGCACTTTGCCCTGAGCAACCAGTGCCGCAGCCTGTAGTGTGGTGTAACGGTTTTGCTTGTCCAGATAAACGGAGATGTCATCGGCGGAATCATGCATCAGGTCTCCAGACAGCGTTCCCACCGGTTGACGGGTGACCACATGCTCGTGCACGGTGTGGGCACTCCATTGTGCCTGACGGCGATCAAACAGACGGATGTTGTAATCCGGATAGCCTTCCCCATGCTTTAACCAACGCCCCATAAACCGGTTACAGCGCGGCATACGATAAACAGCGTAATCACTGCGTGTCAGTGCCACCTGAATGCTTGCAGCCAGGCGTGGACTGACGGATTCATCCGCATCCAGACACAGCACCCAGTCGTGCCTGGCCTGATTGACCGCGAACTGCTTTTGCGGCCCGAACCCCAACCATTCCTGAAAAATGAATCTTGCCCCAAACTGTGTGGCGATGGCTTCGGTATTGTCAGTACTACCTGAGTCGACAATGACGATTTCGTCACAAAACGCTAGCGAAGTCAGACAGGCAGACAAATGCGCGCCTGCATTTTTGGTAATCAATACTGCCGACAGCGGCTTGGGTGCATCCGGAATGCTGGCCATTGATGAAAGCCTGTGAATGGTTTTTGAGCGTGAATTCGGTTTTGCCCGAGATTATACCCCTAAGCTCCGGTACAATGCTGCACATGCCGAATATCTTACTTGTCCGCATGTCATCCATGGGGGATCTGATCCATACCCTGCCGGTGGTGACAGACATCAAAACGCACTTCCCTGACGCACAGATCGACTGGGTTGCGGAAGAGGCTTATACCGAATTGCCCCGGCTGCATCCTGGTGTTGCCCACGTATTGCCAATTGCCATCCGTCGCTGGCGCAAGCGCCTGTGGTCACCGGCAATACATGCAGAAATCCGTGCGTTTCTTGAGCGCCTCGACCAGGATCGTTACGATGCGATCATTGACCCGCAAGGTCTGCTGAAAAGTGCATGGGTATGCAAGCGGGCCCGTGGGCCATCTTGCGCATTTGACAAAACCAATATCCGTGACCGGTTTGCGCTCCCCTTTTATGACCGGACATTTGCCATCCCGAAAACCGACCATGTGATTACCAAGAACCGGAAACTGGCGGGATTGGCGCTGGGATATACCCCGGATGAGGCCATCCGCTATGGCATCCGGAATGTAGATCATCCGCTGGCGTGGCTACCCGCCGGGCCATACGCCTGCCTGTTGGTCAATACCGCCCGCGCGGCCAAGGAATGGCATGAACCGAACTGGATCCGCCTTGGTCAGGCACTGGCAGCCACAGGGTTGCAAAGCATCCTGACGTGGGGAAGCCATGCCGAGCGCGAGCGGGCCGAGCGCATTGCCAGCCAGTTGCCCGGCGCTATCGTGGCCCCCAAACTGACCTTGATGGATGCAACGGCCATGCTGTCCCGCGCGGAAGTGACCATCGGTGTGGATACCGGCTTTACCCATATATCCAATGCAGTGGAAACCCCGACCATTGCGATTTTTTGCGATAGCGACCCGAACCACGCCGGTGTGATTGGCGACCAATACGTAGCCAATCTGGGCGGCGTTCAGCAACAGCCCTCGTTCGATGAAGTCTTGCAGCATGTATTGGCAGCACTGGATAGCCGCAAGGTGACCGAGTGATGTGGCGTCGGTTTGTCTACACGGCCTGCTGGTTTCTGCTGTTACCGGTTATCCCGCTACGGCTCTGGTGGCGCGGTCGCAAAGAGCCCGGCTACAAGCGGTTTATTGCCGAGCGATTTGGCGTTTATCGTACTAGCGAGCCACAGCAGCCGGTGATCTGGCTGCATGCCGTGTCGCTTGGCGAAACCCGGGCGGCTCAACCTTTGGTGGACAAACTGCGCGAACACTATCCAGCCTATCATCTGGTGATTACCCACATGACCGCCACCGGTCGGCAAGCGGCCGAGAGTCTGTATGGCGAGTTTGCGACTATCGTTACCCTGCCCTATGATTATCCGTTTGCGATGCGCCGTTTTTTACGCCACTTTCAGCCTGCGCTGGGACTGATCATGGAAACGGAAATCTGGCCCAATATGTGTCACGCTGCCGCCGTCGCGCATGTGCCGCTGTTTCTGGTCAATGCCCGCTTGTCTGAACGCTCCGCCCTGCGTTACCGCAAATGGCACAAGCTGATTGGCCCTGCCCTGTGCCGCTTTTCTGCCATTGCCGCACAAGGACAAGCGGATGCCGAACGCTTTGCCGCGCTAGGGGCGCAGCACGTACATGTGTGTGGCAACCTGAAGTTTGACCTTACGCCCCCCGTTACCCAATTGATGCTTGGTCAGCAACTAGCAGCCTGGCTTGGCAAGCGTCCCGTATTTTTGTTTGCCAGCAGCCGCGAAGGGGAAGAACAGTTGCTGTTGACTCACTGGGTGCGCCATCGCATCGCCCGGCAAGCCTTATTGGTGATCGTCCCTCGCCACCCGCAGCGGTTTGATGAGGTCGCACTGCTGATGACGGATGCCGGTTTGAATTGGTCACGCCGAAGTTCGGCTGATCTGGCAGTACCGCTGGGCGCTGATATTAACGCGGTGCTTGGCGACAGCATGGGCGAAATGTATGCCTGGTATGCCGCCAGTCAGCTGGCACTGATCGGCGGCAGCATGTTGCCCCTGGGCGGCCAGAATCTGATTGAGGCAGCAGCAGCGGGATGCCCGACGCTCTTGGGGCCACACATGTTTAACTTTGCCGAAGCCGCACAATTGGCAGTTGCCAGTGAAGCCGCCCGCGAGGTTCTGGATATGGAAGATGCCTTGTCGACAGCCAGCGTGTTGCTGAGCGAACCCGAGCATCTTGCCAGCATGCGTGAGGCCGGGTTGACGTTTACCCGACAGCATCGGGGTGCCGCCGAACGTGTTGTACAGATACTGCCGGCGCTGCCGCCACACCTTGGCCGGATCACGCCGTGACCTCGATGACCCAAGCACTCTCGGTACTGCAACATACCTTTGGCTATCCGGCGTTTCGCGGCAAGCAGCAAGCCATTATTGAGACACTAGCCCGTGGTGACGATGCACTGGTCTTGATGCCGACCGGTGGCGGCAAATCGCTGTGTTACCAGATTCCGTCGCTGATCCGCCCTGGCTGCGGCATTGTCGTTTCCCCCTTGATTGCCTTGATGCAAGATCAGGTGGACACCTTGCGCCAACTGGGGGTGCGGGCGGCTTATCTGAACTCGACACTGGATAGCCGTGACGCATGGCTGACCGAGCAGCAATTGCTCCAAGGTGAACTGGACTTGCTATATGTTGCACCGGAACGCTTGTTGACCGAGCGATTTTTGTCACTACTTGGGCAAGTCACCCCTGCGCTGTTTGCCATTGACGAAGCCCATTGCGTCTCACAATGGGGACACGATTTCCGGCCAGAATACCGCCAGTTATCGGTACTGCATGAACGCTGGCCGAATGTGCCCCGCATTGCCCTGACTGCCACGGCTGACCGCAACACCCGTGACGACATTGCCGAGCGACTGGGGTTAAGCGATGCCGAACACTTTGTGACCAGCTTTGACCGCCCGAACATCCGCTACCGGATCATGGAGAAGCAGAAGCCGAAGGACCAGCTTTTGGCGTTCATCCGCAGCCACCCCAAGGAAGCCGGCATTGTGTACTGTGCCTCGCGCAAGCGGGTTGAAGACACGGCGGAATGGCTCAGAACGCAAGGCATTGCGGCGCTGCATTATCATGCCGGGCTGGACATCAAAACCCGTACCTTGCATCAGCAGAAATTTCTGCGTGATGATGGCATTGTGATGGTGGCCACCATCGCCTTTGGCATGGGTATCGACAAACCGGATGTCCGTTTTGTCGCCCATCTGGACCTGCCCAAGAGTATCGAGGGTTACTATCAGGAAACCGGCCGGGCCGGTAGGGATGGAGAACCCTCGGAAGCCCTGCTGCTGTATGGCATGCAGGACGTGATGCTGCAGCGGGAAATCATGGCCAATAGCGATCTGCCGGAAGCCCAGCGTCAGCTGGAACGGCAGAAACTGGACGCGATGCTAGGCCTGTGCGAAAGCACCACCTGCCGGCGCCAGCATCTACTGGGCTACTTTGGCGAAAACAGCCAGCCTTGCGGCAACTGCGATAACTGCCTGACTCCACCGGAAACCTGGGATGCGACAGAAGCGGCGCAAAAAGCGCTGTCGTGCATCTACCGCAGCGGACAGCGGTTCGGGGCTGGGCATGTCACGGATATTTTGCTGGGCAAATCGACAGAAAAAGTGGCGCAGCATCAGCACGAAAAACTGAGTACGTTTGGCATTGGTCAGGACTTGCCCGAGGCCAGCTGGCGGGCGGTTTTTCGCCAGTTGCTGGCCGGCGGCTGGATTGACAGCGACCCGGCACAGTACGGTGCGCTGCATCTGACCGAGCGGGCAAAACCCTTGCTAAAAGGTGACGTGCGCCTGACGCTCCGCAAGGCCAGTGCCAAAGCCAAAAAAGCGGCCAGCGACAGTGGCTTCCGTTTCCGCGATGAGGCAGAAGCCATGCTGTGGGATGCACTACGCAGACGGCGCAAGCAATTGGCCGAAGCACAAGGCATCCCGCCTTACATGATTTTCGGGGACACTACCCTGCGGCATATGCTCGACCGCCGGCCAGAAACGCTGGAGGACATGCGCAATCTGTTCGGGGTGGGTGACAGCAAGCTCGCGCGTTACGGGCAAGCCTTCATTGACGAGATTGAGCAGCATCACGCGCAATATGGCAGGCCGGTGGCGATGAAACCGGTCATCAACGAGTCTTCGGAGCTTAGCATTGCCGAAGTCAAAAGCGGACGTTCGGCTGTAGCGGTAGCCAACAGCCGCGGACTGTCTGCCGAGACCGTGTACAACCATTTATGTGCCGGGATTGCGGCAGGCATGATTGATGTCAGTACGGCAACCCAACTGGACCCGGAAACCTTGAACCGCATTGAAACCGTCCTGGTTTCAGCTGACGAAGACATGCGTCTGAAACCAGCGTTTGATGCCCTGGACGGTGAATTCAGTTATGGCTTGCTGCGTTGCGTAAAAACCGGCATGTTGCAGAAATAAGATAATTGCCTCACGACAGGCACTGCATTTGATTTTGTATCGGTTGCCTTGGTTGGTTTTAGCGTTATGATGAAAGATGTAACCCTTTACTTACCGATTCATCAAAGCCGCGCTCATGTCCATTGCCTCGCCCCTGCGGGCCCTCTTCTTTTTGCTTGCTTGTTGGCTGGCCTGCCAGCCACTGGTGTCAATGAGTGCGCCCCGCGTCCTGAAGATTGCCTTTAGCGACAGCAAGCTCCCGTACAGCAGTAGCAGTTGCCGGTGCGGCGTAGAATATGATCTGTTAAAGCAGATGATTCAGGACATGGGCTACAAACTGGAGCCGGTATTCGTCCCCAACAAGCGTACCCTGTTGCTGCTGGAGAGTGGCGCTGTGGACGGGATTTCGAATGTCAAAAAAGGCGGCGCCACCCTACCGGGGTATACCTCCAAAGCGTATATCCGCTACCAGAATGTCGCCATTACGCTGGCCAGTAGCAAACTGCTGATTGGCAGCCTGGCTGACCTCGGACAACACCGGGTCGCCGCCTTCCAGAATGCGCATATCAATCTGGGGGACGCCTTTGCCCGCAGCGTGGCTAGCAACCCCAATTATCAGGAGGTCTCGCCCCAGATCCTGCAAAACCACCTTCTGTATGGACACCATACCGATGTGGTGATTTCGGACCTGTACATTTTCAGGGCATCCAACCCCATTGCCAGCAAACAGGTGGATGTGACCCAGCCCCTGGCGATTTATTACCTCTTTCCCAGCACCAATTACTCTGTCCAGTTCAAGGATCAGGCCATCCGGGACCAGTTTGACGCACAGCTTGAGCGAGTGCGCTATCTGCCTTTGTATGAATCGCTGACACGGAAATATCTGGTGCCGCTTGGTTATCAGGGCCCGCCCGGACTCATGCCGGAATGGCTGGCACCACCGGTGTTGCCAGCGACGCCTGCCACACCGAAAAAAACCCGTTAGCCGCCATCACTGCACTGTTCATATTGGCAGTAAGGTGATTAGTCACTTGCCTGCCAGCTGCACAAAAAATTCCTGTTTTTTTCTCAAAAACCTTCTACAGTGAAATTAGTAGCAACGAGATCATCAAGCAATGCTTTTCAAAGGGTGGTAGAGCGGGTTGCCCTCCCTGCTTGTAGCTCTACCACTTCTTTTTAGTGGTACATGGCGACTTGATGTGACCCTGCTACTCACTGACCTTGTGCCCCAAGGTAAAAAGCCCCGTCCAGACAGAACGGGGCTTTTCTTTTTTACTACGGCAAGACCCAGGTTAGAGTGCGCCTTTGTCCTGCAAGGCCTGGAGCAGAGCGGCAATCACGTCGTCCTGGCCGATGCTCAAGTCCAGCTGTATGCCATTGGCGACGGGCTCATCCAGCGATACCAGCACGCCTTGGCCTTTCAGGCTGGCGACCAGTGCCGTATGTTCCAGCATGGCCCCTTCTGCCGCGACCACAACCACGACCAGCCCGGCATCCAGCATCAGGGCAGCAATGCCGGCTTGCTGGTTCAAGGCCTGTGCATAATCGCCACTGGCACCCAGCGCATTGGCAATCTGGCTGCTTTCCAGCAGATAGGTGTGCATGCCGATAGACAGCAGTTTTTTCTCGACCGCCACACCCAGCGCATGGCGCGCATCCGTATCACCGCCGGCCAGCCACAAGGTGACCGGTTTTTGACCCAGATGTGCAGCACGGGTATTTTGATCTGCCGGACCATCCGTGCCCAGTTTTTGCTCGCCTTGCAGGCCGCGGTTGATCAGACCCGCTGCCACCGTGGTATTGCTCAGACGGTCAATCAGGATAAAGCCGCCGGTATCACGGTTATCCGCGTAAGGGTCGAACGCAATGCTGCGGTCCAAGGTCAGTGAACAGACACCGATGGCATTCAGCTCCAGCGTTGCCGGCGTAGAGCGCTCCAGCGTGTTGACATTGACCTGGTAATCAATGGCATTGATGGTTGCGGTGGCTGTGCGTGCACCGATTTTCAGCAAATACGGACGGCCCGGTTGCATGGCTGTTTCATGCATCCACACAATCGTTGCTTCAAATGCACTGTCAATGACCGGGGCCGTATCCACCGCGGCAATGACATCGCCGCGGGAAATATCGATTTCATCGGCCAGCGTCAGGGTAATGGACTGACCGGCAATGGCTTGCGGCAAATCGCCATCAAAACTGACGATGCGGGCAACCGTACTTTCCTTGCCGGATGGCAGGGCGCGAATACGATCCCCTTGCTTGATGACGCCACTGGCCACAGTACCGGTAAAGCCGCGGAAATCCAGGTTCGGGCGGTTGACCCATTGTACCGGCAAGCGGAAAGCCGATTTCTGCATGCGGGCTTCGTCGATTTCAACCGTTTCCAGATATTCCATCAGCGTTGGACCGGTGTACCAGGAAAGTGCATCGCTCTTGTCGACGATGTTGTCGCCTTTCAGCGCAGACATCGGAATCGGTGTGACATCCTGCAGGCCGATCTGGGCGGCAAATTCGCGGTATTCGGCCACGATGCGATCGTAGACTTCCTGCGAATAGTCCATCAGGTCCATCTTGTTGATGGCCAACACCACATGGCGAATGCCGATCAACGACACCAGATAGCTGTGACGACGGCTCTGGGTCAGCACGCCACGGCGGGCATCGATCAGGATGACAGCCACATCGGCAGTAGACGCACCAGTTACCATGTTGCGGGTGTACTGCTCGTGCCCCGGGGTATCTGCCACGATAAACTTGCGGCGATCGGTCGAGAAAAAGCGATAGGCCACGTCAATGGTAATGCCCTGTTCGCGTTCGGCCGCCAGACCATCGACCAGCAAGGCGAAGTCGATGTCACCGCCTTGCGTACCCCATTTTTTGGAGTCTGCCTCGATGGCAGCCAGCTGGTCTTCAAACAGCATTTTGGATTCGTACAGCAAGCGGCCGATCAGGGTACTTTTGCCGTCATCCACGCTGCCGCAGGTAATGAAGCGCAGCAGGCTCTTGTGTTCGTGACTCTTCAGATATTGCTCGATATCGGTGGCAATCAGATCAGATACGTGTGCCATCAGAAATAACCTTCCTGCTTTTTCTTTTCCATGGAGGCGGCTGAATCGTGGTCGATCATGCGGCCCTGGCGTTCAGACGTTTTGGTCAGCAACATTTCCTGAATGATGGCTGGCAAGGTATCTGCAGTTGATTCGACCGCACCGGTCAGCGGGTAGCAACCCAGCGTGCGGAAACGGATGTGTTTCATCATGGGGACTTCGCCCGGCTGCAATGGCATACGCTCGTCGTCTACCATGATCAGGGTGCCGTTGCGTTCAACCACAGGGCGTTCTGCCGCGAAGTACAGCGGTACGATCGGAATATTTTCCAGATAGATGTACTGCCAGATATCCAGCTCGGTCCAGTTGGACAACGGGAACACGCGGATCGACTCGCCTTTAAGTTTGCGGGTGTTATACAGGTGCCACAATTCTGGACGCTGGTTCTTTGGGTCCCAGCGGTGCTGCGCAGTACGGAACGAGAAAATCCGTTCTTTGGCACGGGATTTTTCTTCATCGCGGCGAGCACCACCAAACGCAGCGTCGAACCCATACTTGTCCAGCGCCTGTTTCAGGCCATTGGTTTTCCACATGTCGGTATGCACTTGCGAACCGTGTTCGAACGGGTTGATGCCCAGGGCCTCGGCTTCCGGGTTCTGGTACACCAGCAGATCCATCCCCAGTTCTTTGGCCATGCGGTCACGCATTTCGTACATGGCCTTGAACTTCCAGGTCGTATCGACATGCAGCAGCGGAAACGGTGGCACGGCAGGGAAAAATGCCTTGCGTGCCAGATGCAACATCACCGCGCTGTCTTTGCCGATGGAATAGAGCATGACGGGGTTGTCGCACTCGGCGACCACTTCACGCATGATGTGGATACTTTCAGCCTCAAGCCGCTGGAGGTGGGTCAGTGTCATTGAATTCGCCACTTGCAAGATACAATAAAAGTGAAATTATAACGTAAAACCACCCATTCCATCGATCAAGATGGCATGAGCTAATAACTGTTTGTTATATAAATCTATGTATGCGGGCAGCCCTGTTGCCAGGACCAGAGACGGCCGCAGGCGGCGCAAACGCCACCCGCAGCTCACGAGACGCGTGATTAATCAAACAGGGATTTGACCTGACCAAGCAAACCGCCGGCTGCGTCTGGCAAATTGCCGCCGGGTGTCAGTTTATCAATCACCCCTGGCAGCAGATTGGCCAGCTGACCGCTGGCTTCTTCCGGTGAAATGCCCAGCTGGTTCGCGATATCCGCCAGCTTGCCCTGACCGATCACTTGCTGGATCTGCTCTGCCGAAATGGGCAGGTTATCCCCCGTGCTCACCCAGGACGATACAATCTCCGACAAACCGCCTTCCTGAAAACGGCTCACCAGCCCGCCAATACCGCCTTGCTGCTCAATCAGGTCACTTACGGCAGCCAATGGACCAGAACCCTCGCCATTTAGCAATGTACCTAGCTGATCAAATAATCCCATGAGACTCTCCTGTAAACCCTGCTGCGTTTATCAACCAATACCCGATACCACCCTGCGACAGCTCATGATAAGTACCCTACATTACAGACAGGTAAAAAAACAAGTGTCCAAACACGAGCGGGCAATTGTTAAAAAGTTTGTCTAAAGCATTTGCCTAGAATGTCGCTATAAAACTACTATACTGGGATTATGCGCAAAGACCCCCAGTTCCCATGATCAAAAAAATTAATGTTGACCAGCTAAAACCGGGCATGTTCCTGCACGACCTGATTTGTGACTGGATGTCACATCCTTTTGCCCGGAACCAGTTTGTCATCAAAAGTGATGCCGACATACAGAAGATTCGGGATGCAGGCATTCACGAAATGTATATCGACACAGACAAGGGACTGGATGTTGCCGATGCGCTGACCAAGGAAGAAGCCGACGCCCAGATTCATGAAGAAATGCTCCAGATGGCGCAGGAGCAGCCGCAGATCATCCGTGTGTCTGTCGCAGAAGAAATGGAAAAGGCGCGCAAGATTCACGCGCAAGCCTCCAAGATTGTGCGGGAAGTGATGCGGGATGTCCGGCTGGGGCACGCCATCAATGTCACGAACGTGGTGCCGCTGGTCGAGGAAATCACCAGTTCGATCATGCGCAACAGTGGCGCACTGGTCTCGCTGCTGCGAATCAAGAACAAAGACGATTACACCTTTTTGCACTCTGTCAGCGTGTGTACGCTGATGGTGACTTTTTGCAACTCGCTGAACATGGATGCCAACCTGATCCGCGAAGCCGGTGCTGGTGGCTTGCTGCACGATACCGGCAAGATGAAGGTGCCGGACCATATCCTGAACAAGCCGGGCCGACTGACGGATGAGGAGTTTGACATCATCAAGAAGCACCCGGAAGACGGGCATGCCTTGTTGCTGGAAACTCCAGGGGTAGGCGAGATTCCGCTGGACATTACCCGGCATCATCACGAGCGCATGGATGGCAGCGGCTACCCGGACAAACTGCCGGGCGACCAGATTACAACCTTGTCGCAAATGGCGGCCATTGTAGACGTGTACGATGCGATTACCGCCAACCGCTGTTATCACAAAGGCATCCCGCCCACCGAGGCCTTGAAGAAAATGTGGGAGTGGAGCAAGTTCCACTTTAACCCCAAGCTGATGCAGGCGTTCATGCGTACGGTGGGCATTTATCCGGTGGGTACGCTGGTTCGGCTGGAAAGCGGCCGGATCGGGGTAGTGACGGAGCAAAGCGACACCAACATGCTGACGCCAAAGCTCAAAGTGATGTTCAGTACCAAATCAAACACCTTCATTCCGGTACAGGAAGTCGACCTGTCCAAGCCGCTTGGGTTTGGCGGTGGCGACAAGATTGTCAGCCATGAAGATCCGGTCAAATGGAACATCGATCCGATGCGCTATATCGTCTAGAGACCGGGTAAGGTCATGTAGCACCTCCCTGGCCTGGATTGTTCCATTTACAGAACAATCAATCCAGCGGCGCCCCCTTACTCCCCGGGTCAGAACTTGGTAGTCTGTGTACATCGCATGGTTAGCCGTAGTGCTAGCCACTGGCCCAAGATGGCCAGGACTTAACCCGCCGGAGACCCACATGAACACGACCGTTGAACAAACACTTTTGTCGTTGCCTGAAAGCGGCACCAGCCGCGGTGTCGAACGTCTTGTCCGCGGCATGCCCACCTCGGATGGTGCCGGCGTGCGCTTGCTGCGGGTGCTGACGCAAGACTTGCAGCGACGTCTGGACCCTTTCCTGATGCTGGACGAATTCCGTTCAGACAACCCAAACGACTATATCGCCGGGTTTCCGGACCATCCGCATCGCGGCTTTGAAACCGTTACCTACCTGATTGCCGGCTGCATGCAGCATCGGGATAACCATGGGGGTGCGGGTTTGCTGGAAACTGGCGGCGTACAGTGGATGGTCGCTGGCAAGGGGATTATCCATTCCGAGATGCCGCAACAGAAAGAAGGCCGGATGCAAGGCTTTCAGCTGTGGCTGAACCTGCCAGCCAAAGACAAGATGACCACACCGGGTTATCAGGATATCCCGTATGAGTCGCTGACGCATTTCCGGACTCAGACGGGCGTCAGTGGGGCGCTGATTGCCGGCCGGATCGGCGTACTGGTGGGGCCGGTTGAAAAGCCGCACACCGAGCCGTTACTGGTCGACCTGACACTACCAGCGGGTAGCCGCATTCACCTGCCAATTCCGGCAGGTCACAATGCCTTTGCTTATGTGTTTGACGGGGAAGCGATGATCGGCGACCAGCCGGTAGCCATGCAGACGATGGCACTACTGGATAACCAAGCCGCAGACGGGGTGACACTAGCCAATACCAAGGAGACGCCGGTGCGTATCTATCTGGTGGCGGGGCATCCGCTCAATGAACCGATTGCCCAATATGGTCCGTTTGTGATGAACACGCGTGCCGAACTGGAGCAAGCCTTTATGGACTACCAGTCCGGCAAATTCTAAACCGGCTGCAACACGGGAGATCAGTCGAAGTGCCGGTGCACCATGTCGGCCATCAGCGACTTGATCTCCTCCTCTGAGGCACCCGCCAGCCGTTGGAAAATCGCGGGCGCCATGTCGACAAACCGGGCCAGCAACGCCGGGTCGAAGTGCGTACCGGCGCCTTCACGCAATACCTGCAAAGCCGCCTCCAGACTCATGGGGGCTTTGTAGGGACGCTTCGAGCACAGGGCATCAAACACATCCACGATGGCAAATATCCTTGCCGGCAGCGGAATGGCCGTGCCGGATTCACCTTTGGGATAACCGCTGCCATCCCATTTCTCATGATGCGAGGCCACCACGTGCTTGGCGCCATCCAGCCAGCCCGCGCCGCTAATGATCTCTTCGCCCATGTTGACGTGGGTACGCATGATCTGCATTTCTTCATCGGTCAGTTTGCCGGGTTTCAGCAAAATGGCATCCGGCACACCGATCTTGCCGGCATCGTGCAGAAAACTGCCCGCAATCAATGCCTGCATGTCCGAGCCATGCACGCCAGTGGCCTCTGCCAGCTTGGCGGCCATCCAGGCCACCCGGTAATTATGGATGCCGGTGTCGGAATCTCGTCTGGCAATGGCGCGACCGAGCGCTTCCATCATCGACAAGTGAGAAGTAAGGATTTCCTGGGCTTTGTGCTCGTTTTCTCGGTTCAGGCGGATGACCACCGGGTACAAAATCCCCCCGCATAGCAATGAAGCCAGCCCGACCATCAGCGCAACACTAAACGCATCATCCCGTATCTGGGCATTTTGCCACTCGGGCACCAGGCGCACCCCTTCAAAATAACCGTAGGGAATGCTGCCGGTCCGCTCTAGCGGGACAAATACCCTGAGCGTCCATAAACCATCCGGCAGATGGCGGCTTTCATAATAGGGCTTGGCATATTGCGGTGCCGTATGATGCGGCAGCAGTGCCTCCAGCCGCTCGCCGTCATCGGTTTTGCCTTCTGCCAGCTTGGCCCCTTTGACATCATAGATTTCGGCTATTTCGAAAAGCCCCCCGGTCAAGGAATGCGCGGCTTCCGTCGCGTGCCTTTTGACATCCTCTGGCCCATGCAAGGGAATGCCCGGCTGATGCATCAGCAAGCGATGACTTTCCTCCATTGCAAACTCCACCAGATTTTCTTCTGCGTTCTCGCGCGCCACATACCACGCCAGTGGGCTGGCAATACAGGCCAGCAACAGGGAGATTCCTGCAATCTGCAAGGCGACTTTTTTGTGGAATGACAGTATCAAGGGGAAACCTTTATTACCCGGGCTGAATCAGTGACAGTACCAGCATAGCAGATCGCAAATATTGAGCTACTGCAAACCATTGAGCTGCGGCCACTATCAGGCCGTTGAGGGCTCGACCGGCAAGGCATTACCGGTTTTGACCTCTTTCAGCGAAAAGCTGGAGTTGATTTCCTTGATACCGGGCAATGAGCGGATGGTCTTGCGGGCAAACTCGCCAAAGCTTTGCAGGTCGCGCGCCACAATCTGCAGCAGAAAGTCGTATTGTCCCGAAATATTGTGACAGGAAATGACCTCCGGGATATGGCGGACCGTTTCTTCAAACTGGGTGCACAGTTCGGCACTGTGGTTTTCCATCATGATATGCACAAAGGCCGTCACGCCCCACCCCAGTTGCTCGGCATTGAGCCGGGCATGATAGCCCTCAACCACCCCTTCTTCTTCGAGGCGCTTGAGGCGCCGCCAGCACGGCGATGCGCTCAGCGAAATGCGCTCGGCCAGCTCAGCCGTCGTCAGTCGGGCATCCTGCTGGATTTCCTGCAGTAGCCGCAGGTCCAAGCGGTCCAGCTCGATTGAGGCATGATTTTTCACTTTAACCACCTTTAGCAGAATTTATTACCCCAATATAACCAATTGGCACATCCATATGCAAACCTATTCCAACAAGCAAAACATAAAATACCTCATACCTTTTACCGTATCGGGGATGAAATGGCACACCAAGGCACCCTAGCACCCACCTTACCCAAATGGCCGGGATATGTTTCGATGCTGGTCACGCTCGGCATCTGGACCGGATTCGCCCTGAGCATTCGTGCCATTGGCAAATCCCCGCTGGCACCAGCTGACGTGGCGCTACTGCGGTTTGGCATCCCGGGCCTGTTGTTGTTACCGCTACTGAAGCAGCGCTGGGCCGAGATTCGCAAAGTCCCTGCGCGCTATATGCTCATGATTCTGGCGGGCGGCGGATTACCGTTCTTCTTTGCCGCCGCATGGGGAGGGGCTGCCACCTCTACCGCGTATGTCGGTGCACTGGTGGCCGGCACCGCGCCCTTGTTTGTGACCCTGTTTGGCGTCTTGCTGTTCCGCCAGACTGTCACCCGCCATCGCGTCTTGGGCTTGCTGTTCATTCTGGGCGGTATTGCGGCACTGCTCTGGCAGCAACTGACCCACCTGCAAAGCCATGTCCTGAGCGGCGCCTTATACCTGCTAGGTGCCAGTGCCCTATGGGGGATTTACACGCTGGGCATCCGCAAATCCGGTCTGGACGCCTTGAGCTGCAACCTGCTGCTGTGCACGCCCTCCTTCCTGATGATCTGCCTGTTGCTGCTCAGCGGTGCCGTACCGACGCATCTGGGACATTTTTCGCTGCACAGTGCCCTGCCGTTCATTTTGCTGCAAGGCGTGGGGGTTGGCCTGATTGCCGGTTTTTCGTATGGCTTTTCCATCAGCAAGCTGGGAGCCGAAAAAAGTGCCCTGATCGGCTCCCTGACGCCGGCACTGGCCACCCTGTGCGCCATACCGTTGATGGGCGAACCGGTGACAGCCACCATCATGGCCGGCATCTTGTTGATCACCGCGGGCGTCGCCGTCGCCAATCTGACCTTTTCACGCAAAGGAGCACAACATGCTTGAGTTCATTCAGCCAGCCCAGCCGGACCCGTTGTGGGCGATGTTGTCGGCTTATCGTGCAGACCTGCGTACCGATAAACTGGACCTGATTGTCGGGGTGTATCGGGACGAGCACGGACAGACCCCGACGCTGCGGGCGGTACAGCAGGCAGAAACCCTGCTGGCCAGCGAAGGGGACTCCAAAAGCTACCGCGGACTGACCGGCAACGACGCCTTTAATCAGGCCATGACCCACCTGCTGTTGCCGCCAGCCCTGCATCCGCGTACCACCACCGTGCAAACGGTTGGCGGTACCGGTGCGCTACGGCTGTTGTGCGACATGATTGCCAGCATCCACCCTGACGCCACGTTATGGATCAGCAACCCGGGCTACATCAACCATGAGCCGATTGCCCGCAAAGCGGGGCTGCAGGTGCGCCACTATCCGTACCTGGACCCACATGGCGCGCTTAACGAAGCGGCCATGCTGGATAGATTGGCACAGGCCAAACCGGGTGATGTGGTCCTGGTGCATGGCTGTTGTCACAACCCGAGCGGCGTAGACCTGAGCGCAGACCAGTGGGCAACCCTGAGTGCCTTCTTGCAAGAAAAACGGCTGGTTCCCCTGATCGATATTGCCTATCTGGGCTTGGGGAATGGACTGACCGCCGATACGACCGGCTTGCGACACATGGCAGAAACGCTGGATGAGGTGCTGATTGCGGCCAGTTGCTCGAAAAATCTGGGGCTGTATTGCGAACGTACCGGATGCGCCATGGTAATAGGCAAATCGCCGACTGCACGTACCCATATCCAGTCCCTGCTGGAGAACCTGGCGCGCAGCAATTATTCCATGCCGCCAGACCACGGGGCGGCCGTGGCTGCACGCATCATGCATACCCCGGCGCTCAACGCCCTATGGATGGACGAACTGGAGCAGATGCGCCTGCGCATCCGGCAGTTGCGACATGCACTGACCGACCAGATTGCCGCATTGGGGGATTACCCTGCTCTGGCGGCGATTCGCCATCACAAAGGGATGTTCTCATTGCTGCCGTTTGACAAGCCGCAGATGCAGCAGTTACGGCGTGAGTTCGGGATTTATGGGACAGATGCAGGACGCATCAATCTGGCGGGACTAACAGAAAAGAACCTGCCGTATCTGGCGCAGGCACTGGTCAGCACCTTGCACACCGATGCGCTGGATCAGGAAATGGTTTCGTAAAGCTCGAGGGGCAAACCGTCCGGATCGGCAAAAAAGGTGAAGCGAGCCCCGGTATAGGGGTCTACCCGTGTGGTTTCAACAGCCACGCCCGCATGCGTCAGGCGGGCAATGGCCATATCCAGATCATCCACACTGAAGGCCAGATGGCGCAAACCGCTGGCCTCCGGGCGGGACACACGGGCAGGCGGATTGGGAAACGAAAACAGCTCGACCTGTCCGCCATCCGGCAATAGCAAATCCAGCTTCCAGGAGTCCCGGTCTGCCCGGTAGTTTTCGGCAATCACGGCCAGCCCCAGCAGTTCGGTATAAAAATGCCTGGAAACGGCGTAATCGCTGACGATAATGGCCGCGTGGTGGATACCGGTCAGCATCAGTCGTCAATGGCCCCGGTTTTTTCAGCCGCGTAAGGGTCAGCAAACCCAAGATCTGCCAGCAGGCGGGTTTCCAGCCCTTCCATTTCCTCAGCTTCTTCATCTTCCAGATGATCGAACCCCTGCAGATGCAACATGCCGTGCACCAGCAGATGGGCGTAATGGGCTTCCAGGGTTTTGCCCTGGTCGGCAGCCTCTTTGGCCACCACCGGTGCGCACATGACAATGTCGCCCATCACAGGCAAACCTTCGATGACTGGCATGTCGTCGTCAAAGGTAAACGTCAGCACATTGGTCGCGTAATCCTTGCCACGATACTCATGGTTCAGCGTACGTCCCTCTTCTTCATCGACGATACGCAGCGTGACTTCAGCCACCAGCGGCGGTAGCAGCGCCGCTTTGGCGATCTTGCGGAAAAACTCACGCCCAGGCAGGCCGGCTTGCGGTACCTGGTATTGAATGGTCAGTTCCAGTGCGGACTTTGCCATGTTATGGGTTCCTTTGCTGACGGTAGCGTAGCAGCTCGGTGGTCAGCCATGCACGACTGGTCTGCTCTGCTTTGTTGGGGCAGTGCACCAGATAGGGCTGGCCGGTGATGGAGCTGGCTGACGCCGTATATGTAATGAAATCTTCGGCACGTTTGACCCTGCCAGAGATGTAGGTGTATTTGCTGGCCAAATGCTCGCTGGCTTTGTCTGCGGCATACGATGTCCCGTTACGGACAAACGTGCAGCCGGAGGCAGCAACAAAAGTCAGCAGATGCTGGACTTCCTGTGTGACGACCGACTCTGCCGCCTGCGCGGGCGACGCCAGCAGCAGTACGGCAATCAATCCGGTCAAGCGCCATGGAGCGGGGTTCATGTGTGCCTTTGCAACCGGCTAATGTCCGGATGCCAGTTTGTGTGCATCGTACGCCTGGATGATCCGCTGTACCAGCGGATGACGTACCACGTCCTCGGCGAGGAACTGATGGAACGAGATGCCACGCACATCGTTCAGGATGTACTTGACCTCGATCAGACCGCTTTTCTGGCGACGGTCCAGGTCAATCTGGGTCACGTCACCGGTGACGACAGCCTTGCTGCCAAAGCCGATACGGGTCAGGAACATTTTCATCTGTTCCGGAGTAGTGTTTTGCGCCTCGTCCAGAATGATGAACGAATGATTGAGCGTACGGCCGCGCATGAACGCGAGCGGTGCAATTTCGATCTGATGCCGCTCGAAGCATTTCTGCACCTTATCATAGCCCATCAGGTCATACAACGCATCGTAAAGCGGGCGCAAATACGGATCGACTTTCTGCACCAGATCCCCCGGCAGAAAGCCCAGCTTTTCGCCAGCCTCCACCGCCGGACGCACCAGCACCAGCCGTTTGACCTGATCGCGCTCCAGTGCATCTACGGCACTGGCAACGGCCAGATAGGTTTTGCCGGTACCGGCTGGCCCGATGCCAAAGGTAATGTCGTGATTCTGGATGGCACGCAGGTATTCGGCCTGACGCGGGGTACGTCCGCGCAAGTCCGGACGCCGGGTCAGCAGCACCGGAGAGGCGGCATCCGGGCCCGACAAATCCGGCCGCAGCGTCTCGATGATGCCCAGCTGGACTTCCTCGATCTCGATCGGCCGGCCGGCACGAGCATACAATGCCTGCAGCAACTCGATGGTCTGGGCAGTTTTGTCCGGCGCACCTTCCACCGAAAACTTCTCGTTGCGCCGGGTAATCTGCACCCCGATGCCGTTCTCTATCTGACGCAGATTCTCATCCAGCGCACCGCACAGATGCGCCAGCTTCAGGTTGTCTACAGGCGTAAATGCCAGATCTAATATGGCCAACAGGTGTCTTTCTTATAACTGTCTATGACGCAATCGGTTTACCCGGTCGCACCGTTTACTCGGCAACCACCACTTCCCCGCGCAGGGTGTTCGGGTTGGCGGCGGTAATGCGCACGTCGATGAACTGGTTGATCAGGCGCGGGTTGCCCGGGAAGTTCACGATACGGTTGTTTTCTGTCCGTGCCGAAAGTTCTTCGCTGTTCTTTTTACTGATGCCTTCGACCATGACGCGCTGAACCGAACCCACCATGCTGTCGCTGATTTCGCGCGCCATCTGGTTGATACGGGTTTGCAAACGGGCCAGACGGGCCAGCTTGACGTCCTGTGGCGTGTCGTCAGCCAGGTCTGCTGCCGGTGTACCCGGACGAGCGCTGTACACAAACGAGAAGCTCTGGTCGAAACCGATTTCTTCGATCAGTTTCATGGTTTTTTCGAAATCTTCTTCGGTTTCGCCCGGGAAGCCAACGATAAAGTCAGACGACAGGCTCAGATCCGGACGGGCAGCGCGCAGTTTGCGTACCACGGATTTGTACTCCAGCGCCGTATAGCCGCGCTTCATGCCGGACAGCACGCGGTCCGAACCTGCCTGAACCGGCAGGTGCAGGAAAGACACCAGCTTGGGCAGTTTGGCGTAGCAGTCGATCAGACGCTGGGTAATTTCGTTAGGGTGGCTGGTGGTATAGCGAATACGCTCTACGCCCGGCACATCGTGCACGTACTCCAGCAGCATGGCAAAGTCGGCGATCTCGCCATCGGCCATCTTGCCACGGTAGGCGTTCACGTTCTGGCCCAGCAGGGTGATTTCCTTGACGCCCTGGATCGCCAGGCTGGCGACTTCGGTCAGCACATCGTCAAACGGACGAGACACCTCTTCACCACGGGTGTACGGCACCACGCAGTAGGTACAGTACTTGCTGCAGCCTTCCATGATCGATACATAGGCAGAACCGCCTTCCACGCGCGCCGGTGGCAGCTTGTCGAATTTTTCGATTTCCGGGAAGCTGATGTCCACCTGGGAGACACCGGTCTTGCGGCGTTCGTTCATCAGCTCTGGCAGACGGTGCAGGGTTTGCGGGCCAAACACCACGTCCACATACGGTGCACGCTTGATGATGGTGTCGCCCTCTTGCGAAGCCACACAGCCACCTACGCCGATGATCAGGTCGGGATTCTGCTGTTTCAGATGCTGGATACGACCCAGGTCGGAAAACACCTTCTCCTGCGCTTTTTCACGCACAGAACAGGTATTGAACAGGATGACATCGGCCTCTTCGGGATTATCCGTCTTGGAGAGGCCCTCGGAGACATTCAGCAGGTCGGCCATTTTGTCCGAGTCGTACTCGTTCATCTGGCAACCGAAGGTTTTGATAAAGATTTTCTTGCTCATGTGCGACCAACCTTAGGGCAACCTGCTCGACACACGGTTGCGCTACAAATACTTGATTAAATTGGTCGATTTTACCACAAGCACGAAAAGTGTCTGCCCAATTTGATGCGGGTAGGCCGGGTTGGCTTATCCGTCACGTCTTTTACACAACAGTAGCCAGAGCGTCCCGATGCAAATGGCCAGTACCGACGCCAGCAGGATACTGGCTTTGGCACTTTCCAGCATCGCCGGTGTCGGGAAGGCCAAGCCGGCGATAAAGATCGACATGGTAAAGCCGATGCCCCCCAGGCAACCGACGCCGATCAATTGCGACACGGTGGCATCCGCAGGCAGTTCGACCAGTTTGAACAAGCGAGCCAGGAGCGAAAACAGCACAATGCCGAGCGGCTTGCCCAGCACCAGTCCGCATACGATACCAGCACCCAGCGGTGATAACAGGTGGTCTGGCAGGCTACCGTGGAACACCACGCCGGCGTTGGCCAGCGCAAACAGCGGCATGATCAGAAAGCCTACCACGTGGTGCAAGTGGTTCTCCATGCGCAGCAAGGGTGGCTGTATCAGCTCGCAGCCCTCTTCCAGCCCCTTGATCACGTCAATGGCTTTGGCATCGCTCAAGAGCTTCAGCTTGTCCGGCTGCCGCTCAGCCAGATCGGCCAGCAGGCGTTGGGCCTCGCTCAAAAACATGCCGGGTGATGCCGCCTGGCGCGCCGGAATCACCATGGCAAGGGCCACGCCGGCCAGCGTGGCATGCACACCGGACTGCAAGGTGAACCACCACAGCAACACGCCCCCTAAACAGTAAAACAGCAGGCTATACACACCCAGCCGGTTGGCCACGAACAGCACCAGCAAAACCGCCAGCGCCGCCATCAGCATGCCGGTATGTAACTGACTGGTATAGAAGAAGGCAATCACCAGCACGGCACCAAGATCATCGACAATGGCCAATGCGGTAAGAAAGACTTTCAGGCCAAACGGCACCCGTCGCCCCAGCAGGGTAACTACGCCCAGCGCAAAGGCAATATCCGTGGCCATGGGCACGCCCCACCCGGAGGCGGTCGGCAACCCCTGGTTGAAATACACAAAAAACAGGGCCGGTACCAGCATGCCACCCAAGGCGCCCACCACCGGCAGTGCCGCCTTGCGCGGGGAGGCCAGCTCTCCTACCAGTAGTTCGCGCTTGATTTCCAGCCCGACCAGCAGAAAAAACAGGGCCATGAGACCGTCGTTGATCCAGAAGTGCAAGGTCTGCACGAATGACCAGTGCCCTACGCCGAGGGTGATGGTGGTATTCCACAGATGGTGGTAGCTTTCTTCATCCAGAAAGTTGACCCAGGCCAGCGCGAACAGCGTTACCAGCACCAGCAGGAAACCGCTGGCCATGGAGGACGCCATGAAGCGTTCGAACGGCGCAACAATCAGTCGCAGCAAGGCATGTTGATGGTGTTTTGGCATGATGGGTCTATGCGGTTGAGTTAGCTGCAAATCATTTTACGTGGCTTTTTTGGTTTGCGTGCAAAAACCGGTATTGCAGGTAGCACAAGCCTCGCAGCCCAAAGGCTGCGAGGCTTGATGGCAAAGCATCTGCTATAACATTGACTACATCCCCAGGTACGAAGGTAACCAAAGTGAAATTTGGGGTACGTACGTAACCAGCAACAAGAAGCAGATCATGGTCAGCAGCCAAGGCAACACGGCGACCGTCAACTCGGAAATACCCATGCGGGTGATACCGGAAGCCACATACAGGTTCAGCCCAACCGGAGGATGGCACATGCCGACCTCCATATTGACCACGATCAGAATGCCGAAGTGTACCGGATCGATCCCCAATTGCATGGCCACCGGGAACAGGATCGGCGCCATGATCAAGACAATGGAGGAAGGCTCCATCACATTACCTGCCAGTAGCAGCAAGATATTGACGAACAGCAGGAAGGCAATCTTGCCCAAACCCTGACCAATCATCCAGCCTGCCAACGCCTGTGGAATGTTTTCACTGGTCATCAGGTAAGAGAACAGTGCAGCATTGGTGATGATATACAGCAGCATTGCACTCATGTTGGCCGAGTCCAGCAATACCTTGGGAACCCGTTTGAGCGACATGTCCTTGTAGACAAAAACAGCGATAAAGAAAGCATATACCGCACTCATGGCAGCCGCTTCGGTCGGTGTGAATTTGCCGCTGTAAATACCACCTAGCACGATCACGATCAGTGACAATCCCCAGAAGCTCTCACGCAAGGCTTTGCCACGCTCTGCCCAGGTTGCCTTCGGCATGCGCGGGTAATCATGTTTGCGGGCCAGATTCCAGGTGGTTAGCCCCAAAAACAGCGCCAGCATCAGACCCGGAATCACGCCAGCCATGAATAACTTGCCAACCGATGTATTGGTGGCTACCGAGTACATAACCATCACGATGGAAGGAGGAATCAGAATACCCAACGCCCCGCTCGTGGTAATCACGCCAGCACCAAATCCTTTGGGAAAGCCCTGCTTGACCATGGCAGGCAGAATCAATCCGCCAATGGCAACCACGGTGGCCGGACTGGAGCCGGAAACGGCAGCAAACAAGGCGCATGCCATCACGCCCGCCAACCCCAGGCCTCCGTGCCAATGTCCTACGAGTGACGTTGCAAAGTTGATCATTCTTTTGGCCACCCCCCCATGTGTCAGGAAGTTACCCGCAAGAATAAAGAAAGGAATGGCCATGATTTCGAATTTCTCGATACCGGTAAACAGTTTTTGGGCAACCACTGTCATGGGGTCATTCGAGAAACTGAAGAAAAATGTTAATACCGTCAACCCGAGTGAGATCGAGACCGGCATCCCGGTCAACATCAGGATGATCAGGATAGTGAGAATAATCAGCGCACTCATGCTTGGTCTCCTTGCTTGCCGTGCTTCATGTCTTGCGGGACCAGATTCGCTTCATCCAAAATGTCTTCCATTCCCTCTACATGGCCGTGGTCATGTTTTGGCAACTCACCGGTCTTGATGAAACTCACCAGCACTTGCAAGAATCGGAAACACATCAGGGAAGAGCCCAGCGGAATGGCCAGATAAATAATCCACTGTGGCCATTCGAGCACTTCGGTGGTTGAACCGCTTTCACGCACATGAAAGACCAGTTCGGCCCCCATGGTCGCAATGATGCTGGTAAACAGAGCCCCAGCCCCAAGTCCCAACAGGACAAATTTCTTGCGGTTTTTGTCAGACAGGCGGTTGATCAGTACATCAACCCCTACATGAATGCCAGTGCGCACGCCATAGGCTGCGCCAAACTTGGCCATCCATACGAACATGATGATGCAAAGCTCCTGCGCCCAGCTTACGTCAAGCTGAATAAAGTAGTCCTGGATGCCCATCCAGGCCACACCTGACAGAAATCGTTGCAGCACCGCCATAAAAATGATCGCGGTTGCACCAGCCATCAGAAACGCAATGAATGTTTCTTCCAGCTTATCTAGCCATTTCATGACTGCCTCCTCTAATAGGTTTTCTTGAACACACCAGACCATGAGGAAAAAGGAGCCCGCCTGAGCGGGACTCTAACTCCCGGACTGGCCCCCACGTTGAAAGTGTCCAGCCCGAAATCTGACGTCAAGGCACGTAACGGCATGGGTCAGACAGACATCCGGTACCATGCTGTTTTGTGCATGATGGGATTGTGCGGAAAGACGCAGGCCAGGACTATTGGGGAAATCCTGTTGGGGAAACCCCGTATTTCCTTTTAGAAACAGGCCTTGGTGCAGAGAAAAACCGGTGAAAGGTTTCCTTGAAAATTGAAAATAAGCATCTAGAATTTAAATGGCAATTTCATAATACGGGTCATCCGGCAATGGCCGATATCCGTGATGACAGATGTCACAGGCCCCCACCTTTGTACGATCTGGCACGACAGACTCACATATTGATTCACCCGTATTCTTAAACACAGGCTATAGCATCATGGTATTTATTGCGGCAGATGAAGCTTCGGGGGCGTATTACCGGCACGTGTCATGGAAAGACATGCAACACGCCCGTGCGAGCGTCCGCTTCCTGGCCATTTGGGTCTTGTGTACCGTCTTGAGCATCGCCCTCGGGCTGGCCTCGGTGCACTACAACTGGTACGGGATTCCGGTGCACTTTGGCGGGGCCAATCTGCTGCTGTCCATTTATCCGCCGCTGACCATCTGCTCGCTGCTGGCGCTGTGGTTCGGTTTCTGGTGGGGGGCCATACCAGCCTACCTGGCAACATTCTGCCTGTCGATCTATTTCCATATGGCGCCGGGCTGGGCCGCCATTTTCGCCCTGTCAGACCCGCTGGCATTTGCCGTTTTTGTCGTGGGTTACCGGGCGACCTCGGCGTCCCTGCATTTGCGTAGCCTGGACACCTTGCTGTCGTACACCATCCTGCTGTTTCTGGGCGGGGTACTCAGCAGCGTCGGGACCTTTATCTGGAGCTATACCGGACACCTGCCCCCCCAAGCAACATTTGACCTCTGGCAAGGCTGGTGGGTAGGTTATGTGGTGCAATCCCTGCTGGTCAGCGCCCCCATCCTGGCCCTGTTCAGCCAGCGGGTCTGCCAGTGGCGAGACCGGGAGTTCCCCGCCAATCAATATACCAAGATCAAAAGCCAGCAGGCTGTCATCTTGTCCGTCATCATGCTGCTGGGTGGTGTCTACCTGTTCATAGCCCTGTCTGTACGGCTCAGTCGCAACATCATTCACGATACCGGCAGGGAAACCTTACAACACTTGCTGGAAGACCAGCATCTGCTAGAAGCCATGTCGACAGCCGTGTATCTGGTGCTGGGCATCCTGTTTTTTGCCCTGACCTATCTTGGCTACCATCTGGTGATGAACTGGAGCCGCAAATTGCAGCAAGCGATTCTGGACGCAGAACTCGCTACGCAGGCCAAGTCCGGTTTTCTGGCCAGAATGAGCCACGAGATACGCACGCCGATGAACGCCATTATCGGGCTGTCGGAACTGGCACTGCAAAAAGCCTCGGATACCCGCCAGAAAGATTACCTGACCAAAATCAGGGCTTCTTCTGACATCCTGCTCAGCCTGATCAATGACATTCTGGATTTCTCCAAATCCGATGCCGGCAAACTGCAACTGGAAGCACGGATATTCCGGCTGGAAGACAGCCTTGGGCGTATCTGCGACCAGATTGCGCTCAAAGCCAACGAAAAAGGGCTGGATTTGTTCATCGAGGTATCACCGGAAGTGCCGGTGCAACTGGTGGGCGACAAGCTCAAGCTGGAACAGGTCCTGCTGAACCTGCTCAGTAACGCCACCAAGTTTACCGCCAGCGGCAATATAACCCTGCGCGTCAACCCGGTCAGCACAGATGCACAGGAGATTGAACTGTTGTTCCGGGTGACGGATACCGGCATCGGCATTCCCGCCGCCCGGGTGAATGCCCTCTTCCAGCCATTTACCCAGGTAGACGAGTCAATCACACGCCACTATGGCGGCACTGGCCTTGGACTGGCCATCTGCCGCCAGATCGTGAACGCCATGGGTGGCCGCATCTGGGTAGAAAGCAAAGAAGGAGAAGGCAGTACCTTCTACTTTACCGTGCGTGCCGGACTACCGGAACTCGATGCGGAATCCTCGGCCATTCCGGCCAACCGGCAGGCAGCCCTGACGGGGAAAACCGCCATCCTGACCTTCCAGCAGGCCGAACTGCAGTACAACCTGACCAAATATCTCGGCCAGTTCGGCATACAGGTCATACTAAACAATACCTTGCACGATACGCTGGAACAGATTGATGCCGGGCATCTGAACGCGGATATCCTGATTGCGGATCTGGATAACCGGAGCACCACTGAACTCCGGCAACTGAGCCACTTGCAGCAAGCAAATGGCTCACCGCTGCCGGTCCTGTTGCTGGCCGCTCCGTTCAGCACCTCGGTCGATCTGGAGCTCCCAGACATCCAGCAACAGCACGTGCGGGTTCTGAGTACGCCGCTACTGCCGGGCCGGCTGTATGTCGCCCTGTGCTCGTCGCTGGTACAAGAACAGTTCACAGGCCGACGACTAGCCGACAAGCAAAGCGCATTTTCTGGCACGATCAGCGATGAATATCGTCACCTCTACAAGCGCCGCGTGCTGGTGGTGGAAGACGACCCGATCAACAGCCAGATTGCCGAAGAATTGCTGCATGCTGTCGGTGCCTATGTCGATACCGCCAGCAATGGTACCGAAGCATTGCACAAGGTAAAAAATACCACCTACGACATGGTGCTGATGGATATCCACATGCCCGTCATGGATGGCATCACGGCGGCACAATATATCCGGAAGTCGGGCGACCTTTCCCTGCCCATCATTGCGCTGACCGCCCATTCACTGCAAGAAGCCCAGGACGTCCTGGCAGACTCCGGCATGGATGATGTACTGAGCAAACCGTTTCTGCCAGCCCAGCTTTACAGCATCATGGCCAAGCACCTGAGTGACCGCCCCGCCCGGGCGTCCGATACGGCCCCCGCAGATATCGTACTGACGGGTGATGCATCGTTCCAGTTACCAATCCTGCCGGGCATTGACCTGCTCAAAGGACAGAAAACCGTGGGCCTCAAGCCGGACCGCTATCTGAATATCCTCAAGAAGTTCAATCACCACCATAGCAATACCGCCAGCGACCTGCGACTTGCCTTTGCCGACAACAACCTGAAGGAAGTCCACCGCCTCGCTCACTCGCTGAGGTCGGTCGGACGTTCCATTGGTGCAGACCGGTTGCACCAGACCGCTTCAGCGCTGGAAATCGGCGCGGCCAACAACCAGGTAGAGGAAGACATGGTCAACGATCTGGCCATGGCGCTGGAAGAAGCGCTGGTCTCGCTCTCCAAACTGGAAAATGCATGATGCATACTGGATAATCATTTGACATCATGCCATGATGAGCAACCTCGGCATGTTTGCTGACTGATTATCCATTCCAGAAGGAGTTCTGCATGAAGTCATACGGGATCGTATCACTGTCGCTGGTATCAGCCTTTGCATTGCACGCTCACACGGCAGCAGCCAGTACACTCAAGGTCGACCTTGGGTCTGCAGACCGGGTGACGGCGCTCTTCTCCTATCCTAACTGTCAGACCGAATGCCCGACACCGGCCCCCACCCTGACGGATACCGTGGCCCATTACCTGCAGCAAAGTGTCGTTCGGGATGGCTACCCGTCCGCCACCGTAAACGTCACGCAGGAGGGCACCGAGGTGTACGCCAATCTGACCGGCGTTGATGACAATTACGGACAAGCGATACAGAACTTTCTTGCCGCAGGTGATCTCGGTTACGCAGGCGCCAACAACATCAAGCAAGCCGGCTTATGGCAAAGTGACTGGTACTTTTTCCTGCCGCTGGGCCTGGCCATGCAGAACCATCCAACGGTAGAGCTGCTGCACTTCCCGCCTGAATCCGTCATGTTCAAGACGCAGGACTACCTGAACAACCCGACCACCAATCGCTGGGCCGATCTGCTGGTGGCCAACGGAGTACAAAAAACACAAACGGACGCTTACCAGACCATCGTGGATATCGCCCCGATTGCCGCCCCCTCCAACGCGGGCAGCTCATTCACTGGTATTTATAGTTACTTTACGCCTTACATCCAGAGTCTGCTGGGCACCTGGACGGCCAATCCGCCCTCAGTCCAGGCAGGCAAGCCAATGGTCGCTTTTGGCGCACCGGCACGCGACTGGGTAGTAAACCAGTACAAACTCCCTTCGCTGGATGTCTTGCAGCTGGGCAGCATTCCGGTCACACAGGGACAGCCGGCCATTCCGGTGCTGGGCAGCAATCATCCAAGCTATATCTGGTATGCATCTGATCCCAAAAATTACGGTGGCGACATGAACAAGGCCAATGCCGCCGGGTTTACCGTCATGGAGCAAGACCTGACCGCCGCCTGCTGGCAGGCACAAATGGGGCAGGCACCGGCCAGCGACCCTACCCAGACGTTGAGCCAATGCGAGACTACCTGGATGAAAACCCAGGTGCTGCAGGCTTGCGAAATGTTCTTCGAGTCGATCCGCAATATGACCGAGGCCGAGGCCCTGGCAGAATGCGTGATTATTCCGCCTAATCTGCCGAACCTGCCGCAAAGCCCTGCGCTGTAACAGCCGCCAAAGAAAAAGGGCAACCCTCATTTGAGGGTTGCCCTTTTTTAACGGGATGTACCGGCTTACAGCTTGGCAGGATCAAACCCGGTTTCTTTGTAAATCTGCTTGACCAGATCCAGACCAACCCGGTCATCCATCTGGCTGTGAACTTTGACAAGCGCTTTCTTCATTTCGTTGCGCTCTGCCGCTGTTGGCACATACACGGTAGTTTTACCGGAGGCCTTGACGGCCGCCAAAGCCTTGTCGTTCTCTTCCTTGGCAATCTTGTTGCCAAAGTCGGTTGCCTGTTTCACGGACACATCCACAATGCTCTTCAGGTCGGACGGCAGGCCATCATAAAACTTTTTGTTGATGATCAGCGCATAGCCCAGATAACCGTGGTTGGTCAGTGTCAGGTGTTTTTGCACCTCATGCATTTTCTGGGTATAAAAGTTGGACATCGGGTTTTCCGTGCCGTCCACCACGCCGGTCTGCAGCGCCTGATACACCTCGGAGAACGCCATCACCTGGGGGTTGGCACCCAGGGCACGCATCTCGGCATCCAGCACCTTGGATGCCTGGATACGCATTTTCAGGCCCTTATAATCGGCAACGGTATGCAACGGCTTGTTGGCGCTCATCTGTTTCAGGCCGTTGTCCCAGAAGGCCAGACCGGTAATGCCTTTGGCTTCCAGTTTCTTTAGCATGCTCTGCCCGATAGGACCCTGGGTTACTTTATGGACTTCATCGTAGTTGTCAAACAGGAACGGCAGGTCGAAGACTTCGAACTCTTTCACGCCCAATGGGCCAAATTTGGCCAGGCTAGGGGCCAGCATCTGCACCGATCCCAGCTGCAATGCTTCGAGCTCCTCCTTGTCCTTGAACAGCTGGCTGTTAGGATACACCTCAACCTTGATGCGGCCTTTGCTGCGTGACTCCACTTGCTTCTTGAAGTATTCCGCGGCCTGCCCTTTGGGCGTATCGATCGCCACCACATGACTGAATTTAATCACGATCGGGTCTGCCATGGCGGTCAGGCCGCCAAATACTGCACCCGCAACCAATAATGCTTTCAATGTCCAGGAGGTCTTCATCTCTGTTTTCCTTTAAAGTAACTACCAAGGTTTACCTTTGGCGTCAAAAGTCGTTCACGATCCAGATCGCCGACTTCTCGTTGTATTGCAAAGACTTGCAGGTGCCAGACCAGTTTTTGCCTTGCATGATCACTTTTTACCGGAAGCCATCATGCACGCCTATTGGGGAAATCTTTATCAGGGAAAACCGCAATAGCCAACCCTTGCATTTTGCATCAAGGTAAGATGATGATGGGGTTACCATCATGATACTGATTCACACCTAGAGAACCCGACATGCGCGTCAGACCCTGGCGATTCCATACCCGCTGGCTGTGGGCCATGCCCAACATGGTCATTTTGCTGTTTCTGGCAGCCGTAATCGGCTTTGTGGTGCTGTTTCGCCTGAACGAATACCGTAGCCGGCAGGAAAGCCTGATCGAAGATGTGCTGTGGCAGGAGCAAGCCTTGCGCCTGCAAGTGCAAGGGCAACAAAACCAGTTGGCGGACCTGACCAAAGCCACCGTAAGCGAATATATCTCCCAGCCAGTGTTTCTGGCACGCAGCCAGTTTCTCCAGAATGATAATCCTGAACTGACTGGCATTATCTGGCTGGACAGAGCACATCATGCGGTCTGGTCCTCTCCTCCTTCCAGTCACAGGTTGCAAAATGGCTGGTTGCAGACACCGGAGGTTCAGGAAGGTTTGCGCCGCGCCCGGTTGATGGCACGCCCGGTCTACAGCCCGCCGCTGGTCCAGGCCAATCAGGATGCCCTGATCTTTCTGGTCATCCCGGCCTACCAGGGCACCAAACCAGCCGGTACCATGATAGCGGCGTTCTCGCTGAAGACCATCCTCAAGCAGCACGTACCGTGGTGGATTGCCCGCAAGCACCAGATCAGTATCGAAACCATCTCCGGCAAGCTATTGGCCGCCCGGTTTGACCAGTCCCTGCCGCCATCAGACATTACCCACGATCTGGAACTGGAACCGTTTGGCGATGGCATCCGCCTGCGGGCCACCAGCTATCAGACCAGCACGCCGCAACTGCAAAATACCTTGCTGATTGTGGTCAGTGCGCTGGCCATGATCATGCTGTGGTCGTTATGGACACTAAAGCGTCATATGCAGCAGCGCCGCGAGGCCGAGCTGGCCTTGCGCCAGGAAATGGGCATGCGCCGTGCCATGGAAGACTCCATGGTCAGCGGCATGCGCGCCATGGACATGAACGGCAACATCATCTATGTCAACCGCGCGTTTTGCAACATGGTAGGCATGCCGGCCGAGGAACTGATCGGGCATCATGCACCGATGCCTTACTGGCCGCCGGAAGAAGACGAAGCCTGCCGGGCCGTATACAAGGATGTGCTGGTACATCAGAATCCGTCCAAAACCGGCTACACCCTGCGCTTCATGCGCAAGAATGGTGAACGCTTTGATGTACGGGTGTATTACTCACCGCTGATTGACGGTCAGGGTAAGCAGACCGGGTGGATGGGCTCCCTGTATGACATCACCGAACTCAAACGGGAGCGTGAGGCGCTGAGTGCCTCCCAGGAGCGCTTTGTGACGGTGCTGAACGGACTGGATACCGCCGTCAGCGTGGTGGATACCGAGTCCCGCCAGCTGCTGTTTACCAACCACAATTTCCGTACCCGCTTCCTGTTGACAGAAAGCGAGACCCCGCTGTGCGTCATCCCCTTGCTACCGGCACAGGGGCAACATCAGGAAACACAGGAAGGCGAATTTTGGGATGCGATCAATCAGCGCTGGTATCACATCCAGCGGCGCCAGACCATCTGGGTGGATGGCCGGGCCGTCTGGCTGGAAATCGCGACGGACATCACCGATACCCGCCTGGCCAGCGAGCGGGAACGTCAGCATGCCGAGCGGTTGCAGCATTCTTCCCGCCTGATCAGCATGGGGGAAATGGCCTCCAGTCTGGCGCATGAGCTAAACCAGCCGCTCGCGGCCATTTCCAGCTACAGTACCGGCTGCCTGAACCTGCTTGCGCAACCCGCCCCCAATCTCGACCTGATCCGTCAGGCCATCGAGAAAACCGGCGAACAGGCTCAGCGTGCGGGACATATCATCCGCGGCATCCGTGACTTTGTGCAGCGGAAAGAACCCAACCTGCGCCCTTGTCAGCTCGATACCCTGATAGACAACGTGCTGGCCTTGCTGGATGTAGAACTGCGACACGCCGGTGTACGCATCAAGCGCCAGCAACACCCCTTGCCGGACATTCCCGTCGACCGTGTCATGATCGAACAGGTCTTGTTCAATCTGGTGCGCAATGCGGTCGATGCCATGACGGACACCCCTCGGGAAATCCGCTCGATGACGCTGGATGTCCATGAACAGGACGGCATGGTCGAATGCCGGATCATTGATCGTGGCTGCGGCCTGAACCAAATGCAGAAGGAGCAGCTCTTCAAGCCTTTTTACACCACCAAACAGCACGGACTGGGCATGGGGCTGAACATCTGTCGCAGCATTATTGAGTACCATCATGGCCGGCTCTGGGTGGAAGACAACCCCGAAGGCGGCTGCCAGTTCATTTTCGTTTTGCCGGTCGATGCCGGCACTGACACCGGACCACACGCATAAGGAGCGCGTCACCGTATAATCCCCAGCAGAGACTTGCCACAGCATCAAGACATAACGGTCAGCCCCCCACAACATCCATTAGATCAGGGGGTAATACGAGAAAACCGTGGAGAACAAGAGATGAGCACGACACAGACACGTCAGATCGCCATTGTGGACGATGATGACGCCATTCGGGATGCGCTGTCCTGGCTGTTTGCCAGCCGCGGACATCAGGTCCTGACCTTTGCATCGGCAGAGTTACTGCTGGCTGATGCTGACCCGACCCGTTTTGGTTGCCTGCTGCTGGATTTACGCATGCCCGGCCTCAGCGGCCAGCAACTGTTTACCCAGCTAAAAGCACAAGCTTATTGCCCGCCGGTGATTTTCCTCACCGGTCACGGAGACGTGCCCATGGCCGTGCAAGCGCTCAAGCAAGGGGCCATGGACTTTATCGAGAAACCGTTTAACGACAACCAGCTGGTCGATCTGGTCGAAAAAGCCCTGATGCAGGATCAGACCCTGCGCCAGCAATGGGTCATGCAGCACCAGATCAGTGAACGACTGGCCAGCCTGACCCAGCGCGAAACCGAAGTCATGCACCTGATCCTGGCCGGAAAACTCAACAAGATCATTGCCGACGAACTCAATATCAGCATGAAAACCGTCGAAGTACACCGGGCCCGCATTCTGGACAAGATGGGGGTCAAATCGGCTGTCGAACTCGCCTCTCTGATGAAGGAGGCATGAGCGGCAAGGGCCACAAATGCCCGGGGGCGCATGCGGTACGCCACCGTTACCACCCCGGCGAGCCACCCTCTCCATGCACTGAACTTTTTATCCTTTGGCAACTCAAAACCTACCTGAATCATCGTGTTGCCATATGCCCGGCCATGCCGGGGCAGTTCATTTGGAGGAAGGTGCACATCATGGAAAAAGACACACGCCCTACATCTAAAACGTGGTTAGGCGGTCTGGTTCTGGTCGCTGCCGGTGCCGGCGCGGGGTATCTCTTTCATGCCAGTTCACAGGCCAATGCCCTGCCTGCACAAACCACGGTTACCACGTCCGTTGCGTCACTCCATAACGCGGCCAGCATGCTGCTGCCGGACTTCACCAAAATCGTTGCAGAGCAAGGGCCGGCCGTTGTTAACGTCAGCGTATCCGGTACGGTCAAAGCATCGGATACAGACAATAATCCGTTTGCCGATGGCGACCCGTTTGGCGAGCTCTTCAAGCGCTTCCAGCTACCGTCTCCGGAGCAGCGCACACCGGTACATGGCCTGGGCTCTGGATTTATCGTCAAAGACAACGGCATCGTCCTGACCAATGCCCATGTGGTGGCGGATGCAGATGAAGTGATCGTCAAACTGACGGACAAACGGGAGTTCAAGGCCAAAGTGCTGGGGGTCGACAAACTGTCGGATGTGGCTGTGCTCAAGATTCCGGCCACCCATCTGCCAACCGTCAAGCTCGGAGATACCGCCAATGTCCGGACCGGCGAATGGGTAGCCGCCATTGGCGCGCCTTTCGGGTTCGAGAACAGCGTGACGGCGGGCATTGTGTCGGCCAAATCCAGATCGTTGCCGGATGAAGGGTACGTTCCCTTCCTGCAAACCGATGTAGCCATCAACCCGGGTAACTCGGGTGGGCCACTATTTAACCTCAACGGCGAAGTGATCGGCATCAACTCGCAGATCTACAGCCGAAGCGGCGGTTACCAGGGCTTGTCGTTTGCCATCCCGATTGATGTGGCCATGAAGGTGGAGCAGCAACTGGTGAATACCGGTAAAGTCAGTCGGGGCAAATTGGGCGTCACCATCCAGCCGGTGACGCAAGAACTGGCCAAGTCGTTTGGCTTGCCAGCCCCTGAAGGCGCACTGGTCCGGTCTGTCGAAAAAGACAGTCCGGCTGAGCGTGCCGGACTGGAAGCGGGTGACATCATTCTGAAGTTCAATGGCAGCAAGATCGACCAGTCCGAGCAGCTGCCGGTCCTGGTGGCGGGAACCGCACCTAACAGCAGCGCCACGCTGAGCGTCTGGCATCAGGGCAAAGAAAAGCAGTTGACACTGAAAGTCGGTGAACTGAAAACCCAGACAGCTGCAGCAGAGGCCGCACCGACTAGCAAGCTGAAGCTTGGGCTCATGTTGCGGCCGCTGTCGCCACAAGAGTCCAAAGAAGCCGGTACGCGTGATGGGCTGGTAGTAGAAGATGTGACCAATGGCCCCGCCGCCAGAGCCGGGATCACCCCCGGGGACATCATCCTGTCCGTCAACGGGGTGAAAACGGCTTCTGTCGATGACCTGAAAGCCGAAATGGACAAGCGTAAAGGCCATCTGGCCTTGCAAATCAAACGGGGCGAAGAGGTTCTGTTTGTCCCGGTCAATGTGGGTTAAGGCACGCTGCAGGGCATGCCCTCCGGTATGCCCTGCAGCCTCTCAGGCCGTTGTCCCCTGCTCGCACGACATCTCGTGCTCAAAGAAGGTAATCCGGTTCTTTCCGCTGATTTTGGAATGATACATGGCAGTATCTGCCTCGCTGAGGACTTGCTCGACCGTCAGATGGCTCTGGTTGAACAAGGTGATGCCAATGCTGGGGGTAATTGAGTACTCATGGGTCATGAGGTGGTACTTTTCATTCAGTACCCGCTGCAATTGCCGGGCAATACTGAGGGCACTTGCCTGCGCCTCTTCCTTATTCGCAGACAGATTGTCCAGCAAGATGACAAACTCGTCCCCCCCAAAGCGGGAGGCCTGGCATCCTGCATATTCCAGTACCTGATTGATGCGATTGGCAATTTCAGACAGCAGCAAGTCACCGGACCGGTGCCCCAGTGTGTCATTGAGCGTCTTGAAGTTATCAATATCCACGAACATGACAGCACAGTGCTTGCTTATGGTTGCCAGATCATGGATCGCTTTCTGGATAAAGGACAACATAAGCCTCCTGTTGGGCAAATTGGTCAATTGGTCAAAATAAGCCAGATTGGCAATCTTGTCTTCACGCTCTTTATTGTCGGTGTTGTTCAGCAAGCTGCCGATCATCCGTAGCGGGGCACCGGTCTCCGTTCGCTTGACCACCCGTCCACGGTCAATTACCCACAGATATCGGCCACTGGCATGCCGCATCCGGTGCTCGGACTGATAGTCCCCATTCCCTTCCAGGCAGTGAGAAATTTTTTGCAGCACACGGTCTTTGTCGTCCGGATGAATCAGGTCTTTGAAGATGTCCACATGATGAAACAGATAACCGTCTTCAAGACCGAGAATGCGGCACCAGGCTTTGTTATGCATGACCAGCGACTGCCGGATATCCCAGTCCCATACTCCTTCACCGGTCGCCTCCATCACAAAACCCAGACGCTCTTCGCTTTCCCTTAATGCTGTTTCGGCAATTTTTCGGTGATTGATATTGCGATAAATCCCTTGGATATACCGGGATGTCGTCACGGTGTTATACACGGATTTGCCATAGATATTGCACCAGACCCAATTACCGTCACTGTCCAGTATTCGCACGTCCATATCGATCAAGCCGGATTCACCGGCAGTCACTTTCTGGGCGGCTAGATAAAGCGGGGTCACATCCTCAGGATGGCAGATATTTTCCCAATGGGTAATAAACAGGCTGTCATCATGATTTCTCATGATATCCAGCCCTGCCAGCTGGTTGAAAAACACCTGGTCATCCGTCAGTGACCACTCCCAGATACCTTGGTCGGCGGATGCCAGCGACAGTTCAAGGTATTTTTTCAGACTATTGCGATTAATGTTATTTCTTATTCTTAACTTGACAATATTGGCATTAAAAGGTTTGAGGATATAATCACTCGCCCCCATATCCAGTCCAATTCGCTCATTTTCAGCATTGCTATTCGCTGTAAGGAAAATAACAGGTACATCCTGATGCTGTTTATTCAGGCGAATTCTTTTCAGAATTTCAAATCCATCCATTTCCGGCATGATGATATCCAGCAGGATAATGTCGAAATTGACTTCATTGATCAATGCTAATGCATCCTGCCCAGACACTGCGGTATACACGTCATAGTCCCGCAGTAGAATATGCGTGAGCAATTTCAGGTTGGATTCCATATCATCCACCGCCAGCACCTTGGGCCTGACCTGGGACAAAAATCCGGTAGATTGTATCTTGCCATTATCCAGCGTCATCTTGTCATTCGCTTATTCAGGGAAAGGACTTAGCGCCTTTCAATCACTTATTTGATCATTTCGTCTTTCATAAACAAACAAGAATAAAAACTAAACAAAACAATCATTTATCACTCAATTGTTTTATAAGTCAAAAAACATCATAAATAAATAGTAAAAATTCTGTTTTTCGTAGAATTAATTTACCCGTATGTAGATGAAAATCTACATACGGCTTACTCATCATCAGCACACACAAATTATTGATGCAGAATAATTTTTTCAAAAACTATTCCTTGCAAATCCCTTTTTCATGTCCTACTTTTAATGTAAATGCATTCACAAGAAATGCAGAAAATGAATTGGCATATTATCTGATTGCCATATAAAACCATGCCACACCAGCAAGGCATGATGGCTGTAGCGGCTATCTCCCGCTAATTTCTATTGTGAGTGAGTAGTAGATGAAGTACTGGATTTATGACGACATCAGCGTCATCGCCCGCGGGTTGGGCGGCATACTGAAGGACAGCAATGCAGACTGTGAAGTGACTTGCTTTTCCGAGCCAGATGAGCTGATAGTCGGGGCGGGCCAAGCAGGGCAGCAACCGGATCTGGTTTGCGTGCATCTGCATCAGCACACTGACACTGGTCAGCACCTGATCGAGCAGCTCAAACAGATGAAACCGGCCTTGCCACTGATTGCCTACAGCATCCATCCGGAAGAACAAGTGGCCAAGCAGTTGTTCAGGGCCGGGGCCAATGCCTATCTGGATTTAAAATACCTGCATCTGGATTTACCGTTTGCGGTGGCTGCGGCGCTGAAAGGGCGCAGTTACCTTTCGCAAAACCTGGCAGGATGGCTGGTGTCTGACCTTTCCGGCAAACGCACCAAAAAGCCGCACGAGCATCTGTCAGAAAGGGAATTCAATGTATTCAGCCTGATTGTTTCCGGCTACCCGATCAAGAAAATCTCTGACAAGCTCAATCGCAGCCCCAGCACCATCAGCACCTACCGTAAACGCATCCTGACCAAGATGGACATGAAATCCAATGCAGAATTGATCAATTATGCGTTCAGGAACAAGATTTTCTGACTGGTTATCGGCCACAGCCACGGGCAGCCGAAGACCATTCCGTCTTCGGCCAGTCGATCACTAAGCGTCCATTATCCATCCGCGTGCTGCTTCCTTGGCTGCCTCATGGCACCACTTGTAGCGACGTGTGCATCCCCATCGCATAGTGGCCGGGGATATTGCAGATCAAGTCATAGTGACCGGCTTTCAGTTTCATGGCCAGTTTTTTCTCGACTCCGGGTTTCATGTCATGGGCTTCACCCATGTTCTTGAACTTGCCCTCCTCCACCCGTGCACCTTTGACAGGCAGCTTGCTGTCATCCTGATCTGTATGCAAGACCACCATTTCATGCGGCATCTTGCTGTCAGTGCTATTGATCACATCAAACATCACCTTGCCGGGCTTAACCGTCTGGGCATCCAGCTTGATAGAGGTATCCGTCAACAATACTTTAATCACCTGCGGAGGATTGGCCGCCATGGCGTGCATCCCGAACCCGAACAACACCAGCGAAACCAGCGTGAGACGTGCTTTCATGATGTGACACTCCTTGTGGATTGACGAAGGGGAACAGCCTCCACAATGTACGCCTAATCACGAGAGAAATGCAGATTTTTACCGGACTGCGCAGCTGTGCCCATGAAGTCTACAACCCCCGCCTAAACTGGATAGCTTCGGCAACATCCGCTGCAGTTACAGATGGCCGACAGGCCAGATCTGCAATGGTTCGGGCGACCTTGAGGATGCGGTGGTAGGCACGGGCAGACAAGTTCAGGCTGCGGGTAGCCTGGGTCAGCAAGGCTTGCCCAGCCTCGTCCGGCTGGCAGTACTGCTCGATGTCCGGGGCGGATAAGCGGCTATTGGGTTTGGATTGGCGCTGTTGTTGTACCTCAAACGCCTGGATGACCCGCTGTCGTACCGTGTCGGAACGCTCCCCATGCGGCATGCTAGCCAGTTGCTCGGGCGGGACGCTGGGCACTTCCATCATCAGGTCGATACGGTCCAGAAACGGACCGGACAATTTGCCCCGGTAGCGGCTGACCTGATCTGGCGTGCAGCGACATTGCGCCGATGGATGGCCAAAATAGCCGCATGGACACGGGTTCATGGCCGCAATCAGCTGGAAGCGTGCCGGAAAATCGGCTTGGCGTGCAGCGCGGGAGATGGTGATCTTGCCGGCTTCCAGCGGCTCTCGCAGCACTTCCAGCACTTTACGGTCAAACTCGGGGAGTTCATCCAGAAACAGCACGCCATGATGGGCGAGGCTGATTTCTCCGGGCCTCGGGTCGCTCCCGCCACCTACCAGCGCAACACCGCTGGCCGTGTGATGCGGGTTACGATAGGGCCGCTGCTTCCATGCCTGACTGCGCCAGCCGCCTGAGCCGAGTGATTGCACCATGGCGGACTCCAGCGCTTCTTCATCCCTCATCGGCGGCAACAGGCCCGGCAAGCGCTGGGCCAACATGGATTTGCCCGTACCCGGCGGGCCGACAAACAAGAGCGAGTGCTGGCCAGCGGCGGCAATTTCCAGCGCACGCTTGGCCTGCCCCTGGCCTTTGATATCCATCAGGTCCAGGTACGATTGCTCAACAGTCGCTGGGGTACCTTGATAGGGGACCAGTTTTTCCAGCTCGGCCAGATGCGCGCATACAGCCAGCAGATTATCCGCAGGCAGTATCCGGGCATCTTGTACCAGCGCGGCCTCGGCGGCATTTTCGGTTGGCAGGATAAACTGGCGCTCCGCCTGGTGTGTCGCCAGCGACATCGCCAGTGCGCCACGAATGGGCCTTAGCGCGCCGGTCAACGCCAGTTCTCCGGCAAATTCGTATTGCTCCAGCCGGCTGACTTTCAACTGCCCGCTGGCCACCAGAATGCCGATGGCAATGGCCAAATCAAACCGGCCCGATTCTTTGGGCAGATCGGCCGGTGCCAGGTTCACGGTGATGCGTCTGGGCGGTAATTCAAACCCGGCGGTTTGCAGGGCGGCACGTACCCGGTCGCGGCTTTCCTTGACCTCTGCTTCCGGCAGGCCGACCAAGGCAAACGAGGGTAATCCATTGGCCAGATGCACTTCCACCGTCACCAGTGGTGCTGCCAGCCCGTTCAACGCCCGGCTATATAACACCGCCAGTGACATCAGTCCTGCTCCTTCAGGGCCAGTGCCCGCTGATACAGGGCATTTCTTGGCAAACCGGTGATTTTCATCACCAGCCCTACGGCCTGTTTCACCGGCAGCTCTTCCAGCAGGATACCCAGCATGCGTTCGGCGTCTTCCGGCAGGCCGTCATCGGTTTTTTCTGGCGCTTTATAGCCGGCCAGCACCAGCACAAATTCGCCGCGTTGCTGGTTGCTGTCCCCCGCCACCCATTCCACCGCGTCACCCAGCGGCAACCGGCGGATGGTTTCGAAGGTTTTGGTCAGTTCGCGACAAATGACCACCTCCCGTTCTGTGCCCAGTACGTCACGCAAGTCGGTAATGCAATCCAGAATCCGGTGGGGTGCTTCATAGATGATCTGTAGCGCCGGGTCTTCTTTCAGCAGGGTAATGGCAGCCGTCCGGGCGCCGTGCTTGGGCGGCAGAAACCCGACAAAACGGAAGCTGTTTTCCTGAAACCCGCTGGCCGATACGGCCGCAATGGCTGCTGACGGACCGGGCAACGGCACTACCGTCAGGCCGGCGTCCAGTACCGCCTTGACCACCACCGCACCGGGGTCTGACACACCTGGCGTGCCGGCATCGGAAATCACCGCCACATCTTCACCATTGCGCAGGATAGAGACGATTTTCTCGGCTGCGGCATGCTCGTTATGTTCATGCGAGGCAATCAGACGGGGACGTATCCCCAGATGACGCAGCAAGCCGCCAGAGACCCGAGTATCTTCTGCCGCGACCACCGGTACCCGACCTAAAACAGACACCGCGCGGGCCGTCATGTCTTGTAAATTTCCAATCGGCGTGGCGACCACATATAATGTCCCCACTCCATTCCCTTCGGTGCTGCTATGCGCATTCATGCTTTGTTCCAATATGTAATTGCCATATTCTATAGTGTCGCGCTGTCGACCACCAGCACTGCGGCAGAACAACCCGCTTCTGCCGATGCGTCAAAGTCACCACACATTGCGATTATCCTGCCCTTGCAGTCCAAGGCCCTTGGCGAACCTTCTGAAGCCATCAAGGCAGGGATTGCGGCCGCGGCCAGCAAACCCAGCGTAGGCGACTTGCCCTATATGGTATACCCCATCGCCGATGAAACCACCGATTTGCAGCAAACTTATCAGGAAGCCATCGACGCAGGCGCTACCGTGGTGGTCGGCCCGCTGACCCTGGCCGGCGTCAAATCCATGGCGGCCAAAGCACCGCTCCCTGTCCCGACACTGGCCCTGAACACACTACCGGAAGGCCCGGCAGTCCAGGGCTTGTACTCGCTCAACCTGTCTGCCGCTGCCGAAGGCAAGCTGGTGGCCGACAAGGCCGTGCAAGCAGGCTACCAGCAGGCCGCCACAATCACCATCGAATCTCCGCTTGCCCAGCGTATCCAGCAAGCCTTTGCCAGCGAATGGCAAGCACGTGGCGGCACACTGAGCATGCTGGTGAATGTACCGGCCGCCAAACCGGATTACACGGTCTTGAGAACCCAGATGGCGCAATGCAATTGCGACGTGATCTTCATCGCGGCCGATGCCAACCGCACCAAACTGATCAAGCCTTTCCTGCCTGCAGGGATTCCTGTCTACAGTACCTCGCAGGGATTTTCCGGCAAGGTAAAGTCAGCCAGCAATCTGGAGCTGGAAGGCATGCGCCTGTTTGACATGCCCTGGCTGCTGCAGCCGGATCATCCGGCCGTGATGGTATACCCGCGCTCTGCCAAGCCACTGGTGGTCGAGGATGAGCGCCTTTATGCACTGGGGATTGATGCCTTGCGCATTGCCGAACTGCTGGCCAAAACGACCAGCGGGCCGATCGAGCTGGATGGCGTTACCGGACACCTGACGCTTGGCAAGGATGGTAACTTCATCCGCGAGCTGCAGGCAGCCGATGTGCGTGGGGGCGAAGTCATCCGGGTGCTACCTTGAGTCTGGTAGCCGGGCACAGTGCCGAGCAGCTGGCGGCACTGTATCTGCAACAGCAGGGCTTGAAACTGCTTACCCGGAATTACCGCTGCCGGTTTGGTGAAATCGACCTGATCATGCAGGATGGCAAGACACTGGTGTTTGTCGAGGTCCGTGCCCGCAAGAGCAAAACGTTTGGCGGCGCGGTGGCCAGTGTCACCGCCAGCAAGCAGCAGAAGCTGATTCTGACCGCGCAAAGCTACCTGAGCACCCTGCGCCATCTGCCCGCCTGCCGTTTTGACGTGGTCGGCTTTGAAGGCCAGGATGCACCACCCCACTGGATTCGGCATGCCTTTGAACCGTCGGCCTGATTGCCTTTGGCATACGCAAAGGAACTTAACGGCCTGACGCCCCCTCTTACCTACAGCTGGCAGCGTGATAAGATGCGCCGCAAGACGTTTTAAAAGACATTCATGGATTTAATCTCTCGTATTCAGCAGCAATGCCAGGACAGCCAGCAAGCTGCTGACTGGCTGGCAGAACACCTGGCCACTCCCATTGCCATGGCCGCCGAACTTCTGGTCGAAAGCCTGATGCAGGATGGCAAGGTATTAACCTGTGGCAATGGTGGCTCTGCCGCCATGGCACAATATACGGCGGCCCTGCTGTTAAACCGCCTGGAACACGACCGCCCTGGGTTGGCTGCCATTGCACTGGGCGCCACGCCAATTACCCTGACGGCCATTGCCGCAGACCAGGGGTTTGAATTCAGCATGGCACGGCAAACCCATGCACTGGCCCATTCGCATGATGTACTGGTGGTGTTTGCCAGTCATGGCAGTCCCGCCAACCTGGTCGCGACCATAGAAGCGGCCCATGAACGGGGCATGCGTGTCATCGTGATCTCCGGACGTGAGGACGCAGAACTGGCGCGCCAGCTAACCGATAGTGATTTGTTACTGAATATCCCGCTCTCCGGTATCGCGCGGATACAGGAAATGCACATGCTGATTGTGCATACCCTGTGCGATGCCATTGATTGCCTGTTATTAGGAGTAGAAACATGATCCAACGTACTGATTTTTCTGCTAAAACCCTGGCCGTTGTCTTGCTGGCGAGCTTGTCGGTACCTCTGCTGTCCGGTTGTTTGCCAGTGGTGGCTACCGGTGTCGCGGTTGGTGCCATGTCTGCCACAGACCGTCGCACGACGGGTGCCCAGCTGGAAGACGAAGGCATCGAAGACAAGGCCGAAACCCGCATTTCCGGCAAATTTGGCAGCAAGGTGGTCCATGCCAACGTGATCAGTTTTAACCGTCAGGTGCTGATTACCGGCGAAGCAGCTGATGCAGCAACCCGCCAGGAAGTCGAACGTATCGTCAAGGGTGTCCCCAATGTACGCTACGTCTTCAACGAACTGGCGATAAGTCCGGTCAGCAGCCTGAGCTCTCGCGCCAACGACAGCTACATCACCTCCAAGGTCAAGGCACGGATGGTAGACTCGAAAAAATTCTCTGCCAACCACGTCAAAACCGTCACGGAAAACGGAGTGGTCTACCTGATGGGGCTGGTTAAACACCAGGAGGCGCTAGACGCGGTAGAAGTGGCTCGCACGACCAGTGGCGTGAAAAAAGTGGTGACCGGTTACTTCGAGTATATTGACTAAGCGATAGTTGACTAAGCTATAGCCGCCAGCGTGCGGAATTGCAGTACAATCGACAGCCAGACGGGTAGAAACCGGCTGGCTGTTTTTGTTTCTACCATTTACCTGATCTGGCCATCCAAGAGAAAGTCATCGCATGCCTGTTACCCGTGAAAGCAGATTCCAGCAAGTCTCCCAGCAACTGGGGTATGAATTTGATGGCGAGATCAAGATAGGCGGCAATTACACCCCGGTGCTGCAGCATGGCAACGATGTGTATATCAGCGGGCAGATTCCCCGTGTAGGAGACAAGGTCGTGATTACCGGCCCTGCCGGACGCAACGTGGCTCTGCCCGTGGCACAGAAAGCCGCCGGTATCTGCGTGATGCGGGCGTTGGCCCTGCTGCGCCAGCACCTGGGCTCTCTGGACCATATCCAGCGTATCTTGCGACTGACCGTTTACGTACAATCGTCGGCAGACTTTACCAGCCAGAGCGAAGTCGCCAATGGTGCCTCAGACATCCTGTATTTTGTACTTGGCGAAGAGGCCGGTGCGCATGTCCGTACCTCGATCGGCGTGTATCAGTTGCCCAAGAATGCGACGGTAGAACTGGAGCTGGTGGCGGTGTCCGTTTAGGCGCTTACCGGCGTACACAGCTCTACCAGCAGCCCGTCCGGGCAGCGCACGTACGACACCACCTGTCCCCACGGTTTGGACTCCGGCTCGCACAGCGAGCTAGCGCCGGCGGCGACCGCTTTCAGGTGCGCTGCAGCGACATCTTCAGTTACCAGCGCCACTTCCATGCCCAGCGGCAGGGCAGAAGCATCCGCCGCGACATAGCCGGCGGGAAAATGCATTTTCCCCAAGGCATGATTGGCAAACGACAAGGTGGTTTCGCCTGTGTCCAGCTCACCATACATGCCGGATTCGTGCAAGAACTTGCGCGGGATATCAAAAGCAGTTTCAAAGAAGCCGATAGAGGTGGGTACATCTGCCACATACACAATGGTATAGCCGAGTTTCATGATGTCGCTCCTGTCCGGTTGGCAAGCTGCACGAGAATTGCATGCGTTTTGCATGACGCTATAGTACATCCAGTCGCTGGCGAATGTCTGCCAGCTCTGCCTGAAGCAATTGCATGAAGGTCTCTGTCAGCGCGGCGGAGGGCCGGAATTGCGGCAACACGGCGCTGACACGATACGGGATTGATACTAAAAAGCGGCGCAACTGCAGCCCCTGCCCTGACATGGCCAGCGCAGTGAGCGGATTGACAATCGACACCCCGATCCCTTGCGCCACCAGCGCACAAACCGACACGGCGCTTGGGGTTTCCCACAGCAGTTGCCGCGTCACACCCGCAGCTGCAAAGACTGCATCCAGCTGCACCCGGTAGGGGTCGGTCACGGCCAGGCTGACAAACGGGTGTCCGGCAAAATCGGCCGGGGTCAGTATGGATTTCTCCAAGAGCGGATGACCATCCGGCAATACACAGATTTCGTCAGCATTCAGCAAGGGTATCAGCCGCGTCCCGGGCGGGGCTTCATCGTGCTCGGTCAGGCCCGCGTCAAAACGCTGCATGGACAGCCATTCTTCCAGCAGTGGCGACTCCTGCGGGGTGATGGTGACTCGGGCAGTGGGCAGTTGCCGATGCAGACGCTTGCAAACCGCCGGCAGCAAGGCATGGGAAAACGCCGGCAGGCACACCACGGACAAGGCACCGCCCTCTTGCCGGGACAGGCTGGTGGCAGTATCCATGATGCGCTCCAGTCCGATATAGGATCGCTGTACTTCCTCAAACAGCGTCAGCGCCCGTGCGGTTGGTACCAGACGCCCCTTGAGGCGATCAAACAGGTTGAAGCCTAGCAGGTATTCCAGCCGGGCCAGTTCGCGGCTGATGGTGGGTTGCGAGGTATGCAAGAGAACGGCAGCTTCGGTCACACTGCCACTGGTCATGATGGCGCGAAAAACCTCGATGTGGCGGTGCTGGATACTCACTGTTATTCCATATCAAAAATGAATAGACACTAAAAATAATAGCATTTTACTGAATTAACTGCTTGCCTCATGATAGCGGTCAGAATGTAAAGGAAGAAGTCATGCAAACCCCGAACACACAACGCCTGTCTGCACTTGCGCACCAATATCAAACCCCGCTGTGGGTCTATGATGCCGCCGTGATCCGCCAGCGCATTCATGAACTCAAGCAGTTTGATACCATCCGCTTTGCGCAAAAGGCTTGCTCCAACACCCATATTCTGCGCCTGATGCGCGAACAGGGTGTCAAGGTGGATGCCGTATCCCGTGGCGAAATCCTGCGTGCACTGGCTGCCGGCTTTGATGCCAAGGGCGAACCGTCCGGCATCGTCTTTACGGCCGACCTGATCGACCGTGACACACTGGCCACCGTGATCGAGCACGATATTCCGGTCAATGCCGGTTCGATCGACATGCTGGAGCAACTGGGCAAAGCCTCTCCTGGACATCGGGTCTGGTTGCGCATCAACCCGGGGTTTGGCCATGGGCACAGCAACAAGACCAATACCGGCGGTGAACATAGCAAACACGGTATCTGGCACACAGACTTGCCTGCGGCACTGATTGCCATTGCCAGACACGGACTGAAACTGGTCGGCCTGCACATGCACATTGGCTCCGGGGTGGATTATGACCATCTGCAAGAAGTGTGCGGCGCCATGGTAGAACTGGTACGTAAAACCCAGATTGCCGGACATGACCTGCATGCCATTTCTGCTGGTGGCGGGCTGTCCATTCCCTACAAGGAAGGCGATGCCACGGTGGATACGGCGCACTACTTTGGCCTGTGGGATGCGGCTCGCCGCGAGATTGCCACCCTGCTGGGTCATCCGGTCTCGCTGGAAATCGAGCCAGGCCGCTATCTGGTGGCCGAATCCGGCAACCTGCTGGCCGAGGTCCGGGCCGTCAAAGATGCCGGCTATAATCATTTTGTGCTGGTAGACGCCGGTTTTAATGAACTGATGCGCCCATCCATGTACGGCAGCTACCATGGCATTACCGTTGTCCCTGCGGACGGAATCACAAAGCCGGCAAAACCGACGGTGGTGGCCGGGCCATTATGCGAATCTGGTGACGTCTTTACACAGGAAGACGGTGGCGTAGTCACGCCGCGTTCCTTGCCGGCGGCGCACGTCGGGGATTTGGTGATTTTCCACGATACGGGCGCCTACGGGGCTTCCATGTCCAGCAATTACAATACCCGTCCGTTGATTGCCGAAGTGCTGGTGGATGGTGATGCCGACCGGTTGATCCGTCGTCGCCAGACCGTAGACGAACTGCTGGCACTGGAACAAGTATAACCATCCGGTGAAATGCAAAACACAACGGCTGAGCCTTGCAGTTCAGCCGTTGTGTTTTTGTAGTCTCGATGAGGCAAGGCTCAGGATTTGGCCTTGGTCAGTACCTGAATCACAAAGGCCATCACGGCCAGCCAGGTAATGCCGGAGGTCAGCCCCAGCAAGGGTTCAATGGCCACCATGCCATTCATCCGGAGCGTAAGCGCCACCATCATGACCGGGACGCTCAGGTTGTAAACCCAGAAATGAAATAGCGCCAGCTTGCCCTCTCCCACTGCTGGAAAGCGATGGGTAATCAGGCCGAACAGGGTCATCGAAACCCATCCCAGCAGATTCAGGTGGGCATGTACAGGCATCAGGTGATGATCCCCACTCGCGCCCATGCCAACACCAAGGGTCACCGCCACAGCAAAATAGATAACCGCCAGTCGAAACCAGATGGTACTGCGTGCAGATCCACTCATATGCTTCTCCTTCTAATTGTTGATAGAGCGTTTGGTTGCTGCCGTGTCATGTGTGCCAGTATGTCCTCCCGGTGACGCCCACCGCACCACAGCCACCCAACCATTCTATGCCCTGTCAAATAAAACGGTCAAAATATCTCCAATTAAGCATGAAACTCCCATCGCCAAGCGGGCATTTTGAATGCCGCAATAGCTCCAACCCACTGATTTCGCTATAATTCTGCTCGATAAAAAACGCGACCCCGAGCCCGTCATGAGTCTGTTACCGCACCAAGTTGAATTGTTAGCCCCGGCCAAAACGGCCGATATCGGCAAAGAGGCCATCCTGCACGGCGCCGATGCCGTGTATATTGGCGGCCCTTCATTTGGCGCGCGGCATAATGCCTGCAACAGCGTAGAAGACATTGCCGGGCTGGTCCAGTTTGCCCACCGTTACCACGCACGGATTTTTGCCACCCTTAATACCATCTTGCACGATGCCGAGCTGGAGACGGCCCGCAAGCTGATCTGGCAACTGTACGATGCCGGCGTGGATGCGCTGATCGTCCAGGACATGGGGATTCTGGCCATGGATCTCCCGCCCATCCAGCTGCATGCGTCAACCCAGTGCGACATTCGCACCCCTGAGAAAGCCCGTTTCCTGGCCGATGCAGGCTTCTCGCAAGTGGTACTGGCGCGCGAGCTGACCATTCCGCAAATTCGCCAGATCAGCGACATGGTGGGTGACGCAGCGACCATCGAATACTTCATCCATGGCGCCTTGTGCGTAGCGTTTTCTGGCCAGTGCTATATCAGCCACGCAGATACCGGTCGCAGCGCCAATCGTGGAGATTGCTCGCAAGCCTGCCGTCTGCCCTATACCCTGACAGACAATCAGGGCCGCGTGGTGGCATTCGATAAACACCTGCTGTCGATGAAGGACAACAACCAGAGCAACAATCTGGAAGCCCTGCTGGATGCGGGTGTCCGCTCGCTGAAAATCGAGGGGCGTTACAAGGACGTCAGCTACGTCAAGAACATTACCGCCCACTACCGCCTGCTGCTGGACGAGATCATGACGCGGCGCCCGGAACTGGCACCGGCGTCCAGCGGCCGCAGCGAGATTTTCTTTACCCCCAATCCGGACAAGACGTTTCACCGCGGCAGCACGGATTATTTTGCCACTGGCCGCAAGGAAGACATTGGCGCCTTTGACTCGCCCAAATTCGTCGGCGTGCAGCTGGGCACCGTCCACAAGGTTGGCAAAGACTGGCTGGACATTGCCACCACAGAGCCCATGAGCAATGGTGACGGCATCAATTTCATGAAAAAACGCGAGGTGATTGGCGTTCAGGTCAACACCGTCCAGAAAACCGGCAGCACCGAAGACGGGCAAACCGTCTGGCGCGTCGTCCCGAATGACCTGAGCGTCCTGAACGGACTCAAACCGGGCACCGATATCAGCCGCAACCGCGACCATGCCTGGGAACTGGCCTTGCTGAAGAAATCGGCCGAACGCCGGGTAGATGTCTGGCTAAGACTGGGCGAAACACCCACCGGGCTGGCGCTGACCGTGACCGATGCAGATGGCTGTACCGCGACTGCCCGTGTGGAGCACCCGCTGGCAGCGGCCAAGGATGCACAGAAGGCCGACGCTAACCTGAGAGACAGCCTGGGCAAACTGGGCAACACCATGTTCAGCCCCGTCCATATTGATTTGCAGCTGTCCCAGCCCTGGTTTGTACCCAATGCCATCATTAACGGCCTGCGCCGTGACGCCATCGAGCAACTTGAAACCGCGCGGCTGACCGCCTGGATGCGTCCGGCACGCAAAGCGGCCATCGAGCCGCCAGTCGCCTACCCGGAAACCAGCCTCAGTTATCTGGCCAATGTGTACAACCAGCTGGCTTGGCAGTTCTATCGCAAACACGGCGTAGAGGTCATCGAGGCCGCCTACGAAGCGCATGAAGAGGCTGGCGAGGTATCGCTGATGATTACCAAGCACTGTCTGCGGTTTAGTTATAACCTGTGTCCGAAACAGGCCAAAGGCATCAAGGGCGTCATGGGCCAGGTTCGTGCCGACCCGATGACGCTAAAGACCGGTGACGAAACCTATACCCTGAAGTTTGAATGCCGCCCCTGCGAAATGCATGTGATGGGCAAGATGAAAAAGCACGTGCTCAAATCCCCGCCGCCGTCAGACATCCCTTACACGGCGCCCGTAACCTTCTTCAAGCAGCGCCCGTGAGGTTAGCCGGTTAAACCGTGCGATTCATTTCGCACGGTTTAACACAAAGGCATTGCTGCCGATGATGAGCACCATGCCCGCCAGCTGCAGCCAGCCCAGCACCCGGCCATACGCCACATAATCCACCAGCATCGCCACCACCGGATAAATAAACCCGATCACCCCGATCAGGTGCGTGGGCAGTTTGCGGAACGCGGCATACATCAAAATGTACATCCCCGTGGTGTGGACCAGGCCCAGTATGGCCAGATAGTACCAATGGTTGCCAATCTGCAGCGCACTGCCGCTGTCGAGCATCGGGAACAGCAGTACCGCCCCGACCAGTGTCTGCACCAGCGCAATCAGGTGTGGCGGCAAGTCTTTGGGCAGCTGTTTGGTAATGATGGTGGTCACGGCATAGAGAATGGCCGCCCCCAGCGCCAGCAGGCTACCCAGTTGCCAGTTTTTCAGGGCCATGTGCGTATCCGGCAACACGATCAGCAGCAGGCCGGCAAACGCCAGCGCCAACGCCAGCAATTTCTGGCGGGTGAGTTTTTCTCCCAGCAGCAGTACCCCAAGCAGCAGCAGCCAGAACGGCTGGGTGTGATATACCACCGTCGCCAGACCAATCGAACTGTAGAGATAGGCATTAAACAGCAGCAGCCAATTCGCCACCAGCGCCAAACCGCCGGCAATGCACCAGAGCAGGCTGCGGGCATTGAAGTGCCACGCACGCCACAGCCCCGTCAGGCTGATATAAGCCGCCAGCCCGAGCGAGCCCACCACACAGCGGGCAAATACCACATTCCATACTGGCTGCCTGGATTCGGTGACAAACCAGCCGATCGTACCCGACAGGCACATGGCAATGATCAGCTCGATCACTGCACCTCGTTGTTGCTTTTCCATCCCTGATTACTCCGGTCATTTAGCTGGATTTAGTTTACAAGCACACATCACGCTTTTAAATTCAATTTACAAGGCGAAAAGAATTCATTACATTGTTTCTGTCGGTAAAAAAAGGGAATTACCTAAGATGATGGACTGGATAGACATTACCCTGCTAACGGCCTTGCAACGGAATGCCCGCACCAGCCTGGCCAATCTGGCCAGAGCGCTCAACATGTCCGGCCCCAGTGTGTCTGAACGCCTGAAGCGACTGGAAGAACAGCGCGTGATCGAAGCGTACGTACCGGTACTGAACATCAAGTCGCTGGGCTACACGCTGGAGGCCATCGTCCGGATGCAACCCTTGCCGGGGCAGCTAAAAGCCCTGGAAAAACAGATCATCGATACCCCAAACATCACCGAATGCGACAAGGTCACCGGCGAAGACTGCTTCATTGCCAGACTGGTCTTGCGCGATATTACCGAGCTGGATGAGATCCTGGACGGGTTTTCAACCATCGCCATGACCGCCACTTCGATTGTCAAAAGCTCGCCGGTCAAGCGCAGAACCCCGCCGTTGCAGTCTGCGGGCCGAAGCACAACATAACAGCTTCGTTTACATCCGCCACCACATGCCGGAGCACTGTGCACCAGTGCAAACCGGGTGTTAGCTTTGACTATCTGCGCGTACGCCACCCCCTTTTTGCAAGATCACGACGCCTAACCCATCCCCTTGTAGCTTAAAGCGCTGCCAGTCACCGCGTATATACACCACCCCGTCCGGGGACCGGACATCACTTTGCCCCCCCGATAATCCACCAGCTGTTGCAGTATCCGATTAAATCAATCATTTGGATTAAATTTTACTTCTTCTTTTGCGAACTTAGTATACAATCCCCATTCAATTTAGTTCGTTCTGTTTAAGAATTAAATTGAATGGAATGAAAATCGATGTTCATGCCTGTTAAAAAGAGGAGTTCACATGACGGTTTTTGTACAAAAAACAGACAGCGTCTACGCCATGTCGCGCGAAAACCCGGCAGTGGTCACGGTCAAGTCTGGCACTGTGGTACAGCTTGAAACCTGTGACTGCTTTGGTGACCAGATTCAGACCACTGACACGCCTTTTGGCGAACTGGACTGGGGGCGGATCAACCCGGCCACCGGCCCTGTCTATGTGGAAGAAGCCAAGGCTGGCGATGTGCTGTGTGTAGAGATCCAGAAAATTGACGTGGCGCAGCAAGCCGTGATGGTCACCGCGCCAAATCTGGGCGTGACCGGCGACATGCACCACGGTCCGGAAATCCATATTGTCCCCATCACGGACGGCATGGCCCTGTTGCCTGGTGGCGTTCAATGGCCGATCAAACCGATGATCGGCGTGATCGGCACGGCACCCGCCGGAGAACCGGTATCGTGCGGCATCCCGGATGCGCACGGCGGCAACATGGACTGCAAGGTGATTGCCGAGGGGGCAACCTTGTATCTGCCCGTGAATGTGGATGGCGCACTGTTTGCGCTGGGCGACCTGCACGCCGCCATGGGTGACGGCGAAGTCTCGGTCTGCGGCCTGGAAATCCAGGGCAAGGTTACCGTACGCCTGTCTGTCATCAAGGAGCGTGCCCTACCGACCCCGATGGTAAAAACCGCAGATGCCATCTACACCATCGCCTCTGCCAAGCTGCTGGACGATGCCGCCAACATGGCAGCACGGAACATGGCCGGCTTCATTACCCGTCATACCCGGCTCAGTTTGTCAGAAGCCGTCAGTCTGCTGAGTATTTGCGGTGACCTGCAGATTTGCCAGGTAGTCGACCCGCAAAAAACCTGCCGTTTTGCATTACCCCTATCCGTTGCCCGGCAACTGGACATACAACTCTAATCCAATCAGAGGGAGATACTGATGTCGATTGAACAGTTTGGTTACAAACAAGAATTGCACCGGACGCTCAGCGTCTGGGACTTGATGATCTACGGGATGATCTTCATGGTACCAATCGCCCCGTTTGGCGTGTTTGGCGCCGTATGGGATGGTACCAAAGGCATGGTGCCCTTGGCTTACCTGATCGGGATGGTGGCGATGTTCTTCACTGCCATGAGCTATTGGTCCATGTCCAAGGCTTTCCCGGTGGCCGGCTCTGTCTATACCTATGCGCAGCGCGGCATTCATGAAACCGTCGGTTTCTTTGCCGGCTGGCTGATCCTGCTGGATTACATCCTGATCCCGTCGCTGCTGTACATTGTCAGTGCGGCCGCCCTGGCATCCGCCGTTCCGGGTGTACCGAGCTGGGTCTGGATTGTTGCTTTCATCGGCATCAATACCGTCATTAACCTGCTGGGCATTGAGCTGGCAGCCAAAGCCAACCGCTACATTCTGGTGGCCGAAATTATCGTGCTGGCCATTTTTGTGGTCATGGGTTTGATCGCCCTGTACGGCGAGCATGGACACGGCCTGACCATGAAGCCTTGGTATGATCCGGCCAACTTCAGCCTGTCGCTGGTATTTGGCGCGGTGTCGATTGCCGTCTTGTCCTTCCTGGGCTTTGACGGGATCTCTACCTTGTCAGAAGAAAGCAAAGACGGCGTAGACAGCGTGGGCAAGGCCTCTATGTGGGCACTGCTGACCGTTGGCGTGCTGTTCATCCTGCAAACCTGGATTGCCAGCGAACTGGCGGTTGGGCTCAAGTTTACCAACCTGGATACTGCCTTTTACGATACCGCCTCTGTAGCGGGCGGCAACTGGCTGAAACAAGTTACGCTATGGTCTACCATCTTGTCCTGGGGGATTGCCAACGCACTGGTAGCCCAGTCGGCCGTGGCCCGCATCATGTACTCCATGGCACGCGACCGTAAACTGCCATCCATCCTGGCCAAAATCCACCCGCGCTTCAAAACCCCGTATGTCAGTACCTTTGTGGTCGCAGCGGTGTCAGTCGTGGCTGCCGTGTATTTTGATGGCCAGATTGCCAACCTGAGCCGGCTGGTCAACTTTGGCGCCTTGATGGGCTTCCTGCTGCTGCATGTCTCGGTGATCAATCATCACGTGATCCGCAACAAATCGACCGATCTGGTCAAACACCTGGTGTTCCCGGTCATCGGCTTGCTGATCATCATGTATGTGATTTATGAAATGGAATGGGCTGCCAAAGAGCTGGGCCTGATCTGGCTGGGACTGGGTGTAGTGTATTACCTGGTACTGACCAAGGTACTGAAACGCAATGTTGCACTGGGCGAAATCTGATCTTTGCCGCATGCCGGAGGCAACGCCCTCCGGCGCCTCTGCCGCGCCATGGACTTAGACCGGTTCCTGGCGCAGGTAGATCACGTAATACACCAATCCGACCAGCACGCTGCCACCCAGAATATTGCCGAGAATCACCGGCAGCATATTGCTGAAGAACCCACCCCAGGTAATCAGTACCATACCCGATGCCGGCTCCGGCCCTTGGAGCAACATCGCCAGCGGAATAAAATACATATTGGCCACGCTGTGCTCAAAACCCGCCGCCACAAAGGCAGAAATCGGGAAGATAATCACCAGCACTTTGTCTACCACGCTACGGCCGGCCAGCGTCATCCACACCGCCATGCAGACCAGCACATTACACATCACGCCTTTGAAGAAGGCGGTCCAGAACGGCATGCTCACTTTGGCAGTGGCAATCTTCAGGTACTCGTGTGCAATCGCGCCATTGTTCATGTCAGCATGGTGAGACCAGAACACCAGCAATGCCAGCCCCATGGCGCCAATCCAGTTCCCCAGACAGACAATGGTCCAGTTGCGCAGCAACGCCAGTGTCGATATCTTGCGTGCTGCCCAGGCCATCGCCAGCAGGTTATTACCAGTAAACAGCTCGGCTCCGGCAATCACCACCAGAATCAGCCCGAGCGAAAAGCACACGCCACCCAGCACCTGCTTGACGGCAAACCCCAGCGACGCATCCGACCGCACCAGAGTAAAGTACAACGCCCCCAATCCGATGAATGCCCCGGCCAGCACGCTTAGCATCAGCATGGTCAGTAACGGCAGCCTCGCCTTTGCCACCCCGATAGACTCCACCCTGGCGGCAATTTCTTTGGGCGCAAACGCATCAGAACCGAATAATTCAGACATGAGGACCTCGGCTTGGCATCAAGGGAAATAACTATACTCAACAGCATAGACGATTATCTGCGAGATGGCGTGACAATCCCTCAATCATCTGGCCTGCCAGCGAGCATGCTCAGCGCGGCTAGTTATCCTTAATGATGCTGCATATGTCCACAATATCTTCCATCGACAAGTCCGGGTACATTGGCAGACATATGACGTTGTCGGCAACACGTCTGGCATTTGGCATGCCAAACGGCGTGCATGCGGGACGGTCACAATAGGGCGATGCTTCACTGAGCAGTGGAGAAAAATAACGGCGGCTATGGATGTTTTGCCGTTTGAGTTCATGATGCAGCGTGTCACGCGCGCACCGAAAATCTGGGCCCAGCAGAATGGGAAAGTAACTATAGTTGGGCTCGACACCTTCCGGATAGGTCAGAGTAGTCAGGCCTGGCACGCCCTTGAGATGCGTCTGATAGGCCATATGCACGGCCTTCATCCGCGCCATGTTCTGGTCCAGGGCAGCCAGTTGCAATACGCCAATGGCAGCACAGATTTCATTGAGTTTTGCATTGGTGCCGGCACAGGCAATGGTACTTTCATCCACTATGCCAAAATTCCTTAGCAGTGCCAAGCAGTCGTTTGTAGCAGCGGAGTGGCAAACCACCGCCCCGCCTTCAATGGTACTGAAGAGTTTGGTCGCATGAAAACTGAATACCGTGCAGTCACCATGCCGGATGACATTGGGAGACGATCTGACACCGAATGCATGAGCGGCGTCATAAATCACCTTCAAGCCATGCTTGTCCGCTATCCGTTGTATCTCCACGGTATTGCAAGGCACACCAAAACAATGGACGGCCAGAATCGCCCTGGTCTTATCGGTAATGGCACGCTCAATGCAAGCAGGGTTCAGATTAAAACCGTTTGCTTCAATATCCACAAACACTGGGGTACAACCCACCCAGTCAATCGCATGCGCCGTCGCGGCGAAACTGAATGGTGTGGTAATGACTTCACCCGTGATTTCCAATGCCTTCAAGGCCATGACCAGTGCCACGGTCCCACTGGAGGTCAAGGTTACTGGCCCCGCATCCAGATACGCTTCTATCTGTTGTTCAAGTTGCTGATGAAATTCACCCATATTGGTCAAAATGCGGGAATCCCATATGGTTTCAAGATGGGGCAACAACGCTTCTAGCGGCGGTAATGTAGGACGAGCCACATAAATCGGTTTACGCGCTTTCATGATTGACCATCAGCAGTGCTCAGGCCCAAAGACAATCGAAGATCAGTAGCATTTAGCAAGGGGCGTTCCAGTTCGTCAGCCAGGCGCAATACCCGCTTGACCAAATCCACGTTAGAGGCAAATGTTTGCCGTGTACCATCCAGCCAGAGATTATCTTCCAGTCCTGTACGCACACCGTCAGCAAACATCAATCCCAGCATATTAGCCTGTAGCTGAAACTTGCCAAGGCCTGCTACAGAGACCATGCTTGCATCAGGCAATGCCGCCATCAGGCAACCCAGCTCTAACAGGCTGGCTTGTGCAGAGAACATGTTACCCAGCAGGATATTGACATACACAGTACCTTCAACCAGAGTTTCTTTTTGCAAGACTTTCAGGAAGTTGACCATCCCTAGGTCAAATACTTCAATCTCTGGTTTGATCTGCTTTTGCTGCATTTTTTCAGCAAGCTGCCGGATCACGGCGGGCGTATTCACGCTAACGGAATGCGCAAAATTTAACGAGCTCAGGGTCAAGCTGGCCATATCAGGCTTCATGGCCCCATCCAGTTCCAGCACTCGCGACCGGAATTCGAATTCATGTTTTAACCGGCCACTGGTGGTCACGCACAAAACGGCCTGTTTGCCACCCGGCAATGCACGAATGCTCTCGATCAACCGTCCATACACCTCGGGGTCATCCGTCTGGTATTCTTGCGCATCTCTGGCATGCAAATGAAACATTTGCACGCCCAGTTCCAGGCAATGGCCAACATCGTCGATGATTTCATCGTGCGTCACCGGTATATTCGGATTCATGGCCTTGGTTGGCACTATCCCGGTACATGCCAGATTGACGACAAACGGCTTGCCCGGTTCAACTTGCATCTGAGGTCGCCTCCAGCGAGGTTTTGGCAATCTTCCTTGCGGGGTTACCGACATACACACCATCTGGTTCCGTATCGCGCAAGACAACAGCCCCGGCCCCAATTAATGATCTGGGTGCGATCGTCACGCCATCGCGAATAATGGCTCCTAACCCGATAAAGGACTGCTCGCCAATGCTGACGTTACCGCCAGTGACCACGCCGGTTGCAATAAAGCAGTGGTCTTCGATCACATTGTGATGTCCGATATTGGCACCGCTCCGCAACACGACATTCGAACCAAGACGGGCAAAAGACTGGATTACCGCATGTTCGAATACCAGACAATGCTCGCCCATGGGCGTATCCGGAAAATAACTGGCCTTGCGGGAAACATAAGACCCTAGCGAAAAACCCAAGGCTCTCGCCTGCTCGCACAGACTGCGCCGGATGCCATTTATATGCACGCTACCAACCGGAATAATGAGTTCGGGCCGGTTATCAGGGAAAATATCGGCTAGGTCTTCAAATGCATACAGCGGCAAGCCTTCGTGTTGACCTGTCGTGGCATAGGCCTTATTGACGACAAACCCGGCCACCTGTCGGCAGGCATCGTGCGTTAAACCATGCCATACCATGCTCGCCATGGAGCGGTTACCAAAGACCAGCATGTCTTTTGCTGAGGGTAGATTGTGATTCATGTGAATTTACTTCTTGGATAGTTTGATGCAGTTAGGCAGCGGAGCCAATGATAGAGCATTCACTGGCTTCAATCCCGGGGCTTTAACCAAATTAACAATTGCTACACCGCACTATGGCAGCCAGTGCGTTGCAAGTAATCAAAAAAATGTCCTGAGCCAAGGCAGTAAATCGTACTTTATGATTTTTTCCGGTCCGCTTGCCCCTGCCCAAAGAGGATGTCGCGCTCTTTCTCCGACATGGGTTTGTCCCGGCGATAGGCTGGCGTGGTTCCCTCATACGCTCTTATCACTGCTGGCCGTGCCGCCATCTTATCGAACCAGCGTTTCAGGTCCGGATAACGGGTCAAATCCTGGCCATGTGCTGCATATGGCACAATCCATGGATAGCACGCGATATCGGCAATTGAATAGTCACCCGCAATATAGTCGCGCCCCCATAACTGCTCGTCGAGCACGCCATACAAGCGGCTGGTCTCCCGTGTGTAACGATCGATGGCGTAAGGGATTTTTTCAGGTGCATACACGGAAAAGTGGCCATTCTGGCCGGCCATTGGCCCCAAACCCCCTACCTGCCAGAACAGCCATTTCAGCACTTCTGTCCGGCCTCGTAGATCTATAGGGATCAGTTGTTTCAACTTATCTGCCAGATACAGCAAGATGGCACCCGACTCAAATACCGCCAATGGCCCGGCTCCATCCGTCGGTTCATGATCGACAATCGCGGGAATCTTATTGTTGGGCGAAATAGCCAGAAACTCGGGCGAAAACTGATCCCCTTCACTAATATTTACCGGGATCACTTTGTAAGCCAGTCCGACTTCTTCCAGCATGATCTTGATTTTTAAACCATTGGGCGTTTCTGCGTAATACAGTTCAATCATGGGGTATCTATCCCGTCTGTTAATCAGTTACAGCACATCTGTTGCCAACTGCATCAATTGCATTATAGAAACAAAACGCTAGATCCACCGTGAACAAAACCTGACCCTTCATCAAATCTTGCTGAAATGGCAAACAGACGCCATCCCCAAAGTAAAAATGGCAGGCACGTTTGCACGTGTCTGCCATTTCCCGATACAACTGCAGCGGTTTGTTTACAAACCCAAACGCTGCCACACGGTGGATACCAAACCAGCCTGGTTCAGGGTGTAGAAATGCAGCCCAGGTGCACCGCCTTCCAGCAGTTTGTCGCACAGTTCGGTCACCACATCCAGACCGAACGAGCGAATAGACGCCACGTCGTCGGCATAGCCTTGCAGGCGCAGACGCAGCCAGCGAGGAATTTCCGCGCCGCAAACGTCCGAAAAGCGTGCCAACTGGCTGAAGTTGCTGATCGGCATGATGCCCGGCACGATCGGGATATCCACGCCCTGCTCACGCACGGCATCTACAAAGGCAAAATAGGCATCTGCATTGTAGAAATATTGCGTGATGGCAGAGTTGGCGCCCGCGCTGGCTTTGCGTACAAAATTCTTGATATCGTCTTGTGCGCTCTTGGCTTGCGGATGGTATTCCGGATAGGCGGCCACTTCGATGTGGAACCAGTCGCCGGTTTCCTCACGAATGAACGCCACCAGTTCGTTGGCGTAGCGGAACTCGCCGGCCACCGCCATGCCCGATGGCAAATCGCCACGGAGCGCCACGATATGGCGGATACCGTCTTGCTGAAAACCTTTCAGCAGCTCACGGATACCGTCACGGGTACTGCCGATGCAGGACAGGTGCGGTGCAACGTTATAGCCTTCGGCCTTGATCTCGCGCACGGCACGCAAGGTGCCTTCTTGCGTAGAACCGCCAGCGCCATAGGTGACCGAGAAGAAATGCGGATTGTACTGGGCCAGCTGGCGACGGGTGACGCGCAGTTTTTCCATGCCTTCGTCCGTCTTGGGCGGGAAAAACTCGAAACTGTAAACACGTTGTTGGGTCATGATAACTTCCTTGCCAGCGGGCAACGCATGTTGGCGCTGCCCGCCTGATGACATTTCACCAATGCTAGCGGTGCCTTAGTAGCGGTAGTGCTCTGGCTTGTAAGGACCTTCCTTGTTCACGCCGATGTAGCGTGCCTGGGTATCGGTCAGCGTGGTCAGTTTGGCGTTCAGCTTTTTCAGCTGCAAACGGGCCACTTTTTCGTCCAGATGTTTAGGCAGCACATACACACCCACCGGGTAATCGGCGGTACGGGTGAACAGCTCGATCTGGGCGATGGTCTGGTTGGCAAATGAAGAACTCATCACATAGCTTGGGTGGCCGGTAGCACACCCCAGGTTCACCAAGCGGCCTTCGGCCAGCAGGATGATGCGCTTGCCGTCCGGGAAGATCACATGGTCAACTTGTGGCTTGATGTTTTCCCAGGTGTACTGCTTGATGGAGGCAACATCGATTTCGTTATCAAAGTGGCCAATGTTACAAACGATGGCCTGGTCCTTCATGGCCTTCATGTGTTCATGGGTAATCACGTGGAAGTTACCGGTACAGGTCACAAAAATGTCGGCCTGTGAGGCGGCTTCGTCCATGGTCACCACACGGTAGCCTTCCATGGCAGCCTGCAAGGCACAGATCGGGTCAACTTCGGTCACCCATACCTGGGCAGACAGTGCACGCAGCGCCTGGGCAGAGCCCTTGCCTACGTCACCATAACCAGCCACCACGGCTACTTTACCGGCAATCATCACGTCGGTTGCGCGTTTGATGCCATCCACCAGCGATTCGCGGCAGCCGTACAGGTTGTCGAACTTGGATTTGGTGACCGAGTCGTTCACGTTGATGGCCGGGAATTTCAGCTCGCCACGTTCGAACATCTGGTACAGGCGGTGCACGCCGGTGGTGGTTTCTTCGGTCACGCCCTTGATCTGGTTCAAACGGGTGGAGTACCAGGTCGGGTCTTGGGCCAGTTTGGCCTTGATGCTGGCAAACAGGAAGGTTTCTTCTTCGCTGCCCGGGTGGTTCAGCAAAGAAGCGTCTTTTTCTGCACGAGCCCCCAGATGCAGCAACAGGGTGGCGTCGCCGCCATCGTCCAGAATCATGTTGGCCTGTTCGCCTGGCCATTCAAAAATCTGGTGGGTGAAGTTCCAGTAGGCTTCCAGTGATTCGCCCTTGTAAGCGAACACCGGGATGTTGCTGGCCGCAATGGCAGCAGCGGCATGGTCTTGGGTAGAGTAGATATTGCAAGACGCCCAGCGCACATCGGCCCCCAATGCCACCAGGGTCTCGATCAGCACGGCGGTTTGGATGGTCATGTGCAGCGAACCGGCGATACGCGCGCCACGCAAAGGCTGCTGGCTGGCAAACTCTTCGCGAATGGCCATCAGGCCGGGCATCTCGGTTTCGGCAATACGGATTTCCTTGCGACCCCAGTCGGCAAGGCTCATATCGGCAACTTTGTAATCAGTAAAGGTAGCGACCACAGTGTGAACTCCAGACAGTGTGGCCGGACAGGGAGGGCATGCTCACCCACCCCCGTGACCGGCACGGGTTAACAGGTGAGCGCAGTTTGAATGCGAGCCTAGGGCGTAAAAAGCCTTGCAGCGCTCCTCGAATGCTTCGCATTATAGCGGAAAATTCCAAGGTTTTCAGTAGTTTGGCGGTACAACACGCCATCATCCGATCAAGACATGCCGGCTTGGCCGCCAGAGGCGGGGTCACGAAAGCGCCAGCACCAACAGGTGATCGGTCTGGACATCCTGCCCCACCGTAAACGGAATCAGCCCTGCGGATGTAAAGCCTGACTTCTGGTAATAGGCGATGGCCCGCGGGTTCTTCTCCCACACGGTCAGCCACAAATGACTCGCCCCTTGTGCCATTGCCGACTGCTTGGCCGCATCCAGCAACGGTTGGGCCAGCCCCTTGCCCAGCCAGGGGCGGTCAAGATAATAGCGCGACAGATTCAGCGCCCCTGCCGGTACAGCCGGCGGTACCGGCTTGCGAATCAACTGGGCAAAACCCGCCAGTTGCGCTGCTGCGTACAGCAGCAAAAAGACATGATCCGGGTCGGCCAGCTCTGCTGCGACTTGTTTGACATCAAAATGGGTCCGGATGTAATGGTCGGTATCTTCCGGCGTGTTCAGATGCGCGTAAGTATCCACAAAGGTACGCCTTGCCAGATCGGCCAGTACCTCGGCATCGGATACCGTACCCAAACGGATCACAGGGGTGATGTGCATGACAAACCGCCAGTTCAATAACAAGACGAACCCAAGTATACGGGCCGGTATCTTCCGCCTCAACCCGTCACCTGCCCGCCATTTGCATCAAACATCCCACGCTGCGGCAACCTCATGTAAAATACACTGACCATTTGGACAGGATTTCTGCAGGAGACATTCGATGGGCATCCATCTCGTTGCACACCCGTTGGTTCAACACAAAGTTGGCCTGCTGCGGGAAGCTGATATCAGCACCAAAAAATTCCGCGAACTGACCAACGAGATTGGCCGTTTGCTTGCCTATGAAGCCAGCCAGGATTTTGCGCTGGAAACCGTCACCATCGATGGCTGGTGCGGCCCGGTGGATATCCAGCAGATCAAGGGCAAGAAGGTCACGGTGGTACCGATTCTGCGCGCCGGCATTGGCATGCTGGATGGCGTACTGGACATGATCCCCAGCGCCAAGATCAGCGTGGTGGGTTTGTCGCGCAACGAAGAAACCCTGCAACCGGAATCTTACTTCGAAAAGTTTGTGGGTAGTCTGGACGAACGCATGGCGCTGATCATCGACCCGATGCTGGCCACCGGCGGCTCCATGATTGCCACCATCGACCTGCTAAAGCGTGCGGGTTGCAAGTCAATCCGGGCCCTGGTGCTGGTCGCCGCACCAGAAGGCATCAAAGCGGTGCAGGATGCGCATCCGGATGTCGCTATTTACACCGCAGCCATTGACTCGCACCTGAACGAGCACGGCTATATCATTCCGGGCCTGGGTGATGCGGGTGACAAGATTTTCGGGACCAAACAACACGGCTAAGGCAGTTGACTGCCTGGCCGTGACAGGTCGGCCGAACCGCTTTAGAATGCCCGCCTTCCAGTGGAGGATTACATGCCTGTTGCCGTTGTCAAAGTAAACCCGGTCGTTGCATTGCTGGCCAGTGCAGAGGACGTTTTTGCCCAGAAAGGCTACGAAGGCGCGACCACCGGCCTGATTGCCAAACAGGCGGGCATTCCCAAAGCCACACTGCATTACCACTTTGGCACCAAAGAAGAACTGTACCGTCAGGTACTGCACAGCGTGTTTGACGAGTGGCATCAGGCGGCCGTCAAGTTTGATGAAACCGACGATCCGGCCACCGCTCTCGAAGGCTATGTCCGCGTCAAGATGGCGCTGTCCCGCACCCGTCCGCAGGGTTCCAAAATCTGGGCTCAGGAGATGATTGCCGGCTCCCCTCACCTGATGGATATCCTCACCAACGAGGTCAAACCGTGGTTTGACAGCCGTACCGCCAGAATCCAGCAATGGATTGATGACGGCAGAATGGCTACGATTAATCCGCAAGCCCTGATGTTCATGATCTGGGCCACCACCCAGCATTATGCCGATTTCGAGACCCAGATCCGGGTCATGACCGCACAACCCGCCCTGGACAAAGACTGGTTTGATCAGGCCACCGACGATGTGGTGGCGCTGGTATTGCGGGCGGTGGGACTGGCAAACCAATAGCCAGCTACCACGGCATCTAACCTACCCCACAAACGATTGCTGATAATGCTTGGGCGTGGTCGCCAGACGTCGTTTGAAATGCCGCTGGAAGTGGCTCTGGTCCGCAAACCCCAGTTGCTGCGCCACTGCGACAATCGATTCTCCGTTTCGCAACAAATGCTTGGCCCGGTTAATGCGCTGGTCCAGCTGGTAGGCATGCGGCGTTTGGCCAAACCGTTGCTTGAAACTGCGGATCAGATGATAGCGGCTAATACCGGCTACTTCGGAAATGCTGTCCAGTGACAGGTTGTCGGTCAGCTGGTCCATGATCAGCTCGCGGGCCTGGCGCAGGTTCGGCGCAAGTTGCAGGACCGGCGAATCGCCCATCTGTGTAAAACCGTGTGTCATCAAGAAATGGATCAGCTGCGATTCAGCTGCCAGCGGGTTACCTTCTTCCAGCAAGGCCGCATACAAGGCATTGAAGTCGGCTAGCGCCGTACGGCTGGTCAGGCTGGTTCTGGAAAATGGCATATAGTCTTGTGCCCCAGCTTGCCCGGTTTCCTGTTGCAATCGGGCCATCCAGGCGGTCTCCACAAACAGCATGCGATAAGACCAGCGTTGCCCACGGTCCGGATTACAGGCATGCGCCGTTCCCGGGTTGATCAGCACCGTCATGCCCTGATGAATCCGTTGCGGCGTCCCATGATTGGTATAGCAGGCTTCGCCTGCATCGATCACGCCAAAAGAAAACTCGTCATGCGTATGGGTATCGTAACAGGCGGCAGAATGGTTGGCACGGCGCAACTCCACCACCGGCAAACTGCTGCTACGCTTGAAATACAATGCATCGTTATGCGGCATTCACCCGCCCCCTTCAGCCATGACCTACCCAGATTGACACCACCGATCCCGCCAGCGCCAAGCCCATCCCGCCATTAAATGCGCGCTGCCATGCTGGCGTTGCCAGCCATTGCCTGATCATACGCCCAACCATTGCCCATGTGGCAACCGAGACAAAACAAACCACGCCCGAGATGCTGCAGAATAATGCCAGCAACACCCAGCGATGCACATCAGCCGCGACAAACAGGCTGACGCCGGACATGGCGACCAGCCAGGCTTTGGGATTGAGTGCCTGCACCAACCCGCCCTGCCATATGGTCGGCACCGGCATCGCCTGATCCCCTGTAAGCTCGGCAAAAGGCGCAAACACAATTCTGACCGCCAGGTACAGCAAATAGACAGCGCCCATCCATTGCAGCACCTGCGACCATTGTGGAAAACGGATTAGCAGCTGGTTCAGGCCGCTCCCCGCCAGCGCCACGATCAGCACGTAACTGAGACTTGCTCCCAGCACATGCGGCATGGCACGCAGAAAACCGGCACTGGCGCCGACTGACGTCGCAATCAGGTTCACCGGCCCGGGTGAAATGGCACCCGTCAGGGCGAACAGAAACATGGATAACCAGAGCGCAGACATGACATACCTCATCAGATAGGGAATGAGGCCAGTGTAGAGACTGCAGTAGACGGGGTATTGAACGAAATTGCGGTTTGATTGTGACGGGTAATCCTTACCCCGTTGCGTCAGACCACGTACACATGCCCGCGATGGCGGGCGTGTGTACGTATGCAGCAGCAGCGTTCTAACGCGATTTCACGAACGGTACGCCAATCGCTTTTGGCGCGGTGGCCCGGCCGACAAATCCGGCCATCAGCAGCACGGTCAGCACGTAGGGGATGACCTGGATCAGTTGCGAAGGTACTTCGCCCACCATCGGTAGCGAGACACCTTCCAGACGGATCTGGATGGCATCAAAGAACGCAAACAGCAGGCAACCGATCACGGCCGGCACCGGACGCCATTTACCGAAAATCAGCGCCGCCAGCGCCAGGAAGCCCTTGCCGGCGGACATCTCGCGGATAAAGCCACCTGTCTGGTAAACCGACAGGAAGGTGCCCGCCATGCCGCACAGCAACCCGCCCCAGAAGAGCGCGGTATAACGGATTCGGGCCACACTGATGCCGGCGGTATCAGCGGCGTGGGGGTTCTCGCCAACGGCACGTACACGCAGGCCAAACCGGCTGCGGTAGATGAACCAGGTCACGACCGGGATGATGATGAAGGTCAGATAGACAATGATGCTATGCCCCGAAATCAGGTGGCTGTAGAACGGGCCGATGAACGGAATATCGCGTACGGCATCAACACCCGGCCAAGCGATTTCGTGAAAACGCATGTCGCTTTCCAGCTGCGGGGAGTTCCCACCTTGCTGGAACCAGGCCAGGCCCAGCACGGGTGTCAGACCGGAGGCAATGATGTTGATGGCCATGCCGGAAATCAGCTGGTTGCCGTTGTAGGTGACCGAGACAAAGGCATGCACCATGGCCAGCGCAACGGCCACGCCCATGCCGGCCGCCATGCCCATCCAGGGGGAATGGCTGATATAGGCCACCGAGGCCGAGGCAAACGCAGCGGCCAGAATCTTGCCTTCCAGACTGATATCGACCACGCCGGAGCGTTCGGAAAACAAACCGGCCAGCGAAGCCAGCATCAGGGGCGTGGCGGCCCGCAAGGTTGACTCAAGAATACTGAAGAGGAGATCCATGGTCATGGTTTCCTTTTGAAGAGCGGCGCAATAAACGGCTCGAACAGGTTTTCAAGCGCACCGCAGAACAGGATGATCAGCCCCTGGATGAAAATGATCATCTCGCGGGTGATGTTCGGTTTGTCCAGCGACAAATCCAGCCCGCCCTGGGTCAGCGCACCAAACAGCAAGGCCGACAGCACAATGCCCACCGGGTGGTTACGCCCCATCAGGGCCACGGCAATGCCGACAAAGCCGATGCCGTTGGTAAACGTCATGTTCATGCGATGGGTAGAACCGAGAATCTCGTTCACCGCCGCCAGCCCGGCCAGCGCCCCCGCAAAGCACATGGCGACAATCACTACCTTGCTCACATTCATGCCAGCAAAACGGGCGGCCTGCTCGTTGGTGCCCACGGTACGCAGCTCAAAACCCCATTTGCTGTGCCACACCACCAGCCAGAACAGCACGCAGCAGATCAGTGCAATGAACAGACTGGCATTCAGCGGGGTGTTCGGCAAGGTCAGCCCCAGCCAGCCGCCCATCTGCTGCATGGACGGCATCCATGACGCTTCGGCAAAGGCGCGCGTGGCCGTATTGGTGCCGCCTTTTTCCATCAGCACACGGTTAAACAGGTACCCCATCAGCGCAGCGGCAATGTAGTTGAACATGATGGTCGTCACCACGATGTGACTACCGCGCTTGGCCTGCAGATAGCCCGGCATGAAAGCCCAGGCGGCACCGAACAGCATGGAGGCCATGATGGTCAGCGGTACCATGAACACGGCGGGCATGAAACTGTCGAAAGCGTAGCAAGCAAGCGATACCCCCAGCCCGGCAATATAGACCTGCCCTTCCCCGCCGATATTAAACAGGCCGGCATGAAAAGCCGCGGCAACCGAGAGACCGGTAAAAATGTAGCCGGTGGTATAAAACAGCGTGTAGCCGATGCCTTCGCCATAGCCGAATGCGCCGCCTACCAGCAGTTTCAGGCATTCCCACGGGTCTTCGCCAATCAGCCATACCACCAGCCCGGTAATGGCCAGCGCCGCCAGCAGGTTCAGTAGTGGTAAAACACTCAGCTGCGCCCAGCGGGGCAGCGTGGACGGTTGTCCGAATTTCAAGATTGTACCCCTCCCATCAAACATCCCAACCCGGTGGCGGTGGCTTCGTGTGCCGGTACTTCACCGGTAATGCGTCCACCTGCCATGACCAGAATGCGGTCTGACAACGCCAGGATTTCATCCAGCTCGACCGACACCAGCAAAATCGCCTTGCCTTCATCGCGCAGCTTCACCAACTGCTTGTGAATCAGCTCGATGGCACCAATATCGACCCCGCGGGTGGGCTGTCCCACCAGCAATACATCCGGATTACTGTCGATCTCGCGCGCCAGTACCACCTTCTGCTGGTTCCCGCCGGACAACTGCCCGGCACGCAGCAGAGGGTTGGTCGGGCGGATATCAAACTGCTGGATAAAACGCTTGGCTTTCTCGATCAATGCGGTGCGGTTGTATAACCAGCCTTTCTGGATATCCCTATCATGGTGATACCCCAGAATGCTGTTTTCGAAGACAGAGAAGGTCTTGACCAGCCCTTCCCGTGAGCGGTCTTCCGGAATATGGGCCACACCTTTTTCCCGCAGGATGGACGGTTTGGGGCGGTGTCCTTTCAGGCGAAACAGGTCTTCGCCCTTGAACAGCATTTCCCCCTCGCTGGCCGGTAGCATGCCCGCCAGCACTTCCAGTAACTCGCTCTGCCCGTTACCGGACACCCCGGCAATGCCGACGATCTCGCCAGCACGCACCTGCAGGTTGATGTCTTTGAGCAGTTCCACGCCCCGCTTGTCTTTCAGCGACACATGGCGAACGTCCAGCAAGACCTCGCCCGGGGTCCGGGTCGACTTTTCGACTTGCAGGTTGACCTTGCGCCCGACCATCAGATCGGCCAGGTCTTCTTTGTCCACATCGGCCGTCATCACGTTACCGACCACCTCGCCGGCGCGCATGACCGTGACCCGGTCGGTCACATCAATCACTTCACGCAGCTTGTGGGTAATGATGACCACCGTTTTGCCCTGATCCCGCAGCGCGCGCAGGATGCGGAACAGGTGGTCGGCCTCCTGCGGTGTCAGCACGGCGGTCGGCTCGTCCAGAATCAAGACTTCGGCACCACGGTACAGCGCCTTGAGAATTTCCACCCGCTGCTGCAAACCCACCCCCAGTTGCCCGACAATGGCATCCGGGTCCACTTCCAGACCGTAATCCTGATTCAGCTGTTTCAGATGGATGCGTGCGGCGTCCAGACCGCTTTTCAGCGTAAAACCGCCCTCTGCCCCCAGTACGATGTTTTCCAGTACGCTAAAGTTGTCGACCAGCATGAAGTGCTGGTGCACCATGCCGATCCCCAGACGGATCGCATCATGACTGTTACGGATATGCACCGGCTGCTGGCGCACCTGGATGTGGCCGCTATCCGCCTGGTAGTAGCCGTAAAGGATACTCATCAGGGTCGATTTACCCGCACCATTTTCACCGATAATGCCGTGAATGCTGCCCTGATAAATGGTCAGGCTGACATTCCGGTTGGCATGCACGTCGCCAAACCGCTTATCAATGCCGGTCAGTTCGATGGCAATCTCGGCCATGGAATCTTCCTTAACAAAATCTGTGTGATGTTCTAACCATAGCAAGCAAATGCCGGTTTGTCCGGCTCGCTACCTGCTTGCCATTGTCCGTCTGCTGCCTGCACGCGGCCAAAAAGCAGTCGCCATATAACAAGAGGCGTCCTGCACTTTACGTGCAGGACGCGCTTATGTACAACCTCAAGCTACAACAGAATCCGGTAAAGCTTATTGTACCGGGCAGCTATTGTTGGCACGGTAGTCAACCACCTGGATTTTGCCAGCAATGATCTCGTTACGTGCGTCCTTGATTTTCTTCTCGACGGCCGGGCTGATCAGTTTGCGGTTGAAACTGTCCAGCGCCCAGTCCACACCACCCTCTTTCAGGCCCAGCACGGTCACGCCGGCTTTCCAGCTGCCATCCTGTGCGGATTTGAAAGCACCGTAAACGGCATTGTCTACCCGTTTAACCATGGAGGTCAGCATGGTACCTGGCTGTACGTAGTTCTGGTTGCTATCCACGCCAATCGCAAATTTCTTGGCATCTTTGGCCGCCTGGTACACACCGATACCGGTACCGCCAGCTGCAGCAAACACCACGTCTGCACCACGGTCAAACTGGGACTTGGCCAGTTCGGTACCACGGGCCGGGTCGTTAAAGGCTTGCGGTGTTGTGCCGGTCATGTTCTGGAACACTTCCACGGCCTTGTTGTCGTACTTGGCACCTTGCGCATAACCGCAACCGAAGGCACGGATCAGCGGGAAGTCCATACCACCGATAAAGCCGACTTTCTTGGACTTGGAAGCTTCAGCCGCTGCAATACCGACCAGGAAAGAACCTTCCTGTTCCTTGAACACGATGTTCTGCACGTTATCGCCCTTGGCAACCGAGTCGATCAGGGTGAATTTCACTTTTGGAAATTCTTTGGCAACGGTTTCCACTGCCTGGGTGAAGGAGAAACCGACCGCCACGATCACGTCGGCATCCTTGCGGGCCAGGTTACGCAGCACTTGTTCTTTTTGTGCTTCGTTGGCGATCTGGCCTTCGCGGTAGTTCATCTTGGTTTCTTTTTTGAAACGCTCGGCACCCTTATAAGCCATTTCGTTAAAGCTCTTGTCGAACTTGCCTGCCTGGTCATAAACCACGGCCGGGGTGAAGTTCTTGGCAGATACGGCAGATGCCATCAAGGCAACAGAAACAGCAACGGCTACTTTGGTCATGCTTGCTTTCATCTAGGATGCTCCCCTCAGGAAAAAACAGTCAAAAATTCACAACTAATCAAGCGGCCAGCAAACGTCTGGCGGCCTCTACGACGACGGTAATACTGTGGTGCTCGGTCGCTTTGGCGACCGCATGGTCTGGTTGTTCTGTCTGGGTACGGTTGACGATCACCCCCGCCACCATGCCGGCTCTCAGCCCCATGGCGGCACACATGGTCAGCAAGGTGGCAGATTCCATTTCGTAATTCATGACGTTGAGCGCCTGCCACTCCTTCATCGAGCCGACAAACTCGCGCGCGACCCGGCCAGTGAAGGTGTCATAACGCTCTTGCCCGGGATAAAAGGTATCAGAAGACGCGGTAATGCCGATATGCAGACCGACCTCGGCCGCCTTGGCCGCATCGACCAGCGCGGTGGTACAGTCAAAATTGGCAACGGCGGGATATGCTGCAGGGGCAAAATGATAACTGGCGCCATCAAGACGCACCGATGCAGTCGTCACCAGAATGTCGCCCACCGCAATATGCGGTTGAATGGCACCAGTGGTACCCACGCGCAAAAAGGTCGAAACCCCCAACTGCGCCAGTTCTTCGACCGCAATCGAGGTAGAAGGGCCACCAATGCCGGTAGAACACACCACAACCGGTTTTCCCTCGATGAAACCTAACCAGGAATTGAATTCGCGGGTATTGGCCAGCGGCACCGGGTTATCCAGTAGTTCGGCAATGCGCGGGCTGCGGGCCGGATCTCCCGGAATAATCGCCAGCGTAGCTCCTTGCAGATCCGCTTTGGAGAGCCCCAGATGAAAAACCTCTGCACTCACTGACTACCCCCTTTATCCTGACGCTGATCCAGAAAAAATGCACCGGGTAACAATTCGGACGGATTGGTCACCTGCACATCCCCGTGCAGATTACTGAGCACCACTTCCAGGGTTGCCGTCCCCAGCTCGGCCATCACTTGCCGACAGCCGCCACAAGGCGATATCGGTCCTTCAGTATCGCCGATGACAGCCAGCTTGGCAAAGTCTCCGGGACGATACCCTGCGGCAATCGCGGAAAACATCGCCGTACGCTCTGCGCAATTGCACAGCGGGTAGGCGCCATTTTCGACATTGCAGCCGGGAAACACCCGGCCGTCGTGTGTCAGCAAGGCGGCGCCCACCTTGAATCTGGAGTACGGTACATAGGCTTTTTCACGTGCTTCTGCAGCAGCTGCAATCAGCGTCTTGTTATCCATTGTGTTTTCTTCCGGTTAAGACTGAATTTCTGGCCAGAAACTGTTCCCGTCCGGGAACGCCGACAAGCCAAATCCTTGTGCCAGCGACTGACCGATATCGGCAAAGCTCTCGCGAACCCCCAGGTTCACCGCGGCTATACCGGGGCCAAAGACCAGCACGGGAATATGTTCACGGGTATGGTCCGAGCCCACCCAGGTCGGGTCACAGCCGTGATCTGCGCTGATTACCACCACGTCGCCGGCTTTTAACCTGGCTTGCAGCTCGGGCAGCCGGGTATCAAAATACTCCATGGCTGCGGCGTAGCCGGGCACATTGCGACGATGGCCGAATTTTTCATCAAAGTCGACAAAATTGGTCATGATGATGCTGTTGTCCGGTGTATCGTCCATGCACGCCAGCGTCTGGTTCCACAAGGCATCCAGCCCGGTTCCCTTGAGCTTGCGGGTAATCCCCACGTGCGCATAGATATCGGCAATTTTGCCGATAGATACCACCTCGCCGCCCGCATCCGTCAGCTTTTTCAGCAAGGTGTCTGCCGGTGGAGCAACCGCCAGATCATGCCGGTTGCCGGTCCGGCGAAAATCGCCTGTACCGCTGCCCACAAACGGCCGCGCAATCACGCGGCAAATGTTGTAAGTATCCACTTCTTCACGCGCGATCTCGCACAGATCATAAAGGCGCTGCAAGCCAAAAGTTTCTTCATGACAGGCGATCTGGAACACCGAATCCGCCGAGGTATAAAAAATCGGCTTGCCCGTCTGCATGTGCGCTTCGCCCAGCTCGTCCAGAATGGTCGTGCCCGATGCATGGCAGTTACCCAGAAAACCCGGGATCCCTGCGCGCCGGACGATATTCTCCAGCATCTGCGGCGGGAAAGATTCGGTTTTTTTCTCGAAATAACCCCAGTCAAATCGCACCGGCACACCCGCAATTTCCCAATGGCCAGAAGGCGTATCCTTGCCTGATGAAGCCTCTTTGGCGGCACCGTAACTGCCCGTCAGCAATGGCGACGCCGACAGTCCGGCAGGCATCTCGCCGGTGGCCAGCTTGCACGCCATGCCCAACCCCAGCTGTTCCAGATGCGGGATATGCAACGCACCGCTACGCCCTTCTTCAGCCCGCCCTTCAGCACAAGCAGCCGCAATATGGCCCAGCGTATTCGAGCCGACATCGCCAAAGCGATCGGCATCGGGCGTGGCGCCCACCCCCAGCGAATCCATGATCAAAATTATCGCGCGCATGCTGCAGGCTCTTTCCGGCTAACCATTTGGTCAGCTTGCATTAAAAAATTACCCCACCAAGGGGCCAATCACTGAAGGATATTCTATCCCACTCCCCGTCATCAGGGTATAGGCTTCACGCACACGTTCGCATGCCCGGTCGGCATCGGCATCCGATGCGGCGTGCACCCAGGCCACAGGCTCCCCGGCCTCCAGACTTTGCCCGAGTTCAGCGAGGCCGCTTAACCCCACCCGATGATCAATCCGGTCATCCGGGTACAGACGGCCGCCACCCAGAGTAACCACCACATAGCCCAAGGCACGACAATCAATGGACACCACCTGGCCGCTTTGCACTGCGGGCACAGGGCGCACAACCGGTGCCTTTGGCAGCCAGTGATCATAGCTGGCGATATCTGCCCGACTCCCCATGGCATGGCACATGCGGTCAAAACATTCAAACGCGGCACCCGAGTCGAGTACCTGCAACAATTTCTGTTGCGCCTCAGCAGCATCTGCCGCCAGACTGCCCAGCAGCAGCATCTGCTCTGCCAATGCCATCGTCACCTGGTGCAGACGTGCGGGCCGCCGTTTGCCCATCAGGTAATTCAGCGCGACCTGCACCTCCAGTGCATTGCCTGCCGATGGCGCAAGTGACTGGCTCATGTCGGTCAGTACGGCACGTGTACGCATGCCGGCACCATTACCGACGTGGACGATACTTTCCGCCAGACTGACCGATTGGTCAAGTGTAGGCATGAAAGCCCCCGAACCGGTCTTGACATCCATCACCAGCGCATCCAGTCCGGCACAAAGCTTTTTCGACAGAATGGAGGCCGTAATCAGCGGCACCGATTCTACCGTAGCCGTCACATCGCGCACACTGTAAATCCGCTTGTCGGCGGGAGCCAGTCGGTCGGTTTGTCCCGCAATTGCAACACCCACGGTTTTTACGACCTGCTGAAAATGGCCAACCGAAGGCGTGACCGAGTAACCGGGAATGGCTTCCAGTTTATCCAGCGTGCCACCGGTATGCCCAAGACCGCGCCCGGAAATCATCGGTACATAGCCTCCGCAAGCGGCCACCATCGGCCCCAGCAGCAGGGAGGTCAGGTCGCCCACCCCGCCAGTGGAATGCTTGTCCAGCAGCGGGCCATGCAAACCCAGATGCGCCCATTGCAGCACGTCCCCGGAATCCCGCATGGCCAGTGTCAAGGCAACCAGCTCGTCTACCTGCATGCCGTTGATGCAAATGGCCATCGCCAACGCGGCAATCTGGCTATCGCTGACTTCACCCCGGGTAACGCCAGCAATAAACGCTTCGATATCTGCCGTCGCCAGCATCTGCCGGTCACGCTTTTTGCGGATAATCTCGGTGATCCGGGTCATACAGTTCAGTATCCGCCGGATGGTTTGCGGTTTTCGCCATGGCCCAGTGTTTCCAGCAATGCATTCAACAAACCGGATGCACCAAAGCGGAATGTGGCCGGGCTCGCCCAGCCGGGTCCCATGATGCGATCTGCCAGTGCTAAATAAGCTGCTGCATCTGCGGCAGTGCGCACGCCACCAGCGGCTTTGAAGCCGACAGGTTTGCCTGCATCATGGATGACTTGCAACATGATTTCTGCAGCTTCCAGCGTGGCATTGACCGGCACCTTGCCGGTCGAGGTCTTAATGAAATGGGCACCGGCTTCGATGGCAATCTCGCTGGCACGCTTGATCAGTGCAGGTGACTTCAGCTCGCCAGACTCGATGATCACCTTGAGCACTTTGTCGCCCACGGCGGCACGGCATTTCTGCACCAGCAATCGTCCGACATTTTCATCGCCGGACATCAGTGCCCGGTAGGGAAACACCACATCCACTTCATCGGCCCCAAGCGTCATGGCAGCAGCCGTTTCTGCAGCGGCCAGCTCCGGCAAAGCGTCGCCCCCCGGAAAATTGGTCACCGTCGCCACCGGCAGGCTCAGACCAACCGCAGCCAGTCCTTGCTTGGCGGCACGGATGAACATCGGATACACGCACAGGGCGGCCGGCGAACCCACAGGGGTCTTCGCGGAGGCCGCCAGGGCGGTAATTACCTCGTCGGTATCACTGTCGTTCAGCGAGGTAAGATCCATCAGTTGCAAAGCCCGCAACGCAGCGGCTGAAAGGGTATCGTCAGACATAGGGAGTACCTGAAACCTTAAACAAGATGGGGCACATCATAGACCCGAACCGGGGAAAATGACAAACCAGCAGCGCAAACAAGCGCATCCCCGCAACAGCGCACAACAAAAAGGCACATCCCGTCATGGGATGTGCCTTTTTGTTGTGCGTCTTTAGCTGACTGTGATCTAGTCACTCAGTTTGAGGTCATACTTGCGCAAGATACGCCCCAGCTCACCAGACTGTTTGATCGCCAGTAGCGCATTATTCAGAGCATCCAGCTTAATCGGCGCTTTGGGGGACAAAGCGCAATAAGTCGGCGTCACGGTGAGGTCATTCTTGCTCACCCAGAAGTCATCCCGCTCATTGTCCGGCAGCTTGTGCAGAAAAGCGCCAATCTCGCCACGCGAACTGATCAGCACATCAATCATTTTCAGTTTGAGTTTTTTAAAGTTGCCGGCCACCGTAGGTTCATCCACCCGCTTGGTGCCATTGGCAAACTGTTTGTCCAGATTCGGATAACCATAGCCCAGAATGGTCCCCAACTTCAAACCGTTCAGGTCTTCGGGCAGATTTGGATGCTTGGCAGCATCCGACAGGGTCACAAAGGTTTCTACCTGATCAAATACCGGCTTGCTCCACACAAACCAGTCTTTGTGCTCGAACCAATCAGGGCTGGTATTGCATGCCAGATGAGCCCCCCCATCACGCAATGACGGCTCTACCCGCTTGCGGGAAAACTCGACAAACGCAATATCCAGCTTTAGCTGTTTGCCCAGCGCATAGGCCAGATCATGCATCACGCCACCGGTCAGCTTGTTAGGCTGCTGCTTGTTGGCAAATTCGACAATCGGTTCGCCATCGCCATGACCGATCATGACCTTGAGGGTGGTTGCAGTGGCAGGCCATGCCAATGCACACAAAAGGGAAGCACTGCACCAGCGCAGAATATTTGTTTTTTTCAGATTCATGATCGTGCCTATTCAATTCTTATTTTTTAGAGTTTCATGCTTTTCTAATACGAACCAGATTCATTTTTAAAAGTGAATCCGCTGCATACCGAATTTGCTGGTTTATTTTCTCATTGATTCAACCGGGGCAAGGTCATATTTGCTCAATAAATCTGTCCATTTCCCGCTTTGTTTTAACCGGTCAATGGCTTGATTGATTTGTGCAACGGAAAAACGGGACAACGGAGACACCGTACAATATGCAGTTGATTCAGACACCTTGAAATCACTCATGCGGTAGGCAAGACGCTCTGCGGGTTTTAACTTTAGCCTGGCAAAGAACTCATCTCTGGTCGTGATCAAGGCATCGATCAGATGCAATTGCAGCTTGCGGAAATTACTGTCCAGCGTTGGTTCATCCATCCGTTTGACATCATGCGCAAAAGCATTTTGCAGCTCAGGATAGAAATAACCAAGAATTGTGCCCAAGCGCTTGCCTTTTAATTCAGCCAGCGTATCGGGCTTGAAATCCTCAGCGGCCAGCGTAACGATGACTTCTTCATGGGCAAAAATAGGCTGGGTCCAGCCATAGCGGCCAGATTGCGCCATCCAGGCAGGGTTGGTATTGCAGGCGATGTCGACATTGCCAGAAAGCAAGGTGAACTCGACACGCTTCCGGGAAGACTCGACAAATTTCACATCCACCTGCAGTTCACCAGCCAGCAAGTTAGCCAGATCATACACAATACCGCCGGTCAGTTTCTCCGGACTGTTCTTGTCGGCAAATTCGGCAAACGGGACATAATCTGCCCGACCATACATGACTCTCAGCGGCAGGGCATGGGCTACCGAAGCCCACAAAACGCTGCTCAATACAAACCCGCTGATAACCAGACTCTTTTTCATGTGTTTGTATTGCTCCCGGCAAATACGCTTTCAACGTAATTTAATGCAATTCTTTACTGGAAACAAGTTCCCTGCTAATTATTCCAATTCCCCAAACACAAATACGTAATATTACTTAGGCAAAATTTTTAAAATTTCCAATGCCAGAAAATAAAAATCCCGAACACATATTATGCATTCGGGATTTTTATTTGCTAGAAACCTAGCAGATTAATGCCAATGTATTATTCAGAATATGAATTAATAACCGGCATCCGCTTTCAATGCTTCCGCCTTATCAGTCTGCTCCCAGCTGAATTCAGGCTCTTCACGACCAAAGTGCCCGTAAGCTGCCGTTTTGGCATAGATCGGACGCAACAGGTCCAGCATTTGCACGATACCTTTTGGACGCAAGTCAAAATGACGTTTGACTAATTCGGCAATTTCGTTGTCCGGCAGTTTGCCGGTACCATTGGTGAACACCATGACGCTGGTTGGCTGGGAAACGCCAATCGCGTAGCTGACCTGAATCTGGCATTCACGTGCCAGACCGGCTGCAACGATGTTTTTCGCCACATAACGGCCTGCATACGCTGCAGAGCGGTCCACCTTGGACGGATCTTTGCCAGAGAATGCACCACCACCGTGCGGGGCCGCGCCACCATAGGTATCCACAATGATCTTGCGACCGGTCAGACCGCAATCTCCCATTGGGCCGCCAATCACAAAACGGCCAGTCGGGTTGATCAGGTACTTGGTGTCCTTGGTGAGCATTTCCGGCGGCAATACCGGGCGGATAATGTCTTCAATCACGGCTTCGCGCAGGGTCTCGTAAGCGATATCCGGATGGTGCTGGGTAGACAGTACGATGGTATCAATCGCCACCGGCAGGCCGGTCTCTTCGTTATAACGGACGGTTACCTGGCTTTTGGCATCCGGACGCAGCCATGGCAAACGGCCATCCTTGCGCATCTCGCTCTGGCGCTGCACCAGACGGTGCGCGTAGTAAATCGGGAAAGGCATCAGACTTGGCGTTTCATCACACGCATAGCCGAACATCAACCCCTGGTCACCCGCGCCCTGATCCAGATCCAGCCCTTGGCCTTCGTTCACGCCCTGAGCAATATCCGGACTCTGCTTGTCATACGCGACCAGCACCGCACACCCTTTGGCATCAAAGCCCATGTCAGAACTGTCATACCCGATGCGGCGAATGGTATCGCGGGCAATCTGGATATAATCAACGTTGGCATGGGTCGTAATTTCGCCAGCCAGCACGCACAAACCGGTGTTTACCAGCGTTTCTGCCGCAACGCGGGCATGTTTGTCCTCAGCCAGAATGGCATCCAGGATGGCATCAGAAACCTGATCCGCCACCTTGTCCGGGTGGCCTTCGGATACAGATTCCGAGGTAAACAGATATTCACTCATTATCTTTCCTCTATTGCGCCGGATCAAAGGCGACGCATGTCACAGCATGTCAGTACGATGGATATCGGCAGTTCTGGCGATTTTCTGAAGAAAATCTGACCGACAGCAACGGATCTCCTGACGATTCACCCAACATCTGTTATGCGGCTTTGACGGGCACGTGTAAAATAGCGGGCTAAACCCGGGTTATTGATGCTTCAACAGCACTTCATAAAATAAAGCGTTAACACAGAGACAGATGGCCAGACTTTCATTTACGCACCGCTGCCTGCAAGGCATTGGCAAGCTGCCGCTCCCGGTATTACATGCCTTGGGCGGTTTACTCGGCTGGCTGGTCTTTCTGGTCACACCACGTTACCGTAAGCGGTTGATGGAAAACATCCGCAACGCGCAACTGGGTCATACATTTTGGGATTATACCTTGTTGGTGTGCAGAAATGTGCGCGAATCGGGCAAAGCCGTGCTGGAACTATTGGCGGCCTGGAGTCGCCAGCCTGCCGAGATTGCCGGCTGGACGCGCCACACCACGGGTTGGGAGATCGTGGAAAAGGCGCAACAAAGCGGCAAAGGCATCCTCTTCGTCACCCCCCATCTAGGTGCTTATGAGATTGGCGGCCACTTTCTGGCCTCCCGGCTGGCCATTCTGGCCATGTTCAAGCCACCCAAGCTGGCCTGGCTGGCACCATTGATGATGCACGGACGCGAGAAAAAAGACAGCGATGCGGTCAGCGCAGACGCCCAAGGGGTACGCAAACTGCTGCGAACCTTGAAAAACGGCGGGAGCACCATGATCTTACCGGATCAGGTGCCGGGTCAGGGGGATGGGGAATGGGTGCCATTTTTCGGGCGTCCTGCCTATACCATGACGCTGGTACCGAGGCTGGCCGTCAGTACAGGGGCAGAGGTGATTCTGTTTTATGCAGAGCGTCTTGCCTGGGGACGGGGATTTGTCATCCATTTTGCCAGCCTGCCCGCCCATTTTAGTGGTGAACGTGTACATGACGTCACCTTGTTAAACCAAGCGGTCGAGCAGCTCGTCCGCCGCAGCCCGGAACAGTATTTGTGGAGCTACAACCGCTACAAGACCCCCGCGAACGCACCCACCCGCGCTACCAGCGACAACGCCTGACAAGGGCCATGCTGTCGGGCCTGCGCTTGCTGGCCTATCTGCCGCTACCGGTTATCGGGATGATCGGGTACGCCATCGGCGCCCTGCTGTATGCCCTCGGACGTGGTAAGGTTGTCGATATCAACTTGTGCTTGTGCTTTCCCGAATGGACGGACCAGCAGCGCAAGCAGGTAGCACGCCGGCACTTCATGGCCCTGACCAGAAGCTTTATGGAATTGGCAGTCCAATGCTGGCAGCCTAAGTCACGCTTCCTGAATTCTGTGCGCATCGTTGACATGCAGCACCTGACCGACCATCAGGGCAAACCGGTAATGATCCTGATGCCACACTTTGTCGGCATCAATGCCGCCGCCGCCATCAGCGAGCAGATCCCGTCACATGCTATGTACAGCACCAACAAGGATGCAGCCCTGGACGAAGTGCTCCGCCTGGCACGCCAGCGCTATGGCAACCCCAACCTGATCAGCAAGCAGCAGGGGTTACGCGCCATTATCAAGGCTCTAAAAACGCATGCCCCGCTCTTCTACTTGCCGGACATGGACTTTGGTGCGCGTGACTCGGTGTTTGTTCCTTTTTTTGGTACACCAGCAGCAACGATTACGGCCGTGTCACGCCTGGCCAAGGTAAGTGATGCCAAAGTAGTACCGCTGGTGATCCGGCAACTAGGGCTAAACGATGGCTATGAGGCCCGTTTTTATCCGGCCTGGGAGAACTTTCCATCCGGTGATGATGAAGCGGATGCCCGGCGGATGAATGCGTTTATCGAGGATCGGGTCCGGGAAATGCCGGAGCAGTATTATTGGGTACACCGCCGGTTTGGCACACGTCCACCCAACAGCAAAAACCTGTACAAATGAATATGGCACGAGTGCTCACAATACCCGTCCCTAAAAGGTGATCATGCAATTTTTTCTCGCCGTTTTTAAATGCCTGCGCTTCCTGCCGCGCCCCCTGTTAAAAATACTGGCATTTTTCCTGGGGGATTTGCTGTTCTGGCTATCGGCCGAGCGGCGCCGGGTGGCGCAATACAATATTGATATCGCGTTTCCGGAAAAAAGTGCATCGGCTCGTTACCATATCCTGCGACGGCATTTTCGTTACTTTGTGATGACCTTGCTGGACCATGCCTATATCTGGTTCGGTTCTGAAGCACAGTTGAAAAAGCTGATTCGCATTGAAGGCATGGAAAACCTACCCGAGGAACCGAGCCTCTGGTTTGCACCCCACTTTCTGGGACTGGATGCGGGCGGCATGCGCATGGCCATCGACCGGAAAATGGTAGCCATGTACGTCACCCAGAAAAATCCGGTGTTTGACAAGATGCTGAAAGAATCCCGGCAGCGCTTCATCCCGTCGTGCATGGTCTCCCGGCAGGACGGCGCCCGGGCCCTGATCAAGGCATTCCGGGAAGGTTATCAGCTGCACTACTCACCGGATCAGGATTTTGGGGATCGGGATGCGATTTTTGTCCCCTTTTTCGGGAAACCGGCCGCCACGGTAACGGCCATGCCCAGACTGGCCCAGGTCACACGCACCAAGGTGGTGCCGGTGATTACCACCATGGAAAAAGACGGCTATACCGTACGCTTTAAACCGGCATGGGAAAACTACCCGAGTGGCGACATCGAGGCCGATACCCGGCGCATGAATGCCTGGCTGGAGGATGTCATCCGCCAGTATCCGGAGCAATACTTCTGGCTGCACAAACGTTATAAAACCCGCCCCAAAGGCGAAAAAAATCCGTATAAAAAATAAGGACCGTCAACATTGCATCCAACGATCCGGCCAGTGACACACAACGGGTTTACCCCCCGAATTGCTGCACACAGACTGGCCATCTTGGAGTAAATTAATGAACGGGATGGAGGAGAGCACACATGTTTATCAATCCAGACGATGACAGCGTTCGGGATACCCTGAGAAAGAGCCACCGCATTGCCGTGATCGGTTTGTCGCCTAACCCTGCCAGACCCAGTTTTGGCGTCTCCAAGATCATGCGCACGTTTGGCTACCAGATCGTACCGGTCCGGCCCGCCGTGGCTGAAGTGCTGGGAGAAAAGGCCTACCCGGACTTGCAGGAAGTGTCGGGCAATATTGATCTGGTCAACGTGTTCCGGAATGCCCGCGAGCTGGACCCGATTGTGGATGCCTGCATCGCCCGGCAAGTACCGGCCTTGTGGATTCAGGAAGGCATCATCAATGAAGCCGCTGCCCAGCGCGCGCGGGATGCCGGTATCTGGGTCATCATGGACAGGTGCATCTATAAGGATTACCTGCGACTGTGCCGGCAGTAAGCGCTGGCTGACCCGCACCTTGCCAACCCTAGCCGCTTCATGCTGGCCGGTATACACTGACTGGACAGCCAAACATTTCATTTTCAGGTAGCCCGCACATGTCTGACCACACGATTCCGTTCACTAAAATGCAAGGTCTGGGTAATGACTTTGTAGTACTGGATGGCGTTAGCCGGCCAATTCACATTACCCCGGACTGGCTGCGTCAGGTAGGTGACCGCAAATTTGGCGTGGGCTTCGACCAGCTGCTGCTGGTAGAAAAAGCCGACGACCCGGCACATGATTTCAAATACCGGATTTTTAACTGCGACGGGACCGAAGTAGAGCAATGCGGCAACGGTGCCCGCTGTTTTGCCCGCTTTGTGGTGGAAAAAGGACTGACGGACAAGCAGGAAATCCTGGTGGAAACCGCCAAAGGCGTCATCAAGCCCCGGCTGGTGGAAGGTGGTCTGGTCACGGTCGACATGGGGGCACCCCAGTTCAACCCGGCTGACATCCCGTTTCTGGCAGAGACCATGGCCACGACGTACCCGTTGACGCTGGCAGATGGTACGACACTCACCATCAGCGCCATTTCCATGGGCAACCCGCATGCGGTGACCGTGGTCGACAACACCGAAACGGCGCCGGTAGCCGTTCTGGGACCGCAAGTGGAATATCACCCGCAATTTCCGGCCCGGGTGAATGCCGGCTTCATGCAGATTGTCGACCGGCACGAAATCAACCTGCGTGTCTATGAACGTGGTGCAGGCGAAACACTGGCCTGCGGCACCGGTGCGTGTGCCGCAGTGGTAGCCGGCATTTCGCGCGGACTGCTCGACAGCCCGGTCAAAGTCAACGCCCGTGGCGGGCAACTGTCGATTGCCTGGGCTGGCAATGGCAGCCCGGTGATGATGACCGGCCCGGCCGTCACCGTATTTGAAGGACAGATTGTTGCTGCCTGATACCCGGTCCGTATACGACCGATCGACCTCATTATTTTGGAGTAACCCCAGATGCAAGCTGCGGATATTGCGCACTACCTTAAAGACAATCCGACATTTTTTGAAGACTATGCTGATTTGCTGGCCGATATTTTTGTGCCGCACCCGCATGGCGGCCACGCCATTTCGCTGGCAGAACGCCAGATGCTGACGCTGCGCGAGAAAAACCGGTTGCTGGAAAGCAAGCTCGGGGAGTTGCTGCAATTCGGCGAAGAAAACGACACCATTAGCGACAAGGTGCACCGCATTGTGGTCGCCCTGCTGCGTACACCATCACTGGAAGCCACGATCAATACCTTCCTGTTCCATCTGACCGAGAACTTCAACGTACCGCAAGCCACCCTGCGCATCTGGAGCCCGATTGCCAGTCTGGAAGGTTTGCCGGTTGCAGTACCCGTAGACGACAGCGTGAAAGCACTGGCACTGGACATGCAGCATCCTTATTGCGGTCCGCACATCCATCCCGACATCCAGGGCTGGTTTGGCGAGCCCGGTGATGACCTGAAGTCTTTTGCACTGGTCCCGTTGCGTCATGGCGAAACCATCGGTTTGCTGGCCATGGCCAGTGAAGACCCGCAGCGCTTCTACCCGGAAATGGGGACACTATACCTGACCCGACTGGGTGAACTGTTGACCGCAGCCCTGCAACGCGAGGCCGCCGTCAGCGCCACCCATAGTGACGAGGCCTGAACCGGAAGCGGTCATGGATAACCAGCTTGTGGTGTCCACTTTTCTGACATGGCAGGCGCAACAACGTCAGGCCAGTCCGCATACCATTGCGGCCTATCAGCGCGACCTGCAGCAGTTGATGAAAGCCGAGATTCCGTTCGAGCAACTGACGCCAAGGGATATTCGTGCCCGTCTGGCGGCCTTGGCGGCAGGCGGCCTCTCCCCCCGCAGTCTGGCGCGCATGCTGTCTGCCTGGCGGCGTTGTTTCCATTATCTGGTGAACCGCCATGGCTGGGAAAGCAACCCCTGTGACGGCATACACCCGCCCAAAGCGGACAAGCGTCTGCCGGAAGTGGTGACCCCTGATCTGGCCAGTTTCTTTCTCGATAGCATGACCGGAGACGACCCGCTGACGCTACGTGACCGCGCCATGTTTGAATTGCTCTATTCATGCGGACTGCGGGTTAGCGAGCTGGTGGGTCTGGATCAGCATGACCTGGATCTGGATGAACAGTTGCTGGTGGTACGGTTTGGCAAGGGCAAGAAATCCCGCCTTGTTCCGTTCGGACAATCGGCCAAGGCTGCTGTGCAGCACTGGCTGGCGGTCAGAGGGCCATGGGCTGCCCAACCGGCGCTCTTCATCAACCAGCAAGGCGGGCGCCTCACCACTCGCACCGTTCAGTTACGCATCAAGGCCCAAGGCATCAAAGCGGGTATTCCACAGAACCTGTACCCACACTTGTTGCGGCATGCCTGTGCCAGCCATGTGCTGCAGTCCTCTCAGGATTTGCGCGGGGTACAGGAATTACTGGGTCACGCGAGCATTGTTTCCACTCAGGTGTACACCCATCTGGACTTCCAGCATCTTGCCAGCGTTTACGACAAAACCCACCCAAGAGCCAAGAAAGGCTCATCCGGCGGTTCAGAGGATTAATGGGGAGTTTGTGGATATCGCTTCGCTCCATCCACCCTGTGCAAGTGCCTTAGGCAGCCGAATTGTCACAATACCCGTGAAGATGACGATATTTTCCTGAGGGCTCTTGTCCTCGAATCCACAGCCCTCGTGCGGTTCTGATGCCAAACCAATGGTGGCATAGAAGGATTGGCGGATATCGCGTTGCTCCATCCGCCCTACGTTTTGTCGTGATGTCCAAGTGAGCATCAAGCGTTGCGAAATATCCCGTTTATGCGGGATGAAGATCCATCCGACGGGATAGCGATGCTCATGCTTATCGCTATCCCTCATATCGCATGCAGGGTGGATGGAGCGTAGCGATATCCACCAGGCAACATTTCCCTGACCTGAGCCTCAACCACCCGTCATCGGGATCAGGCTGCCAGTCTGGAATGCGGCGTCGCCAGCCATCAGGGACAGCATGGCATGCGCCAGTGTTTCCGGTTTTACCCAGCTGTTGAAGTCTGCGTTCGGCATGTCACGCCGGTTAGCCGGGGTGTCAATGATGGTGGGTAACAGGGCATTCACGGTGATGCCGTCGGCCTTTACCTCTTCGGCCAGCGCTTCTGTCAGCCGCGCAAGGGCCGACTTGGCAGCGGTATAGGCACTCATGCCCGGTTGGCCGCTGGTGGCCGATTTGGCACCCATGAACACGATACGTCCACGTTTTTGTTGCTGGAAATACGGTAGCACGGCACGGGATGTCACGACGGACGTTAGTACATTGCTGCGGAACATCTTGTCCCACAACGCGGCATCACTGTCGCCAAAGCGGGCATAGGCAAACGCGCCAGCCACATTCACCAGCGCATCAATACTGCCAAACTGCTGATGCACCTGCGCCAGCACCTGTTTGACCGCATCTTCGTCGCACAAGTCGACATCCAGGGCCAGGCAGGTGCTGCTGGATACGGCATCCGCCGGACGATGGCCCAGTAACGCCACTGCATAACCGTTGGCCTGGGCGACTTGGGCGACGACTTGCCCCAGTGCGCCGTAACCGCCAGCCAGAATCAGGGTTGCTTGCTTTTCCATCGTGTCAGACTCCCATTGTGCCGGCCAGTTGGTCCATATAACGTGCGAGATCGATGTCCAGCTGGGTTAGTCCACCGGCATCGTGGGTATTCAGGGTCACCTCGACGCGGTTATAGACGTTAAACCATTCCGGATGATGATCCAGATGATGGGCCTGCATGGCCGCTTGGGTCATGAAGCCGAACGCCTGGCTGAAATCCTTGAAGACAAATTTGCGCTGAATGGCCGTAGGTTTTTCAGCATCGTTGACCTGCCAGTGCGGCAAGCCGACTAGCGCCGCCTGCAAGGCATCTGTTGCGAGTAATGTTCTCATGGTTCGAATATCCTTTATACGTCGTCCGATGCTGACCAGCCTTCACGATTACCGGCATGAATGACGGTATCCGTACTGACAATGTCACCGGCCCCGATCGGCGTCAGATCACGAATGGCATTGTAATACTGGCTGAGCCGCTCCAGGTCCTGGGTAGCGGCAAACAGTGTTTCAAAACTGTCGATGACAAAATAGGTTTTCTGGAAGGTATCGATCCGGTAGCGGGTTTGCAGAATGCGCTGCATGTCAAAAGCGATGCGGTTCGGGCTGTCGCTTTCCAGACTGTAGATGGATTCTGTGCGGCTGGACATGATGCCGGCCCCGTAGATGCGGGTGCCGTCCGGGGTGGCGATCAGGCCAAACTCCACCGTGTACCAGTAAAGACGGGCCAGCATGTGAAGTGCATTCTGGCTTTTGGCCGCCAGGCCTGCCACGCCGTAGGCCTGGATATAATCGGCAAAAATCGGGTTGGCCAGCAACGGTACATGGCCAAACAGATCATGAAATACATCCGGCTCTTGCAGGTAATCGATCTGGTTAGCTTCCCGCAGCCACCAGGTCACTGGGAAGCGACGATTGGCCAGATGCTCGAAAAACACGTCATCCGGAATCAGCCCGTGCACGGCCACAATCTGCCAGCCGGTAGCGGCTCCAAGGGCTTGGTTCAGCTCATCAAATACCGGCACGCGATGGGGTTCGATCGGCAGGCGGGTCAGGCCTTCCATGAACTCGTTGCAAGCGCGCCCCTGGAGCACCTCCATCTGGCGAGCATACAGCTGGGACCATACCTGATGGTCTTCATCGGTGTAACGATCTAGCGGCTGAGGCAAGGTAAAGTCTGCCGCCAGCACCAGGCCCTGATTCTTACGGACGGTAATGTCAGGGGCTTGAAACTCTGTCATGTCGTTCATGTGTGTCTCCTGTTTTTGAAGGTGCGTCTGTTTTTTTACTGGCTACCTTCATTACAGTTTACGGAAACCCCACTGATTTTTTGCCGCATATTTGCGCCAATTTCTTGACCAATCACAAATTTAATGCACGCAAATCATAAATCATGCATTATTCCCGCAAGCCATTTGTCGGACCCGATTTTGCGGAGTATCAGCATGCAACTTGACCGTTTTGATTACCAGATTCTGCAGGCCCTGCAAAAAGATGCCCGCATGCCGCACCAGAAACTCTCCCAGATCATCCCGCTGTCTTCTTCGCAGATTGGCCGGCGCATCCAGCAACTGGAAGAAGCCGGTGTGATTTCTGCCTACCGGGCCGAGCTGCAACCCGAAGCCATGGGGCTTGGGGTACTGGCGTTCATGAATGTCTGTCTGGAGCGTCATGGCGAAAAAGCCATCAAGGACTTTATTCAGGGCATCGATGCCATTCCGGAGATACTGGAAGCCCATGCCGTGACCGGAGATGCCGACTACGCCTTGCGCGTGGTCGCGGCAGATTTGCCATCACTCTCGCGTTTTGTCATGCACAAACTCCTTGCCATGGATTGTGTCCGCAGCGTGAAATCCAGCGTAGCACTTGAACAGGTCAAGCGCTTTAGCGGTCTGCCTAACCCCGCCCACTGACAAGCGGGGAGACAGGCAAGCGTTCCATATACATAGTATAGACCCAATCCTGAACGATGTTCAGCCCTGCCTGCAAGGCCGTTTTCCCTTAAACCGGGTACCAGTCGATGGCGTGCCGGACGCTGGCAAGTGCCTGTGCCAGCGAGTTCATGTCCAGCGAACCCAGCGCCACCCGTAGCGCATGTTGCGGATTGCCATGCGCGCAGAATGGCGCCGCTGTGGACACCAGCACACCCTGCCTGGCCAGATCGGCCGCGAGTACATCCGCCCGGACTTCTTCTGGCAGGCGAATCCAGACAAAATAAGACGCCGGATGCGTCTGGATATCCAGTCCGCTGAATACTTGCGCGGCGAGCGCTTGTCGCTGGCGGGCATCCTCCCGCTTCTTGTGCTCCCACGCCTCGACCACCCCCATGTCCAGCCAGCGGCAGGCCAGCGCACTGACAATGCTAGAGGTACTCCAGGTGGTCACGCTGATGGTGTGCTCCATGATGGCGGTCCACTGCGGCGGCACGGCCAGAAAGCCAAATCGCAAACCGGAAGCGACGCTCTTGGAGAGCGCAGAGACATACACCGTACGCTCCGGTGCGAAATGCCAGAGCGGCGGCGGCGCGGGTTCGGCCAGAAACGCATAGGCCCCGTCCTCCAGCAAGATCAGGTCAAACCTTCTGGCCAGCTGGGCCAGCGCCTCGCGCTGATGGGCAGGCATCACCACCCCCAGCGGATTATGCAGCGTGGGCATCGTGTACACGGCCTTAACCTTGCGTTGTCGGCACACCTCTGCCAGCACATCCAGATCGGTACCGTGATCCCCCACCGGAATGGCCACCACTTCCAGCGAATAATGCCGGGCCAGGTTCAGCAAACCGGGATACGTGAGGGCATCCACGGCAATCACGTCGCCGGGTTTGAACAAGGCCCCCATGGTAATCGACAAACCATGCTGTGCGCCGTTGAGCAAAAAAACCTGTGCGCCGCTCACCTGCACCCCTCGCGACAGCAAATGGCGCGCCACGGTTTCCCGCTCGTGCAGGCGTCCGCCATGCGGTTGAGAATGCATCAGCGCATCCAGATCCCCCACGGCAGCCACCCCCCTTAGCCCTTCTCGCAGCAGCTCGTCCTGCCCGGGCAGTGAGGGGTAATTAAACGTCAGGTCCACAATCTCAGTGGCTCGCTGCTGATCTACCCAGGACACCCGCGGCACCGTCTGGTCCCGCACAAAGGTCCCCCGACCGGTTTCACCCACCACCAGCCCCAGGTTCTCCAGTTCGCGATACACCTTGGCCGCGGTGGCCAGTGCCAGCCCGTGCTGTTTCATCAACTGACGTACCGGTGGCAACTGGTCGCCCGGTTTCAGGCGGCCATCGCGGATGGACTGTACCAGCTGGTCTAGGAGGATTCGGGATCTGGGTTGGGCCATGGATTGTATCTATAACAATTTTTTGATTGTATCAATCATAGTCTTTAGCATCGGACTTGTGAAGTGAGGCAAGCCCAGGTGGCTACGCCGCTTTATCTGATCCGGTTCCACTACCAAGAAAGAATGATCATGCTGACGCCGTCTCTGCTGGCCTTTGCCCTATTTGCCTTTGTGACCTCCATCACCCCGGGTCCGAACAACCTGATGCTGCTCACGTCAGGTTTGCGGTTCGGGTTTCGCAAAAGCTTGCCGCACATGCTGGGGATCAGCATCGGTTTCTTTGCCATGGTGGTGATTCTGGGTACCGGAGCGTCGGTCATTTTTGAGCGCTTTCCGCGCCTGATGCAATGGATGCATGGCCTGAGCCTGGTTTATTTTGCCTGGCTGGCCTGGGGGTTACTAACGGCGCCACCTGCTGACGCGCCCGCAGAAACCACTGCACAGCATCGCCCGCTTGGCTTCTGGGGCGCAGCCGCGTTCCAGTGGGTCAACCCCAAAGCCTGGCTGATGGCACTGGGCGCCATCAGCGCCTATATCCCGGGCAGCAACCTGCTGGCGCTGACCGTGTTTGCCGGTATCTTTGCCCTGATCAACTTTCCCAGCATCGCCGTCTGGGTACTGGCTGGCACCCGCCTGCAAACGTTGCTGACCCGACCGCGGCATCATCGCTGTTTCAATGGGGCGATGGTACTGCTGCTGGTGATTTCTGTCGTGTACTGACTTCGGGAGCAAACCATGGATGCACATACCCTGTGGCTGTTTACCCTGTCTGTCAGCCTGTTATTGCTGTCACCCGGTCCCAACATGATGTTTGTGCTTGCACACGGCATGGCATTCGGGGCTAGCGGCAGCCTGGCCGCGGCAGGCGGCATAGCGCTGGCCGACATCGTGCTAAGCCTGCTCACCGCCGCCGGCATCAGCAGCGTAGTCGCCACCTGGCCAACCGCCCTGCTACTGATGAAAGCAACGGGTGCCATCTATCTGTTGTATCTGGCATGGCAGGTCTACCAGCGCCCTGCGCGGACGACTGAAACAGGCGTGGCTGAATCCGGTTTGCACAAGGTCTGCCTGCATGCCATGCTGAACAGTCTGCTCAACCCGAAAGCGTTACTGTTTTTCATGGTATTCCTGCCACAATTCGTCCAGCCGGATGCCGGCCCGGTCTGGCGCCAGCTGTTACTGCTGGGCGGGTTATTGACGCTGCTGGCTTTCGTGTTTCATGCCTTGCTCGGGTTGGCAGGGCAACCCGTTCGCCGCTGGCTGCAACGGTTTCCGCGGGCGGCCAATACCCAGCGCTACCTGTTAATGACCGTCCTGCTCGGTCTGGCGGGCCGGCTGGTTTTCAGTTCCTGATCACGTTTCATCATCGAAAGACACACATCATGCATATTGCCATTCTGACCTTTGACGGCTTTAACGAACTCGACTCGCTGGTGGCCTACGGTATGCTTAGCCGGCTGTCCTTGCTGGGAGATACTGACTGGCAGGTAAGCATTGCCAGCCCGACACCACAGGTCACGTCGATGAACGGATTGACCCTGAATGCCCATATCGACCTGACCACCGCCAGCACAGCGGATGCCGTACTGATTGGCAGCGGCATGAAAACACGCGAAGTAGCTAACAACGCAGACATCATGCAACAAATTCGGCTAGACCCGTCACGCCAGCTAATAGCAGCGCAATGCTCAGGCACGTTCCTGCTGGCAAGACTGGGGCTGATCGGCCAGATGCCTGCCTGCACGGACTCCACCAGCAAGCCATGGGTGCAAGCCGCCGGGGTCAGCATCCTTAACCAGCCCTTCTTTACCAGTGGCAATCTGGCCACAGCAGGTGGATGCCTGTCATCCCAATATCTGGTGGCGTGGCTACTGACCCGGCTGAAAGACCGCGAAACGGCCAGAGAGGTGCTGCATTACTTTGCGCCGGTAGGCGAGAAAGACGAGTACGTCAGCAGGGCGCTGGCGCATGTCGAGGCTTATCTGTAACGGTTGGTTTTGACCAGGGTTTAGACGTAAAAAAACCGTGCGACCGGGTAAGAAGTCGCACGGCAAGTCTCAGAGAGAGGGGTACATCAACTAAACAGGCAAGATGACTGTGTATCTTCGGTCACGACTTTCAGGTCCGGCAGTTTTTCGGCACAGACGCTGGCAGCCTGCGGGCAACGGGTCCGGAACACGCAGCCGGATGGCGGATTGATCGGTGACGGCAAGTCCCCTTGCAATAGCTGGATCACCTTGTGTTTTTCCAGTTGCGGGTCCGGAATCGGAATCGCTGACAACAAGGCACGGGTGTAAGGGTGCGATGGCTTGTCATAGAGCGCATGCTTCTCGGCCAGCTCCATCTCCTTGCCCAGATACATCACCAGAATCCGGTCACTGATGTGCTTGACCACCGCCAGATCGTGGGCGATGAAGATCAGCGCCAGTCCCTTGCGTTTCTGCAGGTCTTTCAGCAAGTTCACGATCTGCGCCTGGATCGACACATCCAGCGCAGACACCGGCTCGTCACAGATGATCAGCTTCGGTTCCAGAATCAGTGCACGGGCAATGCCGATACGCTGACACTGGCCACCGGAGAACTCGTGCGGATAGCGGTTGATCTGCTGCTCGGTCAGGCCGACTTCTTTCATCACCGCCCGGACTTTTTCCATCACCTGCGTCATGGACAGTTCCGGATAATGCACGCGTAGCGGCTCGGCGATGATCTGGCCAATGGTCATGCGCGGGTTCAGCGATGCCAGCGGGTCCTGGAAGATCATTTGCATGTCTTTGCGGGCATGCTGCCAGGCAACGGCATCCTTGCTGTCCATGCGTTGTCCCAGCCAGACCACTTCGCCTTCGGTTGGATGGATCAGGTTAAGTACGCCGCGCGCCAGGGTAGATTTGCCGCAGCCGGACTCGCCCACCACGCCCAGTGTTTCGCCAGCGCGCAGGTCAAACGATACGCCGTCCACGGCTTTCAGGGTTTTGGCAGGCGTCCATGGCCAGCCTTTGGCATCCTTGACCTTGAAATGAACCTTGAGCGACTTGACCGACAAAATGATATTGGAATCAGGCATGTTGCACCTCCCCTGCCACGTTTACCTGGATGTCTGCAATGGCCTTATGGCAGGCGCGCCAGCGGCCTTCGCCGCCCGGAATTTCCACCAGGGGTGGCAAGTCCGATGCACAATGGGGCATGACATGCGTACAACGCTCGGAAAACGGACATCCTTTGGGCAGGTTGTTCATATTGGGCGGGTTGCCCGGAATGCTGACTAGCTCTGCGGCGTCAGAATCCAGACGCGGCAGAGCACCCAGCAAACCGATGGTGTACGGATGGGTCGGACGGTAGAACAGGTCGTCCGACTTGGCATACTCCATCATGCGGCCGCCATACATGACCATCACCTTGTCACAGATGCCGGCCACCACACCAAGGTCATGGGTAATCATGATGATGGCGGTGCCAAAATCCCGCTGCAAATCACGCAACAGGGCCAAAATCTGCGCCTGAACGGTCACGTCTAGCGCGGTGGTTGGTTCGTCCGCCACCAGCACTTCCGGTTCGCACAGCAGCGCCATGGCAATCATCACCCGCTGGCGCATCCCGCCAGAAAACTCGTGCGGATACATGGAGATACGACGTGCCGCTTCCGGAATCTTCACCGCTTCCAGCAGCTCGATGGCGCGCATTTTGGCGGCCTTGCGGGTCATGTTCTTGTGCAGTTCCAGCACTTCCGTCATCTGGCGTTCCACCGTCAGATACGGGTTCAGCGAGGTCATCGGGTCCTGGAAAATCATCGACACCCGGTCACCGCGGATCTTGTTGATCTCGTGGGTCGACATGTTCAGCAGGTTCTGGCCCTTGTACAGCACTTCGCCCGTCGCAGTGCCGTTTTTGGCCAGCAAACCCATCATGGCCAGCACGGTCTGGGACTTGCCAGAACCGGATTCGCCCACGATACCCAAGGTCTCGCCGCGTCCCAGTTCAAAGTTGAGTCCGTTGACGGCGTACACCAGCCCATCGTTGGTTTTAAACTGCACGCCAAGCTGATTCACCTGCAGCAAAGGTTGATTCGTACTCATTGCAGGCTCCATTAACGGTCTTTAGGGTCGAGGGCGTCACGCAGCCCGTCGCCGATATAGTTAGCACAATACAGGGTGATCGACAGCGCCGCCCCGGGGAACAGAATCATCCATGGCGTGGCAGCCATCACGTTGGTACCGTCTTCGATCAGCACCCCCCAGCTGGTCATCGGCTCCTGCACGCCCAGCCCCAGGAAGGACAGAACGGACTCGGTCAGAATCACGCCAGGCACGGTCACCGTGGTGTAGATCACCACAATGCCCAGCAGGTTAGGCACCACATGCTGGAAGATAATGCGCCATGTTGGCACGCCAATGGCACGCGCCGCCTCGATGAACTCTTTGGATTTGATCGACAGGGTCTGGCCGCGCACCACGCGGGCCATGTCCATCCAGGAGAAAATCGAAATGGTCAGCACCACCAGCGAGAAATTCCGCCCGAAGATGGTCACCATCAGGATGGCAATCAGCAGATAAGGAATGGCGTACAGCATGTCCACCACCCGCATCATCACCGAATCCACCTTGCCACCGATAAAACCGGCGGTGGCACCCCAGACAATCCCCACGCTTACCGATGCAATGGTAGCCAATAAGCCGATTACCAGCGAGATGCGGCCGCCGATCAGGGTACGCACCAGCAAATCGCGGCCCAGTTCATCAGTACCGAACAAATGCCAGTCATGGAACGACGGGCCAATGCCCATGGCGTTCCAGTCGGTATCTTCATAGGAGTGCGGCAGTACCATCGGCCCGAAAGCGCAGGCCAGCGCCACCAGGGTCAGGACCACCAGACTGATGACAGCCGCCTTGTTACGGAAAAAACGGATCCGCGCATCTTTCCACAAACTGCGTCCGGCAATCTGTGCCTCGACGCTGGTTTGGAGCACCTCTACCAGTGCTGCATTTTTCTTTGTCATTTCCAATGCACCCTCAGTAACGGATTTTCGGGTCCAAAATGGCATACGCCAAATCGACCAGCAGGTTCAATACCACGGCCAGTACCGTTACCAGCACCACCAGGCCCAATACCAAGGTGTAATCCCGGTTGCCCGCACCGTTGACGATCAGCTTGCCGATGCCCGGCAGTGAAAACACGGTCTCGGTCACAATGGCCGCCGTGATGGAACTGATGGCCAGCGGCCCCAGTACCGACACCACCGGCAACAGGGCCGGACGGATGGCGTGACGCATCACAATCGTGCGTAGCGGCAAGCCTTTGGCGCGCGCAGTACGGATAAAGTTGGTGTTCATCACTTCGATCAGGCTACCGCGCATCACACGGCCGATAGTCGATACGTTGATAAAGGTCAGCAGTACAATCGGCAAGATCATGTACTTGGGTGAAAACTCATCCCAGCCGCCGGCGGGAAACCACTTCACCCAGATAGCGAAGACCAGGATCAGCACCGGGCCAATCACGAACGAAGGAAAAGCACTACCCACGTTACCCAGCAGCATCACAAAATAGTCCACCAGACTGTTTTGTTTCAGCGCCGCCACAATGCCCAGCGCCACGCCAATGACAATCGAAATGATCATCGAGATACCGCCAATGGACAGGGACACCGGCAAGGCACGGGCCACCAGATCATTCACGGACCAGTCTGCATAGCGGAAGGACGCACCCAGGTCGCCATGCAGCAAATTATTCAGGTAATACAGGTACTGCTTCCATAACGGCATGTCGAGATGGTACTTGGCCTGCAGGTTGGCCAGCACGGCAGCCGACACTTTGCGTTCAGAATCGAACGGACCGCCGGGGGTCAGGTGCAGCATCAGATAACAAACGGTAATCACCACCAGAATGGTAGGGATGGTCGACAGGATACGGCGTAAGGCATAAGACCACATGGATATATTCCTCGCGTGTGGTTACGTGCAAACAGTTGGCAGCACCCGCCTCTTCCACAATAGAGCGGAACAGGAAGGTCTTGCCAGTCTGGTTGTCACTAACATGAAATTGCATGAGAAACCGGCCTCATCAGAGGCCGGTTTCTGGACTCATCAATGCTGGATGATGTACAGATCTTTATCGCGGAAACGGTCCATGGAGTTGGTCTTGGTATAACCACCCACATAAGACTTCACAAGACGTGGTACGGTGTACTGCAACAGCGGCAACATTGGATAATCATCCATGATCACCTTGGCGGCCTGAGTCATCAGGGTTTTGCGCTTGACCGGGTCCAGCGTGGTGCTGGCTTGCTTGATCAGCTCGTCGCCTTTCTTGTTACAGTTTTTGTTGTCGTTCTGGTCAGAATCACACTGCACCAGGGTCAGGAAAGTGGTGACGTCGTTGTAGTCAGCCACCCAGCCGTTGCGGGCAATCTGGAAATCGCCGTCATGGCGTTTTTTCAGCAGTACCTTGAACTCCATGTTTTCCATTTCGGTGTCCAGACCCAGCTTGGTTTTCCACTCAGACGCCGCGAAAATGGCCATTTTTTTATGGTATTCGCTGGTGTTATAAGAGAACTTGATTTTGGTGCCTGGTTTTACACCGGCTTGAGCCAGCAGTTTTTTGGCTTCGGCAACGCGTTTTGCCATAGGCCATTTAGCCCAGTCATACGCAGTCACATCCGCACCGGCGGTCCCTTTAACCACTACGCCATAGGCTGGTACCTGACCGTCAGCGGTCACTTTGGAGGCCAGGATGTCACGGTCAATCACCATGGACAACGCTTTACGGACACGAATGTCTTTCATCAGCGGGTCGGTATTGTTAAAAGAGTAGTAACGCAGACCCAGCATTGGCGCATTACGGATGTCTTTCGGAAATTCGGTTTTCAGCTGGTCATAGGTGCCAGGAGGCAATTGGTATACCCAGTCGTTTTCGCCAGACTGGAACAGTTTCACGTCGGTGTTGCCGTCTTCTACCGGCAGGTAGGTCACCTTGTTTAGCACCACGGCTTTGGCATCCCAGTATTTAGGGTTCTTTTCCAGCACCAGCTTGCTGTTGACTTGCCAGTCTTTCAGCACATATGCACCGTTACCCACCAGGTTGCCCGGTTTGGTCCAGTCTTTACCGAACTTCTCGATGGCCGCCTTGTTGACTGGGCCCAGCTGGGTGTTGGATACCAGGTCAGCCATGAAGCCAACCGGACCTTCGGTCTTCACTTCCAGTGTGTATTTGTCGATGGCTTTGATGCCCAGCTCGGAAGGCTGTTTTTTGCCTTCGGTAATGGCCAGGCCGTTCAGAATGAAGATGCCGTAGGTAGAGGCATATGGAGAGGCAGTTTTAGGATCCAGGAAACGCTGCCAGCCATACACGAAGTCATCTGCCGTCACAGGTGTGCCGTTAGACCACATGGCGTTTTTGCGCAGTTTGAACACCCATGTCGTTGGGTCGGTCTGTTTCCAGCTCTCGGCAACGCCTGGCACGATTTTGCCGGCGGCGTCATTGGCGGTCAGGCCTTCAAACAGGTCGCGCGCAATGTTGTTTGCACCCACAGACTCTGCCAGTGCAGGGTCCAGAGATTCTGGCTCAGAGCCATTGTTACGAATCAGCTCTTGCTTGGCAGCCAGTTTCACACCGGCCGGCACGACAGCGGCGCCACTCATGGCAGCAAACCCTAGCGCGACAGCACCTGCAATCAATTTCATGGATAACTTCATTTAATCTCTCTCCTGTAAACCTGATGCACATTAAATAACCATTTGGTCAGTCTTTTCTGCACAGCATCTTCATTGGCGAATACTCAGGGTCATGTTTTCTATGCCGACCTCTGAAGGCGGTTAATTAAAACACACCCAAAAATATAACACCAACTCAGAAAAAATCATTCTCTATGTTTATTTGTTATACAAAGCCAAATACAGAACGGGATTTCAAGGTTTTTCGCAGCCAGTGAAATTAAATTGCGCAATTCCAGACTTAACCAGAGATATCGCGCCCAACCTTCATAAAATCATGTCGCATTTGCCACCAAATATGCATGCGGCAGCGGTATGATTTTATGGCTACTATATCTGTATAGACTGTGCGCCATTACCTAACAAGCACAAGATAAGAGGACGACATGAACACACCCGTATGGACGCCCCGCCCGGAGGCCATTGCAGCGGCAAACCTGACCCGCTTCCGGACGTTTGTCGAACAACGACAGCATCTCTTGCTACCTGATTATCCTTCGCTATACGACTGGTCTGTGGCCCAGCCAGCCGCCTTCTGGGAGAGTGTCTGGCAGTTCTGTGGCGTCACCGCACAAAAGCCATGGGACAGCGTACTGGAAGATGGCGACCGGATGCCGGGTGCCCGCTGGTTTGGTGGCAGCAAGCTCAACTATGCAGAAAACCTGTTGCGCTACCGTGATGACCGGACCGCGCTGGTCTTCAAGGGTGAAGACAAAATCGAGAGTTGTTACAGTTACGCCGAGCTGTATGCCGAAGTCGCCCGCGTCGCCCATGCCTTGCGGCAGACGGGTGTAACCGCCGGCGACCGGGTAGCCGGCTTCATGCCCAACACCCCGCAGACCATCATTGCCATGCTGGCCACTGCCAGCCTCGGAGCCATCTGGTCGTCCTGCTCGCCAGACTTCGGCACTCAGGGCGTGCTGGACCGTTTTAGCCAGATTCAGCCCAAAGTGCTGTTTGCGGTAGACGGTTACTATTACAACGGCAAGACCCTTGATTGCCTGGACAAGATCCGCACCATTACTGCACAGCTGCCAGACCTGCAACAGTTGGTCATCGTCCCGTACATTCAAAGCCAGGCATCAATTGATGACCTGCCGCACGCCAGCCGCTGGGCGGACTTCTGCCATAACACGGCCACCGACATCGACTTTGTACCGTGCGATTTCCACCATCCGCTGTTCATCATGTATTCGTCCGGTACCACCGGCATTCCCAAATGCATCATCCATTCAGTCGGCGGCACCCTGCTGCAGCATCTGAAAGAACATGTCCTGCATGGCGACCTGACCCGGGACGACACGCTGTTCTTCTTTACCACCTGTGGCTGGATGATGTGGAACTGGCTGGTATCCGGGCTGGCGGTCGGCGCCACGCTGGCGCTGTATGACGGCTCACCCTTCTACCCGTCTGAACGGGTGTTGTGGGACTATGCCGAAGAAGCCGGTTTTACCACCTTTGGGACTAGCGCCAAATACCTGTCGGCACTGGAAAAAACCGGCTTCAAGCCGAGGGAGCACTATGAGCTGGCCCGTCTCAAGGCCATTTGTTCAACCGGTTCGCCCTTGCTGCCGGAGAGCTATGATTATGTGTACCGGGATATCAAACAGGATGTCCGGCTGAGCTCCATGTCGGGCGGCACGGATATCTTGTCTTGCTTTGCGCTGGGCAACCCGGTGCTGCCGGTCTATCGCTCCGCCTTGCAGTGTCGCGGCCTTGGCATGGCGGTAGAAATCTTCAATGATGCCGGCCAGCCGGTACATGAAGAAAAAGGCGAACTGGTTTGTACCAAGCCGTTCCCTTCCATGCCGGTCGGTTTCTGGAACGACCCGGGCAACCAGAAATACCATGATGCGTATTTCGGACGTTTCCCCAATATCTGGTGTCATGGCGACTATGCCGAACTGACCAAAGAAGACGGCATCATCATCTACGGGCGTTCGGATACCATCCTGAACCCTGGCGGGGTACGTATCGGCACGGCAGAAATCTATCGCCAGGTCGAGACGTTTGCGGAAGTGATGGAGTCCATGGCGGTGGGACAACAATGGGATGGCGACGAGCGGGTTATCCTGTTTGTGCGCATGCAGCCAGGATACACACTGGATGATGACCTGGTTCGGCGCATCAAGCACAAGATCCGCGACGGGGCGAGCCCGCGGCACGTACCCGCCAAGATCATCGCGGTGGCCGATTTGCCACGTACCATCAGTGGCAAGATTGTCGAACTGGCGGTACGGAACGTGATTCACGGCCTGCCGGTAAAAAACACCGATTCGCTGGCCAACCCCGAAGCCCTGAAACTGTTTGAGAATCTGGACAGTCTGGCCAGCTAACCGTCGCTTACTCTCTAGCCCCCGGTCTGCTCAGGCAGCCGGGGAAGCCTGTAGCACTGCGCCACCCAGCCCGGACAACATACCGGCGGCCGTCAGCAAGGGCTCACTAGCCGTCTCACAAGTGGTGGTGGCAGATTCGCACTCCAGATACTCCGCCATCAGACTGGGATATTTGCCGTACGTCGGGGCCAGCTGATGAATGCGTGCCAGATACTGTTTGGCTGTCGCCATATAAGCCGGTTGCCAGCCATGCTGCTTGACATACGCCAGCGTAACACTGACCGTCTGGCATAGCAGGCCCAGATGGTGCTGGCGCTCCGCGACGGCGCGGGTCAACTGCATGAGCGCACTGTCCAGATCTCCCTTGGCCAGCAGTTCATCGACCTGCCGCTGAATCTCGGTCATTTGTTCCGACTCTTCCTGAATCAGGGCTTCCCCTGCCTGTTCCTTGCCAACCGACTTCAGCATCAGTTCAATGTGGCGTAGCACGTCGGGCTGGTCGTTATGGTCGCGCAGCACATGCCTCAGAATGCCGCATGCCACGTCCTGCCGCTCGCTGACAAAACAAGCGCCAGCCAGCTCAATGGCCACAGTGGCGCCGACCTGCTCCCTGATCTGCTGATACTGCCTGAGTGCCGCATCCAGTTGCTGCGCTGCCAGCGAAAAATCCTGCTTGCCATAGGTGATGCGGCTTTCCATGATTTGCGCCAGAACCCGGGCTTGGGGCGTATCAAAGATGTTGCGGACACGTGCCATATTAAGCTCGGCAGCGGCGAAATCCCCCAGCTTGAGTTGTGCATGGCTCAGATGGGCATAATCAAGCGGGTCATGATGAAACGAGTGTTGTCCGTAATCGATGGTCGCAGTATAGGCACTTACGGCATGAGACCAGTCCTGATTGGTTTTGGCCACCACGCCGAGATGCCGCAAGCGGTGAATGGTCGCAGGGGACAGATTAACCGCCTTGAGCAAAAGCGCCTGTGCACCCAGCGTATCTTTCCGTGCTTCCAGGCATCTGGCCAGTCCGTCATAGGCCACCATCAGGTGCGGATTTTCGCTGATCAGCAATTCAAATGCATGCTGCGCCTCTTCATACGCCTTCAGATGCAGTAGCGCCTTGCCCAGCCCCAGTTTGGCCCAGACCTGCGGGCGTGTTTTCAGCACGGTCTGATAGGTTTTGAGTGCTTCTTGCGCATCCCCCATCTGCAGGCACAGGTACGCCTTCAGCTTCATGAAATCCAGCGCATAGAGGTCGTTATCGGCAATCCGGAAATTGCACAATGCCAGCGCCTTGACGTAATCGTGCTTCAGGATGGCATCATCCACCACCCGAAACACCTGTTTCTTGTAAAAGGTACGTTCCAGCCGGACGCGCAGGGTCTCGGCCGAAAAAGGTTTCAGAATGTACTCGTCCGGCACATGTTCCGCAGCAGACAACACACTTTTGGCATTGGCCTCCGCCGTCACCATCATGAAAACAGCCGAGGGTTTGAGCAGATGCTGGTTTCTGACTTCTTCCAGCAGGTACAAGCCGTCAAAGCGGTTCACGAGCGTCAGGTCAGACAGGACGACATCAAACGGAATGCCCGTCATGCGCTGACGTGCTTCGTCTGCCTTGGCCGCCTGAACAATCCGGGTCACGCCAAACCCCGACAACACGTTGGAGAGCAACGCACGCATTTCCGGCGCACTATCGACTACCAGATAGTGTGCCGTCTCTATGCGTAATTTCTGATCATGATTCATCGTGCACCTTAAGACAAAGTCATAACTCAATCAGAGTAGACCATTATCATAAGTTTGCATAGCAAGAAAACGGTGGAATAACTTTAATTTACATTTTCATGCAGCAACCATCTTGCGCAACTTCAGGAAAACCCGGCAACAAAATGACCAGCGCTTGCAATCCAGTCACACCCATGTCACAGAGCGGACCCATCGTGACAGCGCGTTGCAGCGGCAGCTCATGATCTTTCTGCAACCAAGCCAGATCGCATCAGTCTTACTCTATACGCATGGTAATGCCATGCTACGGCATCACGCCTGGCCAATGCTTCCATTGCCATCAACTTAGCAAGCTAAGCTATTTAATTGCGATGAAACACATACAATCAACTGAAAATTTCTTGCTATAACCAATACAGGAAATATTTTAAAAGCAAATATCAACACGAGCGGCGTATGATTTCCCTATCAGCTACCTGCTGAACCGCATGACCAGAAGCCAGTTACGTGATCAGAAAATTGGCGCATGAAGAGGAAAACCGAATGAAACTAGCAAGCTTGAAACAGGGTGGCCGCGACGGCGCCCTCGTGGTGGTCTCCAAAGATTTGCGCCATGCCGTTGCGGTGCCGGATATCGCCCCGACCATGCAATACGCCATGGATCACTGGTCTGACGTAAGCGGGCAGTTGCAAGCCGTATACGCAGCGCTAAACGCAGGTGAAGCCAGCGGCGCATTTACCTTTGACCAGACCCAGTGCCACTCTCCCCTGCCGCGCGCCTACCAGTGGGCAGACGGCTCGGCGTATGTGAACCACGTTGAACTGGTACGCAAGGCACGCGGTGCCGAGATGCCGCCCGAATTCTGGCACGATCCGCTGATGTATCAGGGTGGGTCAGACAGCTTTGTGCCGCCCCATAGCCCGATTGACGTACTGGACACTAGCTGGGGCGTGGATCTGGAAGGCGAAGTAGCCGTGATTACCGGCGACGTACCGATGGGCAGCACGGCGGCTCAGACCGCCAGCAGCATCCGCCTGCTGATGCTGGTCAACGATGTCACCCTGCGCAACCTGATTCCGGCCGAGCTGGCCAAAGGCTTTGGCTTCTTCCAGTCCAAACCGGCAACGGCCTTTTCTCCGGTAGCCGTCACCCCGGACGAACTGGGCAGCGACTGGCAGGACAGCCAGGTGAAACTGCCGTTGACCGTGCACGTGCGCGGTGAGCTGTTTGGCACCCCGGATTGCGGCACCGACATGGTGTTCAGCTTTGCCGATCTGGTGGCCCATGTGGCCAAGACCCGCGAGCTGGAAGCCGGGTCCATTGTCGGTTCCGGCACCATCTCTAATGTGGACCGCAGCAAGGGCTCTGCCTGCCTGGTAGAACAACGCATGCTGGAAACCATTGAACACGGCCAGCCGAAGACCCCATATCTGAGTAATGGTGACCGGGTCCGTATTGAAATGTTCGACCGTCAGGGCCAGTCGATTTTCGGGGCCATTGATCAGACCGTGCGTGTGGTCGAGCGTCCGTAAGCGACGATACCCATGCCCAGCCTGATTCTGAATTGCCAGCAAGGACGCCATCAACCACTCATTTATGGCCACCATCTGGCACGCAGTATTCGCGGCATTTCCGGTGCACCACCCACAAGGTAAACGCAGCGGAACCCACTAACGACTATTAACGCGATCAATCGTCGCCCTGTTGCCGGAACCAGCATACCAAACGCTGGCACCGCAACAGGTCGCAAAGAGGAGACACACCATGGCTGACTTGTTTGACAACCCGATGGGCCTGATGGGCTTTGAATTTGTAGAGTTTGCATCCCCCACCCCGAACGTGATCGAGCCGGTTTTCGAGATGCTGGGTTTTACCAAAGTAGCTACCCACCGCTCCAAGGACGTAGACCTGTACCGTCAGGGCGATATCAACTTCATCCTGAACCGTGAACCCCGCAGCGTGGCTGGCTATTTTGCCGCAGAACACGGTCCGTCGGCCTGTGGCATGGCGTTTCGCGTGCGCGACAGCCACAAAGCCTACAACCGTGCGCTGGAACTGGGTGCCCAGCCGATCGACATCCCGACCGGCCCGATGGAACTGAAACTGCCAGCCATCAAGGGCATTGGCGGCGCACCGCTGTACCTGATCGACCGCTTTGAAGACGGCAAGTCCATCTACGATATCGACTTCAAGTTTATCGACGGCGTAGACCGCCACCCCAAAGGCCACGGCTTTAGCATCATCGACCACCTGACCCACAACGTTTACCGTGGCCGCATGAAGTTCTGGGGCGACTTCTACGAAACCATCTTTAACTTCCGTGAAATCCGCTACTTTGACATCAAGGGCGAATATACCGGCCTGACCTCACGCGCCATGACCGCACCAGACGGCAAGATCCGCATTCCGCTGAACGAAGAAGGCGGCAACGGCAAAGGTCAGATTGAAGAATACCTGATGCAATACAACGGCGAAGGCATCCAGCACATTGCCCTGCTGACGGATGACCTGCTAGCCACCTGGGACAGCATGAAGAAAGCCGGCGTGCCGTTCATGACGGCACCACCAGCCACCTACTATGAGATGCTGGACAGCCGCCTGCCAGGCCATGGCGAGAATCCTTCCGAACTGCAGATGCGCGGTATCTTGCTGGATGGCTCAACCGAGAATGGCCAAAAGCGCCTGCTGCTGCAGATTTTCTCGGAAACCTTGCTGGGGCCGGTGTTCTTCGAGTTCATCCAGCGCAAGGGCGACGAAGGTTTTGGCGAAGGCAACTTCAAGGCACTGTTCGAATCCATTGAACGAGACCAGATCCGCCGCGGCGTGCTGGAAAACGCATAAGGAAGCCGTCATGACCCTAGATACCCTGAAAATCGACCGCATCCACCATGTGGCGTATCGCTGCAAGGACGCCAAGGAAACCGTGCTCTGGTACCAGAAGATGCTGAAGATGGACTTTGTGCTGGCGATTGCCGAAGACCTGGTGCCGTCGACCAAAGAACCGGACCCGTACATGCACATTTTCATGGATGCCGGTAACGGTAACGTACTGGCCTTCTTTGAACTGCCGACCAAGCCGGAAATGGGTCGCGACCCGAACACCCCCAACTGGGTACAGCATATCGCCTTCAAGGTGAAAGATCGCGAGACCCTACTGGGCTTTAAAACGCACCTGGAAGAAAACGGCGTGAAGGTGCTGGGCGTGACCGACCATGGCATTTTCCATTCGATCTATTTCTTTGACCCGAATGGTCACCGTCTGGAACTGGCCTGCCCGGACGAAAATGAAACCGAGCAGCTCAAACAGCTGGACAGCGTGAAATGGGCGATGTTAGAAGAATGGTCGCAAACCAAGCGCGCACCAAAGCATGCTGCCTTCCTGCACCAGCAGGAATTTGCCGACATTACCCCGGCCAAGTAAAGCTTAAGTTGTGTTACCGTTATCCGGTGCCATCCCCTCACCGGATAACGGCTTTTTCTTGTGGCATGGTGGCGACCACTAGCACCATAACATCACACAACTGCCACGTACCGGAGACCGCCCATGGAACTCTATACCTACTTCCGATCTTCCGCCGCCTACCGGGTACGTATCGCCCTTAACCTGAAAGGCGTGCAGGCCGAGTACCAGTATGTGCATCTGCTCAAAGACGGCGGCCAGCAGCACCAGCCCGCCTACCAGCAGCTCAACCCCAACGAAACCGTGCCGACACTGGTCACCGAAGACGGTGCCATCACCCAGTCGCTGGCCATTTGCGAATACCTGGAAGAGCGCTACCCCAACCCGCCGCTACTGCCGGTCCACAGCATCGACCGCGCCTTTGTGCGCAGCATTGCCCAGACCATCGCCTGCGACATCCACCCCATCAACAACCTGCGGGTATTGCAATACCTGACCGGTACGCTTGGCATCTCCGAAGAACAGAAGTCGCAATGGTACGCCCACTGGGTACAACACGGCCTGACCGCCCTGGAAGCCCTGCTGACCAACCGTGATACCACGGGTCTGTGCTGTCTGGGCGACACTCCCACCCTGGCCGACCTGTGCCTGATCCCCCAGCTCTACAACGCCCGCCGCTTCAATATCGACCTTACCCCCTACCCGACACTGGTGCGGATTGATGCCCATTGCCAGACCTTGAGTGCATTTGCAGAGGCGGCACCAGAGAAGCAGGTAGATGCAGCAGTATAAAGACTGCCATTGATGCTTAGAAACAGACAAAGACAAAGGGCGGAAAATTCCGCCCTTTGTCTTTGTCTGCGTCAAACTGCTTCAGCTCTTTTTGCAGTGCCTGCCTAGCTTGTTGCCGTTTGGCTTTCTGACTGGGGCCGTGGGCACCTGCCGGTCTTTGTCTGGCTAGCACAGCCAGCGCGTTTCTGGGGACGATGGTCTTCCCGTGCTGTTTCATGCGGTCTCCTTGGTTGGTGAATGACGCGTGGTCACTGTCTTGTCAGACAGAGATAGTGGGGCTTTGTTCTGCCGGTTTCAAGATTTATTTCTGCATGCATGCTGTCATTTTTTCGTCATGCATCAGACATATTACTTTCATGTAATGTCCTTAAACTGCCCTGTACGTACATAACACACAAGAGATGCCCGGACACTGCACGGGCACACCGTCAGGGAACGTTTCAGAGGATCAACATGCTAAACATGCACGCCGTCAAAGAGTCCAGGGCCGGACTGACCGAGATTGAATCGGAATACATAGCGCGCAGCCTGATGCGCCAGTCGCCCACCGTCACGCCGCAAAATACCAGTTTTGAAGTGCTGGACCTGCTGGCCACCCATCATGAAGTGATCGGTTTGCCGGTACTGGAAAACGGCCGTGCCATCGGGCTGATCAACCGCAATATCTTTAATGACGAAATGGCCAAGCCGTTCCGTCGCGACCTGTATGGTCGCAAAAGCTGTATCGCTTTCATGGACAAGCAGCCATTGGTGGTGAACGAGCAGATGAGCATTCAGGAACTGTCTTTCAAGGTGATTGCCGGTGGCGGCAAGACGCTGAACGACGGTTTTATCATTACTGATAATGATGGCATGTATCTGGGCATTGGCACCGGTGAAGACCTGGTGAAGGTGGTCAGCTACCTGCAGGCCGAGAAAAACCGGCTGGTGATGGAGAGCATCAATTACGCCAGCGTGATCCAGAAATCGTTCATGCGCTCTTCGCGCGAGGACATGGCCGAGGCGCTGGAAGATTACTTCATCCACTGGGAACCACGTGACAAGGTAGGCGGGGATTATTACTTCTGCAAGAAATTCCACGACGGCTTCTTCATTGCCCTGATCGACTGTACCGGCCATGGCGTGCCGGGTGCCTTCATGACCCTGATCATGGCGGCGTTTCTGGACCATATTCTGCTGGAAGACAACCGTCATGACCCGGCCGGCGCGCTGGCGCTGATGAACCAGAAGGTGAAAACTGCACTGGGGCAGATCAGCGAACAGAATATTGTGCCGATTGACGGCGGCAAGCATGACCACCATGACAAGTCTGACGACGGCATGGATACCGCGTTTTGCTGGGTCAGCCAGGCGGAGAACAAGATGGTGTATGCCGGTGCCAAAACCCCGTTGTTCTTGCTGGGGCTGGGCGATACCGAGATCACCATTATTGAGGGTGACAAAAAAGGCGTGGGCTATGTGGATACGCCAATGGATTACACCTGGCGCAACCAGGAAATCCGGCTGGACAAGGGTATGTCGGTGTACCTGACCACCGATGGCATCATCGACCAGATTGGTGGCAGCAAAGAGATTGCCTTTGGCAAGAAGCGTTTTTGCCGCCTGCTGCTGGAGCAGCGGGCCAAGCCGATGGCCGCCCAGGCGCCTGCCATCATGAAGGCTTTTTATGAATACCAGGGCAGCCAGCGCCGTCGCGACGACGTGAGCTTTCTGGGCTTTCGCATCTAACCAAACCAACACAGAAAGCATGTCATGCAGTTAGACCTGTTTAGCGCCTTCCGTAACAGTGCCGATTTCAACGGGGTGCTGTTCTATTACAACGGCCAGTTGTCACAAAACGTGATCAACACCATGAGCGACACGCTCAAACACCGCCTGGAAAACGAAGAAGCCGCCCAGGCCAAGGCCAGAAAGCTGTTTTCGAGTTTTATCGAGATGGTGCAGAACGCGCTCCATTATTCGCCCCCGGACCCGGACGGCAACGGCGAAAAAGTAGGCGCCGTGGCGGTGGGTAAGCAAGACAACAAGTTTTACATCGTATGCGGCAACCTGGTGGAAAGCCAGTATGCGGCCCGCATCCGCGAAAAAATCGAACCCTTGCGCAGCATGACGCTGGACGAGATCAAGAAGGCGTACCGCGCCCAGCTGAAAAACGACCAGCACGAGAACGAAGACAGCGTCAGCAAAGGCGCGGGGTTGGGGTTCTTGACTGTCGCCCGCGATGCGTCTGAACCGATTGAATACAGCCTGATGAACGTACCGGCCCATGACGAGCTGGCCTACTTTTATCTGAAAGCGATTGTTTAAGACCTTAAGAAGACATTAAGTATCTAAAAGGAAAATACCATGCACGATTTTTATCTGGCCCGTACCAGCCACTCCCCTGAGATCAACTTCCAGTTTAGCCGCCACCATTTGTCCATGACGGGCGAAGCCTACCCGGAAAATGCCAATGACTTCTTTTTGCCGGTGCTGGGGCAGCTAAAGCATTACCTGGACCATACCGATGGCCAGCATATCGTGTTTGATTTCCGCCTGACCTATTTCAACAGTGCCGCCACCAAAATGCTGTACACGCTGTTTGGCCTCTTGAACGAGTCTGCCAGCACACGTAACCGCATTACACTGAACTGGTTCCATGACGTGGAAGACGACACCATTCTGGAATTTGGCGAAGGGATTCAGGATGATTTTCTGGCGCTGGATTTCCACGCCATTGCAGAAGACCTGGCCGCTGCCTGACCCTCTGCCCGCCTTAGGCTTTTCCCATCGCCCGTGCCGTTCACGGGCGATTTTTTTGCTAGCTACCCCGGCCGGATTACAGCAGGTTGTAACCCAGTTCTGCAGCGGGCAACACCAGCGGTTTGGTGGTACCGATGATACGGTCACGTCCCATCTGCTTGGCCAGGTACATGCGATGGTCGGCAATATCTACCAGTGTCTGCCAGTCATGGCTACCTTCTTCTTGCAGGTCGGCCACGCCGATGCTCGCCGTGAGCAGCGTATCGTCCGGCCGCCGGCCAAAGCCATGGTTGCGTAGTCGTTGCAGCGCTTGCATGGCTTGCTGGCAATCGGTGTTTGGCATCAGCAGCAGAAACTCCTCGCCCCCCCAACGGATCAGGATATCCCCCTGACGCACGCGGTCGCACAACGCCTGGGCAAACTGTTGCAGCACCTGGTCACCCTGATGGTGGCCAAAGGTGTCATTGATCGATTTGAAATGATCGATATCGAAAAAAGCCACCGACAAGGGATGGCCGCTCCGGCTGGCAAGCATGCATTGCAGGTGAATCACTTCTTCACCGCTGCGGCGTGAAAAGGCCCCCGTCAGCGGGTCACGCACGGCTTGCAGCACCAGTGCGATCATGAAGGCCAACTGGCACACACCCGCCAGTGCCGCCACCCCGGCAATCAGTCCCTGTAGCCAGAAAGCGCCCCAGAACGACGGCCAATCAACCACCGGAAAGCGGAAATAACCGGCCAGGATATGTGCCACCAGAATGGGCAGGACAAAAATAAGGCTTTCGAACAGGGTCAGGGGGAAGATGGAAATCCCCGCCAGCAGAATGAACGGCAGAAAAGCATAACCGGTACCGACCGCAGCAGAAGCACCATTCAGATGGTAAGGGGTGAGCAGCAGGTACGACACCATATAGAACACGGTGGGGATGGCAAACAGCATGGCCATGCCCCGCCAGGCACTCATCAGGGTGATTTCCGGCTTGTAGCCGAACAGAATGAAGCTGAAACAGGCGGTAGCGCCGATACGCAGCAGCACCAGATGCCAGGCCAGCGGATTGGGCAGCACCAACAGGTCGACAAACATCCACAGAGGGGTTAGTACCGCGAACAGGCTGGCAAACAGGCGCACGCGGTTCAGGATCATCTGGGCGCGGCGATTGCCCATCAACTGCATGTGCGGCCGGGGGGATACCAGCCAGATGGCCTCTGTCGGGCTCAGTTCGCCCGGTAGCAAGCCGAGCAGCTTCACCAACATGGTCGAGTGGAATAGCCTCATGAAACACTCCTTGCGGATTACGCTCAATGACCTTCTTGCCACATGAAATTGTCTGGCCAATTACCCTTGACCCGGGGGAATCGCCCGTCAAACACGGCATGTCTTGGTCGAGTCCGGACAGCAGCGTAGCACATGTCAAGTGGGTAAGATAATCATTGCGTCAAGAAGGGTGCGCTTACCACATCGGCCGGTCTGGTGAACAGACACTGGCATGACATGGACGGCGATGCCGCGCAGCAACCCGCCAGCCATGTTGCCTTTTCCCATGCATTTTCCTGAATGACCGGGATTTACGCCCCGTGCGGCCCGAAACCTCTTGTCAGCAGGAATCTTTCCATCTAGCATGAAGAAACGGGGCAATTATTTCACCAAATGAATTGCGCCGATGCTTCAGCGATGTCTGCTTACATAAGCCATACCGGTTAACACAGGAAACAAGTGTCATGAAGGTGAAGGTTTACGAAGACGTTAACAGCCGGCAGATCCGGCTGGTAATGCATAACAATATGGGGCTGGAACAGCTGCCAGCCCAGCTATTGAGCGCTTTGGGTGAACTGCATTTGCGTACCGTACTCGACTCCGAGGAGCTGCTGTTCCCGGCAGGGGTCAATGTCAGCTGCGCCATTCCGGAACTGATCCAGCAGGGTTATCACGTCTGCGAACCTCAAGCGGAAGATCATCTGTCTTCTGCTGCCTGACCCTTACCCCGCTGCGCCATCTGCCCTTGGCCGCCAGTAGATGGTGGCATACTGGCTCGCCCATAAGCCAAAACATAGCAGCCACAGGCTGACAGACAAGCCCAGCCATGCCGCATAGTTGCCCGGCAGTATCTCGGCCAGCATGCGGCTAAGCACACACCCCTGAAATACCCAGAAAATGACCCAGGTACTGCGATTGGCCACCAGCTTGTTGCCAGAATGCCCCAGCGTGACACGCGTGACCATGGCCAGCAGCAGTGAGCACATCAGGCCAATGGTAATGGCGTGGAACGGTGCCAGCCCCAACAGGCTGACCCCGGCAAAATGGCCGATATCCTGCACGCTAAACAGGGCAAAACCGATGCCCAGCCACAGAAAACCGATATGCAGCATGGCGAGAATGGGGGTACCGAGGCTCCGCCAACCCTGCCAACGGTAGCTGGTATACAGCGCCAGCCCCAGCATCGGTGCATCTGCCAGCAGGCGCCAGCCGCTATCGCCCAATAGTTGCAAGGCGCCATGCAGCAGGGACAAGCCGAGCCAGCTTTTCAGCATCCAGTCCGGACGCCAGGGGGTAATGCTGGGAATGACGCTCATGGTAAAGAACGGCACCATGCGATGGGCCACGGTCAGGAATACCGGGATCAGATAGCCCCAGACGCCGAACTGGATCGCCAGCGTCTGGCACAAGGCTTTACCGGTCGCCAGCCAGGCCAGCGTCAGAATAGCCGACACGCAACCGCCCACCAGACCGGCAGAGGCACTGTACGGGTGCAGCTTGTTGGCCGCCGGACTGGCCCGGGTTTGCCGGACGAACCAGACCGTGCCGGTCAGCATGCTGGCAAGCCAGGTCAGCAACGCCAGCACCAGCCAGAGCTTGCCGGCCAGCAGCCCCGCATAGGTCAGGATGGCAAAGGCAACCCAGCCCAGCGCCATGGGAATGTACACGCGTGCAGCAGGCGGGTCGACGTTCATCCAGCGCGGGCCGGCGGTAAACAGAAAGCCGAAGAAGAAGGGGGTAAACAGGCCGTACAGCATCAGCACCAGATGGCCTTCGTGCGAGCTCACGCCTTCCGGTAACGGCGGCCACCAGCCGAACCGGCCACCCAGCGTAGCGCCCCACCACAGCATGACCAACAGCGTCTGCACGACCCCGACAAAGAACATCATCCGGTGCGGCGCACTGCTAAAGGTGCTCAATGTTTTGAATAGCGATTTCATGATGTTAAAACCCGACTAACTTACTCAGTCACTGCAGTATAAGACCAAACTTTGACCGGCTTACACAGGCGCATTTGCTTTTCTTGACCTATAACAAACAACCCGAAAAAACCGCTGTGATAGCCTCTGGGCATGCTGAATCCGGAGTCAATACACATGTCTGTCAAACCCGAACTGGTCTGCCCGGCCGGTAGCCTGCCGGCCCTGAAACAAGCCATTGATCATGGGGCGGATGCGGTTTACATGGGGCTGAAAGATGCCACCAATGCCCGTAATTTTGCTGGTCTGAACTTTGATGTGCAGTCTGCCAAGGAAGGCATCCGCTATGCGCATGCCAAGGGCCGCAAGGTGCTGATGGCGATCAATACCTATGCCCAGGCGGGCGAAGAGAAAACCTGGCAGCGCGCTGTGGATACCGCCGCCAGCTGGGGGGTGGATGCGGTCATCATGGCGGATATGGGCTTGCTGGATTATGCCGCCAGAACTCACCCGGGTCTGCGCCGGCATTTGTCGGTACAGGGGTCTGCCACCAATTACGAAGCCATCAATTTTGCCCGTGACGCCTTTGGTATCGAACGTGCCGTTTTGCCGCGGGTGCTGACCATCCCCCAGGTGGAGCACGTTATCCAGAATACCAAGGTGGAAATCGAAGTATTCGGGTTTGGCAGTCTGTGCGTGATGGTGGAAGGCCGCTGCCTGCTATCGTCTTACGCTACCGGTGAATCCCCCAATACCGCCGGCGTATGCTCCCCTGCCAAAGCCGTGCGCTGGCAACCGGGGCCAGACGGACTGGATGCGCGCTTGAGCGGCATTCTGATCGACCGCTACGCCCCGGATGAAAATGCCGGTTATCCGACCCTGTGCAAGGGCCGCTTTAACGTCAACGACGAAACCTATTACGCGCTGGAAGAACCCACCAGCCTGAACGTGATGTCGGTACTGCCGGACCTGCTGCGCATTGGCGTCTCTGCCATCAAGGTGGAAGGCCGCCAACGCAGCCCGGCCTACGTGGCCGAAGTCACCAAGACCCTGCGGGCGGCCATCGACAGCGCCGTGACCGAAGGCAGCCGCTTCCATGTCAAGGCACCGTGGCAACAGGCACTGGGCAAATTGTCCGAAGGCCAGCAACAGACACTGGGCGCGTATAGCCGCCCCTGGAAATAAGGTGTACCGATGATGAAACTCTCCCTAGGGCCACTGCAGTATTTCTGGCCACGTCAGGATGTCCTGTCTTTTTATGCCGAGATGGCCCAGTCCCCGGTGGATACCATTTACCTGGGCGAAGTGGTGTGCAGCCGCCGCCAGCAGATGCGCAGCGCAGACTGGCTGTCGCTGGCCGCTGATCTGCGCGCCGCCGGCAAGCAGGTGGTGTTATCCTGCCAGGCGCTGCTGGAATCCGAAAGCGACCTGAAAGCCTTGCGCAAATTCTGTGACCAGACCGACTTCATGGTCGAAGTCAACGACATGGGGGCACTGGGGCTGGTGGCCAACAAGTTGCCGTTTGTGGCCGGCCCGCACCTGAACCTGTACAACCTCGGCTCGCTCTCGTATGTGGCCAGCCAGGGCGCCAGGCGCTGGGTACCGCCGGTCGAAATGACCAAGGCCCGCTTGTCGGTCTTGCTGCCCTCGTTGCCGGACGGGCTGGAAACCGAACTGTTTGCCTACGGACGGCTGCCGCTGGCGTTTTCCGCCCGCTGTTTTACCGCGCGTCATTACAACCTGAAAAAAGACGATTGCCAGTTCCGCTGCCTGGAGCATCCGGACGGCATGCAGCTGGATACCCGCGACGATCAGGCCTTTCTGTGCATGAACGGCATTCAGACGCAGTCCGCCGCCAGCCACCAGCTGCTGGGGACGATGCCGGAACTGGACGTGATGAACGTGCACTATCTGCGCATCAGCCCGCAATCGCAGCACACCGCCCGCATCATTGACCTGTACCAGCAAGCGCTGAACGGCGGCCCGCACACAGCGGCGCTGGACGAACTGGACCGCCTGGCACCAAGCGGCCTGTGCGACGGTTACTGGTACGGACAGCCGGGCATTCAACAGGTTGCAGGTCAAGCCCACAAGGAGACACATCATGTCGGATAACACCACCCGCCGTTTGACGGCGCCGCTACGTCAGCTGATCCGCCTGCTGCCCAAACGTCCGCCATCGGACGCCATGGTGGCTGCGCTGAACCTGGCCCGCCTGGGCGGCAAACTGAACCAGGACTGGACGTTTCTGACCGGCAAGCATGTGTGCGTACATATATCTGATCTGAACCTGACCACGCATCTGGGCTGGAACGGCAAGCGCTTTGTGACCTGCCCGACCCGCGAAGCGGGTGATGTGACATTTACCGCCACCACGGCAGACTACCTGAAGCTGCTGCGCCGCGAAGAAGACCCGGATACGCTGTTCTTCCAGCGGCGGTTGCAGATCGAAGGCGATACCGAGCTGGGGCTGACCCTGAAAAACATGCTCGACAGCATCGAACTGCCGGGCTGGCTGGTGCATCACGCCTGACCGTCATCAGCGGATGAGGGTGGCGATATGCCCACCCGCATCCGGCTTCATTTCCAGCTACCCGCCACAATCACCGCCATGCCGGCCAATGCCATCGAAGCACCGATCCAGTCCGTCGCCGTCAGCGTTACCCCGTCCACATACCGCAACCACAGCAACGCCGTCGCCACATAAACACCACCGTAGGCAGCATACACGCGCCCGCTGGCCGCAGGGTGCAGGCTTAGCAGCCAGACAAACGCCACCAGACTCAGCGCAGCGGGCAACAGCAGCCATAGCGGTCCGTTCTTTTTCAGCCAGAGCCACGGCAGATAACAACCGGTGATTTCGGCCAGCGCCGTCAATACAAACAGGAATAAGGTTTTCAGTAACAAGAGAGGCCGCCTGTCCATCCGTGCTGTCAGGGTATATGTGGTGCCCGTACAGAGACGGTCCCCACGCGATGTCACCCAGCATAGCCGGCCTGGTGGCATCGGGCAAGGCGCGGGTGGCGTCTGAATCGCAAGGGCTGTGGATGGACCTGCAGCACTACTTTGCCCAGTGCGAAGCAAGCAGGGCGAGCCGCTACTTGCCTGGCAGATAGCGGGTCAGGCAGGTAACCGCTTCGTCTTCATGCTCAAAGACAAACAGGGGGTATGGCGGGGCATCAATGGTCAGATGCGTATTGAGCAGCTTGCGTACATACCAGCTGTCGGTGACATAGGCGACTGCCAGCGTCAGCTGGCAGTAGTCGGGCGAGCGCAACGCTGCCGGCAATGTGCCGTCCATCACCGGGCGGCCGTTTATCCGCACCAGTACGGGCGTTGGAGACGGACACAGGGCTTTTCGTCGCTGCACGATCTCCATCAGCGCCGCACCGGACAACAACGGGTTCTTGCCATAGTCCACGCAGACAATGCCATCGTCCCGCAACGTGATGGCAACTGGCGATGCAGCAGTGGATAGCTTGAGGGACATGGGCGGACACAACAAAAGACGGGGGATGCATGAATCATAGCATTTTGCAGCCCCCATACCGTGCCAGACCTGGTGGCTTAGCGAAAATTTACATTTTTGCCAAAACCGACAATGCCTGGCCCATGCTTACTTGCCGGGGCGACCGGTCTTGATGCGTTCGACCCGTGACAAGACCTTGAGCAACTCGGCGTCATTCATGGCATTCAGCACCGCCAGCCCTGCGCGCAGCACTTCACTCTTTTTCACTTCATGACCCGCAGCCAGTGCGCGCTGCTTGAGCGCCCCGATCAAGGCGTAGTCGGCTTCTGGAAAGGTAAAACTGTCGCGGACCGGCTTGGCTTTTTTGGCCGCCTGCTTGCGCGTTTTAGGAGCTTTTTCTTCCGTGACCGTCACGGCTGGCAGGGCTTTGGCCTCAACGACAGCCGGTTTGGCAACAGCTACCGCAGGCGTAGCAGCCTTGGCCACTGGTGTACTGGCCGGTTTAGGCGCAGAAACGGTTGCCGGTTTTACAACCACAGGCGGCTTGCTGGCAGTTGGCTTGGCGGCTGCGACGGGTTTGGCTGCAGACGCGGCGGGCTTGCTTTGGGTGGCGGCCGGTTTGGCAGTCGCCGGTTTGGTGCTGGTTGCCGGGGCGGTTTTCTTGACGGGGGTTGCCTGGGTAGGCGTTACCGGTTTTTTTGCAGTCATGTGTTTGTCCTTTTGTGCATTTACCTACCCTAACAATCTAAACGATTTATACCGTTTAGATTGTTAACTTTTTATGCAAAAAAACAGCCAGTAAAAAACTGGCTGTTTTGGTGGCGGCTGACAAACCGGAAGTGACGGGATCTGAACCCGTAATAGCACTTGGGACACATGGAGCGGTAGCGCGAGTTATCGCCGATTTCCAGCTGGGCGCCGCTGGTTTCCCGCACGCCCTGCGCATTGATGCGGCCGTTCATGGTGGCTTTCTTGCCGCACAGACAGATGGTTTTCATTTCTTCCAGGTCGTCGGCCAATGCCAGCAGGTACGCAGCGCCGGCAAACGGTTCTCCCAGAAAATCGGTACGCAGGCCATAGCAGATCACCGGCATGCCCAAGCGGTGGGCCACCTGATGCAATTGCCGTACCTGATCTGGCGTCAGGAACTGCGCTTCATCGAGCAACACACAATCCGCCCGTACATCTTGTAACGAGCGGACAAAATCGGTGTGGGCATCAAACACCTCGGCCTGACGCGACACCCCAAGCCGCGATGCAATTACGCCCACACCGTTGCGGTCATCCACGGCGGCCGTGAACAGGCGTACCGACATGTCACGCTCTTCATAGTTGTGCGCTACCTGCAGTAGCACGGTCGATTTGCCGGCATTCATGGCCGAATACCGGAAGTAGAGTTTTGCCATCTTGCTGCCTGCCTCGCCAGACCCGCACCGGGTGTATCGTTATCGGGGCCGTATTTTACCCGATATCCGACGGCCAGATGCAACCGCGGTACGGCAGCGACCGGGCATGGCGTCACCTCATGCCGGCAAGGGCGTGGCCAGCCGCCGGCGCAACCAGCGTATTGGGGCGCCCACCAGCGGTAGCTTTTGCAGCAGCTCTTCGGCCGCATCCCAGTAGTCGCGGTGTTCGGTGATCCGCCCGTCGTCCCCAAAGCGGAAATGCGTTGCGCCTTGCACCACGTATGCCTTGCCGCGCAGGCCAAAATGAAAGGTCCAGGTCACAAACGCCTGGCTGCCTTCCGCGAGCGTATCGTGTATCACAAAGCGTGGATTGTCTGTGGCCACAAACATGTGCGCGAAAATGGCGTGGATATGCGTCGTGCCGGTCACTTCATTGAACGGGTCCTTGAAGCGGGCATCGGGGGCATACCATGCAGTGAGCTGGTCGAGCGATTCAGGCGTCAGCCGGGTAAACCATTGCAGCAAAGCGTCCAGTGGCATGTTTTTCCCTGTGGGGTGGTGGATAGGCTGCATCGTGCATCCGCGCAGGCCGGGCTGGCCGCAAAGCCTAGCCCAGCAGCCGTGACAATAACGCAAACCGCCAGCGGTACGGAAGCAGTTGCAGCACTTTGAGCACCCGGGTAAAGCGTCGCGGAAAGTGGATTTCAAACCGGCCGCGGCGGATACCCTGCCAGATTTCCCGGGCGGCCTGCTCTGGGGTTTGCAGCGCGGGCATGCTGAAATCGTTTTTGGCGGTCAGCCCGGTTTTGACAAACCCCGGATTCACCAGATACACCGCCAGACCTTTGCCGTGCAGATCCGTATAGAGAATTTCGGCCAGGTTGATCAGCGCCGCCTTGCTGGGGCCATATACCGTGGCATTGGGCAAGCCCATGTAACCGGCAACGCTGGCAATCAGCCCGATCCCGCCCTGCCCTTTGGCCAGCATGTCCGGCAGAACCGTCGCCAGGCCGGTGTACACGCTGGCGAGGTTGACCTGCAGGGTTTGCCAGGCCTGCTGCGGTGCGACCTCCCAGCTGCGTTCGGGCCGGTAATCTGCCGCACAGAACACGATCAGGTCGATGCCGTCCCAGCGTGCCTTGATACTTGCATAAGCCGCCGTCCAGGCTTGCGGGTCCAGCACATCCAGCGGCATGACCCAGGCCTGCGGGTGGCCGGCTGCTACCGTCTCCAGTGCGGATTGCCGGCGGGCGGACAGGATCACCTGCGCGCCCTCCGCCAGGGCCTGTCTGGCCAGTGCCGCCCCGATGCCGCTGGAGGCTCCGACCAGCCAGACGCGCTTACCCTGCAATACAGGCAGTTCCGGATTCAGGGCGGACCACATCATGGCCCCCTTTTGCGGAAGAACAGCGTCACCTGCCCCAGCTCGATGCCAAACTTGCGCATGCTGGCCCGGTTGAGCATGCTGTCTTTGTCCATCAGGTACATCCAGTCGTCAAACTGTACTTCGTAGGTCTTGCCATCGACCGGCAGTAACAGGGTATAGCGCCAGTTGAGCGCATTGCCGGCCACCTCACCGACGGCCTCGCCTAGCACATCGGCCGCCGTGCCCCGCCACTTGCCGTCACCGGCGGGTGTCAGGGTCCAGACCCGCTGCTGCTTGCTGCCGTCGTCATAGCTAAAGCGCTCGTCCAGTACCAGCTGGTTGTCCTTGCGGGTACCGGTAATCACCACATGAAAGCGTTTGGACACCTCGCCGCCGCGCTTCTGGAACATGCCCCAGGCATCGGTGGTGCCTTCAAAAAACTGCAACAGGTCGAGCTTTGGTTCGGCCTGCCGGTATTGCTGCACATTGGGCCCGGCACAGGCACCCAGCAGTGTGCACAGGGCGAGTAACAGTTTTCTCATGATAGTGCCTCCGGTTCGGAAATACGTCGTAACAACAGCAACGCGCCCAGCTTGCAGACGCACGGAACAATGGCATACAGGATGCTGAGCGCCGCCAGTCCTTGCCCCAGGCCGGGTTGATACCCGAGCGCGCCCAGTAACGGCAGCGTCAGGCCGGCCAGGGCGAGCGCCAGTTTGCCCAGCAAGGTCCAGATCCCGTAAAAGGCCGCCGTCGGCTGGTTGGCCGGTATCGTTTGCGCCAGCAGCACCGGCGGCAAGACCAGATCGGCCCCCAGCGCCAGCCCGGCGGCTACGCAGACCATTCCGTAACCCACCAGGTCACCAGCCCCCAGCCAGCTGGCGCCGCAAAACGCCAGCAAGGCCAGCAGCATGCCCAGCCGCCAGGTACACAAGGTACCCCAGCGCCGGGCCAGTGCGAGCCACAGCGGCAAACCGGCCATGGCGGCGGCAAAATAGCAGCCCAGAAACACGCCCGACCAGGCAGCACCCTGCAGGCGGTCGTCAATAAAGTACAGCGCCAGCGTGGCCGGAATGGCAACCGACAAGGCGTTGAGCAGATACGGCAGCAGCAGCCGGCGGAACCCGGGCAGCCGGAACGGTTGCCACCTGTCGGCAATGACGGTGCGGGAAGCTACCCGGCCCGGCGCATGCCGGATCAGCAACCACACGGCCGTGGCCAGCAAAACGCCAAAGAGGCTGCAATACCACACCAGCCCGGGGACCGGATTGGGCCGTGCCAGCAGCCAGACCGGCAGCAGGCTGGCCACCACCACGCCCACCAGCCCGGCCAGCTCTCGCCAGGCAGCCGCCCGTAACAAACCGGCCGGATCGGCCAGACTGGCCCCCCAGCCCAGATAGGCGATGTTGAGCATGCTGTGCGCGGTATACACCAGCGCCAGCATCACCCCCAGCCAGCCCACCAGCGCCGCACCACTCACCTGCGGCAACCATAGTCCGGCAAACGCCAGTACCATCAGCATGGCGGCCAGAACCAGCCAGCGGGTCAATCGTGTCTGCCGGTCAATCACCCGGCCCAGCCACGGGTCCTGGCAGGTATCCAGCAAGCGGGCCGCAAACAGCACCACCCCCGTCCCTTCCAGAGAGGCGCCCAGCTGGCTGGTGTAGTAATGGGGAATCTGCACGTAGACCGGCAACGCCACCATGGCCAGCGGCAACCCCATCAACCCGTAAGCGGCATAGGCAGCCTTGCCGGTGTTCATGGTCCTTGGCCCAGCAGCTGCGCACGAAGCCGGCTGTCTTTGGTGCGTTCATCCAGCCAGATGGCAAAAAAGGCATTGGCAAATGTCGGGTCGCGAATCTCGGCCAGCACCTGTTGCCGGCTGTAAAAACGGCATCCGATGCCAGGCAGGTACATGCCGATCAGCTGGTCTCCGGCTTCTACATCAATAAACGCGCGCTGCATCTCTTCCTCCCAGCGCTTGAGCTGTTCAGGCGAGTAGCGGTTGGCAGACAGTCGGCGGATTTCCGCCAGGCTGGTATCCACAAACCGGCTGCGAGAAATACTGCGGTGGTAGGTCAGTTCCAGTGCGAATGGCTTGTCGGGGGCAAACGGTTTCTGCTCGCTCCATAGCCTGGCGGTGTAGATGCGAAACCCCAGCCAGCTCAGCTCGCCCGATCCGACCAGTGTGGCCGCTGGCAAATCCGTTCGCCAGCTGTTGGCGGCGGCCGGCATTAGTGACAGGCCGCACAGCAACAGTAGCCACCAGAGCGGATTACGCCTTTTGCAACAAGAACTGGACGACATCGGTTCTGCCCTCGTCAAAACCAGCCTCGCAATAGCACAGGTACAAACGCCAGATGCGCATGAAGCGTTCGTCAAAACCCTGCTGCCGGATGATCTCCTGATGCTGCTCAAACCCGTCGCGCCAGCGGCGCAGCGTCTCGGCGTAATCCGTCCCGAAATGAAGCTGGCTGTGGACGTTCAGGCCGTGCCGGCCGGCTTCGGTCTTAAACCGTAGCGGGGTCGGCAACATGCCCCCGGGGAAGATGTATTGCTGGATGAAGTCGGTACTGCTGCGATAGCGTTCAAAGCAGGCTTCGGCAATGGTGATGCTCTGGACCATGGCTTTGCCGCCCGGTTTCAAGCGGTCATGCAGTGTCTGGAAATATACCGGCCAGAATCGCTCACCGACGGCCTCGAACATCTCGATCGAGACGATGGCATCATACTGGCCGGCGATGTCGCGGTAATCGCAGATTTCCAGCCGCACCAGCGATTGCAACTGCGCCTCCGCCACGCGTTGCCAGGCAACGACAAGCTGTGACGGAGAGATGGTAACCCCGTGCACATGGATGCCTTGCCGGGCAGCATGCAGGGCAAAGCCACCCCAGCCGCAGCCGATTTCCAGCACCCGGTCGCCCGCCTTCAGTCCCAGTGCATCGATCATGTGCTGGTACTTGGCCTCTTGCGCCTGTTGCAGGCTCTGGCGGTAATCGCCATTAAACAGCGCGCTGGAGTACGTCCAGCTGGGGTCCAGCCACAGTTGGTAAAAATCGTTGCCGATATCGTAATGCGCATGAATATTGCGACGACTGCCTTGCCGGGTATTCGGGCGCAGCAGGTGCTTGAGCCGGTACCACAGGGTGGATAGTTTGCCGCCAAAAATCATCCGGTCCAGTACGTGCTGGTTGCGTAGCGCCAGCCGCAGCACCGCAGTGAGGTCCGGGCTATCCAGCCAGCCCGCGGCGTAACTCTCGGCCAGACCAATATCCCCTGCTTTCATCAGCCGGCTGCACGCCCGCCAGTCATGAATGCGGAGCACCGCGCTCGGCGGCTCCCGCAGATCGCCAAACATCAGGTATTCCCCCTGCGGGGTCACCAGCTGGAGGTGGCCGCATTGCAGGCGGGATAACAGATTGAGGAATAATCTTGCCGCAGCGGGCAGTTGTCGCGGTATCGCAGACAGGGTTTGAGAGTGGCTCACGCGTCATCTCCTTTGGTAAACGGCAGCACCGGCGGCGCGGGCTTGCGGAAAAAAGGGACTTTCTTCAACCAGAGTCGCAAGGCCTGCCAATGAATGCGGGCCACGACCCCCAGCGTCAGCAGCGGCTGGGTCATGAAGGCCTGTCGCAGCGAGGTTGCGGCAAACGGCTGTTTGTGTCCCCCAATCGAGGTCTTGATCAAGAGACCATTGCGGTCGTGATAGTCGATACCGACAAAACTGTGGTCGGCAGACTCGCGGAACCGGAACGCATACCGGCCTTCTACCGGGCAAAAGGGTGATACATGCATCAGCTTGCGGCACAGCAGCACAGTGTCGTTGTGAATGCGCTCGCCACCGGGGGCGGTCAACAGATAATGGTGATGTTCACCAAAGGTGTTGTTGACCTCGGCCAGCACGGCCTTCAGCCCACCCTGCCGGTCATGGCAAAACCAGAAGCTGACCGGATTGAACACAAACCCCAGTACCCGCGGGAAGGTTTGCAGCCAGATCTCGCCATCGACCACGACACCTTCGCGGGTCAGGACCTCGCGCATCCAGCCTGCCAGCGGCGTCGCGTTTCTTGGCCCGTAATCGGCGGTACGGATACTCAGTGGCCGCCAGCGGTTCACCCCGAACCACCGGCTGCTCAGTTCATTCAGCCGGTCCAGATTCAGCCGCACGCAAAACACCGGATACACAAAGCGGTTAACCGCCGGCCGCAAGCGGTGGTGCATGACCTGTCCACGGATGAGGATGGCGGCGGGCTTCATGTCATACCCTCGCCCACTCGGGCGCCATGCCAAAGTCGGCCACCACCCGCAGCGCAGATTTCAGTCCGTCTTCATGGAAACCGTAACCGGTCCAGGCACCGGCAAACCAGATGCCGTGCTTGCCCTGGATAGTCGGTAGCTGTTGCTGTGCATCAATGGCGGCCTGGTCAAATACCGGGTGCGCATACTCGAAACGTGCGATGACCCGGGCAGGGTCTGGCGGGGTAAACGGGTTGAGCGTCACCACCACTGGTTGCGCAAACGGCAACTGTTGCAACTGGTTCAGCAGGTAACTGACGCACACCGGCCGTTCGCCCGCCACCTCGGCTCCGCCCAGGTAATTCCAGGCCGACCAGACCTTGCGCCGCTTGGGCAGTTGCTGGCTGTCGGTATGCAGTACGGCCAGATTGGGCTGGTACTTGACCGCGCCCAGCACGGCGGCTTCCGCTGCGCTGGCGTCCCCCAGCATCTGCAAGGTATCCGGTGCGTGCGTTGCCATGACTACCGCATCAAACAGCTCGGTCGTGGTAGCGGTACGTACCCTGACCTGGCCAGCCTGCCGGTCCACGGAGACCACCGGGGTATTGAGGCGAATGTCTGGCAAGGTGGCCGCAATTTTCTTCACGTATTCACGGGCGCCCATCTGCACGGTTTGCCATTGCGGACGGTTATTCACCTGCAGCAAGGCATGGTTGATACAAAAGCGCAGAAAGGTACTGGCCGGAAACGCCAGGATGTCGCGCGGGGAACTGGACCAGATGGCAGCGGCCATCGGCAGCAGATAGGCATGGCGAAAGGTCTCGCCGTAACGGCCGGCATCCAGCAACTGCCCCAGGGTCATGCCGGATACGAGGCTGTCGCTCAGGTTTTGTGCTGCGGCCGCATTAAAGCGCAGGATGTCGCGCAGCATGCCCAGAAACCTGGGGGACAGCATATTGCGTCGCTGGGCAAACACCGTATCCAGATTGGTACCCGCCCATTCCAGATGCCCCTGGTCCATCGACACGCCAAACGACATGTCCGTAGCGTGGCTGGACACTGCCAGTTCCGCGAACAAGGCTATCAGATTGGGGTAGGTGTGCTGGTTGAAAACCAGAAAACCGGTATCTGCCGGATGCGTCACCCCGTCCAGCGTCACGTCCACCGTGTGGGTGTGCCCGCCCAGATAATTCCCGGCTTCAAACAGGGTCACCTCGTGACCACGGTTCAAAAAGTAGGCACTGGCCAAACCAGAAATGCCGGAGCCGATCACTGCAATGCGCTGACGTTGGTTCAACATGCCGGGCCTTTGAAAATGGGGATGCGGTTGCAAATTTATTTGGGTGCTTCATGCCTCTGGTGCTAAGATTACTACCAACCAATAATAAAATCTACTGATCAGTAACTTTTTTTACCGTAGGGTATAAACATGGGCTTACTCGGCAAGCTTAGCTTCAAGGACCAGGCCTTCCGGCTCCGTGAAGATGCCATCCTGGACGCAACCACCCGCATTCTGTCTGGCAAAGGGTTCGACCTGATGACCATGGATGACGTGGCCAATGCAGTGGGCATCTCCAAACCCAGCCTGTACAAGCACTTCAAGTCCAAGGACGATCTGGTGGGCGAAGCCATGGTGCGCCTGATAGATGGCGCACTGGCGTTTCTGGCGGACATGCCGGCTGACTTGTCTGCCAAGCAGAAACTGGCGGCCTTGCTGGAATGGGCCCTGCGGGTCCGGCTGGAAGGCGGCATGCCGTTCTTGCCATCCACCAGCCCGCAAGTGCGCGAGATGCTGATGAAAAATCTCAAGTACGTGATGCGGGTCATGAAGCTCAATGGCCAGATCGAGAAATTCATCACCTCCGCCCAGAAAGCGGGCGACCTCAACCCGGCGCTACCGGTAGACGTGATTTTGTTCAGTTATTACTCCCGCACCTGCGACCCGGCCGTGGAGTTTTTGCAGCTGTACAGCAAACTCGGTACCGACGACATTGTCACGCACATGCTGCACGTCTGTTTTGAAGGCCTGCAGGCCTGAGCCTGCCCAAGCCGGCCTACGAAGGACAATAAAAAACCCCATGCACAGACGTGACATGGGGTTTTTTGTTAGGTGACAACAGCCGGGTCTTAGTGGCTGTGGCTGCCTTCATGCATGCACAGCAGGTTTGGATGGCTTTCGCCGTTGTCGGCCATTTGCTCCAGACTCTGGATCACCGCCATGCTGGCTGCTTCCATGTCCTGCAAGGCGTGCAGCATCTCCTCCGAACGACCGGCATGCTTGGCGCGCACGGCCAGTTGGGCTGCATGATGCACTTTCTCGTGCGGGCGCTCCAGCTCGCGATAACCGCTCAGTTGCGAGAAACAGGCATGCCCTTCGCCCTGATAATACCATTGTCCCAGACGGCATTCGGTATGCGAGGCAAAGCTGCTTTCTGCATCATTAGACAAGCCGAACAGCACCTGATACACGCGGAACTTGAACAGCAGGTGGTCTACCTTGGCCAGCTCGCAGAACCCGCGCAATGCAGAAGCAGATACGGTCAGCTCCATGCCGGACGACATTTCAAACAGCTTGTGCATGATCTCGGCGGCCTGCTGGCCTTCCTGACTGAAGGTACCGGCTTCGTTCGCCAGCGATTCCATGCTGTTGCGGCTGTCTTTGCTCTCGATACTGATCTGCGATACCAGGGTGGAAATTTCGCTGGTGGCGTTGGTGGTGCGCTCGGCCAGTTTGCGCACTTCATCGGCGACCACTGCAAAACCGCGCCCTTGCTCGCCCGCACGTGCCGCTTCGATGGACGCATTCAGCGCCAGCAGGTTGGTCTGGTCGGCAATTTCCTTGATCAGCTGCACAATGCCGCTAATGGCCTGGGCTCGGGTATCCAGCGTGCCTACCTGGGAAGCGGCCTGACTGGAACTGCTGGCCAACGTGGCCAGGCGGCTGGCGATTTCCTGCACCGCCGCGCGGCCGGACTCGGACAGGTCCTGTGCCTCGACGGCCTGGGATTTCTGGTTGCGCATGGCATTGGCCAGGTCAGCCAGTGAAGTCTGGGTTTCAGTAATCGACATGCCGAACGACTGAAGATTCTGCACCAGTTTCTGCATGTCTTCTGCCATTGCACGGCAATTGGCAGCCTCCTGAGCCGCGGCATCGGCTCTGGCAATGGCAGCGGCCAGCGCCTGCTCACGCTCTGCCAGTTGTACTTTTAACTGCTCGGTTTCTACATTCTGTTGTTGCTGTTTTTTTGCCCCAAACCACATAGCCCGTTCCCTTGTTTATCCAGTATATGAATCTTATGTGTACTGCCCGGTCAGATTATGGCACACATCACGGATGGATTGACTGAGCTATCTCAAAAGTCAGTTCGCCCTGTGTCCGGCATGTCATTTACCTTGATCCGTCGTGACACGTCACGCCCCCTCATGACGTTCCTTCAGCAGGTCTGCCAGCGCGGCAACGCCAACTGGCGGTTCGGGTGTCCAAGGTACGACATAAACTTCGTGCCGGGTTTGCGCGGTGATGCGCGTCATCTGTTTGCGTTCGCCCGCCAATCGGGCACGCAGCAGGGGGTCCTGGGTGTCAGTGGCCAGCAACGATTTGTTGACCACCCAGGCAAACGGCTCGATGCTGGCACGGCGCAAGTCTGCTTGCAGCGCAGCCGCCTGTGACACCGGCGTGGCTTCCGGCAGGGTCACCAGGATGATGCGGGTATAGTCAGCATCTTGCAGGCGCATCAGCGGCGTCACGATATTGCCAGATCCCTTGCCCTCGAACTCGCGCATCATCTGCCGGTGATACGCACCGGTGGCATCCATCAGTAGCAGCGAATGCCCAGTAGGGGCTGTATCCAGCACCACAAAGGCGCTTCTGGCCTGCGACACCACGTGCGAGAACGCATGAAATACCGCCACCTCTTCCGTGCACGGGGAGCGCAGATCTTCCAGCAGCAGGGCAATTTCTTCTTCAGTCAGCTGCGGCGAGCGGGCCGCCACAATCTTGTCGATGTACTTCTGCGTCTCGGCCTTGGGGTCTATCCGCCCCACGCTCAGGCCCGGAACCTCCCCGTTCAGGGTCTCGGCCAGATGGGCGGCCGGGTCGGTGGTGCTCAGGTGTACCGTTTTGCCTGCACGCACCAGCCCTAATGCCAGCGCTGCGGCAATGGTGGTTTTACCTACCCCGCCCTTGCCCATCACCATGATCAGGCCGCGCTCACGCTGGCAAAGGTCGGTCACCAGCGCTTGGAGACCCGGATGGTCATCCTGTCCGGACGATATCGCCTTCGGGGTATCCAGCCCAGCTTCATCCCCCGTCAGCAAGCCACGGAGCGCGGGCAGGCCAACCGAATCCACCGGGCGCATGGGGATGACATCTGTCGGCAGTTGTCGCAAACAGGCCGGCATGGCCGCCAGTGCTTGCTGGCCGAGCCGTTCAATTGCCACGGCCACCGGATCATCCTGCCGGCTGGCCGTAAATACCGCATTGATCACCAGCCGCTGCTGGGTCAGCCCCAGTTCTGCCAACTCCAGCGCAGAGCGTGCAGCTTCGTCAATCGCCCCTTTTTCGGCACGGGTGACCAGTATCATGGTGGTCATGGCGGCATCATTGAGCATCAGGAGCGCCTGGTTGAACAGTTGTTCCTGCATTTTCAGGCCGGAATGCGGACCAAGACAGGAGGCTCCCCGGTCGTTCCCCGCCAGGAAACCGCTCCATGCCTTGGGCAAACTGAGCAGCCGCAGGGTATGGCCGGTCGGGGCCGTATCAAACACTACGTGGTCATATGCCTCGCCCCCTCGGGAAAGCAGGCTGGAAAACTCGTCAAAGGTGGCAATTTCGGTGGTACAGGCACCAGAGAGCTGCTCGCGCACGGTAGCGACCTCGTCAGCGCTGGCCGTCGCCCCCATCTGTTCCTCCACCCGCGCACGGTAAGCCTGGGCGGCTGCGTCCGGGTCGATATTCAGCACCTGCAACCCCGGCACGCCCGGCACCAGCACAGGCTGGTTACTGAGCGTAATGCCCAGCATTTCATCCAGGTTGGAGGCCGCATCGGTACTGACCAGCAACACGCGTTTGCCGGCGTCCGCCAGCGCGATGGCCGTTGCGGTCGATACCGAGGTCTTGCCCACACCTCCTTTACCGGTAAAGAACAAGTATTTGGTGGGATGATCCAGTAATCTGACGACTGACGGCATATGGCTTCCTTTTGTGCAGAACATCTGTCCGGCTCGCAACCTGCAAGGCGGGGGTCATCTTTTAACAATAGCACCATCTTACTATACAATAATTCCAGAAATATTGTATAGTAAGATCATGACAGAAAATGACGTAATCCGATCCCTCGCGGCGCTGGCGCAAAACATCCGGCTGAGAATCTTCCGGGCACTGGTGGTGGCCGGCAATACCGGCCTGACGCCAGGTGACCTGGCCAGCCAGCTGGAGGTTGCCCCCAATACGATGTCGTTCCATCTGAAAGAACTGGCTTCTGCCGGTCTGATCAGCCAGGAGCGACAAGGCCGCAACCTGATTTACCGTGCCTCGTTCGACACCATGAGCGCGCTGTTGGGATACCTGACCGAGAACTGTTGTCAGGGCAGTGCATGCCCTGACAACAGCACCACCACTTGCAAGTGCTGAAAGGAGTTTCTGATGAAAAGATTCCATGTTCATGTCCACGTGGACGACCTGGCAAAAAGTATCGCTTTTTATTCCAGACTGTTTGCCGCCGAGCCGGCGCGGGTAGAAGCCGATTACGCCAAGTGGATGCTGGATGACCCGCGCGTGAACTTTGCCATTTCCACCCGCGGCACCCAAGCTGGCCTGGACCATTTCGGGTTTCAGGTAGACGATGCCACTGAACTGGCGGCGCTGAAGCAGCGTGCCGAATCTGCCGACATGGCCTTGCTGGACGAAGGCAGTACCAGCTGCTGCTATGCCCGCAGTGAAAAACACTGGGTGACCGACCCGCAAGGCATCGCCTGGGAGCATTTCCATACCCTCGGCAATATCCCGGTATTTAATGAGGCAGACAAAGCCCCGGCCGCAGGTGCTTGCTGCGTACCCGTCCCCGCTGCCGAGAAGCCGGCTGCCGCCTGCTGCACGCCGGCCAGCAAAACGACGGGCACGTGCTGCTGACCCTCAGGCGCACGGCCTGACACAGAAACGGCCACCACAAACAGCAAGGGCCATCCGGGCACACTGTCCGGATGGCCCTTCTGCCTGGTTAATCGCCTTTAACGACGTTCGTACCAGGGCTTGGAACCGTTCACCACCTTCACCACCAGCAGCATCACCGGTACCTCAATCAGCACCCCGACCACCGTGGCCAGCGCCGCACCGGAATGAAACCCGAACAGGCTGATCGCCGCTGCCACGGCCAGCTCGAAAAAGTTGGAGGCCCCGATCAGGGCTGACGGACAAGCCACGTTGTGTTTCTCGCCCACGGCACGGTTCAGCCAATACGCCAGCCCGGCATTAAAGAACACCTGGATCAGAATCGGCACCGCCAGCAGTGCAATAACCAATGGCTGTTGCAGAATGGCCTCGCCCTGAAAGGCAAACAGCAGCACCAAGGTAGCCAGCAGTGCGCCAATCGACCACGGGCCGATCTTTGCCATGGCGGCCTCAAAGGCAGCCAGCCCTTTAGAGAGCAGTTGCTTGCGCCACAGTTGTGCCAGTATCACCGGTATCACGATATACAGCACCACCGAGGTCAGCAGCGTGGACCACGGCACGGTAATGGCAGAAATGCCCAGCAAAAAGCCCACCAGCGGTGCAAACGCAATCACCATGATGCTGTCGTTCAAGGCCACCTGCGACAGGGTGAACAGCGGGTCGCCATTGGTCAGGCGGCTCCAGACAAACACCATGGCGGTACAAGGCGCGGCAGCCAGCAGAATCAGGCCGGCGATATAGCTGTCCAGCTGTGCTGCGGGCAGCATCGGCGCAAACAGGTGGCGGATAAACAGCCAGCCCAGCAACGCCATCGAGAACGGTTTGACCAGCCAGTTCACCACCAGCGTGACGCCAATGCCGCGTACATGCTGCCGCACTTCATGCAGCGCGCCAAAATCCACCTTGACCAGCATGGGGATGATCATGACCCAGATCAGGAAGCCCACGGGCAGATTGACCTTGGCAATTTCCAGTCCGCCAATGGCCTGAAAGACCCCTGGCAGCAGCTGTCCGGCAGCGATGCCGATGACGATACATGTAAAAACCCAGAGCGTCAGATAGCGTTCGAACACGCTCATCGGCGCATGGTTGGCCTGTTTCATGCGAAACCCTTTTCATCCAAAAAATAGGTTGTACAACCGGCGGCTTAGCCTTGCGGATACAGTGTCTGCAGTGCCTGGCGTTGTTCGGGCTTGAGGCTGATCACCGGGCGAATGGCCTTGGCCATGGATTCTGCCTCGGCCAGCGTAGCGGCCAGACCCAGCTCCATCAGTACCCCCACCGCCACGGTGCCGGTACGACCTTTACCACCGCCGCAATGAAACCCCACCTTCCTGCCTTGCCTGTAAGCAGAGACAACCGCCTGGATGGCCTTGGCAAACAAGGGGGCTTGGGCATCGGTTGCCTCGTCCCCCAGCGGAATTTGCTGCCAGTCCAGTTGGCCCGTCGGGACCGCGCAACCGCTTGACTCGGCCCGCAGGTCGATGATGACGCTGACCCCGTCCTCTGCCACCATGCCGGGCACGTCACTGGCGGCCCCCAGATAGATGCGGCCGGAAATCAGCTCGTGCCAGGTTTTGTCCGGGTTGATGTTTGCCATGGCTATTTACCTCACCTCGGCCGCGATCTTGTCCATCGCCTGTTTCAGTGCGTGCGGGTCTTGCTGCAAGGTCGCCAGCGGCAGCGCCAGAAACGCCTCGATGCGCGCCCGCAGAATGCGGTAAGCGGTCATAAAGGCTGCGTCGATCTCTGCATCCGTGCCGGTGGCATGTGCCGGGTCTTCTACCCCCCAGTGAGTACGCAAGACCGGCCCCAGATAGGCCGGGCAGGTTTCGCCAGCAGCACTGGCGCACACGGTAATCACGATATCCGGCGTGGCAGGCAGGTTGTCCCAGGATTTGCTGTGGTAACCCTTGGTGCTGATGCCTTCTTTTGCCAGCAGCGCCAGCGAGCGCGGATGCACCTGGCCGGTCGGCTGACTGCCGGCGCTCATGGCGTGCCAGCCGGCCGGTGCCAGGTGGTTGAACGTGGCTTCCCCCAGAATCGAGCGACACGAATTGCCGGTACACAAAAACAGTACATTCATGATGAATTCCTTGCAGACAGTAAGTTAAGACGTGGCGGTGCGGGCGGGGGGGCAGCACACCGTCGCGGAGAGTTCTTCGCACTGGCCGGCGTCATCGGCACAGCATTCGGCGGTGAGAAAGGCGATCAGGTCCTGCATCATGGCCAGATTGGCGCGGTAACGCAAAAACCGGCCTTCCTGGGTAACCGTCAGCAAACCGGCCTGGGTCATGGCCTTAAGATGAAACGACAGGTTGTTGGGCGGCAAGCCCAGCCGGCTGGCGACATCCCCGGCGACCATGCCGGCATGACCTTGCCGGACCAGCAAGCGGAAGACGTCCAGCCGGGTGCCGGATGCCAGCGACTCAAAAAGGGTAGTAGCCAGTTGTTTTTCCATGATTCAATATTACATCAACTATTGAAATAATGCGATCAGCAATCACCGACATGCGGTCATTGCGCCCCCTGCGGATGATAGCCAGCACCGGCGCCAGACTCATGCCGCCGCCAATGACGCCGGCTGGCCGACTGTCCGGGCGTCGGTGCGAAACCAGCCCAGATGGTGGTTCAGTTGCTGCGAGGCATCCGTCAGCCGACCCATGGCGGGCGACAGGGTCTGCATCTGCTCGAAAATGCTGGCGGCCAGTCCGGAGACTTCCTGCCCGTGGTTCAAGATATCCCCGCTGGCGACGCTCTGGTGCTGGCTGGCCCGGTGGATGTCCTGCATGACCTGATCAATCGCGCCCATGGCGGTATCCACGTTTTGCAGGGCATCTACCAAGGTGTTCTGTGCCGACACGCTGCTGTCGCTGGCCGTCTGTGCGCTCTCCATGGTAGCGGCCAGCGCCTGGCTGGCAGTTTCTACCTGCTGCAAGGTATGGAAGATGCGGGCAGTGGCGTCGGTGGTGCGGGCGGCCAGTTTGCGCACCTCGTCTGCCACCACGGCAAAGCCCCTGCCCTGCTCACCCGCCCGGGCGGCCTCGATGGCGGCGTTGAGCGCCAGCAAGTTGGTCTGGTCAGCCACTTCCCGGATCATGGTGCTGATCTGGGCGATGTCAGCAATCGACGACTTGAGTTGTTCGGTATCGCTCACCGCCCCGCGGATGCGGCCAGACAGGTTTTGCAGGGTCTGCGAAGTGGCCTGAGCCATGTCGCGGGCGTTGGCGGTACACTGGTTGGCGTGCTCGGCATCTTGCAGCGCCTGGGTAATGTGCTGGCCAATCACGCCGTTGCTGTTCACGATCTGGCTGGCAGCCGTCCGGCTGTGTTCGGCCTTGTCGGCCTGTTGCCGGGTAATGCCGATCACGTCACTGGTCATCGCCAGGACCGACTGCGCTTCCTGGTTGCCCTGGCTGGCGTGGTCACGGATCGTGCCCAGCAGATCGGTCAGTCTGGCAACAAACCGGTTCATGCTGCGCGCAGTTTGCGATAGCTCATCTTGCCCGCCATCCGGCAACCGGACGGTCAGATCCCCCTCGCCCAGCAAGGCCGATGCCTGTTGCATGGCGGCAATCTGCCGTTTGAAGCGGCGAGCCAGCAGCGCCAGTGACAGGACAATCACCCCGCTTGCCAAAGCCAGCGGGCCCAAAATCAGCCATACCAGCCCCGCCAGGCGCGTCTGCATGGCATCTTCGGCATGGCTTAGCTGTTGGCGCTCAGAGCGCACCTGCTGGTCGATCAGGCCGACCAGCGGCATCAGGCTGATTTTGTAAGCCTCTTCCGGGATCGACAACGCATCTTGCGGCGCGCTTTCAGCAATCTTTAGCGCAGACTGCAAGTTGCGGTGGTAGTCCTGCCAGTAGTGCGTCGCCGCTTGCAAGAAGGCTTGCTGGTCTTTGCCCGGCAAGGCACGGGAGATGGTCGGGATCAGCCGGGTCGCCAGCTGATGAATCGTGTTGAGGCGGCTGGCCGTATCCGGCATCAGCGGGTCCGCACGTGACAGTGACAGCACTTCGGCTTTCAGCATTTGCAGGTTGGCGGTCAGCGTCTGCCTGTCGCGATACTGGTCGAACCCCTGATGCAAAGACCACAGCTGTTGGCTGCTCACAAACATGACCACCAGCAGGCAAGTCACGGCCAGCAGCACGGTTAACCACACACGTTTTACGAAAGACATAGCAAGCCACACAAAAGAGAATGGCTGGATTGTATGTATTTTATCTTACAGCACGATGACAAGCAGATAGTGGCAGGCTTGCCGCCTGCCCGCATCGCCCCTGGGTGTACAGATAACTCATTTGTTCTCTGAAAAAAATATTATAATCAAATGATCAAACCCTGCTTGTTTGCCAGCCCGGTTGGCATAAGCAGATTCATCCGTAAAGAAACACGAGCCATGCCGAACAAAATCAACTGGAAATTTCTGACCATCGTGCTGTGCCTCCTGCTTTTGGCAGGCGGCATCTACAACTATGTGCGCCAGGTGTCGCTGATACGGGCGGATACCGAACATGCTTTCCAGAGCCGTAGCGAATTACTGGGTAAATTTGTCGCCCTGCACCGTGACCAGGTGACCGTGATGCGCAATCTGCTGGCAGATCGCTACGCACAGACGGCAACAGAAGCCGCTCCGCCGCTTGGCACCAAGCAGCTCCCGGCACTGGGCGTCTGGGCTGTATCAGACAGCAAGGCGCTGGGCAATGCCACGGTGACAGGCGACCTGGCGTTTCCGCCCACCCCGGCCATGCAGCGCGAAATCGCCAGCGCCATCGGCATGACCCCGCAGATCAAGGCGGCCTTGCAATTCAATGCCGATGTGGTGTGGGCGTATTACCTGTCGGCCAGCCATTTCATTTATCTGGCTCCGCAAACGCCGGTGGAGCAGTTCCGTTTTTCCAATGCGCTGTATCAGCGTAGTTACTGGCAGCAGGCCAGCCCCAAGGCGAACCCGGCACGACGCATGATTCTGAGCGGCCCGTATCAAGATCTGGCCGGCAAAGGCTGGATCATGACCTTTGCCCAGCCGGTATACGATGGGGACCGCTTCCTGGGGGTGGTGGCGATAGACCTGCGCATCGACACGCTGCAGCAACTGGCCAACGTGAGCGATGCGCTGGGCGAAACCATGATGATCAGCGAGCATCATCATCTGATTGCCCGTCAGCACGGGTTTGAACCCGGGCTTCACGTCAACCCGCCCCTGACAACCAAACTGATCGACTGGAAAGAAGACAAAAGCAGCGACCTCTGGCTAAGCAGCCAGGTGGTCAAGGATGAGCTGTGGCTGGTCCACCGGGTGCAACGCAACCAGCTCTATTGGGCTGCCGCCCGCGAAACCCGCCCGCTCTGGATCATGATCGTGCTGATGGGACTGGTCATGGCGTTGTCTTTGCGCCTGAAAACCGCACTGGCCGAAGTGACCCGGCTGATGCACGTCGACCCGCTGACCCAGGCCCTGAACCGGCGTGGCTTTTTCGAGAAAGCCGACATGACACTGGCGATGGCCCAGCGCAAACAGCTGACGCCGGTGGTACTGATGATGGATATCGACCATTTCAAGAAGGTGAACGATACCTTTGGCCACGACACCGGCGACAGCGTACTCAAGCAGGTAGGCAGCTATCTGGGCAAAGGCTGCCGCCCGTTTGACCTGTTCTGCCGCTGGGGTGGTGAAGAGTTTGTGTTGCTGCTGATGCTGGAAGGCGCCGACGATGCCTTTGCAGTGGCGGAGCGCTTGCGCCAGGAAGCCCAGCGAACCCGCATCCAGCCGGGCGACCAGCCGGTCACCCTGAGCGGGGGGCTGGTCAGGGTTCAGACAGGTGAATCGGTTGAAGACGCCATCAAACGGGCCGACTTGCTGTTGTATGACGCGAAGCATAACGGACGGAACCATATCGAAGTGGAAGCTGCGCTTCGCCCGGCGACCTGAACGCTGCCGATCAGGATCGGCCCCAATCGACCCGCAAAAAAAATGGCCGGACAAGCAATGTCCGGCCATTTTTTTGTGCTTTGCCCTGGCGGCACCAAGGCAGGCCATCCGCGTTAAGACTCGGCCTCCTGGGTGACCAGGGTTGTCAGCAACGGCTCTTCTTCAGCATCCAGATCCAGAACCGGATCTGCCGCGGCCAGCCGCGAATTCTTGATGCTGTAGTTAAAGTAGATGATGGCTGCGACGGTGAGCCAGGCAGCAAACAGGATAAAGGTATCCATCGGCAAATCGGCAATCAGGTACAGACAGAACAGGATGCTGACCACCGGCGTCACCGGATACAGCGGCACCTTGAACCCGCGCACCAGATTTGGCTGGGTACGGCGCAGCACCATCACGCCAATCGACACCACGGCAAACGCCACCAGCGTGCCCATGCTGGTCAGGTTAGTCAGCACATCCAGCGGAACAAACGCGGCCAGCAGCGCCACAATCACGCCCACGATCATGGTATTGGTATTGGGGGTCTGGGTCTTGGGGTGGACCTTGCGGAACATGGCCGGCAACATGCCGTCACAGCTCATGGCGTACAGAATGCGGGTCTGGCCGTACAACACCACCAGCGTCACGCTGAAGATCGACAGAATGGCACCGACGCTGAGCACAATCGACGGCCAGCTCTGGCCGGTCATCTTGAACAGAATGGCCGACAAACCGGCTTCCTGCCCGGCAAACTCGCCCCACGGCTGGGTACCGATGGCCGACATCGCCACCACCATGTAGATCAGCGTCACGATCACCAGTGACAATACGATGCCCAGCGGCAGGTTGCGACGCGGGTTCTTCACCTCGGCACCGGCGGTGGAGACCGCATCAATGCCGATATAGGAGAAGAAAATGGTCGAGGCTGCTGCCCCGATACCACTCATACCCATCGGGGCAAACGGCGTCAGATGCTTGGCCTGGAAACCGGTGACGGCAATGGCCACAAACATCACCAGCACCGCCAGCTTGACCAGCACCATGATGGTATTGATCAGGGCCGATTCTTTGGCGCCACGCATCAGCAGCAGACTGCACATGGCCACCAGGATCACCGCCGGAATATTGAAGTAACCGCCATGGCCGGGCGGCTGGCTGATGATATCCGGCATGCGCCAGTGGAACACGTACATGAAGAATTCATTGAGATACTGCCCCCAGCCGACCGCAATGGCCGAGGCCGACACCCCGTATTCGAGCAACAGGCACCAGGCCACCCCGTAGGCAACCACTTCGCCAAGTGTGGCATAGGCGTACGAATACGAAGAACCGGACACCGGAATGCTGGACGCCAGTTCTGCATAGCACAGCGCCGTCAGTGCCGCGGTAATGCCGGCAATCATGAAAGAAATGATCACGGCCGGGCCCGCATGCGGCACCGCCTGGTTCAGGACCACAAAAATACCGGTTCCCACCGTGGCGCCTACACCCAGCATGGTCAGCTGAAAAAGGCCCATCGAGCGTTCCAGCCCGTCCGGGCCTTCTTGACGGCCTTCATCTTCGATCGGCTTGCAGCGGAACATCCGCGCCAGTAGCGAAGGGGGATTCGCGTTCATGAATACGTACTCCTTGTTCACACCAGGTTTCTGTACAGCTTGCGGCGGCCAGAGACACTGCCCTTGCTGCTTACGAGGACATCGGGTTGAGGTGTGGTCATTCGGTTGTGTTGATACGGTTCTGGATGAAAAAGCAGGGGGATGACACGCCATCAGACAGCCGCACTTTTTCAAGGTCGGCGATTATAGCGGGCACACCAGTCCGGTTATTTTGCGAGCTAATGATTTACGTATATTCATGACGCAATTCAGAAAATCCCGCTTTCCGGCCTGAAAACCACCCCGGATTTTACCCGGACCACATATTCCATCCGGGCGTGACCGGGTCGCTTATCCGGCAGGTTATCCACTATAATGCGAGCACCGGCATGCGGGTTCCACCCGTCCGAAAGCCCACCCTGTCATGGCAGATTCATGAAAACATCCGTCCCGTCTTTTGAAACGGCCTTGCCCCGCTACCTGCTGAAATGGGTGCTACTGTCGCTGCTGATTGCGGCGCTGGCGGGTGCGGCATCTACCTTCTTCCTGTTTGCGCTGGACTGGGCCACCCAGACCCGCATCCACCACAAAGCCCTGATCTGGGGGCTGCCGCTGGCGGGGTTTGCGGTTGGCTGGCTATACCTGACCTTTGGCCAGCACGTCGAAGCCGGCAACAACCTGCTGATCGACGAAGTCCACGACCCGAAAAAGGTCATTCCGCTCAGGATGGCGCCGCTGGTTCTGGGCAGTACGGTGATCTCGCATCTGTTTGGTGCCTCCGTCGGCCGGGAAGGCACGGCCGTACAAATGGGCGGTACGCTGGCCGACCAGCTGACCCACGTATTCCATTTGCAACACGAAGACCGGCGCATCATCCTGATGGCCGGCATCAGCGCCGGTTTTGCCTCGGTCTTCGGTACCCCGTTGGCAGGGGCGATTTTCGGGCTGGAAGTACTGGCCATTGGCCGCCTGCGTTACGATGCCATCCTGCCCTGCATGATTGCCGCCATTGCCGCAGACCAGATGGGGCTGCTGCTGGGTGTGCAGCACACGCATTATCTGATCGACAGCATCCCGCCCGTCAGCGCGTGGGGGCTGGTCGCGGTGTCCATAGCGGGCGCCCTGTTTGGCCTGACCGGCAAGCTGTTTGCCGAATCCACCCACTGGCTGGGTGCCCGCTTCAAGCAGTACATTCCCTACGCACCCTTGCGCCCGCTGACGGGCGGCGTGGTACTGGTGGCCGTCATCATGCTGCTGCCGGTAGACCGCTACATCGGCCTGGGGATTCCGGTGATTGTCGAAGCCTTCCAGCACCCGTTGCCGGTGCATGAATTTGCCGCCAAACTGCTACTGACGGTGGGCTCGATCGGCAGCGGTTTCAAAGGCGGGGAGGTCACACCACTGTTTTATATCGGCGCCACGCTGGGCAACACGCTGGCCCCCTTGCTGCACCTGCCGTTTGCGCTCCTGGCGGGTATCGGCTTTGTGGCCGTGTTTGCCGGAGCGGCCAATACCCCGATTGCTTCCACCCTGATGGCGATGGAACTGTTTGGCAGCGAGATCGGCATGTATGCCGGCCTCGCCTGTGTGGTCAGCTACCTGTTCTCTGGCCACTCCGGCATTTACAAGTCGCAGCGCTCCGGCCACGCCAAACACCGGCCCGTGCCGGAAGGCATCAAGCTGGGCGAGCTGGACCAGCACCGCTAACGCGCAGCACGCCAAACCGCCAGGCACAGGCTGCATAGACTCACCGACACGATTGGACACCGGCATGCTCGCCACCTTACGCTCCCTGCCCCGCACCGTCTGGCTGATCGGCCTGATCAGCCTGGTCAACGACAGCGCCAGCGAGATGCTCTACCCGCTGATTCCGTTGTACCTGTCGTCGGTGCTGATGGCCGGCCCCAAGGCACTGGGCCTGATCGAAGGCGTGGCCGAAGCCACCGCCAGCCTGCTGAAACTGTTTTCCGGCGTATTGGTAGACCGTACCCGCAAGAGCAAACCGTGGATGGTGGTGGGTTACCTGCTGGCCGGGGTGGGTCGCCCGCTGATTGCCTTCATCAGCAGCTGGCCGATGCTGTTGCTGATCCGCTTTACCGACCGGGTCGGCAAGGGCTTGCGCTCGTCCCCGCGCGATGCACTACTGGCCAATAGCGTCGACCCGAGCAAGCGCGGGCTGGTGTTTGGCGTACACCGGGCCATGGACAACGCCGGTGCCATTGTCGGCCCCCTGATGGCCGCCCTGCTGCTCAGCCAGAATGTCCCGCTCAAGGATTTGTTCTTGTGGTCTGCCATCCCGGCGGTCATTTGCCTGTGCCTGACGGCATTCATCCAGGAAGCCCCGGCCGAAGCCCCCAACCGCGAAGCCTTTGACTGGCAACTGGGCGACATGCCGCCGATGTTCAAACGCTATCTGGCGGTAGTGGCACTGTTTACCATGGGCAATGCGTCCAGCATGTTCCTGCTGCTGAAAGCCCGGGCCACCGGCGTACCGCAGGCAGAAATTCCGCTGCTGTGGGCCATGGTGTCGCTGGTGGCCTCGGCCTTCTCTGCCCCGCTGGCGGCCTTCTCGGACAAGATTGGCCGGATCCGCGTCCTGACCATGGGTTATCTGGCATTCGGCTGTTCGTTTGTGGGGCTGGGACTGCTGGAGAAGAGCGGCTGGCTGCTACTGGTCCTGTTTGCCAGCTACGGGCTCTTCATGGCCGCTACCGAAGGGGTAGAAAAAGCACTGGTGGCGGATCTGGCGCCGTCGCACAAGCGCGGCACCGCCTTTGGCTGGTTTAATCTGGTGACCGGTGCTTTCCTGCTGCCTTCTTCGCTGGTGTTCGGCTGGCTCTACCAGAGCCTGTCACCCATCTACGCCTTTGGCTTTGCAGGCGGCTGCTCGTTAACGGCAGCGGCCTTGCTGTGGTTTACCTTCCCGCACGCCTTGCACGATGGCGTACCCGCCAGAACCGCCAGCCGGGACCGCGACTGACCATAAAAAAGGCCTGCTTCCGGTCATCATGCCGAAAACAGGCCTCATGGCTTGAAACGTACTACCCCGGACACGGCTACATGAACAGCCAGAACCCGTTAAAGAAATACACCAGCCCCACCCCGCCGACCGGCAAGGCCAGATACCACAACGACTTCTGCTTGAACAACCCGGCAATCGACGACAGCAGAATCGCGACCTGGAAAAAGATCACCGCCAGCCCGAACGGCTGCCCATGCCGCTGGGCATCGTCACGCTTGGCTTCCAGCGCCTTGGCATCTTTCTGGATGGTATCTTTTTCATCCTTGTAACGATTCATAGTCTTGTCCGCCTCGGCAATGGCGGCATCGTAATTGCTCAGGTCCGGTGCACCATGCTGGCTGGCCAGATCGTTACGGGTCAGCGTCAGGTTTTGCCTCTGGATTTTGTACAGCGTTTCGCGAATGCTCTTGGCCTGATAATACGCCCATTGGTCAGACGCTTGCGCCTGGCTGATCACGCTGCGGGTGGAATAACCGCCCCCTTTAAAGGTAGACAACGTGGCACAAACGGCAAAAATCACTGTGGTCAGCGCAAGAAAATTCAACCACGGCTCTTTTTTGTCATCACTCATCCTGCAACTCCCTGATACTGCTTCATTCTGTTAGTAAGTACGGTGCATCTGGCCCTGCCGGGTCACACATATCTCAGGCAAAGGTATCAATGGTGCTGCCCTTGCCAGCCTCACGGGTTCTTTCCTGCGCAGACTCATTGGCCTCTTCACTCTTCGCCGCTGGCGGGGTAACGGGTGCGGCGGGCTGTTTTGCAACAGCAGGAGACAACTGCTGCACCATGGTAGACAAACTGCTAGAACCAACTTGCATCATGAACCTCCGGGTTAGCGTCAAATTGACGGTTGTGTGCCATCATAGGCCGGCAACCTTAAGCCAACCTTAATCCGGCAGCCAAAAAAGAACACGGCGATGCACTTGCATCGCCGTGTCTGTCTTGCGGGGAGGCTTTTTACCTAGATAGCCTTTTCGCCACCAAACTCCTCGTACGCCTGCAACGCCTCGGCTGCCGTCATCAAAGACGGTCCGCCGCCCATATAGATGGCCACTTGCAGCATCTCCATGAATTCGGCACGGGTCACGCCCATCTTGACGCATGCCTTGGCATGAAACGCCAGACACCCCTGGCAGCGTGCCGCAATGCCAATGGCCATGGCCATCAGCTCTTTGGTCTTAGAGGTCAGCGCGCCATCCCCATTGATGGCAGAGCTCATCTGGTAAAACCCCTGCATGGTGTCCGGGGCACTTTGCTTGATGTCTTTGACCTTGGCCGAAATCTGGTTGGCAAGTTCTTTGTAGCTGTCCATCTCTGATACCTGTCTTTGTCTGCCGCCCATGACGGCGGGTGGGTTATTCGAAGGAGACCGGTGCCGGCGTGACAACCGGCAGACTGGCCGCGGCCCAAGCGTCAAAACCGCCCGCCATCGACACGACGTGCTCATAGCCCATGGCTTGCATGGTCGCTGCGGCCAACGCCGAACGCCCACCCGTCTTGCAATACACCAGCACCGGCAATGCGGCGTTCTGCCATGCCGGGTTGGCCGACAAGCGGAATTCCAGCATGCCACGCGGTACATTCACGGCCCCTGGCAGATGCCCGGCGGCAAATTCGTCGGGCTCGCGCACGTCCAGAATCGTCCACGACGTATCGTCCATGCTCGCCACCACCGCATTTGTCGCGAGTTCCTTAACCTGTTGTTTGGCCGTCATGACCAGTTCGTGTGCAGATTTCAGCATTGGATTCATTACCTTTCTGTGTTTGGGTGAGGGGTGCGCCAGGCGCAGGTCAGGGTTTGTCTGCCGGCGGTTCCAGCCGCTCGATACCCAGCGCCTTCAGCACGTATTTTTCGTAAATGGGTTCAGAGGTGCCTGCCTTCATCTTGTGGATGAAATACTTCTCGAAGGCAATCTTGGCCAGATGCACCCATTTGCCTTTCTTGAACCAGTTCACATTCCGGGGCGGGATTTGCGGCAGGGCGACAAACGCCGCCCCGGTATCGCCCATGTCGGCCAGGCAAATGGCGTTCCAGCTGCCTTTGGCGGTGGCCGGCTTGCCGGCAATATCCGCCACGATGTTCTGCACAATCGCCGTGACCATGGTCTCGATCATGTAACCGGTTTTGGGTGCCCCGGTCGGCACCGGCGTGGCTTCTACCGGTGGAATGGCCACACACACGCCAGCGGAAAAGATGGACTCGAATGCCTTGCTGCGCTGATGGGCATCAATCTGGACAAACCCGCGCGGGTTGCACAAGCCTTCCACCCCGGCCACCGCATCCACCCCGCGGAAGGCCGGCAGCATCATGGCAAAGGTAAACGGAAGCAGATGTTCTTTCTCCACCTCGCCTTTGGCATTCAGTTCCGAGGTATGCAGCATGCCGTCTTCCACTTGGGTGGTTTTGGCATTGGTCACCCACTTGATGTCATGGTTACGGAAATCACTCTCCAGCATGGATTTGGAATCCCCCACCCCGCCCAGCCCCAGATGGCCGATATACGGCTCACTGGTAACAAAGGTAATCGGCACCTTGTGGCGCAGTTTGCGCTTGCGCAGGTCGGCATCCAGAATGAAGGCAAATTCGTAGGCCGGGCCAAAGCAGCTGGCCCCCGGCATGGCACCAATAATCACCGGCCCGGGATTCTTCAAAAATTCCTGATACGCAGCCCAGGTCTGCTCGGCATGGTCCACGCTACAGATCGAATGGGTAAAGCCGCCCATTGGCCCGGCGCCGGGTACTTCGTCAAACGCCAGTTTGGGGCCGGTGGTGATGATCAGATAGTCATACGCCAGCATTTCTTCGTTAGCCAGGGTCAAGGTCTTGCCCGCGGCATCAATTTTGTCCACGCGGCTGGCGATGAACTGGATGCCTTTTTTCTCCAGATACGGTTTGACGGGCAAAATCACATCATCGCGCTTGCGCCAGCCAACCGCTACCCACGGATTGGACGGTACAAACTGGAAATAGTCGGTCGCATTGACCACGGTAATCCGGTGCGAGGCATCCAGCTTGGCGCGCAGCTCATACGCTGCCGGCATCCCGCCGATCCCTGCCCCCATAATCACGATATGTGCCATGCCTGTCTCCTCGATAGTTTTTGTCACAGCGGCAAACGGACGCCACGGCAAGCAACCGTAGCAATTTCAGTCACATTACATTAACACTTTATAACTATATAGTAATATGGTCAAATAAATGTGCGCAAAATTTGATCAGGATTAAGGGGTAGCACAATACCGTGCACTGGCTGGCTTACAGGCTGCATCACCATTGGACTATTCCTGTTGCCCCTGGCTGCAGGTGATATTAGTTGCATTTTAAATGCCACTTATTTCATAATATAAAAGCGGCGAGATGGTAGCCCCCCTGAAGCCACGCAGGCATTGCTTTGGCCATGCCGCCACTCATTTAACCAGACACAAGACGCCCACCCGCCCATGCAAGACATCGCCACCGATATTGGCCGCCCGCAAATAGAAGCCGTGATCGACCGTTTTTATGACGCCATCCGCGCCCACCCCACACTGGCCACCCCGTTTGCCATTGTCGACGACTGGACACAGCACAAGGCACTGCTCACCCATTTCTGGTGGGTGTCACTGGGTGGAGAACGCTACATGAGTTACGATTACCAGGTAGCCGCCAAACACTTGCATGTCGGCTTTACGCCAGAACTGCTGGAAGAATGGCTGACCCTGTTCCGCAATACCATCGAAACCCATGTAGAAGCTACTTATGCCGCCCTGTGGATCAAGCGGGCCGAGCTGATTGGGGAATCCCTGCGTCTGATGCACCAGTTTCATGGTGCAACGTAACGGCTTGGCGTAAAGAAGACTCACTGACAGCCCGGATACCGGGCGGGTGGTTTGGCGGATATTGCGGTGCTTCATCCACCCTGAAGTTGAATGCTTAAGGTGCACAGGCAAGACCTGCCCCGTCGCGTACCCGTCACCCAAGCGCTACACACTATCTTCATTACAATCAGCTGCCCCCATCAATCTGACTACCCCCCCAGAGTGGATGGAACGTCGCGATATCTACCAGATGTTCCTGCCAGGCGACCTCACTTCAAGGCCTTCTTTCGCCACATTCGCGCGCGCCTGGCGGGGTACGGGTTGAACTGCCAGCGGTGATCAAGGTCCAATTTTATGTGTGGATTCGGCCGCTGTTCGGTGCCGTTTGACCCTGTTATCAAAATGTAATGACGAGCGCTTAATATGCCTTGATCATACCAGTACACTGTCCTATAGTAGAACAAGTGACACCCATGGTGACCATTCATGACCTGATGCTAATCCACCATTGTCTCTTGGGCTAAAGCCCCTTGGGACAAGGTGGTTTAAGGTCATGAAGCCAGGAGTTCTCGCATGTTTAATGAAGAGTTGCCCCAACAGCCTGTGCTGTTGATTGTGGATGACGCAATCAGCAACATCAAAGTCCTGCGCGAAGCGGTGCGGGATTTTGGCGAAGTGCTGTTCGCCACCACGGGCGAGGCAGCGCTTGAGATTGTGCGCACCCGCAAGCCGGATATTGTGCTGCTGGACATCGAAATGCCGGGGATGGACGGCTATGAGGTTTGCAAAACCATCAAGGCCGACCCAGCGCTTTGCGATATCGCCATCCTGTTTGTGACGGCACACAATGACCTGGGTAACGAGCTGGATGCGCTGCATTTTGGCGGCATCGACTTTCTCCACAAACCTATCAATGTCCCGCTGGTCCGGGCCCGGATTCAGACCCACCTGACCTTGCAGCAAAGAACCAAGGCACTGACCCAGACCCGGCAAAACCTGGCCGATGTGGTTGAGCATCTTCCCGCCTTTATCACCTACTGGGATGACCATCTGAATAACGGCTTTTGCAACGACCTCAAGGGTCGCTGGTTTGGCATTCCGGCTAGCCGGATGCGTGGCAAATCGTTTTTCTCGGTGATTGGGGCGCAGAACTTTGAAGTCATGCGCCCGTATATCGAACAGGTACTGACCGGCAAGAGCACGTCATTTGATGTAGGCCTGACCCGCGAAAACCTGCCGCTGCTGTATGGCCATGTGTCGCTGGTGCACCGGCTTTCCGAGCAGGGCCATAACGGTTTTCTGATGCTGATGACCGACATCACCGACCGCAAGCAGGCCGAACAGTCGCTGTTTGATGAAAAAGAGAAACTGCGCATTACCATCAATTCGATCGGCGATGCGGTAGTGGCGACTGACGTTAACGGGCTCATCACCTTCATGAACCCGATAGCCGAAGCGATGACCGGCTGGTTCGGGCAAGAGGCCATCGGCCAGCCGATTGAAAACGTCATGCCGCTGATTTCGGACGATATGCAGACGCCGCTCAAAAACCCCATCCGGATGGCGCTCAAGGAAGACCGGATTGTCTGCATGGCGCTGAACAGCTCTTTGCTCAGCCGCGACGGCCGGCGCTTTAGCGTCGAAGACTCGGCGTCCCCCATCCGCGACCACGAGGGAAACCTGACGGGGGCGATCATCGTTTTCCATGACGTGAGCGAAGCCCGCGCCATGGCCATCAAGATGAGCCACCTGGCCCATCACGATGCACTGACCAACCTGCCCAACCGGATTCTGCTGCATGACCGTGCCGAACAGGCCCTGCAGTATGCAAGGCAGCATGGCGGACGGATCTGCATGATGGTGCTGGACCTCGACCACTTCAAATCGGTCAACGAATCTACCAGCCATTCGGTGGGGGACAATATCCTGCAGGAAGTCGCCCAGCGTCTGAAGCAGATTGCGCGTTTCAACGACACCATCTGCCGCCGGGGCGGGGACGAGTTCATCCTGCTGCTGCCGGGGCTGGAAAGCGTAGATCAGGTGAAAGACATTGCCGAGAAACTGCGCCAGATCATCAGTGTGCCGGTGTTCATCGATACCCAGCGCTTTGATATCACGGCCAGCATCGGCATCAGCATTTTCCCGGACGACAGTTCAGACCAGGAGTCTTTGCACCGGCACGCCGATACGGCCATGTATCAGGCCAAGCAGGAAGGCCGCAACCAGTACCGTTTCTTTTCGGCAGCCATTGAAGAGCAGCTACTGGCCAAGCATCTGCTGGAAAGGCACATGCGACTGGCTTGTGAAGAGGGCAAGTTCGAAGTCTTCTACCAGGCCAAGGTGCTGGCGGCGACCGGGCAGATCACCGGCTTTGAAGCACTGGTACGCTGGCGCAATGACGATAACGAACTGATCTCGCCCTCGCGGTTTATCCCGCTGGCAGAGGAAACCGGCCTGATCATTCCGATCGGCAAGTTTGTCTTGCTGCAGGCCTGCAAGGATACCTGCATCTGGCACGGTCTGGGCTACCCGGTCAAGGTATGCGTCAACATCTCGGCCATCCAGTTTGAAGAAGCGGTATTTGCGCAGACCGTCGCCAGCGTTATTGCCGAGACCGGCATTGACCCGATGCTGCTGGAACTGGAAATTACCGAAGGGGTACTGGCCAAAAACCACCAGCAGGCACGCACCACCCTGAACGCTTTGAAGGCGCTGGGCGTGCAGATTGCCATTGATGACTTTGGCACCGGTTACTCCAGCCTGGCTTATCTGAAGCAGTTCCCGATTGACGTGCTGAAGATTGACCAGAGTTTTGTGCGGGACATGCTGACCGATAAAAGCGATGCCGCCATCATCACGGCCATTATTCATCTGGGCAAGACACTGGGCATGCATCTGGTGGCCGAAGGGGTTGAAAGCCAGGAGCAGGCAGATTCCCTGATCGATCAGGGCTGCGACATCCTGCAAGGGTATCTGTACAGCCGGCCGGTACCGTTCATGGAAACCACTGCCCTGCTGGAAACCCGGCAAGCCAGCACCCGCAACGCCATCCGTTCGTAAACGCGACTACCGTCACGGTATCGTACATCACCTACTGTATCAGCAAGGGAAGACCTGTTTACCATGCGATTACCATCGATGATCCCCCGTGTCCGTCTGACTATCCTGCTGACCCTGCTGGTCGGGCTGCTGCTCAGTGCTTATCTTTCCTATTCGGAACAGCAGCGCAATGCGGAGACGGTCAGCGTGGCGGTCAAGCAAGAGGCTGACAAGCAGCGCAAGGCGATTCTGGAACGCATGCGGCTGTATCAGTACGGCGTGCGCGGCACCCGTGGGTCCATCATTACCGCCGGTGAATACGGCATGACTCGCGAGACCTACCGGCGTTACAGTTTGTCGAGGTCGGTCGACAAAGAGTTTCCGGGCGCAATGGGGTTTGGCTTTGTGCGTCTGGTACCTCAGGCGGAAGAGGCGCAGTTCCTGAAAGCGGCCCGCAATGATGGCAGACCGGATTTCCACCTCCTGCAACTCAACCCTCATCGCGGCGACCGGTACGTCATCCAGTATCTGGAGCCGGCCGAGCGCAACGCGGCAGCCATTGGCCTGGACATTGCTTCAGACCCGGTCCGGCGGGCAGCGGCCGAGAAGGCACGGCTGACCGGCCAGATCCAGCTGACCGCACCACTGACCCTGCTGCAAGCCAGCGGCGCCCGCCAGCAGTCTTTTGTGCTGCTGCTACCCATCTACCGGGGCGGCGTCATGCCCGATACGCCCGCCGCCCGGCAAACCGCCCTGATGGGCTGGAGTCTGGCCGCACTGAACGCCAAAGCCGTGCTGGATACCTTGCCACTGAATATCACCGATCTGCATTTGACCCTGAGTGATGTGACGGACCCAAGCCATCCGGTCCGGTTCTTCGAGAGTGGCAGCGCACAGGGCCGGGCACTGTATCCGCAAAGCATGACGCAGGATGTGTTTGGCCGGCGCTGGCAAATGACCCTTGCGGCTCACCCGTCGTTCATCCAGCGTTTGCACCTGAGTTCACCCCAGCAGCTTTTCTGGACTGGTGCCCTGATTTCCCTGCTGGTTGCGGCACTGGCCGGGTTGGCCTCCCTGATGCGGTTGCGGCAGCAAGCGTTCATGGCCCAACAATCCCGCCTCGCGGCCATTGTCGAAAGTTCGGAAGATGCCATCATCGGCAAGACGCTGCAGGGCGTTGTCACCAGCTGGAACAAGGGTGCCGAGCGACTGTTCGGTTACCCGGCGACAGAAGCCATGGGCAAAACCATTGCCGAGCTGATCGTCCCGGATGACCTGCAGCCGGAAGAACGGCATATCCTTGAGCAGGTGCGGCTCGGACAGCGCATCCCTCACTTTGAAACTACCCGGCAACGCAAGGATGGTAGCCTGCTGCCGGTCTCGGTCACGGTATCCCCCATTCTGGGAGAGCATGGCAACGTGATCGGTGCCTCCAAGACCTTGCGGGACATTTCGGTTCAGAAACAGGCCGAACAAGAGATCATGTCGCTCAATACGCAGCTGGAACATCAGGTGGAAGTGCGCACCGCCGAGCTGCGGCAGGCCAACCTGCTGGTCAAGAACGTCTTGCGGGCCTCTTCCGAAGTGTCCATCATCGCAACGGATATAGACGGCGTTATCCGTCTGTTCAACCGCGGGGCCGAACACATACTGGGATACACGGCCGATGAAATGGTGGGCAAGTGTACCCCGGCCATTCTGCATTTGCCGGCAGAAGTCGAGCGCCGGGGCGCTGAACTGACGGCCGAATACGGCGAGACGATTGAAGGTTTCCGGGTCTTTGTCCACAAAGCCGAGCATGAAGGTGCAGAAACCCGCGAATGGACCTACGTACGCAAGGATGGCACGCATTGCATGGTGTCGCTGGCCATTACCGCCATGCGTGATGAACAGCGGCTTTTGACCGGGTTCCTTGGCATTGCGACGGACATTACCGACCAGCAGCAGCAGCGTGCCGCGCTGACTGCCGCGCGCGACCAGCTGGAGGTCGCTGCCAACGTGGCCGAGCTGGGGGTCTGGACCTGGGAGCTGGAGACGAATGCGCTGAAATGGAATGAGCGCATGTATGAGATCTACGGTTACGACAAACAGGCCATCTCGGCCGACCTGAATTATGCTCACTGGCGTGCCCGGGTACATCCGGATGATCTGGCCGATGCCGAAACAAGACTGCTGGCTGCCATTGAAGGCAAAGCCAGTTTCAACAAGGCCTTCCGCATCGTGCTCCCGGACGGAGCTATCCGCATTATCCAGCCGGGCGCCCATATCGAGCACAATACCAAAGGAGAGCCCATCCGGGTCACCGGCATCAACCGCGACATCACCACGCAGCAGCAGCTGGAAACCAGCCTGCGGATCGCCAAGGAACAAGCCGATGCAGCCAGCGCGGCCAAGTCTGCTTTTCTGGCCAACATGAGCCATGAAATCCGCACCCCGATGAACGCGGTACTCGGTTTGTTGCAACTGGTTCAAAGCACCACGCTGGATGAACGCCAGCGGGATTACCTCGGCAAGACCCAGGTGGCCGCCCAGTCGCTGCTGGGGGTTCTGAATGACATCCTCGATTTCTCCAAGGTAGAAGCCGGCAAGCTGCAACTGGACCTGCATCCGTTTGATGTAGAACAGCTGATGCGCGACATGGCCATCATACTGTCGAGCCATTCGGGCCAGAAAGACATCGAGCTGCTGTTCCAGATTGATCCGGAGGTGCCGAGAACCCTGGTGGGTGACCGGCTGCGCCTGCAACAGATCCTGATCAACCTGGCCGGCAATGCGCTCAAGTTTACGCTGGCGGGGGAAGTGATCGTCCGGTTGGCCTGCGAACGCCGTTCCGCCACCGAGGTGATGCTGAATGTAGAGATACAGGATACCGGTATCGGCATGACGGAAGAACAGGTCAGCCGGGTATTTGACGGCTTTACCCAGGCCGAGACCTCCACCACCCGGCGGTTTGGCGGTACCGGCCTGGGGCTGGCCATCTGCCAGCGGCTGGTTCAGCTGATGGGTGGCACACTGACCGTGCATAGCCTCCCCGATCAGGGCAGTACCTTCTCGTTTGCCATTCCGATGATCATCGCGGATCCGTTGCCCATGTTGTCGATGGACCTGCATGACCTGCCGCAACTGCGTGTACTGGTAGTGGATGACAATCCGTCGGCACTGGAGATCATGGAGCATCTGGTCCGTAACCTAGGCTGGGCGGCCACCCTGGCCACCACCGGTGAAGAGGCGCTAGCCAGCATCCGCGCTGCCGCCCGCCTTGGTGAACCCTTTGACATTGTCCTGCTGGACTGGCGTCTGCCGGGGCTGGACGGCCTGCGTGTAGCCGAGCAGATCAAGGAGTGCGCACCAGAGGTACCGCCTCCGGTGATCATCATGATCACCGCCTACGGTCGGGAAGTGCTTGCCAAACGCAAGCAGGCCCGCAATGCCCCGTTTGCCGATTTTCTGACCAAACCGGTGACGCCGGTTCAGTTGATCGAGTCCATCAAGAAAGCACTGAGTGCTCCGCCAGCCTTCGAATCGGACCCCGCACCGCTTGTCGTTCAGCCTAACCAGCCATTGGCGGGCATGCAGCTACTGGTGGTAGAAGACAATGCACTGAACCGTCAGGTAGCCTTTGAACTGCTGATGCTGGCAGGCGCCCACGTGACCCTGGCAGACGGCGGGCTGGAAGGTGTGGCGAAGGTACTGGTTGGCGATACCGTATTTGATGCCGTACTGATGGATGTTCAGATGCCGGATATCGACGGGCTGGAGGCCACGCGCCGCATCCGCGCCCATGACCGCTTTCAGTCGCTCCCCATCATTGCCATGACGGCCAATGCCTCCAATTCCGACCGGGAGACATGCCTGGCCGCCGGCATGAACGACCATGTCGGCAAACCGATTGACCTGGGGTCGCTGACCCGTACCTTGCTGATGCATGTCCGGCAGACGGGGTCGATCGAGACCTTGCCCCAGCCTGTCGACATCCATCTGGCGCAAGGGGTGAATATTCCGGCCATCATGGACCGGTTCATGGGTAACCGCTTGTTGTTCCGCAAGGTGCTGACACGCTTGCTGCCAGACAGCCAGCTGTTGCTGGATGACTTGTATCAGGCTGTACAAATGAACCATCACAAACCGGCCTCGGCCGCGTTGCATGCTCTCAAGGGCATGACCGCGACACTGGGCGCCGAACCGACGGCCCTGCTTGCCTACGGCATCGAGCAGCAAATCAAGCTCCTTACCGATACGGACCAGTTGTCGCACATCATTACCGAAGAGGTGCAACAGCAACTCAAAGCGAGATTACAGGCAGACTATGAGGCACTGGCCACGGCCTTTGCCGATAGCAGTCCGGCTGAGGATGCGTCACTCCGCACGCAGGGCACAGGCAAAGCGGCGCTGATCGAAGCCCTGGCCGATTTGCGTCCTTTGCTGCAAACCGCCAACCTGGCTGCCATGGACAGTGTAGATGCCCTGCTGCATCACGCCACGCCCGAATGGCACCCCTTGCTCCAGCCGCTGGCCGATGCGGTGGAAGGTCTGGACTTCCCCCAGGCCATCGAGGCGCTTGATCATCTCGTGACACAGCTTGACCTCTCCTAGACCAGCGCCCGGGCGGGTCCCTTATTCCACAGGCCCGTCCGGTACCCGGCGCACCAGACCGGTCACGCCATTCACCTCTACCCGGTCACCATCGGCCAGCAGGCCCAGAATGCCCGGCAGGTTCACCACCGCCGGAATGCCAAACTCGCGCGCCACAATCGCCCCGTGCGACAGGTAGCCCCCGGTTTCCACAATCAGTCCGCCAGCCTTGAGAAACAGCGGGGTCCAGCCGGGGTCGGTGGAAGGTGCCACCAGAATCTCGCCAGGTTGCAGCAAATGTCCCTCGGACGGGTGACGCAACAGGCGCACCCGCCCCTGGCCGATACCGGTGCCTGTCGGCACACCCTGGTAATGCTGGCCATCGGCCCGGGTCAACGTCACCAGATGATCAGCATGATGGTGGGTGGCGTGCAGTTGCAAATCGGCATCCTGCATCAGAATGTCCGGCGGCGTTACCGCTTGCCAGTCGGCAAACAGCCGTTGGCGGTCCTGCACCCGCGCCAGCAGGCCGGCGGCCGGGATATGCCCTTCGAGCGCCCGGAACACTTCCGGCGTGGTCAGCATGAAAATGTCGTCCGGCTGATCCAGTGCCTGACGGGCCACCAGTATCCGCCCTATGGCCAGCAGCGCATGGCGGGAAGGTTCCACGTGCGCCATCAGCGCGCTGCGGGCTGCTTCCCGCTGGTTGCATTCGGTTCTGGCTGCGCCCAGCAGATAGCGAAGCATCCACCAGACGGGCCAGGAGACGGCCTTCCTTACCCGCTGTTCCGCCTGTTGTGCAGCCGTGTGCTGTCGCTGGCGAAGCGCCGGCAGATCCACCCCGGCCAGGTCTTTGAGCGCGCCAAGCAGGTAGCCCGGTTCTTCGCGCCAGCGCGGGTTGCGAAAATAGGTCTCATAAATGGCCCGGTGCCCGTATTGGTCCAGAAACTGCGCATACGCCAGCCGGAACCGGTTGTCTGATGGCAGTTGTTGCACAAAGGCCTGATCCAGTTGCCCCTGCCGTAGCGCCGGGCCAGCCAATGCGTCATCAGCAGCCAGGTGCGCCAGCTCGATCAGCGCATAGCCTTGTCTGGCGGTGACGCTCGGCTCGCCACCCGCCATCAGCGCGGTGGTCAGTGACTGGCCTTCTCCCGGAAAACGCTTTTCCATCTGTTGCACCAGCATCGACAGGCTGGCCGCGCCCGAGCCCTGCAAGAAGAAGATATCTTCGTGGTGGCGGACTTCCTGCAAGCGCTGCATCAGCAAGGCGTGCAAATCCGCCGGTACGTCGGGCAAGGGCGTCTGTCGCCATTCTCGCGCCAGCTGCATGCTGTGGTCGATGGCTTTAAGGCCACGCTTGCGGCGGGCGGGTGATTTGAGGGCATAACGGAGCATGTAACTGCCGGTTTTGAGCTTGTGTCGCCAGCTTGGCGGTGCCACCCGGATTTCGGCACGGTGGCCGCCCACCAGCAGATTGGTTTCAGTGGGAGATACGCCAAACCCGTCAAAAATCTCCCACTGGATGATCGAGAGCTCCAGATACAGGCGCCCGTGGAAAATGCCGGCGCGCTGCACACCCGGCAATACCGGGTAGCCGGCCATGGTCAGCCCTTGCGACAGCAGGGCATTTACCAGCTTGCGCGAGTTGCTCCAGTCCAGCGCCGATAATGGATCGGGCACCACTTCACAGGTATTGCCGCGGGTCCAGCAGGCAGGCTGGGCGGCAATTTGCGGGTAGGTATAGCGCGGACGGCGGGTCACCGGCCGTGCCTGGGTCAACCAGAACTGGCTGCCGTCCCACACCCATTCCAGATCAAAATGTGGATTGGCAAAATCCAGCGCCAGCGCAGCATCGTGCAGCAGATGCGCCAAAGCCAGCGCCTGCGATGCATCCAGCACCTCGGCCGCAGCCTCCGCTGCACTGGTGGCCACGGTATCGGTACGGCCAGACGCAGCCGGGATGGTCTTGTGCGTTTTGCTGCCGCGCAGACGGGCTGCGGGCTGTAACTGGTCTACATACGCATCTTCGACGAAATGGTATTCGTCCCCGGCGCTCTGCCCGCTCACCAGCGACTCCCCCAGCCCCCACTGGGCGTGAATCACCAGCTGGTCGTCCCGGCCGGTGATCGGGTCGCAGGTAAACGCGATGCCTGAAGCTTTGGCAGGTAGCAGCGGCATGAGCACCACCCCCATGCCGGGAACATCCTGCGTCCCCAGTATCCGCTGGCGATACGCCAGCGCCGTCGGCGTCCATAACGAGAGCCAGACCTGACGGATGGCAGCCAGCACCTGATCCGCCCCGCTGACATTGAGGACCGTCTGGTAGATGCCGGCAAACGAGGCTTTGCTGCCATCTTCGCCAATGGCCGACGAGCGCACAGCCAGAGCAGCATGCAACCAGTCCGGTTCGGCCAGCAGCGTGGTGATGTGGGCGATCAGCGCAGCCGGCAGCGGGGTAGCGGCCAGTTGCTGGCGTACCCGTGCCAGTGGCGCTTCATCCCCTGCCAGACACTGGGTCACCGCCTGGGCAAACGCATCTTCGAGCCCGGCATCCTGGACCCAACGCTGGCTCCAGCCGGCAACAATGACGCGCCCCGGCGGTACCGGCAACCCGTAACGGGCCATGCGGGCCAACGACAATGCCTTGCCGCCTACGGCGTCCGGGGCGACCAGCACGCCCTGCCAATCCAGCAAACCGGTCGTGTTCATTGTTCACCCCGCACCAGTCCATGGAAAAACAGGTCCAGCATCTGCTGGTATTCCGTCTCTAGCGTGATGCCGTCCAGCAGCAGCCAGCGCAGCATGGCACCCAGGTACAGAAACTCCAGGTAGTGGGCCAGTTGCTGCGGATCGCGCGCCTGACGCAACTCCCCCGATGCCTGGCCTTGCGCAATGAAACGGGCAAATATCCGGTCCAGCCCGCTGCGCTGTTCACCCTTGAGGGTACGCGGCTCGCTCAGGCGAAACTGGACATACGGTAACAGGTATTTTTTGTGGGCCTCTGCCCAGGCAGCCCCGTGGCGCATGAACTCGCGCAGTTGTGCTTCTGTGGTGGGCAGAGAGGCCAGTGCCTGCAGCAGGTCGGGGACGCCACGGGCCAGCTCGCGATGAAAGTGATGCCGCAGCAAGGCTTCTTTTACCGGGAAATGCTTGTAAAGCGTCCCTTTGGCGACATCGGCCCGGTCGGCAATACGCTCCATGGTCACCGTGTCAAAGCCTTCGGCCTCAAACAGCTGCCAGGCAATATCGCTCAGATGGTCCAGCGTTTGCTGGCGCTTGCGTTCCCGGCGACCGGTTTCAATTGAGTCGTTCATGCTGGCGTCTGCCCTCACATAAATATAGACGAAGTAAAATATTATACATCGTTCACTATTTTGTAAATGACAATCTGACCATCGCGCCAACAGACACATCTGCCATCAAAAAAACGCATGCGTCGGCATGCGTTTTTTAATCATAGACCAGCCCATGCCAAGCAGCATGGCGCCAAGCTCCATCACAGTCTACAGCACGTACTGCCGCAACACCGACATCTGCCGCCCGGCCAGGTCGTCCAGGGTGGCGGCACCCGCCGCGGTCTGACTGGAAGCGGCGCTGGCTTCTTCGGTCATGGCCACAATCCGCTCCACCTGGACCGCAATATTGGTACTGGCAGCACTCTGTTCACGGATAGCGTCGGCAATATCGCCCACCATCACCCGGGTGTTGTCCGCCGCCTGGCCGATGGCCTGGATGGCACTGTCCGCGCGGTCGGCACGGCTGACGCTGCTGCTCACCAACGCCACCGCAGAGCTCATTTGCTGTGTGGCCTGCTGCGAATGCTGATGCATGGCTTCGATGGTACGGGCGATCTCCTGAGTCGAACTGGCGGTGCGCTCGGCCAGCTTGCGGACCTCATCAGCAACAACCGCAAACCCCCGGCCCTGCTCGCCGGCCCGTGCAGCCTCGATGGCGGCATTGAGCGCCAGCAGATTGGTCTGCTCGGCCACTTCCTTGATCACTGCGACCACCGAGCCAATCTGCGCTCCCTGGGCTTCCAGATTCTGGATGGTAACGGCCACGGTGCTGACCGTCGCCGAGATATGCCGGATATCGGCAATGGTCTGGGCGATGGTCTTGGAACCTTCCCGAGCCAGCTCGCCGGAGGACTGCGCCAGCGCCAGTGCCTCGCCAGCGCGGTCGGCCACGTGGTTGATGCTCACCGTCATCTGTTCGACCGTGGCGGCCACATTGGCCGAGGCTTCGCTCTGACTGCCGGCCGTCTGTGACAACTGCTGTGCCGTGGTCGCCATCTGCCCGGCATGGTCCGCCACCTGGCCAGCGCCCGTCTGCAGGGTTGTCAGATTGCCCTGCATGCGTTCCAGCAGCAGGTTAAAGGCATGGATGGTATCGCCGACTTCATCCTGGCTGCCGGCCACTGCCCGCTTGGTAAAGTCCAGCTGCTGGCTAACCGTGTTGACGGTCTCGCGAATGTTGCCCAGCCCGGCAGCAATGATGCGAAACAAGCGCCAGCCAAACCATAGCGTCACCAGAATCGCCACCGCCATCACCAATAACGAGACCACCAGTCCGTCGCGGTAGGTGGCGGCGGCGTTGTTCTTCTGCAGGGTGGCCAGCGACTGGTTGTAACGGATATGCTGCCCGATGGCCGTCAGCACCTGTTGCGCCTTGCGCTGGCCGTCCCCGGCCGCCAGCTGGCGGGCGTCTTCTGCCATGCCACTTTGCGACTGCTGCAAGATCACCTCCACCACTTTTTTGTAGGCCGCAATCGCCTGCTTGTCGGCTTCCAGCAACTGCCGGTCTTTGGCGTCGGCCACCCGCAGCTTGCCAAACATGTCCAGCGTGGCATCCAGCTGGCGATAATCCTCTTTCAGGGCCGCTTCCAGCCGGCTTTGTGCGGCGGTGTCGATTTCCATGATATGCCGCAGCACCAGCGTTCTTGCGTCAAAAAAATGGTCAGACACGCTATGGAGCGCATCCATGCTGGGCATGGTGTTGTCCAGCACATAAGCGACATTGTCGTTGGTGTTCTTCAGCCCCAGAATGCCAGCGCCACCCACCACCACCAGAGACACCAGTGCAATGGCCAGCGTGATCACAATCCGTTTGGCAATACTCATCATGTGCTCCTCTTATCATTTTTTTTAGATGTACGGCGACCGGCACGCGTCCTTAGACGGATGCAGTGGCGCGGTATTGCCCGGCAAACGCCTCCGCACGCGCCTTGACCTCTGCTGCCGTCATGCCCGGCTTGTACAGAGCCCCCCCGATGCCAAAGCCGCTCACCCCGGCGGCTTTAAATGCCTGGAGGTTGTCCAGCGTCACGCCGCCCACCGGCAGCAGCCGGGCGTCCGCCGGCAGCACGGTTTTCAGCGCCTTGATGGTGGCAATGGAAATGCTTTCCCCCGGGAACAGTTTCAAGCCATCGGCCCCTGCCTTGTGGGCCAGAAAACACTCGGTGGCCGTTTGCACGCCGGGCAGCACATAGAGACCACGCGCCTTGGCGGCGGCCACCACCTCCAAGTCCAGATTGGGCGAGACAATCAGCCGCCCGCCCGCTGCGGCCACCTGGGCCACCGCGTCTGGCGTCAGCACCGTGCCGGCGCCGACCACCATGCGATCGCCCCAGGCCTCACTCAACCGGCGGATGGTCTCCAGCGGATCAGGCGAGTTCAGCGGTACTTCCACCATGCGCCAGCCCGCGTTATACAGCGCAGCGGCGACATCATGGATTTCATCGGGCTGGATGCCGCGCAAAATCGCCACCAGCGGCAAGTCCGCCATGGCGGCATTCAGGGTAATAGCAGGGGTTGCAGACAAAGTATTCATGGATAAGTCCTGACTGGATGCTAAAAAAGGGCCGCGGGTGCATCAGCACAGGCCGGCCCGGGTGGCCAACTGCCACAGGCCGCTGGCAGCAGCCTGGTCGCCATCAATGGGTAAACTGTCGATGCCGACGTGCGCCAGCGCACTGGCATAGCGCTGGCACAGCGCGGCAGACGCAATCAGGCCGCACAGCGAAGGTCGGGCTGACCCCAGCGCATTCAGCGCCGCCTGGATCTCGTAGCCGATCAGCAAGCCGGACAACCACTGCCCCAGGTCCGCCGCCGGCATCAGCCCCTGCACGCCGCGGGCCCGGACACCAAACAGCTGATGCAGCCAGTCGGGGTGGGTTAGCGCGGTGTCTACCCCGGCCAGAAAACAGGCTTCATCCCACGGACCATCCACGATGACCGGGCCCAGCAGGCTATGCTGACGCAACAGGGCAAACATCTCGCCAGTCATGTAGGTGGCCAGGGCCGTCATGCGCCCGGCCTGCAGATGAATCCACTTATTGTGCGTGCCGGGCGTCATCACCAGATCCAGCCGGGCGGCCTGCATGCACGCCGCCGGCAAACCGACAATCTGGGTTTCCTCGCCACGCATTACATCGCGAAACCCGTCGCCCGGCCGCTCGTGAGCCACACCGGGCACAATGGCCACCCGGCGGCCCAGCGCCTCAAACTGCAGCAACCCGTCCACTAGTCGCTCAACCGCCGCCGGTGTCGGTACATAGCCGGTTTCCCGCCAGCCCGACTTGCTGCCGGCCATGCCGCATAACAGCATCGGCAATGCCGGGTGGGCCGACAGCCACGCCCCCAGCCAGTCGGTCATGGCCGCAACGCCAGACTCGCCCGGGTAACGGGACACACCGATCGGGGCATGACGCTGCTCAAGTACCCGTCCCGCCTGGTCATACAGAAATGCGCGCGCGTTGGTAGAGCCCCAGTCGATCCCGATCAGCGCGGCCTGACCGATATCGGAGGCAAAGGAATGGCTAGCCATGGCTTTTGCACCCAGCAAGAAGAAAAAACCCGTCTGTTGGAGCGCTATCGAAATAGGAGACAGACGGGAAGAAGGAAGGCGTTAGTGCGCGGACGCGGTATTACTTGTTCTTGTAATACACATCCACCCAGACGGCGGCCAGCAGTACCAGCCCCTTGATGACCTGTTGGTAGTCGATGCCGATGCCCAGAATGGACATGCCGTTGTTCATGACCCCCATGATGAAGGCACCAATCACCGCCCCCATCACTTTGCCCACCCCGCCAGAAGCCGATGCCCCGCCGATGAAACAGGCGGCAATCACGTCCAGCTCGAAGCCCAGACCGGCTTTCGGGGTAGCGGTGTTGAGCCGTGCAGCAAACACCAGGCCCGCCAGTGCCGCCAGTACCCCCATGTTGATGAAGGTATAGAAGGTCAGCCGGCTGGTATTGATGCCTGACAGACGGGTGGCTTTCTCGTTACCGCCCAAGGCATAGATGCGGCGGCCCACGGTGGTACGATTGGTCACAAAGTTGTACAGCACGATCAGCAGGCTCATGATGATCAGCACGTTCGGCAAGCCTTTGTACTCGGACAGCTTGAAGCTGAAGTAGACCATGATGCCGGCAAACAGCACGTTTTTCAGCCAGAAAAATGCGGCCGGTTCTTCTTCCATCTCCTGCCGGGTATGGGCCAGACGCTGACGCACGCTCATGGAGAACAGCACCAGGGCCACGATGAACCCGATCAGCAATGAGGTCAGGCGCAGGGTTTCGTGGTTAAACACGTCCGGAATGAAACCGGAGCTCAGCTTCTGGAAAATCTCCGGAAACGGCCCGATCGACTGGCCGTCCAGCAGGGCCAGCGTCAGCCCCTTGAACACCAGCATGCCGGCCAGCGTGACGATAAACGACGGGATCTTGGTGTACGCCACAAAGTACCCTTGCGCCGCGCCAATGATGGCACCCGCCACCAGACAGATGACGGTCGCCACCACCACCGGTACGTTGTGCTGCACCATCAGTACCGCCGCCAGCGCACCGATGAAACCGGCTACCGACCCCACCGACAAGTCGATGTGACCGGCCACAATCACCAGCAACATCGCCAGCGCCATGATCACGATATAGCTGTTTTGCAAAATCAGGTTGGTCAGGTTGAGCGGCATCATCAGCGTGCCGTCGGTCTTGATCTGGAAAAACACCATGATCACGATCAGCGACAGGAACATCGCGTATTCACGGATGTTCTTGCGCAAGAACCCGGTGTATTTCTTTTTCTCTGCCACTGGGGGCAGCACTGCAGTTTCGTTGCTCATTTAGTGACTCCCGGCGCGAACGATCGCACCCATAATGTTTTCTTGCGATGCCTCTGCGGCGCTGAATTCACCCACCATGCTGCCTTCGTTCATCACGTAGATGCGGTCACACATCCCCAGCAGTTCCGGCATTTCGGAAGAAATCATCAGCACGCATTTACCCTCGCTGGCCAGCTGGCTGATGATGGTATAAATCTCGTACTTGGCCCCCACATCCACCCCGCGGGTCGGCTCGTCCAGAATCAGCACCTCGGGTTGCGAGAACAGCCATTTGCTCAGCACCACTTTCTGCTGGTTGCCACCCGAGAGGTTCATCACCTGCTGACGCACGCTGGAACAGCGGATTTTCAGCTTCTCGCGGAAATCCTTGGCCACCGAGAACTCTTGCCCTTCGTCAATCACCGACGACTTGGACACCCGTCCCAGATTGGGCAGGCTGATGTTGCGCTTGATGTCGTCGTGCAGAATCAGCCCCAGTGCCTTGCGGTCTTCGGTGACGTAAGCAATGCCGTGGCGGATGGCCTTGCGCACCGTCCCCACATCCACGGCTTCCCCATGCAGACGCACTTCGCCGCTGATGTGCTTGCCGTAGGCCTTGCCGAACACGCTCATGGCTAGCTCGGTACGCCCGGCACCCATCAGCCCGGCAATGCCGACGATTTCGCCTTTGCGCACATTGAGGTCGATGCCTTTGATCAACAGACGGTCCGGATGCACCGGATGGTACACCTGCCAGTTTTTCACCTCGAATACCGTCTCGCCAATGTTTGGCGTCCGGCGCGGGTAGCGGTCCGACATCTCGCGCCCCACCATGCGCTGAATCACGCGGTCTTCCGGAATCGGGCCGTCGCTACAGTCCATGGTTTCGATGGCGGCACCGTCACGGATCACCGTGATGCTGTCGGCCACCTTGGAAATCTCGTTGAGTTTGTGCGAAATCAGGATCGAGGTAATCCCTTCGCGTTGCAGCTCCAGCAACAGCTCCAGCAAGGCGTCGCTGTCGGTTTCGTTCAGGCTGGCCGTTGGTTCGTCCAGAATCAGCAGCTTCACTTCTTTGGAGAGTGCCTTGGCAATCTCCACCAGTTGCTGCTTGCCTACCCCGATATCGGTAATCAGCGTGGAGGGCGACTCTTTCAGCCCGACTTTCTTCAGCAGCTGTTTGGTCTTGGCATGGGTCGCCGCCCAGTCGATGACGCCGTTGTTGGACTGTTCGTTACCCAGAAAAATGTTTTCTGCAATCGAGAGCTGCGGCACCAGCGCCAGCTCTTGATGAATAATGATGATACCCAGATGCTCGGAATCGGCAATGTCGCCAAACGCCTGCACCTGACCGTTAAAGACGATCTCGCCGGTGTAGGAGTCATGCGGGTAAACGCCGCTCAGCACCTTCATCAGTGTCGATTTGCCCGCCCCGTTTTCACCGACAATCGCATGGATTTCACCGGCTTTGACCGACAGATTGACATGATTTAACGCAACCACACCAGGGAAGGTCTTGGTGATGTCGCGCATTTCCAGAATTGTTTCCACCATTGCACCCTGTTTTGTTGACACTCGGGCAAGCGGCACACGCGGCCGGACTGCCTGAGGAGGTTTGCTGTGTAAAAGCAGCGAAACATGGTTGGTGGCACCCGCACCCGTCCGGGTACGGGGACCATCCACAACAAACGGGCAGCCCTTGTCGCCTGTCAGGCAGATGCCGCCAGCAGCGGGAGAGTGCGCCAGCTGGAGAACATCCTGTGATTCGGCTTTTCCGGGCCCCCGGTTACAAGTGAAGGCTTACTGGATCTGGCTTTCGGTGTAGTAACCGCTACCTACCAGCACAGGCTTCCAGTTGGAGATATCCACGCTCACCGGTTTCAGCAGGTAAGATGGCACCACTTTCACGCCGTTGTTATAGGTTTTGGTATCGTTCACCGGTACGGGCTTGCCAGACAGCATGGAGTCAATCATGCCAACGGTCACTTTGGCCAGCACGCGGGTGTCTTTAAACACGGTAGAAGACTGCTCCTTGGCCAGAATCGACTTCACAGACGGCAGCTCGGCATCCTGACCGGTCACGACCGGCATTGGCTGCTTCGGTGTACCGTAGCCTACGCCTTTCAGTGAAGACAGGATACCGATACTGATACCGTCATACGGAGACAATACCGCATCCAGACGGGCGCTGGTGTAGTTGGCGCTCAACAGGTTATCCATGCGCGCCTGGGCCACTGCACCGTCCCAGCGGAGTGTGGAGACCTTGTCCATGCCCATCTGCTTGCTGCGTACCACCAGCTTGCCTTTGTCGATGTATGGCTTCAGCACCGACATCGCGCCGTTATAGAAGAAAAACGCGTTGTTGTCGTCTGGCGAACCGCCGAACAGCTCGATATTGAACGGGCCCTTGCCTTCTTTCAGGTGCAGGGCTTTCTCGATATAACCGCCCTGGATCACGCCGACCTGGAAGTTATCAAACGTCGCATAGTAATCGACATTCTTGGTGCCCTTGATCAGGCGGTCATAGGCAATGACCTTGATGCCCTTGCTGGCGGCTTTGGCCAGCGCGTCAGACAGGGTGGTACCGTCAATCGCGGCAATGACCAGCACTTTCGGGCCTTTGGTGATCATGTTTTCGATCTGGGCCAGCTGGTTGGGAATATCATCTTCGGCGTATTGCAGGTCGGCCTTGTAGCCGCGGTCCTGCAAGAATTTCACCATGCTGTTGCCGTCAGAAATCCAGCGGGAAGAAGACTTGGTTGGCATGGAAATCGCCACCAGGCCTTTGTCTGCTGCGTGAGAGGTATAAGGCATAATGGTTGCAACACCCAGCAACATGCCAATTACGTGCTTTTTCATGTGATCTCCTCTTTATAGTGCTTTGTTTTGCCAGCGCCGCGAAGCATAACGGATCAGGCGTACTTCATGTTGGTACACTGGCTTTGGTCTGCCACATCACCCGGCAACAGAACGGGGTTACTACATAAAACGTGTCTAGGCAGCGGTATAAGCTGTCTTGACGGTGGTATAAAACTCGGCCGCGTAGCGTCCCTGTTCGCGGGAACCCACGCTTGACCCTTTGCGCCCGCCAAACGGTACGTGGAAATCCACCCCGGCAGTCGGCAGGTTCACCATCACCATGCCGGCTTGCGCACGGCGCTTGAACTGGGTCGCGTACTTCAGTGACTGGGTGCAGATGCCGGCACACAGCCCGAATTCGGTATCATTGGCCTGCTGCATCGCTTGCTCGAAAGAGTCAGCCCTGATCGCTACCGCCACCGGGCCAAACACTTCTTCGCGGGCAATGCGCATGCCAGGCTCGCCGGTAAACAGGGCCGGCTGCAAAAAGTGGCCGCGGGTAGGCTGGCTGACCAGATCACCGCCAAATACCAGCTTGGCACCTTCTTCCTTGGCGATGCGGATATAGTCGAGGTCAGTCTGTAACTGTTTCTCGTCCACTACCGGGCCGATATCCACCCCTTGCAGGACGGCGTTACCTACTTTCAGCGCACTTAGCCGCTGCTGCATCGCCAACATAAAGCGGTCATAAATGCCGTTTTGCACAATCAGCCGGCTGGACGCGGTACAACGCTGGCCGGTAGAGAAAAACGCACCGTTCACCGCCGCGTTCACCGCCACGTCCAGATCAGCATCGTCGAGTACGATCAGCGGGTTTTTGCCGCCCATTTCCAGTTGGACTTTGGCACCGCGTTTGGTCGCGGCTTCCTGGATCTGGCGCCCCACACCCACCGAACCGGTAAAGCTGATGGCGTTGACAGACGGATGGTTGACGATGGTGTTGCCCACCAGCCGGCCACTGCCCATCACCATGTTGAACACCCCGGCCGGCACCCCGGCCCGGTGCAACATGTCGGCCAGCGCCCAGGCACAGCCCGGCACCAGTTCGGCCGGCTTGAACACCACCGTATTGCCGTAGGCCAGCGCCGGCGCAATCTTCCAGGCCGGAATGGCGATCGGGAAATTCCACGGCGCGATGATGCCCACCACCCCCACCGGTTCGCGGGTAATGTCCACTTCCACGCCGACACGTACTGAGGCCAGATGCTCGCCGCCGATGCGCAAGGCTTCCCCGGCAAAGAACTTGAAAATCTGCCCGGCGCGGGCGACTTCGCCAATCGCTTCCGGCAGGGTTTTGCCTTCTTCTCGCGCCAGCAACAGGCCCAGCTCGTTCTTGCGGGCCAGCAGCTCGCTACCGACCGTATCCAGAATGTCGGCCCGGCGTTGAACGCTGCTCTCGGCCCAGACAGGGAACGCAGCGTCGGCGGCTTCGATGGCTTCCGTGGTATCCGTGGCGCTGCCGCGCACGTATTCGCCTACCGGGTTATCCAGATCAGACGGGTTCTGGTTCACGCCCATGGTGGAACCATTCACCCAGCGGCCATTGATGTAATTGCGGTACACGGGCATGCTCATAATGCCACCACGCCTTCCACGTCATAGTGAGGTTGGTCGACCACCACCGGGTTGCGCAGTTCGGGTCCGAAACCGGGTACTTGCAACACAAATTCGTCGCCCTCAGCCACGCTGATGCCGTCGGCAAAACTGAGCGTCGCCGTGCCAAAGAAATGCAGGTGCACATCGCCCGGGCGCAAGAACTGTGCGTACTTGAACTGGTGATATTCCAGATTGGCGATGCTGTGGCACATATTGGCCTCGCCGGTCAGGAAGGGTTTCTGCCAGCGTACTTCGCCACGGCGTTCGATACGGCTTTCGCCCGTCAGTGCGGCCGGCAGCTCGCCCACGCGCAACGCCGGACCCACCGAGCAGGGACGCAATTTGGAATGCGCCAGATACAGGTAATTCTGTCGTTCGGTCACATGGTCAGAAAACTCGTTGCCCACGGCAAACCCCAGGCGGTACGGCTTGTGATCCGGTCCGATGATATACAGCCCCACCAGCTCCGGTTCTTCGCCGTGGTCCAGTGCAAAAGAAGGGGATGGCAATGGCTGACCTGGCGCAACCACAATGCTGCCATCCCCCTTGTAAAACCACTCTGGCTGCACGCCGGGCTTGCCTGGCTGGTGCTTGCCGCCTTCCACCCCGAGACGGAACATTTTCATGCTGTCGGTCAGGGTGTCTGATTCGGTCTGGCTGATTTTCTGGTGCATCTGGTCGCGGGTAGCGGCACTGCCCAGATGGGTCAGGCCGGTGCCGGTCACATAGCAATGGGCGCTGTCCGGATGCGACAACGGGGTCAGTACCGCACCACGGGCAACCAGATCGGCGTAGTCGGCTGGCGCACCAAGGGTATGCTGTTGCAGTTGGGTCGCCAGATCATGGCCGGCCTGAATCGCGGCCCATGCCAGATCGTAAGAAGAAGACACGCCTTCTACAGGCTGGTAGTGCGCACCGTCGTCAGACAACAGGCCAAGCTGCGGTTGTTTGCGGGTGTCGAGATACTGTATCAATAGCATTGTTTGCATCCGGGCATTGAAAAGGTTTGACGAATACTATCCCCATAAAAGATATATTTCTAATGAAAAAAATGAGAATATAGATATCAATTTTGATATCAAACAAAAATGGAGGCCCCATGGCAGGCAACTATTCCAACTGGTTTATTCGCGCCCGTTTAAAGACACGGCAGCTGCTTTTGCTGGTGGCGCTGGACGAAGAACGCAATATCCATCGCACGGCCGAGGCCTTGCTGATGACGCAGCCGGCGGCCTCCAAACTGTTGAAAGAGCTGGAAGACATGCTGGAGGTACCGCTGTTCGAGCGTTTGCCGCGCGGCATGAAACCGACCTGGTACGGCGAGATCATGATCCGCCACGCGCGGATGGTGTTATCTAGCCTGAGCCAGGCGCACGAAGAGATCAACGCGCTCAAGGCCGGCATGGTCGGCCAGGTGCGCATCGGCGCTATTACCGACCCCGCCACCCAACTGGTACCGCTGGCGATAGCCCGCATCAAGCAGCAATACCCGCTGCTGGACATTCATGTCACTGTGGATACCAGCGACATGCTGCAGCCGAAACTGATGTCCGGCAAACTCGATATCGTGATCGGGCGGATTTTCCAGCAGCACGACAAAACCAACCTGATCTATGAAAGCATTGCCGAAGAACCAATCAGCATCGTCTGCCGTCCCGGCCACCCGCTATTGAATATTCAGGGTCTGGGTCTGCGCGACGTGATGTCTGCCGCCTGGGTCCTGACCCCGTCGGGCAGTGTGCTGCGGCACCGGGTAGACATGGCGTTCCGTCAGCAGAACCTCGACCCACCGATGAACGTGGTCGAAACCGTGTCACAGCTGATGATTACCACCTTGCTGGAATCCACCGACATGCTGGCCGCCATCGCCACCAAAGTGGCAGAGCACTATGCGCGCTACGGCATGATCCGCATCCTGCCGGTGGACTTCCCGTGCAAGATGGATGAATTCGGTTTCATTACCCGGCGTGACCAGCAGCTATCCCCTGGCGCATCGATCATGATGCATGCGCTGCAAGAGGTGGCCAACGAGATCTATGGCACCAGTTTCTGAGCGGTACGCACCCGCCGCTTTTTAAATGATATATTTTTCAATATCAATGTTATCTATTTTTTCATTAGATTAGCATCATTCGATGTTGCTAAGATGCAGTCCATCATGCACAGCACGTGCAGTCGCCTCAGGAAAGCATCATGACAAAAGAGAAAAAGACACTACGCAGTCAAGGCTGGTTTGGCAAACAGGACCGGGACGGTTTCATGCACCGCAGCTGGGTGAAAAACCAGGGGTATCCGGACGACATGTTCGATGGCCGCCCGGTGATTGGCATCTGTAATACCTGGTCCGAGCTGACCCCTTGTAACGGCCATTTCCGAGAACTGGCCGAGTTCGTCAAGCGTGGTGTCTATGAAGCTGGCGGTTTCCCGCTGGAGTTCCCTGTCATGTCGCTGGGCGAAACCCAGCTGCGCCCGACCGCCATGCTGTTCCGCAACCTGGCCAGCATGGACGTGGAAGAATCCATCCGCGGCAACCCGATTGACGGTGTTGTCCTGCTGATGGGCTGTGACAAAACCACCCCGTCACTGATGATGGGCGCCGCCAGCTGCGACTTGCCGACCATTGGCCTGTCTGGCGGCCCGATGCTGAACGGCAAGTTCCAGGGCAAGGATGTCGGCTCCGGCACCGGCGTGTGGATGATGTCGGAAATGGTGCGCGGCGGTCAGATGACCATGGAAGAATTCGTGGCGTCCGAGTCTTGCATGCACCGTTCCAAAGGCAGCTGCATGACCATGGGCACTGCCTCCACCATGGCCAGCATGGTCGAAGCGCTGGGGATGTCGCTGCCAGAAAACGCCGCCATCCCGGCAGTGGATTCCCGCCGTAACCGCCTGGCCCAGCTAACCGGACGCCGGATTGTCGAGATGGTCAAGGAAGACCTGACCATGTCCAAGATTCTGACCCGCGAAGCGTTCGAGAACGCCATCAAGGTCAACGCCGCCATCGGTGGCAGTACCAACGCAGTGATCCACCTGCTGGCCATTGCCGGCCGTATCGGCGTACCACTGACGCTGGAAGACTGGGACAAACTGGGCCGCGAGATGGATTGCCTGGTCAACCTGCAACCGTCCGGCAAATACCTGATGGAAGATTTCTACTACGCCGGCGGTCTGCCTGCCGTGATTCGCGAAATCCGGGGGGTGCTGCACGCCAACACCATTTCGGCCAACGGCAAGAGCATTGTCGAGAACTCACTCAACGCGCCCAACTACAACCACGACGTCATCACGCCGCTGGCCACCCCGTTCAAGAAAGACTCCGGCATTGCCGTCCTGAAGGGCAACCTGGCCCCGAATGGCGCCGTGATCAAACCATCCGCCGCCACACCAGAACTGATGACCCATACCGGCCGTGCCGTGGTGTTTGAAGACATCGACGACTACCATGCCCGCATTGACGATCCGGAACTGGATGTGGACGAAACCTGCGTGCTGGTCCTGAAAAACTGCGGCCCGCAAGGCTACCCGGGCATGGCCGAAGTCGGCAACATGCAGCTGCCGCCCAAAGTGCTGCAAAAAGGCATCACCGACATGGTACGGATTTCCGACGCACGCATGAGCGGCACCGCCTACGGCACCGTGGTTTTGCATACCTCGCCAGAAGCCGCCGTGGGCGGCCCGCTGGCCCTGGTGCAGAACGGCGACATGATTGAGCTGGACGTTCCCAACCGCAAACTGCATCTGCACGTGAGCGACGAAGAACTGGCTAAACGCCGCGAGAACTGGGTGGAACCGGCCAAGCCGACCCGCGGCTGGTATCAGCTGTATGTGAAGCACGTACAGCAGGCCCACCTGGGTGCCGACATGGACTTTCTGGTAGGTGGCAGTGGCGCGGCCGTCCCGCGTGAGTCACACTAAGCATTCGCATGCAGGGCGGGCAGCACATGCCCGCCTTTCACCATGAGACATCCTGCCACGACGGGATGCACCGACAAAGAGACACACATGACACAATTCGCCGTTTACCCCAGCCTGGCTGGGCAAGTGGTTTTCATCACCGGGGGCAGCTCCGGCATCGGTGCCGACATCGTCACCGCCTTTGCCCGCCAGGGTGCGAAAGTGGCCTTTACCGGCCGTAATGCCAGCGCGGCCGAGGCCGTGATTGCGGCGGCCACCGGCGTGGGGCCGACACCGATGTTCATCGCGTGCGACATGACCGATGTCGAGCAGATCCGCACCGCCTTTGCCGCTGCCAAAGCGCATTTTGGCCCGGTGAACGTACTGATCAACAACGCCGCCAACGATGACCGTCACCAGCTGGAAAACGTCACCCTCGACTACTTCGACAAGATGGTGGCCATCAACCTGCGCGCCGGCTTCTTTGCGGCCCAGTGCGCAGCTGCCGACATGACGGCCGCCGGCAAGGGCGTGATCGTCAACCTGAGTTCGGTCAGCTGGAAAATCAAAGGGGCCGGCTACCCGGTGTACGAGACCTGCAAATCGGCCGCCATCGGCATGACGCGCGCGCTGGCGCGTGACCTTGGCAAACAGGGTATCCGCGTCAACACGCTGACCCCGGGCTGGGTGATGACCGAGAAACAGCTGCGCCTGTGGGTGGATGCGGCTGGCGAGAAAATGCTGGACGACAGCCAGTGCCTGAACGGCCGGTTGCATGGTGATGACATCGCCAACATGGCGCTGTTCCTGGCGGCTGACGACAGCAAAATGATCACCGCCCAAGAGTTTGTGGTGGACGCCGGGTGGACCTGATGGAAGCCCGTCTGTTACTGGATGTCCGGGCGACGCTGGGCGAAGGGCTGCTATGGTCTGCGCGTGACCAGCGGTTGTACTTTGTCGATATCAAGGCGCCGGCGCTGCACGCGCTGGACCTGACAACCGGCCAGCACCAGCAATGGCCGATGCCGGCCCTGATCGGCTGGATCATCGAGCGCGAACAAGGCGGCTTTGTGGCGGGGCTGCAGGATGGCTTTGCCTTCCTGAGCCTGACGCCCACGCTCGAGCTGGTGAAACTGATCAACCCGCATCCGCAATCGCCAGACATGCGGCTCAACGACGCCAAAGCCACGGCCAGCGGGCAGATTTTTGCCGGCACCATGCACAACCTGACCCCGGAGATCCCGGCGGGCTGCCTGTACCGGCTGGATCCGGACCTGAGCCTGCACACCGTAGATACCAACTACCAGATCTGCAACGGCCCGTGCATCAGCAAAGACCAGCGCACGCTCTACCATACCGACACCCTCAAACAGACCATCTACGCTTACGATCTGGCGGCGGACGGCAGTCTTAGCCATCGCCGTGTCTGGCTACAGTTTACCGAGACAGACGGCTTTCCGGACGGGATGACGGTAGACACTGAGGGTGCCATCTGGGTGGCGCATTGGGGGGGTAGCTGTGTATCCCGCTTCGCACCGGACGGCACGCTGCTTCGGCGCGTGCCATTGCCCGTCTCCCAAGTCACCAACCTCGCCTTTGCCGGCGACCGGCTGGACCGCCTGATCGTCACCTCGGCCCGCGACGGTTTGTCTGCCGCTGATCTGGCCAAAGAACCACTGGCGGGCGGCCTGTTCGAGATCGACCCGCAAGGCGTCACCGGCTTGCCGGCACAGCGTTTCCAGGGCTGATCATGGACTTGCTAACCCTTCGTGCTGACAAGCTGCATCTGCAACTGGCCCCGCACATCGGCGGTAGCATCGCCCGCTTTTACAGCAAACACCACGGGCAGCCAACCCACTGGTTCCGCCCCGCCACCGATGATGCGCTGGTCCGGCAAGACATCACGGCCATGGCCAGTTTCCCGATGGTGCCGTACTGCGGTCGTATCCGCGACCGTCAGTTCCAGACGCCACAGGGTGACACCGTCCGCCTGCCGGTCCTGAACGGCTTGCAGCATGCGCTGCATGGCATCGGTTGGTTACGGCCCTGGACGGTGGTGCAACAGACAGAGGATAGCGCCCATCTGCGGCTGGTGGTCGATGCCGCCGACTGGCCCTACCCGTTTCAGGCCGATCAATCTTTTACCCTGACCGACACCGGCCTCACACAAACCCTGACGCTGACCCATCACGGCAGCACCCCGATGCCTTACGGGCTGGGATTTCACCCCTACTTTTGCCGCACGCAGGATGCGCGGGTCACGCTGAACAGCGCAGGGCACTGGCTATCGGACCAAGCCGTCCTGCCGCTACGCCCCAGTGATGACCATTTCTTGAGCAACACCCTCGCCGGGGTGTTCGACCCCGCCCAGCACGTGCTGGATAACACCTTCTTTGGCTGGCAACATACCGCCACCGTGACTCTGGGGACGCACGCCATCACGCTCAAAAGCAGCGCACCTGCAGACTTTTTCGCCATCTACACCCCGGAAAATGAAGATTATTTCTGCCTGGAACCCTGCACACACGTACCGGACTTCCCGAACCTGACCGCCTTTGACGCCGCGCTCACCGGCGGCCACTGGCTGAACCAGGATGAACAGTTATCCATCACCTGTGTTTACGACGTCAGCGAAGCCCTGTAAGCCGTACCGTCAGTGCGAATCATGGTTAAACATGTTCTGCTGGTAACTCAGTCCTTCGTCCAGATCACAAAAGTGGATGTTGTTGCGCCCGTGCTGCTTGGCAAAATACATGGCATCGTCGGCGTTCTTCAGTAGCTCGATCTCGCTCTCGCCGTGTTGCGGGTAAATGGCAATGCCAATGCTGCACGAGCTATCCAGCACGTGCTGGTCAAGCCGGAATGGCGAAGCCAGCGCAAAGCGCACTTTCTCCGCCACCCGCACGACGCTTTCCTTGTCGTCCATCTGCGGCAGCAGGATCACGAACTCGTCGCCCCCCACCCGCGCCACCGTGTCCGAAGCCCGCACATTGTCCCGCATGCGGTTGGCTGCCTCGATCAGCAACAAATCCCCAATGTGATGCCCGAGGGTATCGTTGATCGGCTTGAGCTTGTCCAGGTCCAGAAACATCACCGCAAAACTGCTCTGGTTGCGCTTGGCCACTTCGATGGCCTGCCCCAGCCGGTCAAACAGCAAAGCACGGTTGGGCAGATCGGTCAGCATGTCAAACTGCGCCATGTGATGAATCCGCGACTCCACTTTCTTGCGCTCGGTAATGTCGCGCGTCACCCCCAGAATGCCGACAAATGTTCCGTTGGCTGTATAGATGCCGGTCGTGGTGGTCTCTGTCCAGACGGTAGAGCCGTTCTTGCAGAGTTGCTCCAGTTCGCCGCGGAACTCCGGAAAATGTTTCCCGTGCGCCACGGCCTGCATGCCGCAAGCCAGTGCCTCCATCGCAATGATGGCCGAATCCGGCGTCAAGGCCTCAGCAATCGATTGCTGCATGACCTCGGTGACGCTATAACCGCGCAATTTCTCGACCGACGGGCTGACATAGGTAAACCGGCAGGATGCATCCATGGTCCAGATCACGTCACTGGCGTGATCTGCCAGCAAGCGGTGCCGCTCTTCGCTCTCGCGCAGCGCCAGCGCGGTGCGGTGACTGTCTGCCAGCGCCTGTTTCAGGCGGCGGTTGATCCAGACAATATACCCCAGCACGGCTGCCAGCAGCGTCACCACCCCTACCGCCGTGAAAATCCATTTCCAGGGTACGGGGTTGGTCTCCGGCTCGTAGAGAAACCCTTTCAGGGAAAATCCGGTTGGCAACAGGCCAAGGCTGGCATAGGTCTGGGCAATGTGCTGCCAGCGGCCGTGATGCATGTAACCGACCTCCAGCAGATCGGTACGGATCAACCCCTGCATGTGCGACGCTTCAAACGCCAGAAACTCGCGACTGAGCTGCGGATTGTACTTGCGCAGGATCACCCCGATGGTTTCATTGACATGGGTCATCGCGTATTGCCAGCCTTGCAGGCTCGCATCACGGAACGCACGGGCCCGTTCTGGGTGGTCACGCAACTCGGCTTCGGTGGTAAACAGGTTGTCCCCGTAAAAGTCGATGCCGCTGGCCCGCGGACTGAACATGCTGTAGGGGAAATGCGCTTTTTCCAGATAATAGGTTTCGTTGGTCATGTAGGCAGATATCGCATCCACCTTGCCGTCGATCAGGTCCTGCGGGGTAAAGGAATGCGGCAATAGCGTCAGGCTGGACAAGGGCACGTTCTCTTGCTTGAGATAGGCAATCAGCTCGGCTGCCGGACGTTCCAGCATGACCCGCTTGCCGGTCAGATCGTGCAGGCTGGGGGCACTGGTAAATTGCCGCGACAAGATGACCGATGGCGAATGCTGAAACACCACCGCCAGCACCACCACCGGCTGCCCGGCTGCACGTTCCAGCAACAGGTTGCTGGACCCTACCCCGTACTGTGCCTCCCCGTCCTCCACCACCCGCAGTGGCGGATGACCCGGCTTGGCCTCCAGCAAATTTACTTCCAGCCCCGCGTCGCGGTAGTAGCCGCGCTCTTTGGCCATGTAGTAACCCGCAAACTGAAAGCCGTGCCGCCACTTCAGTTGCAGGCTGACGGGTTCCAGCGTATCGGCAGAGAGGGATAAAGCAGACAACAACAAGACCAGCAGACACAGCAGCCTGTGCCAAACAGATACGCGGCAAACGAGAAAACCTGCACCGGTATTCACGTGATGGTCACCACCCCAATCATGGATCAGAAGCCGGAAAACCCTTGAGGCAAACCATGCCCGCCGCCCGACCTGGTCGGGTGTGCATGGACTTTAAAGCATACAACCAAACCACTGGCTTTGGTGAATTTATTGCTGATATTCGTCTTATATTCAATACATTACGTGAATTCTGTGCCCCTGTTATCTGTCTGAAAACGACCAAAATCACAATTTATGCGAATTAAATATGAAAATTAACTTTTAGTAACATTTAGGCCGCATCGCCACATATGCATCCGTGCTAATGTAATATAAATGTCATAATTTAATCGTCTGATTGACTTGGACTTGTCACCGCCCGTCCGCAATACGCATCCAGCACCGTGGTAAGCCAGTCCGTCATTTCTGATGCTTGCCAGGCACAAAGGTGAACCAGAATGAAAATCATTACACAAGTTACACTCACCCTGACAGGTGCCATTGCCGGCATGGCGATCATGGCAGCAACAGGGCTGTATACCCAGTCACAGGGGCAAACCCGGTTTGAGCACGTTCAGCAAAATTTCATGCCTGAACTAAAACTGCTGGATGAGGGGAAAATGGCCATCGCCCGTGCCCGGATTGCCGCCTGGAAAGCCATTGGTTTTACGGCGCTGAATGATGCCCCCAACAAACAACAGCAAGTCAGCGAAGCCAAAGCAGCCTTGCAAGACCTCCTGACCATCACGAATACCCTTGCCCCCATGGTACAACCCGGGGAAGATGCCAGATTATTTCAGCAAGATAAAGTGATACTGGCAAACTATGTGCAAGAGCTGAATACCACCTTGCATGCAGTTCAAACCGGCGAAGCCACGGCCGCCATCGCGGCAGGCAAACAGGGTAACGGCGGCAATCTGCTGAAACAGCTCGTCGCCCATCAAAAGCATTTTTATGATCAGATCAGCCGCTATGACCGCTTGAATGATGAGGCTTACCACAATGACGTACTGACCATCGTCATGCTGGTACTCGTCACCCTGACCATCTGCATCCTGACAGGATGGCATGTTTCCCGCCGGCTGAATCGCGGGCTGCGCAGCCTCCAGCACACCATGGCGACAGTGGCCCGCCAGCATGACTTTACCCAGCGATCGCCCGTTTACGGTCAGGATGAAATCTCCGAAACCGCCACCCTGTTTAACCAGTTGCTGGAAGAACAAAGCCGCCACCTGAAGCAAATCCAGGACGGCGCCAACCAGATTGGCGTAGCAGCAGCCCAAATGGCCTCCGCAGCAACCCAGGTTGCCTCTGCCGCCAGTATTCAAAGCGATTCCTCCGCCACAGTCGCCGCCACCGTCGAAGAAATGACCGTGAGTGTTCATCATGTGGCAGACCGCAGCAAGGAAACCAAAGCGCTGGCAGAACAATCCAGTCAGCTGGTTGCCAACGGACGAACCCGCATTTCCGACACTGTAGATGACATCCGCCAGATTTCCACGCTGGTCAAGGATGCCCAAAGCCGTATCACGCAGGTTGAGCAACGCAGTCTGGAAGTCACCCAAGTCTTGAGTGTGATCAAGGATGTCGCGGAACAAACCAACCTGCTGGCGCTCAACGCCGCCATCGAAGCCGCCAGGGCTGGCGAGCAGGGCAGAGGGTTTGCCGTGGTGGCAGATGAAGTGCGCAAACTGGCAGAAAGAACAGCCAACTCCACCACCGAAATTACGGCAACCATTGATGCGATGACCACCGACACGCAAAGTGCCACGCACCAGATTCGGCAAGCCATAGAACAGGTGGAAATCGGTGTCAGCCGGGCTGACGAAGCCAACAAGTCCATTACGGAAATCGGCGCTTCGGCATTATCGACCGTGCAGATGGTTGGTGAAATCAGCAGTGCCATCAGCGAGCATGGCGTAGCCAGCAATCAAATTGCCGTGCACATTGAAACCATTGCCCAGCAAACCGAAGAGTCCAGCGCCATCGCCTTGCAAACCTCGGAGGCATCGCAACAACTGGAAATCATTGCCAGCGACCAATTACGGCTATTGTCCATTTACAAATTTGCCTGAGCCCCCACTAGATCACCATTCTGGCGGCAGCCATGCCGCCAGAGCCAGGCTCGTCACCGAGTCGCTGGCAACCAGCCTGTGTCGGCTCCGGCCTTTGATCTGGCAATACTCCCCTCCGGATGACGCGCTACAGCAACACCTTCAGCCCCCACCCCAACAGTGCGCATACCGCAATGACGTGAATCACATTGCGCTTGAAGCGGAACAAGGCGACGGCCGCTCCCAGCGCAATCACGGCGGACCAGATATCAAACCGCCCCTGAAAACCTTGTGGCCACAGGACATGGTAGCCAAAGAACAGGGCCAGATTCAGAATCACCCCGACCACCGCGGCGGTAATGGCAGTGAGCGGGGCGGTAAATTTCAGGTCGTTATGGGTGGATTCCACCATCGGGCCACCGGCCAGAATAAAGATGAACGATGGCAAAAAGGTAAACCAGGTCACCAGCGTAGCGGCGACCGCGCCAGCCAGAAACAGCTGGTCAGCCCCGAATACGGCTTTGACATAGCCCCCCACAAAACCGACGAACGCCACCACCATGATCAGCGGTCCGGGCGTGGTTTCGCCCAGTGCCAGCCCGTCCATCATCTGGGTCGGGCTCAGCCACAGATAATGCCCTACAGCACCCTGGTACACATACGGCAATACCGCGTACGCACCGCCAAAGGTCAGCAAGGCCGCTTTGGTAAAGAACCAGCCCATTTGCGTCAGGGTATGCGACCAGCCCAGTGACGTCGTCAGTAGCACCATCGGCACGGCCCACAGCAAGCCCCCGGCCAATAACACCTGTCCCAGGCGGAAGAAACTGAAACGGGCATGCGCCGGCGTGGGGGTATGGTCGTCAATCAGCGCCGGACCATAGGATGCATCGGCCTTGCCGTGGCCGCCACCGGTCTTGAAGGTATCGGGTGATACCCGTCCGCCGACATAGCCAATCAGCGCCGCGACGGCCACAATCAGCGGAAACGGGACGTTAAAGGCAAAAATGGCTACAAAGGCCGCTGCGGCAATGGCCCATAGCGGACGGTTCTTGAGGGCGCGTCCGCCAATGCGGTGCGCGGCCTGAATCACGATCGCAGTCACGGCCGGCTTGATGCCGTAGAAAATACCCGCCACAAAAGACACATCCCCAAACGCAATATATACCCACGATAACACCACCAGAATCAGCAGCGAAGGCAGCACAAACAAGGCACCAGCCACCACGCCGCCCCAGGTACGGTGCATCAGCCAGCCGATATAGGTGGCCAGCTGTTGCGCCTCCGGGCCGGGCAGTACCATGCAGTAGTTCAGCGCATGCAGGAAGCGCCGTTCGGAAATCCAGCGCCGGTTTTCTACCAGTTCCTGATGCATGATCGAGATCTGCCCCGCTGGGCCGCCAAAACTGATGAACCCCAGTTTTAGCCAAAAACGGAACGCTTGCCAGAAACTGACTGGCGCTGGCGGTGTCGCAGGAGGAAGCGAAGGTGTTGAAGACATGGCAGAAGAACCGGCAGGTAAAAAATCACACCTTACCATAAAGCGGCTGCCGGCCTCAGCCAGAGAAAACGTAGGGAGGCTTAATTCTGCATCATGTTGTGGTGCATGCCGTCATGCGGCATGCTGCCGGCTTCGGCATCCTTGCCATGGTCAGACACTTGCGCATCAAACCATTGATGCAGCGCTGTCACCAAAGAGGCATCCCGGGTGGTGTATTCAATCTGCCCGCCGCCCGGTACGTCCTGATACCGCACCTGCACGGTACCTGGCTTGGCCAGCTGCAAAACGGCCAGCCCCTGCATATCCATGCCATGAATATGCGCTGGCGCTGAAAAGTCACCCTGGCCAAACTGGGCCGCAATCATGCCCAGATGCATGCGGATCATGCCGATCTGCGCAGTATTGCCCGCATCCCGTACCAGTACCTGCTGCACGCCGCCGGCTGGCGTTTTGGTAAACACATGCCGGGTAGCTTGTAGCTGAAACGGCATCACCTCGGCCCCTCGGCTGGCCACTTCAGCTTGCCGGCTGGTCTCTTCTGCGAACGTTGGCCCGGCAACCAGTAACGTGCTGCATCCGGACAGCGTTAACGTCATCACGGTGAATTGTTTTAACACGAGCACCTCCTTTCAAAAACACCTGCTGCAATCTGACAAACACAGACCCAACCCTCAAATCATACCTGCCGGATAGCATCCAGTATCAGATGCCCACCGATAAACAAGACAAAAACCCCGAACATCAGCTTGAGCATCTGTGCCTGCAACTGGCTGGCCAGCGTACCCCCTAGCCAGCCACCGACCATGAAGGCCGCCGCCACAATCAGCGCCGCCCGGAGATCTACATTGCCGTGCTGGTAATACTGGTAGGCCGCACCAATCCCCACCGGGGGCAGCAGAATGGCCAGGCTGGTCCCTACCGCCGCGTGCTGACTGAATTTGGCAAAGTAGATCAGCGCCGGCACGATCAACACCCCGCCACCAATCCCGAACAGTCCGGAAGCCACTCCGGCAGATACCCCGATCAGCAAAAACATCCACATCACACACCCCGTTTTCCGCCATCGCTGGCAAAACCTGATGTCATGTACTCTATCGCGATCAAATCTATCAAACAAACGGATTGTTTTCATATAATCTACCAGCAAAATCGATAGATGATGGAAAGTACGCCATGAAACTCACCCTCCGCCAGTTGCAGATTTTTTCAGCCATTGTCAAAACCGGCAGTACCTCGGCGGCAGCCGCCTATCTGTCGCTTTCACAATCGGCCGTCAGTGCGGCGCTCAGCGAACTGGAGCACAGCATCGGCAACCCGCTGTTTGACCGGGCCGGGCGCAAACTGCAGCTCAATGACAAAGGCCGGGGCTTGCTGCCCATGGTGCTCAACCTGCTGGACAACGCCAACCGGCTGGAAGAAGCGTGCGTTGGCCAGGCACATAGCGTATTGCGTATCGGTGCCAGCCTGACCATTGGCAATTACACCCTGCCAAAGCTGCTCCGTCATTACTTCGAGACGCTGGGGCTACAGCTGGGCGATGAAACGCCGCCCCTGCAGATTACCGTTGCCAGCACGGGTGACGTCACGCAACAGGTCGCCGGTTTCGAGGTAGATATCGGCCTGGTGGAGGGGTCTTGCCATGCCGCAGAGATCACCGTCAACCGCTGGCTGCCGGATGAACTGCTGATTGTGGCGGCGCCCGGGCACCCTGTCGTCCGGGCCTTCGGGGATCAGCCGGCGCCGGTCAGCAGGTTGTCGAACTCTAACTGGCTGTTAAGAGAAAAAGGCTCCGGTACACGGGAAATTCTGGAACTGCTGCTGTTGCCACAATTGGGTAAACTCAATAGCACCATCGAATTCAACGACCACGAGGCCATCAAGAATGCGGCGGCGGCCGGCCTTGGCATCGCTTGTCTGTCCCGCTGGGTGGTGCAAGACATGCTCGATAGCGGCAGGCTGGTGGTTATCCGCAGCCAGCTCGCGCCGATCGAACGGAATTTTTCCATTCTGGTCCATGACCGTAAAACCATTACCCCCGGCATGCAGCAGTTCCTGAGTTTTTTGCAGCAGGAGCACCTTCAACAACAATGATGGTCTGCATGACTCACCTGCCCGTCTTCCGCCATGGCTGCTAAGGTTCGCTTAAGGATTGCCGGTTATCATGGGTAGCATTGAATGATTTCTGACCATGGACCCCCATATGCGCAAACTGTTATCCATCCTGGCTTCTCTCGGCCTGCTCAGCATGAGCGAACTCGCCATCAGCGAGACCAGTGCCGCCGCACTGATCTCCCGCGCCTCACTGGCAGAAACCAGCATGCAGAACGCTGTGCAGCAGGCGGGTTACACCATTCTCGGCTTCCGGACATCGGGCGTATGCTTCGAGATTGAGGGCTTGTCCAGACATGGTCAGCCGGTACACCTGCTGTATAACCCGGTGGACGGGTCTGTAGCCCGCCACATCGCCTGAGCAGCACGCTCCCTTACCGGCAAAACCCATTGCCGGCAACCTGGTAAGCACCATGCTAGAAAAGCTCAATACCACCCTCTTCCTGCTGATTAATGCCCCTGCACATGCGAATGGCGTTGGAGTGGGTCTGGCCATTTTCTGCGCGGACTATCTGGTCTTCAGCATTCCCTTGCTGTTGGTCGCCGGCTGGTTGTACGGCTCTGCCACGGTCAGACGCCATGCACTGGAAGCATTTGTCGCCGGCCTGATCGGCCTGGCACTTAACCAGCTGATTGGCCTCTTTTGGCAACACCCCCGCCCGTTCATGATCGGGCTTGGGCATACCCTGATTCCGCATGCGGCAGACTCGTCTTTTCCGAGTGACCACATGACGCTGATGTGTGCCGTAGGGCTGAGCCTGTGGCTGCATGTCCGCACCCGTCTGGCCGGCCTGGCCTTGCTGCTGCTCGCATTGCCCGTTGCCTGGGCCAGAATCTATCTGGGCGTCCACTTTCCGCTGGACATGCTGGGCGCCATCGCGGTCGCTGGTGTCTCTGCTTGCCTGAGCCGCTGGAGCGCGCCGCGTTATCTGGACAAACTGCACCGGCCAATCGACCAGCTATATCGACTGGTGTTTGCCGGGGCGATCCGGGCTGGGTGGGTCAAACCCTAGCCAGTCTGTGTTTTTTTGCCATCAGCCGGCTGAAGCCCGGCCAATGGAACTTTGGGCAGATTGTCCTTTCATACCTTAAATACCATGATGCTCATCCAACAATTTTATTTGCCATTTGCGTAGAAAAATTGCATAGTTTTTAATCACGAGCACCACCCGAGATTTTGTCTGGCACCCGATTGCAGGAGCCATATAGATGAATGACAACACCAAGACACTGGACGGCTGGATCCCCACAGGAAAGCCGGACAACAACTCTGCAAAGCAAGTCTTGTCCTCCCTGCTGGCCAAGGCCGACGTCCAGCTGGATGGTAATCGGCCCTGGGACATCCAACTATTGAGCCCGGACGTACCGGAGCGGGTGCTGGCCTATGGCAGCCTCGGTTTCGGTGAAGCCTACATGGACGGACACTGGACGTGCGAGCGGCTGGACCAGCTGTTCGAACACATCGCCCGCGCCCACCTGGCAGACCAGATCAAACCCCTGCCCATGCTGTTCCATATGCTGCGCCACCGCTGGTTCAACCACCAGAGTCAGCGCCACGTATGGCAAGTCGGCAAACAGCATTACGACCTCAACAACGCCTTCTACCAGGCCATGCTGGACAAGCGCATGACCTATACCTGCGGCTACTGGCACAACGCCACCACGCTGGACGAAGCGCAGGAGCACAAGCTGGACATGGTATGCCGCAAGCTGGGGCTGACCCCCGGCATGCGGGTACTGGATATCGGCTGCGGCTGGGGCAGTTTCATGAAATTTGCCGCCGAGCACTATGGCGTCAGCTGCGTCGGCGTGACAGTGTCTGCCGAGCAGGCCAGACTGGGCGAACAGCTCTGCGAAGGGTTGCCGGTATCCTTTTTTCTGCAGGACTACCGGGACATCAGCGGCACGTTTGACCGGGTCGTCAGCCTGGGCATGTTCGAGCACGTGGGCCAGAAAAACTACCAAGACTACATGCACGTGGTACATCACTGCCTGCCGGAAGGCGGGCTGTTTCTGCTGCACACCATTGGCCGCAACGAGACCGGGCACGGCACAGATCCCTGGATCGACAAATATATCTTCCCGCATGGCGAGCTGCCCACCATCGCCGGTATCGGCAAGGCCTGCGAACACCTGTTTGTGGTGGAAGACCTGCATAACTTTGGCACCGATTACGACCGCACCCTGATGGCATGGCACGCCAACTTCGAAGCGGCCTGGCCGACATTTGCCAGCACACTGGGAGAGCGGTTCGAACGCATGTGGCGCTATTACCTGCTCTCTTGTGCCGGGTCTTTCCGCGCGCGTGACATTCAGCTCTGGCAGTGGGTCCTCTCCAAAGGCGGGGTACAAGGCGGCTGGCGGCGGCCTGACGGTCTGTAGCCGTTCCGGACAACCCAGACGAAATCAGCTGCAAAGCCGGCGCCCATGTATTAAGCTGCACCTGAACCCGCCAAACATCGCCAATTTCGCCCCAGCAAGGAGCACACATGAACCCGATCCAGCGCATCGAAGCCAAAGCCACCGATCTGGGAGAGGGCATGATTGTCTACCGTGCCTTGCCCACCAAACAATGCCGCATGATTGGTGCCTGGTGCTTTCTAGACCACGCCGGCCCGATGCCCTTTGCGCCGGGCCAGGGCATGCATGTAGGGGCGCATCCGCACACCAGCCTGCAAACGTTCTCCTGGCTGATTGAAGGCGAAGTGCTGCACCGGGACAGTCTGGGCAGCAAGCAGGTCATCCGCCCCGGTGAAGTCAACCTGATGACGGCCGGCCACGGCATTGTCCATACCGAAGATACGCTGCCAGAGGCCACCGGCATGCATCTGGCACAACTCTGGATTGCGCTGCCATCCAGCGCCAAAGACTGTGCGCCGGCCTTTGACCACTACCCGGTCCTGCCACGCTGGGTGGCTGACCACTGCACCTTTACCCTGCTGGCAGGTACGTATGCCGGGCACACCGCCCCTGCGACGCTCTATACCCCGCTGATCGGCATGGATGTCCTCGCCTCGGCAGCAACGACACTGACCCTGCCGCTTGACCCTGCTTTCGAATATGGACTGTTTGCGCTGGAAGGCGGCTTTACGTGTGGGGCAGAAGCCTTCAACACCAACGAGCTGGCTTATCTGGGGGCCGGTTCAGCAGCCGTGACGGTTGAGCTGACCGCTGGCACGCGCCTGCTGCTGCTGGGCGGAGAACCCTTTGCAGAGCAGATTACCATGTGGTGGAATTTTGTCGGACACAGCAAAGAAGACATCATGAAAGCCCAGCAACAGTGGGCAGCCAAAGACCCACGCTTTGGGGTGGTGGATAATCCAGACGAAAGACGTCTGGTTGCACCACCCTTGCCGTGGGCGGGCAGCTAAGACGCAACGCGGGCCCGCCATCTGCGGATGACAGGCCCGACGTGTACATGCCGGTCAATCGTGCTGGTTTCTGACCTTGGCAACCAGTACCTCCATCTGGGTCGTTACCAGCTGGATCAAGCGCTCTTCAATCAAGTTACCTTCCGCATCAAACGAAGCGGACATGGCTTGGGCAAACACCTCTGGCTTGTTGATCGGATACAGATCCAGAAACACGCATACTTGCCGCAGGTGATACTGGGCACGAGAAGACCCCATGCCGCCGCCCGCGCCCATGATGGCGACGGACTTGCCCGCCAGCAGTGCGTTGTTTGGCTCGCGTGAGGCCCAGTCCAGAATGTTCTTCAGCGCAGGTGCCAGCGAGTAGTTGTATTCCGTACAGGCAAAGACCAGGGCGTCGGCCTCCTTGATCTGGTCTAGCACCCGTTGGACCGAAGCCGGTCTTTCGGCAATATCCGCGTTATAAAACGGGATATCCAGCAGGTTGGCAATTTCCATGCTCACGCCTTCCGGCAAATGCGCTTTTGCTGCGCGCAACAACCCCTGGTTTGTCGATTTTTTGCGCAAACTGCCCGCAATTCCCAGCAACTTGATCTGTTTCATGGCAACATTCCCCATATAAGTGTGTATCTACGGTTGGAATCAACAACACCCCGAATAGTTCATTATAGGCAGACAGTTGTCATGGCTCCCGAAACTTATTCTAAAGCGACAATGCCCACCCCGTTCCAGATTCGCGACATCCGCACAGAAGAGCATGACACGCTCGGCCGGCTGATGTGCGAGGTCTATGCCAGCCTGCCGGGGTTTCCTACGCCCGCAGAGCAGCCCGGTTATTACGACATGCTGGCCCATATCGGCCGGTTTACCGACAAACCCGCCACCCGGGTGCTGGTCGCCGTGGATCAGCACGCTACGGTGCTGGGCGGCATCGTCTACTTTGGTGACATGACCCAATACGGGTCTGGCGGCTCCGCCACGCAAGAAACACATGCGGCGGGCATCCGCTTGCTGGGAGTCAGCCATGCGGCACGCGGACAAGGTATCGGCAAGGCACTGACTGAAGCCTGCATCCAGTGCGCCAAAGACCAGCAGCAGCAACAGGTCATCCTGCATACCACCCAGGCCATGCAAACCGCATGGCACCTGTACGAGCGGTTAGGCTTTACCCGCTCTCCCGACCTCGATTTTCTGCAAGGTACGCTGCAGGTGTACGGGTTTCGGCGCCCCTTGTAACAAGGGCTAGCCTGCACCTGCCTACCCATCTCCGTCACCGCCGCAGAAATGCTATACATTCTTATCATTGAATGTGCATAATGTGGCGTTTCTGATTCGCACCTGACTGTTGCTGCCCGTCTGGCAGGTGCACTGCTTGCTCAACAGGTGGAGTGACGTACCCATGTCCGACCTCGGTTTTGATGCACCGCTATTCATCAAACAGATTCACGAAACCACGGTGAATACTGTCAACACGCCCTTCTTTTACAACCAAAACGGCGTGCCAACCTATGTCAGCGAATTACCTCCAGGCATCACGCCACTAATACCTGCCACGACCCAGCCCGCGCTGGCCGTTGGCAAAGAGTATGTGGTCGCGGATGTGCTAAACGTCAAACCCACCCTGCCATACGGCATCGAAACCCAGCTGGGGTTTGCGGCACAAGAGGTCGAATTCGAACCGCTGTGGGCGACCAAAGACATCGCCGCGGCCTTTGGCATCACCCTGGTTGAACCAGGGCAAGCGGTGATGCTGAGCAGCCCCGTGGTGGAACTGCAGCAAATCGAATACGAATACGGTGTATTTGCAGGGCACTGGTCACCCTACCAGGGCACCGGCAACACCTTGCTCAGCGTGGTATGTACCGACCTGGAACACCACAACTTCCCGCACGTGTTTGCTTCGACCGACCCGACCCAGCCGTTGGTCATCTCGGTGGGCCGTTATTGGCCCAAGCTTGGCAAGATCCGGCTGGCAGACCTGTGGGTACCGCGCGGCAGTGCATTGTATATTCCGCCCAAGCCTGCTTCAGAGACGCTGGAATGCATCGACCTGCACAATAACCGCAATTCGGCCCGCGCCTGCTGGGGTGACATCCGGCAAAACAGCATCGTCACCCATACGTTATTACAAAACAACGACGGTTTTTTCTATTGGTACTGGAACGCGATAGCAACCCGGCACAGCAGACCCGTCGCTATTGGTTGAGATACACCCTCCCCTCACATCAACGCATGGAGAAAGTCAGATATGTCTGATATGTCCGACGTCCGCGAACTCAGCAGTGACAGCGCGGTTTACAAAACCCTGCTGGAATCGACCAAGGCCATTCCCTGGAAGATCGACTGGGCCAGCATGAAGTTTGCGTATATTGGCCCGCAAATCGAGCCGCTGCTGGGCTGGAGCCAGGAGAGCTGGGTTTCTGCCGAAGACTGGGCCATGCGCATTCATCCGGAAGATCGCGACTATGTGGTGAATTTCTGCGTTTCACAATCCAAGGCCGGGGTAGACCACGAAGCCGACTACCGGGCACTGACCAGAGAAAACGGCTATGTGTGGATACGCGATGTCGTTCACGTGGTTCGCAACGAACAAGGTGAAGTCGATTCGCTGATCGGCTTCATGTTCGACATCAGCGAACGCAAAAAGACCGAAGAAAAACTGCTGTCGCTGCAAAAAGAGCTGGAAGCCCTCTCGTTCAAGGACGGGTTGACCGGCATTGCCAACCGCCGCCGTTTTGATGCGAGTCTGGACATCGAGTGGGAAAGCGCACGCAGCAGCGGCCAGCCCTTGTCGTTACTGCTGTTCGATGTGGACTTCTTCAAGCAGTTCAATGACCTGTACGGCCATATCGAAGGCGACAAATGCCTGACCAGCATTGCGCAAACGCTGCAACTAGGGCTGGCTGGCCCGCGTGATCTGGTAGCGCGTTACGGCGGTGAAGAGTTTGTGGTCATGCTGCCGGAAACCGATGCCAGCGGTGCACTGCGGGTGGCAGAACGCTGCCAGCGCCTGATCGAGAAACAGGCCATCGCCCACACGGGTTCTCCGCACGGCCTGCGCCTGACGGTCAGTATCGGCGTCGGTACCATCCTGCCAGACGACAACCTGACCCCCACCGACTTTATCCAGACGGTGGACCAGCAACTGTATCTGGCCAAGCAAAATGGCCGGAACCGGATTGAGTCCCGGCAAATAGAGGCATCACTGGCCTAAGCGAAGACGAGGCACGACGTTGCGTGCCTGAAGATATCCAAATGCCTGACTAAACCCCAGGCCGTCAGCCACAAAGCCGCCTGCCAATCACCACGGCAGGCGGCTTTGTCTTGATGGCCTGCCGGTGGGATGACCCAGCGCTACACGCAACCGCATTGGGCCATCACAACGGACGCTCCGTCTTTTCCCGCCTATTACCCCCCGCTTAGCGCAGCGCAGCCTCGATACTGTCTTCTAGCACACTCAGCAAGTAATCCGCGTTCGCCTGGCTGAAAATCATGGATGGCCGCATTTTCAGCACGTTATCAAACGGGCCTTCCGTCCCCATCAGGACCCCTCTCTCCCGCGCGCCATCACAGATCCTTTTGGTCAGTGCCGTCGCAGGTTCCTTGGTTTTGCGGTCCAGCACCAGTTCGATGCCAAGAAACAACCCCTGCCCGCGCACGTCGCCGATGATGTCGTAACGCGCTTGCATCGATCGGAAACCCTTGAGCAGATAGTGACCGATATCAAGCGCATTTTGCTTGAGCCCGTCGCGTTCAATCACGTCCAGCACCGCCAGGCCAGCGGCACAAGAGACCGGGTTACCGGCAAAGGTATTGAAGTATTCCATGCCATTATTAAAACTGTCTGCCACTTCTCGTGTGGTCACCAGTGCAGACATGGGGTGCCCGTTGCCGATGGGTTTGCCCATGGTCACGATATCCGGCACAACATCCTGCATCTCGAAAGCCCACCAGTGGCTGCCAACACGCCCAAAACCAACCTGAACCTCGTCGGCAACACAAAGCCCGCCGGCGGCACGTACCATGGCATACACTTCTTTCAGATATCCTTCAGGGAAAAACACCTGCCCGGCAACGCTGGGGATGGATTCCGCCAGGAAGAAGGCGGGCTTGCGGCCCTGCTTTTTCATCGCCTCAATCTGCTCGGCCACGCTTTGCGCAAACCGCTTGCCATGCTCCTCTAGCGGCCAATCCGCTGGGGCACGATAACTATCGGGAATATCCGCCTGGAACACATGGTCCGGCTTCCCCTTGCCCCCTTTGCGCTTGTATTTGTAGGGGCTCAGTTCAATCAGTTCCTGCGTCGTACCGTGATATGACCAGTCCAGCACCAGCGCATCCTGACTACCGGTATGCTGGCGCGCCATGCGCAACATCAGGCTGTTGGCCTCGCTGCCCGAGCAGGCAAAGGAGGCGACAGATAGCCCAGCCGGCAGCGTGGCCGTCAAACGCTCGGCATAGGAAATAATATTGTCATGCAAATAGCGGGTATTGGTATTGAGGATGGCCGCCTGCCTGGCAATCGCCTCGACAACCTCGGGATGCGCATGGCCGAGATGGCAGACATTGTTAAAGCAGTCCAGGTAGGCGCGCCCGCGATGATCAATCAGCCAGACGCCATCGCCGCGCACAAACTTGATCGGCTCCGAATAAGACATGGATAAATTTGGCAACAGCAGTTCTTTCCGGCGTGAAATGATCTCCGGACAGGAGCGCCCTTCTTGGGTAAACGCCTCGGGGGGAATACCGGCCAGCGCCGCCACATCCGGAAAAACATCCGCCCACACATCAAGATACGCCGTCTCGCCCACGCCCAGCATGTCCGATGCCGCAAGATGGATGTCCGTCGACACCTGAAGATGCAGATGCGGGGTCCAGCCACCATTCTCGGTCATGCCACCCATATGGCCCACCAGGTCCCCCGCCGCCAGCTTCTGGCCTGGTTGCAGACGCGTCACGGCCTCGTGCCCCATATGCCCCCACAACGTCACAAAAGGCGGGCAGCCTTCGGGTTCGTGCAACAGCGTGATCAAACCGCCATAATCAAGCGGATCGGGCTCGATTTGCACACTGCGAACGGTCGCATCCAGTGGTGTATACACCGCCGTTCCGGCTGGCATGAACAGGTCCACGCCAAGGTGGTGAATCCGGTATTCGCCCTGGATGAATTTCGACGCAAACGCAGGGCTGGTATACACCGTTCTTTTTTCTCCCCATGGCCCGATGCCCAGCTGCACATGGTGACTGGCACAGAAATCCTCCCACCATGCCGTCGCATTCGTGGGATGCTGGGCTGCCGATTCCACGGTCATGTAGTGGGTGGCATCACCATACGGCACCAGCGCCTTGGTCATCGTGGCCGGGTGCGGACGTACGATCGGCGCAAAATGCCGGGTGTTGGCAGCAATCCAGTGCCGGATTGCCCCAGCACCTTCGACCGCATCAAATCCGCACGCCTTGCGCAACATGGCCGTCGCAAAACGGGGATTCATGGCATCCAGCCGGTATAACAGCCGCCACGCGGGTGCTTCACTAATCGCAAGATAAGGATTGTCTTGCGTGCGATCATGACGAGAGGCCGAAAACGTCACGCTGGTGACCAGCCGCATCGCGATAAGATCAAACAGGATATCGACTTCTTCCGGCAACAGCGGGTACTTCTCGTGAAAACCGGCAACCAGCGCACCTGCGGTCCCAATCGGGTCCGCTGTCTCCAGAATCGAATAGGCGCACGCAATCGCCACATCGGCAATCAGGACAGAATGGACAGCATCGCCAAAATCAATCAGACCCGCAATGTTCTCTGGCTGTGCTTCGTCCACCAGGACATTCCAGTCATTGGCATCATTATGGATGACCTGTGCCCGCATGCGGGACAGCTTCGGTGCAATCTGACGCTCAAAGCGCACGATAAAACGCTCCAGCAGTGCCCGTTGCGCTTCGTCTTGTACAAAGTGCAAACGCGAGCGTGAGCGGGCGGCATGGCGGAGGTCCCAATCCAGGTCGCGTAACGCCCCCGGATGAATAAACCCCTGCAAGGCACGATCAAGCTCTCCCAGCGTACGCCCCAGATTGCCGAGCAACGCCAAGCGCCTGTCGACCTTGGCCAGCGGCGTCCCCGGAATCCATGACACCAGACGGACCGCATGTGTTTCTCCGGTCGCCGAGACGGTCGAACCAAGCAGCTTGCCGGACAGGCTCGCTCTTAAATGCGGGACCGGCATCGCCGGGTCGGTTTCGGTCAGGTGGTGCAATAATGCCGTCTGAAACTCGCTCTCCACACCGGGCTCGCTGGCATTCACGATCTTGAGAATCCAGTCCTGGCCGCTACCGGTTTTCACGCGGAAGTTCCGGTCGCGCTCCCCATCCAGCGGGGACGCCACCCCTTTCACGCCAAACATCTCTTCGCAGAGTTGCTCGGCATCGGTGACGCTATAGTTTGGTGCAGGGCGAGTAAGATCCGTCATATCAAGCTTCCAATGTGTTTTAAATAAGCCTGTGCCACCGCCAGTGCGGCATGTCACAAGCAACATCAATCGTGAGTGTTCCGGGCGGCATGTCACAAGCAACATCAATCGTGAGTGTTCCGGGCTGCATGCCGCAGCAGCACGTCAGGCAATATGTTGGCATGCAAGCTGATTTGGGGCATCATGCATGTTTCCGGAATGTCCGGCAGATTGTCGGAATAGACCGGCATCTAGCCGGGTTAACCAAGAAGGTATTTGATGCGAGAGCTCGATGCAATTGACCGCGAAATTTTGACCATCCTTTCCAGGGACGCCAGAATTGCGGTGAAGGTACTGGCCGCCCGTGTCGGGCTATCACGCAGCGCAACGAGTGAACGTGTCACGAACCTGGAGAAACGCGGTGTCATCAGGGGGTATCGGGCCGATATTGGCGAAATCAACGCCAATATCATTCGTGCCATCCTGCTGGTGAGCCTCAAGCGTACCCCAGCAAACCAGCTACTGGACCTGCTGGCAGAACAGCCCGAAGTGCGACGGGTCTCGTCGGTGAGTGGCGAACTTGACCTGATTGTGGAAATCGAAGCAAGCAATATTGACGGACTTAACCGGGTCCGAGACTGGCTTGCCGCACACGAAACGGTAGGCGATCTGACGACGTCGATCGTGTTGCGGCGAAATATTGACCGTGAAATGCGTTGATGGTCTTGTGGTTATTCATCCATTTGCAAACATGATGTCTGTTGCACGCTAGACACGGTGGCCGCCAGGGCCAGATCGATGACACGCCGGATGCGTGCTAACCTTGACCCATGCACACAACGCTGTTGGCAGGCAAAAAAATGGGGAACCGGTGTAATGGTTCCCCCGTAAATCCATCGAGGATGGAGAGAGTTAAGTGACGGCTTACTTCATCGTAATCATGTCGGCCGCTTTCCAGCCAGCGTTCTCTTTAAAGTTCTTGTCATAGCCATAAATCGTAATGGCGGGTGATTTCATATCCCCTTTGGCATCAAAGCTGATCGGCCCGATCACGCCTTTTACCTTGACCTCATGCATGGCCGGCACAAAGACTTTTGGGTCAGTGGACTTTGCCTTGACCATGGCGGCCAGAAAAAAGTTGGTTGCATCATAAGCCTGGTAACCATACCCCTGCAGCGGCACGCCAAAACGTTTCTGGTACTTGGCCTGCAGCTCTTTTGCTCCCGGCATTTTCGCAATATCCATGGCCGCCTGAGAGCTATACACCGTGCTGTCCATCGCCTCCCCGCCCAGACGGACCATGTCACCGGTACTGGCGCCATCGCCCAGCAACACCTTGGATTTCACACCCAATCTGCGCATCTGGACTAGCAATGGCCCGGCCGTCGCGTCCATCCCGCCATACATCACGACATCCGGGCTGCGACCCTTGATACTGGTCAGAATCGACATGAAATCTGTCGCCTTGTCGGAAGTAAACTCGCGGGAAACCACCTTTCCGCCAAGCGCTTTTACTTTTTTCTCAAACTCATCTGCCAAACCCTGGCCGTAAGCGGTTCGGTCATCAATCACGGCAAAGGTTTTGCCTTTCAGCTTTTGCACCCCGAAAATCGCGAGTGCCGGACCTTGCTGGTCATCACGGCCCACCAGCCGGAAAGTCGTTGCGTAGCCTTGCTCCGTCAGCTTGGGGTTGGTCGAACTTGGCGTAATGTGGGGAATGCCTGCCGCTGCATAAATTTTGGAGGCTGGAATCGTCACCCCGGAGTTCATGTGCCCGATAATGGCCGACACTTTGGCATCGGCCAGTTTCTGTGCCACCAGTGTGCCGGTGCGGGGGTCACCGGCATCATCCTCACTGTCGAGTTCAAACGACACCTTCTGACCGCCAATGACCATTCCTTTCGCATTGGCCTCTTCCAGCGCCAACCGGACTGCATTTTCATTTTCTTTGCCCAGGTGGCCTGCCGGCCCTGTCAAAGGGCCTGAATGACCGAATTTAACGACAATGTCTGCAAAGGCAGGCGCGCTCAGCATGGGCAAACTAACGGCAGCAACAAATAAACAGCGGCGAAATTGCATGGTTTCTCTCCAAGAGTCTTGCAAGTTACGTTACTTCACAGGGGGACGCATCGTTACCGCCTCTTCACGGGGGGACGCGCTAACGATGCACAGGATGCCCGACCACACACCAGGCCAGACACGGCCCGGGTTATCTCGGGAAGCCTGGCAATATGGTGGCATGCAAACTCGCATGGAACATCTTGCATGTTTACAGAATGTCCGGCAGATCGTCGGAATTGACCGGCAAATGTCCGGTGCATGAAAAAGACAGGCGAGGGAGAGGTACAACAGATCGAGACATGCGGGCAAAAAGCAGCCCTAAGTGATGGTCACCACATGCCGACTCGACGCTAACAGGCGAGAGGATTACCATAGGAGTAAGCCCCCCGTTGATGTGAATAGATATCAACGCCGACCAATGGATGCGTAAGGAGCGATAACTCATATGAACGATAGACAACTGGGTCGTACGGGAAAAACCGTTTCGGAAATCGGGTTTGGTGCATGGGCTATCGGTGGCTCATGGGGAAATGTGCCAGAGCAGGATGCGAAAGCCGCCTTACATGCCGCCCTTGATCAGGGAACCACCTTCATTGATACGGCAGATGTTTACGGAGACGGCCGTTCAGAACGGCTGATCGCTGCGGTACTGAAAGAACGAGGCGGTATCAAACCCACGGTAGCAACCAAGATCGGCCGACGCCTGTCACCCCATGTGGCAGAAGGTTACACCAAAGCAAACCTGACCGCGTTTGTTGATCGTTCTCTCAGCAATTTGCAAACTGACTGTCTTGATTTGGTCCAGCTTCACTGTCCGCCAACCAGCATCTATTATCAGCCCGAAGTTTTCGAATTCATGGATCAACTGGTGGCGGATGGAAAAATCCAGCACTACGGCGTGTCTGTTGAAAAAGTCGAAGAAGGGCTCAAGGCCATCGAGTACCCGAATGTCAAAACCGTACAAATCATTTTCAATATTTTCAGACAACGCCCCGCGAGCCTGTTTTTTGCAGAGGCAAAAAAACGCGGCATCGGCGTGATCGCACGGGTACCGCTTGCATCCGGGCTGTTGAGCGGGAAGATGAGTTTAGCCACCGTCTTTGCCGCAGATGATCACCGTCATTTTAACCGGGAAGGTGCAGCCTTCGACAAAGGAGAAACTTTCGCGGGCGTACCCTACGAAGTTGCGCTATCCGTTGTCGATGACATCCGGAAACTGGTACCCGAGGGTACCCAGATGGCGCAATTTGCGCTGCGCTGGATTTTGATGGAGGATGCGGTGAGTTGCGTGATTCCTGGCGCTAAAAGTGCACTGCAGGCAGCATCAAACGCCCATGCCAGCACCTTGCCAGCCTTGCCGGACGACACCATGGAAGCGCTTCGTCAAATCTACGTAAGCCGGATTGCCCAATACGTGCATCAACGTTGGTAAGCGGCTATGCCAACCGTCATTCACAGCCGTTTTTCGGCCAAAGACGGTTTACCTTGTGATAGGGTTTCCCCCGCTCAAAGCCGGCCAGAATAACAACCAGAGATCAAGTTTGCTTTTGATAAAAGAAGCAAACTTGTCTGGGTGTGGATGATGGGCGGCTATGTCCAATATTCGGCCGAAGCAGCCGTATATGCAAATATTCTAGAATGTCTGTTGTCTGCCAAAAGCGGAAACTCACCCACCCCAACAGCGCTCGGCTGCAAAGGCCGTTGTGGTTTCGGAAGCAGCCATTGCTATCTGATTGCTGTCATCTCTTTGAGTTAGCTTCTACTGATGAGCATGCAACTTCATAGATGGCGGCTGCGTTCAACACAGATACTGGCGCTCCCCTGCGTGCAATCTGGAGCATAGCCTGACCGATAACTTCGGTGGTTAGAACATATGACGGGAAAAGCTTCCGGCCAAAAGTGAGCAAGGGGCTCAAGACTTTATAGAAGATGCGATAGGAGTCAGTCTTGGACACTGCGTTGTTCAATGGCTGAATTACTGCCGGACGCAAGACATGTACATGCTTGAATGGTAGGCGTAGCAGTGCGTTCTCCGTTTTACCCCGAACCCTGGCCCACATGCTTGAACCTTGTTCGCTACTGTCTGCCCCTGCGCCCGATACATAAACGAAACTCGCCTGCGGGCTGATGCTGCTAAGGCGCTCAGCCACCGCCATCGTGAGGCTGTATGTCAGCGCTGTGTATTTCTCCTCAGAGAGGCCCGATGCCGATACCCCGAGGCAGAAAAAGCATGCATCCACGTTGCGCAGGTCATCATCCGTAATTTCGGATGTGTCTGTCGCAAAATGCGGACGCACCACCTGAACCAGTTTTGGATGGTCCAACAGCAATGCCGAACGACCGATGGAAACCACTCGTTCAACGTCAGCCGCAAGCAAGCACTCGCGCAGAACGCCTCCACCCACCATGCCGGAGGCTCCAAAAAACAGAACTTTCATCGTAACCGACCCTACCTAATCAGTGAGCGATTCGTTAGATTTGCGACTCGCCACTCCGATGGCGTTTGTTCTTCCCACTGCCTGAAGGCTCGGAAGAACGAATTCTTGTCTTCGTAGCCAAGCATATAGGCAACTTCAATGAGCGCCAAGGAAGCGTCAGACAAATACTCAAGTGCCAACTGATGTCTTGTATCACTCACAAGGGCCTGGAAACTGACACCCTCATCCGTCAGGCGCCGCTGTAGGGAGCGTTCGCTCATAGCCAGTTCTGCTGCGACCGAACGAATGTCCGGCCGACCAGCCGTCAAGCGCCGGCGCAGTACCCAGCGGGCCTGCTCAGCAACAGAATCCGACATCAAATGGTGTTCAAGACGCCGGTCCAGTTCTGGCGCAATAACCTCCAACAAGTCCCTGTTGTAAGTGACGAATCGCTTGTCGAGGTCATCTCGCCGGAAACTAATACGGTCTTCCACGGCATTAAACCTGACTTGGCAGCCAAAATACCGTTCGAGCGCGGACCTCGATGCCGCAGGACGGGCCAACTCCAGCACGACTGGTATCAACCGTTCCGAAGTTCCTCTGCGGCCGAGCTCCACGAGCGACGCCATCGAGGCATCGATCAGGGAATATGGAATCGAAACTGAGGCGGCATGCGGCCAGCGGACAACGATGTCGACGCGGTCACCCTTTTCGGTGAGTACAACATCCTCGGGCGTGCACAGGCGCTTGAACCGGGCCACCCGATTCAGCGCATCACGGAAGTCCCTTGCATGCTGAGCAGCTACTAAAGCCAAGGGCATGACAGCCCCATCCAGAACAGATGCGATGCTTAGCCCGATAGTCGCGTCTTGACTAACGGTTTCAATGGCACGCCATAGTGCGAAAAACTGTGCCGTGGAAATCTGCGTATCGTCCTTCAGCACGGTGAGCGGCAGTGCCGCCCGGCGGACTACCTCAGCACGGTCGATCTCAACCCGCTTGAGGCCCTCCCACAGCGCGCTAGGCACCTTCATTTTGTCTGGAATAGAGCTGGTCATTATGTTTATTTGGCTTGGAAGCCACCATCCACGTTGAGAATGTGACCAGTGACGAAGCTAGCCTCGTCCGAGAGCAGCCAGCTGATGGCATTCGCTATCTCTTCCGGCTTTCCCACTCGCTGCATGGGGTGCATTGCTTCAAGTTCGGCGAGATTACTGTTCAACTGCTCTGCGATGATGTCAGTGCGGATAGCTCCGGGCGCCACACCGTTGATACGGATGCCTTGCGCCGCATGGTCGAGTGCTGACGACTTAGTAAGACCAACCACCGCATGCTTGGTGGCCGCATAGGTTCCGCCCCAGGGGATGCCGTTCAGGCCGGCAATCGATGCCAAATTGACGATAGCCCCTTTGCCTTGATGGAGCATTTGGGCAATTTCGTACTTCATACTGAAATACACGCCCATCACGTTTACTTCAAGCATGTCGCGGAAGTTCTGAGTCTCGGATCGGTTCAGCGAAGAATACTCGTTGAAGATGCCCGCATTGTTGACGGCCATGTCGAGTCGGCCGAATTCAGCCACGATGCCGTCAATCATTGATTTAACCTTGGCTTCGTCGGACACATCGTTTTGTACGAAGCGAACTTGGGCTCCGTCGCGTGCGGCTGCTGAGACTTCGGCCAAGGCAACCGCGCCGACTTCTGCTCGGCGACCGCTCATGACGACGTTAACGCCTTGAGCGACGAGCTTGAGGGCGACAGCTTTACCGATACCGGTAGCACCGCCGGTAATAAGGGCGACTTGTTTGGACATTGCACACTCCTTGAGATGGTTAAACATACAGTTGGCACTTCGGAAGTGCATGCAAGGAGTATAGGCATAAAGCCCTGACGACTATATGCGGAACGCGCCACCCTACTAACAGAATACGCCAATATTAGTGTTTGACCAGTACGTGATGTCGTTCACCGCTATCACACCCCCCTATCAGTAATGAAATAGTTAGCGTCCTAACAGTAATCGAACGGTTGCAGATGAAAGCTGACCTTCAATCGACCGCGTTCCCAACGTCCGGATAGGGTCGATAGCAGACACAGTTACCTTCGCTGGCACTAGACAGCTTTGGCCGAACTACAATCTTAGCTCTTGGAGGATTTGGTTGTGTACCGGGTAGCTGACGACCTGGACATACCGCCCCACCACACAAGTTAATTCGCCATCCATTTTCATCTTTTTTAAGACAGAAATGAATGGCGAACCGTTGTTTTAAAATGATTTCCAGAAAAACCCATTAAAAGCGCTAATGGATTTTCCTCATCACTCACTAATCTTTCACCGTTACTTACACGCCATGCGCCTGCTGGTCTGCGTGGTAGCTGGACCTGACCATGGCACCAACCGCCGCGTGCTTGAAGCCCATGTCGTAGGCGGCCTGCTCGAACACCTTGAACTGCTCGGGGGTGACATAGCGCAACACCGGCAGATGGTGGGCCGATGGCTGCAGATACTGGCCAATGGTGATCATGTCGATATCGTGCGCGCGCATGTCACGCATCACTTCAAAAACTTCTTCATCGGTTTCGCCCAGCCCGACCATGATGCCGGACTTGGTCGGCAGATGCGGGAAGCGGGCCTTGAATTCTTTCAGCAGGGTCAATGAGTGCTGGTAATCCGAACCCGGGCGCGCCTGCTTGTACAGACGGGGGGCGGTTTCCAGATTGTGGTTCATCACGTCCGGCGTACCGGTGGACAACACCTCCAGCGCCAGATCCAGGCGGCCGCGGAAATCCGGTACCAGCACTTCAATACGGGTTTCTGGTGATTGCTTGCGGATTTCCTGAATGCAGTCCACAAAATGCTGTGCACCACCATCACGCAGATCGTCACGGTCCACGCTGGTAATCACCACGTATTTCAGCTTCAGCTTGGCAACGGTGTCGCCCAGGTGAATCGGCTCGTTCGGGTCCAGCGGGTTAGGACGGCCATGGCCCACGTCACAGAACGGGCAACGACGGGTACAGATGTCACCCATGATCATGAAGGTGGCAGTACCGCCGCCAAAGCATTCGCCAATGTTCGGACAGCTGGCCTCTTCACAGACCGTGTGCAGTTTTTGCTCGCGCAGGATCTGTTTGATCTCGTGAAAACGGGCGCTGTTGGGAGACTTCACCCGAATCCAGTCCGGCTTTTTCAGCGGGGTATCCAGCGGGACAATCTTGATCGGGATACGGGAGGTTTTGTCCTCACCTTTCAACTTGACCCCGACTTCTTTCTTGACGGGTGGTGTAGGATTGGAATCGGTGGTCATGTCGTCTGTCCTTGAGAAATGGCTGGCCATGCAGCTTGTGCCCGGACCCACTCGGTTCCCGGCAGAATATGATGATGAATGTCTTCGAGCAGTTCGGTCGATAGCTGCTCGATCGGGGCGCTCACCCCTTCATTGCGGGCCTGGGTCACTTCCAGCCCTTGGTAACCGCACGGGTTGATCCAGCCAAACGGGGTCAGGTCCATATCCACGTTCAGTGACAACCCATGGTAGGTACACCCGCGCCGCACACGCAAGCCAAGTGCCGCAATCTTGGCACCGCTATCCACGTACACGCCGGGTGCCGCTTCGTCGCCGCGGGCAGAGACGCCATGTCGTGCCAGTACGGCAATAATGCTGTTTTCCATCTTGCGGACCAGTTCACGCACCCCAAGGCCGTGACGTTTCAGGTCCAGCATCAGGTAGACCACGATCTGGCCGGGGCCATGGTAAGTGATCTGGCCACCCCGGTCGATCTTGACCAGCGGAATCTCCGTGGCACGCAGCAAGTGCTCCGGCTTGCCGGCCAGCCCCAGTGTATAGACGGGCGGGTGCTGCAACAGCCAGATTTCATCCGGCGTATCGTCGGTACGGGCGGCGTTGAACGCCTGCATGGCATCCAGCGCCTGCTGGTAGTCGGTCATGCCAAACTGGCGAATGTTGATCTGCATGGATCAGAACACCACCTTGACCAGCGGGTGACTGGACAAGGCGCGATACAAGTCGTCCAGCTGCGGCTTGGAAGTCGCGGTAATGGTACAGGTCAGCGAAATATAGTTACCGCTGCCAGAGGCACGCATTTCTACCGTGCTGGCATCAAAGTCAGGGGCGTGAACCTTCACCACGTCCACGATCACCTGCGTGAATTCGTCCGTACGCAAACCCATGATTTTCAACGGGAATGCACAAGGGAAAGTGAGTAGCGTTTCCTGGTTGTCTGCCTGGCTCATGATGGCTTACCTTTTACGGCCCGGGCCGTGTTTTTGACCACGCCCGGGCTAACAAAAATCAAATCTACCGCTTATTCAAACCACAGCTTGACGGTGTCGCTCATGCGACCGAACACGCCTGCCTGGCTGACCTGCTTGAGGGCCACAATCGGGTAGGTACCCAGTGTCTGGCCGTCCAGCTTGAACGTCACCTGCCCGACCTTTTGCCCGCCCGTCACCGGCGCAATCAGCGGTTGCTGGGTAACCAGCTGGGCCTGCACGCGCTTGGCCGCCCCTTTGGGCAGGGTCATGTAAAAGTCCTGCAAGAACCCGACTGGCACCGTGGCATCGCTACCCTTCCAGACCTTGACGCTCTGCAAGGCCTGGCCTTTGCTGTACAGTTTTGGCGTATCAAAGAACTGCATGCCGTAGTTCAGCAGCTTCAGGCTTTCTGTCGCCCGTGCTTCTTCGTTGGCGGTGCCCAGCACCACGGACAACACGCGTCGGCCTTCACGGTGCATGGTACTGACCTGGCAGAAACCGGCACTGTCGGTATGGCCGGTTTTCATGCCGTCCACATCCGGAGAACGCCACAGCAACAAGTTGCGGTTAGGCTGCTTGATGCCGTGATAGGTGAATTCTTTCATGGAATAGATCGGAAAGAACTCCGGGAATTCACGGATGATGCGAGCCGCCAGAATCGACAGATCACGTGCCGTGGTGTAGTGGTTCGGGTCTGGCAAACCGGTGGCGTTCATATAGTGGGTATTTTTCATGCCCAGCTTTTGCGCCGTGTCATTCATCAGGTGGGCAAAGGTTTCTTCCGACCCGGCAATGGCTTCTGCCAGCGTAATGCAGGCATCGTTACCGCTCTGGACAATCATGCCCTTGATCAGGTCATCCACCCGTACCGGTTTGTTGGGCTCCACAAACATGCGCGAGCCTTCGGCCTTCCAGGCTTTTGGCGATGGAATCAGGGTCTGGTCCAGCTTCAGCTTGCCTTCGCGTACCGCGTGAAAAGTCAGGTAGGCGGTCATCAGCTTGGTCAGCGAGGCTGGCTCCACGCGCTTGTCCGGGTCAACGCTGGCCAGCGTGTTGCCACTGTAAAAATCGTTCAGGATGTAGGCCTTGCCGGCAATGGCCGGTGCGGGCGGTACAAACGGAGGGGCTGCCACAGCCGTCAGGCTGGTTGTCAGCACGCATAGGGCACCCAGTTGCAACAGGGCGCGGCGAATCGGGTTATTCAGTAACATCATGATAAGAATAGGGTTTCCGGATCAAATTCACAGAGGATTGTCAGCTTGCCCTGTATATATGGGCGGCCTTGGTTTTTTCGAGTGTACCGGCCAAGAAAAATTCCCGGCCGGCACCACATCAGTGTGTTAAATCAGCCTAGGAACAAGGTGTATGCCGGGTTCTGGGTTTCTTCGACAAATTCGTAGCCCAGATCATCCAGGAACCGCTGGAAATCGCTGGCGTCATTCTCCGGCACCTGAATGCCGATCAGCACCCGACCGTAATCGGCGCCATGGTTGCGGTAATGGAAGAGCGTGATATTCCAGCCGCGGCTCATGCTGTTCAGGAACCCCATCAGGGCACCCGGACGTTCCGGGAATTCAAAGCGCAACAGACGTTCGTGGCTGGCACTGGCGTGCCCGCCAACCAGATGGCGTACATGCAGCTTGGCCAGCTCGTTGTCGGTAAGGTCCAGCGTGGCATGGCCCGAATCCGACAGCTGCTGCACGATGGCAGACGCTTCGGCGCGATTTTGCACCTGTACGCCCACAAAAATATGCGCCTTCACCTTGTCGGAGTAGCGGTAGTTGAATTCGGTAATCGAACGGTTGCCGATCTGGGTCAGGAAATCCTTGAAGGCGCCCGGCTGTTCCGGAATGGTTACCGCAAACACAGCTTCACGCGATTCACCGATCTCGGAACGCTCGGCCACATGGCGCAGCCGGTCAAAGTTCATGTTGGCGCCAGAGGCAATGGCGACCAGCGTCTGCCCGGTTGCCCCGCTATCTTGCGCCCAACGTTTGGCTCCGGCAATCGCCAGTGCACCGGCAGGTTCCAGAATAGAGCGGGTGTCCTCGAACACGTCCTTGATGGCGGCACACATTTCATCGTTGGTCACGCGGATGACGCCATCCAGCAACTCTTTACACAGGTTAAAGGTGTGCTCGCCCACCAGTTTCACCGCCACGCCATCGGCAAACAGGCCGACATGCGGCAGCTTGACGCGCTCGCCTGCCTGAATGGACTGGTACATGGAGTCGGCCTCGAACGGCTCCACCCCATAGACCTTGATCCACGGTTTCAGGCGCTTTACATAGACGGCAATGCCGGAAGCCAGGCCACCACCGCCGATCGGCACGAAAATGGCATCGATATTCTTGCGCTGGCGCAGGATTTCCATGCCCACCGTGCCCTGCCCGGCAATCACGTACGGGTCATCATACGGCGGCACAAAGGTGGCGCCACGCTCTTTGGCCAGTTCCTGTGCGTACTGGTTGGTAATGTCGAAGTTCTCGCCGTGCAAAATCACGTCTGCGCCGCGCGCCTTGACCGAGTTCACCTTGATCTGCGGGGCAATGGCCGGCATGCAGATGGTGGCCTTGCAGCCCAGGGCCTTGGCCGCCATGGCCACCCCTTGTGCATGGTTGCCGGCAGAGGCGGTAATCACGCCACGGGCCAGTTCTTCCTGGCTTAGCACGGCCATGCGGGCGTAAGCACCACGGATCTTGAAGGAAAACACCGGTTGAATGTCTTCGCGCTTTAGCAGCAGCGTATTGCCAATTCGGCCTGAGAGGGCTTTGGCCTCTTCCAGCGGAGATTCAACGGCCACGTCATAGACGGGTGCGGTCAGGATATTTTCCAGATAATCGAACTTCATTTGGCCAACCAGAATTAAGAAATTAAGCTGCGGGATCAAACCGTTAGGATAACAGCCCGCGCGCCTTGGGGGAACCGGTTTCCGGGATTTATTACGCACACAAACAATCAGCCGGTCCGACAAAAAGCCGGGACATGGTTCGTCGATCTGCGGTTTTCGGAGTAAAATGGCGGTAAGTAAACGGCCGCCCTTCACCGGTCAGCCCCGCATTTTGACCCCCATGGATGCGCTATGGTGCCTCCATGTTCTTGATCAGGAACCATCATGTCTTTAAGCGTTGACCAGCAAAAACAGGCCGCAGCCCGCGCCGCTGCAGATTACATTGAAAACGACTGGGTCGTTGGGGTGGGTACCGGCTCGACCGCCAACTACTTTATTGATGCACTGGCCGATATCAAGCACAAGATTGATGGTGCCGTGGCCAGCTCCGAAGCCTCTGCCGCCCGTCTGAAAGCCCATGGTATTCGCGTGTTTGAACTGACGGCCATTGGTGACTTGCCGATTTATGTTGATGGTGCCGATGAAATCAACGCCAACCTGCAGATGATCAAAGGCGGTGGTGCAGCCCTGACCCGCGAGAAGATCGTGGCACAAACGGCCGAGAAATTCATTTGTATTGCAGATGCCAGCAAGCTGGTACGCGTACTGGGCGCGTTCCCGCTGCCGGTCGAAGTGATTCCGATGGCGCGCAGCCTGGTGGGCCGTGAAATGGTCAAGCTGGGCGGTCATCCAGCCTGGCGCGAAAATACCGTTACCGACAATGGCAACTGGATTATTGATGTCCATGGCCTGACCATTGACGAGCCCATCAAACTGGAAACTGCCATTAACCAGATTCCGGGCGTGGTCACCAACGGCATTTTTGCCCTGCGTCCGGCCGATATCCTGCTGCTGGGCACCGCTACTGGCGTAGAAACCCACCGCAATCCTGCTCCAGGCCGCAACTAAGCCTGATCATCCGCCTGTCGTCAGTCAGTCAGGCGGGCGGATGTCTTGTTTGCCACCTGTTTTCAGACTTGTCATCTTTCTGTCACATTCCCTCTATAGCATAGCGGGATTAGAACTTTAAGCTAGAAAAGGAGCGTGAGATGCCTGACCATACATCCCGCCAGTTTGACCAGGAATTGGAAAGCGTCCGCGGACGCGTGCTCGAAATGGGCGGCCTGGTAGAAGCACAGATTCGTGATGCCATCGACGGACTGGCCACCGCCAACCGTGAGCTACTCACCAAAGTCATCAATTCTGACCACCGCGTGAACTCGCTGGAAGTCATGGTAGACGAAGAATGTCAGCATATCATTGCTCGCCGCCAGCCGGCCGCCGGTGACATGCGCATGGTGTTTACCGTGATCAAGACCATTACCGATCTGGAACGGATCGGCGATGAAGCTGTGAAGATTGCCCGCATGAGCAGCAACCTGTTTGACGCCAACCGCGTACAGGTGCCGCGCTTTAACGAAATCAAGCACGCCGCCGAAGTGGCTATTTCCATGCTGCGCAAGGCACTGGATGCCTTTGCCCGTCTGGATGCGGTGCAAGCCGCCAGCGTGGTCAAGGACGACGTACAACTGGACGAGGAATACCATAGCGTCCTGCGCCAGCTGATTACCTACATGATGGAAGACCCGCGCACCATTTCCAGCTCGCTGGAAATCATCACCATCATCAAGTCCATCGAACGGATTGGCGACCACGCCAAGAACATGTCGGAATACGTTGTGTTCATGGTGAAAGGCAAAGATATCCGTCACCTGTCGCTGGCCGATGTCGAACGTGCCGCGATGAGCACGGATGAATAATCACGCCTGATGCCTGCCATCTGATCCTCATTTGCACATCCCTGCCGGACAAATCCGGCCTGCGGTTTGTACGCGGATGACGAAAAAACTTGTGTACCCCTTTATTTTGCGTCTAAATAAAGGGGTACATGTCATTTTACTGCCGGAGTTTATGTGAGTTTCGATACCATTGCTGCAATTGACCTTGGTTCCAACAGTTTCCGGCTGCAAGTGGCCCGGGTCGTGGACGACCAGATCTACCCGCTCGACTCCCTGAAAGACACGGTGCGTCTGGGGGCTGGCCTGAAAGAAGACGGCAGCCTGGATGCCCAGACCATCGAGCGTGCACTTAACTGTCTGAAACGGTTTGGCGAGCGTTTGCGTGACATTCCGCCGGAAGCCATCCGTGCCGTTGGCACCAATACCCTGCGCGTGGCCAAGAATGCCAACATTGTGCTACCAGCGGCAGAAGCGGCGCTGGGCGTGCCGATTGAAATCATTGCCGGGCGGGAAGAAGCCCGCCTGATCTATCTGGGCGCATCCCACTCCTTGCCGGCCACCAAAGAGCGGCGTCTGGTGGTCGATATCGGCGGTGGGTCTACCGAGTTCATCATCGGGTCACAATACAAGGCACTGAAGCTGGAAAGCCTGTTCATGGGCTGCGTCAGCTGGACCATGAAATTCTTCCCCGAAGGCAAGATCACCAAGAACAACCTGCAGTACGCCATTCTGGCGGCCCGTACCGAGCTGCAAAGCATCGTCACCGAATTCTGTCCGGACGAATGGCAGATTGCCATCGGCACATCAGGTACGGCCCGTTCGCTGTCCGACATTCTGGAACTGAATGACCTGTCACCCTCCGGTATCACGCTGGAAGGCCTGGAAAAACTCAAGGGCATTCTGATCAAGGCAGGCAGCATCGATAACCTGCAACTCAATGGCTTGCGCGCAGACCGTGCACCCGTATTGCCGGGCGGGTTTGCCATCATGTGTGCGGTGTTTGCCGAACTGGGCATCCAGCAGATGCAAATTACCCTGGGTGCGTTGCGCGACGGCGTGTTGTATGACCTGATCGGCCGCCATCACCACAAAGACATGCGTGATACCACCGTGACCCAGTTCAAGCGCCGCTACCATGTGGATGCCAAACAGGTCGAGCGGGTATCCTCCCTGTCGCTGAATTTGTTCAAGCAGCTGGAACAGTCCATGTCGCTCACCGATGAACATGCAGAGCAGGTGCTGCAGTGGTCAGCCAGACTGCATGAGATCGGCCTGTCGGTATCCCACACCGGGTATCACAAGCACAGCGCCTATATTCTGGAACATGCCGACATGCCCGGGTTTTCCCGGCCGGAGCAATTGCAGCTGGCGCAACTGGCTTTATCGCACCGCGGCAAGCTGGGCAAGCTGATGCATTTGCTGGCCCTGCCCGCGCGCCGGGCGCAAATTCTGGCCTTGCGGCTGGCGGTGCTGTTTCACCGCAGCCGGCGCGATATGGAGCTGCCGGCAACCGAACTGTCGGTGACCAAAAACGGCTTCAAGCTGGCCATCAGCACCGAATGGCTGGAGGCACATCCGCTCACCGCCACTGCCCTGAAACAGGAAAGTGCCGCCTGGGCAGACAGTGGTTTCAAACTCGAGATCATCGGCCAGTAAACCATGGCCAAGCGCACCAGAGCCAGCCGGCGAAAAAAACAGGGGCTGCCACCGGGCAGCCTGGTGCACGTCGGGCCGATTCGCAGCGCCCATACTTTGCTGGACTGGATCTGCTACAGCGATACGCATCTGGAACGGACCAGCCCGACGGCCGACACCCTGCCGCCCGTGGTCGTGCCCGGCCAGACCACCTGGCTCAACGTGTATGGCCTGCACGATACGGCAGCACTAGCGCAGATCGGGCAACATTACGGGCTGCACCCTCTGGTGCTGGAAGACATCCTCAACACCGAACAACGCCCCAAACTGGATATCTACAAGGATTATCTGTTTGTGGTGGCGCATCTGTTCTATCCGGACCACGAAGGTAAGCTGCAGCCTGAGCAGGTCAGTTTTGTTTTGGGCAAGGATTGGCTGCTGACATTTCAGGAGCGCAGTACCGGCCTGTTTGCCCATGTCAGGACCCGCTTACTGGCAGATCATTCGCAGCAACGCAAAGGCAAAGCGGATTACCTGATGTATGCGCTGCTGGATTCGCTGGTCGACCACCATTTTGCCCTGATCGAACAACTGGGCGACCGGATCGAGTTGCTGGAAGACCGCTTGCTGGACGAACGTCCCGGGCCGGAACAGCTGGCCTGTATCTACATCGAGAAACGCCAGATTGCCGGCCTGCGCCGCAACTTGTGGCCGCTACGCGAATGCCTTAACAGCCTGACCCGTGACGATGCCGATTTCTTTGAGGCAGAAACCCAGCTATACCTGCGCGATGTCTATGATCACGCCGTGCATGCGCTAGAATCGCTGGAAGCCTTGCGTGACCAGATTGCCGGCATGCTGGACATTTTTGTCTCTACCACCAGCAACCTGCTGAACCGCGACATGCGGGTACTTACCGTCATCACCACCATCTTCATGCCGCTGACCCTGCTCACCTCGCTCTACGGCATGAACTTCAAATACATGCCCGAGCTGGAATGGCACTGGGGCTACTTTGCCCTGCTGGGCGTCATGGCGGTACTAAGCATCGGCATGGGACTGTTTTTCTGGAAGCGGAAGTGGCTATAGCCTGAGCCAACAGATGGGTAGTGGGGGCAGAAATTCTTGCCCCTTTCTGGTGTAACCTGCCTACCTGCCGCACAGCATGCCTGTGCAGCGCAACGGATATGGCTGCAAGACCGTCAATGAGCCCGGAGGCCCGCCGCCAGAGTCTACCTGACCACCAGGATCAAGCAGCACATTCAAGCCAGACAGGCCGGAGATCGGCACTTTTACCGGTTTGTTGACCACATAGACCTTGAGTGACATGCCCCTGAGGTTTCCGCTTTCAAAAAATGCTGAATATGGCTGCAAGTCACTCTGTGTAGCCGTTCTGAGCACACCTTCCTGAAGCATCAGCATCATGCCTTCCTGGCCAGAGTAACCGGCCCCAGCCTCCTTGAACTGGAGCGCCGCAGCAGGGTCAACCCTGGTGTAAGCACTATTGGCAGCCAGGTCGCCAATATCCGTCCGGTTTGAATATGGTTTGTAGATAGCCTCTATGGTACGCCCTGTCAACTGGCTGATCGCCTGATTGGCATCGGCGTAACTTCTTTGATCTTGCAGATTAAAACTTTGCCCGCAACCACTCCCGTCCTGAGCGCCTTGCCGTAGTACCGGCACATCTGCTGGCAACCCGGTCACGAATGCCTTGTGGTAACCGGACAGAATCACCCCGGCAATCGAGGTTTCACCAGTAACGTGAATCATCCACACAGTAGGGTCATAGTTACCCAAGGCAAGCACCACCGACGATCCGGGCATATTGACGTAAACATCCTCCTGTCCCATGTCATGCCCGCTGGCCACTTCTTTGTATCCCACCAGTTTGCCTTTGTACTCCCCCACGGCGTACAAGCGATACGTGGCAGGCAATTTGTCTTTAAAGGTGGAGCAAGCCGTCACTACCTTTGGTGCGACAGTTGCCGCAGAAGCCGGTTCGGCAGGCTGGGGACTGGCCACTGTTTCTGGTTGGGGTGTAGCCGCAGCCTCGGTCTGGTTGTTGCCATTTTTCGCTGGCTCAGGCGCATACTCACGCAGCTTTTTGTGCGGAAAAAACACGTATAACGCGGTGGCAATCAAGGCAAGTAGCATCAACCCTTTAAACCCCTTGCCGGCATCCAGCTCACGGACCAGCGGCAATTCATCCGTTGGCGACGGTAACCTTAACTTTTGTGACAACGACTCCGACGCAACTTTGGTCGGATTAAGAGGGGGTATCTCGCCTTGCGTCTGCTCTACTGGAGGTACCGGTACAGCGGACTCCACAGCTGAAACAACCCCGGACGGTGCAGCGGGCGGAGGATTTGGCTCAGGCTCAGCCACGGGCACTAGCGTTGCTGAGGCCTGGTTTTGCGGTGTATTGATGGCCGCCACCATTTCTGGTGCCGATGTCGGTATGGATGCAGCGGCAATGGGCACTGTAATCCCGGGAGTCACGGGCACCACAGGGGCAGATACTTTTACTTTGGCTGGCGGGAACGGCACCAGCCAGGCCACTAGCATGAAAACCGCACCGGACAGCAGCAAGGCAAAGATGTTTCCCAGATTGCCGAAAGATCCAAAATCAAACAGCACCAGCTTGACGGCAGCCACCACCATCAGCAAGGTACCGGCACTCCAGCGACTGCGAAGCTGCTGCTTGCCGCCCGCGATGGCGAGAATGGCCCCAAAACCTACCCAGACAAAAGAAATTGCCGCCGGGAAAGGCAGATACTGCAAGTCTGCCAGCGTCTGTACCGACTTGCTTCCAAACAGTTTCAATAACCAGCCTTGCAGGGTCAATAACCCGAGGATATTGATCCATACCGTTTCTGCATGATGGTGAATGGTCGGGCGGATCACATACACGCAGTACGTCATCAGGAACAGTATCGAGATATCTAGCAGCGTACTCTCGAACGCGGAATGAATGCTGACGGTAGTATCAAATAGCTGGATGGCCCCCACCAGAATGGTGGCAATCAATGCCAGACTTTGTACCGCACTGACGTTTTCTCTGATCCAGTAATACGCAAGGATAAAGCTGACTTGTGCCGCCAGCACTATCAGCAGCAGCGGATAATACGGGTTAAAGTGCCAAAAGCTGCCTAACCACGGATACCATTGCACAGCGGCAAGTATTAATCCGTAACGGATAAAGGTCTGGTCTGCCTTTGTTGAGGCGTGTTCAACCTTGACCCAACCGAGCGTGATGACCCAGGCTATCAGGGAAAACCAAAATGCCTCGGTATCGGTAAATCTGAGCATGCCCACAAAGGCATTGGCTGCCAATCCAAGGTGTAGCATGACCAGCCATTGCGGCCGGTGGGGTTTGTTTCGGGTAAAAAACGGCACAATGCCCAGGGCAAGTATCAGCAGACACTGCAACACCTCCCGCCAGTATTTGAAATCGATACGAACCAGTTCGGCCAGTAGCGAGCCCACGACCCATACGCCACCCAATACGCGAGCGACCATACCCTGCGCTTGCCCGCGGGCACTGCCGATTCGGCCGGAAATGATCAATGCCACACCGATGATGAGGCGCTCGCCTAGCGCAGCATTCAGGAAACGGGGGGCATCACTCTGGTGCAGCAAATGATGCAGGATGCCAAATGTGCCAAACATGATGGCCAATGAGGCAATCAGTATTTCAAGCCTTTCCGGAATTTCCAGGCGCGGCGCCAGCCACTGGAACAGCAGCGTCGCGATGAGGCCGGCAATAAACCAGGGGACCGAATCCAGCCGAAGAATGACGGCCATGGACAGAAACACCAGACCGACAAACACATAGTGCATGCTGCCCGCTTTATACAGCCAGTGCTGCAGCATCGCCGCCAGGCACCACATGACGCCGAAAATGGCCAACCCTAGTGCCAGTTGGTGCAACTGGTCAAAGCTGATACCAAACATCAGGGCCGCAGCCGTCAATGGCAGACAAAGAAACATGCCCTGATCCAGATTGATTTCCCAGCGGTGTGCCTGACGCACCGGTTCTACAATCATCATGATCAGATGCTGCCCTACCAGAAGCAACAAAAAGGGCTGTACCACATGGAAATGAACCAGGGTATAGAATTGCTGCGTCCAGCCAAAGAACAACCCGCCGCCTAGCGTAAACAGATAGCTTAAATGGATCAGGGGGCGCCATCCTCTTGCCAGCACCATCAGGAAGGCAAGCAGGCTAATCGCCGAGTAATAACCTAGAACGGTAGCTGGCGCTGTAGTCTCTAGTGCAAAGCCCGGCGCGATATACGCACCCAGCATGGCCAGCACGGATAGTGTCAGCGATTTTTCGACCACGGCAACCCAGCCGGTCAGGCAGGCGACAATCGCCAGCAGCATCAGGGCCTGCATGGAAAGCAGATAGTGGAAAAACGCGAATGCACTGTAGGCTGTCAGATACGCCACACCCATGCTGCATCCGGCCAGGGCGAGCTGAACCGCCCGGTGTTTGCGCTGGTAGCGTAACCCCCATGAGGCACTGGCAAACGCCAGTGAGATGAATACCCCGGCACCGAGTTTCACTTCATTGGGTAGGTTGATGTTCAACAGCATGTAGCGGATCAGTGCACCAAACCCCATGATCAGCAGACCTGCCCCCAGTTTGGCGGGCCAATTGCCGCTCGTCATCCAGCCGAGCAGGCTGGTCAGGGACTGTTTCTTGATCAGGCTTTCGTCCGGTTGCTCGATTTTGGCGATCAGTACGTACAACACCAGTACAAGCAAGAAAAACAAAGAAGTCATGTGATAACCCATCGCCATGTATTTATTCGTCATGATTCTTATGTGATTGGGATATGCCGTCAAGCAATGAATTGTGATAAATGATGAATTGTTGACCCTGCCGGCTCTACAGAACTTATTGATTGATCTGTAGAAAACAAAAAGCCACCTCAAACAAGGTGGCCATGATGGTGCTGATCACTTCTGCCAGCCCTGCAGGGGCTGCTGTGGTTTCTGGATGATCAAGTCGTTGCTGCTTTCATTTTTCCAGGTAATCGGATGCCGCCAAAAATCGTTGCAAGTTTTCTTATGGCTGAAACAATTGCCCCCTTGCGTTGAGCGGGATACTAGACATTTTCAGTAAAGGATTTGCAAGCTCGATCACATGCCGCTGACCAAGATGTGAACGCTTGATAAATGGTCCGAGACGCGCCTGATACAAGGTCTCAAAGCTACCGTCAGCAATGGCCCTTTCCAGGCCTGACTGCAGGTCTTTGGCGAGTTGTGGCCGGCGTGGTGAGACAAAAAAGTATGCCGCGGCAGGGTAATGTATCGCGATGTGGTCATCTACAACGAATCCTGCTGTGGGGTGATTGGCAATGTCGTTCCAGATTTCCATGATTGACCGGGGAAAATAATCGAATCGACCAACCGACAGCATTGAAAACAGGGTTTCATAATCGCTGGAAGTTTGTACCGTCAAACCATTACTTCGCAGAATTTCTGTGTCTGGCCAGTCATGCCCCTGCCCCGCTTTTAAATGGCTCAGATCGGCAAGTCCAGTCACATCAGCCAGCAGATTCGCATGGTCAGCGCGCAATAGCGGGATACGCCAGCCCAGTAGTCCTTTATCGATCGGAATGGGGATAGGCAATAATTTACTCTCACGCTCATTGGTGGTCATGGACCATAGCACATCGATCTTTCCGGTCGGTGAGCTTGCATCCAGAATAGCCCGACCTTGCAGCATCGGATTTGCACCTGCCACAACCTCATAAGCTTTGCCGCTCTTTGCGAGCCCAAGCCGCAGCATGGCCAAAACGTAAGCCTCGTTAGGGTCATTTGCGCCGGGCAGCGTCGGGAAACGCACCAACTCCCCGGCTTGGCAACACATGCTTCCAATCATCAACAGGGTAATACTCACCCAGCGAAGAACGCCCATTCTCGGTCCTTTTGTCAGGTCAACATAATCATTCCGGCTTCTTGGCATGTACATTATACCGCGATGATCCGGAGCAGGATGAGGTTGGCGGCCTAATGAACAAACACTAAGGGCCACACAAAGAAACGGCACGTACAACACGTGAGCGTGTATCACTAGGGCAAGTCGTTGGCGTTGCGGTTTGGCAAGCCACCTTATGCGCGATATTGAGACGCGGAAGGATGCATCGGAAGACCATGGAAGCAGTGTAATTGCACCGGCAGGTCTGGGGAACTTATCCGGTTGCAAGCGGATATGGGGTAGATCTGAAGAGCGGGAATCTTGGGAGGCTAAACGCGGAACTGCCATCCGGCCAAACAGGTGGCGATTGCCCGCATGGCGCATAAAACGAGACAGCCATGCGGGTATTGACGATATCCGGGTAGCGCTTAGCCGACCTTGATCAGCTCGACTTCAAACACCAGTGTTGCGTTTGGCGGAATCACGCCGCCTGCGCCACGGGCGCCATAGCCCAGTTCTGCAGGGATGGTCAGTTTGCGGGTGCCGCCTTCTTTCATGCCTTGCACGCCCTGATCCCAGCCCTTGATGACATGACCAGCGCCCAGCGGGAAACTGAATGGCTGGTTACGGTCTTTGCTGGAATCAAACTTGCGGCCGTCGGTCAACCAGCCGGTGTAATGTACGGTCACGTGTTTGCCTGCAACGGCTTCTGCGCCTTCGCCTGTTTTTACGTCTTCAATGATCAAGTCTGCCACTGCAGTTCCTTTCGAGTTTGCTTGCCTGCGCATGGCCTGCATATCAGGCCGTGCTTCAAGCCGTCATCCTACCATCTGTTCAGGGTTTCTCAAGCGGTTTGTGCCTTGTGCGAGGCGTCCGGGTTACTCGGTGGCTTTTAGATCAATGCCTTCGATCTCTTGGACGATCGGCTTTTTATTGTCGCATCTGACAGTGGCGACCGGCTTTTGATTGATCTCCACGGCCACACCGGCCTCTATGGCGGGTTCCTGTGTGTCACCTTCCATCATCTTGTCGACGCTCCAGAAGACACTGTAGCGGGTGTTGCCATTGGGGACTTCGACAGAATAGGACATGGTCCGCCCGATGCCTTGCCATTGCGTGGTCGATGCGGCTTGCCTTGGTGCCTTGACGACGATTTCCGGTTTACTGTCCGGTTTGCCGAAGGAATAGTCGATGGTTTTGCCGGCGTCACAGACCTCAATGACTTTGCCTTTGGCTGTGGTACAGGAAAAAACGGTTTGGGTGCCTTTGCCGCATTCGGCCAACGCCAAGGACGGGGCCAGGCAACTGCCAACCAAGGTCAGCAACAGTAGGTTGTGTAACATGATGAGATCTCTTGTATGACGGCGGCCAGACACCGTGCCGGACCGCGCTCTGTAGTATGGTAGAAAATCCGGGGAATGCCAGGTCAGTCTGGCTAATTAGGTCAAGCGATGGCAGACGCATGGCGGGCAGTGCCTGCCGCCGTGAACCACTGCACAAAGTCGCCCAGCAGGGCTGGCGAAGTCGGCTGGGTATGGTGGGTCAGATAATAGGCGGCACCGGTCAGCACTGACTGTGGGAACGGGATGATCAGCCGCCCGGCTTTCAGGTCTTCTTCGATCAGCGTTCTGTCACCAATGGCAATGCCGAACCCCTGGATGGCGGCGCTAATGGCCAGGTCCATGGTATCGAAATGCTGGTTGCGACGCGCCGTCTGCTGTGGCGCGCCGACGGACTGGAACCACAGTTGCCAGTCTCGCTGGTCTCGCGTGGGGTGCAGTAGCGTGTACCCCGCGGCGGCGGCTGGCGAATCGAGCGGTTCTTTTAGCAGACCGGGGGCGCAGATCGGGATCAGTTCTTCATCAAACAGTTTGTACATATTGCTGCGGTCGGATGCATAGACGCCAAACAGAATGGCGGCATCGAAGGCTTCTACCATGAAATTCACGTGATGCTGGGTGGTGGTGGTCAGCTCGATCTGGATGTCTGGCCGGCCCTGCTCTAACTGCATCAGCTGCGGCAAGAGCCAGCGCATGGCGCAGGTCGGGGCTTTCAGGCGGATGGCCGGATGGGCATTGGTGACCTGCTCGGCGGCCTCCTGAATCTGGTCGAACGCCCCCTGAATGGCGGGGAGCAGGCTTTGCCCCTGCAAGGTCAGGTGCAGCCCCCGGGCATGGCGCAAAAATAGCGGAAAGCCGAAGTAGTCTTCCAGTGCGGCAATCTGGCGGCTGGCCGCGCCTTGCGTCACGCACAGTTCTTCGGCCGCCCGGGTCAGGTTCAAATGACGGGCGGTGACCACAAACACATGAAGCGCATTGAGCGGGGGGAGTCTTTTGGACATGGATCACCTTAAGGCATGGCCGTTCTGCATACGGTGCATGGCACGTGAAGCCATGCGTTTTTCTCATGCCTAGTATGACAACAATTCGATTGTGAAAGCAATGGGTACAGGGCTTAATGAGCAGCACGACAACGCACGTTTGCCTGACGGCAAGCGTCGAGAATGAGGCGACTACCATGCATACCCCCACCCTACGACCCGTATCCAAGCTCCCCGATGTGGGCACCAACATTTTTACCGTGATAGGCCAGCTGACCTATCAGCATCAGGCCATTAACCTGTCTCAGGGGGCGCCTAACTTCCCGTGCGACCCGAAACTGGTGGAACTGACCGCCGAGGCCATGCGCGCGGGTCATAACCAGTATGCACCGATGGCCGGTGTGCTGAGCCTGCGTGAAGCCCTGGCACACAAGGTAGAGACCCTGTACGGCCACACTTACCATTCCGGTGACGAAGTCACCATTACCGCCAGCGCCAGCGAAGGCCTGTATGCGTCGATCAGCGCACTGGTGCATGCGGGCGATGAAGTCATCTACTTTGAGCCGTCTTTTGACAGCTACGCGCCGATTGTCCGCCTGCAAGGTGCCAAGCCGGTGCCGCTGAAACTGACCCAGCCGGATTTCCGCATCGACTGGGACGAACTGCGCGACACCATCAATCCGAAAACCCGGATGATCATCATCAACACGCCGCACAACCCGAGTTCGCAGATACTGGATGCGGCGGATCTGGACCGGTTGGCCGAACTGACCCGTGACACCGACATCATCGTGTTGTCGGACGAAGTGTATGAACACATCGTTTTTGACGGCAACAAGCACCACGGCGTGGCCTCGCATCCGGAGCTGGCCCAGCGCAGCATCATGGTGTCTTCTTTTGGCAAGTCTTTCCATGTGACCGGCTGGCGCATTGGCTATTGTCTGGCACCTGCCGCGCTGACCGAAGAAATCCGCAAAGTGCACCAGTTCATGATGTTCTCTGCCGATACGCCGATGCAGCACGCACTGGCCACCTACATGCAGGACCCGTCCACCTACCTAGGGCTGTCTGACCTGTACCAGCAGAAACGCGACTTGCTGGTCAGCCTGCTACAGGATTCGCCTTTCGAACTGCTGCCCTGCGCCGGGTCGTTCTTCCTGCTGGCAAAGTTCGGGCATTTCAGCAGCTTGTCGGACAGCGACTTTGTCCAGCGCATGATTCGCGACTATCGCGTGTCGGCCATCCCGTTGTCGGCTTTTTATACCGATGGCACCGATAACCGGATTGTGCGTTTCTCGTTCTCCAAAGACGAGGCCACGCTGCGTGCCGCCGCAGAAGCCCTGTGCAGCATGAAAGGCTAAGCCATGATCCAGAAACGACACGGCCAGCTGGCCGCAGTACAAATGAACTCGGGCGACAGCCTGGATGAAAACCTGGCTACCGCCAGAGCCCTGGTACTGGACGCCGCCCGCGCCGGTGCCGACCTGGTGGTGTTGCCGGAATACTTTTACCTGATGGGCAAAACCGATGAAGAGCGGGTGCCGCTGGCCGAAGCCTGGGGCAGCGGTCGCGTACAGCGCTTTCTGTCTGGCCTGGCCAAAGAAGCCGGTGTCTGGCTGCTGGGCGGCACGGCGCCGATTGCCAGCCCGGACAGCAGCCGGATTTATAACAGCAGCCTGATGTACAATCCGGCCGGTGAATCCGTCGGCCGCTACGACAAGGTGCATCTGTTCGGCTTTCAGGACGTGAAAGATGCCTACGCCGAGGCCGACACCATGGCCCCCGGTACCACGATCCAGACCGTCGATACGCCGTTTGGTCCGTTGCGCTGCTCGGTCTGCTACGACCTGCGGTTTCCGGAGCTGTACCGCACAGCCCCTGCGCCGACGATCATTACCGTACCGGCAGCCTTTACCTACGTCACCGGGGAAGCCCATTGGGAAGTCCTGCTGCGGGCACGGGCCATCGAAAACCAGTGTTACGTGATTGCCGCCGCCCAGACCGGCATGCATCCGAATGACCGGCGCACCTATGGCCACAGCATGATCATCAACCCGTGGGGCGAGGTCTTGTCGGTACTGAAAGAAGGGACCGGCTTTACCATGGCACCGTTTGATGCCGACCTGCTGGACGATTTCCGTCGTAAATTGCCGGCGTTGCAGAACCGGGTGTTTTAATCCGGCCAACCGGTGATGTTGTACCCAGACATATCGCAAACATTGCAGCACATTGTTTTTAACAGGAGAGTGAAACCATGAAACGTTCGATCAAATTTGCCGCACTGGCTGTACTGGCTTCTCTGGGCGTGGCCCATGCAGAGAACACCCTGCGTTACGGTATCGAGGCCGAATACCCGCCGTTTGAATCCAAAAATGCAGCCGGCCAGCTGGAAGGCTTTGATATTGACCTGGGCAACGCCATCTGTGCCAAGGCCAAACTGAAATGTTCATGGGTCGAAAATGCCTTCGACAGCCTGATCCCTGCGCTGGAAGCGAAGAAATTCGACGCCATCAACTCTGCCATGAACGCCACCGACAAGCGTCGCGAAGCCATCGACTTTACCGATGTGATCTACCGCATTCCTACCCAGCTGATCGGTAAATCCGGCTCTGGCCTGCAACCAACCGCCGCCAGCCTGAAAGGCAAGAATATCGGCGTGTTGCAGGGTTCTATCCAGGAAACCTTTGCCAAGGCGCACTGGGAAGCCCATGGCGTGACCGTGACCCCGTACAAAGACCAGAACCAGGTGTATACCGATCTGGCCAGCGGCCGCCTGGATGGCACACTGGTGATGGCCGCCGCCGGTCAGGCGGGTTTCCTGAGCAAGCCGGAAGGCAAAGGCTTCGGCTTCCTGGGCGCAGCGGTCACTGACAACAAGATTCTGGGCAGCGGGATTGCCTTTGGTCTGCGCAAGGGTGACGAAGCCCTGAAAAAACAGCTGAACGCCGCGATTGCCAGCCTGAAGAAAGATGGCACCGTTGCCAAGTTGTCTAAAAAGTACTTTACCGGCTTTGATGTGACCGTGAAATAAGCTTCTCCTCGCTTATATCACACCCGCAGGCCACTCTTTGCAGTGGCCTGTTTTTTAAGTATGACAGGTGCCCCATGCCCATTTCCGCTACCCTTTTGTCCCAGATGCACGCCCTTGGCGCGCAGGTTGTCTGCACCGGTGACGACATCCCCGTGCATTACCACACGCCGTATGCCGAGCCTGCCGCGCCGCGCCCTGCGGCGCTGCTGCGGCCGACATCGGTAAAGATGGTGGCGGATATCTTGCGTCTGTGTCACCAGCACGGACAAGCGGTAGTGCCCCAGGGCGGGCTGACCGGCCTGGCGGCAGGCGCCGTTCCGCTGGGGGAAGAGGTGGTCCTGTCGCTGGAAAAACTGCAAGGCATCGAAGAGATTGACCCTGACGCCAGTACCATTACCGTACTGGCCGGGACACCACTGGAAGTCGTACAGCAGGCTGCCGAAGCCGCCGGGTTTACCCTTGGGCTGGATCTGGGTGCGCGTGGCAGTTGCCAGATTGGCGGCAACATCGCCACCAATGCCGGCGGTAACCGTGCCATCCGTTTTGGGGTGATGCGTGACCAGGTGCTGGGGCTGGAAGTGGTGCTGGCCGATGGCACGCTGGTGACCTCACTGAACAAAATGCTGAAAAACAACGCCGGCTATGACCTGAAACACCTGTTCATCGGCAGCGAAGGCACGCTGGGCATCATTACCCGGGCGGTGCTCAAATTGCACCCCAGGCTGGCGCCCCCCGTCACTGCGCTGTGTACCGTCGCCACGGATGCCGATGTCCTCGCGATCTGGCAACAGGCGCGTCGCCACCTGCCGGGCCTGATCAGCTTTGAAGTCATGTGGCCGGACTTCTATGCTTTCATGGCCAAGCACACACCGGGGCTGACAGCACCGCTGGCGGTCACGGACAGTTTTTATGTGCTGATCGAATGCGCGGTCACCGACGGCAGTCAGGACAATGACACCGTACAGCACGCCATGGAAACCCAGCTGGAACGCTGGATGGAAGCAGAGCGCGTCACCGATGGCGTACTGGCCGCATCTACCCAGCAAGCCAATACGCTGTGGAAAATCCGCGAAGGCTTGCCGATGGATGACCTGCCGCACCTGATCAATTTTGACGTCAGCCTGCCGATTGGCGCCATTGGTGCCTTTGCCGCCACTTGTCGGCAGCAGCTACTGGCCCGCTGGCCGGCCGCCATTGCCCTGTTTTTTGGGCATCTGGGCGACAGTAACCTGCACATTGGCATCTCGTTAAACGACCCGGCCAATGCAGAGACCGCGGCGGTCGAAGCACTGGTGTACGCGCTGGTACAGCAATATCAGGGCACCATCTCGGCCGAGCACGGCATTGGCGTGCACAAGAAACCCTACCTGTCCCTCAGCCGCACGCCAGAAGAACTGGCCCTGATGCGCCTGTTAAAGCAGACCATGGACCCCAAAGGCATCCTGAACCCGGGCAAAGTATTATGAAACGCCAATTGTATAACGGCCGCCACTTGGCCCGCGCCGCCGCCATCGAAGACCTGGCCGCCATGGCCCGCCAGCGGCTGCCGCATTTTGCCTGGGAATACCTGGCCAGCGGGGCGGAAGACGAATATACCCAGCAGCAAAACCGGCATGCTTTTGAACGCATCCGCTTGCTGCCCGATACCCTTAACGATGTCTCCAGCCGCAGCCTGCACAGCGAACTATGGGGACAGCCGTTGGCCGCGCCGGTTGCCATCGGACCGACCGGTTTTAACGGCATGCTCTGGCATCAGGCCGATATCTCGCTGGCCAAAGCCGCGGCGGCCCATGGCATCCCGTTTTGTCTGGCGACCCTGTCCAACAGCCGGATGGAAGACGTGGCCGAAGCAATCCGTGCCTACCCGCAGGCGCAGCTGTGGCTGCAACTGTACATGTTCCGGGACCGCGGCTGCACCCAGACCCTGTTGGCTCGGGCACGTGCAGCGGGGATCCGGACACTGCTCCTGACCACGGATGCCGTAGTGTATGGCAACCGCAACTGGGAGGCCCGCAATTACCGTGGCTTCAAGCAACCGGACCTGCGCAACCTGCTGCAGACCGCCACTTGCTGGCGCTGGTTATGGCAGGTGTATCGCCACGGGCTGCCACGGTTTGCCAATCTGGACGAATTCATCGGTCGGCAGGCGGATGCACTCAAGGCCGCCAGCTGGATCGAATCGCAAATGGATACTTCGCTCAACTGGCGCGACCTAGGCTGGCTGCGGCAACAGTGGGACGGCCAGCTGGTGCTCAAAGGCGTCATGCATGCAGCAGACGCACAAAAGGCCGTGGAGCATGGCGTGGATGCCATTGTGGTGACCAACCATGGCGGGCGGCAGCTGGATGGCACGGCGGCCAGCATTGAGGTGCTTCCCGCCATTGCAGATGCGGTCAAGCACAAGACCACCATCTTGCTGGACTCGGGCATTCGCCGCGGGATGGACATCCTGAAGGCTCGCCGGCTGGGCGCAGATGCAGTGTTACTGGGACGTGCCACTCTGTTTGGGGTGGCCGCAGGGGGCGAGGCTGGTGCCAACCGGGCGCTGGACATTCTGCTGCACGAACTGGATAACGGCCTGGCTCAGCTGGGTTTGCAAAACCTGTCGCAACTGGCGCGCACACACATCAGCTACGCCGGCAAATCCCCTCGTTAGCGCAGGGGCAAGCGGCTGGAGGACTTGATTTCGCGCATGGCCAGGCTGGAGTGGATCAGGCTGATGCCGTGCATGGCGCGCAAGACATTCTCGACAAAATCGCTGTAGGCATCCAGGTCGGTCGCCACCACCTGCAACAGATAATCGGCATTGCCGGTAATCTTGTGGCAGGACAAGACTTCCGGGTACGCCTGAATCACTTCTTCAAAGCGCTGGATGGACGCATCCGTCACCATGCCGAAGGTCACCTGCACAAAAGCCAGAATGCTCAGCCCCAGCTTGCGCCGGTCCAGATTGGCCTGATACCCGGTGATATAGCCTTCATCTTCCAGCCGCTTCAAGCGACGCCAGCACGGCGTCACGCTCAACGACACGTGCTCGGCCAGTTTCGGGTTCGACAGGCTGCCGTCCTGCTGCAACAGGCGCAGCATGGTGCGGTCGGTGTCGTCCAGCCCTGCTCTGGGTAATTTCTCGCTCACACCATCCTCCGGTTTACTTATCCGTATTAATACGTAAAAACCTATTCTCATCATCAAAACAGCATGAACAATCTAATTAAATCACAAAAACGATACGATCTTTCCAAAATAAGCGCATTCATTAAACCATAAAGCAAAATAAATCCTGCCGGTGACGCCTACAATATTTCCATATTCACCCCCCGTCAGGACGACCGCATGCTCACCATCTACAGTGACAAACACCGCTTGCACCATGGCACCGAATTAAAAGATGGTGTGCTCAAACCCTGCTTCGAGATGCCCGGACGGGCCGATACCGTACTGCAACGCATCCGGACCGTCGGACTGGGGGAGGTGATAGCGCCGGATCATTTCGATGTATCCGCTTACGCCCGGGTGCACAGCGAACGCTATGTACGTTTTCTGCAGCAAGCCTGGGCCAACTGGCAAGCCATGGGTCGCCAGCACGATGCCCTGCCCTTGACCTGGCCGGTCCGCGACATGCGTACCGACATCGAACCGATACACATCGACGGCAAGCTGGGCTTTTATGCCATGGATGCCGGCGTACCTATTACCGCCGGCACCTGGGAAGCCGTCAGCACCAGCGCAGACCTGGCGCTGACCGGCATGTCGCGCATCAATGCGGGGGCGAATGCTGCATTTGCCCTGTGCCGCCCGCCGGGCCATCACGCCGCGACTGAATACATGGGCGGCTACTGCTACCTGAACAATGCCGCCATTGCGGCACAAGGGTTTATCGACCGCGGCGCCAAGCGGGTAGCGGTACTGGACGTGGACTACCACCATGGCAACGGCACCCAGACCATTTTCTACGATCGCAGCGACGTGATGTTCATCTCGCTGCACGGCGACCCGTTGCATTCCTACCCCTACTTTCTGGGTCACAAGGACGAACAGGGTCGCGGCGAAGGACTTGGCTTCAACCATAACTACCCGTTGCCCCATGGCACCGACTGGGCCAGCTATCAGCCCGCCCTGCAAGCCGCTTGCCGGCAGCTGATCGACTACGCCCCCGACGCACTGGTGGTATCGCTGGGCGTCGATACCTTCAAGGATGACCCGATCAGCCAGTTCCGGCTAGATAACGAGGACTACCTGCACATGGGCGCGTTGCTGGCCTCGGTTGGCAAACCGACCCTGTTTGTCATGGAAGGCGGCTACATGGTGGACGACATCGGCATCAATGCCGTGAATGTCCTGCAAGGATTCGAAGGCAGCTAAGGCTAATCCCCCTTTATCTGCCGCGAAAAGGGCCCGCCACTTGGCTGGCCAGTGTGTGTCATCGTCTCAATGAGGAGTGAGTATGAAAACTGTTGTTAGCGCGTCAGCCCTGCTGGCATCCTTGGTGGCGGCCAGCTTTGCTCATGCCGATGTCGAAGTCAAGGTAGGCCAGGTCAGCCCGATGTCCGGCCCGATTGCCCATCTGGGTAAAGACAACGAAGCCGGCGCCATTCTGGCGGTAGAAGATGCCAATGCCAAAAAACTGAAGATTGGCGGTCAGGTAGTCAAGTTTGTGCTGGTGTCCGAAGACGATGCCGGTGACCCGAAAACCGCCACCGTGGTGGCCCAGAAGCTGATCGATGCCAAGGTCGTGGGTGTGATTGGTCACCTGAACTCCGGCACCTCCATTCCGGCCTCCCGCCTGTATAGCGATGCCGGCATTCCGCAGATTACCCCGTCTGCCACCAACCCGAAATACACCGCGCAAGGCTTCAAAACCACCTTCCGTGTGGTCGCCAATGACATTCAGCAAGGCGGCGCCATGGGCCAGTTTGCCATGAAAAACCTCAAGGCCAAGACCGTTGCCATCATCGATGACCGCACCGCCTACGGCCAGGGGCTGGCGGACCAGGTCGAAGCCCGTGTGAAATCGCTGGGTGGCAAGGTCGTGGCCCGTGAATACGGCACCGACAAAACCACCGACTGGATGTCGGTACTGACCTCGGTCAAATCCCACAATCCGGACGTGGTGGTGTACGGTGGCATGGACGCGACCGCTGGGCCGCTGCTGCAGCAAATGCGCCGTCTGGGGCTGAAGTCCGGCTTTATCGTGGGGGATGGCGCGTGCGATCCAGAGATGATCAAGCTGGCCGGTAACGGCATGGATGACAAAGCCTATTGCACCATCGCCGGTGTGCCGCGTGACAAAATGCCAAAGGGCAAGGAGTTCTACGCCCGCTTCAAGAAACGCTTTGGCATGGATGTGCAGACCTATTCACCGTACGAATACGATGCCATGACCGCGCTGATCACCGCCATGCAAAAGGCCGATTCGACCGACCCGAAAGTGTTCCTGCCCACGCTGGCCAGCATCAAGATCCCGGGTGTGACCGGCATCATCCAGTTCACCCCGGCTGGGGACATCCAGAACGGTTCGGTCACCGTGAACCAGTTTGACAAAACCGACTGGAAAACCGTCGCCGTGGTGCATTAACCCGCTGTCATCCTGTACCGTCTCTCTTCTCAAGGCATGCTCAGGCAACTGGCATGCCTCTTTTTTTACCCCCGCGTTTCAGGGCAGTTGCGCCCGCCATTTTTTCAGATAGGCCCCGATGGCTTTACCCTCGTAGAGCTGCGGTTCAGACGCTAACATGGGGGCATCCGCTGCGGCCTCTTGCCCGTCTTGTGCGGGGTCAGCGGTTTTCTGGTCTTTGGTTTCCCACTGGCTGATCAGTTGCGTGGCATGGTGGAAAGCCTCAACAAACCCGGTTTGACGATTGAGCGACTCCTTAAAGTACGCTTTGCCAAAGTAGGTAAAATCGTTTTCATCGGCACACCCGAAGGAAGTCCGGTCTTTGCGGGCCGCCGTCATGATCAGGGTATGATCATCTTTCAGCTGGTCGATAAACCCGCCCGAATAACACGCTGAAATCACCAATACCTTCCAGCGAATGCCCGTTTTGCGAAGCATGCCGGACAAGTCTCGCGCAGAGACGCCTTGCAGGTCCATATGCGGCTGATCCAGGCTAAACACATGCTCGCGCGACCCATGGCTGGTCATGAACAGAAACAGAACGTCTTTGCGCTTGTCCATGCGGCGGGCAATGGTATTCAGGCTCTGCTGCAAACTGGTCAGGGTCGCCATGGGCTGATCCTGCAGCGTGTTGCGGCTATTGATTAGCGAGATGGCTCGTCCTTTGGTGGCAAACTGGGACTCGAACTGTCGGCGGACAAAATTCACTTCTCGGTGAAAGACTTCTTGTGTGCCATTGCCGGCCACCCCCAGCCAGTACATATTGATGCGAGCAGGGTCCGACGGGCGGATATTGGCCAGCGTGCTGTCCAGCATTTGCTGCTGTTTGTAGATGGCCGTTTCCATCCGCAGCAAGTCGCGGGCCTCTTTTTTCCGGTCTACAAACTCCCCATAAGACCACTCGCCTTCCTGCACACGGGTTCCGTCGGCCAGCGGTTTGGCGTACACCATTTTGCCCTTGCCATTGATCTCGCCAAAGCGGAATTCGCCGGTGTACACATCGCCATTGGCAAAGGTTTTGCTGCCTTGCCCCTGGATTTGGTTATTCTCAAAATTGCCTTCGAAATGACTGCCGTCCTTGTTCACCAGCTTGCCCGGTCCGTTCAGACGGGAGGCTTTGAAAGTACCCGTCAGCTCGCCCCCGGGAAAGGTGATCTTGCCGGGCCCATCCAGTTGCCAGTTCACGAACGAGCCGCTGTACTCGATATCGGCATTCTCGTGAAACGTCCCCTGTCCGGTAAACTGATTGTTAGCAAAGTCACCTTCATAGACGCCGCCTTTTTCAGACACGTAACGTCCCTTGCCCTGAAACTTTTGACGAGCAAACTCACCCTCGTAGCGATAGCTGCCTGGCACCGTCAAAATGCCATGCCCGTCCATGAAACCCGCCTTGAAGCCCCCCTCATAGTGCCCGCCCTCTTCTAGGTCGTAGATGCCATGACCCTCCCAGCGCCCGTTAACAAAATCACCGCTATAAACCAGCCGCCCGTCCCGGTAATAATGACCTTTGCCATTCGCCACCCCATTCGCGAACTGCCCCTGAAACATCTCGCCACTATCGAATACCAGCAAGCCGTCGCCCTGCAAACGCCCATGCGACAACGGCCCGTAATATTTACCGCCATCGGTCGTCAATGCATCTGGGGCTCGGGAGGGTGGAACGGGAACGTCGGCAAACAGGCGGGAGGCACTGAACAGCATCAGCAGGCTCAGCGGCACAACAGACCAGCGATGAATAGGACTCATGGTATGACCCTGGAAGGGATTGCAAATTGTCACGTCATGAAAACATCATAGCAGTAGAAATGACAATGTCAAAAATGGCAGGCAGGTAAATGCATCTACCGCGGTGCCATGGCAATCACATCCGTCGCCAGGTCAATGCGACTTCTGCTCATCCATCAGCTCTGCAATAAAGCAGCTGAACAGGTCGGTATGGCTGGCAATCCCCAGTTTGGTATACAGCTTGCGCTTGTGGGTCTTCACCGTTTCGGGGGATATGCTGAGCTGTTGCGCCACTGCTTTGCTGGAGTAACCGCGCAAGGTGAGACGGGCGATTTCGGCTTCGCGTTCGGACAATTTGCCGCCGCCGAACTGCTCCAGCGTGCGACCGATCTGGTCTTCCAGCCCGCCGGTGTCCGTCGGGGATGGCTGATCCTGGCTGATTTGCCAGTGACGTTTCATGGCCGACAGTACCCAGCAACTGACCGTCTGTAGCCGCCCCAGTGCCAGGGCATCAAACGGCTGCAGGGCGCCCAGCGACAGGGATAGGGCGCTGTCTTCGCCAATCGGCAGGATGAACTGCACTTCGTCCTGTCCGACTTCCAGACTGAAGTAGCTTTGATAGTATTCGCTGCTGCGGAACAGGTCTGGCGCAATCTGCTCCAGCACGTAAAAACCGCGCTCGGCACCTTCACGCACGGTTTGGTAAAACGGGTCTAACAGGTACATGCCCCGGCAGTAATGCGGGACAGGTGAATCGTGCTGCAACGGGCCGGCAAAGGTACATTCTTCCAGCGCCACCGGGGGCGCGGCTTTCCACATGCGCACTGCCAGCGCGTTATCCAGCGGCGCCAGCTGGCGTAGCGCCAGCACCAGCGCCCGCCAGAAACGATGGGTACCCAGCTGGTCAAACACACTTCCCAGCGCCTGGTGCAGCTGCATTTCCTTCAGTAAGGCTTCCACGACTCCCCCATATGGGTCACCCCATCACGGTGATTAGGCAAACGGTTTTTTTAACTTACACTAAGTTCCGCAACTCTGGCCAGAGTCCTTTTGCACCGATACATTTTTCAGGAGAGAGAACAATGTCGCAAAACCAAACGGTGGGCCAACTCAAAGGCTCGCTCGGGATCATGGACGTGGTGATGATCACCGTGTCCGGCGTGACCCCGGCCAGCAGCATTTTCGTGATTGCCCCGTTTGCCATTCAAAGCGCTGGCAGCGGGTCATTTTTGTCGTTTGTCTTTGCCGGGATTCTGGCCGCCGCGCTGGCCCTGTGCTATGCAGAACTGGGCGCCGCACACCCGAGTGCCGGCGGCGAGTACACCATTATCCAGCGCTTGTTTGGTCGCACTGCCGGCCTGCAAATGTACCTGTTTGTGCTCTGCATGCTGCTGTTCATCCCGGCCGTACTGGCCACCGGGGCGGCAACCTACCTGAACTCGGCGCTTGGCACGCATTTTGACAGTGCCAGCGTGGCACTGGTGATTGTGGTGCTGAGTTACGCCATCGGTGTGCTGGACATCAAGACCAACGCCTTGCTGACCGGTGCCTTTCTGGGGCTGGAATTACTGGTACTGGCGATCATCGGCTGGCTCGGTTTCAGCCAGCAACACCAAGCGACCAGCATCCTGCTGCACCCGCAGATGCCGGATGCCAAAGGCGTGCTGACCGGTGTGCCATTCGGGGTCATCATTGCCATGGTGGGTACGGCGCTGTTTTCTTATAACGGCTATGGGGCCGCCATCTATCTGGCCGAAGACATGCACAAAACCGGCAAGCCGCTGGCAATTGCCATTCTGCTGACGCTGGTCATCGTGATCCTGATGGAACTGCTGCCAATGACAGCCTTGCTGCTGGGCGCACCGTCTCTGGAGACACTTGCCAAATCGGCTGATCCGATCAGCTACGTCATCACCCAGCTGGGTAGCCCGGGGTTGGCCCGCGTGATCAGCGCCGGGATTTTCCTGTCGGTGTTTAACGCCATCATTGCCATCGTGGTACAAAACGCCCGCTTCCTGTTTGCCAGCGGCCGTGATGGCATGTGGACCGCCCGGCTGAACAAGGCCCTGGTCCAGTTACACCCTCGCTTTGGTACCCCATGGGTTGCCACGCTGCTGTTTGCAGCGCCATCCGCCTTGCTGACCTTTAATTCCAACCTGGGCGAGCTGACCTCCTTTACCGTCATCATCTTGCTACTGGCCTATATCAGCATGGCCATTGCCAGCCTCTTTAGCCGCCACTCGGAAACCCACCACCCGTACCTGATGCCTCTGTGGCCGGTCCCTTCCTTGCTGGTACTCGCCGGCAGCGGCTATACGCTGTGGACCATTCTGCAAGGCAGCTCCACCAGAGATCTGGTGATTGTGACCGGCATCATCGTCGCCGGGCTGCTGATGTCCTTTACCACCCACCGTGCCCGCAAGCCGGCCACCGCATCAACCTGAAATACCTGAAGATATTATTACGTGGAGAACACTATGCAACGTCGAGCCAGAGATCTGGGCATCCGTATTGGACTGGGCACCCCGGGGGCGCTCAATGCCATTACCGATGTACCGGGCATACGCGTCGGCCATCACACCCTGAACGCGGATTTGCCGAACGGCAACGCCATCCGTAGCGGCGTGACCATCATCGAGCCGCGCGAGGGGCCTGCCAGACTGTCCCCCTGTTTTGCGGGGGTGCATGTCCTGAACGGCAATGGCGATGCCACCGGTCTGGAATGGATTCGCGAATCCGGCTTGCTTACCACGCCCATCGCCTTTACCAACACCCATAGCGTGGGCGTGGTGCGTGATACCCTGATTGCCATCGAACGGGCGGCACTACCCGAGACCGATGCGGTGTACTGGACCATGCCGGTGGTGATGGAAACCTTTGACGGGCTGCTCAATGACATCAACGGCTTCCACGTGAAGCCAGAGCATGTTCAGGCTGCCGTCGCAGACACCAAAGGGGGCGCGGTGACCGAGGGCTGCGTGGGCGGCGGTACCGGCATGATCTGCCACGAGTTCAAGGGGGGCATCGGTACGGCATCGCGCGTATTGCCGGCAGAGAGTGGCGGCTGGACTGTAGGCGCCATCGTGCAAGCGAACCATGGCATGCGCAACTCGCTGATGGTAGAAGGCTACCCGGTGGGTCGTTACCTGAATACAGAGAAAATACCCTCTCCGTTTGCCACCGATGCCCTGCCGCACCCGGGTATGGGCTCGATTGTGGTCACCATTGCCACCAATGCACCATTGCTGCCGCACCAGTGCACCCGGCTGGCGCAACGGGCTTCCATCGGTATCGCCCGCACAGGGGGTGGGACAGAAGACTCCAGCGGCGACATCTTTCTGGCGTTTTCCACTGGTAATACCGGTTTGCCGGTGGCGGACTACGGCCGTAAGGGCGACTTCACCACCCCGCTACAGATGGTCAATAACGATCATCTGTCACCGCTATTGCAGGCCGCAGCCGAAGCGGTGGAAGAAGCCATCGTGAATGTGTTGCTGGCCGCCCATAGCGTCACCGGCCATCGGGGGCACAAGGCAGAAGGATTGTCTGCAACGCAATTGCTGGAAGCCCTGACCGAAGTGGGCTGGAAAGCCCGCTAACCGCGTCTCTCCCCGCACTGTGCTGAGTTGTGGGTAGTTGGCAGGGCATGAGGAGACCATGCCCTGCTTTTTTTGGCTTTGACGGATAATCTGCCAGATTTATCGGCCCATACTATAGACCTGAGGGCTTTTTCAGTAGCACAATCCGGCCTTTGTGTTTCTCTCTCAGGCTGTCTGTCATGATCGTCCGCCCCAAGCTCAGCTGGATTCAACTTCTGTTTGTCTGGCACGGGTCTGTCATTTCCACCATCTGGCCTCGCCTGCTGCTGTTTTTTGGCATCGCCGTGCTGGCCATCGTGCAAGACAATTACTTTCTGATCAAGCCGATCCCGCTCAATATCGTGCCGTTCAGTTTGCTGGGGGTGGCGCTGGCCATCTTTGTGTCTTTCCGCAACAACGCCTGTTACGACCGCTTCTGGGAAAGCCGCAAACTGTGGGGCGGCATCCTCAACCGTGGCCGCAGCCTGGTACGGCAAGTACAAACCATGACCGACGCACCGGAAGCCGCCCAGCAAGAGATGATCGAGCTCTTGATGGCTTTCTTCTACATGCTCAAGCACCAGTTGCGCAAAACCGATGCCACTACGGATATCCAGCGATTGGTGCCTGCCGTCCATCAGGCACGCGTGACTGCGGCCAGGTTCAAGCCGTCAACCATCTTGCAGATCATGGGCGAGTGGATGGCAGCCCAGCGTAAAGCCGGGCACCTGGATGGCATGAGCGCACTGGCGCTGGACGAAAGCCTCTCCGGCCTGGCGGATTCACTGGGCGGATGCGAACGCATTGCCAATACCCCGATCCCGTTTACCTACAGCGTGCTAATGCACCGTACCGTGTACATTTATTGTGCCTTACTGCCATACGGACTGGTCAGCTCGATTGGCTTCATGACCCCGGTGATCAGCGTGTTTGTGGCCTACACCTTCCTGGCGCTGGAAGCGATTGCCGAAGAGCTGGAAGACCCGTTCGGCATGGCCGCCAGCGATTTGCCGCTGGACTTCCTGAGCCAGCTGATCGAATCCACGCTGCGCGAACAGGCAGGGCAGGCCGCACTGGAAGACCGTCAGCCGGACCTTACCTACCGCCTGACCTGATGCACAGATCATGACACTTATAGTGACGGGTTGATCTCGTCCTTGAGGGTGTTCATCACGATGATGGAACGCATCTGACGGATCCCCTCGATGGCGTGCAGATCCCAGATGATGCGCTGGTAATCCTGCATGTCCTTGGCAACCAGCCGCAGCAGAAAATCAAAGTCCCCCGCCACCACATGGCAGGCCAGCACTTCCGGCTTGGTCTTGACCACCTCGATGAACTTCTCGGCCAGTGCCGGAATATGATGGTTAAGCGTGATCTCGGCGTAGGCAGACACGCTATAGCCGATGGCCTTGTTGTCCAGCGCCACCAGATAACGGTCGATAATGCCTTCTTGCCGCAAACGCTGTACCCGGCGCAGGCAGGGTGCCGGGGTCAAGCCGACCCGTTCTGCCAACACGTTATTGGGCAGGTTGCCTTCAGCCTGCAGGGTGCGCAAAATGCGCTTGTCGATGACGTCCAGTTGCATGCAAATTGCTCCCGTGTTTTACATACGGCAATTATATACAAATAAATACATTTATTCATTACGTATTATTGCCAATATGTTTTTATAACGCGCAATTTTGCAATCGCGTGGCGGGCAAAAAACCGCAAAATAGTGCTTATCGAATCCACCCTATTTTGCAAAGCGCCGCCATGACCACCCTCGAAATTTCTGCCCTGTTTATCGCTGCCCTCCTCGCAGGCGTGATCAACGCCGTGGCCGGTGGCGGCAGTTTCATCAGCTTTCCCGCACTGCTGTTTTTCAACGTACCGTCGATGGCGGCCAACGCCACCAATGCCGTGGCCACCTGGCCGGGGATGATGAGCAGTGCCTGGGGATACCGCAAGGTATTGCTGAAACACCGCAAAGGCATGCTGCTGATTGCCGTCATCAGCATGATCGGCGGCGCTACCGGCGCCCTGCTGGTGATGCACACCCCGAAAGCCTTTTTTACCCTGGCGACGCCGGTCTTCATCCTGATCGCCTTCCTGTTTTTTGCCTTTGGCCCTCGCCTGGCCAAGCGCAAGCAGGCACAGCCTGCAAGCAACCCGCACGCTTCGGCGACCGAAGCACTATGCACGGAAAAACGGACCATCCTGCAGTTGTTTGCCTCTTGCTATGCGGGCTACTTCCCCAGCGGGGGCGGCATGGTGCTGATGGCACTGTATAACAGTTTTGGCATCAAGGATGCGCAGTTCATCAATGCCTTGAAGTGTATGTTGGGGGTCACCGTCAGTGGCGCGGCCGTCCTGACCTTTGTCCTGTCTGGCCAGGTGTACTGGCCGCAGGCCTGGATCATGATTGCCGGGTCACTGGCTGGTGGTTTTGCCGGTGCCCAGATGGCCCAGCGACTCAACCCGGTGTTGCTGCGCCATACCATGCTGGTACTGGGCGCCTCTATCACCGTGTATTTCTTCCACAAATACTACGGGCCGATGCTGCTGGCCTGATCCCCTCGTCAACTGGAACAGCTGACTTCCAGCTCGCCGGCCCAGTCCGGCGGCAGGTCGGCAAAACGGGCAAATGCCGGGTGCTCGTCAAACGGGTTGGCCAGCACGGTCATCAACTGGTCGATCAGACTGAAGTCTTGCTGGTCGCGGGCAGCGCGAATGGCTTCTTCTGCCAGATGGTTGCGTAGCACGAACTTGGGATTCGTGCCCAGCATGCGTTGCTGACGCACGGCATCCACCGACCCCTCCTGCACCAGCCGTGCCCGGTATTTATCCAGCCAGGCACTGGCAGCGTCCCGGTCACGGCATTCGTCCAGTACCGCTGATGCGGTCGCCGCATCCGTGATCGAGAAATGTGACAAGGCCCGCCAGAAGCGGGTGTAATCCACCTTCTGGTCAGCCAGCAATTGCAGGGTGTCCCGCAGCAGTGCTTCGTCCTCTGCTTGCCATTCAGACCAACCCAGCTTGGCCTGCATCCGGGTTTCAAACGCTTGCTGATAAATGGCCGGATACTGTTCCAGCAGTTCGATCGCGGCGTCTTTGTCGTTGATCAGCGGCAGCAGCACGCTGGCCAGCACCCGCAGGTTCCAGTACCCCACCGCGGGCTGCTGCCGGTAGGCATAGCGACCATAGGTATCGGTATGGTTACAGATATGCTCAGGGTCGTAGGCATCCAGAAACCCGAACGGGCCGTAGTCGATGGTCAGGCCGAGAATCGACATGTTGTCGGTATTCATCACCCCGTGACAAAACCCCACGGCCTGCCAGTCAGCCATCAGGTTGGCAGTACGGTGCATCACCGTGTCCAGCATTGCCAGGTACGGGTTCGGCGCCTGCTGGCACTCCGGCAGATCATGCGCAATCACAAAGTCAGCCAGTTGCCGCGCCTGCTCGGTATTGCCTTGCAAAAACGCGAACTCGAAATGCCCGAAGCGCACAAACCGCGGCGCCAGACGAATCACCACCGACGCCGTTTCTACCGTTTCGCGGTACACCGGCAATGGGCTGCCAATAATCGCCAACGCCCGGGTGGTGGGTACCCCCAGCCCGAACATGGCTTCACTGCACAGATATTCGCGGATGCTAGACCGCAATACGGCACGGCCATCCGCATGACGCGAAAACGGTGTCCGCCCCGCGCCTTTCAACTGGACTTCCCAGGACAAGCCGTTGGTCCCTTCGACTTCGCCCAATAACAAGGCGCGGCCATCCCCCAGCTGCGGTACACACACGCCAAACTGGTGTCCGGAATACACCGTGGCCACCGGCTCGCACCAGTCCGGAAACACATTGCCGCTGGCCATCGCCAGCATGGCCTCGCTACGGCACGCGTCCTCCGTCAGCCCCAGCAACCCGGCGGCCAGTGCACTCACGTGCACCAGATACGGTGCCGGTAACGGCTCTGCCCGTTGCGGACGATGCCAGTCCGGCAACTGCCGGGCAAAGCGGTTCAGTGGATTCAGTTGCTGCAAGGTAGACATGGACACGGCTGTTTAATCCCGACAATTTTAGTCAAGTATATCAAACAACCGCCGCAGCCCCCATCGATTTCTGCGTCGCAGGTCTTCATCAAAACCAGTGAAATTTAGTGCGCATGTTTTAGGCAGTTCGTCTAGAATGACTGCGGACTGCTCATCATTTTGCAAAGGCATGTGCATGAAACCGTGGCTCACCCTGATCAGACTTGCCCTGTTGCCGCTGGCCAGCCTGCTGTTCATGCGTCTGGCCTCAGGGGCTACCCTGCAAGCCTGTTACGACATGTGGCCACCGTATATCTATACGGATGAGCAACAGCAAACCCATGGCATCACGGCAGACATCATGACAGAGGCCGCCCGGGCCAATGGTTACGACATTCGCTTCACGTACCGGGCTTATGGGGCCTGCCGCAAACTGGTGCGGGAAGGCGGCATGGACATGAAGCTGTTTTCCTCCGGTGGTGAAGATGCGGATTTGGCCCCCTTGCATGTGAGTACCGAATCCTGGGTGCTGGCCGCCGTCGTCCGGCAAGACAGCCCGCACGTCAGTTATACGGGAATCGACATGTTCAAGCGGGACAACATCGGTCTGGTCACGGATTATGCCTATCCTGACACCATGAATGTCCTCAAGGGACAAAACCCGGATTACGCCGATGTGATTGATACCTCTATCGACCGGCTGATCAAGAAACGAATAGACGTGGCTTTCGACGATTCTGTCTGGCTGTTTGATACCATCCGCCAACAGCATTTGCCGCTCAAAGTACTGATGCCAGCCATTGCCATTGAGCCGCAGTTCACCATTCTGGCCAAGCGCCACAAAGCGCTGGCGGCAAAACTGGATCATACGCTGGCGAAAATGCTCAAATCCGGCCGGATAGACGCCATTTATCAGAAGTATACCGGCAAGACCTTCCAGGCCTGGCGGGAACAGTTCTCTACCCCGCCGCACTAAGCTTCACATATTCCGCGATCACACCGCCGGATAGTGTTTTTCCAGCTGCTGCCACAGCGCATCCACCGTCGGCTGCTGCCGGCGGGTTTCCCGGTACAGGTGAATCTCCATGCTGGCTTGCCAGGCTTCGTTGCCCGCCACCGTCAGCTGCCCATGCCGGACCTCGCGCTGCACCGAGCTTTCCGGCAAAAAAGCAATGCCATGCCCTTCCAGCGCCATGTTCTTCAAGGCTTCGGACATATCGGTTTCAAAGGTCTGTTCCAGAAAACAGCGTTCCGGCGCGTGCTCGATCAGCATGTCCACCATCCGCCGCAGATAAGCGCCCGGCGCATAGCCCAGAAACGGCAAAGGGGAGTCCATGGTTCCCGGCAAGGCAAATAGCGGCGTCCGCTGCTTGTCGCAACGGCTGTAAGGCCGAATCCACTCCACCCCCAGCCGCAAGCCGCTATAGCGCTCCTTGTCGAGCGCTACCGGCTGTAAAGAATGGTGATAACACATCAGCAAGTCGCTGTTGTTCTCGACAAAATGCAGCACCGCATCGTGCACGTTCCCCGCCACCAACCGGGCAGACACCCCCGGTTGCAGTTCGCGAATGCGCGAGAACCACTTGGGAAAGAAGCTCAGCGACAGGGTATGCGGCAAGGCAACGGTAATCCCCTCATGCGTTTGCAGCTGGTTGCGCACATGGCTGCGCGCGTCGTTGAGCTGCTCCAGCATGGTGATGGCCTGGTCGCGGAACTGCTCCCCCGCCCGCGTCAGCCGGGTCGGGTAGGTAGAGCGATCCACCAGATCCACCCCCAGCCAGCTTTCCAGCGCCCGTATACGCCTAGACAGCGCCGGCTGCGTCAGGTGCCGCAACTGGGCCGCACGGGTAAAGTTGCCGCAATCAGCCACACTCAAAAAATCTTCCAGCCAGCGGGTATCGATAATGCACCTCTGCACAAGCATCAGGGTTAACAGGCGGGTCATCACAGCGCCACGGCCTGCAGAATGCGATATTTTACATTCTAGACATACCTTTGAATTAAATTCTCGGTAAAGTAAAGGCTTCGTCTCACAGAATTGCAGGGTGTCGACATGCAGGGCAAAACAAAAGCCGGCCTAACCGGATTGTTCATCGTACTGGGTGCAGGGGCTATTTGGTTTAGCCAGCACGGCAAAACGGCAGGTAGCGCAGACAAAGCCGGCAAATCGGCCAAGGATCGTCCGGTGGTAGTCAGCACCACGGTGGTCAAGGCGGCGGACTTTCCCGTTGTCCTCTCCCTGTCCGGCACCGTGACGCCAGTCAACCAGATCGACATCCGCCCCCAGATCTCCAGCATCATCGCCAAAGTCCACGTGAAAGAAGGCAGTATGGTCAAAGCGGGTGACCTGTTGTTTACCCTGGATGACCGCGCAGAAAACGCCAACTACCAGAAACTGGCAGCGCAGGTCGCCAAAGACCAGGCCCTGCTGGCAGACGCCAAGCGTAACCTGAACCGGCAAAAAGAGCTGGCCAGTCAGAAATTTGTTTCCCAAAGTGCAGTGGATACCAGCCAGAGCAATGTGGATTCCGCCCTGGCTTCAGTCAATGCCGACAAGGCCGCACTGGCCCAGTCCGCTGTAAACCAGAGTTATTACCGCATCACCGCACCGGCCAGTGGTCGCATCGGCCAGATCAACCTGCACCCAGGCAGCCTGATCCAGCCCGGCAGCACCAGCCCGCTCACCACCCTGACCCAGCTGGATCCGATCACCATCGCCTTTAACGTACCGGAAACCCGGCTGAACGAGCTGATTGCGGCCGACCAGCAGGCCAGACAAGCCGGCAAAGCCCTGCAAGTAACGGCCAGCGTGGCCTCACAACCGCTCAAGGGCCAACTGAGCTTTATCGACAGCAACGTCGACAGCACGGCTGGCAGCCTCAAAGCCAAAGCCACGTTTGCTAATGCCAGCAATACACTCTGGCCAGGCGCACAGGTCAATGTATCGCTGGTCCTGCAAACGCTACGCAAAACCCCGACGGTCCCCGTCGAAGCCGTACAAACCGGGCCGGATGGCACGTTTGTCTATCTGGTCACCAAAGACAAAAAAGCCAAGCCGCAGCCGGTGCGCATTGTGCAGATCAAGGACGGCATGGCGGCGTTATCAGGCATCCAGCCCGGCATCACCATCGTCAAAGACGGCGGCAGTAACCTCCGCCCCGGTTCAACCATTCGCGAAGCGGGCAAAGCCAAAACCGGCAAGGCCGGTGAAGCGGCTGCATCACGCGGAGCGGCCGCATGAACCTGTCCGCGTTTTGTATTCACCGCCCGGTAACAACGGTTCTGCTTAGTCTGTCGCTCATCTTTGCCGGGATTCTGGCTTACGACAAACTGCCGATTTCGGCGCTGCCATCGTATAACACGCCGGTCATCAACGTCTCTGCCTCGCTACCCGGTGCCAGTCCGGACACCATGGCCACCGCCGTGGCCAGACAACTGGAAAAGCAATTCTCGACGCTGCCCGGGGTCGATACCATCAGCTCCACCAACACGCTGGGCAGCACTTCCATTACCCTGGAGTTCTCGCCCGACCGTGACATCGATGCCGCGGCCGTCGATGTGCAAGCCGCATTGCTGCGGGCGCAGCGGTCGCTGCCGGACGAGATGACCAGCCTGCCGTCCTACCGCAAGGTGAATCCGGCCGATGCGCCCATCCTGATTCTGGGCATCAGCTCGCCCTCGCTGGGCCTGTCGCAGCTGAACGACTTTGCCGAAAACGTCATCTCCCCAACGCTGTCCACCCTGAACGGGGTGGCGCAGGTGCAAATCTTCGGCCAGAAAAAATACGCCGTACGCGTCACCGTCAACCCGGAAAAACTGGCCGCCCGCAACCTGACCATGGACGAACTGGCCCAGGCGCTCAAGACCGCCAACGCCAACTCGGCGCTGGGCAGCATCGATGGCAAAAAGCAGACCCTGACGCTGGAGGCCAACGCCCAGCTGCAAAAAGCCGTGGACTTTGCCCCGCTGATTGTCGCCATCCGTGATGGCAACCCGGTCCGGCTGGCAGATGTCGCCACGGTCGAAGACAGCATCGAGAACCTCAAGGCCGCCAGCTGGGTCGGCAAGGAGCGGGCCATCGTGCTGGCGGTACAACGCCAGCCCAATGCCAACACGGTCGCGACCGTAGACGCCATCCGCGCCGCATTGCCCCGGCTTACCAACCAGCTGCCGGCTTCGGTCAAAATCCAGCTACTGAACGACCGTGCGCAGTCCATCCGCGATGCCATGCACGACGTGCAGTTCACCCTGCTACTGACCGTCGCCCTGGTGGTGATGGTGATGTTCCTGTTCCTGCGCCGCGCCATCGCCACTCTCATTCCTACCGTCACCCTGCCCATCTCGCTGATCGGCACGCTGGGGCTGATGTACGTGCTGGGCTACAGCCTGGATAACGTCTCGCTACTGGGGCTGACGCTGGCCGTGGGTCTGGTGGTCGATGACGCCATCGTGGTCCTGGAAAACATTGTCCGGCATATGGAAAACGGCGAGAAAGCCTTACCCGCTGCGCTCAAGGGCAGCCGTGAAATGGGCTTTACCATCATCAGCATCTCGCTGTCGCTGGTGGCGGTGTTCATCCCGATCTTCTTCATGCCCGGTGTAGTTGGCCTGATGCTGCACGAATTTGCCGTGGTCGTGGCACTGGCCATTCTGGTCTCCGCCCTTGTCTCGCTCACCCTCATCCCGCTGATGGCCAGCCGCCTGCTGGGCGAACATGCGCACAGCGGGCAAGACACCTGGCTGATCCGCCAGTTTGACCGCGGCTTCAAAGTGGTTGCCCATGCCTACGCCAGATCACTGGACGTGGCCCTGCATCATCGCCGCTGGGTAGGCCTGATGGCATTGGCCAGCTTTGGCATCAGCGCCTGGCTGTTTATCATCACCCCCAAAGGTTTCTTCCCCAACGAAGACCTGAGCCAGATCATGGGCAATATCGACTACGGCGACAGCACCGGCTTTGATACCGCCAGTACTTTGCAGCAACGCATTGCCAACACCATCCGCAAAGACCCGGCCGTTGATAGCGTCACCTCCTCGGTATCGGGTACCAGCGGTCGCATGTTCATCACCCTCAAACCCAAATCTGCACGGGACCCGATGGACGCCGTGATGGAACGCCTGCGCAAAGCCACCGGCCGGGTGCCGGGTGCCAGCGTGTTCCTGTCTGCCAGCCAGAACCTGCGTCTGGGCGGCAAGTCCAGCAAAAGCCGCTACCAGTACGTCCTGCAAAGCGTGTCAGGTTCTACACTGAACCTGTGGTCGGAGAAACTACAACAGCAACTGCGTACCGATCCGGACTTCCGCGACGTCAACAGCGATACCTCGCTTAGCAGCGCCGTGGTCAAGGTCAATATCGACCGTGAACGCGCCAACCTGCTGGGCGTATCGCTCAGCGACATCCGCACCGCCCTTTACAGTGCCTACGGCCAGCGTCAGGCCGCCAGCATTTACACCAGCAGTGGCGATTACGCCGTGGTGATGGATCTGCCCGCCGCCGCCCGCCAGGATGAAACTGCCATCGGTCACATCCCGGTCCGCAGCAAGGATGGCAGTCTGATCACGCTGGACCGCCTGGCCACGCTTACCCGTCAGGCCGGCCCGAGCAGCGTCAACCATCAGGGCCAGCTGCAAGCCATCACGCTCAGTTTTGATCTGGCTCCTGGTGTCACACTGGGTGACGCCACGCAAAAACTGCAAGCCGCCCAGCGCAGCATCGGCATGCCTGCCGACATCCTCACCGCCTATGGTGGCGATGCCGCCGCCTTCCAGCAGAACCAGACCAGTCAGCTGATCCTGATTGTCTCGGCACTGGCCGTCATTTATGTGCTGCTGGGTATTCTGTACGAAAGCTACCTGCATCCGCTCACCATTCTGTCCGGGCTGCCGTCTGCCGCCATTGGGGCCTTGCTGTCTCTGCAATTATTCAACCTGGAACTCACCATCATTGCAGATATCGGTTTGCTGATGCTGATCGGCATCGTGAAGAAAAACGCCATCATGATGATCGACTTCGCCATTGAAGCCCGCAGGGAACGGTCCCTGACCGCCATCGACGCCATTCGGGAAGCCTGCCAGCTGCGGTTCCGTCCCATCATCATGACGACACTGGCCGCCATGATGGGGGCCCTGCCGCTTGCTTTTGGCTGGGGTGCCGGGGCAGAACTGCGCCAGCCACTCGGCATTGCCGTGGTCGGTGGCCTGATCTTCTCGCAGCTGATTACCCTGTATATCACCCCGGTGATCTACCTGTTCCTGGACCGCTTCAGCAAGGCGCCCCATCCGGACCTGACCCCGGCGGCCAGCCTGAAAGACCGTTAATCTGTTCCAGCGCATGACCGGTCGCGTCGAGCGCACCTACCGCTTCTGTTTGCGGACAAACGCTCGCCGAGACCGGCTATCCGTAAACGTCGCGCGGGTCACTTAACAAATTTTCAAGGTTTTTTTCGGGGTTATCCCCCCTGAAAGCCGCTTCCAGTCACGGAAAACCCGCATCCTCCCTACACAAAACCGCGCCGGTAGATTATTCTGTCACTACCATGGCCATTCAGACATCCGATTACTTTTCGCGCAGGGGCGGCGAGCCCGACTTCACCACCGCAACCTATCTGATCATCGATAGCGTGCCGGAGATGCGCAACGCACTTTCCATGACCTTGGCCAGTTTTGGTGCCAACAAGGTAGAGTTTGCCTCGCGCCTGACCGATGCCATTTCGCGCATTCAGCGTACCGAGTTTGACGTTATCCTGTCCGACCTGTCGCTGGGTCACCCGTTTGACGGCCTCTATCTGCTAGAAGAAATCAAAACCCGTAACCTGCTTAAGCAGTCCGCCGTTTTCATGATTGTGACGGCCGAAGCGCGTGCGCAAAACGTCCTGTCTGCTGTAGAGCAGGCCCCAGATGATTACCTGTTAAAGCCGTTTACCGGCGAAACCCTGCGCCAGCGGCTGGAAAAAGCCTTTTACAAGAAGCAGGCCTTCCGGGTAGTGGACGACGCCGTACTCAAGCACGACTACCTGTCCGCGTTGACGGAGTGCAATCGCCGTATCGATGACAACGACCCCTACATGATTGACTTCATGAAACTGAAGGGGCGCCTTTGCCTGCTGACCGGGGATGCGCTGGAAGCACGCAAGACTTACGAAGAGGTACTGAGAATCCGCCCCATTCCGTGGGCACAAATGGGCTTGGGCAAGTCGCTGTACAAACAGAATGACTACCAGAAAGCCCAGCGGGTGTTCGAAAGCATCATTTCGGAAAACCAATACGCCATGGAAGCGTACGACTGGCTGGCCAACTGCATGGAAGCACGGCAAGACACACTGGGTGCCCAGGCCATGCTGCAAAAAGCCGTCAACCTCTCCCCCGCCATCATTGGCCGCCTGCGGCGCCTGGGCGATATCGCAAAAGTGAACGAAGACTGGGAGCGTGTTGCCAAAGCCTACGAATCCAGTATCGAATACGGCAAATATTCGTTTCATCACGACCCGCTGGATTACGCGCACCTGAGCCAGGCACAGCTTGCCCAAGGCGATGACGCATCGGCAGAGAAAACCCTATCGCAGGTCAAGCGGGCGTTTGCCACCCCGGAGGCAGACTTGCTGGCCAGCACCATGGAATGCCAGATTGCCATCAAGAAACATGATTTTGCCCGGGCAGAAAAACAGATTCAGCACGCCCTGGAGCAATACCAGAACCTGGCAGACAAAGCCCCGGAAGCCGTTGCCGTGGAGCTGGCCGGGGCATGCTATGCCGCCCATTTGCCAGAACAAGGCGACAAGATCGTCCAGCAAGTCGTCAAGAACCACGACGACAAACCGCAACTGATGCGGCACGTAGAGCACATGTTCCGCGCCGCCAACCGTCAGTCCGAAGGACAGCGCCTGATCGAAGCCAATGCGCAAGACGTGGTAGAAATGAACAACGCCGCCGTGCGCATGGCCCAGAGCGGCGACCTGGAAGGTGCGGTACAGCACTTCCTCTCGGTTCTTTCAGAGCGTCCCAACAACCTCACCGTGATGATCAACGCCACCAATGCCCTGCTAGCCTATGTTGCCAAGAATGGCTGGCACGACAACTACATGGCACTGGCGCATGATTACCTCAATCACATCCGCACCCAAGACCCGACCAACGGCAAATACCAGCGCCTGATGGCCCTCTACCGCCAGCTACAACAAAAATTCGGCGTCCGCTGATGCCTCCCCCCGTCAAGGGGAGGCGGGCTGAGGTCAGCACACAACACTCACATACACCGCAAAATTGATTTAACTGCGCGCCAATTGCTCATAACCAGCAACTTACCCGTACACCTGATGCGTACCCACTATTTCGCAACGTTTCACCAGCGCTTGTTCACCCTATTTTCTCGAGATGCGTTGCAGAACAAAAAGGTCATGCGCAAGGTGCGAAACGCCATCGGGATATGCCCCCGGCAAGGCTTTGCAACGCAGCGCCTGACCTTTTTGAGTTAGCCCAGTTCGCATTCGAGAAAACAGAGTGATCAGCCCTAATCATTAAATTATGCTAAATCCCGCCTTGCAAACTCCGCAACCCTCATCCATGCTGTATAAATAAGTGATGCATTTGCAGCACGCCGGATACCCCCTGATCAACACCAAGACAGGCGATCAGCATGGCAAAACCAAACCGCAGCATTCTTGACACCCCGGCCCTGCAGGCCTGAAGCAGCCACATGAAAGGCCTCTTCAGCCGGCAGGAAACACCCCGCAGCACCTACACAGAGCCAGAGGTCTGGCTAGGTGAGGACGGCATCTTGCGCGTTGATTATGGCGACTCCCCCTGCATCGACGCCAAGATGATCGAAACCGTGCGCCAGAAGCATATTCGCATCGTCCAGCATCCCGTGCCCGTCATCTTTCTCGCCACCGGCCGGCCCATGTCCACCAGCGAAGGCCGCCAGGCGGCCCAAAGCCCGGACATCTGCTCTATTACCACCGCCATCGCCTTTGTCACCCAAAGCTGGTACATTCAGAAACTGCTAGACCTCTATCTCACCTTCGAAGCCCCACCCTACCCGGCATTTGTGTTCAGGTCAGAAGAGGATGCGGCGGACTGGTTGAAAAGGTATGTGATAAGCTGAAACTCTATCAGAGTTTGGTAGTACACTTTATAACGCAACCGATGACATTACTCATCTCATCTAAGTGATGATGACCATCGTCAGATTGCCCGGGTTATGCTGATTTGCCTTCGTTGTCAGATTTTACCAAAGTTACTTACAAAACCCTGATAAAGGGCCTGCTGACATGAAAAAACTTTAGGGAAACATCCTGGCATGCCCCCAAGGCCTTTTTGATGGGATCAACAGCATAGCCTGGAAACTAAGTTAGTAAATTAACCAGGTATTCAATTTTTAATAAATCTACTTAATGAAATTATCACTACGCAAAATCAAAGCAGCATTCAGCACAAGTGAAACTGTTCGCGATGTGATGATTCTTATCTTTGGAACAGCAATTGCTCAAGGCATAACCATTATTGCCACACCGCTGCTTTCACGGCTTTACACTCCCAGTGACTTTGGCGTACTGGCCGTATTCTTGGCAGTAGTTGGTGTCAGTGCAACACTCATCACATTACGTTATGAAACGGCTGTCCTTATCCCTAAAGAAGACATTGAAGCGGCCAATCTTGTCTTACTCTGCCTGACACTTGCATCAGGAAGTGCCACTCTTTTATGTTTACTCAGCCTTTTTCTGCCCATTACTTTGCAAGAAGCATTGCATTTAACGCCCCTAAAGGGCTGGCTACCATTCTCTTTTGTAGTGGCTGGCGCCACAGCGGTAACCATCACAGTGCAAGGCCTACTCAATCGCCAAAGAAAATACACCCAAATTTCCAAGTTGCGTGTAGTGCAAAGCGTAGGCATTGCGGGGGTAGGATTATTATTTGGTTACCTGCCAAACCACGAATATGGATTAGTATTGGCACAAACCATTGTATGCTTTTGCATAGCACTCGCAGCTCTTTGGATGGTAAGGTCTGAATTAAAAACCTGGAAACAGCAGCGGTTATTCGCTGTAGCCTACACGCACCAGAATGCACCCAAATATCTGCTCCCAGCCGCCTTACTCGACGTAGTTACCCTGCAAATGCCTGTGATATTGATTTCGGCATGGTTTGGTGAAAACATGGCAGGGCAGTTCAATATGGCTTGGCGCTTACTAATGCTACCAATAGTTTTGGTAGGCAGTGCTGTCGGCCAAGTATTCATGCAGCGACTCTCTATCGTTAAACATGACCCTGCCGCAGCGAAAAAAATAATTAGAAAGACATGGTTGCTATTAATGGCATTAGGTTTTTTACCACTTCTAACTATTTTCCTATATGGTGAATCAATATTTTCCATTGTTCTTGGTGGAAATTGGCAAAAATCTGGAAACCTTGCTTCACTCATGGCACCTATGGTACTAGCAATGTTTATATCCTCACCCACATCAGGAACCTACATAATCTTTGGCCTACAAAGATTTAATCTTCTCTTTGGAATTCTAACAGCAATTTATAGGCCAGCATGTTTGTGGATTGGGAAAATCTTCAACAGCCTTGAAATCGCAATAATCTTGTGGAACTTACTAGATATTTTTACAATAATTTTGTATCAAACTTTCACCTGGAAAAAACTAACGCAACTATCAGAATATAAACAATAAATGGCGATACAATGAGTACATCGATTGATTCAATAAAACTATATCATAAGGAATATTTTCTAAAGCAAGTTGATGGCTTTAGTGAATTTGATACATTCAACGGAAAATTCGAAAACTTATTTTATAGATACCAGAGAAACATTGCATTACTAGACCTGAAATCTCAGCATACATATCTTGAGTACGGCTGCGGACGCGGAGAGATATGCATATACCATGCAATCAATGGAGGGGAGTCAGTTGGTGTAGATTATTCAATTGATGCAATAAGACTTGCTCAAGAGAAAGCAAAACACCTAAAGGTGAAAATTTCTTTATTCCATGGTTCATTTAATAGCTTTCACTCAGGAAATAAGAAATTCGATAGGATCATGGCATCAGAGTTCATTGAGCACATATCCAAAACTGAAGGAGAGTTATTTATTAAAATAGCAGTCAGCTTATTAAATGAGGGGGGAAAGCTTCTGATTTTTACGCACCCCAACACACTACAGAGAAAGTGCGGATATCCTGCAATACGCTTCGCAGCAAAAATGCTTGGAAAAAAATTACCAAAACACCAGCCAGATACCACAAATGAACATTACAAATTATATCATTTAAATGAGCAAAATTTTTTTTCTTTGCAATCACTGGCAAAAAAAGCCAAAGTACGAAGATATAAAATTGGTTATGATTCTTTTTTGAGGGCAGCATCTAATCAGCCAATAAGAAATGTCATTAAGGTTATCATCAACAAAACCTTTCTTCGCCACTTCTTTCTCACTGACTTATATTTGATACTTGAAAAGTGAACCTCTTTATCATCCCCTCCTGGTACCCCTACCCCACAGAACCGCTCCCGGGCATCTTCACGAGGGAACAGGCAGAAGCCATTGCTGAACTGTCACCTGACATTCGCGTAATAGTTAGTTTGTGGGGGCACAATCAAGGCTATCTCCTTGCACGGCGTCCATGGTTATGGCCAAAAAATGTGCTCTGGCGTCTTCGTCAACCCCGCAACAAAATTACCAAACGCAACGGTCTTCATGAAATATATAACGCAAAATTGACCTGGAGCCGCCAACTGCCATTTGGTGGTATACCGCAGCTCATTAGTGTTAACCGCCAAAACTTCCTGCTTGCAAAAAAGAAATTTGGCCACATTGATTTAATGCACGCCCATGTCAGTTACCCTGCAGGTTGCATCGCTGCCGCATTGGCATCCGAATTCAACGTACCTTATGTTCTCACCGAACACATGAGTCCATTCCCCTTCTTGAACTTGGTGAAAGATGGGAAGCCGCTACCAGAGGTCACACAAGCATTTACTCAAGCAGCCGCCACTGTTGCCGTGAGTCCATCTCTAGCCAAACGTGTAGCTTCATTTGGTTATCCACAACCGCACATTATCCCCAACATGGTGGACGAACGAATATTTTCCTTGGCCCCCCCCGATCCCGGCAAAATGATATTCTTCACACTATGTGGCATCAATGAACAAAAAGGGATAGATCACCTACTAGAGGCCATTGCGCTTTGGAATCCACCGGCTGACAGGTTTGAATTCCGTATTGGGGGTCAAGGTCCTCTACGGGCACTTTACGAAGCAAAAGCTCATGCTTTGGGACTTGCTGACCGAGTGCACTGGCTAGGTACTATTAGCCGGGAGCAAGTGCCAGCAATGTTCAGAAACAGCCACATATTCGTCATGCCGTCGCGCCACGAGACCTTTGGTGTGGTATTCGCAGAGGCTATCGCATGTGGTAAGCCGGTTATTGCCACCCGTTGCGGTGGACCAGAATCTATTGTCAATGCAGGCAATGGCTTGCTTGTCGATATTGGGGATGTCCCAGCTCTTGCACAGGCAATGCAGACGCTAGCAGCCAACTGGTCAAAATATAGCCCGCAAGCCATACGTCAGGATTTCGAACAGCGCTTTTCTCGGCAGGCGGTCGTAAGCCAACTACGAATCTTGTATGACGATATCTTAAGGAAACAAGATAAAATATATGAGATCACAGGTGACAAAATAAGGTAATAACATTATATGTGCGGTATTTCTGGCGTTATTTCCACTACGGAACCATTTCTCCCCTTACTAGTACAGCAGATGAATGACTGTATCTGCCATCGTGGTCCTGATGATGAAGGATACGTGCTGTTTGAAAAGGGAGGAGATGCACCTGCGCTAATCTTTGGGGGGAAAGACTCCCCCCATATGACCTCCCATTCGTCAATAGATTACCTTCCTGCTAGCGACATTAGTAGCAGCAATATACTGCCCAACATAGCACTGGGACATCGACGACTTGCGATTGTTGATTTATCACCTCTAGGCCATCAACCAATGAGCTATGCAAATACTCGCTATTGGATCGTATACAACGGAGAGGTTTACAACCACCTAGAACTGCGCAATGAGCTGACAGGTCTAGGGTACGCTTTTGTTTCGCACTCAGACACCGAAGTCATACTGGCTGCCTACACACAATGGGGGCAAGACTGCCTTTGCAGACTCAATGGCATGTTTGCATTTGCCATTTATGACCGACATCTGCAAACCATGTTTTTGGCAAGAGATCGCTTTGGCGTCAAGCCACTCTATTATTGGATATCAAATCATGGAATGTTTGCATTTGGCTCAGAGATAAAGCAGTTTACCGTGCTCCCGGAATGGCAAGCGAGGCTCAATCACCAGCGTGCATACGATTTTCTTGCATTTGGCATGAGTGACCATACTGACGAAACCATGTTTGCCGGGGTCTACCAAGTACCGCCAGGGCATTACGCATTGCTAGACTGTGACCCGAAAAAATCGCTCCCATTACCTGCCTCATCAAAGATCACAACCCATCAATGGTATACCCTCACCCCCAAGCCATTTAGTGGCGACTACCAGTCAGCGTGTGAACAGTTTAATAGCCTATTCGAAGACGCAGTCGCGTTAAGACTTAGGGCTGACGTACCTGTGGGTTCGTGCCTATCCGGCGGCTTGGACTCTTCGGCGATTGTATGCATGATGAATAAATTGCTTCATCATCAAAACGCTGCCTCCTTGCAAAAAACCTTTTCAGCTTGTTCGGATGTCGCCCGTTTTGATGAGCGAAAATGGATCGACATCGTCGTCTCAGAGACAGGCGTGCAGGGCCACTATGTATACCCCTCACTAGAACAACTTTTTGAAATATCGCCTAGAATCACTTGGCATCAAGATGAACCATTTGGCTCAACAAGCATTTTTGCTCAGTGGAGTGTGTTCCAGTGCGCCAAAGAAAATGACGTCACTGTCATGCTGGATGGGCAAGGAAGTGATGAGCAACTGGCTGGTTATCACAGTTTTTTTGGCCCTCACTTAGCATCACTATACAAACAAGGCCGCTTTATGGACTTGTTTACAGAAATGAAAGCCATTAAACAAAGGCATGGCTATAGCTATGCCAAATCAGCCAAGTATCTGGCAGGTTCAACTTTACCCGAGCCTGTAAAAAACTGGCTCAAGCAAAAGGTAGGCCGTGACCACACTAAACCAGAATGGTTGAATCAAGAACGGCTGAGATCCTCACCATTTAACCCGCTGGCCACAGCAGGCGCCTCTAGCTCGACCACTATAGCAGCACTATCAATAGCACAGTTAACGGCTAGCAATGTGCAGATGCTTCTACATTGGGAAGATAGAGATTCTATGGCGCATTCGATAGAATCAAGAGTACCTTTCCTGGATTATCGGCTGGTAGAATTTGTCATTGGACTGCCCGATGAATTCAAACTATCCGCTGGTATTACTAAGCGAATCTTACGGGATGCACTACATAATACATTGCCCTCCTCCATACGTAGCAGAATGGACAAACTGGGGTTTGTAACGCCGGAGGAGGTTTGGTTGCGTGAGTTGGCACCAGATAAGTTTAGAACAAAGTTAGCGGATGCCATTGTAACTGCAGACGGAATATTAAAACCACAAGAGAGCATGGAACTTCTCGAGTCGATGATCAATGGTACCCGTCCATTCTCCTTCCTGCCATGGCGACTGATTAACTTTGGAGAATGGATAAAAACCTTCTCGGTACAAGTGCAATGAATTCACGTTGTAGAAAATCAATACTCGTCATTTCATTCTCAGACATTACAAGAGATCCGAGAGTCAGTCGCCAAGTAACAGCCTTGGCAAGCGAGTACAGCGTATCATTTGCTGGGTTCGGCACATGCAATATAGAGAATGTTACTTTCATTAAGCTGGAAAATTTCCCTACTTCAGTCTGGGAAAAAGGAAAGAAAGTCTGTCTCCTGCTAAGCAGAATGCACGAAACCTTTTACTGGCAGCAAAGGCCAGTCGTCACAGCACAGCAGCAGATGCAGAATCTCGTATTTGACATGGTACTAGCAAATGACATTGACAGTCTCCCATTAGCATTAAAGATAGCCAAAACCTCACCAGTATATTTTGACGCACATGAATACCACCCGAGGGAATTTGAAGATAAACTCAGCTGGAGAATTATTCAGCAAAGTTACAAAAAGTATCTTTGCACAGAATACCTTCAAAGGTGCGCAACAATGACGACTGTCTGTGATGGTATTGCTGATGAATATAAAAAAAATTATGGTGTAACGCCAGAAGTTATTCGTAATGTTCCAGATTACACAGAAATTGAACCATCACCCACACAAGAGAATCTGATACGGCTCATTCACCATGGAGCGGCTATTCCCTCACGGAACCTCGAAGTGATGATAGATATGTTTCAGTATTTAGATACTCGATTTCAATTGGACTTTATGCTTGTCCCTAACAACAAAAACTATCTGGCATCAATTAAGAGAAAAGCATCAAAATACAGTTCAATTCGCTTTATACCCCCTGTCGATATGAATTCCATAGTCAAAAGCATAAACAATTATGATATAGGCATATTTTTGCTTCCCCCCAGTAATTTCAATTACAGGTATGCACTACCTAACAAGATATTTGAATTCATTCAAGCACGATTGGGTATAGCAATAGGACCATCTCCTGAAATGGAAAAGGTTGTCAGAAATTTTGATGTCGGCATTATTTCATCAACATTTAATGCCGCTGACCTTGCAGAACGACTTAATAGTCTAAATCAACATGACATACAAAGAATGAAGCTGAATTCATCAATAGCATCAAGAGAGCTATGCTTCGAAAGCAATTACAATAAAATAATTAGTCTTTCAAAAGAAACAATTTCACGGATACATAAATAATTTATAAAATAAACATGAAAAATTCATTTGAAAAACCCGAAAACAATCTCTCACGAGAAAAAATTGCTTTATTAGCATTTTTTTTCCCTCCGGATGAGTCAATTGGGGCGGTACGACCAAAAAACTGGGCTAATGAGTTGGCAATAACCTATGATTTATCTGTTATTTCTGGCCCATACAATGAGCTTCAGAACAGAACTCCATCACAATTCAACGTATTTTATACAAAATCACTATCACTTAAAATCATCAAATATCTTAATCAGATTCGCGTAAACAGCCGTATAAAAAAAGCCACTCTAGAAGAATCGAAAAATAGCGCAAATCGAAGCCGAGGCATTTTTACATACAGGCTTCCCTGTTTATATGATATATGGGCTTTTAGTATTTTTTGGTCATTAAAAAAAATAAAACCAAAAATAATAATTGCAACTCATGGCCCCTACATATCTTTAGTAGTAGCAGCTATCTGGAAGAAGCTCAATCCAGAAGTCATATTTATAGCTGATTTTCGTGATTTATGGGTCGGTAACCCGCATTTTTTAGGAGCTGGAATCTTTCGTTCCATAGAAAAAATTCTAGAGAAATTTGTTTTAGAAAATGCAGATCTGATAACTACTGTTAGCAATGGGCTGGCGTCATACTTTCATAATCTTGGTTTTGAAGAAAAAACAAAAGTTATTTTGAATGACATTGATCATCAGTCCTATAGCACACTCCCGCGTAAGCGTTTTTTCCCAAATGATCATAAATTTAGAATCGCATATACGGGCAGCATTTACCCTGAATTTCAAGATCCAACACCCTTATTTAAAGAAATGCATGCATTAAAACTTTCGGGAGAAATATCATCTACCTCATTTCAACTTGTTTTTGCATCAAAATCACCTGGCGACTTAATGGCACGGGCAAGAATGCACAACATTGATGAGTATGTTAATTTCGTCGGACATATATCACGAAGTGATTGCATGAGGATTCAGCGCGATGCAGAAGTCCTATTATTAATGGAGTCTGAAACTGAAGAGAGAAAAGGCGTTCTAACAGGAAAAGTTTTCGAATATCTTGCTACCGGAAAAAAAATACTTTCCATTGGCATCCAAAAAGATAGTGAACTTGGGCTGCTACTTTCCAGATACAATGCATATCTAACATTAGAAGAATTTATAGAAGACATAAAAACAAAAAGCCTTAACAAATACAAAGAGAATATATCAGCAATACCCATGGATGACACAACATGTATTTCAGAAGAAATCATTACATTAATGAAACAAAAAAATGGCAACACATTATAAAAATAGTTATTGCTTCTAACACATCTTGGTCAATATACAACTTTCGTAAAGGCTTGATTAATTATCTAATCAAATCAGGATTTGAAGTAATTGTTGTAGCGCCAACCGATGCATACTCAGAAAAACTGCGTGACTTAGGTTGTAAACTAGAGCATATTCCAATATATAGTGGCAGCATAAATCCATTCAAAGATATTTATTTATTCTGGAAAATAAGACTTATCTACAAGAGAATAAAACCCAGCCTTGTTATTCACTATACTATAAAGCTCAATATATATGGAACTATTGCAGCAAAAATTTCATCACTAAAGTCAATTGCTGTAACGACAGGCCTTGGTTATACATTTACAAAAAGAAACTGGATTACCTATACTGCCAAATCTCTTTACAAACTTGCCCTGAGACATGCCAATGAGGTATGGTTTCTTAATCGTGACGATAGAGAAACTTTTATTTCAGAAGGGATAATTAACGAACAGCGCACGAAATTATTGCATAGCGAAGGAGTTGACACAAAATTTTTTTCTCCTATCAAAAGTAATTTAATAGATGAAAATATAAGATTTCTCTTAATATCGAGAATGCTTTGGGACAAAGGCATAGCGGAATTTGTTCAAGCAGCAAGATTACTCAGAAAATCTTATCCCAATGCCATTTTTCAATTGCTTGGCCCATGCCAAGAGGCAAACCCATCCGCTATCAGCCGCGATGAAATTGCTCAATGGGAGTCTGATGGTTCTATCGAATACTTAGGGGTAACAGATGATGTGAGGTCATATATCGCTAACGCTGATTGTGTAGTTTTACCCTCATTTTATCGCGAAGGAGTTCCACGTGTACTAATGGAGGCCGCCTCCATGGAAAAGCCTATTATAACAACCGATAATGTAGGATGCCGGGACGTAGTGATTGATAATGTGACCGGGTTTCTCTGCCAAATAAAAAACCCTAATCAGCTTGCTGCTTGTTGTCTAAAATTAATTGATATGACTCCTAGTGAAAGAATGAGAATGGGGGCAGCAGCTCGTGATATGGTAAGAAAAAATTTCGACGAAGAAATCATAATCAACCAATACATTGATTTACTTCGTAGGCAAAAAATAATACAGTAAGTTTTGAGGAATAAAGTGCAATCATCCTTATGGTATGCCACAAATATCATTTACGTATTAAAAATCGACTTTTCGCGTTAAATGTGGCTAAACTGCGATATGCCCAAAGATAGCCAATGACAAAAATCAGTGCACATATCTTTAGTAGTAGTTCATGACGCCAAAATATCATTGCTGGCATTATGGAAAATAGCGCCATCCCCCAAAGGTAGGGGGCCGTCATACTATTACGACGAGTAAGATGCGTCGCCTCTTTGCTACCAACCATCCATAAGACTAACCGCTTATATACCATTTGATGAAAATGCATGCTATCAGGCAGACCTGCCGGCATATGCCTGATTTTCCGTCGATAAATTGAAAATACAGTTTCGAAAACAGGGTAAATCAGAACCAAAAATGGGAACCATGGCGATACTAAAGCAGGGTGGCGAGATACAAGAAGCACTGCTATTTCCGCAAGTAAAAAACCAATAAAATAAGCCCCAGAGTCTCCAGCAAAAATCATTCCTTTTGGAAAATTCCACACTAAAAAACCTAATACCGCCCCAATACTTGCTAAGCATAAAGTTAGTAATGGTATATCACCACTTGCCAAAGAAACAAAAGCAAATGCTAACAATGCAAATAGTGAGACGCCACCCATAAGCCCATTGTATCCATCAATGATATTGATGGAATGACACACTCCGCCAACGGCGAAAATTGTCAGCAAAATGGATGTTACAGGATAGAGAAACAATATTGCATCTACACCTGGAACGCCTAATTTAGGTAAAAGACTGCCACATAATCCTATACCCAAAGCTGCCGAAATAAATGCAGCAATCAAACGCCATCTTGGCGCCACTTTTTTTGTAATATCTTCAAGGAAACCTGCTGTAAATACCGGAATACTGGAAAGTAAAATTGTTTTAAATATTATTTGTGTAGTAACCTCGGTCCACAAAACCAGGATAAATGCCAGAAGCATCCCTAGCAAAATAGAGAGGCCACCAATTCTGGGCGTTGGGTTTGCATGAAATTTCTGAACACCGACTAGATCAGTATCCATACTCAGATGAGCGTGCAGATGCTGTGTTCGTATCAAAACAATCGAGGCAAATAAACTACCTAAAAAAGCTAAAAAGAAAACCCCAACGAGCATAAGTCCCTACCTACGTTTTTAGAGTGCATCCATTTATGATATTGGGACTATTGGGTGCGAAGTGAGGTGTAAAACAAGGGAATTAATCTCATCCAGAAGGTGATTTCAATTAAAACCAGATGGATTGCTCAATTGCCATTTCCAAGTACTCTCACACATCTCTGTTAGTCCCGCGATAGCTTTCCATGCAAGAATATCATGCGCTAGTGCTGGGTCTGCATAGTATGCAGCTACATCACCTCTCCTGCGTGATGAGAAGGCAATACGTATTTCTCTACCACTTACTTTCTCGAAAGCCTTCACAACTTCCAAAACAGAATAACCTTTACCAGTTCCAAGATTAACGGTGAAAAGATTCTCTTCACGTACCTGCAGAGCCTCCAGGGCCTTCAAATGGCCCTTGGCTAGATCAACCACATGAATATAATCTCTGACTCCAGTCCCATCAGGTGTTGGATAATCATTTCCAAATATATTTAATCTATCACGCTTACCTATAGCCACCTGTGCTATATAAGGCATCAAATTGTTGGGAATTCCATTCGAACTTTCACCGATAAATCCGCTATCATGTGCCCCGACCGGATTAAAATATCTTAAAATTGCTACTTTAAATGATTTATCCACTCGGCAAATGTCTTGCAAAATTTCTTCAGCCATAAGCTTGCTGCGCCCATAAGGGCTAGCAGGTTGTACTGGTGCATCTTCTTTTATTGGTAATGACTCCGGATCTCCATAAACAGTCGCAGACGAGCTAAAGACCATTACATGGACAGAATTACGTTGCATCACTTGCAGCAGTGTAAGAGTGCCTTGCACGTTATTTTCATAGTAGATTAATGGCTTTTCAGTAGACTCACCAACTGCTTTTAGACCTGCAAAATGCATAACGGCGTCAATTTCATGCTTTAGAAATATCTGCTCAAGGCATACCTGATCTCTAACATCACCAAGGACAAAGTCAATAGTCTTACCTGTAATCTCCTCCACCCGCTTTAAGCTCTCAAGCCTTGAATTACACAAATTATCAAGTACTACGATCTTGCAGCCCGCTTGGAGAAGTTCAATGCATGTATGAGAACCAATATAACCTGCTCCACCAGTTACAAGCACAGTTCTATCACTTTTCATTGCGCAATCTCTCATCAGCCGAGGCAGTCAATACTTTTCTTTGATGCATAAATTTTTATTAGTACGATATTAATATCTATAGCAAGTAAACCATATTGAAAGGTTAATTTTTATTTTCTCTCATTTTTGAGCATAATTTTTCTTAGTATTCGAAAAGAAAATCTTATTTCTTGGTTAGAAAATCGACTAAAAGAACAAGTTCACCAATTGCTTACTTATAGTTTCTTATTTTATTTTTAATACGCCAATCTATAACTAAAAAGTGTATTTTCTATCACGATAAGCATTTTAAGACAAAGAATAACTTATGCATTAAAAGCTATAGTAACGACTGTAGCAATTGAATTGATGCATGCAAATTGTAATGATGATTCCCGACAAACAACCCATTTGCATCGATATCTTCTGCATTTGGTAATTTGTCATGCACTTCATAGTCAAACCACTTCAACACTTCATTCTTGGCAAAATTGCCCGCAACAATCGGGCGTACTTCTACGCCTGCTGACATCAATTTAGCTGCAAGTTCCTTGCGCGAATAAGGTGCATCAGGTTGCAGAATCATGGCAAAGCCGAACCAGCTGCTATTACCTGTTTCTTTTTGAATTCGGATATATGGCACATCTGCCATTTTTTCTTGGAAGAACAGCGCATTTTCGCGACGCATCCGAATCATTTCCGGTAGTTTCTTTACCTGTTCCTGGCCAATGGCGCCAGATAGTTCAAGCGGTCTCAGGTTATAACCTGGCAAAACAAACCGGAATGACTCCTCAAACGGATCGTCACTTTTCTCACCACAAACATGATTGAACTTGGGTAGATTGCGTGTCCAGCCATGTGCGCGGATACATAACAGGATGTGATACAACTCTTCGTCATCCGTCACGATCAGCCCGCCTTCCATGGTGGCGATGTGATGGCTGAAGAAACTGCTAAAAGTGCCCATTAGGCCAAATGTACCTGCTTGCCTGCCATCCAGGGTCGCCCCCATGGATTCGCAATTGTCTTCCAACAGAAGGATGTCTTTACCCGCGATCAGTTGATTGATCGCCATGAAATCATTCGGGTTACCCAACAGATTAACCGCCAGAATGGCCTTGGTCTCTGCCGTAATGGCCGCTTCCAGCTGCACCAAATCCATGTTGAGCGTGTCTTTATCGATATCGACAAACTTCAATTTCAGACCATATTGCTGCAGCGGGTAGTAGGTCGTGCTCCAGGATACGGCAGGAACAATCACTTCATCTCCTGCCTTGAGTGCCCCCTGTTTACGGAACATCAAAGCAGCAATCATGGCCAGATTAGCGGATGAACCTGAGTTCACCATCACGCAGTATTTGCTACCTGCATAGTCAGCAAAAGCTTTTTCAAACGCGGCGACCTCTTTACCCATGGTAAACATGCCCGAATCGATCACACGTTGCATGGCGGCGTATTCGGCTTGGTCCCAAGTGGTACTGGCTAGCGGGTAAGTCATTGTGCTTCTTTCGTTGATATCCAGAGTAACTGTTGGAGGGTTCAGCCCTGTTTCAGATAGTCCAGATAATATTGGTAGGTTTTGCTCAAACCTTCTTTCAGGCTATGGCTGGCCGTCCAGCCAAATGACGTGGCCCGGCTAACATCTGTCAGCTTTCTGGCCATGCCAACTGGTTTAGTCAAATCAAAGTGAAACGTGCCTGTATATCCAACAACCTCGGCCGCCGCCTGGTAATACTCATTTACCATATAATCATAACCCAGACCAACGTTCATGTAGTCAGGCAGTTCATCAAAACGTTCGATACAGGCGGACATGGCCTCACATAAATCTTCGGCAAACATGAACTCGCGTCTTGCCGTACCATCTCCCCAGATCTCGACACTGGCTTCTCCGTTCAGTTTGGCCTGGTGCAATTTGTGCAATATAGCAGGGATGAGATGTGACCAGCGCGGATCAAATTTATCAAACGCACCATAGAGATTGCACGGAATAATAGTGCGGTAGATAAACTCGGGGGTTTCACGGCTGATATAGTCGCACAGACGCGCAACCGTGATTTTGGCTAGGGCATAACCTTCGTTGGTAGGCTCCAGTTCACCGGTCAGAATGTCTGACTCTTGTAGCGCCCCCTCTCGATTCCGAGGGTACATGCAAGAACTGCCAATATTCAGCAATCGTTTTATACCAGATGCTCTGGCCGCCAACACCAGATTCTGTCCCATATCCAGATTTTCGGTCAGAAACCGGACGGGTTCACGCATATTGGCTTGAATACCGCCCACGCGTCCGGCGGCATGAATAATCAGATCGGGCTGATTTTCAGACAACCATTGCTGCACCTGCTTTGCATCAAACAGGTTTAGCTCCTTGCTGCTTGGCGCAAGTAGCTGATGCTGTCCGGCTAAAGCATGTTGTTGCAGATTACGACCAACCATGCCGGAGCCGCCCGTAAGCAAAATCTTCATATGATAAGCACTCGCTTAGAGGCCATGCGGCTGAGGCACATCGAAACCGCCCGCTTTTACATGCAGTTCTTGCCGGGCCTGTAGCAAATCGGCTTGCGCCATTTCTGCCACCAGTTCCATAAAGGTAATTCGCGGAGACCAACCCAGTGTTTGCTTGGCTTTACTTGCATCACCCAGCAGGGTTTCTACTTCCGTCGGGCGGAAATAGCGTGGATCAACTCGTACGATAGTTTTACCGATCAGGTTGACTGATTCGGGCACGACATTGCCGCGTACATTCCGGACAATGGCCGTTTCATCCACGCCCGTCCCTTGCCACTCCAGTTCGATACCGTATTCTGCAGCGGTAAGGGAAACAAACTCTCTGACGCTATGCTGTTCACCGGTTGCAATGACAAAGTCTTCCGGTTTGTCTTGTTGCAGCATGAGCCATTGCATTTCGACATAGTCTTTGGAATGTCCCCAATCCCGCAATGCATTCATGTTGCCAAGGTATAGGCACTCTTGGACACCAAGCGCAATCCTGGCAATTGCGCGGGTAATTTTTCGGGTAACAAATGTCTCGCCACGGATTGGCGATTCATGATTGAACAGGATGCCGTTACAGGCATAAATGCCATAGGCTTCCCGATAGTTCACAGTGATCCAGTAGGCGTACAGTTTCGCAACTGCATACGGGCTACGAGGGTAAAACGGGGTGGTTTCCTTTTGCGGAATTTCCTGCACCAGCCCGTACAATTCGGATGTAGATGCCTGATAGAAACGGGTTTTCTTTTCCAGCCCCAGAATCCGGATAGCTTCAAGAATCCGCAAGGCACCCAGGCCATCAGAGTTCGCCGTATATTCTGGCTCCTCAAATGAAACAGCCACGTGGCTTTGTGCTGCCAGGTTATAGATTTCATCTGGCTGTACAAGCTGAATAATTCGAATGAGGCTGGATGAATCCGTCATGTCCCCATGATGGAGCGTAAACCGGCCATCAGACACATGCGGGTCCTGAAAGATATGATCGATTCGATCAGTATTAAACAGAGAAGTTCGGCGCTTCACACCATGAACGATATAGCCCTTTTCAAGCAGAAAATCTGCAAGATAAGCACCATCTTGGCCGGTAACCCCTGTAATCAACGCAACTTTTTGCGACATGGCATGTATTCCTTGGTAATCGTCGGTGATTGGCTGTTTTGACGACTATAAACGTCCGTAATTATCTTCCAGCCTGACAATATCATCTTCTCCCAGATATTGTCCGCTCTGAACCTCGATCATGACACAATCTATGACCCCCGGATTCATCAAACGATGTGGTGTGCCTGCCGGGATATAGGCCGACTCATTGGTGCGCACCAATACTTCGGTTTCTCCATTCACAATCTTGGCAGTCCCGCTTACTACCACCCAATGTTCGGAACGATGGTGATGCAGCTGTAAAGACAAACTGGCACCGGTTTTTACCACGATGCGCTTGATTTTATAGCCCGGACTATCTTCCAGAATCGTATAGGTTCCCCATGGCCGGTGTACGGTGCGGTGTAGTCTGAATGCCTCATGGTTACTCGCCTTCAGACGGGCAACAATCTTTTTGACATCCTGCGCTTTTTCTTTAGGGGCGATCAGCAAGGCGTCTGCGGTATCGATGATCAGCATATCCTCCAGCCCAATGCCTGCAACCAGGCGGCTCTCAGACCTGACATAACAGTTTTGACTGTCAATTAGCAAGGCTTCGCCATCCACACGGTTACCCGCCGCATCTGGCGTCAACGTGCTCTCCATGGCTGTCCAGACACCAATGTCATTCCAGTCAAATGCGGCTGGGATGACTGCTGCATTTGTCGCTTTTTCCATCACCGCATAGTCGATGGAAATATCCTGTAATTGCTGAAAACTCCCTGTATCCAGCAACCAGGGCGTGACGCCGGTTTCCTGTGTTTTTTCCCAGCACACTGCTGCCATTTGGCAAAGATCAGGGCAATGGGTTTGCAGGGCATCCAGGAAAACACTGGCTTTGAAAGCAAACATCCCGGCATTCCAGACAAATTTGCCGCTGGCCAGATATTGACTTGCCGTCTCAACATCCGGTTTCTCGACAAACCGGCGAATATCATGACCGACGCCATTGGCATCGCCCAGCTCAATATAACCGTAGCCCGTTTCCGGATGGTCAGGCTGGATACCAAAGGTGACCAATCGTCCCTGCTCAGCCAAGGTTAGCGCCTTTTCTACCGTCTGCTCGAAACCCGCCAGATCTTCGATCAAATGATCCGCCGGCAGCACCAGTAATGTGGCATCTGGGGCATAGGTTTTCGCCCAGTACGCAGCTAACGCAATGGCAGGCGCCGTATTTCGGCCCATGGGTTCCAGCAGGTAATCCATGGGTACCGTCAGATTTTTCAGATGCGAATATTCTTCCCGAGTCTGGAAATAATATTCCTTGTTGGTCACTGTTAACACCCGGGAAACCCCAGTCAGCGAGCTGGCTCTTTGCATCGTTTTTTGCAGAAGGCTAAAGCCATCCGGCAGACGCATGAATGGTTTAGGATGCGCTTCTCGGGAAACCGGCCAAAGCCGGGTACCGGCACCACCAGACAAAATGACAGGAATTAGCATGTTTTTATCTTTAAAATTAAAACGCCGCTCAGCAAGCTGATGATGTAGCTACCTAGAACGCAACAAGTACTTGTACCCTATTGTTTCATGCAGCCGATCAACTCGCAATTAGTCCTGGATATGCTTTTGCGATATCTCCGACTTTCACAGGAAAGATTTCTCACATTTTATATATTCGACTTGCGAATTGAAGCTTAAATTTGTTACATTATAACAAATGGAATAATATAACATTCCACATAAACCTCGTTTGCAAACTATAGCTATCCAACATGGCCACATTGACCTTACCCGACCAACTCAACGCAGCCCAGCGCTGGTGCGTCACCCGCGGAGAAAAGCTCACGGATATCCGCCGTGATGTGCTGAGCCTGTTGCTTTCGCACGGGCACTCGATGAAGGCCTATGACATTCTCTCTGAACTGCAGCAGAGCCGCCCCACTGCAGCACCGCCTACGGTCTACCGGGCGCTGGATTTTCTGCTGCAGGTCGGACTGATTCATCGACTGGATTCCCTGAATGCGTTCGTGGCTTGCCCTGAATTTGCGTTGCCGCATCATCATGGCGTACTGCTGGTATGCGAAAACTGCCATGGGGTCACGGAAATTGCCGATGCACCCTGGATGTCCCATCTGACGGATGCGGTTGCAGCACTGGGGTTTACGCCGGGCCATCAGGAACTGGAAATCAAGGGCCTATGCAGCGCCTGCCAAAAGACCAACCCGGGAGCCCCCGCATGAGCCACTCGCACCTGCATGACCATGTACACATTACTCCGGCAGCAAAGCCGTCCCGGTTTGCGGCGTGGACGCTCTTGTCTGCACCGGTCTGGCAACGACTCCTGCTGATCAGCCCTGTCCTCCTGTTGTTATGGGCCGGTGTCTGGTGGGCATTGGGGGTTGCATGACAGCCGCGATTTCTTTACACAATGTCACGCTAAGCTACCATCGTCATCCGGCGGTACATCATGTCTCCGGCCAGTTTCAGGAAGGCATTGCGACGGCGATTATCGGCCCGAACGGGGCAGGCAAAAGCACGCTGCTGAAAGCCATCGTCGGGCTAATGCCGACCCCTGACGGCATGGTGCGCTTTGGCAAGCACAAGGCCAAAGACATTGCCTACCTGCCGCAACAAGCCAGCATTGACCGCTCTTTTCCGATTTCCGTACTGGATACCGTGCTGCTGGGCAACTGGCAGCACAGTGGCTGGTTTGGTGGCGTCAGTCAAAAAGCCCGTGCAGCGGCAGAAGCTGCCTTGATCAAAGTGGGGCTAGAAGGCTTTGGCCCACGGCATATTGGCAGCCTGTCATCCGGCCAGTTTCAGCGCGTGCTGTTTGCCCGCATCCTGTTGCAGGATGCGCCGCTCATCCTGCTGGACGAACCCTTTACCGCCATCGATACCCGCACAACAACCGATTTGCTGCACCTGATTGACCATTGGCGTTATGAAGGCCGCACCATCATTAGCGTGCTGCATGATTACGAGCAGGTACGTAACCATTTCTCCGAGACCGTGCTGATGGCCAAAGAGTGTGTCGCCTGGGGAGCAACCGATGTGGTGCTGACCCGGGAGAACCTGCAGCGCGCCAATGTCATGGCCGAGAACTGGCTGGAAAATGCCGCCATCTGCCACCGTGACGAAACTCCCTCTACAGAAGCAGCATAAGCCATGATGACTGATCTTTACGCCTTGCTCTGGCAACCCTTTGCCGATTTTGCTTTCATGCGGCATGCGCTGGTCGGCTGTTTTGCACTGGCATTAGGCTGCGCACCTATCGGTTTGCTACTGGTTCTGCGCCGCATGAGCCTGATGGGTGATGCCATGAGTCATGCCATTTTGCCGGGGGCCGCCATCGCCTTTATCGCTTATGGCCTGTCTTTGGTGGCACTGAGCATTGGCGGATTGATCGCCGGACTGGTGGTGGTACTACTGGCGGGTGCCGTCACCCGGCTGACCGAACTGAAAGAAGATGCCAGCTTTGCGGCCTTCTATCTGTTATCGCTGGCAACCGGGGTGTTGCTGGTGTCTAAATGGGGTAGCAATGTTGACTTGATGCATATCCTGTTCGGCACGGTACTGGCCGTGGATGATGCCGCCCTGTTGCTGGTAGCGGGCATCGCCACCTTTACCCTGACCGTGCTGGCCATTTTCTATCGCCCGCTGGTCATCGAGAGTTTTGATCCGGAGTTCATGCGGGCAGTTGGCGGACGGGGTGCGCTGGCCCACTTTGCCTTCCTGATTCTGGTCGTACTCAATCTGGTGGCCGGTTTTCAGGCGCTGGGAACCCTGATGGCTGTCGGGCTGATGATGCTACCGGCGACCAGCGCCCGTCTATGGACGGATAACCTGCCCAAGCTTTGCGTGGCCGCACTGGTGTTAGCCCTGCTGTCCGGGTATATCGGGCTACTCATCTCCTATCACGGCAACCTGCCTTCCGGCCCGTCCATCATCCTGACGGCCGGGCTCGGTTATATCGGCTCACTGCTGTTTGGCAGCCGTGGCGGCCTGGTATGGCGGCTTTTGAAGCTCAGACATCTGGAAGCCTGATTCAGGCTCAATACTCCAATTCACGGACGCATGCATGAAACCATTTCTGTCGTTGCAAAAACTCGCTGGCCTATTGTTGCTAGGGCTCAGCCTTGCTGGTCAACCCTTGTGGGCAGCTGGCAAACTACCGGTAGTTGCCAGTTTCTCGGTACTGGGCGACCTGGTCAGCCAGGTAGGGGGGAGCAAGGTCGCCGTCATGACGCTAGTCGGCCCGGATCAGGACGCACACATTTTCCAGCCAGCGCCCAAAGACGCCCAAGCCGTCGGGCAGGCCAAGGTGGTTTTTCTGAACGGACTGGGTTTTGACGGGTGGATGCCGCGCTTGCTGCAGGCCTCCGGCTCCAAGGCCAAGCTGATTACTGTCAGCAATGGCATTACCGCACAAACCATGCAAGAAGACGGCAAACAAGCCACCGACCCGCATGCCTGGCAGGACCCGGTTCGGGTACAGCAATATGTCCGCAATATTGCCAAAGGTCTGTCCGACAATGACCCGGCCAATGCCGCGTATTACAACAAAAATGCAGCCAGCTACCTGATGGCGCTGGACCAGCTACAAAAGTGGGTCAGCGCAGAAGTTGGCGCCATTCCGGCCAGTAAACGCAGGGTGATTACCTCTCACGATGCATTTGGTTATCTGGCCAAACGCTTTGGCATCCGGTTCTTGTCGCCGCAGGGCATGAATACAGAGGCAGAAGCCGCCCCTAAGGACGTCGCCAACCTGATTAATCAGATCAAGCAGGAGAAAATCCGGGCGGTCTTTGTAGAGAACATCAGTAATCCGAAGCTACTGCAGCAGCTCAGTACGGAAGGCGGCGTGAGCGTCAGTGACCGGCTGTTTTCCGACGCGCTCTCCAAAACCAACGGCCCCGCCGGCACCTATCTCAATATGTATCGCCATAACATTGCCGTTCTGGTGGCTGGCATGAAGAAAAACTAAGCAAGAACACGGGCCAGGGCCAGCCCGTGAAGACAAATATCCGTTAATAGGTATCAAACAGGCTCTGCAGGCCGCTACGCGTCAACCCTTTGGCCAGCCCCAGCATCAGCAGCAGCCGGGCTTGTGGGGGTGTGTGATTATCACAGCTGACCAATCCTAATACATCGTCCTCATAGGTGCGGTTATGCACCACCGTCCCGTTGGGTACGCGGCTGGCGCGCGCCACCACCACCCCGCGGGCAATCAAACCGGATACGGCTTCAAGCCAGTCCGGGCGGAGATTACCGTTACCCAAGCCTGCCAGCACCAGCCCTTTAACCCCTTCAGCCGCGGCAAAAATCAGTGCTGCCGGCATGTCGGCATAGGCATACAGCAGCCCCACCTGCGGCAATTCAGCAGAAGAAGGCATCAAGCCGCCATGCTGACGCGCTGGTTGCTGGTAATAAAAGACATCCGCACCGGCAATCATCCCCAAGCGGCCATAGCGGTCTGCATCAAAAGCGGCGGGTACTGCATCCCGCTTTTGCAAACCACGCGCAGACAGAATGGCATCGCCAAACACCACCAGCACCCCGCGAGACCGGCTGGCTTTTTGGGCTGCGGCACTGACCGCATGGTAAAGGTTCATCGGGCCATCAGCAGACAGCGCGGTAGCTGGCCGCATGGCACCCGTCAACACCACCGGTTTGTCAGAAGACACCGTCAAGTGCAGATACCATGCGGTTTCTTCCATGGTATCAGTACCGTGCAAGATCACCACACCATCCACGGTGTCATCATCCAGCAATTGTTGTACGCGGCAAGACAGCTGTTGCCAGTGCGCGGCAGTGATATGAGCACTGTCTATGGCATACAGCTGTTCAGCCTGCAAGGTTGCCAGGGCATCCAGCCCCGGCACGGCAGACAATAGTGCTGACACATCCAGTGCCCCAGGCTGGTATCGTACCGCCTCGTTGGCATTGGCGGCCTGACCGGCAATGGTTCCACCCGTGGCAATCAGGGCGATGGTAGGTAAAGACATGCGTTAATCCTCCAGAGGGGCGTCTGCAGGGCGCACCAGGGTGTAGATACTGTCGCGCATGCGCCAGAGCATCCACAAACCCGGTACGGCCATGACAGCAGAGAAGACAAAGAACGATGGCCAGCCAATCGACTCGGACAACACGCCAGACATGGGGCCAACCCACACCCGGCCAATGGCCGAAAATGCCGATAGCAGCGCATATTGTGTTGCACTAAAACGCTGGTTGCACAGCGCCATCAGGAAAGCCACAAAGGCAGCCGTTCCCATACCGCTGGTGATGTTTTCAAACGCCACCACCCCCAGCAGCAAATTATCTACCGGCGATGCTTCTTTGAGCGATACCACCACCCAATCAAAAGCCGGCAAGGTAAACGTCCCCCACGCACCCTTGCCCATGACCGCCAGCAGATAAAATCCAAAATTCGACACCAGTTGCAACACGCCAAACAGCATCAGCGACCGGTACAGCCCCAGCCGCAGCATCAAGGCACCACCCAGCAACGCCCCGCCAATGGTCATCCAGATACCAATCACCTTATTGACCACCCCCACTTCTGCCTGGGCGAAGTTCATCCCCTTGATCAGGAACGGCGTGGTCAGGGAACCGGCAAATGCATCCCCCAGTTTGTAGAGAATGATGAAGCCCAGGAACGCCAGTGCCCCCTGCTGGCTAAAATAGCTGCCCAGCGAGGTATTCAGGGTTTCAAACCGGGCCAGTTTGGCCACCCACCACGCCAGCGGTACGGTAATTGCAACCCCTAGCAGCAAGGTCAGCAAATCCGCCCATTTCTTTTTCGGATCATCCGGCTTTTTCGGCGCGTCTTTCTTTGGCAGGTCTTTTTTGTCGATACAAATCGGACCGGCTTTTGCCGTACCGGTCGCCAAGACGGGCTTGTCAGCCACTTTTGCCGGTAGCACGGCCGGGGTTGCAGCCGGCGTCACCGGCGCGACAGTGACCACGGGCGCAGAAAACAAGGGAGACAGCACCGCGTCAGACAGGGGAGCCACAACACGGTTGGTGAGTTGGTACCCGGCGAATACCGCCAGCGCCACAGCCACAAAACCGATCAAGTCACGACGGGCATCAGATGTCGGGGCCGTCAGGTGCGCTGGTACGCTCGGGATCAGCAGCAAAGAACATACTGCCGCCCCCACCATGATCGCCGCCATCACCGAATAGACATGACCCCACCCCCAGCCGAACCCCTGCACCGGATCTGCCCAGATCAGGGCAATCCCGCCGGACAAAATCATGGCCAGGCGGTAGCCAAACACCCCAAAAGACGATCCCAGCCCGCGCTCGCTATCTTCCAGTACGTCGGTACGGTACGCATCAATCACCACGTCTTGCGACGCTGACAAGAAAGCCACCAGCAAGGCCAGCAGGGCAAACGCATGGGTATCCGCCTTGGGCGAGCTACCTGACATCCAGAACAATACCGCCGCCAGCCCCAGTTGCGTCAGCACCAGCCAGCCGCGACGCCTTCCCAGGAACGGCAGTTCAAACCGGTCCATCAAAGGCGCCCACAAGAACTTGAACGTGTAAGGCAAACCCACCAGACTAAAAAAGCCGATCGTCGCAATATCGACGCAATCTACCGTGAGCCAGGCCTGCATGGCCTGTCCGCTCAATGCCAGGGGCAAGCCGGACGCGAACCCCAGCAACAGGATAGCCAGATACCGATGGACAGATTGCAAAGAATGACGACGCATCATGAACAGAAACCTTTATCTTTAACAAAGCACATTCGCACTACCATTGGCACCAGTGGCATCAGCTGCCCAACACCCAGTCATAATCCACGATCAGCGGTGCATGGTCAGAAAACTTGATCTCTTTGTAGATACTGCTGCTAGTCGCCAGTTTGCCAATGGCAGGCGTGGCCAGCTGGTAGTCAATACGCCAGCCCACATCCTTGGCATAAGCCTGCCCGCGGTTGGACCACCAGGTATACCCCGGTACATCCGGATACAAGGTACGCCAGGTATCCACCCACCCCAGTTCATTTTGAACCTTGGTCATCCAGGCGCGTTCTTCCGGCAGGAAACCCGAGTTTTTCAGATTGCCTTTCCAGTTCTTCAAGTCGATTTCATGGTGGGCAATATTCCAATCACCACAGATAATCACTTCGCGCCCTTCATTCATCAAACGTTCCAGCGTCGGCCAGAAGCGATCCATGAAGTCAAACTTTACCGCCTGCCGCTCTTCCGAGCTGGAGCCGGATGGCAAATACAGAGAGATGACCGACAACTTGCCAATATCCACCTGCAAATACCGGCCTTCCGCATCAAAGTCAGGGATGCCCAAACCGGTAATCACCTGGTCGGGCTGCTGGCGGCTATAAATACCCACGCCGCTATACCCCTTTTTCTCGGCGTAATGGAAAAATCCATGGTAGCCATCTGGTGCCAGAAACGCCGGTGTCATGTCTGCTGCCTGCGCCTTCAGCTCTTGCAGACAGACCACATCCGCACCTGATCCTTGCATCCAGTCCAGAAACCCTTTGCTGGTTGCAGAGCGGATACCGTTCAAATTGGCAGAAACAATACGCATGGATTCGCTTTCCCGTTACAAAACTTCTATACTTGACCCTGTCACGCTGTCTTTATACCCATTCTGCATGCGCGCTACGCCGTTCGCAGTCATGGGTTGTCCGGGTTTGCAGGGTTCGCTTCAAAAGCACCCCGATCAAAAACACCAGACACCAGCACTTCATCAAAACATCAGATGGTAAAACGGATGAGTAACTTTCGCACGGACTTTATTGAATTTGCAGTTGAACGCGGTGTACTGGGCTTTGGCGAGTTCGTCACCAAAGCCGGGCGCCTGTCCCCGTATTTCTTCAATGCCGGCTTGTTTAACGATGGCGATAGCCTGAGACGTCTGGGCCAGTTTTATGCCACAGCCATCCTGGATTCCGGCATTCAGTTCGACATGCTGTTCGGGCCAGCCTACAAAGGCATCCCGCTGGCCGCCAGCATTGCCATCGCCCTGGCCGAAAAAGGTCACAATGTGCCGTTCGCGTTTAACCGCAAAGAAGCCAAAGATCACGGCGAAGGCGGCACACTGGTGGGCGCACCGCTCAAAGGCAACGTCATCATCGTGGACGATGTGATCTCTGCCGGCACGTCGGTACGTGAATCCGTTACCCTGATCCGCCAAGCCGGTGCGACGCCAGCAGGGGTTGCCATTGCGCTCGACCGCATGGAAAAAGGTCAGGGAGAGCTCTCTGCCGTACAGGAAGTCGAGCAGCAACATGGCCTGTCCGTGATTTCGATTGCAAAACTGGATAACCTGTTCGAATTCTTGACCGATCGCAAAGACCTGGCACAGCACTTGCCTAAAATCACCGCATACAGAAAACAATATGGGGTTGTCACGAATGCATCCGGTATCTAAATGCTTGTTACTTTCGGCCTTGCTATTGCTATCCGGCATGGCAAGGGCAGAACTATACCGCTGGGTCGATGAAAACGGCCGGGTTCAGTATAGCGACAAATACCCGGGGAGCACTCGCTCTGGTACCGCGGTACTTAACAAGCAAGGGGCCGTCATCAGCAAGACAGACGGCTACCTGACGCCGGAACAACGCAAGCAAAAAGAACTGGAAGCCAGCCAGCAACGGGCTGCACAACAGAAAAAGCAGGAAGCCACGCTACACGACAAAGCACTGGTTTCCAGCTTTAACTCCACTGCCGATATCGACCGCAAACGCGACCGCGACCTGCAACCGGTTCAGGGCGATATCAACGCCTTGCGCGCCAGTATCAAATCCGCCAAAGTGCGTTCAGACACTTACCTTCGTCAAAGCGATCAGTTCAAAAAGGCCAAAAAGCCCGTCCCGCAAGACCTGCAGCAAGATATTCTGGACTCTCAGAAAGAACAGCAAAACCTGAACCAGCTTCTGGCACAAAAACTCAAGGATCAGGCACGTATCCGTCAAGACGCAGAGGACGATAAAAAGCGCTTTCTTGAACTGACACAGCCCAAAGCAAGCAATTAACGCCCACACTACCCCAGTAGCCAGAGTTTTACCCCCCAAAGCATGAGCAGATGCAGGGGGTAAAAACCATAAAAGAACAGTTTGGCGCTTGGCAAAGACACATCACGCTTCAGATTGGCAGCAAACCATAGTACCGGGAACACCATCAGAGCCCAGGCATTGCCATTGACCCACTGAAGCGTTGCCACCGCGCCAATCAGCAAGCCAATGTTGGCAAAAGATGGTTCGCGAAAGAAGATTGTGCCTGCATAGATGATGAGCAGCACAACCCAGCCATATTCAATAAAATACCCCCCCGCCAGACACAAGCCTACAGCAGCCAGTTGACCAATGGCTAGCCCACATCGCCACCAATACATGCCGAGAACCGCCACAAAAAAGCTCAGCAAAATATTCAGCGGCAAAACACCATTCAGATAAGGACCAGTTCGTCCCAAACCGATATACACAGGGCACGCCAGCAGTCCAAATACCAGCAGCCGCTTTAATAAGGCCTGCATCCGCTCAAGTGGCAGTGCATGCATACGGGCAAGATGATGTGCTAGTACCAAGGCAAACAATGGCATCGATACTCGCCCGACCGCAAAGATGACGGGATATTGCCAGTTAAACAGATACTTGTTGATATGGTCTGCCACCATCAAGACCAGTGCCAGCCACTTCATCAACCGCAATCCCGCATCCGTGATAGCCCATCCGGATTCCTGCCCCTTAATACGCACCCGCGTTTTTCTTTGCATCACCATTGACCCTTACCCTACAACATCCTGATCTTATATATCTGCATCCCTCCTTCGCTGCGTCACATGGCAGACCAAACAAATTTATGACAAAGGATTGATATGACAAATGGATTGTATTAGAATCGCCAGCCTTAATGCAAAATAAATATTACATATGCATAAAGGGAAAATATGCACTACCGAATATTGCTTGTTACCGCGCTGAGTTACTCCTTGGCCGGTTGTTCCGCCACACCCCCCAATTATGGCGGCAACTGGGCCCCCGTTAACGAGTATGCGAAAGACATCCAGGAAATTCCGTTAACGCATCCATATCGCTATTACGCATTACCTATCGACAAAACCCTGAAGAACCTGCTGGGCCGATGGGCGATGGATACCGGCACCACACTGTCTTATCAGCACACGTCAGATTTCAGTCTGAACAAGCAGGCAGGTGAAATCCGTACGGCAACACTGGCGGAAGCACTGGCTGCCTTGCAGGCCATTTACCGTACTCAGGGCATCCGCATTGAGCAGACAGCAAACAACACCATTTCTGTCACTACTACTTCGGACAGCAAGCCTTCAATGCCATGAAATTACATAACAAGCACGACACCACACACATCCGCAAACTGGTAAAAGATGCCAGAAATTTTGAAATCACCTTGTCTGACACCATCCAGAAAAGTGAGCAACGCGCATGGATAGTTGCTGGCGCAGCCTCCGGACTTGCCGTAATACTGGCCATGGGTTACATGTTTGTGTTGCCGCTAAAAGAGAAGATCCCCTATCTGGTGATGGCCGACCCCTTTACCGGTAGCAGCAGCATTGCCAGATTGAACGATGATTTCCACAATGCCAGCATCACTAGCAGCGAAGCCATTAACAAAAGTAATGTGGCCCGTTTTGTGACCGCCAGAGAATCATACGACTGGGATCTGATCGGCAGAAGAGACTGGAATATCGTCAATGCCATGTCGGCATCCAGTGTTGCATCCGAGTATATCGCCCTGTTTAACAGCAATAATCCGCTGAACCCTGACACCATTTACGGACAAAGCAAATCACTGCGCATACGCATCAAAACCATCATCCTGAAAGGGGCAGAAAGCGGGAAACCACCGACCTCTGCAGAGGTACGTTTTGATCGTTTGGTCATCAACAAGCAAGCCGCCCGCATTGAGTCTGCGGACAGCAAAATTGCCAGCATTGCCTTCGAGTACAGTAATAATCTGAAAATGAAAGAAGAGCTCAGGGTAGAAAACCCACTCGGCTTCAGGGTAACTTCCTACCGGGTAGACCCGGATAGCACCAGCATCAATGTCAGCGCATTGCAATTAGCTCCGACACCGCCGCAAACCCAGCCAGCCGCAACACCCGTGACTTCGGCAACCGTCAATGCACCCGCCATGCCTGGGGTGACGCCATGATGCGCCAGTATGGCCGTTACCGGCATTCACTGTGCTTCCTGGCAAGCGGCGTCTTTATCATGGGGCATGCAGCCGCAGAGCCCGTTGTTACCTACACCTACCAGCCTGATCAGGTGTATGCCATCAATGCCGGGCTTGGAATTGCGACACAAATCGAACTCGATGCCAAAGACGAGATCAAGGACTTTGGTTCCGGCTTTTCGACAGGCTGGGAGATGGTCCGCCGCGACAATGTTATCTACCTTAAACCCAAAGACCTTCAGTCTGATACCAATATGTACGTGCGTACCAGCAAACGGGTGTACCTGTTTGATTTGCGCATTGTCAGCAAAAGCTGGAAAAGTCTGGCCGCCGCCAAAAAAGATGGCGTGAATTACAAAATCCGCTTTGATTACCCGGATGCACCGCTTCAACAAGAGACAACAGCATCCTCCCACGTCGTTACTGACGCCAATCGGGCTGAAGCTAGCACTCGCATTTCCGGGCTGCGTAACTACAACACGCATTATGAATTTTCAGCAGGCAAATCCGCTGCATGGATGGTGCCCGTCAAGGTATATGACGACCAGCATTTCACCTATATCCAAATGCCTGCACTCACCGAGTTCCCGAGCGTATTCGCCCGAGAACAAGACAACACCACCGAACACCTTATCAATACCAGTGTGCAAAACAACACCATCATCATTCATGGCACCTATCCGTATCTGGTATTGCGCCATGGCAAAGATGTCGTAGGTCTTCGCAGGAACTGACATGAATTACCAACACCCACATGACGAAGCCCACCCTGCCATGCCAGAACTACCGTCAGAACCATCCATCGCACTACCCGACCTGGATAAGAATATTCCCAGACTGGATTCCGGCATGTCACGGCGGCTCAACAAAAAAGCCATGCTGTTTCTGGGGGTAATCGGCATCATTGGCCTTACCTTGGCAGTTTCCATGTTCAAAAGCATTGGCAAAAAAGCCCCTAAAGTGATCGAGCAAGAGGCGCAAAAGCAGGATCTGGTCATACCAGAGCGCCCTCTGCCGCAAGGGGTTAAGCTGCCTGCCATACCGGACCTTGAAGCAGGCACCAATCTGCCAGCCCCCTCATCAATAGCGGCCACCTCTGGCAAAGAACAACCATCAATTGATATTGAAAATGCTGCGCTACCCGCGATTCCCGTACTACCCGTCTCACACAACCCGGGTTTAAAGCAGCCAACAGCCCTGCCAGGCCGTGTCTTTGCGCACATGCCCACGCTGACCGAAAGACGCTTGGGCTCAGGCAGTCCGGTCGGGGTAACAAACAGCAATACAGCCCTGTCTGACAATTTGACCAGAACGCCCATGTCAGGCGACACAACCGCCCTGTTTGATCCAGCCATGCAACCGGTTGCACAGTCGGGTAATACTCAACGTGCTACACGCCTGAAAAATGCCGATACGTTATTGGTCAAAGGCAGCTATATCCGCTGCGTGCTGGAAAGCAAAATCATTTCTGATTTACAAGGGTTTACCGCGTGCGTGACCACAGAACCCGTCTATTCCGTCAACGGCAAAACACAGCTTATCCCCAGAGGCTCCAAGATTCTTGGCCAGTACGGGGGCGGTTCCGACAAATCCTACGACCGACTTGCCGTCATCTGGGACCGGGTTATTACACCAACGGGGTTGGACATCCATTTGACCAGCCCAGGGATAGACAATCTGGGCGGTGCGGGCCACCCCGGCGACTATGACGCCCACTGGGGAGCCCGCCTTGGCGCGGCCATCATGGTGAGCATGATTGGAGACGTGTTCAACTACCAGGCCATTGTTCATGGCCCGAAAATACAAAAATCCTATGTAGACACCTCTACGGGCAAAGTGACCGTCACCGAAGAACCGTTTGACAGCAAGACCGTAGAAACCCTGTCCAAGATTCCGGAAAAAGTCTTGGCGCAAACCATCAATCGCGCTCCCACCATTACCATCCACCAGGGTGAGCTTCTCAATATCTATACCGCGCAAGATATTGATTTTACGTCAGTGCTGGAAGAATGATGGCAACCGACACGCTTTCCAAAGTCTCGTCAGACTTTCTCAACTACCAGTATCAGGTATTAGGAATTTCAGAATACCTGAACAACCCGGACGTTACCGAAATCTGCATTAACCGTCCCGGAGAACTGTATCTGGAAACACGCGATGGCTGGAAAAAGGTTCGCGCGGAGCAGCTTACGTTTGACCGGGCCCGGCACTTTTGCACAGCGGTGGTCAATGAAAGCAAAACCGGCCAGCGTATTACGGAAACAGACCCGGTGGTATCCCTGACGTTTCCGACCGGGCAACGGGCACAGTTTGTCATCCCGCCCGCCTGTGATGCGGGCAAGGTCTCCATCACCATCCGTCTGCCGGCCAAGCATAACCGCTCCCTGGCGCAGTACAAAAAAGATGGTTTTTTCGACCAGATACTGGACAGTTCCACGACTGTCTCCAGCCATGACCGGGAGCTACTGGAACTCAAAGAGCTCAAGCGATATGCAGAATTCTTCAGCCAGGCGGTCCTCTACAAAAAGAATATTGTGGTTGCTGGCGCTACCGGCAGTGGCAAAACTACCTTCATGAAATCGCTCGTGGAGCATATCCCGCATGAAGAACGGCTGGTCACCATTGAAGATGCCCGGGAGTTGTTCATTCCCCACCCTAACGTTGTGCATCTGCTGTATTCAAAAGGCGGACAAAGCACTACCAGCGTCACAGCCAAAAGCTGCATGGAAGCCTGCCTGCGCATGAAGCCGGATCGCATCATCCTTGCAGAGTTGCGTGGCGATGAATCCTTCTATTTTGTCCGTAACTGTGCCTCCGGGCACCCGGGTTCGATTACCAGTTGCCATGCCGGCAGCACTTCGCAAGCCTGGGATCAGCTTGCCCTGATGATCAAGGCCTCGCCCGAAGGTGCCGGGCTGGAATTTGAAGTCATCAAGCGCTTGCTGATGCTCACCATCGACATGGTGGTACATATCGCGTCGCATGGTGGCAAGCGCTATATCACCGGTATCGACTATGACCCGGAAAAACGCTTGCGCATGACCCAGTAATCTACTCCTCAATTCAGGTACCTACCCATGAAAAGACATATTTACGCTTTCCTTAGTCTGGCGACCCTGCTCTTGACGCTGACCTTTCCGTGCATCAGCCATGCCGACTATCAGGACGCCAATAGCGGCTGCAGGCTGGTCCTGTGCCTTGCCAACCCGAATGGGCCAACGTCAGTCGCCGAATGCCGGCCGGATATCAATGAGCTGTATCACCAGTTGACGCAGGAAGACCCGTTTATCCCGTCCTGCGACAGTGCCAAAGCCAAAGGCACCTACTTCCAGATGCGTCAGGACCACTACGCCCTTTGTCCTGCCGGCACCATTGATTCCCGTACCAACGGCATGACGGGTCGCTATCTGCAAGCAGGTACCGGCACGATCTCCTTTAACGCGCCCGCAACCGGTTACTGGAATGCCTTTAACAAGGATGGTGATACCCCGCCTACCGCCCTTGCCTGCGTCAGCACCGAAAAACCCAAGGCGTATTCTGTTTGCAGTGACAAACTGCATGCCGGCAGTAGCTGGGGGAAATGTGAAGGCGGATACACCACGGTGTACCGATATCACCGCATCGTCTGGCAAGTCTTTCATCCGAATCCGCAAGTGGCCGATGTCTACATCGACAACCGGCTTTTCCAGCGTGCACGTCTGTATGAGCGCAGCAACGGTGATGTCGAAGCTCTGATTGAATGACAGACAAGGCGAGATTAAATGTTTGACTGCCCAAACCTGTCGGTCCCGATGGAGATCATGCAGCACGTTGTCCACGTGGAGTCCAGCCAGAACCCGTTTGCCATTGGCGTGGTGGGCGGACGACTGGCACGCCAACCCCGCAATCTGTCAGAGGCAGTGGCCACATCCGACATGCTGGCCGCCAAGGGTTACAACTTTTCGCTGGGCGTGGCGCAGGTCAACCGGTTTAACTTGCAGAAATACGGCTTAGCCTCGTTTGCCAAAGCCTTTGAACCCTGCCCCAACCTGCAGGCAGGCACAAGAATATTAAAGGATTGCTACGACCGTGCGGCCCAGGATTGGGGCAAAGCCTTCAGTTGTTACTACTCGGGTAATTTCATGACCGGTTTTCGGGAGGGTTACGTGCAAAAAATATATAACAGCATGCGTCAGCAGCCGCTTGCGCTGGCCGATGCCGGCACCACTGTCATACCGGTCATTCCCGCCAAGCCGGCCAAGCGCGCAGCAACGCCACGCACCGGCGCGACACTTCGGCCAACCGTACAAGAAACGGGCGCCTCGTCACCTAACGATGCCCGGGAGGCAAACATGCCGCCCAAAGACGAGAAATTTGTTTTTTGAAACAGCTGCATCACATGCAGCGCTAACGTTAGCAGCATCATTTTTAAACCTTGATCACAGGGAGTTCATTATGCAAACGCAACAAACCACCAAACATCGCTATCTGTCTTATGCCTCACTGCTCGCCGTCTTCATGACCATGCTCTCGCTGAACGCCTTTGCCGGAGCGGGTGGGGTCACCGGCTTGCAGGCTGACGTCAAAGGGTTCTTTGATGACATCAATGGCATCCTGACCGCCATTTCGGTCACGGTGGTGACCATTGCCTTCATTTTTGCTGGCTACCAGATTGCGTTTAATCACAAACGGGTGACCGATGTGATGCCAGTGATTCTGGGGGGAGTCGTGATTGGCGCAGCAGCCCAGTTTGCCAGCTGGTTCACCTCGTTTGACGGCAAATAAACCGCCCCGGGACACGCACCATGCAGAGACATACCCTGTTCAGAGGATGCACACGCCCCACCATGTTCATGGGTGTACCGTATATGCCATTTTTTATCGGTACCTCCATCTGTCTGGCGCTGGCGGCCTATATCAACATCCTGCTGATCGGATTACTGCCACCCGTCATTTTCGTCATGCGGCAAATTGCACGGCACGATGAGCAGATCTTCCATCTGTGGGGGCTGAAAATGCAATTTGCCCTGAAAGTCCGCAACAAGCATCTGCTCGAAGGGTTGTGGGTATTTAGTCCCAACCAGTACCGGGAGCGCCCACCCCGCAAATAGCGGGTGTGCTGCTGTGGTCCCTGCCGGGTCAAAAACCTGGGCCAGGGACCACAGCAGGCGTTGAAATGACGTGAATTGATATGTCTGGATAACGATTTTTCTTGTTACACGCTATTTGAGATGCCTGTTTGGCGTCTTGTATAAACCTTAACCACGAACGTAAAAACACCATGTTTACACCTGATGCCAGTATTCGAGAATTTGTCACACTCAGCGCCCATGTCAGCCCCTATGTGGTCAAGACAACCGGCGGCGACTATCTCATGACCTGGCATCTGGGCGGCTTGCCGTTTGTGGGCCGTGATGAATGGGATCTGGAACACAAGAACAATACCTTCAATCGGCTGCTGCAAGCCATGCGTGCCCCGGATTATGTCAACGTGGCCTTTTGGGTACATGACATACGTCGCCGGCGTACGGCGCAACTGCCTGGCCGGTTTGCAGAGCGGTTTAACCAGCAACTTAACGACAGTTACTACCAGAGCCTGTCCGGCCAGAAAATCATGCAGAACGAAATGTACCTGACCATGATTTACCGGCCCGTCGTCAATGGTAAACGGTTTGCAGAGAAAGCCAGCCGCATCGACATCCTGCAAAAGCAGCAGGATGGTGCTATCCGGCAAATCAGTGAACTGGGCACCAACCTGGAAGCCGTCCTGCGGGATTACGCCCCCTACCGGCTAGGGATGTATGAAGCGGCAAACGGGGTCATCTTTTCTGAAACCCTGGAGTTCTTTAGCTATTTGCTGAACCGCTGTGATGACCCGGTCCCCGTCCTGAAAGCCCCGGTCTGCGACTACCTGCCCACCAGCCGCCACTTGTTTAGCAACAAGACCGGCGATTTTGTCATCCGCACGGCGGACGGAACCGACCACTTTGGTGCCATGCTCAATATCAAGGAATATGCCGACACCACCTGGCCCGGCATTCTTAATGGCTTGAAATATCTTGATTTTGAATACGTGATCACGCACAGCTTTAGCCCGCTGAGCAAATATGATGCCCTCAAGGCATTGGAGCGCACCAAAGGCATGATGATCTCGTCGGGCGACAAAGCTGTCAGCCAGATTACCGACCTGGATATCGCCATGGACCAGCTCAGCTCCGGCAACTTTGTGCTGGGGCAGTATCACTTTACGCTGGCCCTGTTTGGCGACTCCCAAGAGCAAGTCGCCTTAAACCTGCCGCTGGCCCGGGCCGAATTGTCGAATGCCGGCTTTGTCTCGGCCAAAGAAGACATTGCCATTGCCGCCAGTTTCTATGCCCAGCTGCCTGGTAACTGGAAATATCGCACCCGCCAAGCCAACGTCAGCTCGCTGAATTTTCTGGGGCTTTGCCCCTTGCACAATTTTGCATCCGGCAAAAAGCACAACAACCCGTGGGGGGACGCCGTCACCATCCTGCAAACCCTGAATGGTCAACCCTATTACTTCAATTTTCATGCTACCCACCCGGCAGAAAACTCGCTAGGCGAAAAAGCCATTGCCAACACCATGGTCATCGGTAAATCCGGGACCGGTAAAACCGCCCTGATCAACTTCCTGTTATCACAAGTACAGAAATACTCGCCCAAACCCACCATCTTTTTCTTTGACAAAGACCGGGGGGCAGAAATTTTTGTCCGTGCCTGCGGTGGCCGCTACATGGCACTGGATAACGGCATGCCCACCGGCTTTAACCCGCTGCAGTGCGAGCCTACAGAAGCCAATGTCCAGTTCCTGTCCGACCTGCTCAAACTGCTGTGCGGCAAAAGCCGCTACACCCCGGGCGAAGAAGAAGACATCCTGCGGGCCATCCGGGCCATTCTGGATACCCCGCCCCATCTGAGAAGCATGACCAACTTGCAGATGAGCCTGCCTAACCTGGGGGATGACAGCCTGTTTGCCCGGCTGCGCAAATGGACCGCGCAAGGGGCATTGGGCTGGGTATTTGACAACCCGGTAGACACCATCTCCTTTGAAGGTGCCAACATCATCGGCTTTGATTACACCGAAATGATCGACAACCCGGAAGTACGTAACCCGGTGATTAGTTATCTGTTGCACCGGCTGGAAGAGCTGATCGACGGACGGCCGCTCATCTATGTTATGGACGAATTCTGGAAAATCCTGGACGGCGAAGGCGGCCTGAAAGAGTTTGCCAAAAACAAACAAAAGACCATCCGTAAACAGAACGGCCTGGGCATTTTTGCGACGCAATCGCCTGAAGATGCGTTAAAGAGTGACATTGCAGCAGCGCTGATCGAACAGACCGCCACCATGATTCTGCTGCCCAACCCGAATGCAGACAGAAACGACTACGTGCATGGGCTGAAACTGACCGAGGCAGAATATCAGGTGGTCACCAGCCTGGACGAACGGAGCCGGTGTTTCCTGGTCAAGCAGGGACATCAGTCCGCCATCTGCCAGTTAAACCTGCGTGGCATGGACGATGCACTGGCCGTTATCTCCGCCAGTACAGACAACATCGACATCATGCAAAACCTCATTGCCGAGCACGTTAAAAATGCCCAGCAAGCGCCTGAACCGGATGAATGGCTACCCGCATTTTTTGCCCGCCGCAAAGGTGCCGGCAAGGACCACACGCACAGCACCACACCCGCAACACGGGCAGACGCCTAAATACATCTCGCAAGGAAACATCATGCCAAGTCGTCTTAAACACCTGATATCGCTTCTCAAAATCCTGATTTGTCTCACCGGCATGCTCTGCATGTCAGGCAAAGCCGCCGCCGGCGTCCCCGTCATTGATGCAGCCGCGCTTGCCCAGGCCGTTGAACAAGTCAAAGCCTGGGGTGAGCAATACAAACAGATGCAAGACCAGATCGGCCGCATGCAGCAGCAATATAACGATCTGCGCAGCAATCCGTTCGGCACCATTCTGGGGCAAGTAGGCGGCACACTGGGCATGGATCAAGCGGTTGGCGCCGCAGGCCAGGGCGGCACCGAGGCCGGTAGCGGCGAAGCCACCCAAAAATACCTCTACAAGAACAGCCCGTGCCAGACCACAGCGCAGATGAACAATGGCGCCACCGCAAAAGGCTGTGAAGCCGTACGCAACCTGCAAGCCACCATGATGTATGACCTGCAAAAACAGCTGCTCATGGTGCAAAAGCACGAGGCGGCGGTAGAAAGCTTGCTGGCCGCCGGCAGCACCGTCTCCCCCGGGGAAATGCAGGTTCTGCAAATCCGCCTTGCAGCTTATAACGGCATTCTCCAGGCGGATCTAGCCAAAATCCACCTCAGCATAGAAATGTACAAACAGCGCATGGCCCTATACAAACAACAGCAGATCGACAGTGTGCAAGACATCGCCAGAGGCAATGGCAAAGCCGTCGACCTAAAAGCCGCCCTTGGCATGTAACGGGAAAACACCATGTTTGAAACCGAAGGCACGCTCGCATTTTTTGCCATCATTGCCGAGCATCTGCAAAACGAAATCAATGCCTTTACCAACACGGCACTCGGCACCATGATGAACCTCATCAATGCCGCTGCCTTGTCGTTCATGACCCTCTGGTTCGTCTTTGAAGGCTATCGCATCATTTCCGGCCAAAGCCGCACCCCGATGATGGGGTTCGTCATGCGCTCCGGCAAGGCCCTGATCGTTCTGCTGGCCGCCACCGGCATGCACATGGCCAGCAGCGACATCATTGCCAACGTCAATGGCCTGCGGGACGGCATTACCGAACTGATCACCGGCACCCATACCAATGTTTACGACCTGGTCGACGACAACCTGAAAACTACTGACCGCATCCTGTCCGGTATCAACAGCCTGCAAAGCACCCTGAACTCGCTGGCAGACAAGAAAAGTGCTTCCGAATCCCTGACCACCGCCCTGTTTGCCAGCGGTATCGGCGGCGCCTCGCCCGCCATCGTCGGTGGCACCCTGAGCCTGCTCAACCAGATCGCCCTGTCGCTGGGCATCATTTTTGGCCCGCTCTCCATCCTGTGCCTGCTCACCGACAAAACCGCCAGCATCTTCTGGAACTGGCTCCAATACTGCTTTGGCGTCCTGTTCAGCATGGCCATTCTCGCCATTGTCTCTGGATGGGCGCTGGAAATCACGGAAAAATACGCACAAGCCATTATCCTGGCAGATATCGGCAACGCCATCGCCGGCCTCTTTGCCGGTGGTGCTGGCGGCTACACCTCCATGTCGCAGACTGCCTTAATGCAAGGCGGCATCGGCCTGCTCATGACCACACTACTGGTCACCGTCCCCCCGATGACGATGAAGTTTTTTAATTCGACGGTTGGGGGAAGTTTTTCGGGGTATAGCCTCTTCAATGGAGGGGGAAAAGGTGGTGATGTAGCAGGATCGCCAGGAAAAACAGCCGATCAACCAAATTCTGGTGGAGACCCAACAGGAAGCCATAGCACTATTTCAACTAACAACAAAGCATCGGCCAGCAAGCATGCAGATACTAGTGCAGCGCCTGGTATGTCCGGCTATCAACGCTTATTTCAGAGTGCTATTGAGAAAATCGGTACTACGGTACAGCCTGCCGGTGATTCAAACCTCTCCTCGGGCCAGCTTGGCAATGCAAGGGGCAACAGTCCCCCAACTTCCACTCCTTCCCCTATAAAGGCATGAATATGAAACAGATTACTTTATTACTCTGTATGTTTACCCATATTGCTTTTGCGGATGCGTACTGCCCAGGAAGTGGGCAAATTAACATTCTTGATGGCATTTGCTACTACCCAGATGGTTCACATGTACCCCATCCAGCTGGCTCTGTTCTACAAAGCCAACCCCGTGACTACTATGGTGCTATTGCAGCCGATGTTGTAGACGGCAAAAGCAGTGGTCATGCCGATAACTTTCAAGCACAGGGTGCAGCACAATCTGGCGCATTAGAAACATGTGGCCTGTCTGGCTGCCAGATTATCATCAGCTATAAAAATGCCTGTGGCTCTATGGTAGCTGCAAAAACACCAATCGGTAGTCCTAATCACGTGGTTGGTGGCGTTGGCAACACCCCCGCAGAAGCTGAACAAAATGCCTTTACCGAATGTGAGCACCTTAATCCTGGCGTGCAATGTCTGATGTGGTCTAAAGGAAAATGCTCCTATCGTGAATAAGTTTGGACTTGGTAATGAAATACTCGATCTGCAGTTTTTTGTTCTGTTTAATCAGCTCATACTGTTTTGCAGATAGTTTGTGTGGTGATGGCTATTTCAATGCTGAACTTGGCATATGCCAAAGTGGCGGGGGCGCAAACTACTACCCTGGGCAAAAAACTGCCAGAACGTATCAACCCCGCGACTACTATGGAGCCATCGCCGCCGATGTGGTCAATGGCAAAAGTGACGGACATTCATTTAACTATCGGACCAGCAATGCCGCAGAAATCTCAGCTCTTAATTTCTGCGGTCTGAAAGAGTGTCAAATTATCATCAGCTACAAAAACACGTGTGCTGCTACCGCGGTTCCTCTGTACACCCCGGATGTACAAGGTCTTATTTATGGCGCCATAGGCGAAACCCCAGGGGCAGCGAGTCTTAATGCCATCTCCAAATGCAAAGAAGCAAATTCAAATGTTCGTTGCGTCATTTGGACAAAAGCTGCTTGCTCCTACCTCGAATAAGTCGGACTTGATGATGAAATTCCCGTTCATTAGCCTTTTGCTCTACCTAATCAACCTATCCTGTTTTGCAGATAGCCTATGCGACGATGGCTATTTCAATGCTGAACTTGGTATATGCCAAAGTGGTGGTGGAGCAAACTACTACCCAGGGCAAGATACTCTCAAGCAACACCAACCTCGCGACTACTATGGTGCCATCGCAGCTGATTTACTTAATGGCAATGGCGGTGGACATTCTGATAATTACCAAACTCTTCAAAATGCAGAAGCAGGAGCACTAGAATCTTGCAACCGATCCGGATGCAAAATCATTATCAGCTATAAAAATACCTGTGGTGCTACTTCTGTGCCTCTGTATAAGCCAGGCAGGCCAGAACTTGTCTATGGTGCCATTGGTGCTACTCCTGATGCTGCCAACAGAAATGCCATTGCTGCATGCCAAACAGAAAATCCTGAAGTGCAATGTGTCATCTGGTCAAAGGGCAAATGCTCCTACCGCGAATAAATTAGTCATACAAAAACAATTACGTACAACCATTCACGATGATTTACTACCCCCAAAAAATCAGGATACATAAAAATGCATCTTCATAGGAAATGGCTAGGCAATTTTATCTACTTTACGGCTGGCATACTTTTGTCTACATGTCTTGCACATGCCCAAGCAGCCAGCCTGCCTGTAGACAAAAACACACTTGAAAATACGCTTACCTTGCTGTCGGAGGGTGTGGAATGGACTGACTACAGCAAAATACAATCCATTCAATTTCAAACAAAGGCCCCTAAAACAACATCTGATGATGGCGTTTCACGTCAAATTGGCCATTTCAGGATGCGTGATGGACATACTCTGGCTAACCTTTCTATTGAAGGCAATAAAACCAATCCGGCAGAAATAAAGCTCGATATACCGCTCAGAGGAAAAACCAGATATCCAAAGATTGTTGACGTGATTCAGTCAAACCTGCCTTCATCTACGATGATGGTGATTGCGGATCAATGTGAAAGCTATTCAATAGAGGAAGATGCCCCTCTGTTTATTGAAGTCTCTTTGCCTGCTTCCCGAAAAATATATGTGAATGCATATACCGATAGAGCATCAACCGCACATGGCGATTTTAGCGTGCAATATTATGCGTTTACGAAATACAAACCCGTTGAGCAAATCAAAAATGCGCATTGTAAGAAACTGCGGTAAACATGTCTTATGATTTGCAGGATGTGGGAGGGAAATAACCGTCGAATTCCGGCTTAAGGGATACGGTAATCCGGTGTAGCCATCTCGGTTAGATGCTGGGTAGACATGGGGATGCAATCTCTTTATGCCACTTCATATAACTCCTCCCAACTGGTGGTATAGCGTGGGGAGCGAAGGTGCTGGCGCATTTTCCAGTGTGTTTTACCGGCTTCAAAGGCAGTTTTTAGCGTGTCACATCCAAAGCGCTGGTTGATCTGGTCCACCGTCTGGAATAATGCTTCTTTTTTGGGGTTTTGGTCTGTGAAAAGGTCTGGTTGGCGGCTGATTTTGGGTTGCAGGCAAAACAGGATCACACCGGCCTTGTGATATGCAAACTCAGGGCGGTACGCGGCTGCCAGTGTGCGCATGGCGTATTGGGTGATCTGGATAGGGTCATCTGTTGGCAGGTCGAAGTGTTGGGTACTGGACACATAATAGGCTCCGGCTTCCGCCCGAAACCGGTTGGTACGTATCATGACGACCAAGCCGTGTGCCAGACTATGCTGCTGCCGTAGTTTTTTGGTGGCATGCCTGACATGGTAACTGATAGCGGCCTGCAACCCGGGCAGGTCACTCAAGGATTGGCTAAACGATCGGGTCGACATGATTTGCTTTTTGGGGTCGGCAACATCCTCCAGCTCGATGCACATTTCTCCGTTCAACTCTCTGACAATGCGCTCGATGACAATGGAAAACTTGCGCCGCATTGCTTCCGGATCGGCAAGCTTGAGATCCAGTGCGGTATGAATACCCAGCGCTTCCAGTTTGCGTTGCATCCTGAAACCGATACCCCAGACCTCACCGACCGGCAACCGGGACAAGTAGCTGTGAATGCCCAGTGACGGGCAATGGCTGAAGCTGAAAATACCCTGGGTATCCGGAAACTGCTTGGCAATATGGTTGGCGAGCTTGGCCAGCGTCTTGGTGGAACCTATACCGATACTGACGGGAATACCGGTCTGGCGTTTGACCTGCTGCTGCATTTGTCGGACCAGTGCCTCTGGTGCCGGATAACCTGCCAGTTGCAGGAAGCATTCATCAATACTGTAGATTTCCTGATCGGGTACAAACCCGGCAAGCAGGTGCATGACTCGCTTGCTCATGTCTCCGTACAGCGCATAATTGCTGGAAAACACGGCAATTCGTTGCTTGTACAGTTGATCCCGGTACTGATAAAAGGGTGCCCCCATCGGGATACCTAGCTGCTTGGCCTCTTTGCTGCGTGCAATGACACAGCCATCGTTGTTAGACAAAACAACAATCGGCCGGCCCTCCAGGTCCGGGCGAAACACCCGCTCGCAAGACGCATAAAAGTTATTGCAATCGACCAGTGCAAACATGGCTTACTCCCTGCCCAACAAGGATGCTAGGGATGATGGCGTTTACGCGCAATGCCGGTAATCACCCCCCATACCAGCCAGCCCTCGCCCTCATGACGATTTGTCTTGCCCCGCCAGGTAAACACGCGCATTTCACCGTGCAAGACGGCCACAATCATGTCTCCAACCGCCGGCGTCAGCGAGCGGTCTACCACCAGCACGTCTCCGGTACAAATGTGTTCTGCTTCCAGCGTCGCACCGCCATAGCGCAGCAAGAAAGTGGCCGCTTCATGCCGGACCAGCCACTGGTGAATATTCAGAGGGGACTCTTCATATTCTGTCGCTGGCGATGGAAAACCGGCCCGAACCTGACCAATCAGCGGGAGGAACGTAAGGGATGCCGGGATACATAAGGGGAGAATTCTCATGTGATTATTATAGAACGATTGTTCTATAATAATCAATCCATTCGTCCTTGCATGATGATCAACCGGGTGTGACCTGATACCAGACGGTCTGCCGCCAAGACAAGTAAGCTTAGACGTAATACCGCGCGATGGACGAGATACCAAAGAGGTTCATTTTCTTGTTGGCATGGCGGTTAGACATGAATCCTAAAGAAGGGAACGAAGAAGGATTGCACGAGGTGTGTTCCGGACAAAAACCATACACACGCCATTTGCAATGGCGTTGCCGTTAATTACCCGCGCTAGAAAACAAAAAAGCCCTGATTTCTCAGGGCTTTTTCGTCAATCTTGGCGGAAGCGGTGAGATTCGAACTCACGGGAGACGTTAATCTCCGTCGGTTTTCAAGACCGGTGCATTAAACCAGCTCTGCCACGCTTCCATTTAAATTGTGCTCTGTCAGTGTTAACCAACAGAGGTGCGAATAGTACACGCTTTTTTTTATAAAAGCTAGTGCTTCTGGAAAACTTGTGCAATTTTCCGTCACCCCCTTTGGTGCAGGGCACAAAAAAATCGTCGATATACGCAAACCGGCCCGGGGTTGCCCTTGCATAAGCCCCATTGTGATTCTATGCTGAAGATGAGGCCATACGGCATGCCCACCCTACAATGCATTGGTAATAATGTCTAAGAACCTTTTCTTGCGGAGTCTGATTGACTCCATACCCGACCTGATTTTTTTCAAGGATAAAAACAGCCGATACCTCGGTTGCAACAGGGCTTTCGAATTGTTTATCGGCAAGTCTGAAGCAGAGCTCATTGGCCGGCATGATAATGAGGTTGTGGATGATGGCAAGGCCGGAGAGTACCAGGCGCAAGACCAGCTGGTCATGGAGAGTGGCGAGCAGCTAAAGACAGAAGGCTGGCATGTCTTCAAGGATGGTCGGCGGGTCCTGATCGAAAATATCAAAACGCCTTATTACGATGAAAACCACCAGATCATGGGGGTAATTGGTGTCGGCCGGGACATTACCGAACGCTGGTTATCTAGGCAGCGTGGCATGGCCCGGTTGAACATTCTGGAAATGATCGCTCGGCACGAACCACTGGAGAAAATCCTGCTGACGGTAGTGGAAAGTCTGGAGACGGAAGAGCCCAGCCGTCAGTGCTCTATCTTGCTAGTATCGGATGACAACACACATCTGCTGACCGGCGCAGCACCTAATTTGCCAGATTTTTATAACCAGGTTGTTCATGGCTTGCCGATTGCCGTTGGCTTGGGTTCTTGCGGTACCGCAGCCGCTACCGGCATGCGCGTGATCGTGGAAGACATCCAGACCCATGAACATTGGGCCAACTACAAGACCCTGGCAGCCAATGCCGGTTTGGGTGCCTGCTGGTCTCAACCGGTGATTTCTTCCAGAGGAAGGGTGCTGGGTACCTTTGCCATTTACCATGCACTGCCCTGTAGCCCGACGCAGGATGACCTTGAATCCATCGAATTTGCTGCGAGCCTGACCAGCATTGCCATTGAGTATCACCAGACGCAAGACGCGCTGGAAAAACAGGCCACCACCGATAGCCTGACCGGTCTGGCCAACCGCCGGTACTTCCGGACCCTGGCCGAGGCAGAGATCAGCCGGCAAATGCGCAGCAACCGGTCACTTTCCCTCTTGTATCTGGATATTGATTATTTTAAATCCATTAATGACCAGTACGGCCATCAGGCGGGGGATCAGGTACTGACTGCAGTAGCAGCATATTTCCGCATCTCGTTACGCGACCAGGACGTCATTGCCCGGATAGGCGGCGAGGAATTTGCCATTTTATTGCCCGATACGTCGTCGACCGAGGCGCAGGAAATTGCGGAAAGGATCAGAACCGGGTTTGCCATGTTGAAAACCGAGGGTTTGCCCTCAGATATCAAACTGACGGTATCGATAGGGCTGACCACGCTGGATACGCAAACGGTGACTTTGGATGAATTATTGAACCAGGCAGACCGTGCGCTATACCAGGCGAAAAAACTGGGACGAAACCAGACTCGGGTATTCCAGACCGCATAAGCATTTACCTGCCGTTTGCAGCAAATACTGGAAACTTTATCCGACTACAGTTACTCTTAGTCACATGGCGGTTGGATTTAACCGCAATCTGTATTTTTGAGGAGATCGCAAGATGCAAACATATGACATTCCGGCCAGCCGTGTCGGCTCACTGGATGTTGCCAGCCGCAACAAAGTGCTGCGTAATACCTACTGGCTGCTGGGCTTGTCCATGCTGCCAACCGTAGCCGGTGCCTTGCTGGGTATTCAAATGCATTTTGGCCTGTCACCCATGGCTGGCCTGCTGGTTTTCATGGGCGTTGCTTTCGGTTCCATGTTCTTGATTGAACGCACCAAACATACTGCCATGGGCGTAGTGGTCTTGCTGGGCTTTACGTTCTTCATGGGCTTGTGGCTGTCCCAGTTGCTGCAGTTTGCCTTGCGCTTTCCGAACGGTGCACAAAGCATCGCACTGGCTGCCGGCGGCACAGGCGTGACCTTCCTGGCGTTGTCGACCCTGGCCACCGTGACCAAAAAGGATTTCAGCTTTTTGGGCAAGTTCCTGTTCATTGGCCTGATCGTCGCCATTGTCGCCAGCCTGGCCAATATCTGGCTGAAGATTCCGGCCCTGTCGCTGACCATTTCTGCTGCCATGGTAGTGGTGTTCAGCCTGTATATCCTGTTTGATGTAAGCCGTGTAGTGAATGGTGGCGAGACTAACTATATCTCTGCCGCGCTGGCCATTTATCTGGATATCTACAACCTGTTCCAGAACCTGCTGTTCCTGATTTTGTCACTGACCGGTAATAGTCGAGACTAATCAGTACGTTGCAAAAGACTGTACCAGACAAGGGCCGGATTCATCCGGCCCTTGTCTTTTTTGCAGAAAATCTCTCTGGATTTATGTCTATAATGAGGCTTCTAGCGAGATTGAAGCAGCATGAAAACATTACAAAAATATGCCGGCTCGTATATCCCCATTTTTGTGCTCAACGACAATGTTGTGGCGCAAGAAGTCTTTTTAACCCGCTTAGAGGGTGCCGAACGAATTCATGTACTGACGGCGTTGGCATGGTTTCATCACCAGCGTGACTGTCATAAAGCCTTGGCTTTTGCGGACGAAGCAGAAGCCCTGTTACGCCAGTTGCCTGTGGGCTCGATAGACCGTAAGGGCTATGGCATTCGTCTGACTCTGGTGAAGGGGGCCATTCACCTGCTGTTTGCAAGGCTGGATGAGGCAGAACAAACGCTGACCGCCGCAGTGAAAGGCTACGAAGCGATAGGGGACGCCATTGGGCTGGGAGATGCCTACTGGCTGTTGACCCAGCTCTATATCGACCGAGGCGACCAGCCGAAAACCGATCAATGTCTGGCCCGGGCCAAGTCGTTCTTTGCCCAATCGGGCGACACGACCCGAATTGCACTGGCGGAAGCCTGGCACCTGGCCCAACTGGCCTTTAACGACCCCGCGATGGTCAGGCATGAACTGGATACCCGTTTTTCTGACCCGTCACACTATCACGAAGCAGTGCAAACCTGGATCTCGGTCGCTAACGCCAACGCCTCGGCGTTTACCGATGACCCGGCGGCAGCCATCAAGTTTGATCTGGATGCCCACCACACTGGTATCGATACGGGGCAAATCCGGCAGGCGATTGTCTGCGCCGCCAATGCAGCCGAGGAATTTGCCACGCTTGGCGACCTGGACACCGCCCTGTTATGGGGTGAACGGGCCCTGTCCATTGCCCGTTCGGCCAATTGGCCGGGCATCATCGGCATTTGTCTGCTGCAAGTCGGCGATGTCTTGCGTCTGTTGGGGCGCTTTGAAGAAGCCAAGCGCTTCCTGACCGAGGCACTCTCCAACATGAAGGGGATGGCTGGCTCGCATAACCACGAACTGGTGCAGGTCAATCTGGGTCAGCTGGCGCTGGACATGTCGGATGAGGCAGAGGCGTTACAATGGTTTGACCAGCTGACGCAAAGCATCAGCTGGTATAAAGATGCCGACCTGCTGATGAAAGTCCATCGGGGCAAGGCACAGGCGCTGCTGCGGACGGGGCACCCGGATCTTGCTTACCAGAGTGCGCAGAATGCCATCGAACTGGCTGCGTCTAAAGGCAACATCAGCGAGCAGATCAAGTCACTTCGGGTCATGGCTGAGGTTTGCGAGCATATGCAAACCGCCAGCCCAGAGGGCAGCGATGCTCCGACGGCTTCGTTGCACTATCTGCACCAGGCCGTCAAAATGGCCGAAAACCTGAGTGGCTACAACATTCCGGAAGACCTGTACCACCAGCTGGCCAAGACGTACGCCACCTGTCACGATTACCAGTCGGCTTATCAGTCTTACCTGATGTCGGTAGCGGCCAGAGAGTCCAGCAAAATTGCCGATGCGCAGAAACGCGCGCTGGCCATGGAAACCCGCAAGCATGTAGAAGAAGCCCGTTCGGATGCCGAGTACCACAAAAAGTTGGCACAGACGCTGCAGGAAACCAACACGACCCTGGAAACACTCGGGCATATCGGCCAGGAAATTACCGCCAGTCTGGATGCCAATGCGGTGTTTTCTACCCTGAAAGGCCATGCCGATGGTTTGCTGGATACGACTTCCTTCGTGATCTGTCTGGTCGACCCGGCGGGCGACTCGCTCACGGTCGCATTCGGAGTGGATAATGGCAAGCCCTATCCCCGTACCACTTTCAAGATTGATGACCCCATCTCGCTCACCGCACGCTGCGCCCGCGAACGGCAGGAAATCATCATTCACAACAAGCCGAGCGACTCTAACCTGAAAACCACGCCAGGTACCGTGGAAACACTCAGCATGCTGTTTTCGCCACTGGAGGTCGGGGACCGGCTGCTCGGGGTCATGACGGTACAGTCGCAGCGCGCGTATGCATACGGCGAACGGGAACGGGCGATTTTCCGGACCATGTGCGCGTATGGCGCCATTGCGCTCGATAATGCCGCCGCCTATACCGCCGTTGAGGCCGCCCGCCTGAAGACGATGCAACAGGAAGAAGAACTGCGTATTGCGGCAACCGCATTTGAATCCCAGGAAGGGATCGTGATTACAGATGCCCATCTGGTGATTTTGCGGGTGAACAGCGCGTTTACCCGCATTACCGGCTTTACGGCAGAAGACGTGGTGGGTCACCCGCCGCATCTGTTCCATGTCGACGCAACCGAACCCGATGAACCGGTGTCGATTCTGGCCGCCGTGGCCAGTACTGGCACCTGGCAGGGAGAATTATGGACCCACAGGAAGAACGGCGAGGAATTCCCGATTGGGCTGACCCTATCGGCGGTAAAGAACGAGGCGGATGTCACCACGCACTACGTGTACACCTTGCTGGACATTACCGAACGCAAACGGGCAGAAGAGGAAATCCGCAGCCTGGCCTTCTATGATCCGCTCACCCAGTTACCGAACCGTCGCTTGCTGATCGACCGCTTGCGGCAGGCCATCATCAATCTGGAAGAGGGGGCACCGGCCGCAGCCCTGTTGTTTGTTGACCTGGATAACTTCAAGACCATCAATGATACCCGAGGCCATGACGTAGGCGATTTGCTGCTCAGGCAAGTAGCCAGCCGCCTGACAGAGTCACTCCGCCAGGGCGATACCGTAGCACGGCTGGGGGGTGACGAGTTCATTATTCTGCTGGAACAACTGCACGACCATACGTTGCCGATACGGGCACAAGTCGAGATTGTGGCCCAGAAAATACTGGAATCCCTCAATCAGCCCTACCTGTTGAAAAACGAACTGCATCACAGCACCCCCAGCATCGGTATCTGCCTGTTATCCTCGCATATACGGCTGTCTGCCGAAGAACTGCTCAAGCACGCTGATCTGGCCATGTACCATGCCAAGGCTGCCGGTCGGAACACCTTCCGCTTTTTCGACCCCGCCATGCAAACCATTGTCACGGCACGTGCCGAAATGGAAACCGACCTGCGTGAAGCCCTGGTAGAAAAGCAGTTTGTACTGCATTACCAGCCTCAGGTACAGGCGGATAAGCGCATCAGCGGCGTAGAAGCGCTGATCCGCTGGAATCACCCCAAATACGGCATGGTGCCGCCGATGGAGTTCATTCCGCTGGCCGAAGAAACCGGCTTGATCATCCCGCTGGGCCAATGGATTCTGGAAACAGCCTGCCGCCAGCTGGCCGAATGGGGGAAACGTCCGGAAACCGCGCACCTGACTGTTGCGGTCAATATCTGCGCCCGACAATTTCATGATGTGGCATTTACCGACCAGGTATTTGCAGCACTGAAGATGTACAACGCGGATCCGAACCGCTTAAAACTGGAAATTACGGAAAGCCTGCTGCTCAAGGATATCCACCTGACCATTACCAAGATGAACAGTCTCAGAGAGATCGGGATCGGTTTCTCACTGGATGACTTTGGGACCGGGTATTCGTCACTGAACTATCTGAAGCACCTGCCGTTTACGCAGCTCAAAATCGACCGTTCTTTTGTCAGGGACATTTTCAACGACAAGAATGACCGGGCAATTGTAAACACCATCGTGACACTGGGTAAAAACCTGGGCATGGATGTCATCGCCGAAGGCGTTGAAACGGACGGTCAGCATCAGTACCTGCTCGAAAGCGGCTGCGAACAGTTCCAGGGCTATCTGTTTGGCAAACCCTGCCCGCCGGAAGCCCTGTTTAACTGAGCCGCACAAACCGGCATTTGCCGTGCCACAATAAAAAACCCCGGACCATGATCCGGGGTTTTTTGTGCCGGGGCGCAAGCGCACCCCGGGGACGTGTAGTCCGGCAAATTACATCATGCCGTCCATGCCGCCCATACCACCCATGCCGCCTGGCATTGCTGGCTTGTCTTCTGGCAGTTCAGCAATCATGCAGTCGGTGGTCAGCATCAGACCAGCAACAGACGCTGCGTATTGCAGTGCTGAGCGGGTAACTTTTGCTGGATCCAGAACACCGCTGGCAACCATGTCGCCGTATTCGCCGGTAGCCGCGTTGTAACCGAAGTTACCGGTACCTTCCAGTACCTTGGCGATGACGACAGATGGCTCGTCACCTGCGTTGGCAACGATCTGGCGCAGAGGTGCTTCGATGGCTTTCAGCACAATCTTCACGCCTTGCTCTTGATCGTTGTTGCTGGTTTCTACCTTGCCGATGTTGGCACGTGCACGCAGCAGCGCAACGCCACCACCTGCAACAATACCTTCTTCAACAGCAGCGCGGGTTGCATGCAATGCATCTTCAACACGTGCTTTTTTCTCTTTCATTTCAACTTCGGTCGCTGCACCAACCTTGATCACGGCAACACCGCCAGCCAGTTTGGCTTTGCGCTCTTGCAGTTTTTCACGATCGTAGTCGCTGGTAGATTCTTCGATCTGACGATCGATCTGGCCAACGCGTGCCTGGATAGCATCGGCAGAACCCACGCCATCAATGATGGTGGTCAGTTCTTTGCCCACTTCGATGCGTTTTGCCTGGCCCAGTTGGTCCAGAGTCACTTTGTCCAGGGTCAGGCCCACTTCTTCAGCGATCACAACACCACCGGTCAGGATAGCGATGTCTTCCAGCATGGCTTTACGACGGTCACCGAAACCTGGTGCTTTAACAGCAACCACTTTCAGGATACCGCGCATGGTGTTCACCACCAGCGTTGCCAGGGCTTCGCCTTCTACGTCTTCTGCGATGATCAGCAGTGGACGGCCAGACTTGGCCACTTGCTCCAGTACTGGCAGCAGGTCACGGATGTTGCTGATTTTCTTGTCGAACAGCAGCACGAACGGATTGTCCAGTGCAGCGATCTGTTTTTCTGGGTTGTTGATGAAGTATGGTGACAGGTAGCCACGGTCAAACTGCATACCTTCAACCACGTCCAGTTCGTTGTTCAGTGATTTGCCGTCTTCAACGGTGATCACGCCTTCTTTGCCCACTTTGTCCATGGCGGTAGCGATGATTTCGCCAACGTCTGTATCAGAGTTTGCAGAGATAGAACCAACTTGAGCGATTTCTTTGGAAGTCGTGGTTGGCTTGGCGATTTTGCGCAGTTCTTCAACCAGTGCAACAACAGCCTTGTCGATACCGCGTTTCAGGTCGGTCGGGTTGAAACCGGCAGTAACGTATTTCATGCCTTCTTGCAGAATGGCTTGTGCCAGTACGGTAGCGGTAGTGGTACCGTCACCTGCAACGTCAGAAGTCTTGGAAGCCACTTCTTTCACCAGCTGAGCGCCCATGTTTTCGAACTTGTCTTTCAGTTCGATTTCTTTGGCAACAGACACACCGTCTTTAGTGATGGTAGGTGCACCGAAAGAACGGTCCAGCACCACGTTACGGCCTTTAGGGCCCAGGGTCACTTTAACAGCATCGGCCAGAATGTTTACGCCAGCCACCATTTTAGAACGTGCATCATCATGAAACTTGACTTGTTTTGCAGCCATGTTTGCTTAACTCCAAATATGTATTCGTTAAAATCCGGTTGTAATGAGGGGAGGCAGATTAGCCTTCAACAACGCCCATTACGTCTTCTTCGCGCATTACCAGCAGTTCTTCGCCGTCAACCTTGACAGACTGGCCGCTGTATTTGCCGAAAATCACTTTGTCGCCCACTTTCAGGGTCATCGCACGGACAGAGCCGTTTTCCTGGATTTTGCCTGCGCCAACAGCCAGCACTTCACCCATGTCAGGTTTTTCTGCAGCATTGCCTGGCAATACGATACCAGAGGAGGTTTTCTCTTCGGCTTCCAGACGTTTAACGATCACACGGTCGTGCAACGGACGAATCTTCATATAATAACTCCTTGATGATAAACGAGAAAAAACGCTCGTTAGCGATTAGTGTTCTCGGGGGCACCAACGATTTTGGCACTCAACCCTTGCGAGTGCTAATGATATGGGTGGGGTCCATGCTTTTCAAGAGGGGATATGTAAAGAATTTTTGTTTATAGCGCAAATTGCCCTGAAAACGGCGTTTTCAGACACCAAACTGCCTGCAGGTTCAGCATCCGGCAGCGGATTGGATTAGAATGGCAACTATTGAAGCCTGTAACCCCCGATCAAAGTCCAACCTTGAAAGCTCCTCTTCCCATCCGTGACGGTATTGCCCCGAGTTATTTGTGGCTGCCCGAAGGCCAGTGGCCAGACCTGTTCACGTTTCTGGTACAGCGTTTTCCGCATGTCGGCGAGGAAACGCTGCGCATGCGCATGCAAAAACAGGAGCTGGTTGACGAGCATGGGCAGGCGATCACCCCGCACACACCCTACCGGACCGGCAGCCGTATCTGGTATTACCGCGAGGTAGAGGCGGAACACCCTATCCCGTTTGAAGCCGAGGTACTGTTCCGGGACGAACATTTGCTGGTGGTCGACAAGCCGCATTTTCTGCCGATGATCCCGTCCGGTCGCTACCTGCAGGAAACCCTGCTGATTCGCTTGCGCAAGCAGCTGGATTTGCCGCAGCTCACCCCCATTCACCGGCTGGACCGGGAAACGGCCGGGGTGGTGCTGTTCTGCCTGAATCCGGCCAGCCGCGGGGCGTATCAAACCCTGTTCGAGCGCCGCACGATCGCCAAGACCTATGAAGCCGTCGCACCGTTTCGGGACGATCTGGCCTTGCCGCTGGTACACCGTAGCCTGATGGTAGCTGGAGATGCCTTCTTCACCATGAAGGAAGTACAGGGGGAACCCAACAGCGAAACGCGCATCTCGCTGATGCGCCGGATGGGGAATCTGGCGCTGTACCAGCTGGAACCCCACACCGGCCGCAAACACCAGTTGCGCGTACATCTGGCCGGCCTGGGTATCCCCATCCTGAACGACCCGTTTTACCCTCGGGTATTGCCAGACAAGGGCGAGGATTTTGATCACCCATTGCAACTCCTGGCCCGCTCCATTACATTTGAAGATCCGATCAGTAGGGAAACCCGTCAGTTTTCCAGCAAACGCATGCTGGCCTGTGCTTTTCCTGAATGAGACACCGGTTGGCAGACACGCCGCCAAGGAGACAACCCTATGTTAAACAAACAGTTTTCTGATGACGCACTGGCGCGTATCCGCGAAGAAGCGCTCATCTACCAATGCGCCTGCCCTGCGCAAGTCTGTGAAGCCTTAGGGCACCTCCGGCAGGTATTTGATTACCAGCTAAGCTGCATGTCCAAACCCAGCCTGCTGGATACCGAAGGTAAAGTACACCAGGAAATCGCCCAGTCTACCGCCCTGGCCCACGCAGAGCTGGAAGCCTGCCTGGACCGAGTATTGACACTGGAAGGCTGGGACAGAAACACGTTCAGCATGCCAGCCGGTCTGCGGGAAAAACTGACCGAGGCAATCCTGTCCGACAAAAGCTAATGCGGATGGGGAGCTAAAGCTGTATCGCCCCTCACCTGCACAGCCTCAATTTCAAAGACGATTCCGATATGCAAAATAACACGTGGATTGACCGTAGCCTGAAAGCGGTCTGGCATCCTTGTACCCAGATGAAGCGCCACGAAACCTTTCCGCTGATTCCGATAGCCAAAGGCGAAGGCGCCTGGCTGTACGACTTTGAAGGCAATCGGTACCTGGATTCGGTATCCAGCTGGTGGGTCAACCTGTTCGGACATGGGCATCCGCACATCAAAACCCGCATCAAGGCACAACTGGACCAGCTGGAACATGTGATGCTCGCCGGTTTTACCCACGCCCCGGTGATTGAACTATCAGAACGGTTGTCGGCACGTACCGGCGGCACACTTGGGCATGCGTTTTATGGGTCTGACGGCGCATCGGCCACCGAAATTGCCTTGAAGATGAGTTTTCATTATTGGCGCAATACCGGCAAACCGGAGAAAACCGGGTTTATCCACTTGTCCGACAGCTACCACGGCGAAACCATTGGTTCGCTGTCTGTCACGGATGTGGCCATTTTCAAAGATACCTACGCTGCTCTGGTAAAACCTTCGGCCGAAGTGCCGTCGCCAGACACCCGCAAGGCCGGTGTACATGAAAATGCTGACATGCAGGCGGCCAAGGCCGCTGCAGCGCTGGAAGCCCATCTGGCCGCACACCATGCCACTACCGCCGCACTGATTGTGGAGCCGCTGGTGCAAGGGGCCGCTGGCATGGCGATGTACTCGCCCCAGTATCTGCGCCGGGCCCGCGAACTATGTGACCAGTATCAGGTACATCTGATTTGTGACGAAATTGCCGTTGGCTTTGGCCGCACCGGCAGTTTTTTTGCCTGCGAGCAGGCTGGCATCTGGCCAGACCTGATCTGCCTTTCCAAAGGCATTACTGGCGGGTTCCTGCCATTATCGGTGGTGATGTGCACCGATTCGGTCTATCAAGCGTTCTATCATGATGAGGTGACCAAAGGCTTTTTGCACTCGCACTCGTATACTGGCAACCCGCTGGCATGCAGTGCGGCACTGGCCACACTGGACCTGTTTGATCAGGACGACGTTCTGGCACGAAACCGGGCCACGGCGGACCATATCAACACGTTGGCCGCCGCCCTGAAAGCATTGCCGTATGTGCGCGATTTCCGCCAGGCGGGTACCACCGGTGCCGGGATGATCTGGGCCTTTGAAGTAGAAGACGCACCCATCGGCTTTGCCCAGCAGCTGTTTGCGGCCGGGCTGAAACGGGAGCTGCTGCTGCGCCCGATGGGCAATACCGTGTACTGGATGCCGCCCTATTGTCTGAGCCATGAAGAAGCGGGCCATCTGGTGTCGGCGACCTTTCATGCGCTACAAGATGTCATGGGCCAGGCATGTGGTGTAATATCCGGAATAACTTGAAATTTGAATATTTGTCAGTTGCATTTGAACCAAGCATCAGTGTGGAGTGGCGATGAGCCGGGATCATAAGAATAGCCCCAGGGTCAAACCGGGTGGAAACGCAGGCAACAAGCAAGGTGGAGGCGGCCTGTTTACCGGGATCGTTATCGGCCTGATACTGGGGGTCATTATTTCGGTTGGGGTAGTTTACTTCGTCAACAAGAAGATGATGCTCTCACCAACGCCGGGACTCAAGCAACCCGAACCAACGGCATCCGCCCTGCCCAAACCGAATGCCAACGGCGTCAGCAATGGCGATGCGCCTGAAGATGTCCCCGCCAGCGGCACCAAAGGCAAATATGACTTCTTTGACATTCTGCCAGGCACGGATGCTCCCGCCAAACCCGCGGACAAAGCAGCACCAGCCCCCGCAGACAACCCGGCACCGGCCAAAGCAGACAAAACCGATGCCCGCACGGATCAGCCTGCAGCCGACAAACCGGCAGACGTCAGGCCCGCCAAATCGATTTTTCAGGTGGGGTCATTCCAGAATGAGACCGACGCCGATAATCTGAAAGCCAAACTGGCCATTCTTGGTGTAGAGGCCACGGTTCGCTCCAAGGATATTGCCGGCAAAGGATTGTGGCACCGGGTGATGGTCGGCCCGTTCAACACGCCGGAAGAAGCTGACAAAGTGAAAGCGCTACTGCAGCAGAATGGCATTAACCCGTCAGTGATCAATCTTAAGTAGGACCATCAGGGAACTACAGGCCGCCACCCGTGGTCTGTGGTTTATATTCAATATAAGGACAAGTATTATGCAACGCTGGTTTAAACGTCTTCTTTTGGGTGCAGCCGTCTTGCTTGGGGCCAGTGTTGCGCAAGCCGCACAATGGCAAGCCCTGCCAAAGCCTATGCCGGTACAAACACCGGGTAAAGTGGAAGTGATCGAATTCTTCTGGTACGGCTGCCCGCACTGCTACCATCTGGAACCTTCACTGGAGACTTGGGTGAAGAAGCTGCCAGCTGACGTGCAGTTCCGTCGCATCCATGCTGCCTGGAATAGCGGCATGCAGGTTCACGCCCAGCTGTACGCAACTGTTCAGACCCTGAAGCTGGATGACAAACTGAACATGCCAATCTTCAACGCCATTCACAAGGACAATGTCGAGCTGCGTGACGAAAGCGTGCTCAATGACTGGATTGCCAAACAGCCAGGCATCAACGCCAAGAACTTCATGAAGACCTACAAGTCTTTCTCTTCCCAAACTTATGCCCGCCTGTCACCACAGTACACCCGTGACTACGGCATCAATGCCGTGCCAACCTTTGTGGTCGGTGGCAAATACATGACCTCGGTGGCAGATGCCGGCAGCGAAGCAGACCTGTACAAGGTACTGGAACAGCTGATTGCCAAGGTACGCAACAAACAGTAAGTCTTGGCCTGCCGGACTTGCATGAAAAACGCCCGTCTCATGGTGATGAGACGGGCGTTTTTCATTGATGGGGTTTCAGGCACCGGTTACTGGCACTGGGATGCACTCATGGTGGAGGATGTCGAGGCCGAGAACCCGGCCTCCTGACAAATCTGGTCTGATGCCTTGTCGACGATTTGCGCAGCGTCATCGTCGCTGTCAGCCTCAACCGTCACATAGGTTGATCCGGACGGCTCGGTGCAGTACACCTTGCATTGATACTCTTCTGCATGCGCCAGACCGGCCAGCATCAGGCCGATGGTCAACCACAGGGATTTCTTCATGTCGTCTCTCGCTTGCCGTGTATTGTCGAACAGACATTGTGACCCCGGCGGACAGCGTAACCAATCCCCGGTTCATCAAAACGGTCAAACCAAGGCAAAAGAGAGGCGCAGATTTGTTTAGCGGTTGGCCCAGACCCACTTCTTCCAGACCGCAAACAGGTCCGGATTCAGCGCCGCCACTACCGAGCGCGTCCACACCTGATCACACCAGAAGTTGTCTTCCGTGAGGGTAGACATGCAGCCGCCCGCTTCTTCCAGAATCAGGTTGCCTGCCGCGTAATCCCACAGCTTCTGTCCGCCATGCAGATAGAGGTCGAATCGACCGGCCGCGGTGTAACACCAGTCCAGGGTGGAAGCCCCCATGTTGCGCTGGCTGCCGTAAGGGGAAACGCTCATCAGGCGTGCCGGCAGTTTACCGGCCAGCCATTTGATCTCTACCCCGGCAATGGCATCGCTCATGCGCGGCACGTGTTTCTTGAGCGGCAACGACTTGCCGTTGAGCGTAGCTCCATGACCCTTGGCTGCCGCAAACAGCTCATCGGTAACGGGATTATAAATTACGCCCAGCACGGTTTTGCCATTCTGCAGCAGGGCAATTGAGGTCGCAAAGTACGGTAAGCCGTGGATAAAGTTGGTGGTGCCGTCAATCGGATCGATACACCATAGCCCCGACCCGCCCGCCTGCCACAGACGCTGCTGCTCTTCCTTGGTCATTTCCTCGCCCAGCACCGGAAAAGGAATGATCCGGCTCAGGCCTTCGATCAGCGCATTCTGGGCGGCAATATCGGCCTCGGTCAGCAGGCTGCCGTCGATTTTCTTGGCGTAATCGGTCGTCAAAAAACGGGGCATGATTTCACGATGCGCGACTTCGCGCACCAGTTGGCATACCGCGGGCAAATAACGTTCTGGGGCAATCATGCCTAATATTTCCTCAAGACAAAACAGACAAAAGGCGATATCAGGGGGGAAGGGGAGCCTATCTGTCGGACGTTGTCAGTCATATGGACCGGTCGTTATACAGAGTGTTGTTCTAATTGCGCGACAGTTGGCCGGCAAGAAACCTGCCGTCATGTCATCCGTATTCATATCAACAATAGTACCTTATTTCATTAAAAATATTGCATTGCACCCCAAATTTATTCCTTTACCAGCATGGGGCCGACACACGCACCGCCTACTGTACGCGCCAATCTCCCCTGCTGGCCGCCTTTGTCAGGCGGGAAATCCAAGAAAGGTTTTTCGATGCGCGCGATACTGCCTTATACTGGCAGGATATTTGACTTCTCATACCCTCATCTGCCATGCCTCGTTTCTATTGCGACCTTGTCCTCACCCCTGGCGCTACATTGCGTTTGCCTGATCAGGTTCACCGGCACGTTCAAGTGCTGCGACTCTCGCCGGGTGATGAAATACGCCTCTTTAACGGACAAGGCGGCGAATACGCCGCAGAAGTCGTGTCGGTGGGCAACAAGGCCAGCGAAGTCCTTATTGGCGAGCATCTGCTGTTGGAACGAGAATCCCTGCTGCAAGTCGGGTTGGCACAGGGCATTTCCAGTGGCGACCGGATGGATTACACGCTACAGAAGGCGGTGGAGCTGGGCGTTGCATATATCCAGCCGCTGATGACCCGCCGCAGCATCGTGAAACTGCCGGCAGACCGCTGGGCCAAAAAGCATGAGCACTGGCGTCAGGTGGTCATTGCGGCCTGCGAGCAATGTGGCCGCAATACCATTCCGGAAGTGCGTGAGGCCCAACCTTATCTGTCGTGGATTCACCAGCACAAGACCGATGCCGATGCGCCGGGCCTGATCCTGATGCCGGGTAGCCAGCAGCGCTTGCAAGACCTGCCGCGACATCAGCAAGCGTGCCTGCTGGCGGGACCTGAAGGCGGGCTGACCGAGGAGGAACATCAGGAAGCGCTTGCCCGTGGCTGGCAAACACTGACACTGGGACCGCGCGTGCTGCGCACCGAAACGGCCGCCCTGGCAGCATTGGCCGCCCTGCAAACCCTGTGGGGAGATTTTTGAGGCATATCAGGATTTGGCCATCCCGCCACGCCTGAACCCGATTCCATTCAGCCAATACGCTACAATGCGGCATTGGCCACTAACAACGCAGTCACTGTTAACTGACAAGGAGAACCCCGCATGACCCGGTCGGAATCCCCCGCCCCGTTTGTCCATTGGTTTCGTGAAGCCGCACCGTATATCCGCGCTTTCCGAGGACGAACATTTGTGGTGGCGTTCGGCGGAGATGTGGTGGCGGGTGGCCAGTTTGCCACCATGACGCACGACTTCAACCTGCTCACCAGCCTGGGTGTACGGCTGGTCCTGGTGCATGGGGTGCGTCCGCAAGTCAACGAGCGTCTGGCCGACAAGGAACTGCCGGTTCAGTACCATAACGGCATTCGCATTACCGACCCGGTGACCATGCAGTGTGTGAAAGAATCCGTCGGCGTGGTGCGGGCCGAAATCGAAGCCTCGCTCTCCATGGCACTGGCCGCCACACCAATGGCCAATGCGGCCATTCAGGTCGCGGGGGGTAACTTCCTGATTGCCCAGCCGCTGGGCGTACGTGACGGCATCGACATGATGCACAGTGGCGAGGTCCGCAAGGTCAATACGGAAACCATCAGCAGGCGTCTGGACATGGGGGAGATTGTCCTGATTTCACCGATCGGCTACTCACCAACCGGCGAAATCTTCAACCTGACGGTGGAAGATGCCGCGTGCACCGTGGCCACGGCGCTCAAGGCGGACAAGCTGATTTTCTTCATGGACGAACCCGGCCTGAAAGATAGCGACGGCGAGGTCCGTCTGGAAGTCACCTCGCAGGAAGCCAAGAAATTCCTGCGTGCACGCACGTCGGTCTTCGATGACATTGGCTGCTACCTGCCGGCCGCCATCAAGGCATGCGAACAAGGCATAGAACGGGTACACATGGTGGGGCGCTTTGTAGAAGGCGCGCTGCTGATGGAACTATTCACCCATGAAGGGGTCGGTACCCTCATTACCCGGCAGCGCCTGGAACGCTTGCGCTCTGCCAGCATTGATGACGTGGGTGGCGTATTGCAGCTGATCCAGCCGCTAGAAGCCGAAGGCGTGCTGGTCAAGCGCAGCCGCGAACTACTGGAACAGGAAATCGACCGTTTTGCCGTGCTGGAGCACGATGGCCGCATTGTCGGCTGTGTGGCGCTGTACACCTTCCCGGAAGAAAACGTCGGTGAACTGGCATGCCTGGTGGTGGATCCGACATTCCGTTCGAGCGGCTATGGTGACTTGTTGCTGTCGTATGTAGAAAAACGGGCCAGAGAACTGGGGTTGCAGCAACTGTTTGTGCTAACCACTCGCACGGCCCACTGGTTCTTCGAGCGGGGATTTGAACCGGCACCGGTCAGCGAACTGCCGGCCAAGAAACAGGATCTCTACAATTATCAGCGGCGATCCAAAGTATTTTTCAAGACGCTCTAGCGCCGTATCGCGGCGGGCAACCGCCGCAACATTGCTTGAGACATGTCAAATATCTGTAACAATATTGTTGTAAATTTGAAAGAAAAGGAAGTCAACATGGGTAGAACCGTACATTGCGTCAAACTGGGCAAAGAAGCTGAAGGTCTGGATTTCCCGCCGATCCCGGGTGATCTGGGTAAACGCGTCTTTGAAAACGTATCCAAAGAAGCCTGGCAAGCCTGGGTTCGCCACCAAACCATGCTGATCAACGAGAACCGTCTGAATCTGGCTGACAGCCGTGCCCGCCAATACCTGACCGGCCAGCTGGAAGCTTACTTCTTTGGCGATGGCGCCGAAGCACCAACCGGGTACGTACCACCGTCTGCATAATTGCATTTGCAGCACCACACCCGTACAAACAGAAGAAAACGATACACATGACTTTCAAAATTCGTTCTGAGCATTTGTTAAACCGGGAACTGGGCCTGATCGAGTTTAACCGCAGGGTACTCGCACAAGCTGAAGACCCGGACAACCCCTTGCTGGAACGACTGAAGTTTCTGTGTATCGTCAGCAGCAATCTGGACGAACTGTTTGAAGTACGCATTCCGGGCCTGCAGCAGCGGGCCAGGCTACAGCCTGGTTTGAGCGGCCCGGATGGCTACAGTGCCGAACAGCTGCTGGCTGAAATCAGCGAACGGCTGCATGCACTGGTAGCCCATCAGTACCTGGTACTGCGGGAAATCGTCCTGCCCGCCCTGGCACAAGAAGGCGTGCATTTCCTGCGCCGGCCCACCTGGAACGAAGCCCAGCAAGCCTGGGTAAAAGACTATTTTTTCCGTGAAGTCATGCCGGTGCTCACGCCCATCGGGCTGGACCCCTCGCATCCTTTCCCGCGTGTGCTGAACAAGAGCCTGAATTTTGCCGTCGAACTCGAAGGCCGGGATGCGTTTGGCCGGAATTCCGGCATTGCCATTGTGCAAGCACCCCGCGCCCTACCCCGCATCATCCCGCTGCCAAGCAGCGTGTCCGGTGTGCCGAACGGCTTTGTGTTCCTGTCATCCATCCTGCATGCGCACGTCAACGAACTGTTTTCCGGCATGACCGTACTGGGATGCTACCAGTTCCGGGCCACACGGGATGCCGATCTGGCCGTGGATGAAGAAGACCTGACCGACCTGCGCGAAGCCCTGCAGGATGAATTGTCGCACCGACAGTTTGGTGAAGCCGTGCGTCTGGAAATGGCAGACAATTGCCCTCAGCATATCGAGACATTCCTGCTGGATCAGTTCAAGCTGACGACCCAGGATCTGTACCGGGTCGATGGGCCGGTGAACCTGGTCCGCATGATGCAGGTACCGGACCTGGTCAACCGGCCAGACCTGAAATTCCCCGGGTTCCGCCCCAGCCTGCCGGTTGCACTGCAGAAACGGCCGGAGATTTTCGAAGCAATTGCCAAGAACGACATCCTGCTGCATCACCCGTTCCAGTCGTTTGCGCCGGTGATCAACTTCTTGCAGCAGGCCGCGATTGACCCGCAAGTGGTGGCCATCAAGATGACCGTGTACCGCACCGGGACGGACTCGGTCCTGATGGAAGCGCTGATAGAAGCCGCCCGCCGGGGCAAGGAAGTAACCGTCGTGGTCGAGCTGATGGCACGATTTGACGAAGAAGCCAACATCAACTGGGCTGACCGGCTGGAAGATGCCGGTGCCCATGTCGTCTATGGGGTGGTGGGCTACAAAACTCACGCCAAGATGCTGATGGTGGTGCGCCGGGAGGCCAAAGGACTGAAGCGCTATGTTCACCTTGGCACCGGTAACTATCACCCGCGTACCACCAAGTTCTATACCGATTTCGGTCTGCTGACATGTAATGAACACATCGGTACCGATGTCTCGGACGTCTTTACCCAGCTGACCGGTCTGGGCAAGGCCGGTAAGCTGAAAGTGCTGTGGCAGTCACCCTTTAGCTTGCAACCACAGCTGATCAAGTCGATTGAGAACGAGATCAAGATTGCCAAGGCTGGCCGCAAAGCCCGCATCATCGCCAAAATGAACGCGCTGCTGGAGCCGCAGGTGATTCATGCCCTGTATCAGGCATCGCAGGCGGGCGTCGAAATTGACCTGATCATACGGGGCGTATGTGCCCTGCGCCCGGGGGTCGAAGGCTTGTCGGAGAATATCCGGGTACGCTCGATCGTCGGCCGCTTTCTGGAACATACGCGGATTTTCTACTTCCTGAATGACAAGCAGGAAACCCTGATGCTGTCATCCGCCGACTGGATGCACCGCAACCTGTTCCGTCGGATCGAGGTGGCATTCCCGATTCTGGACAGCAAGCTCAAGCGCCGGGTGATTCGCGAAGGGCTCATGATTTATCTGAACGACAACCAGCAGACCTGGGACATGCAGGCCGATGGCAGCTATCGTCAGAAAGCGGCTCGCCGCGGTCACGAGCGCGCCGCACAAAAAACCTTGCTGTCAGAACTGGCCGACCAAAGCAGCTGACCGGTAATCCAGAAACCGCTTCCGTTTGTCGGATAAGGGATGTTGCGACCCATGACAAGGGGCACACTATCATGGTGATGCCCCTTTTTATTGCGCATTTTGCCAAGGGTTTTGTCTGGTGCAGACAGTGAAATAAGTTGGAAGATTTTGCCGGAATTTCTTGTATTTCTGTTAAATACAGACTATGAATATAGCATTGCCAGATTCGCCGTGAAAAATCTAACAAGACAGAGTGACTGAGTACAATGACCGCAACACTTGCCAATCTCCGCTTACCCAAAGAAGATTTTTCCACCCAAGTGGCCGGGCATTTTACGTCCAAAGAAAAGCTTCACGACTGGCTGATCTCCCAGCCCCATGCCCAACCCCTGGATTTGTCCAGAAACCTGCACGACGCCCTGTTTACGCTTAACCGGACCAGGATTGACAGAGATCTCCGCCTGCAACTCAACGAGTTGTTCCTGCAATCCATCAATATGCATCTGCCGGCGCTGCAACTGATTTACAAATCCTCGACAGTCACCAACAATCCGCGCGCCAGCAGTGCCTGGAAATTTGCCCGTGACCTGTTTATCGAGCTGGGCTTCGCCTTCAAGCTGTCACTGATCGAGGAAGTCAACCGCCGCTTCGGCATGAGTAACCGCCAGACGGCCCGCCTGATCGCCCGCATCATGGACCTGGAACAGCGGCTACTGATTTTATGCTATCAGGCCTACTACCCGCTGCCGGAAGGCATCTGGCTGGACTGCCATACCCTGTTTTATTTTGCGCTCCAGCACAAATTGCTGGATGAGCTGCCCAGAGAAGAACCGTTACACATTGTGCCGCTGTACAAAGAAACGCTGCTGCTGGGCTTATGCGACCCGTACTCGCTGCTGCATGGTGAAATTGAACAGGTCAGGGACTGGCTGCAAAAACTTGCCAACCATGCGGTACTGCAATCGGTTGAGGAACTCTTCGATCCTTCCGGATTTTTCCTGATCAAACTGGATGAAGATAACGCACCGCAATTCATGGGCCAGCGTCCGCAGGAACTGACCGGGCACCATACCCTGCTGCTGAACTGTTTTGACTTGGTACGCCGCATGTACCGGGAGCTGGCACCGCTGGAGAAAGTGGCGGCTTCATCCAATACCTATTATCGTGCCACCCAGCACATCGACCTGCTGCGGCGACTGATCCGCAGCTGGGGCATTGCGCCCAAACGGGTGTTCAACCGGATGCGCAACAATGCCACCGTGATTCTGGTGTCCGAGCTGTCCACGGTGCATCGCGTGCTAACCTCTTCCAAGGTGCAACCTGCCCCGTCGACCGACTTTGATGACCTCTCGGATGTGATTCCGGACTTTATTCCGTCCCCCTCTCCCGGGTCGATTGCGGTCTCCGAAGAGACCCATTCATTGTGGAAGGTCATCAATGTCAGTGCCGGTGGCTATGCGCTGCAACTGATCTCGGAAGATATCGGCCTGATCTCGGTCGGCCGGATCGTGATTCTGAAATCAGACACTGGTGACAAATGGAATGTGGCCGCCGTACGCTGGGTCAGGCTGGAAGAGCATGTGGAAATCGGCCTGCAACTACTGGCCCCCGAAGCAGAGACCATCATGATCCGTCCGGTCATCCATGCCACCGGTACACAGTTTGAACCAGGTCTATTGCTACCGGCAGTGCAGGAGCTGCGCCAACCGGCCAGCATTCTGGCGCCAGCAGGGTTTTTTGCACCGTTACGCGAGTTTGAGATCCTGCGCGGCCCTTACACGCTGACGGTCAGGTCTGTGCGCCGGATGACGCAAGGCCTGTGTGTGGACCAGTTTGAGTTCATTACCCCGGCAGAAGTCGAAGCGCTGATGGAAATGCCTTACTTTGATAGCGATGCCAATGCAATCAGCCACCGTGTGGCTTGATCGTACTGGCAGATGCCTGGTCATGTTGGCCAGGCATCTGCCTCCTGCCGGCAATGGTCAGGTTTGTACGATCGGGTCGCTCACGTTATCGAGGATGGTGGGCTTCTGCAATTCCGGATCACGCGTCAGACTGCTAACCGGTCTGACAAGCTCGGCCTCCAGACGGGATACCGGAACCCGTAGCGCTTCAGCCAGCGCATCATGTCGCAACAGCACCGGGTCCAGCATGCGCGTATCCCATATCAGCACACGGTAAAGGTCCAGCAGCATCACCTTGTCGAGGTCCTGCCCCAGAATCCAGCCCTTGTTGTGCGCCAGCCGCTTCACCCAGCCGTGAGTTTCCAGCTTGCTCAGCATGTTCAATACATCACCCAGGCCAACATGCAGCTTTTTGTGCAATTCTTCAGGTGTCACGTCCCTTGCGATCTGGTGCGCATCATCCATGTGCCCCAGAATTCGTAATGCATCATACAGATCACGCCCCGGGCTTTGCCGCAGTTTCCAGGCATGCCCATGCCAGTAAGACAGGCTGGCGGTGATGGTGGCACCGACCAGTAGCAAACTCCACAACAGATACAGCCAGGCCAGAAATATCGGCAGGCTGGCAAACGCACCATAGACCAGCTTGTAGCTGGCCAGCTTTTTCACGTAGAAATGAAATCCGAGCCGCATCAGTTCGAAGGCGATGCCGGTAAACGTACCGCCAATCAGGGTGTGTTTCCAGGGCACCTGGCGGTTTGGCGCAAAGCGGAACAGCAAAACAAACGAAATGATGGCCATCACCGTGCGTAGCAGCCAGGTGAGGATATCTTCTACCCAGTTGAGCGACCGCTTTAGGTCAGGCAGCAGGTTGAACAGGTCATTGACCATGGTCATGGTCAGGCCGATCACCATCGGCATGACGGTCAGAATCGTCCAGTACAACATCAAGCGCTGCCATAACGGGCGCTGGTGCTTGATCTGCCAGATGGCGGTAAAGGCTTTGTCCACCGTCGAAATCATCATGATGGCGGTCAGTGCCAGCACAATGATCCCCATCACCGTCAGGCGCTCGGCATTGTCAGTAAACTGCCGCATGTAGACCGTGATGATGCGGCTGGCCGTATCCGGCACCAGATTGGATAACAGGAAAGCTTTGAACTGGTTGCCCACACCGTTGAACACATCGAACGGAGCCAGCACGGCCAACGCAATGGTAATGAAGGGCACCAGGGCCAGCAGCGTGGTAAAGCTGAGACTGCCCGCCACCTGCAGGCAGCGGTTTTCCACCATCCGTCCGCCGATAAAGCGGGTAAATCCGGCCAGGTCCGCCAGGCGGCTTTTCATAGTTTGAGACATGATCACACGTGAAGTGGCTAAGGTTCGTTATAATACCCTTCATTTTATCCGATAAGGCAAGTCTGATGCAGGAAGTCCTGGTTCTGTATTACAGCGTGCATGGTTCTGTAAAGGCGCTGGCCCAGCATGTGGCACGCGGGGTCGATAGCGTACCGGGCGCCTCTGCCCGGTTGCGTACCGTTCCCAAAGTGTCACCGGTTTGCGAGGCCACCGAGCCGGCGGTACCCGACCATGGCGCGCCTTACGCCACGCTGGACGACCTGAAAGCCTGCAACGGCCTGATTCTGGGCAGCCCGACCCGCTTTGGCATGATGGCGGCCCCGATGAAGTATTTTCTGGACGGTACCAGCGGCATCTGGCTGAATGGCACCCTGAGCGGCAAACCGGCGGCGGTCTTTACCAGCAGCAGCACCCAGCACGGCGGGCAGGAAAGCACGCTGCTCAGCATGATGCTGCCACTGCTGCACCATGGCATGCTGCTGGTCGGCGTTCCGTTTACCGAACCGGCGCTAACCTCCACCAGCACCGGCGGCACGCCGTATGGTGCCAGCCATGTGTCCGGCACCAGTAATACGGCGGTATTGTCCGCGCAAGAACAGCAGTTGGCGTTTGCCCTGGGCAAGCGCGTTGCCGAAACCACCGTTAAACTTTTTAGAAACTGATTCTGATGCGATTTGCTTATCTGCTGACAAATATCGGCCTCTTTGGCCTGATCTTCCTGTGCCTGGCATGGGAATTATGGCTGGCCCCGATCAAACCCGGCGGCTCGCTGCTGGTGCTAAAAGTGCTGCCGCTGCTGATCCCGCTTCGGGGCATTCTGCTCGGACGCATCTACACCCACAAGTGGATGACCATGTTCATCCTGCTGTATTTCACTGAAGGGGTCATGCGGGCCTGGTCGGACAAAGGCTTGTCACAGATTCTGGCGGGCATTGAGGTTGCGCTATGCGTGCTGGTATACATTGCCTCGATCATGTTTATCCGCAAAGTCCGCGAAAACAAGACGGCAGATACCCGCGCCGCGTCCTGATCCCGCTGTGTGCATCGGGTCGCAGGTCATCTTGCTTACCTGTGATCCGGTCAATTTCTGCACATTTCCTTGCTGCAAGGTATCAATCCCGCTCGTGAATGGATTATGATCTTGGTCTGCCCCGACAATGACGGGGTGTATCGATACTTGATCTGACGCACATCCAGAAAACTTCCGAGCCATGACCATTCGGTATTTGCGCAAACTCACCGGCAGGAACCGTAACCGGTTATCCAATGTCCGCCTTGCCCGCTTTCTGGCCTTTATTGCCGGAGCGGCCAATGCCGGCGGCTACCTGGCCGTGCAGCAGTACACCTCCCACATGTCGGGCATCATTTCCGGCCTGGCAGACAATCTGGCCCTGGGCCAGTTCATGCTGGCGCTGGCGGGCCTGTTTTCGCTGCTGGCATTTGTCGCTGGTGCCGCCAACACCGCCTGGGTGGTCAACTGGGCACGACGGAAAGGCTTGCATAGCGAATATGCCTTGCCCCTGTTTTTCGAGGCGGTCCTGCTGCTGATATTCGGTTTTCTGGGCGGCTATCTGGAACACAAAACCTGGTTTGTGACACCGATGACGGTCATGCTGCTGTGCTTCATGATGGGTCAGCAAAACGCACTGATCACCAAAGTCTCCAAGTCGGAAATCCGCACCACCCACGTGACGGGGATGGTCACGGACATCGGCATCGAACTGGGCAAACTGTTTTACCTGAACCGGCCGCACCCCAATCCGGCAGAGCCGCGTGTCTTGGCCAACCGCGACAAACTGCGCCTGTTGTCTTCGATGGTGGGGCTGTTTTTCATTGGCGGGCTGGCGGGTGCCATCGGCTTTAAGCATCTCGGTTTTGTCATGACGGTGCCGCTGGCCGTTCTGCTCCTGCTGCTGGCCATTGTGCCGGTCATGGATGACCTGCAGCATCTGGCGCGGGACGGTCATCTGCCCCACGCCTGATCAGGGTTAACAACGAGCGTTATTCACGCACGACATCTGCCGGGTTATAACTGGCCGCGTGCACCACGCCGGCACTCTGGATAAACCCTTTTAGCACATCTGCATCCACAAACCCGGTATTCACATAACCGGGGTGATTCGAGAGCTTGGGATACCCGTCGCCCCCTGCCGCCGTGAAGTTGTTCAGGGCCAGACGATAGGTTTTGGCCGGGTCGATCGGTTGCGCATTGATCGAGGCCTGTTTGACCTCGCCCTGCGCCAGCACCAGCTTGACCCCGGCAAACTGGGGAAAGGCACCGGAACCTGCGGTCATTTTGGCTGCGGCACCGAGATAGGCCAGCAGCTCTTGCCCGCTCAGGTCCACGTACACCAGCGTATTTCCGAACGGATGCACTTTCAGCACGTCTTTATAGGTCAGCTTGCCTGCCGGCAGGGAATCCCGTACCCCGCCGGCATTCATCAGCGCCAGATCCGCCTTGGTCTTTTGCATCATGGCGGTGGCAATCATCACACCCAGGTTAGTCGGCATCTTGCGCACCACCGCACGGTCCCCTTCCAGCTTACCATCGGTTTCGCCTACCACCACATCCAGTGACGCACGGCCCTTTTCCTGGTACGGGGTCAGGAATGCCAGCATGGCTGGGTCTTCCTTGATCTCGCTGGTGTACACCACCTTTTTGTCTTTGCCGTCGTCACCCTTGACGGTCTTCTTCAGGTTAATCGGGATCAGCTGATAGCTGACTAGATTGAACTGACCGTTCCTGAACTCGAAATCAGCCCGCCCGACATACTTGCCCCATTCATGGGCCTGCACAATCCAGGCGCCATTCTGGCGGTCCGGCGCGCACGGCTGGCCGGGGACATAGGCCTCATTGCGGACGTTCTCGGCTTGCATGCACACCGGGTTCTGGCTGTGGCCGCCGACAATCAGGTCCAGCCCGCTCACCTGCCGGGCCATCTCCACATCACCCTCGGCATTGCTGCCATGCTGGCCATCGGGGTAATGCCCCATATGGGTCGATGCAATCACGATATCGGCCTTGGTCCGCAGTTCCGGCACCAGTGAGGCAGCTTCGTCGGCCGGCTTGCGGAAGGTGACATCCGTGATGTTGGCCGGGTCGACCATCTTGGCAGTATCGTTGGTCGTCAGGCCCAGTACCGCGACCTTGACACCATCCAGGTTGAAAATCTTGTAGGGCTGGAACATGCGCTGGTCGTGCTTGTAGATATTGGCGGACAGCAGCGGGAAACTGGCCCAGTGCTGCTGTTTGGCCAAGACCGCAGGCGGGTTATCAAATTCGTGATTCCCCACCGCCATGGCATCGTAGCCCAGCTGGTTCATGCCTTTGAAATCTGGCTCGGCATCCTGCAGGTCGGATTCCGGCACCCCGGTATTCACGTCCCCGCCATCCAGCAGCAAGGTCTGCCCTCCCTTGGCCTTGACCTCTGCCCGGATCTGGTCGATCACTGTTTTGCGTGCGGCCATGCCGTACTCGCCATCGCTGTTTTTCCAGAAATGGCCGTGGTGGTCGTTGGTGTGGAGGATGGTGATCTGGTAGGTTTTATCCGGCTGGTAGTGACCAACCGTGGTACAGCCGGTGATGGCAAACACCACCGCCAGGGAGAGATAACGCAGGGGCAACTTCATCTGGCATCCTTTCAAGAGAACGACGAACATCCGAAGCATATTGTCAGGTGTGTGTGACAGGAATTATGTCCATGGCTTGGCTACCGGATCAATGGGGTTGACACAAATTCACCCTTGCCAAATTTAGTTGAAAACTGTACTATTCATGCATGAACAGTAAAATCGTGCACCTAAGTTGTAGTTCGACCGCCATTTCCCAGATTGAGGAAGGGGTTGCCAAAGTCGCAGAACGACTAGGCATGCCGCCACAATCGGTGATGGACATTACCGCCATGCGGCTGACCCAGATCATGGCCCGCGGCTATCATGACGTCATGTCGGTCGCACTGAAAGAGCAAGGACTGAACCCCACCAGCTGGATGACCTTGATGATGTTTTTCAAGGCAGAGGGAGAGCCCTTGAACCCGTCTGATCTGGCCACCATTACCGGCGAGTCACGTACCAACATGACCCGTATCTGTGATGAACTGGTGGCACAGGGTTACATTACCCGCTTTCCGAGCGCGCAAGACCGTCGCCGGGTTGACCTGAAGCTGTCGGATGCTGGCGCTGAGCTGATTCGCCGTACCGCGCCCAAGTTGCGGGAACACCTGAAGCCGGTGCGTGAAGCCATCACGGATGAAGAAAAGCAGACCCTGATCCGAATCCTGAAGAAGCAGTTGCTGGCATTACCCGATATGTAACCGGCTGTACAGACCATGGATTTGGTCTGACTTGATAATTGAAAACTGGATTATCCGTTTATGAATAGATCAACCTCTCTCGTTTGCAAGCTGAGCATCCTGCCCTTGATGCTGGCGCTGGCGGGCTGCGTCGCCATTCCGCCCCAGGGTGACCACCTGCAGCCCATCGACCCAAACCGGGTACAACTGACCTCTGAGCTGGCGCTGAAGCAAAGCGGCTGGCCGGATGCGCGCTGGTGGCAAGTATTTGGCGACAGCCAGCTAAACCAGCTGGTAGAAACAGCCCGCCAAGGCGCACCGACACTGGATACTGCCAAAGCCCGCCTGCACGCCGCAGAAGCCGCCATGAGCCTGACCGACGTCAGCCGTCGTCCGACCCTGATTGGCAATGCCTCGGTATCCAAAGAACTGGAAACCGCCAATGGCATGATCCCGCCACCGTATGCAGGCCATTACGTGAATCAGGGTCGCGCTACGCTGGATTTCAATTATGACCTGGACTGGTGGGGCACACAGAAAGCCAGCCTGCAGGCCGCAATTGGCCAGGTAGCGGCGGCCAAGGCCGAACAGGCTGCAGCCGAGCTGATCGTGACCACAGCGGTGACACAGCAGTATTACGCCTATCAATCGGCCAGTGCCCAGCTGGCGCTGGTTGAACAGCAGATTGGCAAGCAACAGCAACTGGCCAGACTGCAGCAAGCCCGCATTCGCCAGGGGCTGGATACACAGGACGTGATTCGCCAGACCGATGAACGCCGTGCCAACCTGCAGCAGCAGGCAGAAATCCTGAAAACCGGCATGCAATTGGCCAGAGTACAGCTGCGTGCCCTGACCGGCATGAACACGCTGCCCGACCTGCAAGCTACCCGCTTGCCAAACGTGGACAGCGGCATCCCGGCCAGCTTGGGTGTGGACCTGATTGCCCGTCGGCCGGAAATCGATGCGGCCCGCTGGCGGGTAGAAGCGGGCCTGTCGCAAGAGGCCGTGGCCAAATCGCGTTTTTACCCCAGCATCACCCTGTCAGCGCTGGTCGGTTTTTCATCAATTGACCTCGACAAGCTACTGAGCAGCTCCAGCCAGATCGCCAGTATTGCCCCGGCCATTCATCTGCCGATTTTCGATATGGGCCAACTGAAAGCCAATCTGGCCAGCAGCCGGGCGCAGACAGAAGTCGCCGTTGGCCAGTACAACCAGACCGTCGTAGATGCCCTGAAAGAAGTCAGCGAGACCGTGACCAGCCTGCAAGGGCTGAGTCGCCAGCAACAGGCCGTCAATGCCGCGCTGGGGGCCTCGCAAACCCAGCTGAACCTGACCCGCGCCCGCCAGAAGCAGCAACTGGCCGATGCACGGCAAGTGTTGCAGGGCGAAATGAGCGTCATCAGCCAGCAGGCCGCCCTGCTGCAACTGCAGCAGCAACGCATCAGCGCACAGATCAATCTTTATAAAGCATTAGGGGGTGGCTATCTTGCCGATGCCCACCCAGCCAACGGAGACGCACAATGACACAGAACGCCACCCCAACTGTTGAGACAGCACCAGCCGGCAATGGCAAACGCAAACGCATTCTGACCCTGCTGACCAGCCTGTTCGTGCTGGCCGGCATTGGCTACACCGCCTGGTATGTGCTGGTGGGCAGCCAGGAAGAAGAAACCGATGACGCCTATGTGGGCGGTAACCTGATCACCCTGACGCCTCAGGTAGCGGGTACGGTTGTGAGTATTAACGTGGATGAAACCCAGCAGGTGAAAGCCGGGCAAACCCTGGTTCAGCTGGACGCATCAGACGCAGCCGTGGCGCTGGAGGATGCCCGCGCCAAGCTGGGTGAATCCGTTCGCCAGGTCAAACAGCAGTTTGCCAATGCCAGCGCGGCCGATTCGCTGGTAGTGCAGAAACAGATCGACCTGAAAAAAGCCGACGCCGATCTGGCGCGCCGTTTGCCGCTACTGGCAGACCAGGCCATTACCGGTGAGGAAGTCGCACATGCCAAAGACAGCGTGGCCCAATTGCAAAGCCAGTTGCTGGTTGCACAAAAGCAGGCCGCCGTTGCCCACAGTGCCATTGACGGCACCTCTGTTGTGAATCACCCCAGCGTTCAGCGTGCCCGTGCCACCTTTATCCAGGCCTGGCTGGCGGCTCGCCGCAATGCCTTGGTCGCACCAGTAAGCGGTTTTGTGGCCAAACGCAGTGTACAGGTCGGCCAGCGCATTACCCCCGGCGCCAGCTTGTTGTCTATTGTGCCGCTGGACCACCTGTGGGTGGACGCCAACTTCAAGGAAAAAGAACTGCGCAACCTGCGGATTGGCCAGCCTGCTGAAATCACCACCGACATTTATGGATCCAGCGTGACCTATCACGGCAAGGTGATGGGTTTCTCGGCCGGTACAGGTGCGGCCTTCTCACTGCTGCCCGCCCAGAATGCCACCGGCAACTGGATCAAGGTGGTGCAGCGCGTACCGGTGCGGATTGCTCTGAACCCGAAAGAATTACAGGCACACCCGCTGCGGGTAGGTTTGTCGACCGTGGTCAAAGTAGATACCCACCAGCGGGACGGCAAGCTGCTGTCTGCGGTGGCCTCTGGCGCATCGGTCTACCAGACCCCGGTCTATGATGCCGAATACCAGGCGGCCAGCAAAGAAGCAGATGCGCTAGTTGCCCGCCACGCAGGACAGAAAGGGTAAACCCATGACTGCCGCTGCTCAGGCTGCCCACGAGGAACAGCCCCGCCTTCACGGCGCACCGCTCGCCCTGTTTACGCTGGCGGTTGCGCTCGGTACCTTCATGGAGGTACTGGACACCACCATTACCAACGTGGCGATTCCGCACATTGCCGGCAACCTGGCGGTCAGCAGCAACCAGGGCACCTGGGTGATCAGTTCTTATGGTCTGGCCAGTGCCATAGCCGTGCCGCTGACCGGCTGGCTGGCACAGCGCTTTGGCCAGGTGCGGATGTTCGTGATCTCGGTGCTGCTGTTTACGCTGACTTCCATGCTGTGCGGTTTTGCCACCTCATTGCCGATGCTGGTGTTTTTCCGCTTCATGCAGGGTCTGGTATCCGGACCGATGGTCCCGCTATCGCAAACCTTGCTGCTGTCCAATTATCCGCCCGAGAAAAAAGGGGTGGCATTGGCCCTGTGGGCGATGACGGTGATTGTGGCCCCCATTTTTGGTCCGTTACTGGGGGGCTGGCTGACCGATAATCTCAGCTGGCCATGGATCTTCTTCATAAATGCCCCGATCGGTATTTTCTCGGCCATTGCCACCTGGTCGCTGATCCGCCACCGCGAAACCCCGCGGGTGAAAAAACCGATTGATGTGGTCGGCCTGGTGCTGCTGTTCGTCGGCGTGGGCAGCTTGCAGCTGATGCTGGATAACGGTAGCGACAATGACTGGTTCAATTCGCCCTTCATCCTGACGCTGGCCATCATTGCCGCCGTGGCGCTCAGTTTCTTTGTAGCCTGGGAACTGACGGATGAGCACCCGGTGGTAGACCTGTCGCTGTTCAAGAGCCATAACTTCCGTTACGGCGTACTGGCCCTGTCGCTGGGGATGTTCTGCTTCTTTGGCAGTACCGTGCTGTTCCCGCTGTACCTGCAGACAGTCATGGGTTACACCTCGACCTGGGCGGGCTTGGCAACGGCACCGGTAGGGATTCTGGCATTTGTGTTCTCGCCCATCATCGGCAAGAACATTGCCCGGCTGAACCTGCGCCTGGTGGCGTCTTTTGCCTTTATCGTGTTTGCCGTCACCATGTTCTGGTTTGCCAGCTTCTCGCTGGATACCGACTTCCGGCACATGTTCATGCCGCGCTTGCTGCAGGGGATCGGGGTTGCCTGCTTCTTTGTGCCGATCAACACCATCATCATGTCGGGTTTGCCACCGCACCGGATGGCCGCCGCCGCGGGTTTGTCGAACTTCTTCCGGACACTGGCCGGCAGTTTTGCCACCGCCATCGCAGTGACGGCATGGGACCACCGGGCGAGCTTCCACCACGCCCGGCTGACCGAGAACATGACCGCGTTTAATCCGGTCACCTCCGGTGTGCTGGATACGTTGCAAACGGCCGGCCTGCCCTTGCAAGGCGCCTACAAACAGCTGGATCAGATGATTACCCAGCAATCCTTCATGATGGCGACGATTGACGTCTTCCATAGTTTTGGTTTGCTGTTTCTGCTACTGATCGGCGTCATCTGGCTGACCAAACCCATCGCCGGTACCTCTGGCGGTGGTGGTGGCCACTAAGCATTACTCCACACCCGCCAGCCAGCATCAGCCCTGTGCTGACCTTGGCTGGCGGGCCTTTGTAGAGTGTTTTATCATAGGGCTTCCTGCATTACGGACATTGCCCGCATGAGCGCCTCCCTCCTGTTTGTCGGCCTGATTGTCAGCTCGATCGGCCTCGGGTTCTTTCTGTATGGTCGCAAGCAGCGGGCCAGTGTGCCCATGTTATGCGGCCTGGCCCTGATGATTTACCCCTACTTTGTCACCCAGCTCTGGGTATTGATCCTGATCGGCCTTGTGCTGGCGGGTATTCCGTATTTCATCCGGTACTGACAAAGCGCCAACCACCGCCACCCCGATAACCACAGCTCGTGATTTGTCGGCCCGCCTGCCCCGTGTGTGAAAAATAAATAGCCAGAAAGGGTACAAGACCCTTTTCTTTCCGCGGCCAATGATGTTATCTTAATAACAAATAAAGTTAAAAAGATAAATAAGTAACATTCATCCAAGGGGAGAATTGCTCATGAGCAGTGAAAAGCTGACCGAATTGCTGGAAAGCAGCTTTACCCAGTTCACCCCTACAGGCAAACGCATTGCCAGCTATCTGCTGGCCAATATGCTGCAAATTCCGTTTGAAACGGCAGACAGCATTGCCAGGCAAACCAATACCACCGGCATTTCCGTCGGTCGCTTTCTACGGCAGATCGGCTTCCAGAATCTGGATGATCTGAAGCAGTCACTGCGCGGCACCGGCCAGACCTGGCTGATGACCGACCGCCTGGGCTCTTTTCGCAATCAGGATGAAGAAGAGGATGTACTGGGCCGCTCGCTCAAACTGGAACTGCAAGCCATCGAGCATGTGTACCAGCTTGCCCGCAGCCCGGAATTCCAGCATGTTGTCGACCGGATCGTGGCAGCCGATGCCGTGTTTGTACTGGGCATTCAATCCACCCGCGGCATCTCCAATGCCTTTTTCAGCCATCTGGAGTACATCCGTCCCAATGTCTTTTATGCGGACGGCTTGTCTGGTACCTATGTCGAGTGTCTGAATTCCGGCTTTGAAAACCCTTACCTTATCCTCACTGACTTTCGCGCCTATTCCAGCATTACCAAAAAACTGTGTGCGGCGGCCTGCAAACGCAACCTGAACATGGCGCTGATCACCGAATATTACTGCACCTGGGCCAGAGACTACCCGGTGGATTTACTGCAGATCAATGTGGATGTTGGCCAGTTTTGGGATTCTCTGGCCCCCCTGACCGTGCTGTTTAACCTGCTGGTCTCTGGCGTGGTGAAAGCTACTGGCCCGGACCTGGAGCAGCGCTTGCAGGAAAACAAAGCCTTGCAAAAAGAACTCGGTCAATTCGACCTTTAGCATAAAGAACCACACCATGACGACACATGCCAAGCTAGTGGAAATTACCCCTGACACGTATGACGTGATTCAGCAGATCGCCTACGCCACCGCCGACAACATGCTGGGACGGGTGATTTACAAGAACAGCAAATGCTACCTGCACCCGACTGCCGCCGCCGCACTGCAAGTGGCCATTACGCTGGCAGACCAGGCCGGTTACAAGATCAAGATCTTTGATGCCTACCGCTGTCCGGATGACCACAAGCAATTGTGGGACTTCCTGCCCAATCCGGACTACGTGGCCGATATTCATATCGGCTCCAACCACAGCCGCGGCATTGCGCTGGATGTCACGCTGGTGGACGAGCACGGTCAGGATCTGGACATGGGCACGCATTTTGATGCCATGGAAGAAAAATCGCATCATTTTCATCCCGGTCATGCGCCGGCCATTCAGCGCAACCGTCTGCTGTTGCTGGGCATCATGCGGGCGGCCGGTTTCATGAACATTAAATCCGAGTGGTGGCATTACGAACTGCCGGATGCCGCTTCTTACCCGTTGCTAAAAAGTAGTTCTTCACTGTAGTTGTTCGCTGTATTCAACCAAGTGTACTCAGGAGAGTGTCCCATGACTGCTTCACATCCCGTCATCCGCAAAATGACCACCACTTTCAAACTTTGTGCCATGGCCAGTGCCATCGTCAGTGCCGGCCTGATTTCATCGCAGGCACTGGCAGCCACACCCGCAGGCACGCTGGTGATTGGCAAGGCTGCAGACCCGCAAACGCTGGACCCGGCCATTACCATTGATAACAACGACTGGACCGTGACGTACCCGGCCTACCAGCGACTGATCCGTTACAAGGTAGTGGGTGGTAAAGGCACCACGCAGGTAGAGGGCGACCTGGCCAGTGGCTGGACCTCGTCTGCAGATGGGCTGACCTGGGAATTCAAGCTGAAAAAAGGCCAGAAGTTTGACGATGGCAGCGCCGTGACCGCCGATGCCGTGAAGTACTCGTTCGAACGCATGCTCAAAGCCGGCCAGGGTCCGTCCGAAGCCTTCCCGAGCGACATGAAAGTGGACGTCAGCAGCCCGGACACCGTCAAGTTCACCCTGACCAAACCCTATTCGCCGTTCTTGTACACGCTGGCCAATAACGGTGCCAGCATCGTCAACCCGGCAGTGGTAGAAAAACAGGGCACCGCCTATCTGGCCAAAGCCACTGCAGGTTCCGGTCCGTTCCGACTGGTAAGCTGGCAAAAAGGCCAGTCGCTGATACTGGAACCCAACCCTTACTACGCTGGCACCAAACCGTCACTAAAACAAGTGGTCGTAAAAATCATTGGTGATGCGTCCAGCCGTCGCCTGCAACTGGAAAACGGCGATCTCGATGTGGCAGAAGACCTGCCTGAAGACCAACTGGCGTCCATCAGCAAAAAACCGGGCGTCACGGTAGCCGCCTTCCCGTCTTTGCGGGTGACCTACCTGTACCTCAACAACAAGAAAGGACCGATGAGTGATGTCAACATGCGTCGTGCCATTTCGTATGCCACGGATTACAGCGGCATCATCAAAGGGGTGTTGAAAGGTAACGCCAAACAGATGCGCGGCGCCATTCCGGAAGGCATGTGGGGGTTTGATCCGAAAGCCATGCAGTACAGTCTCAATCTGGCCAAGGCCAAACAGCTGATTGATGGTTCAACCGGCAAAGGCGCGACCCTGAACTTTGTCTATTCGTCCAAAGACCCGAACTGGGAACCGATTGCCATCAGTACCCAGGCAACTCTGGGTGCCCTGGGTGTGAAGGTGAAACTGGAAAACCTGGCCAATGCCACCATGCGTGAACGCGTCGGCAAAGGTGACTACGATATCGCCATCGGTAACTGGAGCCCGGACTTTGCCGATCCGTACATGTTCATGAACTACTGGTTCGACTCTGAAAAAGAGGGTTTGCCAGGTAACCGTTCATACTACAACAACCCGACAGTCGATAAGCTGGTGCGTCAGGCCGCGTCCCTGACAGACCAGAAGGAGCGTACCAAGCTGTACCAGCAAGCCCAGAAGATCGTCATCAATGAGGCCGGCTATGTGTACCTGTTCCAGAAAAACTATCAGGTAGGTTTGCGGGCCAATGTAAAAGGCTTCGCATTCAACCCGATGCTGGAAAGTGTCTTCAACATCGACACCATGGTTAAACGCTGATTTATTGGCCGGATGCGCTGGCGGGCAGTTTGTCCGCCAGCGCACACCAGCATGACATATAGCATGAGGCGGTTATGGCATTTCTGCGCATGATAAAAAAACGGTTGCTCGGGTTGTTACTGGTTGTACTGGGGGTGTCTTTTATCACCTTTGCCATTTCGCATCTGATTCCGGGAGACCCCGCACGTCTGATTGCCGGTGATAAAGCCTCGGAAGAAATCGTCCAGAATATTCGCGAGCAACTGGGGCTAAACCAGCCCCTCTACATCCAGTACGGTACCTATCTCAAAGGGTTGGCTACCGGTGATCTGGGCACTTCCATCCGTACCACCCGACCGGTACTGGAAGACCTGAAGGCCTTCTTTCCGGCCACGCTGGAACTCTCGCTGGTAGCCTTGCTGTTTGCCAGTGCGCTGGGCATTCCGCTGGGGGTGATCTCGGCGGTCTATAAAGACAAACCCATCGATCAGGTCGTCAGGACACTGGCCGTCACCGGGATATCCACGCCCGCATTCTGGCTGGGCTTGGGGGTCATCGTGGTGTTTTACGGCAAACTGGGCTTGCTACCGGGTGGTGGCCGGATTGACGAAGGACTAACGCCACCCGCCGCCATGACCGGGTTTTACCTGATTGATACTCTACTCCAAGGTGACAAAGCCGCCTTTGTGAGCGCGCTCAAACATATTCTGTTACCGGCATTTACCCTCGGGTTTGTGCATCTGGGTGTGGTGGCCCGGCAAATCCGCTCGGCCATGCTGGAACAATTGCAGGAAGACTATATCCGTACCGCCAAAGCCAATGGCACCTCCAAATGGGGCGTCATCCTGCATCATGCCCTGCCCAACGCTCTGATACCGTCGGTGACGGTCATCGGCCTGGCACTGGGCGATCTATTGTACGGCGCGGTACTGACCGAAACCGTCTTTGCCTGGCCAGGCATGGGCGCCTACGTGGTGAACTCTATCCAGGCGCTGGACTTCCCGGCAGTGATGGGATTTGCCGTGGTGGTGTCCTTCGCTTATGTCATTGTTAACCTGATTGTGGACATGCTGTACATGCTGATTGATCCACGCATTTCCGAGGTAAGCTGATCATGAATGCCATGACAGAACAAACCCTGCCAACAGCGCCAGACATCCAGCCGGCCGCCGCATCCGGCTTGGGGTATTTTTTCTACAAGGTGAAGAAAAGCCCGCTGACGGTGGCCGGCCTCTTTATCATCCTGTTCATGCTGGCCATGATGCTGTTTGCCCCATGGTTGGCAACGCACGACCCGAATGCGATTGACCTGATGTACCGGCTGTTGCCCCCCTCGGCTGAGCACTGGTTCGGAACCGATGAAGTGGGACGAGACATCTATAGCCGGATCATTTTCGGCAGCCGCCAGTCGATCAGTGTCGGCCTGTTTGTCGTGGCTGTCTCCGGCGTGATCGGTGCACTGATTGGCTGTTTCTCTGGCGTGGTGGGTGGCCGGACTGACCGGGTCATCATGCGTTTGATGGATGTAATGTTGTCCGTACCATCACTGGTGCTAACCATGGCGCTCGCCGCGGCGCTGGGCGCCAGCCTGTTTAACGCCATGCTCGCCATTGCGGTGGTGCGCATTCCCTACTATGTGCGACTGGCCCGCGGACAAGCGCTCGGCATTCGCGAAATGGGCTATGTCAAAGCCGCCCGCACCTTCGGCGCCAGCCGCTGGCACATTGTCAGCTGGCACGTCATCCGCAATGCCCTGCCACCGCTGATCGTACAAGCCACGCTGGATATTGGCGGCACCATCCTGATGGCAGCCGCACTGGGTTTTATTGGCCTGGGGGCGCAACAACCCACGGCCGAATGGGGGGCTATGGTCGCCACCGGTCGCAATTATGTACTCGACCAATGGTGGTACTCCGGCTTTCCCGGCTTGGCCATCCTGATCACCGCGACCGGTTTTAACCTGTTTGGTGACGGGATTCGCGACATTCTGGACCCCAAGCAGAAGGGCAAATAATCATGACACAGAACCCGGTATTGTCGATTAACGACCTGAGCATCGAGTTCCCGGTGTACAAAGGCGCAGTCAAAGCGCTGAACGGGGTTTCACTCCACGTCAACGAAGGGGAAATTGTCGGGGTGGTCGGTGAATCCGGCTCTGGCAAATCGGTGACGTCGATGATGGCCATGAAACTGCTGCCCGAAGGCAGCTATCGCGTCACCCAGGGGGATATTTCCATTCTGGGTACCGACATCATCCACGCATCGGAAAAAACCATGCGTACGCTGCGCGGTGGCGACGTGGCGATGATTTTTCAGGAGCCGATGACGGCGCTGAACCCCACCCGGAAAATCGGCATCCAGATGACGGATGTCATCCGCCTGCATCGCAGGCTGGATAATGATGCCGCCAGACAGCTCGCCATTAGCCTGCTAAAGGACATGCACATTGCCGACCCGGAAAGCACGCTGCAACGTTACCCGTTCGAACTCTCTGGCGGCATGCGCCAGCGGGTGCTGATTGCACTGGCGTTTTCGTGCAACCCGAGGCTGATCATTGCCGATGAGCCCACCACGGCGCTGGATGTTACGGTACAAAAACAGGTCTTGATGCTGTTAAAAGCCAAGGCACGAGAACTGAAAACGGCCATTCTGTTTATCACCCATGACATGGCCGTGGTATCGCAGTTTTGCGACCGCGTCTATGTCATGTACGCAGGCAGTCTGGTAGAAGCAGGTAGCACGCGGCAGGTCCTGCATGCGCCCCGGCACCCCTATACCCGCGGGCTGATGGCCGCCCTGCCGGAACTTGCTACCCCCGGCAGCCAGTTACAAGCCATCCCGGGCAACGTCCCGGACTTGTCCCGCTTGCCCGCTGGCTGCGCTTTTGCATCCCGCTGCCCGTCTCGGTCTGACAAATGCAACCAGAAACCGGTTCTGACCAGCATCCATGAAGCCACTACACATCAGGTGGCGTGCTGGCACCCCGCCCTCCAGGAGGAACTTGCCGTATGACTACCATGCCTGTCTTGAGCCTGAAGGACATTCAGGTCCGATTCCCGGTCAATCCGGACTGGCGGGGTCGCCCGCGGCAGCACGTGCATGCCTTGAACGGTATCTCGCTGGAGATTGCGAAGGGAGAAACACTCGGCATTGTTGGTGAGTCCGGTTGCGGAAAAAGTACCATGGCCCAAGTGCTGATCGGCTTATTGCAGCCCACTCAGGGTGAAATGACGCTGTCTTCCGGCAAGAGCAACGGCAAAGGCGGCATGCAAATCGTGTTTCAAGATCCGCAATCATCGCTCAACCCCCGATTGCCGGTCTGGAAAATCATCACCGAACCGGTATTTGCAGCCGCCAACCGCAAAGTGGACAAGGCCGCCATGCGTGAGCTGGCACAGCAACTGGCTGCTCAGGTCGGTATCCGGCCAGAATACATTGACCGATTCCCGCATGAATTCTCCGGCGGCCAGCGGCAACGGATTGCCATTGCACGCGCGCTGGCAGCAGAACCCGACATCATCGTACTGGATGAGCCAACCTCTGCACTGGATATCTCGGTACAGGCACAGATACTCAACCTGCTGGCCGAACTGCAGCGCAGCCGGCAACTCACCTTCATCCTGATTTCACACAATGTCTCGGTCGTCCGGCATATGTGCAACCGGGTGGCCGTGATGTATCTGGGGCAGATTGTCGAAATCGGTGATGCCGCCCAGGTCCTGGAACATCCGGCCCATCCGTATACTCAGTTGCTACTGGCTTCTGTGCCCACGCTGGAAAGCGTGCAGGATGAATCCGCCGTGCCGGAAAATGTGGAACTGCCAAGTAACCGGGTGCTACCAACTGGGTGCTACTTCAAGGACCGCTGTCCATCGGCATCATCGGCCTGCCTGCAACCGCAAGTATTGAAGCAGATCAGCACGCAAAGCCAGGAGCACGAAGCCCGCTGCCATCTGGCTCATCCGGACTGATCCACGCTACCCGCAGACAAAAAAAGCGGCCACAGTTGCCTGTGGCCGTAATTTTGCTCGAGGAAAGCCCTACGTCACTACTCAACTGCTACAACCACAGCTACAACCACAGCTACAACGCTTACAATTTGATCATGACATGGCGGACACAGGTATAGTCTTCCAGTGCATAGATCGACATATCCTTGCCGTAACCGGATTTCTTCATCCCGCCGTGTGGCATCTCGGTGGTCAGCATGAAGTGGGTATTGACCCAGGTACAACCATACTGCAGCTGGGAGGCCACGTTCATGGCCTTGCTGACATCCTTGGTCCAGACAGAACTGGCCAGTCCGTAGTCGGAATCATTCGCCCATTTCACCGCATCGGCTTCATCGTCAAAGCGGGTCACCGAGACCACAGGGCCAAAGACTTCACGGCGGACAATCTCGTCGTTCTGCAAGGCGCCAGCCACCACGGTTGGCTCGTAGAAGAAGCCGCGCGCACCACCCACCTTGCCACCAGCGGTAATTTCCACATGTGACTGCTGTGCTGCACGCTCGACAAAGCTGGCGACCCGGTTACGCTGGCGCTCGGAAATCAGCGGGCCCATTTCAACGCCGGCGTCTTCCTGCTCGCCATACTTGATACTGGACACGGCGCTGGACAAGTCAGCCACCAGTTTTTCATAAATGCCCTTGCCGGCATAAATGCGGCAAGCAGCGGTACAGTCCTGACCGGCGTTGTAGTAACCGAAGGTACGGATACCTGCGACCACTTCTTCCAGATCGGCATCGTTAAACACAATGACCGGTGCCTTGCCGCCCAGTTCCAGATGGGTACGCTTGAGGCTCTTGCCGGCAATTTCCAGAATCTTCTGCCCGGTTGATACATCACCGGTCAGCGACACCATGCGGACTTGCGGCTGGGCAATCAGCGGCGCTCCGACCGATTCGCCACGGCCAGTCACTACGTTGACCACGCCCTGCGGGAAAATCTCGGCCATCAGCTGGCCCAGACGCAAGGTGGTCAGCGGGGTTTGCTCGGAAGGCTTGATCACCACGGTGTTACCGGTGGCAATGGCCGGGCCGATCTTCCAGGCCGCCATCATCAGCGGATAGTTCCAAGGGGCGATCGAGGCAATCACGCCCAGCGGATCACGGCGGATCATGCTGGTGTGGCCGCTCAGATATTCGCCCGCCACCGGGCCGGTCAGGTTGCGTACGGCACCGGCAAAGAAGCGGAACACATCGGCTACCGCCGGGATTTCGTCATTCAGGGCCGCCAGGTAAGGTTTGCCGCAGTTCAGCGATTCCAGACGGGCAAACTCCTCCCCGCGCGCTTCAATGGCATCGGCCAGTTTCAGCATCATGTTGCTACGGTCTTTTGGCGAAGTTCTTGCCCAGGCATTAAAGGCCGCTTCTGCAGAGGCCACCGCCGCCTGCACCTGCTCAAGAGAGGCCTCCGGCACCTTGCACAGCACTTCACCCGTCGACGGGTTCAGCACATCTTCATGATCACCTTCACCGGTCACCAGCTGGCCATTGATCAACAGCTGGGTTGGAAATTGAACACCATTCATGTCAAACGCTCCTGCGGAGTTAAAACGGTTGGTGAGAACAACACTCTTTGTTATACGGGCCTGCTTACTTGCTGCTGCCGGCAACCGACTCGGTTCCCTTGGTCAGGTAGTACGCCAGCAAAATCGGGACGGTGGTAATCAGCATGATCAGCATCGCCACCACGTTGGTAACGGGTGCATCCCGCGGTCTGGTCAGCTGGTTCAGCAACCAGATCGGCAACGTCTTCTCGTGACCGGCGGTAAAGGTAGTCACGATCAGTTCGTCAAATGACAAGGCAAAGGCCAGAATACCGCCTGCCAGCAAGGCCGTGGCAATCTGCGGCAGCACCACGCGGCGGAAGGTCATGAACCCGTCCGCGCCCAGATCCATCGACGCCTCGACCAGGCTGTGCGGAATGCGCCGGAAACGAGCCACCACGTTGTTGTAGACCATCACCACGCAGAAGGTGGCGTGACCGATCACGATGGTCCAGAAGTTGGGTTCCAGCCCCAGCATCTTGAAGGCCGCCAGCAAGGCAATACCGGTAATGATCCCCGGTAGTGCAATCGGGATGATCAGCATCATGGTGATGGCGTCTTTGCCAAAAAATACCCGGCGATACAGCGCGGCAGCGGCCATGGTACCCAGAATCATCGCCAGCACCGTTGCACAGGCAGCCACCTTCAGCGACAGCCACACGGCATCCAGCACATCCTGGCGGGCAGCGGCTTCAGCAAACCAGCGCAGGGTCCAGCCCTTGATCGGGAAGCTGAACGCGCTTTCTTCGGTATTAAAGGCGTAAATCACAATCATCAGGATCGGGAAGTGCAAGAACACCAACCCGCCATAGGCCAGCCCTTTGAGCCAGTGCGGCGCACGTGGCTGACCGGTATCAACAGAACGCTTAAAGCGCATCGAAAGCCCCCAGTCTTTTGGCCAGATTCAGATAAATCCCGATCAGGACAATCGGCACCACCGTAAATGCGGCCGCCATCGGAATATTGCCGATCGACCCCTGCATGGTGTACACCATGGTGCCGATGAACAGCCCGGAGGGGCCGATCAGCTGCGGAATGATGTAGTCGCCCAGCGTCAGCGAGAAGGTGAAAATGGAGCCGGCAATCACCCCGGGAATGGCCAGAGGCAACAACACGTTGCGGAAGGTCTGCGCCGGTCTGGCCCCCAGATCGGCCGAGGCTTGCAACAGGCTGGGCGGAACGCGCTCCAGCGCGGCCTGGATCGGCAGGATCATGAATGGCAGCCAGATATAGGTAAACACCATGAATCGGCCGATATGGGAAGTAGACAAAGTATTGCCCCCCACATACGGCAAGGCCAGAAATGCCTCCAGCCCCTGGGTTAGGCCCAGCCGGTCAATCACCCAGTACACGATGCCGCCCTTGGCCAGAATCACCGTCCAGCCATAGGCTTTGACGATATAACTGGCCCACATCGGCAGCATCACCGCCACATAGAAAAACCCTTTTTCGACGCCGGACGCATAACGCGCCATGTAGTACGCCATCGGGAACGCCAGAAAGATAGACGCAATCGTGACCGCTACCGCCATGAAGAAGGTACGCAGTACGATGTCGGCGTTGGCAATTTCAAACAGGTTCTTGTAGTTGGCCAGGGTAAACTCCGGCAACACGCTCATGGTGAAATCGTCAAAGGTATAAAAGCTTTGCCCCAGCAGGGCGAACAACGACCCCAGATACACCACGCCAAACCACAACAGCGGCGGCACCAGCAACAGCAACAGATACAGGTTGCTGCGGCGGTACAGCAGGTTGGAGAAAGATCGCAACACCCCGTGCTGGCGCATGGATAATGTACTCATCACGGACCTCTTATCCTGCCTGCAACATCACCATGGCGGACACCGGCCATGAGAGTTGCACCTGAGAACCGATGACTGGCAGGGCATGGTCATCGGCGTCCTGATTGGCCACCATCACCGCAAACAGTTTCTGCTCGACCTGCACCTCGACCCGGCTGGTGGCACCGTGGTATTGCACATCGGCCACTTCACCAGCCACGCCCAGACGATCGGCCGGCAATTCGCCAGTAGTGGCAAAACTGATATGTTCCGGCCGGATGGAGAACGGCTGCGTCTGGCCGGTGATGCGTTCTGCCAGCGCACCGGTGATCACGTTGGCGGTCCCGACAAAATCCGCGACAAACGTGGTTTTCGGACGTGTGTACAACAGTTTGGGGGCGTCGACCTGCTCGATACGGCCATTGTTAAATACCGCCACCCGGTCAGACATCGACAAGGCCTCGCCCTGGTCATGCGTCACATAGATAAAAGTAATGCCCAGTTTGCGGTGCAGGGTTTTCAGCTCGACCTGCATCTGCTCGCGCAGTTTCAGATCCAGCGCGCCCAACGGTTCGTCCAGCAGCAGCACGCGTGGCTGGTTCACCAGCGCACGTGCCAGGGCCACCCGCTGACGCTGGCCACCCGATAGCTGGCCTGGCTTGCGGTCCCCATAGCCCGGCAACGCCACCATCTCCAATGCTTCTTCTGCTTTGCGCTCGCGTTCGGTTTTGCCGATGCCCTTGACCATCAAACCGTAGGCCACGTTATCGCGGATATTCATGTGCGGAAACAGCGCATAGTCCTGAAACACCGTGTTCACGTCGCGCTCGTACGGCGGCACCCCGGCCGCTTCCTGACCAAAAATGCGGATGCTGCCCGTGCTGGGTTGTTCAAACCCGGCAATCAGCCGCAAGGACGTGGTCTTGCCGGAGCCACTCGGGCCCAGCATGGAAAAAAATTCGCCTTCCCGCACTTGTACCGAGACATTGTCTACGGCGCGGGTCTGACCAAAGATACGGCTTACTTGTGTAAACTCGACCGCGAACGTCATGCGTCGAATCCTTTATGCTGGCTCGTGGCAGCGCCACGAGAAGAGAAAAAACAGCCTCAGCGGCACGGAACGTGCCGTTGATCTACCACCGTCCGGCCCGCCTTGCAGCAGGCCAGGACGTCCTTCACCCTGCCATGTGGCGCTTAACGGCCGCCCATGATGGCGATGTAGTCCTGAGTCCAGCGGCTATACGGTACGCAGCTAGACTGGGTGGTACATTTGGCCTGTGGCGTTTTCCAGAAACGGATCTGGGCAAACCGGTCAAAGCCGTTGTCTTTACAGAAAGCAGACCCGCCAGGGGCTTTTTCGTTACAGGCAGCTGGTGCCGCTGGCAAAGAGCCAAACCATTCGGCCAGTGCAGATTGCAGCTTGTTGTTCAGCGACCAGTCCATCCACTTGTATGCACAGTTCGGATGCTTGGCATCGGCATGCATCATGGTGGTATCTGCCCAGCCAGTAGCACCTTCTGCCGGAATCACCGAATCAATCGGCTGTTTCTCGCCTTTCAGTGCATTAACCTGATACGGCCATGCACCGGAAGCAGCAACCCCTTCGTTTTTGAAGTCGTTCATTTGCACGGTAACGTCATGCCAGTAGCGATGGGTCAGCGTTTTTTGCTGGCGCAGCAACTTCAACACGGCCGCATACTGGGTTTCGTTCAGTTCGTACGGGTCTTTGATGCCCAGCTTCGGATTTTTCTTCATCAGGTACAGTGCCGCGTCGGCAATGTAGATGGCGCCGTCGTAGGCTTGTACACGGCCTTTGTTTGGCTTGCCGTCCGGCAGGTTTTGCGGCTCGAACACCACCGACCATGACGTTGGCGCTTTAGGGAATACTTTGGTGCTGTACATCAGCACGTTCGGCCCCCATTGGTAAGGCACGCCATAATGCTTGCCGGCCACGGTATGCCATGGCGCATTCTGCAAACGCTTGTCGACGTTCTTCCAGGAAGGAATCAGTGAGGTATTGATTTCTTGCACTTTTTTGCCATACACCAGACGCAGGCTGGCATCGCCGGATGCCGTTACCAGGTCATAACCGCCCTGGTTCATCAGGGACACCATCTCGTCCGAGGTACCTGCGGTTTTCACGTTCACCTTACAGCCGCTAGCCTGCTCGAAACCGGTTACCCAGTCATAATTCTTGTCAGACTCGCCACGCTCGATATACCCAGGCCAGGCGATGATATCCAGACGCCCTTCACCAGCGCCCACCTTGGTCATGCCGGCAGACATGGCAGAACTGGCAACCAGCGCGGTTGCGACGACCAAAACACTTTGACGTAATTTTATGTGGCTCATCTTTTGACTCCCTCCGAGGACCTGATCAGGAAACACTTGGTTTGCATGCAACTACATATCCACTACATTCCAATTGGATGTTTTTATTGTAGTGAACAAATTTGAGATTGCACCAGAACGTAATTCAGATATAAATTATCTGAAAAACCGATATCACTTATTTATCAGGTATTTGGAGAGGGAAAGGCAGCAAAAAGGCTCAGGAACGCCCATGGGCACGGCTATGTTCGCGTGCAACGATCAGAAAATTCTGGGTAGCTTCAGAAGAAATGGACCCCCGCCGCCAGGCAACGCCCAGCGCCAGTGTCGGCAGCTCCTCGGCAATTGCCCGTACTTCCAGGCGATCGCCTTCCAGTGTCCAGGGGCGATAGAGCAAATCCGGCAACACAGAAACCCCTGCGCCTGTCGCTACCAGGCTACGTACGGCTTCCACCGAGGCCGTACGTGTCCCGGTTCTGGGGCGAATTCCCGCCGCACGCCAGTAGGCATGGCTGGTGTTTTCCAGCTCGTCCAGCCGCAACATGATGAAGCGCTCGTCGGCCAAATCCTTGATGGAAATGGTTTTTTCTTCCGTCAGCGGATGATTGGCAGGCAACCACAACCGCCAGGGTGACGTAACCAGCGCCTCGGACTCCAGTGCCTGCCGGTTCTCCAGCTGAGACACCATCAACACCGCCACATCCAGCTCGCCGTTGACCAGCAGATGCTCCAGATAGTCGCGCTGGTCTTCTACCACACGCACATCCACTTGCGGGAAGATGCGGCGGTATCGGTCTAACAGATAGGGTAGATAGTACCCTGTCACCAGACTGGTCACCCCCACATTCAGGGTGCCGGACATGGTATCGGGACGTGCCGACAGTGCCTGCCGTGCGTTACGGACAGATGCCATGATCTGGTGTGCATGGCGCAGAAACTGATGCCCTGCATGCGTCAGTACCATGCCACGCGCATGACGCTGGAACAGGGTGGCCCCCAGATCGCCTTCCAGGGATTTGATCGCCTCGGTGACGACCGACTGGGAAATGTTCAGCGACTGTGTAGCCCCGGTAATGGACTCGGCCTCAGCCACTGCAATGAAGTAACGAATGTTCTTGAGAGAGATCGCCATCTGCCCACTATAGGGAGAAACCCGGCGCTCTGTAAAGTATCAGCATCAAAAAAGCCCTTGTACCAGACAGGTACAAGGGCTTTAAGCGTACGCACCTTCCGGTGGATTAGCGCACGACTTTCAGGTCTTTCCAGCTACCGGCGTCAAACTGCTTGACGGTAATGGCGCCGCCCTTGATGTCGCCATGCGCATCAAACTGGATCTGCCCGGTCACGCCATTCATCTTGATGGCGGCCAGTTTTGGCAGGAACACTTTGGCATCGGTCGAATTGGCCTGCTGCATGGCGGTAATGATTGCCGTCATCGCATCGTAAGCATACGGTGAGTAGTTCTGGATATCCATGTTAAAGCGTGCCTTGAAACGCTTCTCGAAATCCTTGCCTTTTGGCATCTGGCTGCGTGGCAGGCCAGCTTCGGTACAGTAGGTATCCTTGGTCATGCCGGAACCCGCCAGCTTGATCATGGTAGGGCCGCAAGCACCGTCACCGGTGATGTAAGGCATGTTCATGCCCAGACGACGCATCTGTTGCAGCATCGGGCCAGCCGTTGCATCCATGCCGCCGTACAGCACCACGTCAGGCTTCTTGCCCTTGACCGAGGTCAGCACCGCCATCCAGTCGGTCGTTTTGTCAGTACCGTACTCGCGGGAAACCACTTTGCCACCTGCGGCTTTAACGGCTTTTTCGATTTCGTCCGCCAGCCCCTGGCCGTAAGCGGTACGGTCATCAATGATGGCCACGGTTTTGGCCTTCAGGTTCTGCGCAGCAAACTTGCCCATCGCGGTACCTTGCTGAACATCATTCGCCACTACGCGGAATGTAGTCTTGAAACCTTGCATGGTATAGCGCGGGTTGGTGGCCGAAGGAGAAATCTGCGGAATGCCGGCATCGCTATAAATCCGGGAGGCAGGGATAGAGGTACCAGAACCTTGGTGACCGACCACGCCTTTCACACCGGCATCGACCAGTTTCTGCGCGACAACGGTAGCGGTTCTTGGATCTGCGCCGTCATCTTCAGACACCAGCTCAAACTTGACAACCTGGCCACCGATTTTGATTTTCTTGGCGTTCGCATCTTCAATTGCCAGTTGTGCGCCAGCCTCATCATCCTTGCCGATGTGGGCAATCTGGCCACTGAGCGGACTTGCCTGACCCAGCTTCACCACGATATCGGCGTGGGCAACACCCGCCCATGCACATGCAATAGCTGCCGCAACAGCCAGTTTATTCTTTGTAAACATGTTTTATCCTTATGGTCATCACCCGCCTCTGTTATGCAGAAGGAGTAATGTGTTCTCTCTGGTATTCTGTACCCGATGCAAAAGCGTCAAGAAGTGAAAATGCTCCAACGATCCGGCTAACACTCCCAAATGGGCAATGACCTGCATGAGCTAAGACATGTATGATCACTACCAGCATCAGCGTTAGAATTTTACGCAGTAGCAACAACAGGATAAAAGTCGTGAGATAACGCAGGCGGGAAAGAAATTATCCGTAAAAGAACCGACTCAGCCTCTTGAATGAAAAAAAGCCCCTGATAGTTTCATCAGGGGCTAGGCATAACAACCCATCTTTTCAAGAGAGCCAAACAAATATCAGCGAACGACTTTAAGAACACTCCAGTTTTTCCCGTCAAACTGTTTGACAGACACCGCACCACCTTTCAGGTCACCTTTTGCATCAAACTCGATCGGACCGGTCACGCCGACCATTTTCAACGTCGCCAGTTTGGGCAAATAGACTTTCGGGTCAAAAGAATCCGCTTGCTGCATGGCGGCAATGATTGCCATCGTCGCATCGTATTCATAGGGTGAATTCAACAACACATCCATGCCGAAACGGGTTTTGAACCGTTTCTCGAACTCACGCCCTTTTGGCATTTTGTCCCGCGGTAAACCGGCTTCTGTACAGTAAACCTCTTTATTAATGACATCCTTTGCCAGATCCAGCATGCTTTGCGAACAAACACCATCCCCACCGATATACGGGGCCTTGATACCCAGCCGGCGCAACTGTTGCAGCATGGGGGCAGCGGTTGCGTCCATACCCGCATAAATGACAGCATCCACATTTTTGGCCTTCACAGACGTTAGAATCGGCATCCAGTCAGTGGTTTTATCCGTGCCAAACTCGCGCGCAGCCACTTTTCCACCTGCGGCTTTAATGGCTTTTTCCACTTCATCCGCAAGCCCTTGTCCGTATGCCGTACGATCATCGATAATCGCAACGTTTTTCGCTTTCAATTCCTGAACAGTGAAGTTACCAATAGCACCCCCTTGCTGAATATCGTTAGCGACCACCCGGAACGCTGTTTTGAACCCTTGCAAGGTATATTTTGGATTGGTTGCAGAAGGGGAAATTTGGGGAATCCCTGCCGCATTATAAATTTTGGACGCTGGAATCGTTGTCCCGGAATTCATATGGCCAATCACCCCCTTGACCCCGGCATCCACCAGTTTCTGCGCCACGACATTCCCGGTTTTGGGATCGCCTGCATCGTCTTCCGAGACCAGCTCAAATTTTACGGTTTGACCAGCAATCTTGATCTTCTTTGCATTGGCATCTTCAATTGCCAGCTTGGCACCTGCCTCGCTATCTTTGCCTAAATACGCAATCGGACCGGTCATCGGGCTCACTTGGCCCAACTTCACAACAATATCTGCATGGGCCAAACCCGCCAATGCAATCATTGCGGTGACAGCTAATCTGGAATGTTTAAACATTGTTTCTCTCCTCGTGCTTTCACTGCCGTTATCCATACTGGATGGTGAGGCAGTAAGGTTAATTCACCGATAGTCATACGCAGACATACACAACATTGCTACGAAAGACATGCGCCAAGATTAGAGCACCGAGGAGTTTTTACATTGTAGATGCTAGAGAAAAAATAGAACGTATACGACAAGCTCTTCCAGAGAGTTTTTAGAGTATCACCGACAATCGGGTTTAAGTACCAGGTCATGCAACCCGTATCTTGGCTGTTCAAGCGGGTAATTCCGCCTTGTTTCGCTTACGTAGTTGCCCAGGCGGCGTACCATAGAGTTTTCTGAAATGCCGGATAAAGTGCGCCGCATCGGAAAATCCGCACTCATAGGCGATAGTGCTGATAGGCATGTCGCTCGTGGTAATCAGCCAGCAACCATATTTCAATCGAAGCTTGCGGTAAAAGTCGGAGGGAGAGCATTCAGTCTCTGCCCAGAAAATCCTTTCCAGCTGTCGACTGCTCGTATGCAAAAGTCTGGCAATCACCGAGATTTCCAGAGGAATTGCAATATTCTTCTCCATCAAAATGATGGCCGCCTGCAATTTTTCATTGTCTGTCGATGCATAACCCAGTGCATGCTTGCGAGAAATCAGAGAGCCGGAACGCCGATGGGTCACGGTCATCTGGTGGATCACCTTTGCCGCACGATCCGGCCCGCAGTGCAACCTGATCAGCTCGGCCGCCAACTCTACGATCGACATGCCTCCGGCACATGTAACGCGATCGCCATCAAAGTGATAATCACAATTGGTCACATACTTTAGTTCAGGAAATGCAGCGCGCCAATCGCCTACATGATAAGCATGCACGCATGCGGTCTTGTCTTTCATGAGACCTGCATAAGCCAATACAAAACTGCCTGTACATATACCGATCAATGGCATATTTGCTTTTGCCAGCTTTTGCAGAAACTGTACATAACGTCCATCTGCCGACTTCATAGCCGGTAATAATCCCCCGATGACCGCAACATAATCCACTTCCAACGGCTCGGTGATGGAGGCCTGAACGGGAATCTCGACACCGCAGCTAGAGGTCACCATCTGCCCTTCCAGCCCGATAATCTTCCATGAACACCGTATCTGGCGACTCTGGTCCCCGACATCGGCGGCATGCCGTAGTGCATCGCACAAGCCTGCGAGAGACAGCAACGGGAATTGTGGCCATAACAAAATTCCTACCCGTAGTTCAACAATATGGCCAGTATCAGTGGCATTGCCCAGATGCGCAGCATCCAGCCTGCGTATCAGCGGCTTGGCATCTTCAGCACTGCCGGAAACGTCGGCAACCTGATCAGCCCTATGTGTCGCACTCATGTCGTATCCATTCTATTTTTTCTCAAGTAACTTCAATGGAAAAAGATGGCCTTGGCCTATCCTAACGCTGTCGTTCATCAAGCATCATCATGTGTAAAAACAAGCGTACACGCCCTGTTGGCACATTTGCAATAACAGGCTGACAGGCAAACAACCGGAGAGCAGCATGGAATGCTCATACCTCTCCACGTCTTGTCGTTATACAAATACCGTTTATGGCAGCACGAAGGATCAATCATGAATACGCAGCACAAGACCAGTGCGTTCCTGTCGATCGATGAGATCGCAAATCACATTCGGGCAGGGCAGCTCACCAGCGAACAGATGGTCATGCAATACATTGAGCGTACCCAACGGCTTGATAAGCAATTGCATGCCTACATTGACGTCTACAGCGATGAGGCACTCAATACAGCGAGGTTAAGAGACCAGCAAGCCCAGCGTGGCAAGTGGCTGGGCGCACTGCACGGCATCCCTGTCGCGATCAAAGACCTCTTTGACATACAAGGAAAACCCACAACCGGTGGATCAAAAGCCATTCCTGCCAGACATCCCCAAACAGATGCGACAGTGATCTCCCGATTAAAAGCGGCTGGCGCCATTATCCTCGGTAAAACACACACCGTTGAGTACGCTTTTGGCGGCTGGGGAACGAATGAGGCAATGGGAACGCCATGGAACCCATGGGACATGACAACGCACCGCATTCCTGGCGGATCAAGTAGCGGCTCGGCAGTTGCTGTCGCCGCCGGCATGGCCGCCGCGGCCATGGGCTCAGATACGGGCGGGTCCGTCAGAATACCGGCAGGGTTATGTAATCTGGTCGGGCTGAAGCCGACCGCAGGGCTGATCAGCCGCCATGGACTCATCGAACTTTGCCCGACCCATGATACGGTTGGCCCGATCACACGCACAGTGAAAGACTGCGCCCTCTTACTCGACATCATCAGTGGACCGGATACTTTAGATCCATACACCTGTCAGGCGCCTGTTCGGCAACTGGCCAATGATCTGGACATGAACCCGACGGGGCTGCGCGTCTGGGTGCTTCCGGACGCGGAGCGACAATATGTCGATATGGACGTATTAGAAATCTACGATACAGCCCTTGAAAAGCTGCAGCAACTGGGCATGCAACTGATCGATAAGCCGCTGCCCAACAGCCTTGCAGACGCCATGCAGTTAGGGGGCGCATTAATGAGCGCTGAGGGTTATGCAAAATTGGGGGGCTACTTTGAACAACCCAATGACCTGTTTGACCCGCATGTCAAACGACGCATATTACTCGGCCGGCAAACCTCTGTGGCGCACTATTTAGACTTGCTAAAACAAAGGATGTTTGCCATTTCGGCAATGCAGGCCGCCATGCGCGATATTGACCTATGCGTATTCCCAACCAACGCAATTTCTGCCATCCCGGTAAACGAAGTCGATGAACTGGCAACCCCGCTTTCCCGGCTCGGACGGTTTGTGAATCTGCTGAATTTGTGCTCACTGGCCGTACCTGCCGGCTTCTCAAAAGCGGGACTACCCGTTTCCATCCAATTCATTGGCAGTGCATTGCAAGAGCCGCGGATACTGCAGGCAGGGCATGCCTATCAACAGGCTACAACCTGGCATCAACAGTATCCGTCCGGGCTGGATGATACACACTGAATTGAATATGCAGAACGGAACACAAAGGAAGACAACATGACATACCCACTCCTGAACGACCAGGCGATCAATTCGGTACTGGACTTTCCATCGGTAATGCACGTTCTGGATGAAGCCTTGGCAGACCTGTCACAAGGCCAAGCCTCCATTCATGCAAGACAACGCTCTGCCTGCACAGACGTCAAACTCAGCACCATGGGTGCCATCTGGGCCAGCAGGCATGTGGCAGGTACCAAAATTTATCCAACCGTGGGTGGGCAATTCAGCTTTCTCATGACATTGTTTGATACGCGCCAGAATAAGCCGCTCGCCGTCATGGCGGCCAATGAACTTACCCGATACCGTACGGCCGCGATGACGGCACTGATTGCCCGCAAAGCAGCTCTTCCCTTACCCCGCAAACTTGCCCTATTTGGGTGTGGCCTACAGGGCAAGTCACAGCTCGAAGCATTAATTGGCCAATTCAAGTTTGAGGAGATTGCCATCGTTGACCCCAACGTGGATCAGGGTTGGTGCAACATGATTGCTGACAAAACCGGTAGTCATGTTCATTACTGCGATAGCAACGGCGCGGTACACGATGCCGAGATTATTGTGACGGCAACTCGTTCAAAACAAGCGGTTTTTGATGGCAACCTTGTCAAACCCGGCGCACTGATTTCTGCCATCGGCACCAGCGCACCCGATGGCAGCGAACTGGATGATGTCCTGCTGCAACGTGCACGCAAAGTGATTGTGGAATGGAAACCGCAAAGCCTCCTGGAAGCTGGTGAAGTAGTACATGGCCTTCGCAATGGTTCCCTAACGCCAGACAAGATTACCGACCTCACAGAACTCTATGCAGCAAACGCCAGCTGGAGAGACGCCGCAGAAGACATCATCGTCTTTAAGACGGTAGGTATCGGGCTGGCTGATCTTGCAACGGCTTTGCTGGCCTATCAGCGCATCACATCATCATGAGACACCAGCCCATGAAGCATGTATGTGTGATTGGTGCGGGTATCGTAGGCTGTTCTACCGCCTATATGTTAGCCAAAGAGGGTTATCAGGTGACGCTTGTTGAAGAGCAGGACGCACCGGGTAAATTGACCAGTTTTGCCAATGGTGCACAACTAAGCTACAGCTATGTTGAGCCGTTTGCCTCACCTGCCACCTTGCGCAGCCTCCCTTCCCTGCTGCTTGACGCGCATTCACCCTTTCGGCTCCGGCTAAGGGCCGACTGGCGACAATGGGCATGGTGCATGCAGTTCCTGAAAGCATGCACTTCAACGCAGGTACGTGCGGGCACGGAAGCACTTCTGACACTCTCGGCCATCAGCCGGGAGATACTCTCTCGCTGGATAGCAGAAGATAACTTGCCATTTGGATACAAAAAAAATGGCAAACTGGTACTTTGCCCGGATAGGCCAAGTTTTGACAAACAAAGAAAACAGGTCGCTTTTCAGAGAACACTGGGATGTGATCAGCAGATTCTGGGAGCAGCTGAATGTATAGACCTTGAACCTGCATTGGCTGGTTACCAGTCGCAGTTTATCGGTGGCATCTGGACTGAAAGTGAAAGCATGGGAGATTGTCACGAACTGTGCGTCGCATTGGATCATGCATTGAAACAAATGGGAAGCAACAGGAAATTTGGTACAACGGTTACCGGATTTGAAGTTCGGTCAAATAAAATCCGGGCAATTCATACCTCAGCAGGCGATATAGAGGCCGATCTGTTCGTTCTGGCAACAGGTGTACAAGCACCTGCCATGGCAAGTAAGCTTGGCATATATCTCCCTATTTATCCCATCAAAGGTTATAGCATTACCTTGCCGCTCATCAACCCTCAAAAAGCCCCTTCAACCAGCATTACGGACCTGGGAAAGAAAACGGTTTTTACCACGTTAAATGGCCAACTGAGAGTTGCGGCCATGGCAGAACTTACCGGGTTCGAGCTGGACATTCCGGCGGAGCGGATTGATACCATGGTCCAATCGGTAAATGACCTCTTCCCTGATGTCTGCAACACCTCACATGTTAATGCTTGGGCAGGCCTCAGGCCATCTACGCCAACATCTGTTCCTATGGTTCAAAAAAGCAAAATTCATAACCTGCTATTGAATGTTGGTCACGGGGCACTGGGATTTACTTTAGCACCAGGCTGTGCACGAATCATTCATGAGATAGTCCGGATGGAACCCATTTAAATACCACGGACCAAAGAAAAAACCCCCATGGGCAAGCCCACGGGGGTTTCATTTACAACACATGCTTGGCTTAGCGAACAACTTTCACATCGTTCCAGCCTTTGCCGTCGAACTGTTTAACAGTCACAGCACCACCTTTGATGTCACCTTTTGCATCAAACTGGATCGGGCCTGTTACGCCGTTCATTTTGATGGCAGCCAGTTTTGGCAGGTACACTTTAGGATCGGTAGAGTTAGCAGCTTGCATAGCGGTGATGATTGCAGTCATCGCATCGTATTCGTACGGTGCGTAGATCTGGATGTCCATACCGAACTTGGCTTTGAAGCGTTTCTCGAAGTCCTTGCCTTTTGGCATTTGGTCACGAGGCACACCAGCTTCGGTACAGTATGCGTTTTTGCTCATGCCGTCGCCAGCCAACTGGATCATTGCTGGTGTACATGCGCCATCACCCACCACGAAACCTGCGTTGATGCCCAGGCGTTTCATTTGTTGCAGCAGAGGACCAGCAGTTGCGTCCATACCGCCGTACAGTACGACGTCTGGTTTTTTCGCTTTAACGGAAGTCAGAATCGCCATCCAGTCGGTGGTTTTGTCGGTACCGTATTCACGGGCAACCACTTTACCGCCTGTTGCTTTCACTGCTTTTTCAACTTCGTCTGCCAGACCTTGGCCGTAAGCGGTGCGGTCATCGATAATCGCAACTGTTTTTGCTTTCAGTTCTTGTGTTGCGAATTTACCCATCGCGCCACCTTGCTGAACGTCGTTCGCTACTACGCGGAAGGTAGTTTTGAAACCTTGCAGGGTGTATTTAGGGTTGGTAGCAGAAGGAGAAATCTGTGGAATGCCTGCGTCGTTGTAGATTTTTGAAGCTGGAATGGAAGTACCAGAGTTCAAGTGACCAACAACACCTTTCACGCCAGCGTCAACCAGTTTCTGGGCAACAACAGTAGCAGTTTTAGGATCGGCTGCATCATCTTCAGACACCAGTTCAAAGGTAACAACCTGGCCACCGATTTTGATTTTCTTGGCGTTTGCGTCTTCGATTGCCAGTTTTGCACCGGCTTCGTTGTCTTTACCCAAGTGAGCGATCTGACCGCTCATCGGGCTAACCTGACCCAGTTTAACCACTACGTCAGCATGGGCAACACCAGCGAATGCACAAGCAGAAGCAACAGCAATAACCAGTTTTGACTTGGTGAACATACTCTCTCCTCGAACTTTAGCAACTTCAAGCTGCAAACGAAGTTGCCAAGTCAGTTTTTTCAATGTTGATGGGGGTTGATGCTGGACCATGTTTTGCACGGTGACAGCCAACGGGGAAAATTATTACGCCGTTTTCCCGAAGCTATCAAGCGTTTTCTTCGGCTCGATTTGTCCCGGGGATTTGGCCAAAAATGCCCCGGCACAAGCAAACAAGAGGCTTACAAGCCCGTTTTCGGGCTAAAAGCATGCCATAAAGCCGGATGGTACTACGTAATTTAACGGATGAATTTTCAAGGAATTTGACAGGATGTTGAAGTGCATTCCGTTCTGCGGTATAACGTCATGGTGAAAAATATTGCCCATTCCCGCTTCGCAACCGAAGTCAAATCCTTGTCCCGGCTGGCCGGACCCATCATCATCGCCCAGATTGCCCACATGCTCATGGCGGTGATCGATACCATCATGGCGGGTCAGGTCAGTGCCAATGACCTGGCTGCTGCGTCCTTAGGCAGCGGCGTTTGGGTCATTGTGTTTTTCTCTTTGCTTGGCATCGTCAGTGCCGTCGGGCCGATGGTCGCGCATGCATTTGGCGCCAAAGATTACAAGTCGATTTCCAGCCTGTCGCAGCACGGCTTGCTGCTGTCGTTCAGCGTCGGTCTGCTGGGTGCCCTGATGCTGTTCAATGCCCGGCCCATTCTGGTCTGGACAGGCGCCGACCCGACCATCATCGAACCTACCATGCTGTTTCTAAAGGGAATTGCCATCGGGACGCCATTCGGGCTGCTGTTCCGTTCGCAAGGTTTTTATTCCTCATCCGTCTCGCACTCCCGCCCCATCATGGTGATTGGGTTGATCGGACTGGCCTTGAACATCCCGCTGAACCTGGTCTTCATCTATGGTCATTTCGGGGTGCCTGCCATGGGGGGGGCCGGGTGCGGCTGGGCCAGTGGCATCATCATGACCATCACCGCGATTGTCATGCAGGTCTACACCATGAAATCGGCCCGCTACCAGGCCTTTCGCCCGCTGATGCGGCATTGGCATCTGGACTGGCATGTCATCTGGCAAATGTGCAAGCTGGGTTTTCCGACTGGCGGCGCCTATCTGGTTGAAGTATCGGCTTTTTCTGGCTCGACCCTGATGGTGGCCAGCTTGGGTGCAGCCAGTATTGGCGGTCATCAGATCATGCTCAACATGAGTGCGCTGACCTTCATGTTCCCCATGGGTATCGGTATGGCAATGACCGTGCGTATCGGCCAGCAGCTGGGCGCCAATAACCCGGCCGGTGCACGTTACAGCAGCAAGATCGGGCTGGTCATGGGCCTGTGCTGCGCCTTGTGCTCATGCACCATCATGCTGACACTGGGGAAAACCATCATTGGCTATTACAGCCCGGATCACACCGTGCAAGCCATTGCAGGCGGACTGCTGATCTTTTCGGCCAGTTTCCAGTTTTTTGATGCAACTCAGGTATGTGCAGCCTCTGCCTTGCGTGGCTACAAGATTTCTGCCCTGCCCATGATCGCCATGATCATTGCTTTCTGGTGCATTGCCTTGCCGATCGGTTACTGGATCGGGTTGCATCCGGAATGGTTCTCCATCTCGAAAGACTGGGAGCGCATGGGCGTGCGCGGCCTGTGGGCGGCACTGGTCCTGGGGCTCGGCATTGCGGCGGTCCTGCTGCTGGTGTCATTGCAGCACGTCAGCCGGAAAGCCATCCGCACGGCAGGTCACTCCCGCGAGATGGCGTCTGCCACTTCCGGTTCATGACGACACTGGCTACTTATTCAAGACATCCATAGGTACAATAGCGGCTGACCCAATCTTCCCGCTGCGCCATCATGACCCTGACTTTGCAAGAATACTGCTCCCTGGCCCGTTACCATACCTTTGGCATTCCGGCCAAGGCACGCTGGCTGGCCACCATCGAGGCGGCCACGCAGCTGGACGAACTGAAGGCCCACCCGGTATTGTCCACCCAGCCCTGGCTGGTGATTGGGGGCGGCAGTAACCTGTTACCCACACAGGACTACCCCGGGGTCGTGGTGCGCATGGTGATGGAAGGCAAAACACTGGTCCGGGAAAATGACGACCATGTCTGGATCGAAGCGGCAGCCGGAGAAAACTGGCACGCGTTTGTGCAGTGGACGCTGGCCAATGGCTGGTACGGCCTCGAAAACCTGTCTTTGATCCCCGGTACGGTCGGCGCGGCGCCGATCCAGAATATTGGCGCCTACGGGGTGGAGCTGAAAGACTGTTTTGAATCCCTGACGGCATGGTCCAAGGATGACGGTCATCTGTTTACCCTGGATCGGGAAGCCTGCGCCTTTGGGTACCGTGACAGTGTCTTCAAGCACGCCCTCAAGGATAACGCCGTGATTGTCTCGGTCTGTTTCCGGCTCAGCAAAACACCCGACGTCAAGACGGGCTACGGCGAGATCGAACGCGAACTGGCGAACACCGGCATCCGGCAGCCGACACCCGCACAGGTAGCACAGGCCGTCATCCATATCCGCCAGCGCAAGCTGCCCGACCCCGCCGTCATCGGCAATGCCGGCAGCTTTTTCAAGAACCCGGTCGTGGCCCAAGCCCAAGCCGATCTGTTAAGCGAGCAGTTCCCGGCGCTGGTACGCTACCCGGCCGGAGAAGGACGGGTCAAACTGGCGGCTGGCTGGCTGATAGACCAGTGCGGCTGGAAAGGCAAAAACATGGGCAATGCCGGCGTCTATGATAAGCAGGCTCTGGTATTGGTGAACCGTGGCGGCGCGACTGGCGCTGAAGTCAAAGCCCTGGCCGAAGCGATCATGGCATCCGTCCGGCAAAAATTTGGCGTGCAGCTAGAACCGGAACCGATCATTCTCTGATCAGTCGCCATGCGGTGGGCAGGCCTTGACCACCGCCTCAAAAAAATCGCCATCGTCGATGACTTCTGACTCTACGGGTTTGGCCCTGGCAGACCAGACCACAATCACCAGATTGGCGGTCGGGTTGATATACAGATATTGTCCGAAAATGCCTTTGCCCAGATAGGCCTGCTGAGCGGTGGACTGCGGTGTCCTCGGTCCCCACCACATATAACCGTAGGGACCGCGGCCCGGCATCTGCACCCGCGGGCCGCCAGCTTCCTGCATCCAGCCAACAGGCAGGGTTTCCTGCCCGTTGATGCATCCGTTTTCCAGACAGTACAAACCGAAGCGTCCGTAATCGCGCAAGGTGGCAGAAAAACCGCTGCCGCCGATTTCTGCGCCCTCCGGACTATCCAGCCACCAGCTGGCGTCATCGGCCATGCCATAAGGCTGCCAGATGTGCTCGCAGAGATAATCGGCCAGATGCTGGCCCGTAGCAGCCTCGACGATGGCGCCGAGGATCTGGGTTTCGCCAGTATTATAATTGGTGACGCTTCCGGGCCGGGCTTGTCTGGGTAGCGTCCCCATGTATTGCAGAATACTGCCCGCCTGCTGGCCGAGCTGCCTGGTCAGCATGGCTCGTCGGTCGGACGTGGCATCGGTATAGGTTTCGTTCCAGCGTACGCCGGACGACATGGTCAGCACTTGCCGTAGCGACACGCCATCATAACCAGTACCTTGCAGTGCCGGCAGGTAACGGATGACCTGATCGTCCAGGCTACCGATCTTGCCTTCCTTGAGCGCCACACCCGCCAGCGTCGAGGTGATCGACTTTGCTACCGACATGGACATCCAGCGGGTCTGGTCGGTATTGCCCTGCCCATAGTGTTCCTTGACGATTTTCCCGTTTTGCAGCACCAGCAGACCGGTGACACGATTTTCGTGCAGGTAGTCTTCCAGCGTCCACTGCCGCTGGCGGGAAACAAAAACGATCTCCGGCAAGGCATACGATGCTGTTGGTAGCCGTTTGGGTTGCGGACTGGCGGTGACCCGTCGCACCGGAAACAGGCGATGAATGTTACGGAAGGTTTGCACCGCCAGCATAGCCGGGAGGGTGCCATCGTACATGTCGTTCAGCTGGCCAATGGCTTCTTGCTGATGTGGATAGTCGTGGAAATTCATCTGGTCCATCTCGATACATGTCCGCACTGTTATATATAGCGTCAACTGTATCAGACCCGGACACCCGTCGGGAGCCCGGCACCCAAAGCCGGTCAGCGTCGGACGAAAGCGCGGGACGCTGAGTGTCGCCGTTCAGACATCCAGCGACAATTGCTTGATGGCATCCAGCCGGGCCAAACGGATGCTTTCCTTGATGTGGGTTGGGTCTTTGCATTGCTGCGCAATCTCGCCACTGTTCACGCTTTGCGCGGCGGCCAGTACCTGCAGCCAGTTGTTGCGCTGGGAGTACGGGCTGAACTCGAACCCGGTCCGGCCTTGGGCATCACATTTGCAGGCCAGCAGCAGATCGGCAAAACGCTGGGGTTTGCGGAAGGCATCACAGCGCTCCAGCACGTCCAGTTTGGTGGCTGCACGCAGCTCGGCAAAACGGTGAATATTCAGATGCTCGCGGCAGGTCATCACGGCCAGGTCCCGGCAATCGCCCGGCACCCGGTAGCGCTGGCAAATGGCATCCACCAGCGGCATGCCGGTGACTTCATGCTTTACGTGTCGGGGCCATTCATCTTCTGGCGTTACCCCCTTGCCCAGATCGTGCAGCAGCACGGCCCAGCGGACCGCGAGATTGGCTTCCAGGCACGCCGCCCGCTGCATGCAGAGCAGGATGTGCAGACCGGTATCGACTTCCGGATGATGGCTGGCCGGTTGCGGCACGCCAAAAAGGGCGGCGAGCTCGGGCGCCAGGCGCGCCAGCGCACCACACTGCTGTAATACCTCGATCATGCGCGCCGGGTTATCGGACATCAGTCCTTTGGCCCACTCCTGCCAGACCCGTTCGGCCACCAGATGATCCACCTCGCCATCCGCAACCATCTGCTGCATCAGTTGCAGGGTGTCGGGGGCCACCGTAAAACCGAAGCGGCCGGCAAAGCGTGCCAGCCGCAGGATCCGCACCGGGTCTTCGACAAATGCCTGGCTGACATGGCGCAAAACGCCCGCCTTCAGGTCGGCAACTCCGTGATAGGGATCAATCAGGCGGCCGTCCGCCGCTTCGGCTATGGCATTGATGGTCAGGTCACGGCGCGCCAGGTCTTCTTCCAGCGTCACCTCCGGCGTCGCGTGCACCACAAAGCCGGTATAGCCGCGGCCCTGCTTGCGCTCGGTACGGGCCAGTGCATATTCTTCGTGCGTCTGCGGATGCAGGAAAACCGGGAAGTCTTTGCCCACCGGCTTAAAGCCGCGACGCACCATATCGTCGGCGGTTGTGCCGACAATCACGTAATCCCGGTCTTTTACCGGCAGTCCGAGCAGGCGGTCGCGCACGGCCCCGCCTACGGTATAGACCGTCAGGCCATCGAGATACCGGTCAGGCGACAAACTCAAGATCCGCTGGCGGTATCGGTGGCGGATGGTGCAGCCGGTGCCGCATTGCCTTCCAGTGCGGCCAGGCGGGCTTCCAGCGCGGCCAGTTGCTCGCGGGTGCGGGCCAGTACCTGGGCCTGCACGTCAAATTCTTCACGGGTGACCAGATCCAGTTTGGAGAACGTGCCCGCCAGCATGGCCTTGGCGTTTTTTTCCAGGTCTTTGGCCGGGCTGTTGGCCAGCATTTCAGAAAATTTTGCGCTCAGTTCGTCTCTCAGTTTATCGCCTAGCATGGTGGTTCCTTTCGGGGCATGGACATATCAGTCATACAGATAAGAATATTGTACGTGATTCAGCGCCAATCCATAGTGCCACAGCACGCATAAATGCGGATTTTCTGCTGATTCCTGACGGCTTTCCATTCATCAGCCGGAGCGCACAACATCTGTGCAGTCCTCATTTTCGGGCGCACCATAATGGGGCGAATCCAGTCTCACCCCCTACTTATTGCGTGTCATACGCAATAAATACGTGCTTTTACGTAGCTGGCACGGTTTCTGCTAACTATCCGGGTGTTGATACCGGTTTTGTACTTTTCATCCCCAATCCCGGGTCATTCGCAAGATTCAGAGAGAGTCGAGCACCTTTTGCAGCTAACCAGTGATCAAAAGGTTGGGAATACTACTTGATAAGGAAACGCCATGAAGTTTGTTACTGCGATTATCAAGCCATTCAAGCTAGACGAGGTTCGTGAAGCCTTGTCAGCCATGGGTGTGCAAGGCTTAACCGTGACCGAGGTCAAAGGGTTTGGTCGTCAAAAAGGTCATACCGAACTCTACCGTGGGGCAGAGTACGTCGTGGACTTTTTACCCAAGGTAAAAGTAGAGCTGGCCGTTGATGACGACGTGCTGGATCAGGCGGTGGAAGCCATTGAGAAGGCGGCACGCACCGGCAAGATTGGCGACGGCAAGATTTTTGTTTTCGATCTGCAACAAGTGGTTCGTATCCGTACCGGTGAAACCGGTGCAGACGCACTATAAGCCCGACTATCAGGGAGATACCCCATGCACAAGTTGTTAAGCAAACTCATGTTATGCGGCGCACTGCTGTTTGCAGTGCCAGCATTTGCAGAAGACCCGGCCTCTGCCGAAGCACCTGCGTCTGTGACCGCCACGGCCACGGAAGCCACCGCCTCTGCGGCCAAGCCTGAAACCCCAGCCTCTGCTGCCGCAGAAGCACCTGCCAGTGCAGCCGCTGCACCAGCCGTCACGCTCGATCGCGGCGATACGTCCTGGATGCTGATTTCTTCCGCACTGGTACTTTTCATGACCATTCCGGGTCTGGCCCTGTTCTACGGCGGCATGGTCCGCAAGAAAAACGTGCTGGCCACCCTGATGCAAAGCTTCGCCATTGCGTGCGCCATTACCATTGTCTGGATGGTAGTCGGTTACTCGCTGGCCTTTGCACCGGGCAACAGCTTTGTCGGTGGCTTTGACAAGGTCATGCTGTCTGGCATCAAGTTTGATACCTTGTGGACAGACGGCGCCGGTACGCATTACACCATTCCGGAAATCCTGTTCATGATGTTCCAGATGACCTTTGCCATCATCACCCCGGCCCTGATTACTGGTGCCTTTGCGGAGCGCATGAAATTCTCTGCCATGCTGCTGTTCTCTGTGCTGTGGTCTGTGGTGGTGTACTCGCCTATCTGTCACTGGGTATGGCAAGCCGGCGGCTGGCTGTTCTCCAAAGGCGCGCTGGACTTCGCTGGTGGTACCGTGGTGCACATCAACGCCGGTGTCGCAGGTCTGGTCTCGGCACTGGTACTGGGCAAACGCGTCGGTTTTGGCAAGGAAGCCATGCCACCGCACAACCTGGTGCTGACCCTGATCGGCGCGTCCATGCTGTGGGTAGGCTGGTTCGGCTTCAACGCCGGTAGCTGGCTGGGTGCCGACGGCCGTGCCGCCATGGCCATGGTTGCTACCCAGATTGCCGCTGCGGCTGCTGCACTGAGCTGGATCTTTGCCGAATGGCTGGCCAAGGGCAAACCATCCGTACTGGGCATTGCCTCTGGTGCAGTGGCCGGTCTGGTTGCCATCACCCCGGCATCCGGTTACGTTGGACCAGGCGCCGCACTGGCACTGGGTCTGATTGCCGGCCTGGTATGTTACTGGGGCGCCACCAGCCTGAAACACCTGATCGGCTACGATGACTCGCTGGATGCGTTTGGCGTGCACGGCGTGGGCGGTATACTGGGTGCCATCCTGACTGGTGTGTTTGCCAGCAAGGAAATCATCGGTAGCGCCTACACCAACACCGTAGGCCAGCAAGTCTGGATCCAGCTGGAAGCCACACTGGCAACTGCGGGTTACACCCTGGTAGCAACCTATGTCCTGCTCAAGCTGATCGATGTGGTCATCGGCCTGCGTGTCGAGACCGACGAAGAGCGTGAAGGTCTGGACATCGTGCTGCACGGTGAACATGTAGAGTAATCAGTCGCATGCAAAGCGCAACCCGAGCGGGTTGCGCTTTGTTTTTTATTCTGTCGTTTGTATGTCTTGAAGCGCCCGGTGCGGTCATGCAGTATCGACGTGCCATGCCTGGCCAAAGACTCATCCGACCTGACGGAGCAGATTCAGCATCAACTGATGCGTATCTCTGACTGTTTGTCACCCGTCGGTCAGCGTACCGACACCTAAGGTGCCGACCGCCCGTTGCGTGGGCGCCCTGCGCTAACCCGCGTTTCTTACCGTGTTCTCCACGTCGCGCTCGCGGCGTTTTCACCCGGCCCGTTTGGGTCGGGTTTTTTTCTGCCATTTTTGTTTAGGCGATGCCAGTAGCTGTACGCTCATGCACAAAGCACATGCTAATCGTCGGCCAAGCCCCTTTTACTAAACAAATAGCCCTAAAAAGTTCAAAGAATTCAATCGGTTCATCGCCGTTTGGCTTGCCCGTTACCCCCACCATACGCGATAATTGGGAAATTTTTTTGTGCCCCCACCCTGCGGCATGGCAGATGCCGTTATAAGGAATGTGTTTCATGGTAAATCGTAGCTCCCTCGCAAATGCCATCCGTGCCCTGTCTATGGACGCCGTCCAGCAAGCCAACTCCGGTCATCCGGGCGCCCCGATGGGCATGGCCGACATCGCCGTTGCCCTGTGGCATGACAACCTGCGCCACAACCCGGCCAACCCGCACTGGCCAAACCGTGACCGTTTTGTGCTCAGTAACGGCCACGGCTCGATGCTGATCTATTCCCTGCTGCATCTGTCCGGCTACGATGTCTCGATCGACGACCTGAAACACTTCCGCCAGCTGCACAGCAAAACCCCTGGCCATCCGGAATACGGCTACACCCCGGGCGTGGAAACCACCACTGGCCCGCTGGGTCAGGGCATCGCCAACGCCGTTGGTATGGCACTGGCCGAAAAACTGCTGGCCGCAGAATTCAACCGTGACGGCTTCCCGGTGGTAGACCACCACACCTACGTATTTGTGGGTGACGGTTGCCTGATGGAAGGCATCTCCCACGAAGTCTGCTCGCTGGCCGGCACCTTGAACCTGTCCAAACTGGTGGTGTTCTACGACGACAACGGTATCTCCATTGACGGTCACGTCGAAGGCTGGTTCACCGACGATACGCCAAAACGCTTTGAAGCTTACGGCTGGCACGTGATCCCGAAAGTGGACGGCCACAATACCGACGCGGTTCTGGCTGCCATCGAAGCCGCCAAGGCCAGCGACAAGCCAACCCTGATCTGCTGCCAGACCGTGATCGGCAAAGGTTCACCTAACAAGCAAGGTACCCACGACAGCCACGGCGCACCGCTGGGTAAAGACGAAATCGTGGCCACCCGTGCGGCCATTGGCTGGGATCATGCCCCGTTTGAAGTACCGGCCGACATCTACGCCGCCTGGAGCGCCAAAGAAAAAGGCGCGGCCCTGGAAAGCGCATGGAACACCCTGTTTGCCGCCTACCAGTCAGCCTACCCGGCACTGGCTGCCGAATTCAGCCGTCGCGTCAAAGGCGAACTGCCAGCCGACTTTGGCAACTACGTGGCGGAACAACTGCAACTGATTGACGACAAAGCCGAAACCATTGCCACCCGCAAGGCCAGCCAAAACGCCATTCAGGTGCTGACTGCCAAGCTGCCGGAACTGCTGGGCGGTTCTGCCGACCTGGCCGGCTCCAACCTGACCAACTGGAAAGGCGCACAAAGCGTGAAAGTGGACCAGGCCGGCAACTACCTGCACTACGGGGTACGCGAGTTCGGTATGGCCGCCATCATGAACGGTATCACCCTGTACAGCGGCTACCGTCCGTTTGGCGGCACCTTCCTGATGTTCTCTGAATACGCACGCAATGCCCTGCGCATGGCCTCGCTGATGAAGATCAACCCGATCTTCGTATTTACCCATGACTCCATCGGTCTGGGTGAAGACGGCCCGACCCACCAGCCAGTAGAACAGACCGCCACCCTGCGCCTGATTCCGAACCACGATGTATGGCGTCCGGCGGATACCGCCGAATCACTGGTGGCCTGGCAAGTGGCTGTCGAACACAAGAAAACCCCGACCAGCCTGATCTTCAGCCGCCAGAACCTGCCGTACCTGAAAAAGGATGCCACACAGCTGGCCAACATCCGCAAGGGCGGTTACGTGATCAAGGCCGAGCAAGGCAAGCTGCAAGCGGTACTGATTGCCACCGGTTCCGAAGTGGAACTGGCGATCAAGGCGCACGACGCACTGGCCGCAGAAGGCATCCACACCCGCGTGGTGTCGCTGCCATCGACCTTCATGTTTGACCAGCAAGATGCCGACTACCGCAACAGCGTACTGCCGAAAGGTACGCCGCGCGTAGCCGTCGAAGCCGGCATTGCCGACTACTGGTACAAGTACGTGGGTCTGGAAGGCGCCGTGGTCGGCATGACCACCTTTGGTGAGTCTGCCCCGGCCGGTGAACTGTTCAAGCAGTTTGGCTTTACCACCGAGAACGTGGTGAAGACCGTAAAAAGCGTTCTGTAATTGCAGCATCCAGCAGCAGGCTTAGCCACCATCAGCCCGGCCCGTGGCTGATGGTGTTTTGCGTGCAACCGCCCCCAACCCTGGTTGCCCGCAAACCCCATTCGTGAACATTAATGTAACAAGGAGTCTTCCCCCATGATTCGCATCGCCATTAACGGCTACGGTCGCATTGGTCGCAACGTTCTGCGTGCCCTGTACGAAACCAACCGTCGCAGCGAGTTCAAGCTGGTTGCCATTAACGCATCCGGCGATTTGGCCACCAACGCCCACCTGACCAAGTTCGATACCGTGCACGGCCGCTTCCCGTTTGACGTCAAGGCCGATGCCGACGGCAACTGGATGCGAATCAACGACGAAAACATCCGTTTCTTCAGCACCCGCAACCCGGCAGAACTGCCATGGGGCGAGCTGGGCGTGGACGTGGTGCTGGAATGTACCGGCGCCTTTACCAGCAAAGCCAAGGCCAAGGTGCATCTGGACGCGGGCGCCCGTAAAGTGCTGATCTCTGCCCCTGGCGACAAAGACGTGGACGCCACCATCGTGATGGGCGTGAACGAACACGTGCTGCGCCCGGAACATACCGTGGTGTCTAACGCATCTTGCACCACCAACTGCCTGGCACCGGTCGCCAAAGTACTGCACGAAGGCATCGGCATCCAGAAAGGCGTGATGACCACCATTCATGCCTATACCAATGACCAGGTACTGACCGACGTGCGCCACAAAGACCTGCGCCGTGCCCGTTCTGCCACCATGAGCATGATCCCGACCAAAACCGGTGCTGCCGCAGCGGTTGGCTTGGTGCTGCCTGAGCTGAACGGCCGTCTGGACGGGTTTGCCGTACGCGTGCCTACTATTAACGTCTCCATGGTAGATTTGTCCGTGATCCTGTCACGCGATACCACCAAGGAAGAAGTGAACCAGCTGATGGCCAATGCCGCCAACGGCCCGATGAAAGGTATCCTGGACTACACCGACCTGCCGCTGGTATCGGTGGACTTCAACCACACCCCGGCGTCTTCTACCTTTGATGCCACGCTGACCAAGGTAGTAGACGGCAACCTGTTGAAAGTATCGGCCTGGTACGACAACGAGTGGGGCTATTCTTGCCGCATGCTGGACGCCGCCAAGGCACTGGCTTCTGTATAATTGAACTTCACCGAGCCCTGTTCCGACAGGGCTCGGTTACATATCCCCCCTGTAAAAGTACGCCGGTCACAAGGCCGGGCGTGCAGGCCTCATCCCACAGGAGCATCACATGCAATTCAAAAAACTGACCGAACAGGATCTGGGCGGCAAACGCGTTCTGATCCGCGTGGACATGAACGTCCCCGTGAAAGACGGCGTGATCGGTGACGATACCCGCATCCGCGCATCCTTGCCATCCATCGAACACGCGCTGGCCAAGGGCGCTGCCGTTATCCTGATGACCCATCTGGGCCGTCCGACCGAAGGCGAAATCAAGGCAGAAGATACACTGGCCCCTGTGGTGGCTCGCCTGAGCGAACTACTGGGCAAACCGGTGGCACTGGTTGCCGACTGGCAAGCCAAGGGCCTGACGGTTGCCGCTGGCGACGTGGTGATGCTGGAAAACGTCCGCTGCAACAAGGGCGAGAAAAAGAACAGTGATGAACTGGGCCAGGCCTATGCCAGCCTGTGCGACATTTTTGTGAACGATGCCTTCGGTACCGCACACCGTGCAGAAGCCTCTACCCATGCGGTGGCCAAATTTGCACCGGTCGCTTGCGCTGGCGTCTTGCTGGCCAACGAGCTGGATGCGCTGGGCAAAGCCCTGGCTCAACCGGCACGTCCGCTGGTGGCCATTGTGGCCGGCTCCAAGGTATCGACCAAGCTGACCATTCTGGAATCCCTGGCCGACAAGGTAGACCAGCTGATTGTGGGCGGCGGCATTGCCAACACCTTCTTGCTGGCCGAAGGCCACGCCATTGGAAAATCCCTGGCGGAACCGGACCTGCTGGATGCCGCACGGGCGGTGATCAGCAAACTGCGCGCCCGCGGTGGCGATGTACCGCTACCGACCGATGTAGTGGTAGCCAGCGAATTCAGCCCGACCGCCACCGCGACGGTAAAGCCATTGGCCGACGTAACGGCTGACGACATGATTCTGGATATTGGTCCGGATTCTTCTGTGGTATTGGCTGACATCGTGGCCAAGGCCGGTACCGTGGTCTGGAACGGCCCGGTAGGCGTGTTTGAATTTGACCAGTTTGGCAACGGTACCAAAACCCTGGCAAAAGCCATTGCCGCCAGCAAGGCGTTCTCGATTGCCGGGGGTGGCGATACGCTGGCCGCGGTTTCCAAGTATGGCATTACCGATGAGGTGTCTTACATCTCTACCGGTGGTGGTGCGTTCCTGGAGTTCCTGGAAGGCAAAGTGCTGCCCGCCGTCGAGATTCTGACCCAGCGCGCCTGAGTCTGCCTATCGCAGGCGCTGCGCTTGCAGATGCAAAAAACCCGCCAGACATTGCCTGTCTGGCGGGTTTTTTATTACCTGACTGTAATGATAACTATCAGAATGTACTTGGAACAAGCTCCTACTCTCGTGGAGGAATCGGCGTGATATTTATTCCGTGAATTCCTAGTAGCGATGCTAGTTCATACGCCTTTTGTACACACATTGCAAATACTGGTACTTTGCATGCTGAAATCAGATACTGCTGCTGAAGCTCTTCTTTCAGAAGTGCTCTATCTGTTTTAAATTGCTGGTAAAGCTCGCAAAAAATGAAAAAATTCGGGGAAAACTTCCCATCATCAACCAGAGATTTATATCCTTCCAGTCTGATTGATGCTCTTGCTTCCAGCAAGTTATCAGCCACCTGTAGCAATGTACAACTAGGAGATATTTTTACCTGACCCTCAAGCTGGTCACTTAGATTCTCTGCATTGACCTTCAAATAGATTGGCCGACCAAGGCTGGTTACTGTCAATTTACCCATGTTGACTTTCCGCAAGCGCAAAACTTACCTGACTTTTCATGCTATACCAATCATCCATAAAAACAGAACGCCTTAATTTTTGGTGTACACGTTAAAGCGGTTCAGCTGGGCTTCGCTGCGGGCAATGGATGCCAGTTTTTCGTCACCACCGACCGAGATCAGCAAGGCGGCCAGCGCCTGGGCCACGGCCATGGCTGGCAGAATGGACGGGAACAGCGACGGGCTGGCGTTAGGTGCCAGCAGGGTGATATTGGTATCCAGTGCAATAGGAGACACCGCGCTATCGGTAATGGCGATGGTGGTTGCCCCTTGCTCGCGCACGAATTCGGTCGCACGTACGGCTGTAGACGAATACGGTGCAAAGCTGAACGCCACCAGGACGTCATCTTTGTCGATGCGTCTGAGCTCATCGGCAAACGTACCGCCGATGCCGGTCAGCAAGGTGGTGTTGTCACAGAACAGGCTGCAGACGTACTGCAGATAGTAAGCTGCCGGAAAAAAACTTCTAAGCCCGAGGATATAAATGTGCTTGGCTTTTTCCAGTGCCGACACGGCCTGGCGGAAGGCTTCCGCATTACGCTGGCCCAAGGTCTGGTCCAGGTTGGTCATTTCGGTATTGTAGATATCGGCCAGCAGCTGGTCTTCACCCGAGCTGGCCGAACGCTGCCGCAAATCCACCGCGCGCTTCACGAAAGTGGTTTCGTGGGTGGACAGCCAGCGCATGTAAATGCTGCGGAAATCTTCGTAGTTGTTAAAGCCAAGCTCACGGGCAAAACGCAGCATGGAAGCGGGCTGCAGACCGGCATTAGCGGCGACGGTCCGCATGGACTGCATGGCGATTTCGGTCGGGGAATCCATCACGTAACGGGCTGCCGTCTTGAGCTTTGGCGTCAGCGACACGAAGCGCTCTTCGATCAGCTTTTCCAGTTGTTCTTTGTCCACGACCTACCCTTCCCTGTTCCGTTAACCTGTGCGTCCCTGTCCGGGGTGCCATGCATTTGCCATGGCGGACCCCCTGCTTGCCGTAGGGCATCATTATACGGGTAGTCCGCGATGATCTGGCACCCGAGATGCACGCTTGTTTAGAAATTATTTTCTAACGTCTGTTTGGTGCACTTGCCCATGCCCTAAATTATACATACGTTTACTTATATAATTAAATTAAACATATGATATATTTTCATGCATGCCATCACGCCAATCATGAGGCCCTGCCCAGCGGGCCGGCATGGGGCGTGACACCATCCAATCTCATCAGGGGTCATCATGCATTCAGAAACCGATATCTTTCCGGATTTCGGACTCACCGCCGAACAGCGCCGCGCAGCCGTCTTCAGTCATTATTACGAATATCCGGGCATGGATGGCGAGAAAGGTGAAATCTGGTGCTACACCGATGCCTATACCTATACCGCCGGGGCAACGGTGCAACTAAAAATCAGCGCAACCGCTGCCAAATGCCATATGGTCATCATCCGTGACGGCGCGCAAGAAGTGCCGGTGCTGTCGCATGCCAATATCGACTGCGGCTGGCAAGAAACGCCAGACCAGTGTTCGGTCACCGGTTGCGGCTGGGAGACATCGCTCGAATTCCAGATCCCGGACAGTTGGACTTCTGGCGCCTACCGTATCACCCTGACGGCCACGGGCAAGCAGGGGAACGACGTCAGCTGTGACCATCTGTTCATCGTAAGACCAGCAGCCGGGCAGCACGCAGGCCGCATCTTGCAGGTTGCCGCCACCGGTACCTGGACGGCCTATAACACCTGGGGTGGTTCCAACCACTACGAGGGCATTACCGGCCCGGAGCGTAACCAGTTTTCGCCGCTGGTCAGTACCCAGCGGCCGTTTGCCCGCGGGTTTGTGCGGCTGCCGGCCGGGTCGCCACGCGTTCCGCTGGAAAAAACGCTGCCGCCCAAAACACTCCCCCGCTACCCGCACATGGAATGGGCGTACGCCAACGGGTTCTCCAAGAAATACGCGTCCTCGGGCTGGGCGTCTTACGACAGCCACTTTTTCCGCTGGGCCGAGCGGGCCGGCTACCAGATCGACCTGTGCAGCCAGCACGAACTGCAGTTCCATCCGGAGATTCTCGACGGTTACGACTGCGTGGTGTGTGTGGGGCACGACGAATACTGGACCTGGGAAATGCGCGATGCCATTGACGCGTATGTGGCCAATGGCGGCCATATTGCCCGTTTTGCCGGCAACTTCATGTGGCAAACGCGCCTGAGCGACGACGGTACCCAGCAGACCTGCTACAAATACCGTGCCCGGGCGGAAGACCCGATGTTCCGCAGCAACCCGAGCCGTACCACCAACTCGTGGGAGGCGCCGGAGATCAGCCGTCCGGGGTCCAGTACCTTCGGCCTGAATGCCACCAACGGCGTGTATGTCGGCTGGGGAGGCTGCGCGGTGCGTGGCGTGCGCGGGTTTCCGGTCTACCGGCCGGAACACTGGGCGTTTGCCGGCACCGGCATTTATTACGGCGATTTGCTGGGCGCAGACAGCCATGTGTTTGGCTATGAAGTAGACGGGCTGGATTACGTGATCAAGAACGGGCTGCCAGAACCGGCCCCGGGAGCCGGTGCACCGGAATCGCTGCAGATTCTGGCGCTGGGCATGGCTTCGCTGATCGAAGAAAGTGCCGACATCACTTCGCCGGACCAGTTCCTGAAAGACGACGACTGCAAGTTTGTGGCAGAAACCCTGTACGGCTATGTCAGTGAGGCCAGCATGGACAAGGTCAAACGCGGTGCGGGCATGATCGTGAATTTCCCGCAGGGCAAGGGGGAAGTCTTCCATGCCGGCAGTTGCGAATGGGTAGCCGGCCTGCTGAAACAGGATGCCATGGTCGAGCAGGTCACCCGCAACGTACTCAACCGTTATCTGGGGTTGTCAAAGAGCTGATCACCGGCACATGTGTCGTGCGCCCTGTGACGCCATGCCCGCAAGGCATGGCGTTTTTTCATGCCTGTGCGCCGAGGATGGGTGGATGAAGCTGATCGATCCGCTTCATGGCGCATGAAACAAAATAAAACATTTGAAATAATATTTGTATAAATAAAACATTCGTTATATCATCATTCCAATGGCTACAAATGAATACTAAAGCACGATAAGGCACACGCAGAAAGGGAGATGTCGTGGCTCATGAAAAAGATGTCGTCATGCACACATGGTGCGTGCAGCAAAACTGGAATGCGCCGACCATTGTCAGCGGCAAGGGCGCCGTGTTTCAGGACGAGCATGGCCAGACCTATCTGGACATGAGCAGCCTGGCGGAATCCAACCACCTTGGGCATCAGCACCCGCGCATTGTCGAGGCCATCAAGAAACAGGCGGATGAACTCTGTTTCATTACCTCTGAATGGGGTGCCAAAAGCCGTGCGGACCTGGCCGAAAAACTGCTGGAAGTCAGCGGTTTCAAGAATGGCCGGGTATTCTTTACCCTGGGTGGCGCGGATGCCAACGAAAATGCCGTCAAGTTTGCCCGCTGGGCCAGTGGCAAGCCAAACGGCAAGGTCATCACCCGTTACCGCTCTTACCATGGTGCCTCGCCAGCGACCAGCGCCATGTCCGGCGACCCGCGCAGCATTCATCAGGCCCAGGGCATGAACGGCGTGGTACACGTACCGCCCCCTTATTGCTACCGCTGCCCGATGGGCCTGCAGTACGGCAGTTGCCATACCCGCTGCGCCACTTATATTGAAGATGTGCTGAACTGGGAAAGCCCGGCCAGCGTAGCCGCCGTGGTCATGGAACCCAGCGCCGGCACCAACGGCATCATTGCCCCGCCCGAATACTGGAAAACCTTGCGGGCCATTACCCGCAAGCACAATATCCCGCTGATTGCGGATGAAGTGATGAGCGGATTCGGCCGCACCGGCCAGTGGTTTGCCTGGCAACATTTTGGCGAAGAAAACCAGCCGGACATGATGACGCTGGCCAAAGGCCTGACCGGGGCACACCTGCCGCTAGGCGCCGTGGTGGTGTCCGAAGCCATCTGCAAGAAACTGGATACCCAGATGCTGTACACCGGTCTGACCTACGGCGGGCACCCGCTGTGCTGTGCCGCCGGTCTGGCAGCCGTCGAGAGTTATCAGGAAGAAAACCTGATCGAGCGTTCCCGCGTCTTGGGCGGTTATCTGAAACAGCGCCTGCAGGCTATGAAAGAACGCCTCGACATCATTGGCGATATCCGCGGGGATGGCCTCTTTGCCGTCATCGAGCTGATTGGCAACAAAACCACCAAAGAGGCACTGGTGCCCTGGGGGGTGAATTCTTCCCTGCTACGGAATCTGGTCGACAAGGGGCGCGCCAAAGGCGTCTCGTTTGCCACCCGCAGCAACCTGATTATCCTTGCACCGCCACTGGTCATTACCCAGGACCAGCTGGATGTTGCACTTGATCTGCTGGAACAGCTGGTCGAGGATTGTGAAACCCATATTTTTGGTTTACCGGAGGCTGTCTGAAATGAGCGGATTTAAACTGACCTATTCCACCATGTTTGCACCGCCTCTGGCACTGCATACGCATTTCGACCAGGCGGTTGAGGCACTGGCACCCGCACTGGCACAGCCGCATGGTCTGTACATTGACGGCAAGACGGTCATGAAGGAAGACAAGATCACCACCTTCGACCCGGCCAACCAGCAGCGGATACTGGGGCATTTTTCTCTGGCGCAGGCGGCGGACGTAGACGCCGCCGTGGCTGCGGCCAAAAAGGCCTCCAGAACCTGGCGCAATACGCCTTGGCAAGTACGGGTGGAACTGCTGCGCAAAGTGGCGCGCAATGTAGAAAACCGCCTGTACGAAATTGCCGCCGCAGTTTCTTATGAAGTCGGCAAGAACCGTATGGAAGCCCTGGGCGAAGTCGCCGAAGTCGCCGAGTTCTTTGACCTGTACGCAGCAGACATGGAGTCGCACCAGGGTTACGACCGCAAACTGCCGGACGACCCGTTGCCGGACTTCAAGAGCCATAACCGGAGCGTCATGAAGCCTTACGGCGTCTGGGCCGTGGTAGCGCCGTTCAACTTCCCGTTTGCGCTGGCTGGTGGCCCGACTGCCGCGGCACTGGCCACCGGCAATACCGTGGTCCTGAAGGGTTCCGTGGAAACCCCGTGGTCCGGCGTGCTGCTGGCCGAGTGCATTCGCGATGCCGGCATCCCCGCCGGGGTATTCAACTACCTGGTCGGCCATGGCAGCCAGATCGGCGACGCACTGACCGGCCACAAGGACGTGGATGGCGTGACCTTTACCGGCTCTTACAAGGTCGGCATGCATATCGCCAGAATGCAGTTGGCCCGTGCCGTCCCTCGCCCGTGCATTGCCGAAATGGGGGGCAAGAATGCCGCCATGGTCACCGCCAAAGCGAATCTGGACGTCGCCGCACAAGGGATCATCCGCTCGGCCTTTGGCATGTCTGGCCAGAAGTGCTCGGCTCTCTCCCGTGTTTACGTTGAAGATTCGGTTGCTGATGCCCTGATCGACAAGATCAAGGCGGCGATGGCAAACATCAAGATCGGCAGCCCGCAGCAGCAGGAAACCTGGATCGGCCCGGTGACCACCCGTGGCGGCTATGCCAACTATGCCCGCTACAGCGACCAGCTGAACCAGCACGGCAGCAAGGTTCTGGCCGGTGGCGAGCAGCTGAAACACGGGGAGTTTGCCAACGGGCTGTTCTGCGCCCCGACCCTGGCGGAAGCACCGCTGGACCACCCGCTATGGAAAGAAGAGATGTTCCTGCCGGTGGTGATGCTGGGCCGCGTAGCCAACCGTGACGAGGCCATGGCACAAATGAACGACAGTGACTTTGGCCTGACCGCCGGCTTCTTTGGCGGCGACGATGAAGTCAGCTGGTTCTTTGACAACGTCGAAGCCGGGGTGACCTACGCCAACCGGCCGCAAGGGGCCACCACAGGAGCCTGGCCAGGCTACCAGCCGTTTGGCGGCTGGAAAGGGTCCGGCAATACCGGCAAGGCGATTGCGTCTTTCTATTACCTGCCGCAATACATGCGTGAACAGTCACAAACCCATATTGCGCCCTGATCCGGATACTTCATCACCATGACAAGGCAGGCCGCCAAGGCCTGCCACCTCCAAAAGCGAGAAACACATGAAAAGCGAACACATCAAAACCGCCTTGCCAGGCCCGAAAGCACTGGCCCTGATCGAACGTGACAAACAAGTGGTGTCTCCATCCTACCCGCGTGATTATCCGTTCGTGATGAGCCACGGCAAGGACGTGGAAATCTGGGACGTGGATGGCAACCGGTTTATCGACTTTGCCGCCGGCATTGCCGTGTGCTCTACCGGCCATAGCCATCCGGACGTGGTCAACGCCATCAAGTCCACCAGCGAGAAGTTCCTGCACATTTCGTCTGACTACTGGCACGAAGAACAGGTACGTCTGGGCGAGATCGTGGCCGAAATTGCACCTTTTGGCGAGCCGGCCATGTCTTTCTTCTGCAACTCCGGTACCGAAGCCGTGGAAGGCGCCCTGAAACTGGCCCGTTACGTCACCGGCCGTCAGCGCTTTATCGGTTTTCTGGGGGGGTTCCATGGCCGTACCATGGGATCGCTGATGTTTACCGCCAGCAAATACACCCAGCAAAAAGGGTTCTTCCCGGGCATGCCCGGCGTGACGCACGTCCCGTATCCAAACCAGTACCGCCCATTGCTGGCCGGTGAAGATCAGGGTAAGGCCGTGCTGGACTATATCGAAAACGTGCTGTTCCAGAGCAATGTGCCGCCGACCGAAGTGGCCGGCATTCTGGTCGAGCCGATTCAGGGTGAAGGCGGTTATCTGGTACCGCCAGAGAGCTTCCTGCCTGGCTTGCGTGCCCTGTGCGACAAGTACGGCATCCTGCTGATTGCTGACGAAGTGCAGTCTGGTGCCGGCCGTACCGGCAAAATGTTTGCCTGCGAACACTGGGGCGTGAAACCGGACATCGTCACCATGGCCAAAGGCATGGGCTCCGGCCTGCCGATCGGTCTGGTGGTGGCCAAACGCGCCATCATGGAAAAATGGCAACGCGGTGCGCACGGCAACACCTATGGCGGCAACCCGATCAGCTGCGCTGCGGCATCGACCACCCTGAACCTGATCCGCAACGGTCTGGTGAAAAACGCCGCCGAGATGGGCGAATACCTGATGGGCAAACTGCGCGAGATGCAGGCGCGTCATCCGGACGTGATTGGCGAAATCCGCGGCAAGGGGCTAATGATCGGCATCGAGCTGATTGAAGACCGCCACAGCCGCAAACCGGCCAAAGAACTCATCGATCGCCTGCTGAACCAGGCGTATCAGAATGGCCTGATCCTGCTGTCTTGCGGCAGCAGTACCCTGCGCCTGATGCCGCCATTGACGGTCGACAAGGCCATCGCTGACGAAGCGCTGCACATTCTGGAAGAATCCCTGAAAGAACTGCTGTAATCGCACCCCAGCCTCCTTGTGCCGTCCACGGCCAAGGGGGCATCCATGCCGTCCAGTGACCTTTTTCTCCGGTACAGGAATCCCCATGCACGTTCTAGAACTTGAAGACATCCACAAAAGCTACGGCCAGCACGAGGTGCTGAAAGGCATTTCCCTGTCCGCCAAGCGTGGCGATGTGATCAGCATCATCGGCTCCAGCGGCTCTGGCAAAAGCACCTTGCTGCGCTGTACCAACCTGCTGGAAAACCCGCAGTCCGGCCATATCCGTGTTAACGGCGAACAGATGCGTCTGGTTCCGTCACACGTGGGGCAGCAGTCGGCCGACCGCAAGCAGCTGGAGCGCATGCGCACCAAACTGGCGATGGTGTTCCAGCACTTCAACCTCTGGTCGCACCTGACGGTGCTGGAAAACATCATGCTGGCACCGATGCGGGTCCAAAACCGCAGCAAGGAAGAAGCGCACGCCATGGCCATCGAGATGCTGGAACAGGTCAAGCTGGACCCGGCGCGGGTGGCCAATGCCTACCCGGCACATCTGTCGGGCGGGCAACAACAGCGGGTCGCCATTGCCCGTGCCCTGGCAGTCCAGCCCGATGCCCTGCTGTTTGATGAACCCACCTCAGCGCTGGACCCGGAACTGGTCGGCGAAGTCTTGGCGGTGATGAAGGATCTGGCCAAGGCCGGCCGCACCATGCTGGTGGTCACCCACGAGATGGGGTTTGCCCGCGAGGTGTCTTCCGAAGTGGTCTTCCTGCACCAAGGGGTGGTAGATGACCGCGGCACGCCAGCCGAGATGTTTACCCAAACCAAAAGCGGACGCCTGGGCCAGTTCCTGAGCGGTTCCCTGAAATAACTTCCGGCAAGGTGCATTCGACATGATCAACAAGACAGTCGCGACCCTCGAAGAAAGCGTCGCCGGCATTTTTGATGGGGCCACGGTGATGATTGGCGGGTTCGGGACCGCCGGCCAGCCGGCCGAGCTGATTGATGCCCTGATCCATCAGGGGGCCCGTGACCTGACCATCGTCAACAACAATGCCGGCAATGGCGACATCGGGCTGGCCGCCCTGCTAAAGGCAGGCCGTGTGCGCAAGATCATCTGCTCTTTTCCGCGGCAAAGCGATTCGCACGTGTTTGACAGCCTGTACCGCGCTGGCCAGATCGAGCTGGAACTGGTGCCACAGGGCAATCTGGCCGTGCGCATCCAGGCTGCCGGGGCCGGGCTGGGCGCCATTTTTACCCCGACCGGGTTTGGCACGCTGCTGGCCGAGGGCAAAGAAACCCGTCATATCGACGGCAAGGATTACGTGCTGGAGTACCCCATCAAGGCCGATTTTGCGCTGATCAAGGCCCACAAGGGAGACCGCTGGGGCAACCTCACCTATCGCAAGGCGGCGCGCAACTTTGGCCCCATCATGGCCATGGCCGCAGACTGCACCATTGCCCAGGTAAACCAGATTGTCTCCTTGGGCGAGCTGGACCCGGAGAGCGTTGTCACCCCGGGCATCTTTGTGCAACGGCTGGTACGCATCCAGCACCAGCCAGCCGCATCTGCTGCGTGAGGAACATCATGAACAAATGGAATCGCGATCAGATCGCCCAAAAAGTGGCCCTGGATATTCCAGAAGGGGCCTATGTGAACCTGGGTATCGGCTTGCCGACCCGGGTCGCCAACTTCCTGCCGCCCGACCGGGAAATCATCCTGCACAGCGAAAACGGCATTCTGGGCATGGGGCCAGCCCCCTTGCCGGCAGACATTGACCCGGACCTGATCAACGCCGGCAAAGAACCGGTTACCCTGCAACCGGGGGGTTGTTATTTTCATCACGGCGACTCGTTTGCCATGATGCGCGGTGGCCATCTGGACATCTGCGTGCTGGGGGCCTTCCAGGTATCGCGGCGCGGTGATCTGGCCAACTGGCATACCGGTGCTCCGGATGCCATTCCGGCCGTGGGCGGCGCCATGGACCTGGCCATCGGTGCCAAAAAAGTCTATGTGATGATGGATTTTCTGACCAAGACCGGCGACTGCAAACTGGTCGACACCTGCGAGTACCCGCTGACCGGCATCGGCTGTGTGGACCGCCTGTATACCGACCTGGCGATCATCGATATCCATCAGGGCCAACTGCTCGTCCGGGAACTGGCCGACGGCCTGACCTTTGACGACCTGCAGCGCCTGACCGGCGTCACCCTGACGTACCAACCCGCACACTGAGACTCCCCATGGAAAACGCATATATTGTCGATGGCATCCGTACCCCGTTTGGCCGCTATGGCGGCGCACTGGCGGGTATCCGTGCAGATGACCTGGGTGCCCTGCCGCTGATGGCGCTGATGGAGCGCCACCCGCAAGTGGACTGGACCCAGGTTGAAGACGTGGTCTACGGCTGCGCCAACCAGGCGGGCGAAGACAACCGCAATGTCGCCCGCATGTCGCTGCTATTGGCAGGTCTGCCGGACAGCGTCACCGCCACCACGATCAACCGCCTGTGCGGCTCCAGCCTGGACGCCATCAGCATCGCCGCGCGGCAGATCAAGTGTGGCGACGCCAGCCTGATGATTGCCGGCGGTGTTGAAAGCATGTCGCGCGCGCCGTTCGTCATGGGCAAAGCCGACACGCCGTTTGCCCGCAGCCAGAAGCTGGAAGACACCACCATGGGGTGGCGTTTCATCAACCCGGCATTCAAGGAGATGTTCGGGGTAGATACCATGCCGGAAACCGCCGAGCATGTCGCGGCCCGTTTTCAGATCAGCCGCGAAGACCAGGACCTGTTTGCCCTGCGCAGCCAGCAAAAGACGGCTGCCGCCCATCGGGCCGGATTCTTCAAGGAAGAGCTAATCCCGGTACAGGTCCATCGCCCCAAGGGCGACCCGCTTGTGTTGCAGGAAGACGAACACCCGCGCCACGATACCCAGCTGGCCGGGCTGGCCAAACTCAAAGGCGTAGTCCGCCCGGACGGTACCGTGACAGCCGGTAACGCCTCCGGCATCAATGACGGGGCTGCTGCACTGCTGCTGTGTTCCGAAGGGGCATTGCAAATGCACGCGCTGACGCCCAAGGCACGTATCCTCGCGACTGCCACGGCGGGGGTCGCGCCACGGTTCATGGGTTTTGGGCCGGCGCCCGCCATCCACAAGGTCCTGGCCAAGGCACGCTTGTCGCTGGCGCAGATGGACGTCATCGAGCTGAACGAGGCCTTTGCCGCCCAGGCACTGGCCGTGACGCGTGACCATGGGCTGGCGGATAACGACCCGCGCGTAAACCCCAATGGCGGCGCCATCGCCATTGGCCACCCGCTGGGGGCCAGCGGGGCACGTCTGGTCATCACCGCCGTCAATCAGCTGCACCGGGTCAAGGGCCGCTACGCCCTGTGTACCATGTGTATTGGGGTGGGTCAGGGCATTGCCATGATCATCGAACGGGTATAACCCCGCTTGTCCCCCATGCCGGCCTCCGGCTGGCATGGGGGCTTAAGCACGCTCCGACCAGCGCGAATCACCCCTGTTCAGTATCACCCGCCACGGTCTACCCCCTGCCAGTGCTGGCACGAGACCAAACGATTACCCGCGTGTTCTAAGCCGATACATTTGTTTTTATTTCTTTGTGAATTTACCATTTGACAAATTTACATAAAAAATAGAACATCTGTACCATTGATATTTACAAGTTACCGTTTGTTGCATTTTGCACGTTGGTAGCGCAAAGGATAGTTCGTTCATGGAACAGAAAAATCACCCGCTGCTCAGTGATACCCCAGGCACCCAACGCCAGGTGACGAGCTATCACTTCGGCCAGCCAGGACTAGGGTTGAAAGTGTACGTGCAGGCCGGCTTGCATGCCGACGAACTCCCCGGACAGCTGGTGTCCTGGCACCTGATCGAACAGCTGCAACAGGCTGAGCAGCAAGGCGCCATCCGTGGCGAGATCATCGTGGTACCCAGCGCCAACCCGATCGGGCTGTCACAGGGTTTGCTGCATGGCGGCGTAGGGCGTTTCGAGATCAACAGCGGCCAGAACTTCAACCGCCACTATCCGGACCTCTACAGCCAGATTGCGGACGCACTGGCGAACAAGCTGGGGCAGGATGCCAAAGCCAACCAGCGCATCATCCGCGAGGCCATGCAGGCGGCCCTGAATGCCAAACCGCCGGTCACTGAGCTCGATGCCTTGCGCCATACCCTGATGTCACTGGCGTTTGATGCCGACATCGTGCTGGATCTGCACTGCGATCTGGAAGCCGTGGTCCACCTCTACACCACGCCGTCCGGCGAAGTCAAAGCCGCTGCGCTGTCCCGCCATATTGGCGCCCAGCTGCTCCTGCTGGCCGAAGACAGCGGCGGACAGTCCTTCGACGAGGCCTGCAACATCCCGTGGGACCGCCTGCAGCAACGCTATGGCCAGCAGTTCCCGCTACCGGAAGGCTGCTTTGCCACCACCGTCGAACTGCGCGGACAAGCCGATGTGTACGACGACGTGGCCAGTGCCGACGCCACCGGGCTGATGGGCTGGTTCCGTGAAATCGGTGTTATCGAAGGACATGCGGCCCAAGGCTCGCACCCGGCGCCACTCAGCACGCCACTGGCAGGCGCAGAAGACATCATCGCGCCGATGGGCGGCATTCTGGCCTTCAAGGCCAATCCGGGCGACGTGCTGTCTCCCGGCGACATCATCGCCGATCTGGTCAACCCGGCCACCGGCGAGCGGGTCACGATCAAGACCAGCAACAGCGGCATGCTGTACTCCCGCGAGAACAATCGCTTTGTTCGCAAAGGCAGCACCATTGCCATGGTCACCGGAATGGAAATTAAGCGCTCGGGCTACCTGCTGAGCGCTTAAGCAACTCGCTTCACAACTGCAACATGTAGCGTTTTATGTTTCATCAACAACCAGGAGAGAGTGTCGTGAAGAAACTGTTAACCCTATCGTTACTGGCTATGGCTGTCGTCAGTGGCTCTGCCAATGCAAAAGACTGGAAAAACATCCGCGTGGGGATCGAAGCCGCTTACCCTCCGTTCAATGAACTGACGGCAGACAAGAAAATCGTCGGTTTCGACAAAGATCTATCCGATGCGATCTGCTCGTACCTGAAAGCCAACTGTACCTATGTCATCCAGGACTGGGACGGCATGATTCCTGGCCTCCTGGCGCAGCGCTTTGACACCATCATCTCCTCCATGTCATCTACCGAAGAGCGCAAGCAGAAGGTATCGTTCACACGTCCTTACTACAACACGCCAGCGTTCTTCCTGGTACGCAAAGATTCCAACATGAACGTGGATTCCCCTGCCGCCATGAAAGGCAAGCGCATCGGGGTACAGTCAGCCACCATCTTCCAGAACTATGCCGATGCCTTCTACAAACCGGCCGGCGCTACCGTGACACCGTACCAGACCCTGGACCAGGTTTACATGGATCTGACTTCCGGCCGTCTGGACGCCGTGCTGTTCGGGTCTATCGAGCATGACACCTTCCTGAAATCCAAAGACGGTGCCGGTTACAAGATGGCCGGCAAGCCATTGCTGGATCCGAAATGGTTTGGCGAAGGCGCTGCCATTGCCGTGCGCAAGGATGACGAAGACCTGCGCAAACAGCTGGACGCTGCCGTAGAAGCCCTGCACAAAAACGGAACCTACGACAAGATCCGCAAGAAATACTTCTCTTACGACATCTGGCCAAAAGGCTAATACGGCCTTGCGGGTGTGATCGCCACAGGCTGGCCATCACACCCGCCCCGTCGCTGGCTATCTGTTCCACCCACGCATAAACGGAAACCACAATGTGGTATGACTATCTAGGCTCCATCCTTACCGGCGCAATACTGACACTGCAACTGTCGTTGCTGTCGTTAACGTGTGCCATCATTTTCGGGCTGATGACGGCTTCTGCCAAGCTGTCGCCAATCGCACCGTTACGTTGGGCAGCCACCTGCTATACCACCATTATCCGGGGCATTCCGGATATTGTCCTGATGCTGCTGGTCTTCTTTGGCGGGCAGATCCTCATCAACCATCTGGCCGTCAAGGCCGGGTTGGCCCCGTTCGAGTTCAGTCCGTTCTGGGCGGGTATCGTGACCATCGGATTCATCTTTGGCGCCTACTTTGGCGAAACCTTCCGCGGCGCCTTCATGGCCGTCCCGGCAGGCCAGATCGAAGCCGGCATTGCCTATGGCCTGTCACGCACCCGGGTGTTTTTCCGCATTCTCACCCCGCAAATGCTGCGGTTTGCCTTGCCGGGCCTATCGAACAACTGGCTGGTCTTGCTGAAAAGCACCGCCATCGTGTCGATGATCGGTCTTACCGACATGACCTGGCTGGCCGATCAGGCCGGGCGCTCTACCCGCCAGCCGTTCATCTTTTACATGATCGTCTGCCTGCTATACATGCTGTTATCGTACGCCTCGGGCGTCCTGCTCAAGAAGCTGGAAAAACGTTACAGCGCCGGTGTCATTTTCGGAGCCCTATAAAATGGATTTTCAGCCAGGCATCATTCTCGCCAGCCTGCCCATGTTCCTGGACGGATTATGGGTCACACTGGAACTGGTAGGCATTGCACTGCTGTTCGGCATGATCTTTGCCCTGCCCTTGGGCATCATCCGTGCGGTCAATGTCCCTTACCTGACCCAGCTGATCGGCGGGTATACCTATTTCTTCCGCAGCACGCCCATGCTGGTCCAGCTGCTGGTTACCTATTACGGCTTTGGCCAGTTCAAATGGATGCAAGACCAGTGGAACGCCGGCAACAGCTTCTGGCTGCTGTTCCGTGAACCCTACTTCTGCGCCTGCTTTGCATTTACCCTCAATACCTGCGCCTACACCACCGAGATCATCTCCGGCGCCATCAAGAACACCTCGACCGGTGAAATCGAGGCTGCCAAGGCCATGGGCATGTCGTGGATCACCCGCATGCGCTTTGTCATTCTGCCTGCCGCCATGCGCCGCATCCTGCAGTCCTACAGCAACGAAGTAATCCTGATGCTGCAAGGCTCTGCCATTGCCAGTGCCGTGACACTGGTAGACCTGACCGGCGTGGGCCGGGCCGTGTATGCCCGCTACTACGCCCCGTTCGAGGCCTTCATTTTTACCGGACTGATCTATCTGGTACTGACGTTTGCCGTGCTGGGCTTGTTCAAGCTGGCAGAGCGCCGCTGGCTGGCGCATCTGAAACCGCGCAAACACTGATCCGGCAGGTAGTGATCCGGAAAGACGTTATTTACTTTTGGCTGTGATCTCCTCAGAGGGACAGTTGGCTGTCAGCGCCTTCTGTCCCTTTTTTTTCATCACCATCGCTTGCGTGAGCTGCGATACACACATGATTATTTGACCCTGGTGATACACTCAACAACTTGTAACCTAAAATGCAAAATTTGTTTAAGGATAAATTTCAGAAACAGTGGCATAATTTTGATACTGACTCCAATAATCTTATTATGTTCAGAGTCAAGTTTTAAAACTTTATAGCAAATAGAATTTATTTTATTAAAGTATTTTTAGAATGACTTTAAAATGCGAATAATCCTTCCCGTTGATTCGCGCGTTAAAAATACCCAAGGGTTTATTCTGGTTAACTTAATTAGTGGCGATCAACAAGAGTATCCAACGCAAGAATCTTTTCCATTCAGCAGGCGAGGCTTTCGTGGTGGTGTCATCCATGATGGGTGCATTTATGTCTGTAACTCATTTTCTGTCAAAGCATACAGGGTTGAAAACTCTGCTGATAAATTTAATTTTTTTGAAATTTGGCAACTACAGCAACCAGAATGGCTATTAGGCAAAGCAGCAAATGCAGATCTTCATGCCCTTCACTTCGATACTTCTCGTAATATTTTGCTTTTAGCAAATTCATTTATGGATTCGCTTGATGAAATTTCTCTTGATGGTCGATTTCTTGGTAGAAAGTTCTTGTGGGAAACATCTGATCGCGTACTTGATCTTGTAAAAGTCCGTAATCCAAATGCGCCAGATCTATGTCATTTCAATCACATATCAATGGCTTTTGGTCAAACCTTTTTGACCTTGGGTAATCTAAATGCCAGTGGCAAAGGTGCCGTACTTCACCTAGAGACAGGCCGGTTTGTAATTGAGAACCTCGATCGTCCTCATGATGGAGTGTTTTGGAATGATGAGTTCTGGATTACAGAAACCTCGGCTTACAAATTACGCCTCTACTCAAATATCAGTAAAATCGAAGACTTTCAACGCGAAGGTTATCGCACAATTGATCTATCGAGTCATGTCAATGAAACGGATAAATTCTGGTGTCGTGGATTATATGTCACAGATACCAAGGTGTTTGTAGGTTGTAGCCAATTTCAGGATCGTTTAAATGAAGAACTCCAAACGCCTCCTTCTCATATATTAGAGATAGATAAAAAATCAGGTAATGTTTTAAAAAAAATTAATATACCAGGATCGACAATCATTCAGCAACCAGTGTTATACAGTCTGCTTCCATACTGATAAGCTCAGTTTTATAAGGAAATGGAAATGTTGACGCCAAGTTCTGATACTGAAACCCGTCTACTGTCTGACCTTACTCAGGTAAACCACAATGTAAGCTACGATGATAGACAACGCCGCTATGGCCATTCTGGCGCAGTTATTTGGCTAACAGGTCTTTCTGCCTCTGGTAAATCAACCCTAGCAATGGGCCTGGAAGCGCATCTGCTGGCACAAGGCTATGCTTGTTACACGCTAGATGGTGACAATATACGACATGGGCTAAATGCTAATCTTGGCTTTTCGCCTACAGATCGGGCTGAGAATATACGCCGTGTAGGCGAGGTAGCAGCACTGTTTGCTGATGCTGGACTGGTCTGCATTACCTCATTTATTTCACCATATCGTCACCATCGCCTTTTGGCAAGGCAGGCAGCGCAACAAACAAGCTTTCATGAAATTTATGTTGCCGCAGACCTACAGACATGCGAAACACGTGACCCTAAAGGACTTTACCGTAAATCAAGGGAAGGGACTCTATCAAACTTTACAGGAGTCAATGCCCCTTATGAGGAGCCGCTTTCGCCTGACCTGGTACTACATACTAATACTGAAAGTGTTGAGCAAAGTCTTGAGCGCCTTTTGAGATATGTAAAAAACGCAGTACCTTTAATTTCACCTAAAGTCAGAAGTCAGGAAAGCACATAAGCTGATTTTAGACCCTATATGCCAAACCTTGGAACAATCAAAATCCTTCGATTGTGAACTAAAAGCCAACGACCGCAGATAGTTGTCTACTTCTCATCAACCCGCAAGCTAGAAACAATGCCAAAACCCGGAAAACGCTGCTTCCAGAGTTCAATATAGTGGCTGTTATCGTGATCCCACGGATGAAATGATGGCCTAAAATAGTCTAGCCACAGCCGCCAAGGAATCAATGACTTCACTAATGAAACCGTATTTGGCTTTACATTGGGGGCGGGTTCAACGCTATGAGAGAGAGGAGCCGGCGATACAGTGCGACCACGCTTAATCAAGATAACGCCTGTGGCCACAACAATCGTGCCCAAAAAGGTCACCAGCAGCATCGCAATGACGCGCATTAGATATGCAAAAAAGCCACGGCCAACATGATGACTATATACATCAAAACACACCGCTTTGTGTTCAGTTTCTTCTACTGCATGCCACGCCCAGAGTTTCGTAAACTCGGGTTGAGCTCTCTCGATGATGTAATCAAGATAATGGAACAAACTGTCAGCCAATATGGCAGTGTAATGCTCTATAGCGCAGCTAATGGCCAGTTGAAATGAGCGTGGTAAAAAAAACCTGAATTTATTTAGAACAAATGTCCCAATACGATCCAATTTAGTTCCATTTGGATATATTTCAAGTAGTACTTTGTTGCAACGATTATGTACACTGGTATGCATCGCTTCTTGATAAATAAACCGATGTACCTGATCCTTCAAAACAGGATCATGGATTTTGTGCTTATAATGAGAAACAGAATCGATAAAGAACTTCTCTCCTGATGGAAAGTAAAAAGAGATAGCATTCAGAAATATCTCGACAATACCTTCTCCTGGAAGCCAGCCAAGCGCATGCCCTGCGTCAAACTTAAGATCTACACGACGCTTTACGATGTCAACAAACGATTTCTTCATATGCAATTGGCATTCAAAAATTAACAAGCAGCCCAGTTTATCAGCTGGCTTTAAACACGTTTTCAAATGGATATTTTACCTACACTCAACATATATCATGCTGAGCCATCCATCTCACACTATCAACAACATGATCCGCTGAATCAGTTGGGAAATGCGAACTCAATAACTAACGACCCGCTCAAAACAAATCGCTTCATTAGGCCAATCCAAGCATTTGCAGCCAGTCCCGCGCAAGCGATTGGGCTGTTTTCCCTTCTGCTTCCACTTTTTGACACTGCACAGTACGATTTGCCCACAACACATACTCTACCGCCCCGTCTGGCACACCGAAAACCTGATACACGGCAGGCATGATAGGAACATGGTCTCCATACCAGCAGAGGCTGGCCGGTTGCGGACATTGCGCCAATGTTTGCCGGAGAGAGTGGATCATGCGGTCTGCATTGCGTAAATGGCGTAGATAAATGGTAAGGTCCTCACACCCGGCAGGTGGCGCTGCATGATATAAGGCAGAAATATCAGCCTCGGTTTGCTGCTCAAGATGCAATGGTCCATGGTTTTCCATGGTAATCGCAAATATGAACACAGGCTGCTTAGCCTCACCTAAAATGGCTGCAATTCTGTCCGCAACTGCCATATCCCCGGTATAAGGGCCAGCGCGCATGGATTCGTCAAAATGGCGGATATCCAGGAACTCATCAAAGCCAAAACGCGGATACACACGATCACGACGATAAAAACTGGCTGGATAAGGGTGAATACATACCGTACGATACCCCAGCTGCTTCAGGTAACTGGCTAGCGATGCCACACCCCAGCCAGCAGCAACTGTTCGATAGGGATTGAAGCGATGCACACCCAATTGCTCAGCCTCAATACCACTCAGAAAAGCAAATTCAGAGCGCACTGTATTGGCCCCCCAGGCAGGTACTTGCAAGGCACCATGTGAGGCCGCATCCTGCTTAAGGAGGTCATATGCCTGCAAGACATCCGCCCGTATACCAGAAAATAACCGTCGAGCATCAAAAAAAGACTCGCTTTGTACTGCAACCAAATGGGGCAACACGGTATTGCCCGTTGGTTGCTCAAGCTTACTGAATGGCGAAGAGGCTTGTGGTGGTACTCGCTCAGCCTCGGCGTAACGCCACAAACAGGCAAGAAATCCAAGGGCAAAAATATCCTGCTCAGGCTGCAAACTTACCGGCAGGTGCTGACGCTTGCCCAGCCACAACAACAGCATACTGCTTAGCAGCAGCAATGCAACACCCCCCAACTGTCCATGCCAGTCAAAACGATGTGCGGGCACATCCTCCCCATACAGACCTACCACAACCGCCAGAGCGAAACCAACAACGGCGGCAAGAAACTTCCACCAGCCCAGAAACGGAATATAAAGTCGTGGGTGCAAAATGGCATCGGTAAAGTATTCATAGTCCTGAAACACAAAAGCTTCGCGCAATGAGTGCATCTTGGCATTATTCACCTGCACCAGCAGCAGAATAAACGCCGCAACAGCTGCAGCAGCAAACCATGGACGACCCAGCAACAATACAAGTAGTGCCTGTGCCAACATGATCAACCCTGCATGCAGACCATAAGCAGGCCAGGGCCTAAGTAGTGTCGGACGCGGTACAAGTAGCTGCTCAATAGCAAAGGATGCCAGCAACAATGTGAAAGCAGCGGCAATCACCCCCCCAAGAGATGCTTCAATGACCATAACCCACCATCCGTACAATCCTGGACGACAACCCAGCAGGCAGCACAGCCAGAAACCACGATCCAAGATTCAAGGGAAAAGGAAAACTGATACGCGCCTGATTACGCCGTAAACCAAGTCGGATAGTGCGTGCCGCACGCTGTGGCGTCCACAAAAATGGTTTAGGGCCCGGCATGGCATCGCACATGGGAGACTTTACATAGCCCGGCATGATTACATTGACGAATATCCCATCTGGCGCCAGCCAGCCACGCAAGGCTTCTCCATAGGCCTTCACCCCGGCCTTGCTGGCAGAATACGCTGGCGTTACCGGCAGGCCAAAATAACCCGCTAGCGAACTCAGAAATGCAATTTGCCCAACCCCTCGGCGGCGCATGGCAGGTATTACAGCCTGTGCAGTAAACATGGCAGCCTTCAAATTTACTTCCAGCAACACCTCGACTGCATCCCATGGCTCCGGCTCACTGCCAGGACCGATATGCGTATTGACTCCGGCATTGATAATGGCAAGATCCAGCGCATCCAGAGATTGCAACCATTCTCCCAGAGCCGGAAAATCCCTAACATCCAATTGCCGCGTAGCAACCTGCGCACCTTGTAAGCGACAGCGATCAGCAACCTCGGCTAGCTTGACACCGTTACGCCCCTGCAGATGCAGCATCACTCCTGCTTGCGCATACTCCTGAGCCAAGGCAGATCCGATCGCACTCGTCGCTCCGGTAATCAAAATGGTACGATGTGAACGGTCAGTCTTCTTCATGCCGCAGCCTTTCTTGCCAAGACCAGTAAAGAACCATTGCAAAACCCAGGCATGCATTGATGTTAAATGGAATAAACAAATAGTTCTTTTTCCATGTAGCAACAGCTATTGCCAGTAATGAATAACAGAACGTAATAGCCTCCCCAGCCAGTAATACCGTATTGATGGCCGGCATTGCTGCACGGTAAGCCGTTTTGCCTTTTGGTGTTCGATTGAACTCATCGTAGACGCCTAAAAGCGCACGCACGCCACCCACAAAATAATACCAAGCCATGGGTAAAAACATGGCTACATAACGATAAGTATCCCAAAAAGTATGCCAAATACGCCGCCTGCGCTTGATACTGGCACTTTTTTGCGCCGCAAAGACATTATCCAGCGCCCACACAGCAACCAGCACCGAGAACACCAGCATCAGCCAATGCAAGCCAGCACCTTCTACATGCACCAGATAACTCAAAGGTAAACTCAGCACAATGAGGACATAAATTGAAGCCAGCAACGCAGCAGAAAACATCATCGAGATAGCATGCAGGCGCTTTAGCAGCGGCATTTCCTGCCTGAACATCTGCCGTACATGCTTGAACGCGCTATGAATCAGACCGCGCCCCCATCGCTCTCGCTGAATACGGAATGCACTGATGGTTTCTGGCAGGACCGACATGGAAATCACTGTACGCAGATAGGCATACTTCCACTTTTCTAACTGGGCCCGATACCCCAGATCCACATCTTCGGTAATGGTTGATGCATTCCAGCCCCCCAGTTGTTCGACACAGGTTTTACGCCATACACACGAACTACCACTGAGCGAAGCCATGTCACCATCCTCGCAAAGACCAACAGTGACATATTGCTGATGTCCCATTTCCATGGCCTGAAAGCGTGTCAGGAAAGATACATCGCTGTTTTCATAACCAATACCGGTCTGAAGAAAACCCAGACTCGAATCAGCAAAGCATGGAATGGTTTTCAGCAGGAAATCTGCCGGCGGCACAAAATCCGCATCAAAAATGGCATAAAAATCTCCGGTGGCTTGCTGAATGCCATGGACCAGATTGCCAGCCTTATATCCTTCCCGATTCTGCCGCCGGATCAGACGAATATTGCCCCTCTCACGGGCATAAGCCGCGACCTTGGCATCGGCAAGGATGGACGTTGTATCGCTGGAATCATCCAGTACCAGTATTTCCAGCAAGCCCGCCGGATACCGCAACCGGCAGGCCGCATCTATTAAACGCTCGACAACATCCGCTTCATTGCAAATTGGCAACAATACACTGACTCGAGGTAAAACATTGCTGGCAACATCCACTGAGGCCATTGATATCTCAGTGAGCTGGCGCTTTTCGACTTTTCTAGAAATCAGCAGGACACGCAGCTCCAGCAACACGTAGACAGCAAAATACGCGACGACAACAAGGAATACCCCTTGAGACAAATAAGAAATGAATAAGAGCATTTCAGCCTAAAGTGCTAAATGTTAACGGCGGCACAAATTTGTTCCAGCCGATGGGACCATGTGTGATGCTGCTTTACATACGCAGCACCGGCTGCCGCACGTTCCAGATCAATGGGGGACGGACCGTGCCGCAAGCGGGAAAATAGTTCCAGTGCTTCGGCGTGATTACGGATAACATGGCAAAAATCGCCAAAGTGCTTTTCTACCGCAAGGCCAGGGTTAGTCACCGCAATACCGCCACAGGCCAGAATCTCCAGCAAGCGCCGCGAGCACATGGTATCGGAATCTGTCACCGAATTGACATTCAGCGACATCGTATGCGTCTTGTACACTTGGGCGGTATCACGATGCGCCACACTAGAATGCAAACGCAGGCGCGTACTTTTAGGAAAGCGGAACTCAAAATGGCGCGACAAGCGATGATGATTCCTGTCAAACACATTCAGCCATACATCTGCTGCTGCACAAGTATCAAATACCATATCCAGAAATCGGCGTCGCTCATTGAGGATTCTCCGGTAATAACTACCGGTAAAACACACCTCGTTCCGAGTGAAATTAAAGCCGGTAAACTGATGAAAAGCCGGCTGATATGGCATGGCCAGCGTATCTACCGGTACATGCGCAGGTAATTGCTGCCGATAACGCAAAATGCACGCTTGGTCAGTTGTAAAAACAAAATCAAATGCCTTGGCTACATCGATAAACGCCTCAAAAAATGCCCCATCATCCTTGTTCCAGAATACCGTGGGAATACCTTTGTTTTTGGCGTATTCGATCAAATGAAAAATTGCTTTGGGCTGACTTAGCCGCATCAGCTTCGATTGCCTGGCCAATTCATAGCGCCACTCCCCGCTCACGCCATGAAAAGTAGACTCTACAAACACCAGATCCGGTTGCCACTCATCCAGCACCGTACGGAAATTGGACGGCGTCATCACACGAACCCGACATTCGGCAGACAAACAGTCCGCTGTAAAATAGTCTGTCACCAACGCAATTTTTAACTGACCATATCGGCCTGGCTGTGCCACATCCTCAGTCAACTGCGGGAACGCATACACCCAAGAACCCAGTTTACGTATAGCGCTGCCAATCATGCTTCTTCACCTTGTTTTACTGGCAATAGACTTGCCACAAATTCATGCCAACATCGTCGTTTCAGCGCATTATCACGCGCCAAGTTCCCTAGGTCTCTTAGCGCAGCAGGGTCAGAAAATGCAGACAAAATAACCCGGGCCAGGTCTTCTGCGTCTCCGGCCCGAAAAAACCAGCCAGCCGGATGGTGCCCCATCTCGTCACGGAACACAGGTAAATCCGGTACGATAACCGGTTTGCCGATAGCAAGCGCTTCGACCAGCTTGATTGGGGTAACAATCTGGCACACTTTGAAAGGCTTACGAGGAATGCAAACTACAGCGCACTGCTCCAGACGCTTACGACTGGCTTCTGGCGGCAGCTTGCCCAAAAAGCGAACCTGCTGCGTCAAACCCAACCGCTGCACCTGGGCCTCCAGCTGCCCACGTACCTCGCCATCCCCCATTATCTCCAGGCTAACTGGACAACCAGCACGCAGCACAAGCGCAACCGCATCAATCAAGGTATCCAGCCCCTCATAACCCAGCAAAGACCCGGCATACGCCAGCGTGTATGGGACCACTTTATCCGTATCACTTGGCCGAAACCGCTGCGGATCAACACAGTTGGGCAGCAATGCCATGCGTGCAGGGTCAACCCCCCAGTTTTCCTGTGCAAACTTGCCCAGTTGCTCTGAAATCACAAATAGCCGATCTGCATGACAAGCCACCAAACCCTCAAGCTGCAAGCCTTGTAAATACGCCTGAGACCCCTCATACGCGGGTGTACGCGAGATGCGGCTCAGCTCCCACAAACCACGCATTTCATACTGAAAAGGAAGCCCCAACCGGCGTGCTGCTAGCAGTGCAGGCAAAGCATTCACATGATTGGAGGCTGCATGGATAACCGCAACACGGTGTTTCAAGGCAAACTCGGCAATCACTTTCGACGCCTGTAGTGCATACTGCAGCACGGGACGGTTATTCAGAGGCGCCGCAGCATGCTGATACGACACATCATCCCTCTCGGTACAGCAACCCGACGCATCACGCAGACGGTCCTTGCGGTCCCAGGGGTAGCCTGGCCTGGTCAGTACATGCACCGTCGCCCCGGCGGCACGCAAAGCACGAATTACCTCATGTGTACGCGTGGTATAGCCACTGATGTGGTAAGGCAAGGCACTGGCCGGCACATACAGTATGCTGCCCGCCGTAGCCTGCATCGGGGTGCGCGGCGCCGGACGCCGCAGGCGCCAGTCCAGCAGTTTCACAGTCAGTACGCGGCTAAAGGCCAGCCACGGCTCGCCAAACAAGGAATACAGAAACCTGGTCACCACCCTCACCCCCCGATGCCGCCTGTCGCACTCAGCTCCGCGAGTGCCAAATCAACCGTCGTAGCCAACTGGATACGTCCACGCGCTTGCAAATCCAGGAAATCGGCGCTGGTTATCACATCGTAGTCTTTGCTCAGCCGCGCCAACAGTTTGCGATACCCTTCCAGCCGTTCGTCATCCTTGTACATGGCATGGCCGTGCTCATCCCAATGCAGCAATGACCACGAATGCAGCAGAAACACGGCAAACCCGGGGCTGCCGCTCAAGGTATCCAGCAATAACTTGCCCCACCAGGGGCGGAAGCGGAAATAGCTGGATTCGGGATACGTTAATCGTGCCCACCACTCTGGTTTACCCACCTTGGGCAAAATCTTCTTCTCCGTCATCGGGATTTCAATCACCCCGTTAGACCAGCAGAACGGCAAGTTGGTAGGTACGCTAAAGCCGCACTGCCCTGCATGCACCGCGCACATCGAATTATTGAAAGACAGCGGGATCCCGGCAGTCTTCAAGGCACGGATAGCACTCGCATTCCAACGAAAAGACCCGGCCCTGTGCGCCAATAGCGGCTTACCCGTCACTTGCTGGATCAAGCCGGCAAAATGCCGGATCACAAAATCTGCCCGACCGTCGTCCGCATATTGATTCATGTAAGAAGGGCGATTTTCCAGCCCATGCCCCGCCCAGAAACTATCCGGCAGATATTCCGGATGCGTGTGCAGCTGCACATCCTGTCCTGCCTCATCCAGCCAGCGCACAACCTCAGTAGTTTCATCCAGATGATCATAGGCACCGCACTGGTCAACAAAAAATACCTGCTTGATACTAAACTCATCCCCAATAGCGCACATCTCGCCAATGCCCGCTGTACCGTTAGCATGTTTCCCCCACATCAAGCGGGTAACATGGTCCGCTGCCGCGCGCTTCGGTAACGCTTCGGTATCGATGGTAATCATTGCATAGCGTTGTTTCATGCTGGCCATTCTGCCTGTGCAATATCCACTGTTTGACAGGTCTTGATTTTCCCCCTCGCATGCAAATCGAGAAATTCACGGGTTGTAATCACATCATAATCCTTGCTTACTTTTGCCAGCAGCTTGCGATAGCCCTCTAGCCGCTGGTCATCTTTATAATATGCATGGCCGTTTTCATCCCTATGCAGCATGGACCAAGAGTGCAACAGGAATACGGCATAATCAGGCATGCGACCCAACAGCCTGTCTATCGCGTTACCACGGTAATCTGCATAACGAAAATAGGCTGACTCCGGGTAAGTCAAGCTAACCCATTTTTCAGGTTTACCTTCAACAGCAGGCAAAAAATGCTCGCTTACCGGTACCTCAATAATGCCGTTTGACCATATATAAGGCGAATTGCTCGGCAGAGCAAAAGGACTGCGCTTATTAGTAAAGGCACGCATTGAATTATTGAATGAGAGCAAAAATCCAGACTTAGCCATGGCAGCAATTGTTGCGCCATTCCAGCGAAATGAACCCGCCCGAAACGACGTCACTGGCTTGCCCGTGATTGCACTAATCACATTTCCAAAATATTTTAAAAAAAATGCTGTTCTTTCAATATCTGCTGAATTACCAAAATATTCTGTATAAAAAGAATAACCATGAGTCAACCAAAACTCGGCTGGTAGTACTTCAGGATGGGCATGGAGTTGCACATCCTGATCATTCTTTCCAAGCCAGCGTACAACACTGGCGACTTCCTCAATGCGATCATACACCCCACAAAAATCAACAAAGAACACATGCTTAATATTGAATTCGGTGCCAATAGTAACTAACTCGCGCACTCCAGCACTTCCAAGAGAAAACTCGCCCCACATTAAACGTTTGACATAATCATCAGTTGCCCGACTAGGCAATGCCTCAGTATCAACCGTGAGGAGTGCATATTTATTCTTCAAACCAAAAAAATCCTAGGGCAGGGTATATGTATATAATCAAGAAATCTTAACAAAAGATATTTATAGGAATTTTCGTCAATAGCCTATATACATCTATTTTAATAAATTAAAAAACACCCAAATTTAAATTATTTAATCTTAACAAAATATTTCATATACTATCAATTTTCAAATTTAATAGATTGAAGTGCATTTGATAAACGTGTCAATTTTGAGTTTTGACTACCAGTTGGTATTACAGTATACATAGGAAGGTCATGAAATAAATTAGAAACCTTATTCATGCTAACAAAGCGTCCCGCTACTTCTAGAGAGTTCTGGTCAACCCACCATTGCTCACCATCTAATGTTAAACTATGATAAAGAAAAGCTTCTATAGTTGAAAGAAATTCATTAGAAATTTCATTACAGTAAAAAATCCCAAATCCAGCCGTTATGTGCTGCCAAGGCAAACATTGTTGCTTCTCTAAAAAGCGCAATGCCATAGTCTTATCTTTATGAGCCTCAATCAAGGGAATAAGTGAACCCTTAATGACACAATCGAAATCCATTACTACAATCGGTTTATCAGAAAAATTCCTCACTTTGCTAGCTGCTAAATATCTCAAGGCAGAAGAAATAGGACCAATATTACCTGAACGCTCCAAATCCAATTGATTAAACACAAAACGATTGTCATAACCATTTGGAACAGACGAAAGAGTATCAGATATAGTAACAAAGCAAATAAAATTATCACCAGTAAAACTTAACGATTCAATGATATATTTATTATATATCTCAAAATACTTCGAATCACAAGAAATAGAGACGATATAGTCGACACTATCATTACAATTTATAATTTCTTTATGATTAGAATTTTCAAAACATTGATACAATTTCCCACTCTTATCAATTACCAAATTCTTTGGTGACTCTCCATTCAACCAAACAGTGGAGCAAGGTATTGCCATATAAGGATTAAAATTTTGGTCTTTTTCATTAAAGAAAGTTTTCAGTAATGACACATATTTTCCAAAATCCCCATTACGCCAATACAATGTAGCCTCAAAAACCAATATCAAAGCCTTAGTGTTTTTATTGGTGCAATAATTTTGCGCCTCAGCCAATTTCTCCATGGCCTCTTCGCGGCCATAATTATGAATTACCGCCAGGCAATAATATACTACAGCATCAGGGTGATCATTATTACGCAGCGCTATTAAAGAAATTCTTTCAACATCCTTATGTATTCCTTTATATCTTCTAGTATAGATCTGGCATATTTTAAATAGATAAGTACTCCCTCCACCATTCAAAAAGCAATACTCATATGCTTTCACTATCACATCAAAAATAAATTCATCAGTTTCATTTAAAAAATCAACTTTTTTAAATAAATCATCAATCTTATCTAAGAAATCATTATCAAGGCGGCCTATCATAGCATCTCTAGAAAATTAAATTTTTAATAATCTATGCACTTTATAAACTTATGAAGCACATAAATTCAAGAACAATCACACTTATACTTTTTCAAGCACAAGCAAACTGTTATCATCACCCCATCCTACACAATCAAAAAGAGCTACCAAGCGGAATGCACTCCCTTTGAAACCACAACGCAAACCTTCGATCTCAATATTTGGATTAGCTTTAAACCTACGAGTTAGATAGTCTGCTATCCCATGTTTATCATTCAATGGAATTTCCTTTGGAAAGTGTATAGCAATGAAAGCACCTACAGAAATTTCGCTAGCTATATTTCGAATTCCTGACGACCAGAATTTTACAAAATCACTAGGAGCTGGATTTTCCAGAAATATGATATGACTAGCATCTATAGTTAGCTTTTCAGATATCTCATTAATTGATGTAATTTCGCCAGATACCACCGGATAGGTTGCATTAGGTTTATATTTTTTTATTATTTCTTTTTTATATGCTTTCTGCTCTTTATTGGCTGCATTAACATTCAAATGGGTAACCGATGTCTCAAATCCTGCCAGATCAAACCTTCCATCATAAATAAATAATTTTTGAGATTTAAAACCCATGCTTTTCTTAAAAAGATCAACGCCATTTTTTTTTGAATTGCTAACATACAAATAATTTAGATACTTCACTTCTGGATTATTTTTAATCAAACAGTTTACAGCGCAATACAAATTGTAATTCATCACGCCTTTGCCTAGGTGATCACTATGACAAAGAATATGATTTACCTCGGCCAACTGGCCAAAAACAAATATAGTTATATAAGAGACTAGTTGTTCACCCAAAAAAATCCCTATAAATAATTCATCATGATGCCTACAAGAAACCTTACTTCTGTCAATAACAAACTTTGGAGGGTTAGTATAAAAATACTCTGGAATACTCCTACCTTGTCGCATTGGGTCAGAAGTTCTTACTTCATAAATACCTTGTCCAACATCCGATGGATCAACATCTTTATAATAATAACCAAACCGCCTTGCTTTAGAGATCATATTTCTTGATTTATCGCCTATCTCATACATCCATTCAGAAATATCTTTTGGTATCTTTAATAATGCAGGTTGACCTCTATGTAATATGGCTGGAAAAGACTCCTCCGCACTTTGCAGCATTATGCTATCCCGCCCCAAATGTTCACCCCAGCGTGACGCAAAACCATCCATTGAGTTAAACCATTTATTGAAGTGAATACAACAATCCGCACTACATCCATATTTCAATAAATTTGCATTAATCGCTATAAATTCATCAGGTGCCATCACTAGAACTTGCTTCTTATCTATCAAAGATACTAACTGTACTTTAATATTTACATATTGATTATATTTTGATTTCAGTTCTTTTATATAAACAGGCTCTTTGGTACAAAAAGGGACAAGCCATATTTCTTTAACGGCAGATGATATTTGAAAATTTACACAAACATGACCATTAATAATATTCTGTTTTATATATTTGTAATATCCATAATTTGATGGTAAAAAACCAAGATTTTTTGCTTCTTCATGGTTAAGTTCGCCACCTCTAATTACCAACAATAGATTTGAACCAAGAGTTGAATCAGACCAAGTACAGTCAAAGCTAATATCCAACTCACAATTTCTTTGAACCTCTAATGAGAATAGCATTTTACCTTCATTAGGAATTTTGGTAAGCCATGGAAAATCAAAATTCATTTTGCATCTCGCTTTATTGGCAAGCATTATTAATGTTTTGCAATGAGCATCAATTCTTTTGAAATAATGTACTTCTTCTCACTTTGACTCGTAACTCGTTTAAAAGCCTTATTTGACATAGCCGAAAATAATCCTGGATCAGCATGAAGATCAACAATTCCATTTGCCAAACCTGTAGCATCTTCACCTGCTGCAAGTACTCCACAACTATCATCTACAAACTCCGGAATTGCTGCTACCGCATTGGTCACAGGCACCAACCCGGAGGCCATTGCTTCATCACGAGAAACCCCTTGCGTATCGGTGCGGGAAGGGACCAAAAATATGCCATATTCTTTGTGCAGATCGGCAATTTCAGTCTGGCTCAAAAAACGACGCTCAATGATGACATTTGAGAACTCCCGCAAAGGAGCCAGGGTTTCTTCAAACAGTTTGCCATCCCCAATCAGCCTAAACTCCAGCTCATTAAAAAAGGGCTGCTTGGCCAGTTGCAAGATGGCGGCTACGCTCAAATCATTGGCATATATCTTTGAAGCATAAGGTCGAATGGAAAGAATTTTCTTACGTTGTTCTACCGGCTTTGGCAGGTACGAAAATAGATCGGTATCTATTGGGTTATGAATGATGGTGTAGTGGTCTTCAGGTATACAAAGGCCCAGGTCTTTAAAGACTGTCTCAGCAAGATATTTTGATACGAATACCAGTTTCACATTCTCAGGGAAGGGTTGCAGCATTTCGCGCCAAAAGGCCATCCGCAGTTCACTCTCCCGAGCCCGTTTATTGCGATTCTGCTCACTCTCAAAATTAAAGTCGCGACGATGCCAAGGCTGAATCTCCGCACCATGTAGCCAGATAGTTTTCTTGATATGGGGGAATTCTTTCAGTACCTGCCACATGTCTGGCGACAGAAAATGCACCAGGATATTGCGATATTTGCCCGTCGCCAGCTGCATGCGTAACGCTTGCTGGTTGCCGGTTACTACATCTATATTCTGAAATTCGTGATAGCTGACTGAGTCATCCGGGCGCAAGCGGAAGACATCCACCTGCACACCATGCTCGGCATAGGCTTTCACCCTGCTATGGACAAAACCGTTACGGTACAGGTCTTCATAGCTTGGGTAATGATTGGTCAGTAGCAGGGTATTGCTTCGCCCCAGCAGCCTTGCAGGCGCCTGTTTGCGATGCCCCCACAGCAGGTTTCTGACCGTTGCCACTCCGCTGCCATAGACTCGCCAGCCAAAACGTACATATGCAGTGCCATCTGCTAGTTTTGCGGCATGGTTGCGATTGGCCGTATGTATACTATGGCCAAGCTTCTTCTTGTCAGCATCCAGGCACAGGAACACATATTGGATATTCAAACCGGGGGTAGTATCAAGAAAGGTCTCCAGTGTACCTACAGCCGGCAACTGTTTGACTGGTATATCCTCACGCGCATAGACATACTCATGCTTACCATCCGGTAAGTTAGACTCTATTATTAGTCCGCTTGCTTCCAGTCTAAAAGACAGGTGAGGATGGTTAGATAGTGTGCATAATGCATGAAGTTTGCTGGCACTCCATTTGGGCAGACGGGCTTCATCAAATTCAGCCGGGGCAATCTGCTCTGCCGCCTGCAAGATTTCAACAATGCTCAGCCCCTGATCCAAAGGTAAATCATCTACCCGGTCTGTCACGCTTTCCAGCATGCTTGCTTGCTGCCCATCGCGACAATAATTGAAAGGGTCGATCGCCAACCCGAGGGTATCCCAGTTACCCTGTCCAGCCTGAGCGAGCCAATCTGGCAGCGGTGTATCCAGCATTTGCTGTGTTGCTCGCACCAGACTTCCTCGGCGGGGAATCTTCACCCCGTGCTGATAGGTCTGACCTTCGCCTTCCAGCGTGATGCCGGATGCCTGTAAGCAGTACTGTGCGGCCTTGCCAATAACATCTGCTTTGGCATAGCAAGTAGCAATGGCAAGATCAAGCAGATAGTTCTTGCCGTAGTAATCTGCGGCGCTAAGTGGCGCCAGCCATTGATCTGCATCAGCAACATCGCCAAGATTAAGTTGGCTTGCATCCGTGGCGCTAAGCACTCGGACTTGACCTTCATCCTGCCCGTCAGGCAACTCAACCGATAAATCAATGGAAGTGACCAAGAGAAGTTGTCGTTTCGGGTAGGTCTGTCGCTTGAAGTTATCCAAAATACACTGGTACTGTACAAGCGAATTAACTTCTGCAAGTGCTAGTAATTGCGGGCAGTCATCTGACGGGCGGCTGCCCAGCGCAATACCTGCAATATAGGCCAACCGATGCCGGTAGGTGTGCTCAAGCATGACCTTACGTAAACCAGCCAAACGGAATTTTTGCTCTGCCTCCCCGTCCATGGCCTGCAACTGCTTGATGATTTCTTTACCACTATCACTACATACAACCAAATCCCCAAACAGGGTGCGTACACCCCGCGAGAAATTGCTCACTGTAACCGTGTTGGAACCTAGCAGCTCGTAAACACGGCGAGCAAACATGGTCTGCGACTGCTTGATCGAATTAAGATTAATTGCGTAGCGGTAGCCTTTGTAGGCCTTGTCAATTTCATTGAATGGCAGTGTGCCTACAATAAATGGCTGATACTCGGCAGGGAATTGATAATTAACATCGTCTTTTCCGAAGTTCCGGTCATATATCTCCAGCGGCTTGAACCCGGGGAACTCTTTAATATAGTTTTCCAGATCTCTGGTGCGTTCTGGATAACGGACATAGTAAGCACCAGCAAAGCTGAACGCATCCTTGCGCGAATAGCACTCAATCGGATTATGTGTTTCTGGCTGGCAAGCAAATGGAAGCAGATAAACACGCTCGTGTCCCAACGCAGCCTTGTAGCGGGCGATACAGTCGATATCGGTAGTAAACACATAATCAAACTGCTGCGCAGTTGTCAGGAAGGTTTCAAAATGAATGGGGTCTTCTTTGTTCCAAAAGACAGTTGGTATACTGCGTTGCTTACACCACAGCAGGGCAGACCGAAGCTCCTCGCTTAACGTACCAATTTTACGATCCCAGGCATTATCCTTGCCGCGCCATGCAGACTCGATAAACAGTAAATCCGGGTTAAATGCCTCCAGCTCTCTGATAACATGATCAGGGCTAAGCTGAAACAGATTACATTCAGGGTTATAGCTATGGAAGGTAAATTCGTCCATAACGCATGCAACCTTCATCTCTTTCAGCGGCATGCTTTGGCAATCCCGGCGGCCTAGCGCTGACAGTCTAAGCTCACAGATTTGAATATTCGCATTAAAGAATTTCTGACCAATTTTTTCAGACAGTTGCCGATAAAGGTGCAGGGCACGGCGATAATTTCCAGCCGAATACTCTGCCGCCGCCAGGTTTACCATGGATTTTTTTTGAGACACAATGTTTTCCCTGGCGACTAGGCAAGCAGACCAACAACATCCAGCAACCGGGCTTGCTTGCCAATCTGCACTTTCGCCTCGGTAAACTCTTTATGCTTTACCAACACGCAGACAATATCTGCCGTTGCCAGCACAGCATCTAGCGTAAGCAGCTTAATGTTTGGCATTTCTAAGGCAGCAGGCAAGGTGTCGATATTGGGCTCAACAGCGAGAACTTGGCTGCCAAGCAGGCCAAGTTCTCGGGTAATGTCTACAGCCGGGCTCTCTCGTAAATCATCAATATCCGGCTTGAATGCCAGACCCAGACATGCAACTTTTATATCGCCCTTGGTCATGCCCGGTTTTTGTTTCAATACATCGGCAATTTCTGTCTTTATCTTTTCTATGACCCATTCTGGTTTTCCGTCATTTACCTCACGGGCAGTACGGATAATGTGTGCCTGTTCTGGCGTTGTCTCTACGATAAACCATGGGTCAACTGCAATGCAGTGGCCACCAACGCCGGCACCTGGTTGAAGGATATTGACACGCGGGTGGCGGTTAGCAAGCTGGATAAGCTCCCATACATTGATACCCAGTTTGTCGCATATCAGTGATAGTTCATTGGCAAAGGCAATGTTCACATCACGGAAGCTGTTTTCTGTGAGCTTGCACATTTCTGCGGTTCGGGCATTGGTTGGCACCAGTGCCCCTTCTACAAATATCTTGTACAGCGCCGTCGCCTTGCTTGTGGCAGCCTGGGTCATGCCACCAATCACCCGGTCATTGCTCACAAGCTCGTGCACCACACGCCCTGGCAATACACGCTCCGGACAATAAGCAATCTGGATATCTGCCTCCTCACCTGCTTGCTGGGGGAAGCTAAGGTCGCTTCGGGCTGCTGCCAGCCAAGCGGCTAACTTTTCTGTGGCCCCTACTGGAGAGGTGGATTCCAGAATCACCAAATTCCCTTTTTGCAATACTGGTGCAATGGCCAAGGCAGCTGCCTCTATATAGCGCAAGTCAGCTTTATGACCATCCATGAAGGGGGTTGGCACGGCAATCAAAAAAGCATCTGCAGGTTCTGGCTGAGTAGTTGCTCTCAAATATCCTTCGGTAACTGCGGCGTGTACCAGCATGTCTAGCTCTGGTTCTACAATATGAATCTTGCCCCGGTTGATGGTATCAACGGCATGCTGGTTAATGTCTACTCCAATTACGTGTTTCTTTCTGGAGGCAAACAGGGTTGCTGTGGGCAGGCCGATATAACCAAGGCCGATCATAGAGATAGTATTGAACATCGCATTTTTCTCAAAAATGATTATCTAGACGTGTAAGTGTTGGTGCGGCAATAAACTTGGGCCAGGCCAGCTGTCCTGATCATTCAGGCAGCAACGGTAAATGACTTCAGGGCTTCTCTGATACGTGTCGCAGCCAGACCATCACCATACGGGTTGTGGGCCCGTGACATTTGCTGATAGGCATCCTGGTTATCCAGCAAATGGCATGCCTCGCGGATAATCGTGTCTGCGCATGTCCCCACCAGTTTGACAGTACCTGCCTCTACCGCCTCTGGGCGCTCAGTGGTATCACGCATTACCAATACCGGCTTGCCCAGAGACGGTGCTTCTTCCTGGACACCACCAGAATCTGTAATCACCAGCCGGCTGCGCTGCATCAGATAGACAAAGGGTACATAGTCTAGTGGTTCTATAAGGTGCATGCCCGGTACATCGGCCAACAGCCGTTGTACGGGCTGCTGGACATTCGGGTTAAGATGTACCGGAAACACAACCTGTACATCTCCTCTCCCTGCAATTTCTCGCAAGGCCACGCAGATATTCTCAAAACCACTCCCAAAATTCTCGCGCCTGTGGCCCGTTACCAGAATGACGCTCTTGTCAGGCCGAAGAAAGTCAAACCGTGCAGCCAGAGCTGCATTGACCTTTGCATCACTTTTGACGCATTCTGCAACCTCCAGTAAGGAATCAATCACCGTATTACCGGTCACATGAATGCTGTCGCCGTCCACCCCTTCTTTCAGCAAATTCGCATGCGCCTGCGGTGTAGGGGCAAAATGGATATCCGCCACGGCACCGGCTATGCAGCGGTTCATTTCTTCTGGCCATGGCGAGTATTTGTTGTGGGTGCGTAACCCGGCTTCTACATGGGCTACAGGTATCTTGGCGTAGTAGGCAGACAAACTGGCAGCCAGTGTGGTGGTAGTATCACCATGCACCAAGATAATGTCCGGCATCCATTGCTGATAGATAGTGCGCATACCCAGCAGCACATTACAGGTAATATCACTCAGGTCTTGCCCAGGTTTCATCAGGTTAAGGTCGTAGTCCGGGGTAATAGAAAATATCTCCAGCACCTGGTCCAGCATCTGTCTGTGCTGGGCCGTGACACAAACCTTGATTTCAAAAAAAGCATCTGCAGCCAGCGCCTTGATCACAGGCGCCATCTTGATAGCTTCCGGCCGTGTCCCAAATACGGCCAATACCTTTAGTTTTTTGGGGGTCATTTTATTTCTCTGCTTTTCCAAAGTTTAATCTGAGCAAACATGCCTTTTTTTCCAGGTTATTGAATTCGATTTTCTCGTATTTAATGTTTTTCTCATCCAATAACCCTATCCATCGCATGACAATTTCCTGCTCTTCCTTACGCAGGTAGTCATCCATCAGGAAGGCCACCTCATCCTTGCCATTACATGCATCCAGTACCTGTTGCATAGCAGGGTAGCGTGCATGTTTACCAGTGGTAGACGGTGGACCATCTACAATCACCAGGATTTTGCAGGCATTACCCCCCATCTCTTGGCGATACTGTCGAATGGCCTCGCTACAGGCATAATAGGAGAATTGCTCACCATTACTGGCCTGCCAAGCTTGTAGCGGCGCCAGAGCCACCGTGGCATAGGTCTCAAGACCTGATTGCGTGATTAGTTTGCTTGTTTTGCCGGCATATTCTTCCAGATGGTCAAAGGTCAACAAGGTCACTGGTTTGCTATCCGGTCGTCGCGCTGCACGCTCTAATGCCTTGGCAACAATCAGGGAAGAAGTGCCTGATCCGAATTCAATAATGCCGTCATAACCATTTTGTTCAATCAAATTAATCAGCAGCACGCCAAAGTCAGGGCTGATTGGCCATTTGTGCATGTCAGGCAAAATAGTGTCATCACCCAGATAGTGCTGCAGCCGGATACAGGCTTCTAGTTGTCGCATGGAGTTTTCGACGCTGCGCTTATTGGCGTCTTCCAGCTTGTTGATTTTCTCTTCGAAATAGGCAATCAGTTCTTCGTTATTCTGCTCTTTGAGTGTGAACACCGTTTTTTGCAAATCAATATGGCCTTCGCCTGCCAGACGAATGCCTATTGCCATAGCCTCAAGATTGGGCAGCGTGCGAAAAGCAAGACGGAAACGTCCATTATTGACAGTGATATTGTGAGATTCTGCTCTTTTTCCCCCTGCATACTGAAATGACCAGACAACAGGTTTAGAACTTCCCTGCTGCTCAATCACACCGCTCAATATATAGGCTGTATCAGGGTTCAGTATCAGTTGAGGTTCAGCAGGCGGCTTTTCAAAATTGCCACCTTCATTGCTAACCATATACAGTGGCGCATTATTTTCTGTCTTGTACTCAAGCAGCATGGACTGCGCCATCACCCATTCCGGTTTATTGCTATTAAAACCCAGCGATGTCGATGGGACATTCTCCCGTCTGAATGTCACACGCATACAATAGCTGCATGCTGCAGTTTTTTGGCGGGTATTTTGCACGCTATAGCCCTCTGGCACGCCAACAGGTTCTGCGAGCAGGGAATCTACGCCAGCATTTATTTGCAACAACTGTTCATTCTGCCGGGCCTTGGTCAACAAACGGATATCCGTTCCAGGTGTGCCTACGCCTAGAGAAGACTCAAAATGCTTGAGCATGCGTATTTGTTGGCCACTCAGTGCTGATGCTCGCCCAAGACTGTTATGCACCCCCGCAATCAATATACGTGCCAGACTGGCCTTGCTAGCCCCCCAACGGGTAGCTAATCGCAGTAATTGTTGGGCCTCGTGCACATTGCCACTCTGTAAGTGCCCAGCCGCCACAAACAAAGCAAGCGTTGCCCTGTCTGGATGATGCTGAATAATTTCAAACGGTATGTCGGTCAGAGTGCCCCAATCACCAAACTGCCACTGGCTACGTGCCCGCTCAATCAGGTGCTCATCAAAGGGCATGAGCATTTGCGTGGTATCTTCTACCATCGCCAACGCTTCACCAGAAGTTGCTTGCACTTCTTGCTCCTTGTTACCCATCACGGTCATAGCCCTTCATCCTTGAGGACCATCACTTTTATCAGGTCAAGCTGAGCCTCTGCCCGTACCAACTCTTCATGCATTTGCTGCTGACGTACTGTCAGTTCGGTTTTTTCTAGCTGCCGTTGTTGCAATTGCGCTTCAAGATCACTGACCCGTCGGCTACATTCCAACAGCTGTTTGGCCTGTTCCTCATCTCGAAGCGCCAGCCTGGTTTGGTCTTTTTCAAGCAAAATCTTTGCTTGTTGCAATGCTTCAATCACACCCCGCTGATGTGTAACAAGCTTCTCATGCTCGGCTTGTACTGCGACCAGTGTGTGCTGACCTGCAGCGACTTGTTCTGTCAGCACGTCCTTATCCTGTTCCAGCAAAGTCTTCGCTTGTTGCAATGCTTCTAAGACATTGCGATGCTGCGCTACAAATGCCACATGCTCGGTTTGTGCGGCAACCAGTGCACTCTGACTTTTCTCCAGTTGCGTTTCTTGATCCGTTATCTTCAGTTCTGCATTGGCCAGTTGTTGTGCCAGCGCCTTTCTCTCCTGCTCCAGTTCCTGAATAATCAGGTTTTGTTTTTCGGCTTGGGCCAATAACTGCATCTTTTCCTGCTCAGCAGTAGCCATTTGCTGGAAATGGCTCTCTACAACCTCTTGCAGCTGATGTACTTGCTCTAATAACAGACTGTTTTCTTCACGTTGTCGGGTAGTCTGTAACTGTAGCTCGGCCATTTCCCGCTCCAGCATCAATCCCGTCTGACCAAGGGCCAAAATCTGGTTCTGATATTCAGCAAGCTGTGATTGTTGTTGCTGCAGAAGGCTTTCCCGATCAGTGGCGCTTTGCTCCAGCTGAGTCTTCTCCTGTTGCAAACGATCCATATCGCGTTTAGAGTTAACCAGCTGTTGTGCTTGCTCCTCGCACTGCCGAGTTAGCTGTTTGATGCTAGCATCTATCTCAGCCCGTTTTTCTGCATAGCCGATTTGCTGCTTTGCCTCTAGCTTTCGCTTGTACTCAGCCTCGTGCCGCAACTGCCGAATCTGTTTGGATTCGGATTCACTAATTTGTATACCTGCCGGCAGCGCATCCAGCATCGCCTCTGCCTCGTCCAGCACCCCTGCTTCATGCAAGCGTAAGACCAGCCACTTTTGCCGATATGGCTTAGGGTCCAGTGCAAAAGCCCGACGCGATGCTTCTGCTGCATGATGGGTATCTTTGTCCATCAGACTACGTGCCAAAGCTGTGTAGGCATTCGCCTGAATATGCGGAGTAACCGCTGCATTCTCAAGCAAAGCTTCTACTGCGCTCATACCTTGTGTCTGCCAGGCAGCTAGCACCTTGTCAAAATTTTTGCCTCCAAGTGCTGACGGCGGTGCTTTTCGATAATCCCGCCATGTACGCCACAATTTGACTGGTAACTCCCACAGGCTGGCTGGGCGATCTACACTCTGGATTAACAGTTGCCCCAGCTTGCTATCCAGGGAGCCAGTATTGCTCAGTTGACGCAGTTGTACCTCTGCCCCCAGTCTTGCCTTCAAACGTGCATTTTCTGCAAGGGCCTCTGGCAACTCATCATCCACCCATAGCAAGCGTTGGCCAGCCACACCTTCTCCTGTGTGGCGATTATTCTCCAAATGCAGCCGTTCCAGCTCTTCCTGCACCAGATGCAGCTGTTCAATCAGCATTTTGTTTTCGTCTTCCAAGGCCAGAGACCGGGCATCTGTGGATACTGATTCTGTCTTGTTAAAATGTTCAATTATTTGCATGCGAGGTCTCAGGATGTCATCAATCGAGGTGATCCAGCACAATACCTTCCAGTAGCTTGAGTGTGCCCGCAAACATGCAAGCAAGAATCAAGGTAGCAAGAATGTTATAGAGCCGGCGTGGTTCAAGCGGAAAATCCGGCAGACTAGGCGCTTGTAATACGGAGACTTTGTCTAACATGCGTGCAGCATCAAAGCGCCCCTTTTCCAGCGCAGCCAGTGACGATTTATAAACATCCAGCTTAAAACCTGCATCCATCTGCAAACGCTGAAATTCTTCCATGGATACATTGAGTGTGTTACCAGACGGATTTGCCAAGCGGGCTTTTTCCTTGGCAATCTGACTGTCCACAGAGTTCAGTGCTTGCTTGAGCATCACCAGATTAGGATGATCTGCATCCAATGATTTTGGCAAGGAAGCCAGTTGTGTTTGCAGTTGTGCGCGCTGGCTCTCTAGCCCGGAAATAATGCTGCTAATACTCTCTGCAGTAGCCTGTGGTGACAGCAAGCCCTTCTTGTTTTGGTAGTCCACCAACAATTGGGTTGCTTGCTGGGAACGTTGCTGTGCCACTTGTACCTGGTTGACCAGATAACTCACCTGGGTCTCGGCCATCTCATGACCGAGCTGATTCATATAGCGCTCACCTTCAGCCACCAAGGTGGCAGCAATTGCGCGTGCAGTTTGTGCATCATAGGCTTGCACCTTGATGCGTAGCACCCCGACAAACTCGTCGTAGTCTACGCTTACCCGTTTTTCAAAATAGCGCTGAAACAACTCCATTGGGGTATCTTCATGCCATAGCCTGGAAAATATATCGTGTCGGCTATCACTATAATGACGACGTAACTTCAGTTTATTATCCAGTTTCCTGAGCATATCGCCTGATAGCAGATACTCCCTTAACAGCAGCTGATCCGGCCGGCTAGCCGAGGAAACGCCCGAAATCAGTAAAGGCAAATCCACACTTTGCTGAGTCAAAGAGTCAGTCTTCCGTATAATCAGGCTCGCACTCGATTCATAACGGTCTGACGCCATAAACAGCCAATACACGCAAGTAAATACTGTCAGCACAAATAACAGCTTAATCATGATGCTGAATATTTTTATTGATATCAAATCACCGAAAATACGATTAAATAGCTTTTCCATACCCGTCTGTTTCTTGTTATTGCTAGAATTAGTTTGGCCCATCATTTTGGCAATGTGTCCTTGTAGGCTTTTAGCGCATCCTCGATATCATCGAACCAATGGGCTTTACCGTTATCAATCCATACGCCAGCCTGGCAAAAATCCCTGAGTGTTCCTTCGTCATGCGCGACCATAATCAAACCAGCCCGAGAGGTCGTTGTTTTGAATGCTTCTGCCGCTTTCTTTCTGAATGCAGCATCACCTGCAGCAGTGACTTCATCTGAAATATAAACATCAAAGTCAAACGCCAAAGACAAACCGAACTGTAAGCGAGAACGCATGCCTGAGGAGTAAGTACTGATCGGCTCATCGAAAGCTTCGCCTAACTCTGAAAAATCTTGGATAAACGCCAGTCGGTCGGCTAAGTTGGCTTGATGTCCATGCACGCGGCACACAAATTTGGCATTTTGACGGCCAGTTAGGGTCCCTTCCAGTCCGCCTTGACCCATTGGCCAAGAAACCTTGCAGCGGCGTTCAATACTGCCTTTGGTAGGGTGGTCAGCACCGCCAATCATTCGTAGTAACGTGGACTTGCCTGCACCATTCTTGCCGATCAGTCCAACACTTAGGTTTTGTGGTATCGTGAAGTTAACACCTTGCAGCACCCATTTACCTGCTCCGTGTTCTGTTTTGTAACGTTTGTGTACGTCATTGACGATAATCATTGCGTCACCAGCTTCAAGTCAAAACGCCGATACAGCATCAGGCCCAGCATGATGCTGACCAGAGCCCAAAGATACAAATAACTCATGCTGGCGCCAGGCGCCATATGGTAGTACTGCGAATACCCCTGTCTCACCAGTTCAAGACCGTTTGCAATTGGATTAAGCAATAACCAATCTCGATATGGTAGCGGCACAGACCCCATCGGCATAATGACACCGGAAATCAGGTATAGCGGCATCATCAATATCTTGAGGATATGCTCGGTTTCCGGTACCAGCGCCATCAAAACCGATGACACAAGTCCATAGCCCAATCCAAACAGCCAGAGTCCCAGCAAGGCAATACCGGTCTGAATCAAATCGTCTGGGATCACGTCATGCCCAAGAAACGCGGCTGTCAGCAAAATGATGGCAGAAACGAGTACCATCAAAAAACCTTCCAGACCGCCACGCACTATAGCGGTATCAAATGGCCGCACTTGCCGGTAGGCAAACATTGGACTGTTACAATCTACTGCATACATCACCTGGATACCGGTACGACGAAACAGGAAAAATGCCAACATGCCAACGATAATCCATACAGCGGTATCTGCTCCGGCAATCTTATGCAACCGGACCACGGTAAATAGTGCAGTGATAAAGCCAATGTGCATAACCGGCTCCATCAGCAACCAAAACCAGGCCGCCCGCATGTCAAACAGACGGTCCAATGCTTCTCGCAAGAAAATGGCACGCCAGACATCAAACGTAATCGCCAGCGGATTTCTTGTTTTAGTCATAACGGTACTCGGTAAGATATTGCCTTGAAAACATCATGCAACTCACTTGAATGCCTGGTTAAGTGTCACGCTTGGCATGGTCACCGAAAGAACCATGGTTAGAAACTTCTGGAACTCGGCTGCTGGGGAATTGGCAACATAAATAACGTCATGGTTCTGGACGGGGAAATTCTGGGTTACGAAAAAGGATGATGGATCTCGCAGATCAACTTGATAAACAATAGGAACCATGCCATTGACTATGGAGCCAGATGCTGGCTCACTGGCAACCAGTTTCGGATCTTCAAACCGAAAAATAAATACACCTCTTGCATCTGCCCGGGTATCGTTTAACCCGCCCGAGCGGGCTAGCGCCTGTGCTAGCGAGATGCCTTGGGCTTCAAAAGGAATTTCATCGTTCTTTCCGGTGGCGCCAAGCACTGAAAAGCTTAAAGGCTGAAAGAGTGCCGTCACCACGTCTCCGGGCTTGAGCATGATATTTTGTTTGGGATCACGAATGATGGAATCCAGTGCCATCGTAGAAGTAACATCACCACGTGATAACTGAATGGCCGTACGGTTAATCGGCTGTTTGACACCACCAGCCAGTGCCAGCGCATCAATCAGGCGCTCACCTCTGGGCGTCAGCCCCAAGACTACGCTTGAGTTGACATCACCTACAACAGTGACATTTGAAGTGTTGTTCTTGGCTACCCGCACAAGGACTTGGGGCCGATTGGCCTTGCCGTACAGGCGCTTGGTTATCTCTTCACCAATTTGATCGGTTGTACGTCCCTTCACCAACACTTTGCCAGCAAAGGGTATACTGATCGTTCCTTCAGTGGAAACCATCTGATCTGGCAGGCTAACGGCCTGTGACGTTGATGCCACAGCCTTGCCATCTAGCGATACTCCGCTAAACAACATGGGAGGCTGGGCCTCCCAGATAGACACTTCAATAATATCGCCTGGGCCTATTAGGTAGTTATTTGATGTCTTGCTTGGAAAAACATCAGAAAATCGCCCCAGTTGTTTGGCCGTCGCCAGTTTTTTGGCCAAAGCATCATCAACATCAATTAGTTTGACACCATCTATGCGCTTAGCATCTCGTTTGGTCTGCACTTGCTCCCTGCTGGGGCCACTTGAAGATACCCAACCAGGGTATGTGGCACATCCACTCATCAAGCAAGCAACTACAACACTAACCAATAAGGCTGGCCGATGAAAACATGGATTAATTTTATTCATCATTTATGCTTCATTTCAATAAACAGTTAATTACGCATCAATGTCATGATGGTCTGGCAAGCGAATTCAATATTTTGTTCACTGTGCGATGTAGACAGAAAAAATCTCAATCTTGCCGCCTTTTCTTCTACGGCAGGATACACAATGGGCTGGACATTAATGCCCTTGGCAAATAGTTGATTGGAAAAACGAACCGACTTGATTGAACTGCCAACAATGATAGGAACAATGGCATAGCCTTCCGCAAAACCTGTATTGATCCCTTGTTCTTTAAGCTTTGCAAGTAATTGCTGCCCTCGCGTTCGTAATGAAGTAACACGTTCGGGTTCGCGCTGCATGACATATAACGCTTCAAGCGATGCTGCTGCTAATACCGGTGACAAACCAACACTATAAACAAAACCTGGTGCAGCATATTTAAGGTGCTCAACCAGCGCCCGCTCGCCTGCAATATAGCCACCACAGCTGGCCAAGGTTTTACTGAGCGTACCCATCCAGATATCAACATCCTTGCCCTGCACGCCAAAATGCTCATGTATGCCCTTACCAGTTTTGCCAAGAACACCCAATGCATGTGCTTCATCCACCATCAGGAAGGCTTTATGTCTACGCTTGATTTCAATTAGCGTGGGCAAGTCAGGAATGTCGCCATCCATGCTGTACAGCCCTTCAACCACTATCAAAACCCGTTCAAATTGCGGTCGAATGTCTGTCAATATCTGGTCAAGCACAACCATGTCATTATGTGCAAACGAACGACGGGCTGCACCAGAAAGCTGAATACCTTGCAATACACTGTTATGGATCAGGCTGTCATGAATAATCAGGTCTTTTGGTCCGAACAAATACCCGATCGTATTGACATTAGTAGCATGTCCACTCACAAAGGCTACACAATCCTCAACGCCATATAATTGTGCCAGCTCATGCTCAAGCTCCCGCTGTATCGGCCTCTCACCGGCCACAAGCCTACTTGCTGATGCAGAGGTGCCATAGCGGTCAATTGCGGCTTTGGCGGCTCCATTCACATCGGGGTGACCTGCCAGTCCCAAATAGTTGTAACTAGAAAAGTTGACGTACTCTGCCCCGTCTATACGTGAAGTTGCACCAGCTACTGCCTCGTGTACTTTAAAAAAAGGATTATCCAATCCCAGTCGGTCAGCTGCAGCCTTTGGCACCAGCATCTGCTCATACCCAGGAAGACGATCAAAGCGAGTGTAGGCCTCTGGGATGGCAGCAAGAACAGATTTTCGTTCCGGTGGTAGTTCCTTGCTGCTAGTGCCTGTTTTCTTTCCCAGAATACGATCAATCAGTTGGTTTTTGGTTTTTTGTACTAAATCTTTACTCATAAGATCAATCTGGTTCCAGTTTGCGCGAGTTTGCGCGCATCTTCATTCAACTGATGCACATCGTCTTGGCTAAGACCCTCACCGTGTCTGCCTGCCAGCCCTGTAACCAGATCTGGCTCAGATGCAGTCTGCTGGACACTATCACCACCGCAGAGTTTATCTACAATACGTGCTGTAACATTGCTAACAGTTGGTGCATCGTTCAGCATCATTACCGGCAACTGAATGCCAAAACGTTGCTCCAAGCCCATGGCCAGTTCGACAGCCATCAAGGAGTCCATTCCTAAATCATGTAGCGAGTGATTGTGTTCGATCCGGTCAGGGCTAATACATAATATTTTGGCAACCTCCTGCGCGACAAGCTCACGAACTATCATGACAATCTCTTGGGAAGACTTGCCATCTATCATCGCGCGGATATCTAGCAAGTCCCCACTGGCGCCGGCATCCTGCCGGCTTCGGTTGAGAATGGCAAAACGACTGCCTTTGGAAGAAGGTAACAAATTGGCTAGTACGTTCCAGTCGAAATTTGCTGGCATGAAGCGGCCGGTAGCAGTCACCAGCGCATGATCAAGTTGTGACAGTGCCGCCTTCGTTGATAGCGCTGCGCGACCCAAACGTTGTTCAAGACCATCTTTTACCGCCTGATGGCGATTTAGATATCCGGCATCGCCGATTGGACCCCAAGCTACACTCACCGCAGGCAGACCTAAGTGGCGACGTAACGCAACCAAGCCCTCCAAAGCAGCGTTGGCCGCCACATAATTGGCTTGCCCAGGATTCCCGATAGCGGTAGTCACAGATGAATAAAGCACGAAATATTTGAGTGGTAGTGCAGCACTTGCCTGATGCAGATGCCAAGCACTCTGCAGCTTGGCGTTCAATACCGACTGGATGCTTTGTGCATCCATATTGCCAATTAGCTTGTCATCAAATACGGCTGCCGCATGCAAAATACCTTCCAGCGGAGGCAAGGTATGCTCAATTTCATTAAACAGCGAGGCAACAGCTAATGTATCGGTCAGATCACATGCACGGGCAACAACCCTCACTCCCATGGCCTCCAGTTCAGCGATTGCTTCGCATGCACCGGGTGTGTCAAGTCCACGACGTCCCACCAGCATCAGTGTACCTACCCCACGCTCAGCCAGCCATCGTGCGGACTCTAGGCCAAACCCTGCGAGCCCCCCAGTCACTAACCAACTACTGCGTTTGTCAAAGTGACATTCCATTGGGGATACAGTAGTCATGGAAAGCGCTGGTCGCTGCGCCGACTGAGAAACCACGATTTTGCCGATATGCCTGGCCTGCTGCATAACCCGGAAGGCGTCCACAATTCGATCTGCCGGGAAGGTCCTATACGGTAGAGGGGCAAGTGCTTGCTCATGGAACAGTGCCATTACCTCCCGAAACATTTGGGCCGCAAAGGCGGGACGCCCAGTCAGCAACTGGTCAGCATCAATACCAAAATAGCTGATATTATCTTTGAAGACACGTAAACCAACAGGGGTATTCTCGAAAAAGTCACGCTTGCCAAGTTCAAGAAAACGTCCGAAAGGCTTAAGCACATCGAGACTGCGTCGCATGGCCTCTCCGGCCAACGAGTTGAGCACCACATCCACGCCTTCTCCGGCTGTTGCCGCGAGTACATCATCGGCAAACGATAGACTTCTGGAATCAAAGACATGGTCGGCACCTAGCAAAGCAACAAAGTCCCGCTTTTCATCACTGCCGGCGGTCACAAATATCTCTGCACCCAACTGGCGGGCAAGTTGGATGGCTGCAATACCAACACCACCAGCCCCCCCATGGATCAACACCCGTTCACCTGCCTGCAAACAGGCTAGCTGCTTGAGTGCATAATAGACTGTAAGAAAAACCGTTGGTGTTGTTGCAGCAGCTTCAAAGGTCCAGCCATCTGGAAGACGCTCTATAGCTTGAACGTGAGTTACTACATGACTCGCAAAACATGAAGAACCAAAGCCCATCACAGCATCGCCAGGAGACAATGTCGTCACATTAGCTCCTATCCTGCGTACTACCCCTGAAAACTCAAGTCCAAGACTTGCGCCAGCAAACCCCTTTTCCACAGCCTCATCCGGTAATAGACCCATTAGATACATAACATCACGGAAGTTCAGCCCGGTTGCACGAGTCTCAACTTCCACCTCATTGTCTTGTAATCTATGTTCAATTTCTGGCAGCCAGACCAGATTACGTAACTGCCCGGGTACAAAGAAATCCAGACGATAATGTGAGCTGTCCGAACTCATGGTTGTTGGATACTGAGCCTCTTGCATCACAGGGCAGTAGCGGGCTGAACCGGTTAACACGATTTCATCGCAGCCATCCGGGTATAACAACTCACGAGCCAGTCGAGAAGGTGTGTCTGCTGATACCTCACCATCCAGATCAATAACCGTACAACGCAGTTGCGGGTATTCATTCATGACCACCCGGGCAAAGCCCCACAATGCGGATTGCACGGGATTTGGCGTTTCCCCTGCAGGCAGTCCTGCTAAGAGCGCCCCCCCACGAGACACCAGCCACAACCGAGGTATTTTGCCGGGCATAGCTACAATCTGTCGAACCAATGACAATAAGTTTGACACTGCGCTACTTGCATATTCAGGTGTCTCTTCCCAAGCCTGCAAGTGGACAATATGGTCGAATCCCAGTTCCTCCTGTATTGCCTCGGTACGAACTATTATCTGTTGGCCACTCTCTTCGAGTTGAAGGTATAATTGTTCAGTCAACTTAGAAGAAGACGAGTCATTCAGCAGCAACCATCGCTCTGGCGGCAATGGTGCGGGATCTACCTGATCGGTCTGAGCGCGTTGAGCTAATAAAAGATAGGCACCTTCAGTCAGTTGTTCAGAGGCTGGCTCAATGACGATGTCAATATCATCATAACCAGCGTCTGCCATCACCTGTGACCAAGCCTCGGGAGCATGGAGCGATGAGCGGGGAGCTTGCCCGTCCGCCACATGCCACCACGCAGGATTCAGCCCTTCGAGAAGGTTTGCACACCAATCGGGGTAACGCTCAGCCAATACCAACATCCCCCCGATAGCAAGCAAAGACCCCAGCTGTTGCAGAACCGCCCGCGCATCATGACTGCGATGTAAAGCATGTCGCACAATAATGACATCATAGCAATCAGGCAGTGACTGTTCGTTACTAAGACTCAGCGTATCAGCATCGAATGACGTAACAATCACATTAGGGTGTTCGTGATACTCACTTAGTTGCCGAGCATATAGCGTATCGTTGGCATGGGCCAGGACATAATCGAACTGATCTTCCCTCAGAGTTCTGATTAGACCTTTTGGAAGTTCGCTACAGCCGTTGGTGAACTCCAACACGCGCAGTCGGCGTGAGCTAGGTAGTTCTGTAGCTAGATTTGCCAACACACTCTCCAGTGCACGACATACCCCCAGATAGGCAGGATCATCGTTATATAGCACTTCAGCTACCGGCGAACTCTGTAACTCACTTAGTAGAGAACCAACATCATTCGTGCCTGCCAGCAAAGCAGGTAACCGCAGCCCTATCCGGCCGAGCAGGGTTAAGTGTGGCAGATAATCAGGCATATCCCGCAACAGACTCTGCCAAAGTACTTTTGCAGGAGGTAAATCGGTATCAGTCACCAGATACCACTCGTCACCCTCCTGCTGAAGAACCCCCTCATTACGAAGCAACTCAGCAAGCCAGCGCACATAAGGCGTTGCCAATGGGCTGTTAAATACCTGTGGCCAACCTTGTGGGTTATCTTTTGCCAGCCGATGAAATGCTTCAAGGGCGAACGATAGTGTAAGCACCTCGCTAAGGGGCAGTATCTGTTTAAACCAGACTTGACGTTCGCTAGCGAGATCACTGAACACCTCACGTGCACGTGCTGCGGAATGGGCTATGGAAATCTGCGTGACATGCCCATCCTTGGGGTGCGGAGTCAACCACGGTACAACATGCCAATTGGCAATTTTCTGATGAACTTGAAACTTTAGATGAGCCGCACGAAAACGGCACCCGGTGATGCTCGCGACTAAAGCATCACTTGCATCAAACAGTTCAAAGTCAACCAACGCCGAGCGGGTTGAACGCCTGCGAAGCAAAGCACGGAACCGAACCACCTCTGTCTGACGACACAACTCAATGCGCCCCATCTTAACGGGTAACAAAGCTATTCCTTGCGCTTCACGAGCCTCATTACCAACCATGTTGACCAGCGCCTGGAAACATACATCCAACACTGCAGGATGCAACAAGAATCCATTTAGCTCCAACTGGGTGGACGACACCAAGTCCGCTTCAAGCCGGTCCTCTTCAAAACGGACCTGTCGCAGTCTCTGGAAGGCAGGCCCGTAATCCAGTCCTAGCGCAGTGGCTAGTGCATAATGAGTGTTTCTGTCGTGCGTTGTCGCAGTCTCTGCCGGGCCAGTAATATGCACTGCTGGTAGCCTGCCCGTCGCATCTAGCAGCCTGCCGGCTGCATGCAAGGTCCACTCGTCCTCGCTCAAGCGCTGGCGACTCTTGATTTGAAAAGTATTGTCTCGCAGGTTAAAGACAAAACGCAGGGTGCGTGCATGTTGGCCATCAAACACCATAGGAGCAACAATATCAAGTGGCTCGACAATGAAATGCGAACCACCTTTATGCTCGCGAGCGGCCGCCATAGCCATTTCAGCATAAGCTGAACCTGGATAAACAATAGCCCCCCCCACCTTGTGGTCTGCCAACCAAGGCAAAAGTATAGGATCAAGCGTGTTTTCCCAGGCCAACTCTGCATCCATCAGACGCCACCCCAACAATGGGTGTACGCGATGACGAGCAATGGAACGCAAGCCTTCGCTGGTCCAAGGCATCCAGTGCCGTTCACGTTGCCAAGGATACAAAGGCAAACTGACTGGTATACCAGGCACAGGAAAATGATTGTGAAAATCTGGTTGCTTTTCACACAATTGCACGCGCAGCACGGCCTCGTTCAGTTTGGCAACACCATCGTCATAACGACGCAAGGTCGGAATAACGCGCCCCTTCACCTCAGCAAATGTGAGGCATTCACTGATGTAGCGTTGCAAAATAGCATGCGGGCCAATTTCAACAAATATGCGACAACCTTTGGCCACCAGTGTGTCAATCGCAGCTGCGAAGCATACCGGTTCACGAACATTTTTCCACCAGTAGTCTGCATCAAGACTAGCGCCTTCCAGCACATCCCCGGTCACTGTAGAAACAAACTGTGCCTGATAAGTCGTTTCTGGATGTAATACACCAAGGAGACTCGCTAGCTCAGACTCCACAGGGTCCATCTGGCGACTATGGAAGGCATAATCCAGTTCTAGCAAACGGAAGAAAATGCCCTTGGCTTCGACCAACGTCTTTATTCGAGACAGACTCTCCAAACTGCCTGATAAAGTTACATTTCCCGGGCTATTGATTCCAGCAATTTCCACATCGAGCACATCCCCCATGCTATCGATCAATGCAGCTACAGCTTGGGCTGACATGCTAACGGCAGCCATCCTCCCTTTTCCACGCATTAATCCTTGTGCCTGGCTTCTGGCAGAGATAATTCGAACTGCCTGTTTAAGATCAAAAGCACCTGCTGCCCATGCAGCAGCAATCTCTCCGACACTATGACCAGTTACGGCCACAGGGATAACACCTTGCTCACGCAACATCATTGTTATAGCGACCTGGATAGCAAATAACAACGGCTGGGCAACGGTTGTATCATCCAACCGAGCAAACTCCTCAGAAACTCGAAGCTCCTCTAACAAAGAGAATTTGACATACGGATACATAACAGTATCTAGATCCGCCAGAATCTCGGCAAACCTTGCTGAAGCAGACAACAAAGACTGCCCCATTCCTACCCATTGAGCACCATTTCCTGAGTAAACGAATGCGACCCCACCACCCTCTGGCAAAGAGTCTTCAATATAGACATCTGAGGCATCACCTTTGGCATGTTTCTCCAGCTGATTGATGGCCAATTCGACCGAATCAGCCCGAAGTGCTAGCCGCTTCTCCATCCTTTCTCGCCCAAAAGCTGTCGCACATGCGATGTGATAGAAATCCTCCTCCGACTTGCACTTTAGAAAATCGGCATAGCGTTGCGATAAATCTCGTAAAGCGGCGTCTGTTCTAGCCGAGAGAAAGAGTGGCGGTAGTGAGATTTTATTACTAGATATGGTGACCGCTGGTTGGCTACGAAACTCCTGTAACAAAACATGCGCATTCGCACCACCGAAACCAAACGAGTTAAGCCCGGCAACCAAGGGCTTATCTCCGTGTGGGTCTAGCATCTTGTATTCTGTGATCAACTCAAGGTTAAGTGCAGCAAAGTCGATCCGTGGGTTGGGTGTCTCAAGGTGTAGTGCTGACGGTAAAGCACGGTTTTTGAGCGCTAAAATTGTTTTGATCAAACCGGCAAGACCAGAAGCTGGCTCAAGATGGCCGAGATTGGCCTTTACTGACCCAATTGGTAGCGGACTACTACGCTGCCGACCATAGACTTGCGCAATTGCTGCTGCCTCAATCGGATCTCCGACGGTTGTGCCAGTACCATGAGCCTCAATGAAGTCGACATCCGCAGCAGACAGCCCGCTGCGTGCCAATACTTCTCGCATTAACTCCGCCTGACCTTCGCTACTGGGGATGGTAATGCCTGTCTTACGAGCACCATCTGCATTGACTCCACTAGCAAGAATGACTGCATGAACTTGATCCCCATCAGCTATAGCCTTATCCAAGGTCTTTAGCATCAAGACTGCACCACCTTCTGAGCGGACATAACCATTACCAGATGCGTCAAAAGGTTTACAGCGCCCATCTTCAGACAACATTGATGCCTTGGTAAAACCGACAAAGGGATGAGGGTGCAAGAGCAGATTTACCCCACCAACCAGTGCTGCAGAAACCTCTTCGGCACGAAGGCTGTTACAAGCCTGATGTAACGCAACCAGCGATGATGAACAAGCGGTATCGACCGCCAATGAAGGTCCGTGCAAGTCGAATACATAAGAGATTCGGTTAGCCGCAATACTGAGGGTATTACCGGTCATTGAATGGGGAGTCATGACGGCAAGGTCATCCAACCCCCTCATCCCATAATCGAATCCGGAAATCCCTACGTAAACAGCACAATTCGAACCGGCTAAGCGAGAAGGGGGGATACGAGCATGTTCCATTGATTCCCAAGCCAATTCGAGCAAAAGACGTTGCTGTGGGTCAAGCACAGCCGCTTCACGCGGCGAAATACCAAAAAAACCGGCATCGAACTCATCTATGCGTGATAATACGCCAGCAGAAAAGGTGATACTGCGCCCTGGCTCGGATCTCTTAACATGTTGCAATTCATCAACAGCCCAGCGATCAGATGGAACTTGAGTGATCAAGTCTCGTTTTTGCTTCAGAGCATCCCAAAAAGCTGCATCATCCGCTAAATCACCAGGAAAACGATATGCATATCCAACAATAGCTATAGCAGATGATGATGGGGGAACCACACTCGTTTCCATAGAAAAATTGTAAGAAGAAGATTCACTTTTATTTATTACTTCAATCTGATTCATCTAACTGTATCACCACTATCAATAAATAAAGCATCTCTTATAAGATATGAAATTTTTTAAAATTCGACTACTAACCAGTTCTCATTATATATTTAATTATGAAGGAGCCAATCTAAAAAAATCACTCATAGTCTTCTGATAAATATTAAGATAATTAAATTAAATACAGAATATCAAGCAGCTGAATTTATAATCATGTTCGAACTGGTTAACCTAACAGCTGAAATTTTTCTTTCATGGCGATCATATAAATACTTTCTGAAAGAACCTTCAAATCGCACACCTTTTTCATCTCCGCTTCAACTTGAGTAGGTATACCAGCACATTTACTACACCCCTGTAAAAAAGGAGTTAATTATTGCTCATGCCGTGGATTTATGACTCTCGTCTTTAGATGAACATACCAATCAAAAGAAATTTCATCCAAGGTAATTGAAATATAATTTTTTCAATTAAAAAATTATCATTTAATGCAGAATTAATTTTGAAAATTTTGAAATTAAAAAACAAAAATCACATGCGTCTCTTTGAGGATGTGTTTAAACTATTTTTAACATCAAACTACACTAACTTTTTATAGGATAAACAACTATGTAGACATTTTCAACATTTGAAAACAAACAAAAAATGCTATTGTCATAAAATAACAACGGCCAAAAAAAATAGATTATCATAATAATCAATATTTTACGTTATGAAAAATTTGAAAAAGCACGAAAAATATTTATGAACAAACAGTCATATTTAGAAAATATTTTTCCAATATGTAACATTAAACAAACTACATGACTTACATCAAAAATTTTTATGACAATTTATGTCATAAAAAATCATCTACATTGACAGACCACATCTAGATTAGATCTAGAGCCAATAACGATCAGCTTGATTGGATAATCAGGGTTGATGCAGTGGAACTTTCCTTGTGTAGCTATAACCAGATTTAGCCAAAGTGTTTTTCATCACCACCGGCCTTAACGCTTGATGAAACTGCAATAGACAAACGACTGTACGTTCCCCAGCGGCGTGTGGTGCGCCACCTTCTGGCTGGCGGTCAACACAAACCCGTCCCCCAGTTCTGCCGCCAAGCCCGCCGGCGTATAACGCACCACCGGCAACCCGCTGCACTTCTCCGGTCCGTCCTCGGCAAATGTCGCCATGATCACCAGCCCGCCCGCTACAACAGCGGGCGTCATCTGCCTCACATATGCGGCCCGGTCCGCGGCGTCGGTCAGAAAATGAAACACCGCCCGGTCGTGCCACACGTCAAATCCGGCAACAGGTAACGCCACTCTCGTCACATCCCCGGCCAGCCAGGTGACCTGCGCCGCGGCGGGTCCCAAACGCTGCCGCGCAACGGTAAGCGCAGCGTCAGAGATATCCAGCACCGTCAGGCGGGTAAACCCGGCTGCCAGCAAACCGTCGACCAAGGTAGAAGCGCCGCCGCCCACGTCAATGATGCGGGCAGTACTTGCCAGCTGTGCCTGCTGTATCCGTTGCAGCGATTCGCTCGCCTGCGGCTGATACCAGCTGACCGTGTCGGCCGCCTTGGTGGTATAGACCTGTTCCCAGTGTTGCTGCGTGTCCATCAACCGCTCCTCCCTTGCCAGATATGGAACCACTGAACCTGTATTCTAGCACCGCCGGCCCCGCCAGTTTTCCCGCCCGGTGCAGCCGACAAATGGTCATCCCAAACCCCTATATTCCTTTTGCATATCGGCATACACTAACACTTTCCCTGCTGTATCGCCCCCGCACCCCATCCATTTTCAGGAGATCGTCATGGCAAATAACCCCGTTGGCTGGTTCGAAATCTACGTACAAGACATGCCCCGCGCCAAGGCATTTTATGAAGCTGTTTTCCAGAACCCGCTGACACGGCTGGATAACCCGGATCTGGACATGTGGGCCTTCCCCATGACGTTAGAGCACTATGGTGCAGGCGGGGCGCTGGTGCATATTCCCGGTTGTCCATCTGGCGGCAACAGCACGCTGGTGTATTTCAGCTGTGCCGACTGCGGCGTAGAAGCGGCCCGCGTGGTGCCGGCGGGCGGGCAGATTCACCGCGAGAAAATGGCCATCGGCAATTACGGATTTATCGCGCTGGCCATCGATACCGAAGGCAACATGTTCGGCATGCACTCCATGGCGTAAACACTCATTTTAGCCATGATATGCGGGTATCTTGCACGATGAAGGTGCATTACCCCCCGGTAAAGCGGTATCATTGCACTTGATTAACCCTGTTCGCAGTCTGGTTTTTGCCGCTGCGCGTCTTTCTATTTCCCGATGAAGGTTTAGCATGAGCAGTCTACCGAAGTGCCCGCAATGCAGTTCTGAATACACCTACGAAGATGGCAACATGTTTGTGTGTCCGGAATGTGCCCACGAATGGTCCAAAGACGCTGCAGACAGCACCGAGCAGCAAAAAGTGATCCGTGATGCATTCGGTAACGAACTGAAAGACGGCGATGCCGTGACCGTCATCAAAGACCTGAAGGTCAAAGGCTCGTCGCTGGTAGTCAAAATGGGTACCAAGGTCAAAAGCATCCGCCTGGTAGATGGCGACCACGACATCGACTGCAAAATCGACGGCATTGGCGCCATGCAGCTGAAATCCGAATTCGTGAAAAAAGCCTGACAGCCATTGTCTGACCATGCCCCGGGCGCGTAAGCTGACAGCATGTTAGCCCGACCGCCCGGAGCCCCCCATGTTTACGTCTGTCCTGGATTTCTGGTTCAAGGAAACTGACCCGTCGCTATGGTGGGCCAAAAATGAAACCTTCGACCAGCTGATTGCCACCCGCTTTGCCGATCTGCACCAGCAAGCCTGCCGCTGCGAGTTATTTGCCTGGCGCAACCAACCCCGAGGCCGCCTGGCCGAAATCCTGATTCTGGACCAGTTCTCCAGAAACCTGTTCCGCGACTCCCCGCGCGCCTTCGCGCAGGACCCCCTCGCTTTGGCACTGGCGCAAGAAGCCATTGCCGCCGGCGCAGACCAGCCCCTGACACCGGTAGAACGCAGCTTCCTCTACCTGCCCTTCATGCACAGCGAATCCCCGCTGATCCACCAGACCGCCGTCACCCTCTACGACCAGCCCGGCCTGGAATTCAACCTCGACTTCGAGCACCAGCACAAAGCCATCATCGACCGCTTTGGCCGCTACCCGCACCGCAATACGCTGCTCGGGCGCGAATCCACACCGGAAGAAATCCTCTTCCTGAAACAGCCGGGGTCATCGTTTTAAGCACTACTCTCTTCGGGTAATTCATCCTTCCCCATAACCAGCCGGCTATCTGGGGTCACACTTGTTTGCAAACAGACCTTGCAAGATAAACGCCTGCATCTATAGTATTCAATTGGAATATTGCATACGGGTTGGTGCTGATTAATCATGGGGCAAACTACACCCAGTGCTGATCCAAACACCCGTGTATGAATACTGGAAGATCAATGACAACAGAATCGGCTCAACCTGGTTTTATCGAGCGACATAAACGCAAGCTGATTGGCCTGGGCATCTTCCTGCTCCTGGACATGAGCGGCATTTTTGACATGCTGCAGTTTCACACAGGCAGCTTGCTGCCACCCTACCTGGAACAGCGGCAGGAATGGCGCATCCCGACGGATCCACGTCTCAAGCGACAGTATGACGAAGCACAGGCGATTGTGCTGCCTGACAGCATTCCCAAACCGGTCCCCTTCAATTTTGCTCTGGCACGGCTACGTGCTGCCATACCAGGCCAGCCCAGTGTCTCCACCCAATATTTCAGGCACTTATGCAAAACTGAGGCCAATGAATACATTCTGAAGAAAGTTCAGAATGTAGAGGGACTATTGCAAATGCGGACAAGACCTATGTTGACGGACCAAGAATTGGGAAAGCTTTATGAGATAGAAGACCCATTTGGATATGACATTCAAAACACAGTGAATTCATCTCACTTTGTTTGGAAGACTGAATATCAATACATTGAGCAACCTTTGCCTGGTGACAGTTTCTCTGAGCCTTCATTAAGCTCAAGGGATATTTCATATAAAGAGCCAATCAATCCAAAAACCAATTACTTCATTTATTCTCCAATCAAAGAAAAAAATTATAAAGACCTTGATTATATAAGACGTGATCAATCAAGCACTTTCAAAAGCCGATATGGATTTACATGGCGGGGGATTCATCGCAAATTGGATAGGTATTATATGATTGCGGGAGGAGAAATTATCATTAAAGACCTAAAGACTAATGAAGTCCTAGCAGTTAAACGCGGATTTAGACGTGCGCTCTGGGATGATGGTAATGTTGGATGGCAAAATGGAGCGGGAGATTGTCCTAGATATTATTACGGAGAACGGATGTATCAAGGCATCAAACCCCTCAACAAACTTCCGATCCCAGATGTTATGTTTGTAGATAAAGTTCTCATTCCTGTCAATTCAGAAAAAACGGTATTTAAAACCGTGATTGATCCCAAAAAAGACAATGCATTTTATATGAATACACTTTTGAGATAACTTGGCGGTAGGCAATTAATGGAACGCAGCGCTATACTGACGCATCCCCCCGCTTTGTCACCCCACCCTCCATCGTGGATTACAGGAGCGATTTCTCATGCGTCATTCACCATCTCCTTCTTTTTCTCTCGACGGCCAGGTCGCGCTGGTCACAGCGGCGGGCAAAGGCATCGGTAAAGCCTGTGCCCTGGCGCTGGCCCAGGCTGGTGCCGACATCATTCTGGGTTTGCGGGATCTGGCCGGCAGTGATGCGCTGGTCAATGAACTGCGGCAAGCTACCGGCCGGGACATCTTCCCGGTGCAGATGGATGTCGCCAAACGCGCCGAGATCGAATCTGCGGTGGCTGCCGGACTGGCGCATTTCCAGCGCATCGACATTCTGGTCAACAACGCCGGTATTGGGGCCCCCAACCCGGCAGAGCACGTCACCGAGCAGGATTTTGATGAAACACTGAATGTGAACCTCAAAGGGACTTTCTTTACCTCGCAGGCCGTCGGCAAAATCATGATGACCCAGGGTGGCGGGCGGATCATCAACATCAGTTCCCAGGCGGGGTTTGTGGCACTGCCGACCGAGTCGGTCTATTGCATGACCAAGGCGGCCGTCTCGCACCTGACCAAATGCCTGGCGCTGGAATGGGCGCCGTATCACATCAATGTGAACGCCGTGGCACCTACCTTTATTGCCACACCGGGTACCCGCAAATGGCTGGATGATGCTGCGTTTCTGGAGACGGTCAAGGCGCGCATTCCGCTCGGCCGTGTGGGCGAGCCGATCGACGTGGCCGGCCCGGTGGTGTTTCTGGCCTCGCCAGCTGCGGCGATGATCACCGGCGAGACGCTAATGGTAGATGGCGGCTGGACCATCCAGTAGCTGTACATCCATGCCCTCGTCATGCATACTCATGCTTTGCATAAACCGTATTCACGCAGGGCAATGATGAGACTGCAAGGCAAGATTACCCGCTGGAAAGAAGACCAAGGCTACGGCTTTGTGGAACAGAACGGCACCGGACAACAGGCATTTGTGCATATCAGTGCGTTTGCCGTCCGGGGCAGGCGCCCGGTCGAAGGCGACCTGATCACCTATGAAGTCACCAGAGACAAGCAGAACCGCTTGCGGGCAGCACAGATTCGCTTTGTAGAAGCGGCAGATACGCAGGTTGCACACACGTTGCACAATACCCTGGCGGTCGCTGCCGGGGGCGGTTTTCTGGTGGCACTGGCGGTACTGTTTTTCACCGGTCATGTACCGTTCTGGCTGGTGGTGGGCGATGTACTGCTCAGCCTGCTGACCTTTATCGTTTACGGCGTAGACAAGTCGGCCGCACTGCGCCAGATGTACCGGGTGCCAGAAAATACCCTGCACCTGCTGGCACTGCTGGGCGGCTGGCCGGGCGCATCGCTCGCGCAGCGGCTGTTCCGGCACAAAACCCGCAAAACCGCGTTTCTGGTGATGTTCTACCTGTGCCTGTTCGTCAATACCGGCGTCACGGGCTGGTACTTTCTTTATCGCTAATGAGCGGGTGACCGCCGCATTCGGCCGGACCCCACTTTGGAGACTGTCATGCACCAAACCATGGTAACCACTGCGCTCACCCTGCCCGGTTATACCATCACCCGCAACCTGGGCGTGGTGCGCGGCATTACCGTCCGCTCACGCTCCATTGTCGGCAACTTCTTTGGCGGCCTGCAAAGCCTGTTTGGCGGCAATATCAGCATCTATACCAGCCTGTGCGAACAGGCCCGCGAAGAAACCTATCACCTGATGTGCGAACACGCCCGGGAGCTGGGCGCCAACGCCATCATTGCCATGCATTACGATGCCACCGAACTGATGGCCGGCCTGACCGAAGTGCTGTGCTATGGCACCGCCGTGATTGTGCAGAAAGACACCGATACCCAACCCTGATCAGGAGTTGCTCATGAAATATACAGGTAGTTGTCATTGTGGCCGGATTGCATTCGAAGCCGAAGGCGAGCTGGAAAAAGTCACCGCTTGCAATTGCTCCATCTGCCGGCGCAAGGGTACGCTGATGTGGTTTGTCCCCCGGACATCACTCAAGCTGCTTACCCCGGAACACGACATGGCCACCTACACCTTCAACAAACATGTCATCTCGCACCATTTTTGCCCGGTGTGCGGCATCCACCCCTTCGGTGAGGGTACCGTCCCGAATGGTGGCCACATGGCGGCCATCAATGTACGCTGCCTGGACGATGTCGATATCGACAGTCTGCCCGTGAGTCACTTTGACGGTAAAAGCATCTGACCCACGGCATGACATGAAGGCGTTGAATACCAATCAAAGCGGTGCCCTCTGCGCCTGGCTGGGGGTAGCGCTGCTGTTTACCGGCACGCTGCTGCACCCGATGTCTGCCGACCCGAACCAGCCCATCGCTGCGTTTACGGAGTACGCGGCAGACCACCACTGGGTGGGTAGTCACCTGCTGCAGCTTGTCGGCGTTGGCTGCATGCTGGTGGCCCTGCTGGCTCTCGCACATCACCTGTCAGTAGCCGGCGGACGCTTGCTCATCCGCACGGCTGTAGCCGGTGCCATTACCAGCCTTGCGCTGGCGGCTGCCTTGCAAGCCGTAGACGGCATTGCACTGCATCGCATGGTCCACGTGTGGGCCGATGCACCCGTCGCCCAAAAGCCGGCATGGTTTACAGCCACTTTTGCCGTCCGGCAGATCGAGGTCGGTCTGGCCAGCCTGTTCTGTATCACCCTGGGGATCACGGCCGCCCTGTTTGGCCTGGCACAAAGCCGGCATGCCGGCAGCCCGCGCGGGCTGGGCCTGCTGGCGATTAGTGCCGGGCTGGCTACCGCCTACGCCGGGTGGATCATGGCGCACCAGGGCTTCTCTGAAACCGTGATGATGATCAACATGCCGGCCAACCTGCTACTGATGGCCTGGATGCTGTGGTCAGGATGGCAACTGTGGACCCGGCAGGTCACCGCCGAACAGGAACGCGGCTAAGTTTTTCTCTGCGGCCGGGGTGATCTGCGGTAGAGTAACGCCCCTGTACCCGTGTTTGTCTTGATCCTCGGAGAATCTGCATATGTCTGAAGCGTTGCCTGCGGGCGGCATTGTAACCCTGTGGGCTGGCTGGGAAGTTGCACTGCCGCCTTGTCGTCACCAGCAAAATGACGATGAATCCTGGAGCGCCTGGGGGCGAGACTGGGTGCTGGAAGTCCAGATTCATGAAGTTCCCCAGTCGGTAGACGCTGCGCATGAGTGGCTGGATGGCTATACCGGCATGATGAATACCAGCGGCCGTGGCTGGCAAGGCCAGACCGGTCAGCAAGAAGGGGAAGATGCCGGCCGCAAAGTATACCGATTGGCCGGCTGGCTGGATGCAGGGTACGTCACCCTGGCATGCTGCCTCTCGTACCTGGATGCCGACCAGGCAGAATTTGCCAGTACGCTGATCGGTAGCATCACCCACAGCTAACGTCACGCGCAAGATTGTACAAGCGCCGCCTGACGCATCCCCCTAGACTCACCCTGTGAACAAACCCTCGCAAGGAACGTGTAGCCATGACCATTGAACGTTTTGCCACTGCGCCCTACCAGACTCATTGCCAGACGCGTGTCACGGCGATAGACGGACAGCTGCTGAGCCTGGCGGAGACCGTCTTTTACGCCATGGGCGGCGGCCAGCCTGGTGATACCGGGTATATCGAGTTTGCCGATGGTGAACGCACTGCCATTATCGATACCCGTCGTGCTGCCGGCACACGCGAGATTCAGCATCATCTGGCCCCGGAAGGCCGTATGCCGCACACCGATGAAGAAATCACCGTACATCTGGACTGGGAACGCCGTTACGCCCACATGCGCATCCACACGGCGCTGCACTTGCTGACCGCCGTGCTGCCATACGGCGTCACCGGCGGTTCGGTGGCCAGTCAGAGCGGCCGGCTGGATTTTGATGCCGGCGATGCGGTACTGGACAAAGACGCCATCGAAGCCGCGCTTAACCAGCTGATCGAACAGGCCATCCCGGTTGAGACTCGCTGGGTCAGCGGCGACGAACTGGCGGCCCGCCCCGAGCTGATCAAGACCATGTCGGTCAAGCCGCCCATGGGCTTGCCGCAAGTCAGGCTGGTAGACATTGCCGGCACCGACCTGCAACCCTGTGGCGGCACCCATGTTGCCAATACCCGGGAAATCGGCCCGATCAAGGTACTGAAACTGGAAAACAAAGGCGCCAGAAACCGCCGGGTAACCATCGGTTTCTGAGGCAATCCGGGTTGAGTCTTTGTCAGATCAAATCTGTCCGTATATTCCGGGCCGCCTCATCCCGGGTGGGCATGATGCAGGATGTGTAAAATTATCCCCATGGCATGCACCTTCTTGTAAGATAGACACTTCACCTCTGTCTGCAGGAAGGTAAGTTATAGTGGTCTTGATGATTCTGGTCGCGGGTCCTTACCGTTCGGGTACCCATGATGATCCGGTACTGATCCAGCGTAATGTCGACGCCATGTTAACGGCTGCCCTGGCGATTTTCCGGGCAGGTCATTTGCCGGTCATGGGCGAGTGGTATGCCTTGCCGCTGATCGAGCATGCCGGTTCTGCCGGTATTGGCGACCCGATCTTTGACGACATTTTTCACCCTGTCGCCAGGCGTCTGGTTAGCAAGTGCGATGCGGTTCTGCGCATCGGCGGGCCGTCTACCGGCGCAGACGAGATGGTGGCTCTCGCCCACACCCATGGCAAAGCGGTTTTCAACTCACTGGAAGACATTCCGCCAGCCACCTGACCCACACACGCCAGACGGCACACGTTCCCAACCGATGTACCTTTTTCGCAAGGAGGCATCATGAGCACGCAAATCTTTGTCAATCTGCCCGTCAAGGACCTGCCGCGGTCCATTGATTTCTTTACCCGACTGGGTTACCGCTTTGATCCGCAATTTACCAATGAAAGCGGTACTTGCATGATCATCGACGAGAATATCTTTGTTATGCTGCTGACCGAGCCGTTCTTTCAGGGATTCACGCCAAAACCGGTCAGCGATGCCATGCAAAGCACCGAAGTCCTGATCTGTCTGTCGTGCGAGAGCCGGAACCACGTCAATGATCTGGTCAGCAAGGCGATCCAGGCGGGCGGCACCACCCCCAATCCATCCAAAGACTATGGTTTCATGTACCAGCATGGCTATCAGGATCTGGACGGACACTTGTGGGAACTGGTGTACATGGAAGGGACCCCGGGCGATGCCACAGCGGAGACACACTAATCCGTTTGGCCGGGTATTCTGGTGCGGGGTACGGTTGGGGGTCACTGGCCTGCTGGTCGTCTCTGCATCGGCCATGGCCCAAGGGTTCACCGCGGCCAGATTATCCGGGCAGGATCAGACGCTGACGCTATACACCTCGGTCGGCAAGCGGATTGCCGCGCCAGTGCAAGACGGACAAACCGGCTTTTCCCAGCCTCGCTTGTCACCAGGTGGTTACTATGCCGGCTGGCTGGTGATGGAGCCCAATTGCTGCACCTCCTACCCGATCGCGCTGCGTCTGGTCGTCGTCAATGGGCGGCAAGCCCATCACACGTTCTCAGGGAATGGATTGCCGATCTACGGCTGGTGCTTTGCAGACCGCGGAACAGCCGTGGTGTACCGGCAAGGGGTCTTGCATGGCAGCAATGTCCTGTTTTACCAGAAGAACCGCATCCGCGATGGCAAACTGCTGGCCAGCTTTGAATACGATGAAGACGAGCACAACGTACCGGTTGCTCCGGTTCCGGCCTGGGCTCGCTGCGCACGACCTTGATACGTCTAGCCGGTCTTGTCACCCTGCCGATATACCTCGGGTCTGCGCCAAATGGTCATCCATCGTTTACAGACCCGTGGTGTATCGCTAAGCAACGTATTACCAGAAGTACATCACCACTTTATCTACCGCCAGCGCGGCAAACAGGGCAAACAGGTATTTGATGGAATAGAAAAACAGCTGGCGGGCAATTTTGTCGTCCTGTGTTCTGTACAGGCGCCAGGCCAGTTGCAAAAAGCGCGCCCCCAGCCCTACCGCCGCTACCGCATAGACCAGGCCACTCATTTTGATGGTAACGGGAATCAGGCTCACCGCCAGCAGCATGACGCTATACAGCACAATGCTCAGACAGGTGTAGGCCGGGCCATGGGTCACCGGCAGCATCGGCAGGCCTGCCTTGGCATAATCTTGCCGGTGGTACAGCGCCAGCGCCCAGAAATGCGGTGGTGTCCAGGTGTAGATAATCAGGAACAGTACCGCTGCTTCGGGCGAAATGGTATTGCTGACGGCCGCCCAGCCCAGTACCGGCGGCATGGCACCGGCAGCCCCGCCGATGACGATATTCTGTGGCGTCGCCGGTTTCAGCCAGCGGGTATAGACCACAGCGTAGCCGAAAAAGGTTGCCAGGGTAAGGACTGTAGTCAGCGGGTTGCTGCTGATCAGCAGCAACCACAAGCCCAGCACGGTCAGTGTGGCGGCATAAGCAGTTGCCTCTACCGGGCTGACGGACCCGTCCGCCACCCCGCGACCGGCTGTACGGCGCATCTGGCCGTCCCGCTTGCGTTCAAACAGGCAGTTGGCTGCCGCGGCCCCCATGGCCACCAGCCCGATGCCGGTCAGGGCCACCAGCAAACGGCCGCTCTCCGCCAGCGGCGGCATGGCCAGCAACATGCCGGCGGCCGCGCAAAAGACAATCAGGCTGACTACTTTGGGCTTGCCCAGCAACCACAAGGCTCGCCAATGGTCTGTATCGATTCGGTTTAGTGCCAGCATAATGGTGAACTCCTGATTAATACCGTTTTCCGTAAGACCATCCCAATACGGCAACCACCGTAGACAACAACACGGCTGCCCCCCCTGTATGGGCCACCGCCAGTGCCAATGGCATGGACCACACTACATTCGCAATCCCCAGCGTCAACTGCACGCCCAAGGCGCCGATCAGCAACCCGGCGGGCAAGGCCAGCCGATGTTTCAGCAAACCGATGACCCAACACACCCCGGTCAGCAGCAATACCAGTGCACCCAGCCGGTGCAACCAGTGAATGGCCGCCAGATGCGTCACCGATAGCGACACGCCAGCGGCCGTCTCGCCCAGCTGCCGTAGCGGATACATCGCCTCCGCCATGCCGGCAGGCGGCGTAAACTGCCCCTGGCACGCCGGAAAGCCGTTACAGGCCAGACCGGCATAATTGGTCGATACCCACCCGCCCAGAAACAGCTGCAGCAAAGTGGCCAGCAGCACGCCCCAGCCCAGCCGGCGCCAGTTGGTTCCCAGCCGGATAGAGGCATCGGCCCGGCTCAGCATGGTGTGCATGAACATCAGGGTAGCCAGCATGCTCAGCCCGCCCAGCAAGTGCCCGGTGACCACAATCGGCATCAGTTTCAGCGTCACCGTCCACATGCCGAATGCCGCCTGCAACAACACCAGTACCGGCGGTGCCAGCACCAGGAGACGCGGCAATGTCTTGCTGCGCCAGGCCAGCCAGCTCATGCCCATGATGGTCAGCACATACAGGCCGGCCACATAGCGATGAATCATTTCTTTCCAGGCGCGGCTGCCATCCACCGTGCCGCCATACGCTTGGGTCGCGGCGTGGATTTCGTGCGCCTCGTTCGGTACGGTCAGCTTGCCGTAGCAGCCTGGCCAGTCCGGACAGCCCAGACCGGCGTCCGACAGACGTACGTACGCCCCCAGCATGATCAGCAGCAAAGTCCAGCCAATCAGGATTTTCAATAAGGTTTTCAGCGTGTTTTGCGGGTTCCGGATCGACATCATGCGCCTTACCCCAACGCTGGATTATTCTTGAGCAACAGGCCGACTTCCTTGATGACCTGCTTGCGGCCTTCATCATCCGCCAGCTGGCTGGCGGAATAGCGCACCACGGCATTGCCATGGGTATCGATCAGATACAGCCCTGCCCCGCGGGATTGCAGCGCCGTGTAATCCTTGCTGGCCACCAGCGGTTTCTCGCAACCGCCGGTTTGTTCTGGCCGGATACGGTCCATCTCCCGGCCTTGTGCCAGACTTACCTGACGCGCCACCAGGGCAAAGCCCGCCAAGGCCTGGCTGCACCCGGCCGGGTCATGGGCAAGCAACCGCCACTGCGGATCCGGTTTTAACAGGGGTTCAGCCAACAGTTCGCCATAGCTCTGGCCGCCCTGTGGCGGAAAAAAGCGGAATGCCAGCTCGGCTGCCAGCCAGGGCAACAGACAAATCCCCAGCATGATCAGCAACATGTGCCGCCCGTCGAGTTTGCGGCGTTTGCTTGGCAATACAGGCGGGGTATTCAAGGTAGGGTTCATGCTTTGCCTTTCGATTGCCGATAAAACTTCAGACACAAAAAACAACCAATCACGCTCATGCACCACCAGGTCACAGCATAGCCCAGATGCCTGGCCGGCGTCACGGCGGTCGCCTGCAGGGCATCGCGCCTCGCCGGGCTAACCGCATAAGCTACCGGTAGCGGCAGGCCTGCCCAATGGGCAAACTTGGCCGGGTCGACATTCTGGAATACGCGCCCGACCGGCGGGGTTGGCCCCAGCTCCAGATAACGCGGCCAGGGTGCCATCAATACCCACGGGCTAGCGGCCAGTGGTGCATGGGTGGCAGACGCCACCCAACCGGTTTCCACCAGCACCACTTGCCCGCGCTGCAGCCGCCAGGGCATGACCTCGACGACCCCCAGCAGGCCGTTCTCGGTCCGCTTGTCCAGGTAGAAACGCTGCTCGGTCAAGGGGGTGCCCTGCAAGGCCACGCGACGCCCGGCAGCAGGCTGGCCCGACCCATCCCAGGGTTGTACCGGCAAGGCCCGCTGGCTGGCCTGATACGCCAGCAGCTGCTCTTTTTGCTGCATGCGGCCGAACTGCCAGATACCTAGCAGCAGGGTCAGCAGCACCAGTGCGGCCAGTAGCGATATCCCGAGCAAACCCTTAAAAAACCTGCCACAATGGGTGCGTTCCCCACGTTTGCCAGAGGATAAATGCATGAAACTTGTCACCATCATTCTTATCATCGCCATCCTGTTTACCATGGGCAGCGCCATGCTGGCACTGGTCAGAGAGCCATCGGCTTCTGGCAAACTGGTTAAACGGTTGACGATACGGGTCGGGTTGTCGATCTTTCTGTTTCTGTCACTGATCGTGGGTCAATCGCTAGGCTGGTTGCACCACTGACCGACAACAAAATGGGCGAAGCCGTAGCTTCGCCCATATCTATCTCTTACAGCACGTAGACAAACACAAACAGCAGCAACCAGACCACATCCACAAAGTGCCAGTACCAGGCGGCCGCTTCAAAGCCGAAATGGTGTTCGGCCGAAAAATGCCCGCGCAACACCCGCACCAGCATGACCGTCAGCATGATGGTACCCACCAGCACATGCATGCCGTGAAAACCGGTCAGCATGTAGAAGGTTGCGCCATATGCACCTGAGTTCAGCGTCAGGGCCATCTCGGTCCAGGCATGGTGGTATTCATATGCCTGGAAGCACAGGAACAAGGTCCCCAGCAAGACTGTTGCCAGCAGGCCCAGCGTCAGCTTGGTCCGGTTACCAGCCACCAGCCCCCAGTGGGCCAGGGTCAGGGTGGCACCGGATGTCAGCAGAATCATGGTGTTAATGGCCGGAATGCCATCCGCCTCCATGGTGTGGTAAGCCGTGGTTTCAGGTCCGGTGGCAAATGGCCAGTGCGCGGAGAAGCCTTCCCACAGCAGCCGGTTGGTGAAACCGGTGCCACCGATTTCCGGTACCGACAGCACGCGGGTATAAAACAGTGCGCCAAAGAACGCGGCAAAGAACATCACCTCAGAGAAAATGAACCAGCTCATTCCCCAGCGGAACGAGTGATCCACCTGCTGGCCATATGACCCGGCAACAGATTCCCTCACCACATCACCAAACCAGCCAAACAACATCCAGATGATGACCAGTGCACCGAACAGCAATCCCCATTGTCCGGCCACAAAGCCATTCATCGAGAACGCCGCACCCATGGCCAGAGAGAACAGTCCGATCGACCCGACAATAGGCCAGCGCGACGGATGTGGTACAAAATAATGTGCATCATGAATGCCATTTTCGACGTTCATTTCCTCGTCTCCTATCCCTGCTGTGCAAGCAATAATTTAACGACGGCCCAAACCACGATCAGCAACACAAACGCCAGCATGAAGCCGGTTGCAATCACCATGATCGGGCTCAGTTTTTTACTTTCTGCGTTACTGCGGCTACGTACGCCAAAGAACGCGGCTGCAACGGTTTTGACCGTGTGCCACAACATCATCAACCCTCCACCTTGTACAAGGTGTAATTCAGGGTGGCGGCATCCAGTGCGTCCGGCATTTCCTTGGCCACATGAATCACGACTTCCACATCTTTCTGTGACCGGGCCGGCAACTTGATCACATCCATGCAAAAACACTTGATCTTTTGCAGACTCGCCGCCGCCCGCATCGGGGCATATTGCGGAATGGCCCTGAGCTGCAAGTCCTGGTCACCCAGGTTTTTCAGGTGATAGGTAAAGTGGATGTACTTGCCCAGTTCTGCCATATGCACATTCTGATCCGCCTCAAACGTCACCGGCAGGTTCCCCTGCACACTGGACGCCAGCTCCAGCCGCAAAAAATGCGAACCTGTGCCGATTTCTTCGCGAGCCCGGTCTACGCCCAAGGCATCACAAAAGGCGTTATAGAACGGTGACAAGGCATAACCAAACCCGAACATCAGTGTAGCGGCCAGCCCCAGCTTCACGGCCAGCCGCTTGTTGGCATCCATGCCCGGAAACAGCGTCAGGCTTCTCATGCTTACCCCTTGCCCATCTGGCGGAAAAAGATGGCCACATAAAACCCGAGTGCCAGCGCAGCCAATACCAGTGCGGTTACATGTTTGCGTTGCATGATGCCCCCTTAGTCGTCGTGGCCTTCCAGATACTGGGCACGCAAGCCTTTGCGTACCAGTGCCTCATCCGGTGGTGTTTCCCAGGTATGGTGCGGTGCTGGTGATGGCACTTCCCACTCCAGCGTATGCGCGCCTTCCCATGGGTTGGCCGGTGCCTTGCCCACGCCACCCTTGATGGTATGGATGACGTTGTACAGGAACAGCAGCTGGCCAAACCCGAAGCAGAAGGCCCCGATCGAGGCAATCATGTTGAAGTCGGTAAACTGCAACGCATAGTCCGGAATCCGGCGTGGCATGCCGGCCAAACCCAGAAAGTGCATCGGGAAGAAAGTCACGTTAAAGAAAATCATCGACCACCAGAAGTGGAACTTGCCGCGACCTTCGTGGTACATGTAGCCGGTCCATTTGGGCAACCAGTAGTAGGTCGCGCCAAACAGGCTGAACAGTGCACCGGCCACCAATACATAGTGGAAGTGCGCCACCACGTAATAGCCGTCGTGCATCTGGGTATCAATCGGGGCAATCGACAACACCAGGCCAGAGAAACCACCCACTGTAAACAGGCACACAAAGCCGATGGCAAACAGCATCGGGGTCTCGAACGTCAACGACCCTTGCCACATGGTGGCCACCCAGTTGAACACTTTGACCCCGGTCGGCACCGAGATCAGCATGGTGATGAACATGAAGATCAGCTGGGCATCCAGTGGCAGGCCTACCATGAACATGTGGTGCGCCCACACCATGAACGACAGTACGGCAATCGAACAAGTGGCATACACCATGGACACATAGCCAAACAGCGGCTTGCGGCTGAAGGTCGGGATGATCTGGCTTACCACTCCAAAGGCCGGCAAGGCCATGATGTACACTTCCGGATGCCCGAAGAACCAGAAAATGTGCTGGAACAATACCGGGTCACCCCCACCTGCCGCGCTGAAGAAGTGTGTGCCAAAGTGACGGTCGGTCAGCAGCATGGTGACTGCGCCAGCCAGCACGGGTGCGACGGCAATCAGCAGATAGGCGGTAATCAGCGTGGTCCAGGCAAACATCGGCATTTTCAGCAAGGTCATGCCAGGTGCACGCATGTTGAGGATGGTGGTCACAATGTTGATTGACCCCATGATGGAAGACAGACCCAGCAAGTGAATGGCAAAAATGGCCAGGTCCATCCCCATGCCAGCTTTCACCGACAAGGGCGGATACAACGTCCAGCCACCGGCTGCCGCCCCGCCCGGCACAAAGAACGAGATCAGCAGCAACAGGGCTGCAGGCGGCAACAACCAGAAACTCCAGTTGTTCATCCGCGCAAACGCCATGTCGGGCGCCCCCAGCATCAGCGGCAGTTGCCAGTTTGCCAGCCCGGTAAAGGCCGGCATGATGGCACCAAACACCATGATCACGCCGTGAAGTGTCGTTAACTGGTTAAAAAACTCGGGTTGCCAGAACTGCAAGCCAGGCTTGAACAGTTCGGCCCGAATCCCCAATGCCATCAAGCCGCCAGTCAGAAACATGGCGAAACTGAACCACAGGTACAGTGTTCCGATGTCCTTGTGGTTGGTGGCAAATACCCATCTGCGCCAGCCTGCGGGTGCGTGATGGCCATCGTGCCCGGCGTGATGTGCTTCGTGTGCAAGTGTCGTCATCTTTTATCCCCCTGGCCTTATCGGGCAGCTTTGACTTCATCTGGCATGACAAAGTCGCCAGTATGGTTACCAAACGAATTACGCTCATACGTAATGACAGCCGCAAGCTCTGCGTCTGACAAGGCCGCTTTCCAGGACGGCATGGCGTTTTTGCCATTCAGCACGATATGGATATGACCGGCTTTTGGACCCGTCGCAATCTTGGAGCCTGCCAATGCAGGGAACGGTCCGGCCCCTTTGCCATCCGGCTGGTGACACGCGGCACAGTTGTTGGCGTACACCTTGGCACCGGCCTCAATGAGCGCCTCTTTGGTAATCGGCTTGCCAGGCTCAAACAGCGTCGCTTTGGCTGCCAGCTGCTTGGCCGCTACCCAGGTATCAAAGTCTTTCTGGCTCACAACCTTGACCACCGTCGGCATGAATCCGTGGCTACGACCGCACAATTCAACGCATTGCCCACGGTAGATACCGATCTTGTTGGCCTTGAACCAGGTATCACGGATAAACCCGGGAATGGCATCCTGTTTCACGGCAAAGGCGGGCATACCCCAAGAGTGGATGACGTCGTTAGACGTCACCAGCAAACGGACTTTCTTGTCTACCGGCACCACCAGCGGCTCGTCCACTTCCAGCAGGTAGTGGGCATCCTTGGCCGGTGCGTTCGGACCGTAGTTCTGGATCTGGTCTTGTGGTGTCAGCAGTTTGCTTTTAAAGCCAAACGACTGGTCCAGATAGTCATACCCCCAGTACCATTGGTAACCGGTGACTTTGATGGTGATGTCGGGTTGCGCGGAATTGCGCTGGGAAATGACCAGTTTTGCAGCCGGCCATGCCATGGCGATCAGGATCAGGGCCGGAATGATGGTCCAGATGATCTCGACCGTGGTGCTTTCGTGAAACGGTTTGGCCTGATGGCCCAGATTTTTTCTGTGTCGGAATATGGCCCAGAACATCATGCCAAAAACCGCCACAAAGATGACAATGATGATCCCCATCAGGAATGAGTGGAGATCCGATACGCGTGACGCTATTTCTGTGACGGGTGGCTGAAACGTCATTCTTGTGTCTGCCATCCCTAATCCCGGCGCACCAAATAGCATCAGTGCCAACAAGCCTCGGGACACATGGACATTGCCTGTGCAAATCTTGAGCATTTCACGTCTCCTGTGAAACGGACGAAGTGGTCTTCGTCGCTTTTTTATTTTTGTTGTTAGATTAAATCACCCCAATTACATCCATTCACTCACTTCCGGTTAAAACACATATGCACCCATTATAGGTGCATATTAGCGCGACAATTTGTCGCACATTGAGTTATTATTTGCAAGTCTTTTGACGAATTTCAACCAATTTGTTCTAAGATACCATTGTCAAAGCAAAAAAAGGATGATCTAGGCAGAGTCGTTTTCCCTATAACAAGGAAGGAGACACACCATGCATTTCGAACACCTTAACGCGCACTTTTCGATGCCTGAGACCAACACGGTCGAAGCATCCAGACCATTCACCTGGGTCAAACGAGCCTGGAAAGACATGTTCCAGCACCCCGTTCCCAGCATTACCTGGGGCATCCTGGTCTCTATTGTCGGCTGGGTTCTGTTGTCCATCGGCAGTGCATACCCTTATCTCACCACCACCATGATTACCGGCTTTTTGCTGGTCGCACCGATTTGTGCAGCAGGCTTGTATGTGCTGACCAGTGAAACCGAAAAAGGCAATAAAATCTCTTTCTGGCAATCCTTGGATGGCCTGAGAAAGAATTTTGGTCAATTGGCTTTATTGGGGGTATTTCTGGGGGTAATTGCAATTATCTGGGAGCGGATTTCTGCGATCCTGTTTGCATTGTTTTATCAGGAATCCGTTTTGTCGGTTGACAGCATGATGACTGCATTAACCGGGGAGTACGCCACATTTTCCATCATCTGGCTCGTTGCCGGGTTCATGCTGGCGGTACTGGTATTCATGCTGACCGCGTTTTCGATTCCGATGCTGGCAGACCGGGAGGTCGATGTGATTACTGCCTGCATGGTGAGCATGCGCACCGTGGCAGACAACATTCCGGCCATGGCCATCTGGGGCAGCATCATCGTGGTACTGACTGCGATTGGTTTTGCCACCAAGCTCTTGGGGATGATCCTGATTTTCCCGCTACTGGCACAAGCTACCTGGGTCGCTTATAAAGATCTGGTCAGATAAGCTGACCGGTATTACATAGCGACACGGTTACTCTGCGTTCACGGATGGTGACTGGCACACAATGCTGCACCATCCGTTTTTCATGTTTTTATGCGCATATGCCTGACAATCCGTCAGGACATCAGACATTGGCAATCTTGCCAAACACGCTGGCCGTGTTGGTTTCCGGGTATTGGGTACGCAACCAGGAATGCATGGCACTGGTGGACATCAGGCCACTGGTACGCTGCCAGACTGGGCGTTTGCGAAGTTCGCTGCCACTGGCCGGGGAATAACAGATCCACTGGTCATTATGGGCGTTGCTGTGTTTGGACACACAAATGTCCTGGGTGATATTGATCAACATATTTTACTCTTATCATTATTATCAGCGTCCAGACGCGTCCGTGCGCAGAAGTGCGCAACATGGACATGTCGCCGGTCGCTATTTTTTATAGCCCGTTCGGGCAAACATTACGGTATTGCAGTGGGTGTTCAGGAGGTCTTGCAAGGCCACGACATGTGACTGTGCAGAAGCTCGCCATTGCTGGCCAGAGAATGGTCTGTTGGAGTAGGGGGTGTGCATGATGGGCAACATCATGACAATGACAGGCTGGTGAAATACGGCTTTCAGCCTGAAAAAGAAGGGCACAACCTTTGCTACTGGCAAATCCGTCTACATCCGGATTTGCAACAAAACAGACATTGCCGCCGGATGCATGCATCCGGCTGACAATTACACCGCTATAACGCGATTAAGCTACTTTAACGTTGGCAGCTTGCAGGCCTTTGGCACCGCGCTCAACGTCAAATGTCACTGGCTGGCCTTCAGCCAGTGTTTTGAAACCGGTGCTAACGATAGCGCGGAAATGCACAAATACGTCGTCGCCGCCGTTATCCTGGGCAATGAAACCAAAACCTTTGGTTTCGTTGAACCATTTTACTTTACCTGTTGTGCTAGACATGATGTCTCCTTGAATTCACTATTAAATGTAATAAAAACCATGCGCAAACCGATGCGCTATAAGTCAGATCTAGATTGCAAAACAGATAATAATGAAGGCAAAAAAGGAACAACGAGGCTTCGGTAAGAAGTGCGGTGTAACTTGGAAACTTGCAACTAACGTTATATATATTTCGGTCTACAAACAGACTTGTGAACTGACTATACCGGCTAAGTCTGCAAATAGCAACGTATATTTCTACCCCCTGCTGCTGCAGGACGCCGAATCTGCCATGTAGTGCAATTTCAACCCGGTTTTGATCATCGACGCAGGCCGCACCCATGCTGGGATATGCGGTGATTCCGGCATGATCTGCACGTAATTTCAATACAATGTGTTGTAAAGACAATACGTTAATGCAGAGCCCCCTTGGACAATGTTACAATTGTGACAATCGCCTGGCGTGGTTCTGACCTGCCACCGGCCCGCTTTCAGCATCATGTATTGTTGTTTTTCATCTCTTGTTTGACCACGACCCCTTTCGGAGTGAGCCATGTCTTTAGTTTCAATGCGCCAGCTACTGGACCATGCAGCCGAGTTCAGCTACGGCCTGCCAGCATTTAACGTCAATAACCTGGAACAGATGCGCGCCATCATGGAAGCCGCTGACAAGACCGATAGTCCGGTCATTGTGCAGGCCTCTGCTGGCGCCCGCAAATATGCGGGTGCCCCTTTCCTGCGCCACCTGATTCTGGCCGCCATTGAAGAATTTCCGCACATTCCGGTCGTGATGCACCAGGATCATGGTACCAGCCCGGCCATTTGCCAGCGCTCCATCCAGCTGGGCTTCTCGTCCGTGATGATGGATGGTTCGCTGGGTGAAGACGGCAAAACCCCTACCGACTATGACTACAACGTGCGCGTCACCAAGAACGTGGTAGAACTGGCACACGCATGTGGCGTCTCGGTAGAAGGCGAAATCGGTTGTCTGGGCTCGCTGGAAACCGGTCAGGCCGGCGAAGAAGACGGTGTGGGTGCAGAAGGCATTCTGGACCATAGCCAGCTGCTGACCGACCCGGAAGAAGCGGCCCGTTTTGTACGTGATACCGGTGTGGATGCGCTGGCCATTGCCATCGGCACCAGCCATGGTGCGTACAAGTTCTCCCGTCCGCCGACCGGTGACATTCTGGCCATCAACCGCATCAAGGAAATCCATGCCCGCATCCCTAACACCCATCTGGTGATGCATGGCAGCTCCAGCGTGCCTCAGGAATGGCTGAAGATCATCAACGAGTTTGGTGGTGAAATCCCTGAAACCTACGGCGTACCGGTTGAAGAAATCGTGGAAGGCATCAAGCACGGGGTGCGCAAGGTCAATATCGATACCGACTTGCGTCTGGCATCTACCGGGGCGATCCGTCGCTTCCTGGCCAACAACAAGTCTGAATTCGATCCGCGCAAGTACCTGAAAGAAACCATTACCGCCATGCGCGACATCTGCATTGCGCGCTATGAGGCTTTTGGGGCTGCCGGACAAGCCAGCAAAATCAAGGCTATCTCTCTGGATAACATGTCTGTCCGTTACAGCAAGGGCGAACTGACCCAGGTGGTTCGTTAAGCCATTGCCCCGCCAGGGGCAATGATGGCAGTCAACAATATGGCGCATCCGGTGATGCGCCATATTTGTTTTTAGCCTCCCGCTATGCCGGAATCTCCGGGGTAGCGACCCGAATGGCCTCATGGATATGCTGTGCCAGTACCTGCACGATATCCTCCTGTATCCGCCCTTCTGACACCAGGTGCCACATGAACTGCATGACCTCGGTCTCGTTCAGCCCTTTGCGATAGGGACGGTTCTGGACCATGGCCTGAAAAATGTCGGCTACCCGCAGGATTCTCGCTTCCAGCGGCATGTCTTTTTCCAGCAGGTGGAAGGGATAACCCGTCCCGTCCGGCTCTTCGTGATGGTAAGCGGCCCAGTGCGCAATCTCTTGGAATCCTTCAATATTCCGCAGTATCTGGAAGGTTTCAAAGCTATGTGCGTTGATGATCGCCCGCTCGGTTTTATCCAGTTTGGCCGGTTTTTCCAGTATCTCGTCCGGCACCCTCAGTTTGCCAAGATCGTGCAGCAAACCAGCTATTTCCAGCTGGTCACAACGTTCTTCGCTGACCTGCATCTGCCGGGCCAGGTAGCGGGCCAGGTGCGCCACGCCCAAGGAATGAGTAGCGGTAAACGGGCTTTTGGCATCGACAATACGGGAAAATATCTCGGCCAGTTGCCGCAATGCCTGTCGGGATATCGGGGTTGCCCGGCTCGTGGCCAGCATGTCTTGCTGATAGGCCTGTACCGATCGTGGCTCTAGCAGCAACCAGAATGCTTCGGTACGGGAAACATCCATGAACACCGAGACCAGCGCCGGATCAAAATAGCTGCCAGCATGCTGGGCAATCGCGGCACGGATTTCTTCGGTGTGCAGCAGCACACTATTGCTGGCATAGTAGGGCGCAGTCAGGGCATCAACCCGGTCGACCAGAAAAATCAGGTTGGCTTTACGGCACAGGTCCGGATCACTGCAAAGCGTGACCAGCTTGTCCCATGGCGTATGGTGGTACTTGACCGGCAGCGCCATGTCGGCCAAAGGGGCAAACCCCGCCAGCAGCTTGTGGCCGACTTCGGCATGCACTTGCGAACTCGACCAGTCAAACTCGCTGACCAGATGCTGGTGTGTCTGGGTAGACGAAACGCCAATATCATGCAGCAGCCCCAGATCAAACAAAAAGGCGACTTCATCACTGGACAGTCCCAGCGCACGTGCGCATTCGGCGGCCATCAGACCCACCCGCTTGCCATGGGCCACATCGTCCACCCCCACCAGGTCCAGCGCATCGGACAGGGCATACACGGCATGCCTCAGGTCTACATTGATGGTCATCTTCACACTCCTGACAAGGGGTTCATGCGGGTGGTCACTGGCTTGAGCGGGTTGCTCAGGCCAGCACGGGTTGTTTGAGGATCAGATGCAGGTAGCCATCCGTCATGACCTGCCAGGCAAACCAGGCAAACAGCAGGGCAGAGAACACATGGAATACCTGCAGTAGCCGATGCCCCAGCACTTCTCCGCCTTTATGGGCCAGCGCGCACAAGGCAACCGTCCAGATCAGCCCTGCACTCAGGAAACCGCCCAGAAACCCGAGCTGGCTCATCAGGCCATGATTGCCTGACTTGGCAATCAGTGCACCGCCCACCACGGCAAACCACAAAATTGCCGAGGGCGAGGACATGGCCAGGGCAATGCCCTTGAAGAACTGTTTGTGGTGATCGGGCGCATCCACTGTCAGCCGCTCGCCAGAGGCGGGAGGCACCTTGATGGCAAGGTACAGCATTTTGCCCGCCAGAAACACCATCACCAGACTGCCCACCACCCACATGGTCCAGCGGACGGCCTCGAATTGCAGTAGCGTGGTCATGCCGAACAGGGCCAGCATGGCATAGATGATATCCCCCACACATGAGCCGAATCCCAGCCAGACGCCCGACCAGTAGCCTCGCTGCATGGCCAGGGTCAGCATGGCAATATTGACGATGCCGATATCCATGCACAAGGACAGAGAGAGCAAAAATCCGTTGCTGGCGGTACTGAACATAAAAACCTTCCGGGTTGATATCCAAACACCCGCCAGACCGCAGGGACATGGCGGGGGGGATTGATTTCATCATGCACAAATTGCATATCGGCATGCATTTTTTGCAAAGCAACAATCTGGCGGATACATTATCCTGACCATCGTGTGAATTCAATGAAATTTGTAAGGGTTGTGATGCAATTACATGACTATGTGGGTATCTTCGGTGTGATTTTGTACCTGTTTGCCTATGGCATGGTACAGCTGGGACGATTGTCTCTGGAAGACCCGGGTTATGGGCTAATCAACATTGTGGCGTGCGGCTGTGGCATGTTCTCGCTGGCGCACGACTTCAACCTGTCGTCATTTTTGTCGCAAGGCATGTGGCTGATGCTTACGCTGGTGGGCATGTACCGCGGCTACCAGCGGCGCAGGTCGATGGCCATGGCAGCCTCAATGCGCTAACAGACAGTCGATAATCTGTTGCACTTCGGGTTTGACGTGGCGTTCTGCCGACGTGATCAGATAGCATTTCCAGTGGCTGGCCAGCTTGCCGGGTAGCGCAGGGACCAAGGTGCCGCTGTGTATCTGTTTGTCGATCAGGCTTTCCCAGCCGAGCAATACCCCACAGCTCTTTTCCGCCGCCTGCACCAGAAAATCATAGTTGTTGGCCCGCCAGACGCGTTCAGGCCGGAAGCTCTCTACCCCCTGCGCATGGAACCAGTCAGACCAGCCGGTCCATTCATGCTGCGGGTCTTCCTGGATCAGCAAGGTATGCGACAGCAGGTCCTGGGCCTTTTCCGGCCTCTGCTGGCTGGCAAAATAATCTGGCGACACTGCCGGAAAACAGACTTCATCGTGATGAGGAACCGCATTGAAGCCTGCCGGGACAAACTTCAGATAAAAAATGCCCAGATCGAATTCGGCCGGCCGAAGCCCCGTAAAACTGTCGGTCACTTTCACCTTGAGTTGCAGGTTGGGTAATAACTGGCGAATCATCGGCAATTTTTCGGTCAGCAGCATGGTGCCGGTCGCACTGGAGCAGGCAATCGTCACCTGCGGGCTGCCATTCCAGCCCATGACATCCGCCGTGGCCAGCGACAGGCTTAACAGATGCTGCCGGACCTGCCTTGCAAAAGCCTCGCCACTCGGCGTCAGCGACATGCGGTGCGTATGCCGGAGAAACAGCTTGCAGCCCAAGGCGGTTTCCAGCTGCTGTATCTGCCGGCTGATGGCACTTTGGGTCAGACTCAGTTCTTCTGCCGCCCGCGAAAAACTGCACAAGCGGGCGACACACTCAAAACTGATCAGGGTACTCAGAGGTGGCAGGGGCTGGATGGATCGCATGGTTTCCGCTTGCATCATCAAAATATGTCCGGCAGGGCAATTGCCGCTTGCGGCGGGTCATCCCTATTTGCGCACAGTGTAGCAGCCAGACCCGCTAGATACGACTGGCGTGGCGAATGGATTGCGCAGCCGCCATGAGGGATTGCCTTGCGGCTTCCAAGGCAGCCGCCGGCTGGCGGGACCAATCGCTTAAACGCGTCCGAAGCGTACCGATACCCTGCGGCATGTCGTCGATCACCGCCGGGTGCTGGAGAAACGACCGTGATAGCCAGGCGCCGGTTGCCCCCAGCCTGGGATATTGCGCCAGTATCAGATCGGGAGGCACCGGTAGCGACGTATCGTCCGGATACCCCACGCCACCGATGGAAAAATCCAGCCCGACCGCACGAACTTCTGCAGCAAGCATGTCAATAAGCGGAGACGCCAACAATTCAAAATGGTTATGTACCTGCAGTTCCAGCCGCAAGTCGTTCAACCCGATCATGATTTCCGCAATGCCAGGCACGGCCAGGATTTCTCGAATGCGGACCACGGCGGAAGCCGTTTCGACCAGCATGACCACACGCGCACGGCCCCTCACCAGCCGGACAAACGCATCGACTTCGCTGGCAGTACGGAAAAACGGCAGCATGATCACCTGCGCGCCATGCTGCAAAACCTGCTCGATCTCAGCACCACTATCCGGATTCAGGGGGTTCACCCTGACAAACAGTTGGGCACGACGTACGGCAGACGTCAAAGCGGGGAAGTCCTGATAGGCGTGCTCGGACATGCGCGTATCCAGCCCGGTTTGCCGTGGTACTTTATTCAGTTTTTCCAGATCCAGGCCGATCCGGTTGACACCGCACTGATCGGCCTGCGCTGCCAGTAGCGGATCCTTGGTCACCAGCGTGAGCCGAAAATCCTGCCCAAAATCTCGCATGCCCATGGTCAGAGAATGTCCGGGATTTCATGTGTCCCGGGTACCAACCGGAAATTATCGGGCTTGGCATAATCATAAGGCTCATTAAACACATTGATATAACCAGCGGCCATGCCGCTTTCGTTCCGCAGTGCGTGCCACACGCCCGGCGGCACAATCACCAGCACCGGACGTGCCGCACCAAAACGGATAATCTCGCTTGCCCCTTTGGTTGCAGAATCCTCCCGGCCATCCCACAGGGCCAGCTTGATATTGCCGCCAACCCCTACCAGGTGGTCGGTCTGCTGCGCATGGCAATGCCAGTCGGTCACCGCGTTTGCATTAAGCTGCACCCAGTTGACCTGTTTGGCCGTGATGCCGATCTCTGACCAGTCGGCCCTAAAAAGCTCGGTCATGTAACCGCTTTTGGTCATGACATTGCCCAGCTCCACAATCTGAACCCCGGTAATCGCGGGCGGATGAAATCGGCTACCACCGGCGACCACGGTTTGCGGGTCTGACATACCAATCGGGGACATGTGTTTCCTTTGTTATATGTAGTATTGAATTGTCATCAATACAGTTTGCACGGGAAGGCTTTATTCGGCAAGATAGATGACGCACTTACTCAACTGACCATTAAGCCATTTGTGAACATTCACCTTTATACCCGTTGCTGGAACGATGCTGATATGTTGCCATGGTTTTTCCGGCACTATGATCCGCTGGTCGACCAATATTTTATCTATGATGACGGCTCAACGGATCAGTCACTGGCGTTGTTGCACGCGCACCCCAAAGTGACCCTGCTCCCCATGCCAAGTTATGCCTGCCCTGAGTCACGTATCGAATCTGGACGCATTTTGCAGGATAGCTGCTGGCATGCCAGCCGGGGCAAGGCGGACTGGGTCATCGTGACGGATATTGATGAGCACTTGTACCATCCGGATATCCATAATTATCTACGGCGCATGGTAAAGGCTGGCGTCAGCATGATTCCAGCACTGGGCTACGAGATGATTGCGGATGCATTTCCAGATACGGACGGCCGATTATGTGACCTGCTGGTGCGTGGTGTTCCGTCACCATTTTACAGCAAGCTGAATATCTTCTCGCCGAATCTGATCGAAACCACCGGCTATGAACCCGGTCGTCATACGGCTGCCCCGACAGGGCATGTGCTGTTACCCGCCAAAGACGAACTCAAATTATTGCACTTCAAGCACATCGACTTTGACCGCTTGTGCGAGCGTCACAAGCAATATCTGACCCGACAGCGTCCACAGGATCTGGCCATGGGCTGGGGAGGCCAATATTCATGGTCGGATGCCAAATTAAAAGCCACATGGGACCTGCTGCATCGCAAAGCCACCAACGTACTCAGACATCGCTGGTGGCCCTGGCAGAAAGCTAGCAAACGCTTATGGTGGAAGCATTATCCCCGTGACCATCATGCGCAGCCTTTCTATCGTCGCTGGTGGCAACAGCGGTTTGTGAAACCTGCCATTTAGCCGGATGTTTGCATTGGCATGGCCACTGACGGCCGGTGTGTCACCAGACAAACCGGTGATTCATTTGTTTATTTACACAAAACAATAAACCATTTAAATTATCCATCTCGCCGCCCTGCTTATTACTATAATCATAAGGTCATCCGACGGGATGTCTGATTCGTACAGAGATGTAAGCCGCCACTTGATTAACCAGGTTCAACCTTTTCTCATCGTGGTCACTTATGCCGAATAGCACGCACCCTGGGTTCCTCATTTTTCTGTGTTATGCCTCGGCAGGCATTTCCATGGCCGGCGCATTGCAAGCGGTGATTCTGGGGAAAATGATCCGGCAGCACCGTCAGCCCTATGGAATCTATTTCCTGCTGTGCCTGGCGACCATGGCCCTGCAGATTTGCATTGCCAATTTTCACAATTCAGACAACCTCCACGACATGCTGCTGTGGCAAAGTGGCCAAAATACGGCTGCCTTTGTTGCCATTGTGCTGGTCTTTTCCTTTACGGCGGTGTACTCGCGACAACGATACGCCAAAGAACTGGTCATTGCGCTGGGCAGTATCTTCTCGGTGTTCATCCTGATCAACTTTCTCATGCCATATGGCATCCGCTTCGCCAGTCAGCCCGACATCACCCCGATGCATTTTCCGTGGGGGGAGCAGTTAAACCAGCTTCGCGGCACCTCCTCCAGAATCAGCAATATCGTCAGGCTGGCCTACGTGGTGGTATATGCCTGGGGTTTTTACTGCACCCACCAGCTGCTCAAAAATGGACAAAGGCTGACGGCCGCCTTGTTTGGTTGCGGCTACCTGATACTGCTGACAGCGGTTTTTCTGTCTGGCCTGCTTGAAACGAACCGGGTTGATTTTATCTACGTGGGTGGCTATGGCATTCTGGCATTCAATATCCTGATGTCGGTGATGGTCAGCCGGGATTTCTATGAAGCCCTGAACCACATGGAATACATGCTAAAGCATGACCTGCTGACCGGCCTGCCCAACCGTACCGCGACCATGAACGAGCTGGACCGGGTCAATGCCGCCAGTCTGGTGGACACACCTTATGAATATCTGCTGTTACTGAATGTAGACCGGTTTGATGTGATTAATGACACGCTGGGCCATGCCACCGGTAACGAACTGCTAAAGCAGATTGCGGCCCGGCTGACCGAGGTAATCCAATCCGGGGACTTTGCTGCGCGCCTGGGTGGCGATGAATTTGTGATACTGAAGAATGATATCGAATTGCCCTTCGGCATTCTGTCTTATACCGAAAGCCTGCAAAGCTTTCTCAGCAAGCCCTATGAAGTCCAGGGGCACCCGGTCAATGTGACGTTCAGCATCGGTATCGCCCGTCATTCGCAGGAGCGGTCGGTTGATCTGCTGACGGCAGCCGATCTGGCCATCCGTGAGGCCAAGAAATCCAGCCATAGCCGGATCGAGCTCTATCATGATGATTTTCATGAGGCCATTAACGAACGACTGAGGATTGGCAACAAGTTGCGGCACGCCTTGCTGGCGGGCGAGTTTGAACTGTATTTCCAGCCCCAGGTGAATGCGGTTACTCGCCAGATTGACTGCTTTGAAGCACTGATCCGCTGGAACAGTCCCGACGATGGCCTGATTGCGCCGAACCGCTTTATTCCGGTGGCCGAGGAAATGAACCTGATCATTCCGATTGGCAAGTGGGTCATTGAGGAAGCATGCAGAAAACTGGTGGAGTTTCATGAGGCAGGATTTCCGGAAATACGGATGGCGATCAACATGGCCGTCCAGCAGCTGATGCAGGAACACTTCACCACCGAGGTCGCCCAGGTCATCGAGAAATATCGTCTGACACCCGGGCAGATCGAACTGGAGATCACCGAATCTGCCGTGATGTCGGAACCGGAAAAATGCATTCGTCAGCTTGGGTTGCTGAAAGAGATTGGCATCAAGCTGGCGGTGGATGATTTTGGTACCGGTTATTCGTCTTTGGGGTACGTGAACCAGCTACCGGTAGACGTGATCAAGATTGACCGTACCTTCGTCAAGGACCTGACGGAAGGCAACCAGAGCAATGTGATTTGCGTGACGACCATCCACATGGCCAAAAGCCTGGGGCTACAAACAGTGGCAGAAGGGGTGGAGACCGAATTGCAGGCCGAGATTCTGGGCAAAATGGGTTGTGACATCCTGCAAGGTTATTACTTCTCCAGACCGCTGCCTGCGGCTCAGGCCTTGCAATTGCTGACCCTGTACGCCAACAAGTAAACATGTAAAGAACGTCGTTAGCAGACGATACGGCGAGCGTCTGCACATACTCCGGGCGGCCTAGGACCTGCCGCATCCTGCCTTGCAGCAGACACAGAATGAAACCATAACTCCAGACAAAAGCCCCGATCATGCGGACATGATCGGGGCTTTTGTACGTGCATCCCCGGTGTCAGAGACCCGGGGGCAGGCATGACATGTTATGCGTCAGCCTCTGCATCTTCGAATGAATCTTCGATTTTGTGGATGCGGTCCTGGCGTTTCTGGATACGGTCACCCAGTGGAGGTCCCTGGAAGCGGTTACGCTCGCCCAGTACCCACCAGAACACCAGCATCACGGCGGCCAGACCCAGTGTCAGGTACAACACTTTGTCGTTTGGCGGCTGGACACCGACGTACACCAGCAGGGAACCGCCGATGGTAGCCAGCACGGCAATCGGCTTGGACCAGGTACCCAGGTCGAACGGGCCTTTTTTGGTCCAGGTTTTGCCTTCGGCAAAAATGCCGGCTGCAACAGGCATGACGTAAGAGATGTACAGGAACACGGCACAACCGGTAGACAGCACCACAAACGCATCGCCGTACAGGGTGGCCAGGAAAGACAGGGTCGCACACACCCAGATGGACAAGCCTGGGGTACGATGTGTGTGATTAACCTGCTTTAGCTGGTGCGAGAACGGCAAGCCGCCATCACGGGCAAACGCATACATCATGCGTGAGGTAGAGGTCATGCCGGCCAGCGCGCACAGGTAGTTGGACACAAAAATGCCAATGCCCAGTGCAACTTTCAGGCCATGTGGCAGCGGATTCAACAGTGCATCAAAGAAGCCCATGCCTTGTTTCACGCCTTCTTTCAGGTCTGGCATCACCAGAACGAAAGTGGCGATCATGACATAACCGAACACGGCAGAGTAGAACACGGCGCGCATGATGCCTTTAGGCACGTTTTCAGTGGCGTTGTGGGTTTCTTCCGAGGTGTGGGCTGACGCATCAAAACCGGTGATGGTGTATACGGTCAGCAACAGGCCAGACATGAACACCATGATCATGCTGTCGGATTTTGGCCACCAGCTGCCTTCTGCGCCGGTAAAGTTGGTGAAGGTCACCAGGCGGGAGAAGTCAAACTTGGTGGGTGAGTAGATCCACAGGCTCACGGTCAGAACGGTTGCCACCACGAAGATCAGGTAACCGGAAATGTCGGTCAGCTTGCTGGTGAGCTTGATCCCCATATGGTTCAGGTAAGCCTGGCTAATGGTCAGTGCTGCAATGAACAGCGTCTGGTGGGTCCAGGTCAGTGAGGCCGGATCAATGCCCAGCAGCGGGGCGATCAGGGTTTTGAAGAACGGATCGTACACCCCGAAGTTGACCGAGGCGATCACGAAGATCAGGCCCAGCAGGTTAAACCAGGCCGTTGCCCAGCCAAACCCTTTACCGCCCAGGATGGAACCCCAGTGATACAAGCCGCCAGCCGTTGGGTAGCTGGATGCGATTTGTGACATGGCCGCCGCCACTACCAGCGCGAACAACGCGCCAATTGGCCAACCAATGCCGATGGAAGCACCGCCGCCGGCGCTCAGGCCGCCTGCAAATGCCGTAATACCGCCTGCAAGAATACAAATAATCGAGAATGAAATCGCAAAGTTGGAGAAACCACTCATGCGTCTTGCCAGCTCCTGGGCGTAGCCCATGCTGTGCAAGAGTTTTTCATCGTCATCTGGTACATGCGTACCGGTGTGCTGATCTTGACTCATCTCTACCCTCTTTATCTTGAATTAATACATCATGGATCGTTACGGCTAAAAGTGACGTCTGGCGAGGAAAGCCAGCGTCGGATACGCGTTTACCCGTGCTGCAAGTGCTCATGAAACCACGGCCTTATTTATGCGGGGTGAACAGGTATTAAGCGGTAAACCAAGCCTCCTTTCATGCGTGTGATACTCCCCTAGTTGGAAAACCATCCCCGGCACTGGTCCAGGGCTTTTGTAAACAGGTGCCGATTTACCCCTGCCGCGCCCGGCTGGTACACCGTGGGTGCCTGCAGGGCCATGGATAGCGGCTGACCAGTGAACGCCAGCATGCCAAGCTGCGCAGTACCCAGACTGGTGAGGTCACCACTTTGTTGTACCGCCACCGGCCGTTGCAACACATCGGCAAAAAACTGGCAGAAATACGGGTTACGGGTAATGCCGCCATCCACCGACAGCATGCCGCTCGCCGGACTGGCGGCAGTCAGCGTATCGACGATTTCTGCCGCCCTGAGCGCAATGCCTTCTACCACTGCGCGGCACAAGGCCTCGCGGGTAGTACCTTGGCGCAACCCGATCCACTGGCCGGCAGCCTGGCGGTCCCAGTGCGGGCAGGCCAAGCCTGCCAGGGCGGGAACAAAAACCAGCCCGGTTTCCAGTGCGGTCGGGCCTTCATAACGGGATAACTCGTCGTAATCGGAAAACAGCCCCAGCGACTTCAGCCACTCGATGGCCGCGCCTGCGGTGTACATGCCGCCGTCAATGGCATACTGGGTATGCGGGTTGCCCGCTGCATCGGTCAGGGTCCAGGCCAGTGTGGGCAACAGGCCGTCGCCAGCATGCAGATGCGGTTGGGTGCCGGTGATTGCCAGGGCAAAGGCGCCGGTGCCAAACGTGATTTTCAGGTCACCGGCGTGGCGGCAGCCATGGCCATACAGGGCTGCCTGCTGGTCAACTACGTCTACCACCAGCGGTGCACCATCGGACTCGCAACCGATATGCAAAGTGCCAAAGCCATGGGTGGTCGGCACGATATTGGGCAGCGTACTGAAAGGTACGCCAAAGCGTTCGCAGAGCAGTTCGTCCCAGTCAGCCGAGCGTAGATTGGCCAGGCTGGTGCGCGAAGCGCTGCTGGTATCGGTCAGGTACTGGCCGGTAAGGCGTGAGACAAAAAATGCGTCGCTGGTAGACAGGCGCAGACGTCCTTCTGCGTAGGCTTTGGCTGCAGCGGGCACCTCCTGCAGCAGCCAGCGCAGTTTGCTGGCCGAAAAATACGCATCCAGCGGCAAACCGGCCCGTTGCAGCGTGTCTTGTTCCAGCCCTTGCAGGCGTTGCGCATCCAGCCAGGGCTGGGTTCGCTGGTCTTGCCAGACGATGGCGTTATAGAGGGGCAGGCCGGTAATGGCGTCTGACGCCACCACGGTTTCCCCCTGATGGGCAATGGCCAGGGCATCAAACTTGCCGGCCTTGCGGATCAGCGTGATCATGTTGCCCAGCAGTGCTTCGGCATCCTGCTCGACCCAGCCATCGTGCGGGTGAAAGGTCTCGTGAGCCAGCCGGCCGACCTCGGTAAACTGTCCCTGGTCGTCCAGCAGATAAGCTTTGGTAAGGGTGGTGCCTTGGTCAATGGCGAGAATGGTCGTCATGGCTTAAGGCTCCATCCGCAGTTCGAGTTGCCGGGCACCTTGCCAGTCGCCCGCCGGCCAGTGCAGCTGGACCCGCCGGCACGGCCGGGCCGATAACCGTTGCCGGCCGAGGGTGACGCCGTCGGCCAGCCAGCGCAGGGTGCCTTCCGTCCGTTGTGATACCCGGGCACGCAGCAGCAGCTTGTGATGAAGCGGTTTTTGCGCGTACAGACGTTGCGGATACAGATACGCCAGCGGGGCGCTGACCGTCACGGGAATAGCGGCATCTGCCGCGGGCAACACACCGTCGCGGGCTTGCAACATGGCGCGGGCAGCGGCCACGCCTTCGGCAGCGGCTACCCCGCTATGCTCCACCGGACGCAAGACATTGCCGGCCGCAAAATAGCTGGGATCGCTACAACGCCAGAAACTGTCGATGGCGGGGCCGCCGGTACCCGCATCCAGTTGCAGGTGGCTTTGCCGGACCAGACTAGCTTCCGGCACAAACTGCCCGCTCAGGATCACGCCATCGCATGGCAGAAAAATTTCTTCACCATGTTGTAACAGGGTGACGCCTTCCACGCGTTCCTCGCCATGAATGGACTGCAAGCGGGTCTGGGTGTGCACCGGCACACCAAATACCGTATCACTGATCAGCGCCGCGGGGCCAGGGGCCAGGACTTCATCGCCGGCTTCCACCAGCGCCAGCGGACGCACCCCCAGGTGCCGCAGGGTCAGCAGGCTGGAAAAAGCCACCCATTCGCTACCGACAACCACCGGATGCTGGAAGGGACGCTGCCCGGTTTCATAGGCATACCGCTGCAGGCTGCCGGTATTCATGACCCCGAAAGGCCGGGTCCCGCTAACCATGCGGGCACTGCGCGGGGTTTCCCGGGTGCCGGTGGTGAGCAACACCTGGCTAGCCTGCAATGCATGTACCCCCTCGGCATCCCGAATGCTCAGTTCGCCCCCGGGTTTGAGGGCCAGCACAGACGTGCCGCAGCGTATGGTGCCGGGTGCCAGCCTTTCCCTGAGCTGGCGGGCATACTCGGGGCCGCGCCAGACACGGTGAAAATCGAAGACGCCAAATCCGACATGACCGCAGTGGCGGGGCAAGCCACCGGCTTCTGCTTCGCGTTCCAGAACAATGACGTTCTTGAGCCCTTGCTGCTGCAGGGTCCAGGCCGCGCTCAGGCCTGCCGGTCCTGCGCCGATAATGACGACAGGGCCGGTCATGCATTGCCTCCCGGCATAGCATCGATGCCATCCACCCGAAGCCCGGCCTGCGTGGCCATCTCGACCACATTGGCCTGACAATAAAATCCCTGGCAACGCCCCATGCCGGCCCGGGTACGACGTTTGAGCCCACCCAGATCACCGGCTGGCAACGGCCCTTCCAGCGCGGCTTCAATCTCGCGCCGGGTCACCGACTCGCAATGGCACACCAGTGGTCCGCTCCCTTTGCACTGGAAATCACGCGGGTGGTAGTCACTCAGCACCGGCATGTGCGGCCAGTGTGTCGGGCGCGTCTCGCCGGTGGCCTGGAAATGCTGGTTCACCAGCCCCAAGACATGCTGGCCAATCCCCAACGATGCCGTCAGGCCGGTAGAACGGATGCCGCCCACGGTAATCCAGTGTTCCGTGGGTAACGCTTCAATCTGGTAATCCTTGAACTGGCTGGCGGGGCGCAAGCCGGCATAGGTAGCGGTAACAGGCTCTTGCGCCAGCGCCGGCAGCATGCGCACGCCCGCCTGATGCAAGGATTGCAAGGCTGCTTCGTCGATGGCCGCCGTCGTCCGGTCTTGCTGGTCTTCGGCCGTGGGGCCTACCAGCAGGTTGCCGAAGATGGTACGGGTAATCACCACCCCTTTGGTACGGTCGTTCGGCACGGGCAGCAAAATATGACTGGCCAGGCGCGAGGCGGTTTTGTCATAGACCACAAACTGGCCTTTGCGCGGGGTAATGGCAAACGGACTGGGCCGGCAGATGGCCTCGACCAGATCACCGTAATTGCCGGCGCAATTCACCACCAGCCGGGTTCTGACCATCCCTTGCGAGGTTTGCAAGTGCCAGTGGCCGTCTACCCGTTCGCCGGATAACACCTCGGCGCGGCGCATCACCTCTGCACCGTGGGCGATGGCTTGCAGCGTATAGGCCAGCGGCGCTGACCATGGATCAATCAGGTATTCGCCCGGCACATGCAGGGCCGCCTTGGCATGCGCGGCCAGATGCGGCTCCTGCGCGTGCAGTTGCTCAAGCGGAACAGGCGCGACATCGGTGACACGGTTCTGGTGGGCTTTGTGGAGGATATCCGGGAGTTTCTGTGCTTCTTCGTCTGACCAGGCAATCAGCAGGGCGCCGGTCTTTAGCAGCGGCAGGTTCAGGGCTTCATGGATCTGCAGGTATTCCTGATAGCCCGCCTGCATGCACTGCCATTCCAGGCTGCCCACCGGCGCATCGAAGGCCGTATGAAGGATGGCACTATTGCCCTTGGACGCACCAGAGAGAATGTCTCCGCCTTTTTCCAGCAGGCAGGCAGACAGGCCGGCACAGGCCAGTGCACGCAACACCGCACAGCCGACCACGCCGCCACCGATCACCGTGACGTCATAGGCTTCTTTTGTACGTTGAGCATTCTGACTGTGAGCCTGCATTACCGACTATCTCCCCTGATAGCAAGTACGACTTGTGAGCGCAGTTTGCGTTTAAAGCAAATGGCCGACAACAATCATCATTTGTACTAATGTTGATTCATTAGGCATAACGATTTTAATTGTCTGACGGTCCATATTTGTCGCAGCACACCATACAAAAGCACCGCTGACAAATGACGCTAGTGTAGTGACACAGGGGCATATTCAACCAGCTTGTATTTTGAATAGCTGAATTCGGTAAAACCGATAACGATCTAAATACCGCGAATTGGCTATTTCCCGGTTAGCGTTGGCAAACAAAAATACAGGCGTGGACGTCCGAATATCCATTCAGAAAGCGGGCGATGCCAATGCCAGTTTTCTGTTGAAATACCTGTCAAAAAATCCATGATTAACATGGACTTGCAAATACAAGCCTGTTGCAAATGCATAAAAACCTGGAATTTCCGGGCAGGCTATACAGCCTGAATACCATCTGAATTAAGCACCCCAAAAGCGCAGCTTCGCATGTCACCAAAATTTGGCCACTTTATCGCGGATCTTTAGCAGCGTTTCAAGAGACAGAAACCGATTCATCACAATCCGTAATGATCCGTCATTAGCCATAACGATACTAATTGCACAGCGAATCCGACTTGATCACTATTAGCAACGAACCCATTCCGTCCATAGTGTCGTATTACCGGTTTGATTCAACACAGCACGAATTTTGGTAGGCAAACACCGGCAAAAAGCCGGGTCGCCCTGAATGCATAGATAGCCCAGAAATTAGGCGTTGATCGGAGAGAGAGAACCATGCAAGCACGTGACGTAAAAACAGTTGAAGATGCCATTGCCCTAGTCGAAGCCCGTGGCCTGACCCACGTCAAGGTCGGTTTATCCGATATCGACGGTATCATGCGCGGCAAATACATATCCAAAGACAAATTCATTTCTGCCCTGACATCCGGCTTTGGCTTCTGCAACGTCGTGCTGGGCTGGGACCTGAACGACCAGTTATACGATAATGTGCAATATACCGGCTGGCATACCGCCTACCCGGATGCCTGGGTACGCATTCTGCCCGAGACCTGTCGGGACCTGCCGTTTGAACAGGTCAACGGTCAGGACATGCTGTTCTTCCTGTGCGAATTCATCGAAGACGCCGCCAATATCTGCCCGCGCAACATGCTGCACCGGATTCTGAAACGCGCCGATGGCTTGGGCTTTGATGCCAGCGCCGCACTGGAATACGAATTCTTCATGTTCAAGGAAACCCCGGAATCCGTACGAGAAAAGAATTACCAGAACCTGACCCCGTGGACACCGGGCTACTTTGGCTACTCGGTCCTGCGCAGCACGGTCGAAAACGACTTCTACCACCAGTTGCTGGGGCTTTGCGAAGCCATGGACATGGGCATTGAGGGCCTGCATACCGAAACCGGCCCGGGCGTGCTGGAAGCTGCGCTGGGTGTAGATGGCGCTGCTGCTGCCGCCGACAAGGCCTTCCTGTTCAAGACCTTTACCAAGGTACTGGCGCAGCAGAATAACCTGATGGCCACCTTCATGGCCAAATGGTCTCATAACTTCCCGGGACAAAGCGGCCACATCCACCTGTCCCTGAAAGACAAGCAGACCGGCAAGTCCGCCTTCTATGACCCGGACCAGAAATACAACATGAGCAAGACCCAGCGCCACTTCATGGCCGGGGTGCAAAAATACCTGCCGGAATTCATGTCGATGTTTGCCCAGACCGTCAACAGCTACTCGCGTCTGGTACCCGGTTACTGGGCGCCGCTGGATGCCACCTGGGGCCTGGAAAACCGTACCACGGCACTGCGCCTGATCCCGGGCTCGGCCAAATCACAACGCATGGAAGTCCGTATCGGTTCTGCCGATGCCAACCCGTACATCGCCCTGGGTGCCGCGCTGGGCGCAGGCCTGCTGGGGGTAGAGCGCGAGCTGGAACCGGAACCGATGGTGGTTGGCAATGCCTATACCCAGACGTTCCCGGACCACCTGAAACTGCCGAATACCCTGTGGGAAGCCGCCCAGCGCCTGAAAGGCAGCGAGGCCGCCCGTACGCTCTTCGGCGATGCGTTTGTCGATCATTATGCTGCCACCCGCGAATGGGAAGAGCGCGAGTTCCGTCGCCACGTGACTGACTGGGAACTGCAGCGCTATTTCGAGATCATCTGATAGACGGGTGTCACGCAAACACGTGACACCCATTTGATCACATCACTGATTTGTTTTTTGACGAGAGACCCCTATGACCGCAGAACTCATTACCCGCAGCCCTGTAGACGGTAGCGTGGTTGTCAGCCGCCCTTACCATGGCGATGCGGCAATCCGCAACGCGCTGGAAAAAGCCAAGGCGGCACAAGCCGCCTGGAAAGCCACCGCCATTGCCGACCGTGCCGGCATCCTCAGCAAGGGGGTGGACAATTTTGTTGCCAAGAAAGACGAGATCGCACTGGAACTGACCCGCCAGATGGGCCGGCCGATCCGCTACACCCCCGGTGAAGTCGCGGGTTTTGAGGCACGCGCAAGACACATGATCTCGATCGCCCACGACGCGCTGCACGACGTGGTACCTGCCGCCATTGAAGGCTTTACCCGTTTCATCCGCCGCGAGCCGGTCGGGGTGGTACTGGTAATTGCCCCGTGGAACTACCCGCTGCTGACCGCAGTGAACGCCGTGGTACCGGCACTGATGGCCGGTAACGCCGTCATCCTGAAACACTCTGCGCAAACCCCGCTGGCCGCCGAGCGCATGGTTGAAGCCTTTAGCGGCATCGGCCTGCCAGACGGGTTGTTCCAGTTTGTACATACCGACCATGCCGGCACCCAGCGACTGATCCAGGCACCGGAAATCAACGCCGTCTGCTTTACCGGCTCGGTGAACGGCGGGGCCGCCGTCGAGCAGGCCGCGGCTGGCCGCTTTATCGGTGTCGGTCTGGAACTGGGCGGCAATGACCCGGGCTATGTGCGTGCCGATGCCGATCTGGATCACGCGGTCGACACCCTGGTGGACGGCGGCTTCTTCAACTCCGGTCAAAGCTGCTGCGGTATCCAGCGCATTTACGTGCATCAGTCGCAGTACGACGATTTTGTCGCCAAAGCAGTGGCGCTGACCCGCCAGTACAAGCTGGGCGACCCGATGGACCCGGACACCACGCTCGGCCCGGTGGTACGCACCTCGGCCGCCGATGATATCCGCGCTGTCATCAAGGATGCGCTGGACAAAGGTGCCAAGGCGATGATCGACTCCCGCGAGTTCCCGGCTGACCAGCCAGGGACTGCCTTTGTCGCGCCACAGATTCTGGTCAACGTGAATCATGGCATGGCCATCATGAACGACGAATGCTTCGGCCCGGTGGTCGGCATCATGCCGGTCAAGGACGACGCCGAGGCCATCCGCCTGATGAACGACAGTCCGTTTGGCCTGACCGCCTCTATCTTTACCAAGGACGAAGCCGCTGCGCTGGCGATTGGCGACCAGCTGGAAACCGGCACCGTGTTCATGAACCGCTGCGACTATCTGGACCCGGCGCTCGCCTGGACCGGCGTCAAGAACACCGGCCGCGGGGCGACCCTGTCTTCCGTCGGGTATGAACACCTGACCCGACCAAAATCCTTCCATCTGAAAAAACTGTAAATCAAGCGGAGATACCCCGATGACCGACATGAACGCATACCGCGCCAACTGGAATTACCCGACAGCGATCAAGGCCGGCGCTGGCCGCATCAAAGAATTGCCAGACCATTGCAAGGCACTGGGCATGAAAAACCCGCTGCTGATTACCGACCCCGGACTGGCCAACCTGCCCGTCGTCACCGATGCCGTGGCCAGCTGCAAGGCTGCCGGCCTGGCCTGTGCGGTGTTTAGCAACATCAAAGGCAACCCGACTGGCCAGAACGTCATGGACGGTGTGGCAGCCTTCAAGGCCGGCCAGCACGACGGCGTGATCGCCTTTGGCGGCGGCTCCGGCCTGGATGCAGCCAAAGCGGTCGCCCTGATGGTCGGCCAGACCGGCGAACTGTGGGACTATGAAGACGTGGGTGACAACTACCTGCGCGTGAATGTAGACGCCATGGCCCCGGTGGTTGCCGTGCCGACCACCGCCGGTACCGGCTCCGAAGTCGGCCGAGTCTCGGTGATTACCGACGACACCGCCCACATCAAGCGGCTGATCTTCCACGCACGCATGGTGCCAGCAGTAGTGATTCTGGACCCGGAAGTCACCACCGGCCTGCCGGCCAAGCTGACTGCCGCCACCGGCATGGATGCGCTCAGCCACAATCTGGAAGCCTATTGCTCGCCGTTCTACCACCCGATGGCCACCGGCGTGGCGCTGGAAGGGATGCGCCTGGTCAAGGAATACCTGCCGCGCGCGGTCAAGAACGGCCAGGACGTAGAAGCCCGCATGCAGATGCTGGTCGCCAGCACCATGGGCGCCACCGCTTTCCAGCGCGGTCTGGGCGCCATGCACGCACTGGCCCACCCGCTGGGCGCACTGTATGACGCGCACCACGGCATGCTGAACGCCATCCTGATGCCGTACGTGCTCAAGGCCAACCAGTCGGTCATTGAAGAACGCATTACCGCGCTGGCCCGCTATCTGAACCTGCCGAACCCGTCGTTCGAGGCCTTCCTCAACTGGGTACTGGCCTTGCGTGAAGAAGTCGGCATCCCGCACGCGCTGTCCGCCATTGGTATCGACGATGCACAGGCACAGAAAGTGGGCGAGATGGCGGTGGCAGATCCATCCCACGGCACCAACCCGATCCCGTTCACCGCCGCGCAATACAGCGAGATCTTCAAACGTGCGGTGGTCGGCCTGCTGTAACCCGGCCACAGCGTTGCGTTAACCGGGTAGCAAACCCGGTGAGCGCAACGTGCCAGACAACCTGACCGTTGCGACTGGCCCCAGACAGACCCTCCGTTACCCGTCAGGGAACGGAAATCATAAAACAGGATGCAAACAGACATTCTGGAAAGCGACAGGGCGGCAGTCAGGCTGCCGTCCTGTTTCACACGACTTCCGCCTACGCGCAGGAGAACCGCATGGCACGAATCGGGATTGCCGGCTTTTTACACGAGACCAATACCTTTGCCGACAGTCGGGCACGTTTTACCACCTTTGCAGAGGCCGACGCATGGCCAGGCCTGCAATGGGGCGACGGCATGTTTGAGGCGATCAAGGGCGTCAACATCCCGGTTGCCGGATTTGTCGATGCCCTGGCCGGCAAGGGCCACGAACTGGTACCGCTGGTCTGGGCCTCCGCCAATCCGAGCGGCCCGGTGACTGAGGATGCGTTCGAATCCATCTGCTGGATGCTGCTGCTCAGCCTGGCCACGACCGGCCCGCTGGACGTACTGTATCTGGACCTGCATGGCGCCATGGTCACCGAGCACCTGCAGGATGGCGAAGGCGAGCTGTTGCGCCGGATTCGCGCCGAGATCGGCGACCAGTGCCCGATTATTGCCACACTCGACTTCCACGCCAATATTACCCCGGCCATGGTCAGCCATACCGATGCACTGGTGGTGTACCGTACCTACCCGCATGTCGACATGAGCGACTCCGGCGAACGGGCGGCGGCACTGGTACCACGCCTGCTGGCCGGCGAACGCTGGCACAAGGCCTTCCGCCAGCTGCCGTTCCTGATCCCGATGCCATGGCAGTGCACGCTGACCGACCCGATGAAATCGCTGATCCAGGCAGCCGACGACATGGAATCTGCCGAGACCCCGATTGTCCGGTTTGCGCCCGGGTTCCCGCTGGCCGATGTCCCCGAGTGTGCGCCGTCGGTGCTGGTGTACGGTACGGATGAAGCCCATAGCCAGCAGCTGGCAGAACAACTCCACCAGCGCGTGCTGGCGGCACGGCACCAGTTTGCCGGCAAGCTCTGGTCCGCAACCGATGCGGTTCAGGCGGCTGGAGAACGGGGCAAACCCGGCCACCCCATTGTACTGGCCGATACCCAGGACAACCCGGGCGGCGGCGCAGACAGCAACACCACCGACCTGATCGCCGCCATGCTGAAACAGCATGTAGGCGGCTGTGTCGGCCTGCTGTGCGACCCTGCCACTGCCCGCAAGGCACACGCCGCCGGCTTGGGCAGCCAGTTACCGATGTCGCTGTGCGGCGATGACAGCACCTTTGGTACCTGGGACGTGGTACATCTTGGCAACGGCCAGTTTACCGGGACCGGCCCCTTCTACGCCGGCTGCCGCATGGACCTGGGCCTGATGGCCGCGGTGCGCAGGCAAGGCGTAACGGTGCTGGTATCCAGCCGCAAGCAGCAAGCGGCCGATCAGGCCATGTTCCGTCACCTGGGCATCGAACCGGCCGAGCAGGCAGTGCTGGTGCTCAAAAGTTCCGTCCATTTTCGGGCCGACTTTGGCCCGCTGGCACAGGACATCCTGGTGGTAGCCGCCAGCGGCCCGAATATTGCCGACCTGCACCAGCTCACCTACCGCCATGCCAGCCGTCCCCCTGCCTGATCACCGGGCATGACACTCGTGCTTTTGCGATGCAGGTGCTATGCTGGCGCCTGCATCGCGCATGACGTTCTTGTATTCTCGTCCTTCTAACGGATTGTTCGGGCGCATTGCCCCGGAATATTTATGTCTGATATCGGTTTTGATCTGAAATTGCTGGAAGTCTTTGTCGCCATCGTCGAATCCGGCGGCATGACGGCCGCCGCCCAGCGGCTAGGCATGACCCAGTCGTCTGTTTCTCAAGGGCTGGCCAACCTGGAACAAAGCCTGCGGGTGCAACTGATGGACCGCTCGCACCGGCCGCCACTGCTGACACCGCTTGGCCGCCAGTTCTATGATCAAAGCGCCCAGTTGCTGGCGCGCGCCCGGCAAGTCAGTCTGGAATTCCGCCGCAAAGAACAAACCCCGCTCAAGCATGTGCGTATCGCACTGGTCGATTCGCTGGCCACCAGCGTCGGTCGTGAACTGCTGGATGTGGTCAAGCTGCGCACGGCCCAGTGGTCGCTCACCACCGGCCAGTCGCACGCCCATGCCGAAGCCTTGCTGTCTCGCAAGGTAGACATCATCATCTCGGACGACGCCATCGCCAGCCACCCGGAACTCTACCGCCGCCGGCTGATCCGCGAGCCATTTGTGCTGGTGATGCCCAAGGGCGAAGGCAGCGCCTTGCCCGTCTCCCTGCAGCAGCTCTCTACCCGTTCCGATTTCATCCGTTACAGTAACGGCACCGTCATCGGCCGCAGCATTGAAAAGCAGCTCAACGCCTGGAACATCAACCCGCCCCAGCGCATGCAGCTGGACAACTCGTTTGCCATCCTGTCCATGGTCAAGGCCGGCGCCGGCTGGGCCATCACCACCCCGCTCTGCCTGCTGCAAGCCGGGCTGCTCAGCGGCGAGGTCGACTGCATGCCGATGCAGGAAGGCCAGTTCTTCCGCGAGCTGACCCTGGTCGCCCAGGCTTCTGAGCTTGGCAGCCTGCCGGAACAACTGGCCAGCGATACCATCAGCATACTCAAGACCCGCTACCTCCCGATCCTGCAAGGCAGTGCGCCTTGGCTGGCCAGCGGCATCACGCTGGGCGAATAACCGACCGGACAGACGGCGAGCCCCGCGTCTTGACATGCAGGGCAGACAGGTCTAAAACTTGTGACTGCTACCCGGCTCGCGTTGTTGTTACTTGCTTCGCTGAGCACCCTTCCCGATCTTCACGCGCCCATGCGGGCGCACTCGGCTTGACGGGACATCGTCCCGGTCGGAACCCGTGCTCGCAGACCTTTTTGGTCACTGGGCTCCGGCTGCCGCAAGACCATCTGCGGTACGGCATCCCCCACTGTCTGGCTGCATGCATGTGGTTTGTTTCTTTGGCCGTGTGCATACACCCCATACAGATGACCCCCTGTCGGTAGCAATCTTGATGACCCCGAGTGTCGGTGCCGACCCTGCGCCCTGCTGTTCTGGCACGGGGCAGATTCAACCGCCACCCACCCGGGTCATACCCGCAACGTTCACCGTTGCGGTTTTTGTCATTCGGCATTCGTAAGGGGAGTTCACCATGAGTACGTCACTCTATCAACGGCTGGGCGGGTCTATCGGCATCACACGCATCGTGGATGATCTGGTGGCAGCCCACTTGGCCAATCCGGCCGTCAAAGCACGCTTTGAAAACGTCAAGGATCTCGACCACCTCAAACGCATGGCGTGCGAGTTCATGTGCGCAGGCGCTGGCGGACCTGAAGCCTATACCGGCAAAGACATGCTCGCCGCACACAAAGGCATGAACATCAGCGAGCAAGAATATCTGGCGGTCATCGATGATATTGTCAGTGCCATGACCAAGAATGAAATCGACGAGGGCACCAAAGGGGAAGTGGTGGCTATTCTGTATTCACTGAAAGGTCAGATCATTCGTGTCTAGGCACAAGAGGATTTTCATCAGCGCAATAGCAAGCGACGCGGGTCAGCCAGCCTGATCCGCGCATCTGCCATGGGTTGCATGCACACCGGGCTTACAGCCATTCACACAATTTGGCCATATCCACATTCCCGCCACTGATCAGGACCCCGACCCGTTTGCCTTGCAATGCCGCTTTCATCGGCAGGGCCGCGGCCAGCCCCAGGCAACCGGTTGGTTCTACCAGCAGCTTCATGCGGGTGGCAAACAGGCGCATGCACTCGACCAGCTGCGCATCACTGGCGGTCAGAACATCATCGACATGCTGGCGGATCAGGGCAAAGGTGTACTGCCCCAGATGCTGGGTCTGTGCACCATCGGCAATGGTCTTGGGTGCCTCAATATGTACAATGCGGCCAGCACGGAAAGATTGCTGGCCGTCATTACCGGTTTCGGGTTCCACACCGTACAGCTTGCAGTGCGGCGATAGCGCCCTGACCGCCAAGGATGACCCGGACAGCAAGCCTCCCCCGCCCAAGGGCACAAAGAGCGCATCCAGGTCGCCCACCGTTTCCAGCAACTCTTTGGCTGCGGTGCCCTGCCCGGCAATCACATCCGGGTGGTCATACGGCGGAATCAGCGTATAGCCATGTCTGGCGGCCAGATCACGGCCGATCTGCTCCCGGTCTTCAGTGTAGCGATCATACACAACCACATGACCACCATACCCTTTGGTCGCCTCTACCTTGGCAGCCGGTGCATCATGGGGCATGACAATGGTCGCCGGAATGCCCAGCAGGCGGGCAGACAGCGCAATGGCCTGCGCATGGTTACCGGATGAAAATGCCACCACCCCGTGCCGTCGCTGGGTTTCGTCAAACCGGGACAGCGCATTAAAGGCCCCCCGAAACTTGAACGCCCCCATGCGCTGTAAATTCTCGCACTTGAAAAATACCTCGGCCCCCAGCAGCTCATTCACCGTGCGGGATGTCATGACCGGGGTTTTGTGCGCCTGCCCCTCAATACGCAAGGCAGCAGCAACAACATCGGCATAGACCGGTAAGGACAGCGGTTCCAAGGGTTACTCCCTGATGGTCAGACAGACTTATGCCGGCCAGACAAACAGCCAGCTACCCGACCCGGGGTATTACCCCCGGGCCTTTGGAGAATGAGGCATGCAATATTAGCGGGTGACTTACCGCGCTTGTGCGCGGGTCAGGATGTAATCTGATAGTACGGTATTGCCGTGATAGTGCGGTGCGCACATGGCTTCAAACTCTGCCCGCACCTTGGCCAGACGTTCCGGGTCATTCGCCAGGTTCTCCACCAGCTTTTGCAGCGGTCCGGCGTAGAGCTCCATGAACATGCGATAGTGGCTAAGGCTCAACGCAAAAAACTGCAGTTTGCCACGCTCAAAAAACGGTGCCTCGAACTTGTCGCCCAGCCGCTCGGTAATCACCGCCGGAATCCCCCATTGCACGGGGGGAGATGCCCCGGGGGGCAACGGTGGCGAATGACGGCCAATAAACATGAACATCTTGCCAATAAAGTGCTCAGGGGGCCAGGTAGCAAAAGCCACCCGCCCGCCGGGTTTCAGCACCCGGCGCATCTCGGCAATCGCCACCTCCGGACGCGGGGCAAACATGTGGCCAAACTGGCTGACCACCACATCAAACGAGGCATCCGGATAGGGCAGGTTTTCGGCATCGCCTTCGGTCCAGACAATTTCTTCGTGCCGGGCAATGGCGGCGTTTTCCCGCGCTTGCGCCAGCAGCGCCGGGGTTAAATCCAGCGCATTTACCTTGGCACCGGCCCGGGCCGCCGTAATGGCCACCACACCAGTACCAGTGCCCACATCCAGCACCGACTCCCCGGGCTTGATCTGGGCAAACTCCACCAGATGGGCAGCAGACGGTGTGGTAAACATCGCATTGGGCGCAAAAGACGCCCACATCTCGCGCTGCCGTTTTTTTAATTCTGCAAAAGGATCATTGAACATGGCTTTCTCCTGTTCACCTTCAAGTAGAAAATTGTATGCCTGTCCTCCTCCCGCAACAATCAGCGAAGGCCTTTATCCGCCAAACGGTCATTGCGACGCATTCTCATTTCACCAATCCCCGTCCATCTGTCAGAACACCGGCTTGGCAATAACGGTTAGCAAGCTAAACATTTATCAAAAACCTGAACAACCCGTTCAGAATTCCTGAACCAGCGCGGTCGGGCCCTCTCATAAAATACCTGCGTGTTACAGAGGCGGGCCGGTCTCAGGGTACCCGGCCGGTCCGCCACTTTCTGTCTTGTCTTTGATGATCTCAGCTACCGCCAAGGAATCTGCCCCATGAACCCCGTGTCTCAGGAAGCACTGCAAAAAGCTTTCATTTCAGCCCGTACTTTCAACAAATTTACCAGCCAGCCGGTTAGCGATGATACGTTGCGTCAGCTGTACGACCTGTTCAAATGGGGTCCTACCTCCATGAACAGCCAGCCGGCACGCTTGTTGTTCCTGAAAACCCCGGAAGCCAAGCAACGCCTGGCCCCTGCACTGTCTGCAGGCAATCTGGACAAAACCCTGGCAGCACCGGTTACCGTCATCATTGCGCAAGACACGCGCTTTTATGAGCAATTGCCCACCCAGTTTCCGGCCTACGATGCCAAACCGATGTTTGAAGCCAATCAGGCCCTGGCAGATGCCACCGCATTCCGCAACAGCTCGCTGCAAGGCGGCTACCTGATCATCGCCGCCCGTCTGCTTGGGCTGGAAAGCGGCGCCATGAGCGGCTTTGATGCCGACAAGGTCAACGCCGAATTCTTCCCGGATGGCCAGTACAAAGTAAACTTTCTGCTGAATCTGGGCTACGGCGACGCCAGCGGCACCCGTCCGCGCGGCCCGCGACTGGCGTTTGAAGAAGTGGCACAAGTGCTGTAACGACCAGCATCAGGCCCCTTTGACTGACCGACCCGGCGGATGCATGTCGCCGGGTCTTGTTACATAAGGAGAAGCCGTTTAGCCGTGCATCTCCAGCACGGGCACCGCAACCTTCGGCAACAGCCGCTGTTTGAACACGGGTTCCTGATAATAGCGAATCTTGTCGCACATCACCGGGCTGGAGAGCGTCTCGCAGAGGAAGATGGCCTTGTCGGAAGGCATGGCTTTCAGCTCTTGCGGCAGCATCAGGGCGCGCTTTTCTTCGGACTCGGTCTTGCTGACATCCCGGCCGCGAGACACGCTGTGTTTCTGCACGCTGCGATACCCCAGCATATCCGAATACTCGTTGGCGTCCTTTTGCTCGCGCGGGGTATACAGGATTTGCAAGGCATGGTTGGTCATCAGGGTGCGGCTGTTGGCCTGGCCGTAGGTGGCTTCCAGCTGTGACAACGACTGGATGATGGGCAGCAGGCGGAGGTTGTAGCCGGCCATGTAGCTGACGGCTTTGGCAATGATGTCCACCCGGCCGATGGAGGTGAACTCGTCCATCAGCAGCAGGCACTGGTGCTTGAGCGCCGGGTTGTTCTGCGGCAGGTCGCGGGTGTTCTGGTTGATCAGTTGCGAAAAGAACAGGTTGATGATCAGGCTGGCCTCGGCCAGCTTGTTGGGCTGAATACCGATATAGATGGTCATCTTGCGTTTGCGCACATCAGTGAGCAGAAAGTCGTCTCCGCTGGTGGCGGCATCGGTGATCGGGTTTAGCCAGGGTAGCAGCGGCTCGCGAAACGTGCCCATGATGCTGGAAAACGTTTCTTCTGCCTGGGACAACAGCCCGGCAAACGCTGACTGACAGGCGCCGCTCAGGAAGGGGGCCTCGCTCATCCTGGCAATGCTGGCCCGCAGGCTGCGCCCGTCACCGCCGGCCAGGCGGAACAAGGCCCCCATGGTACACGCCGGCACATGGGCGGGCGAGATGCCATCTGCCAGCTTGGCCGCGCGCCGCTCGAACAGGTACAGACTAAACGCCAGAAACGCATTCTGGGCCTGGTTCTTCCAGAAGCGGTCTTTGCCGTCCTCGCCCACCGGATACAGCATGGTGGCGATGCTCATCAGGTCTGACACGCGGAAATCCGGATCTGATGATACATAGGTGAGCGGGTTCCAGCGGTGGCTTTTGCGGTCTTCGGCAAACGGGTTAAACAGATACACCGCCTGCCCGTGCTGCTGGCGAAAACCGCTGGTCAGCTCGAAATTCTCCTGCTTGATGTCCAGCACCACCATCGATCCCGGATACGACAACAGGTTGGGAATGACGATGCCGACCCCTTTGCCGGACCGGGTGGGCGCAGACAGAATCGGGAACTGCTGGCCGTTGAAGTACAAGAACCGGCCATTGGCCTTGCCAATCACCACGCTGGTTTCAGAGGGTTTCATGAACCCTTGCTGCCGGAGTTCGCCCACGCTGGCAAAGCGGGCCTCTCCATAGAGGTTGTGCGTTTGCCCCAAGCGCTTGTACAGCACCAGCAGTATCAGGGCAGCCGGCACGCCAAACCCGGCCCCGAGTGCCAGTTTCAGCTTCCAGGCCACGCCCGCCGTGCCATGGTAAGCCGCGTAATAGTGATAAATGGTGGTTGCCCCGAGAATGCGGGTAGGTAGCCGGGTCAGGAGGAGAAACAGGTAGCCCGACAGGTATAAACCGGTAAGTCCAGTCAGGATCAGCAACCCGGGGATAAGCAGATATTTCTTGTTCAACGGCGGTCTCTGGTGCGGTGAAATGACGTTCCTGGCGGTCGCCTGGCTGTTTGTGTGCAGACGACGGGTAGGCTGCCGTGAAAGCAGCCACGTATGCCAATATATTGAATTGGCATAATAGCATGGCAATGCCTAATTATGAAAATGGCATTTCATAAGAAACATGGAAGAATCGCCACAGCAGCACGCCATGGCGACAATGAATCACACGGGATGAACAACCGCCCGGCAAGCGGGCAATCGGCGGGAAGCGTGATGACTTGCCTAGCCGCCCGTCAGGGGAGCGTGTTGCTGCAGCAGATACAGGTAAGCCCCATACACCGCATCATGCCGGGCTGGGCACAGGCGTTGTTGCAGGGCATCCGGCAACCAGGGCGACAAGGCAGAGGCCAGCCCGCCACTCAGCACCACCGGTAACGTGGCCGTTTCATCCAGCGCCCGGATATGCGCCGCGATCTCCTGCGCCGCTTTTTCCAGTAGTTGTCGGGCCAGTTCATCGTCATCTGCGTGGCGGACAACCAGTGGCGCCAGGGTAGCAAAGCGCCCCTGGTTTGCGCCGGCCAGCCAATGCTGTACCGCGGCTTTGTGACCGCCGCACTCGGCCAGCGCAGCGTCCGTCAGTGGCGAGGGCTGCAAGCGGCCATCCAGGCGTTTTTGCAGCAGTTGTGCCACCGCCAGCCCCAGCCAGGCACCACTGGCTTCGTCGCCGCTCGGAAACCCCCAGCCACCAGCCTCGAGAATCCGGCCGTCCGGCAGCCAGGCTTCGGCCGCGCTGCCCGTCCCCAGAATCATCAGGATACCCGGCTTGCCATCGTGCGCGCCCAGCAAGGCCGTGTGTACGTCATTGTGGAGTGCAATCTGCGCAAATGCAGGTGCTGCCGCCAGAAACTCTGCCGCCCAGACCGGGTTATGCACCCCAGACAAGCCCAGACCAATCGCACAGGCGCCCAGCGGGACGTCATGCGCCCCAAGCCCCGCCAGCGCCTGCTGGCACAGCGACGAAATATTGGCCCAGGCCTGGGCAATGCCCTGCCCAAGGGCAGACGGGCCGCCGGTGACACGAATCCGTTCCTGATGCTGATGGTCATAGACGGCCAGCCGGGTGGACGTACCGCCCCCGTCAACAGCCAGATGAAAGACGGCTTGAGACATGTGCTACTCGTGGATATGCATGAATTTGACCAAGGATAACATAATCGGGGGCGATCTCTGCCAGATAAGCCGACGATCGCATCAATATCGCAGCAAATACACGGAAATCGGCTCAACCTTTGACACAAACCACCTGCCGCAGGGTATGCACGATCTCGACCAGATCAGTCTGCGCGCGCATGACGGCGTCGATATCCTTGTACGCCATGGGAATTTCGTCGATCACGTCTTTGTCCTTACGACACTCAACGTGACGGGTAGCACGGATCTGATCGTCCAGATTAAAGCGCCGCTTGGCCTCGTTGCGGCTCATGGTCCGTCCCGCGCCATGGCTGCAGGAGCAGAACGACTCTTCATTGCCGAGACCTCGCACAATATAACTTTTGGCGCCCATGGATCCGGGGATGATCCCCAGCTGACCTTTTTGTGCCGAGACGGCGCCTTTGCGGGTGACCAGAACCGCTGCCCCGAAATGGGTTTCTTGCTGGACATAGTTGTGATGGCAGTTGACCGCTTCCACTTCGGCGGCAAACGGCTTGCGGATCACCCCTCTGGCGGCCGAGATGACATGCTGCATCATCAGCATCCGGTTGCGGCGGGCGTAATCCTGCGCCCAGCCTACGGCGGCCACATAGTCGTCAAAATGGGCGCTGCCTTCGCGGAAGTAGGCCAGATCCTTGTCCGGCAGGTTGGCCAGGTGCTGGCGCATGTCGGCCTGCGCCAGTTCGATGAACAGGTTGCCGATGGCGTTACCTACCCCGCGGGAACCCGAATGCAGCATGAACCAGACATGGTCGGCCTCATCCAGACACACTTCGATGAAATGGTTGCCCGTTCCCAGCGTGCCCAGATGCTGGTGGTGGTTGGTATTTTTCAGCCGGGGATACTTCTCGGTAATGCGCTCGAACCCTGGCAGCAGCTCGGCCCACATCCGGTCTACCGTGCCGGGCGTTTGTCCCCAGGCGCCCTGGTCACGCCGCCCCGGGGTACGGCCATGCGGCACGGCCCGCTCGATTTCGCTGCGCAAGCGGTGCAGGTTTTCCGGCAGGTCGGCGGCTGTCAGCGACGTTTTGACCGCCATCATGCCGCAACCGATATCCACGCCAACCGCCGCCGGAATGATGGCGCCCTGAGTCGGGATCACGCTGCCGATGGTAGACCCTTTGCCCAGATGCACGTCCGGCATCACGGCCAGGTGTCGGAAAATGAACGGCAACTGGGCCGCCTTGCGCAATTGCGCCTGCGCCTCCGGCTCGACGGGCACCCCGGTGGTCCACATCTTCACGGGCTTGCCGTCTGCAACTTCCAGTAACTGATAACTCATGACATGCTCACTTGGGTGCTGATGCTGACCGTTTACCCCTGCGCAAACGGCGCCCGCTCTTGCAGCTCGTCCAGATAGTGACCAATACCTTTGCCTTCGTGCGCCAGGTAGCGGGCAACGGCGGCCGACAAGCCGGCATGGCGCAACCAGTGCCAGCTTTGGGTTTCTACCGCTTCAAAGCCGCGGGCCAGTTTGTGTTCGCCTTGCGCACCACCTTCAAATACCTGCAAGCCGCGCTCGATGGCAAACTCGATACCCTGATAATAGCAAAGCTCGAAATGCAGGCCGGGCACCCAGGCCAGCGCGCCCCAGTAGCGGCCATAGAGGCGCTGGTCGTCCATCAGGTTCAGTGCCGCTGCGATGGGCTGGTCGTTTTGGCTGGCCATCACCAGCAGGCAATTCTCTGGCATGGTCTGGCCCAATGTCTGGAAAAAGTCTCGGGTCAGGTACGGGCTGGAGCGATGCTCGCGATAGGTCTGGGCATAGCAGCGATAGAAGAAATCCCAGTCGGCCGGAGTAATGTCAGTACCTGTCTTGCGGCAGATCTGCACGCCGGTCTCTTGCACCTTGCGGCGTTCCTGCTTGAGCTTTTTGCGCTTGTCGCTGCGCAGGTTGTCCAGAAAGTCGCCAAAGTCGCGGTAACCGCGATTCAGCCAGTGAAACTGCACCCCGCGCCGGTTCAGCCAGCCGCGTTCGCGCATGGCCTCTACCGGTGCGTCTTCGGCAAACAGGACATGCCAGCCCGACAACTGCTGTTCTTCGGCAAACGCCATGACCTGATCCAGCATCACTTCCCGGTACATCTCGGACCGGGCCAACCAGCGGCAGCCCGTCACCGGCGTAAACGGAATGGCAGTGAGCAGCTTGGGGTAGTATGGCACGCCGGCCTGTTCGCAAGCGTTGGCCCATGCCCAGTCAAACACGTATTCGCCATAGGAGTGCGACTTGAGGTACAGCGGCATGGCGGCAAGCAGCTCGTCGCCTTCGGTCAGACTGAGGTGGGCGGTCTGCCAGCCGGTATCTGGCCCCACGCAGCCGTGTAACGCCAGCGCGTCCAGAAACCGGTGCTGCAGAAACGGCTGCTCACCCGCCAGGAAATCCCAGCCGGATGCGCCAATCTGACGGATGTCGCTATGTATCTGCAGTTGCATGATGAGCCTTGTTTTACCTGTGCGTGACCGCACATTCCGCCATGTGTTTATGGTTTCCGGTAGGCAACCCGTTTGACCAGCAAAACCGGTAGGCGGATGAAAAATTCGAGCATCAGGCGGAAATGCATCCAGGTCAACAGTTTGTTGTCTCGCCAGTAATTGAAGTGGGACACCCCGCCTTCGCCAGCCTGGAAGTATTTTACTGGCGCGGGCTGATTAACGGGCGGCACGCCGTCCCAGCATAACCGCACCACGGCTTCAGGGTCAAAATCAAACCGGCGCATCCAGCGCTGCCGGTGCATGATGCGGATCAGCGGCTGTAGCGGGTAGACGCGAAACCCGTAGAGGGAATCCCCCACCCCCATGCCCAGTGTTTCCAGATTGGCCCACCAGTTGGAAATTTTGCGGCCTTTGACGCGTAACGCGGGTGCGCTCGCATCAAACACCGGTACGCCCAGGACCATGGCATCGGGCGTGGTTTGCGACTTGGCCATGAAAACGGGGATCAAATCCGCCGGATGCTGCCCGTCGGAATCCATGCACAGCGCGTGCGTAAACCCCTGTGCTGCGGCGATCTCCATCCCGTACAGTAGCGCCGCCCCCTTGCCGCGGTTTTCCGGCAGCACAATCACCTTGAGTTGCGGGTCCTCTGCTGCCATGGCCTGCAACACCTCGACGCTGCCATCCGTGCTGCCATCCACCACCACCCACACCGGCGCCCATTGTGCACGGGCGGCACGGACAGTTTCCATCAGCTTTTGCCCCGGGTTATAGCTCGGAATCATCACCAGATGGGTTAAAGACGGGTTTTGCATGCAAACAGGCTCCTGTGGGTCACGCCATCACGGACGCTGACCAGGCTGACGCGCAGCCGGCGTAGTGGAAAGTTCGGCCTCAAAATAGGCCTGCAATCGGGCAGTTAGCGCATCAACGCTCCCGTCGACCAGTATCCGCGGACCCGGTACAACCCGGTAGCAGAGGGGAAATACCGGCGGACGCCAGAGTTTCCAACCTTTGCACAGATACGGGGAGTCGGTTGTAATGACGATGGTTTGCAACGGGGCATTCGCCTTGCGGGCAATCAATGCCGCCGCACCCTGAAACGCATTCACGGGCGGATGGGTGGTGCGCGTTCCCTCCGGGAAAATCAGCAGTGGCGTACCGCTTTTGACCGTGCGGATGGCGGCACGAAACATGCGTTCCGGCCGCCGGTTGGGAATGTAACCGGCCAAATATGCACCCGCCCCCAGAAACAGATTGGAGCTGATGCTGGCCTTCATCAGGCAGACCGCTGAGTGAACACGCGACAAGATCAGAAAGGCGTCGATCATGCTCGGATGGTTGGGTGTCAGCACCACCGGCTCGCGCCGGTTGAGCCGGTCCAGGGCGGCCAGGTCCAGCCTCATGAACCCCAGATGTTCGCAGCCATCCAGAAACACCCGGCAGATCAGGCTGATGCAGCGCTGCACAATGGGCTCACGCACCGAGCGTGGCACGCCGATCAGGGTCAGGGTCACCAGATTGCCGGCCAGCAGCATGCTTCCCAACCAGACGAGCATCAGGTAGAACAGCACAACCTGCAATGGGCGGGGTAAAAACCGGATCATAAGGCGTTCATAGTGCAGTTGTCCGCCATCACGGATAGGTAATGGCGGGCGGTCAATCGGGATACATGATGACAGGACACGCGGACTTGGCCGGCAGGCCGGTCATTCATCAGCCTTCATCACGCTGAATATGCCATTTTACTATACAACCCGGGCCGAAGGGCACCGACGGATTGGTTCAGATCATCCCGCCGTTGACCGAAATCACCTGCCCGGTGACATACCCTGCGCCGTCCGATGCGAGAAACGCCACCACGCTGGCCACATCTTCAGGCTTACCGGCCCGGTTCATCGGCACCATGCGGGCGATGGTGTCCTTGTCAAACACACCCTCAGTCATGTCAGATTCGATGATGCCTGGTGCCACCGTATTCACGGTGATGCCGCGGCTGGCCAGCTCGATCGAGAGGGATTTTGCAGCCCCGTGCAGGGCGGCCTTGGCTGCGGCGTAATTGGTCTGCCCGCGGTTACCCGCAATGGCGGCGACTGACGAAATATTGATGATGCGGCCCCAGCGGGTACGGATCATTGGCATGGTCACGGGTTGCGTTACATGGAAAAACCCGTGCAGCGACACGTCTATCACTTTATGCCATTGCTCGGATGACAAACCGGGGAACACGGCATCATCGTGGATGCCGGCATTATTGACCAGAATCTGGATGGGGCCCTGTTCCAGCAGCGCGGTCATGGCCTGCCCGCAACCTTCGGCATCCGCCACGTCAAACTGTACGGCTTCTGCCGAGCCGCCCGCCAGCCGCAGGGATTCGCACAATGCTTCGGCGGTTGCCAGATTGCGGTTGGCATGCACGATCACATGATGCCCGGCGGCTGCCAGCGCGCGACAGATGGCCGCACCAATGGCGCCGCTTCCTCCTGTGACCAATGCACGTTTCATCAGATGGTTCTCCGGTATTAGGCCGACAAGGCGGCGGCATCCAGCACGGCGCTGATCCGGCCGGTCGCCAGCAGCTCGCCGCAGTGGATGCTGAAATCGTAAATGACATGGGTGGCATTGCCGGACTGGCGGCTGACCTCGATGCGCAATGGCGCAGCCAGATCATCGCACCGGTCCCGATGCCAGCGTACCTGGCGCACGCTGGTCAGATAACCGGCAGCAGGTACCGCGTTGGCATCTGCCAGCAGGGCACCATGCACGGCCATCGCCTGGGCGGCGTACTCGATCAGCGCACTCATGCCTAACCGCCCGTTGGCCCGCAAGGGGTTGTCCGGATGCTGGTGGGTGGTGGTTTCGCAGGTCAGCGTGTCCGGCCCCCAGTCACCAACCTGCTCCAGCAGGCACATGCTGCCCTTGTGGGGAATATGCTGTTCGATCCAGGTGTGGTCGATCATTGCACTACCTCGACCGCCAGCTGGCAGCCTTCCAGGTAATCCAGTACCACCCGTCCGGCGGTTTGCCTGGCCAGCAGTTGCAACAGCGGCAGGGCGCGTGCGGCAGGAATCTGCTGCCGCAATGACTCCAGGCCAGTATCGGCCATCACATCAGCCGGAGTGGAAACCAGCGACAGCTTCAGCTCGGCACGGCTGGTCGCGGTTGGCACCGGGCTGATGACCAGACCGACGCCAAACGGGTACGGGATAGGCCGCAACTGGAACAGTGGTTTTGGGTATGCGGTATCAAACGCGATCATCAGGCAGGGTTGTCCGTTCCCCAGAGCCATGGTTGCGGCTTCCAGCAGGCCCGCGCCCAGCGTGGCATCGTAGGCACACAGGCTGGTCGACGGGGCCATGCAATGGGTGGCGATGCTCCAGTAGCCGGCCGGGGCATTGTGGACCGAGTTATGGAAACGGGTGGGCGACACCATGCGGTCGTCCGACGCCAGGGTTTCCAGCAAGGCGTGGCAGTTGTCGCAGTCCCCGCCTGTCGAGGTAAATACGTTGGCCAGTGTCGCGGGGTCCAGACCAGCATCGCGGGCAGCCGCCAGCCCGATGGACATCGACAGTTTGGTGGCGGCACCGGCACGCCGCCGCTCGGTAGCGGGCAGGATGTCTGGTGCCGTGAGCGTGACAGGGGCAATCTCCAGCGCAGATTCCTGACGCAGCACCTGCCGGGCCATCGGCCAGTCCGGCATGCCGGGACCGATCACGCTGATGCCTTCCAGATAGACGCTGTTCATGCTTGTACCCTTGAGAAAACCAGGCTGCAGTTACTGCCGCCAAAACCGAACGAGTTGCTGAGTACGTGCTGCACCTGCTGGTCCCGCTGCGACAGCAGGTAATGGCAGTGCAACGCCGGGTCCTGCGTGGTGGTGCCCACGCCGGCGGGCAGAAAGCCTTCGGTCAGAACCAGCGCGCAGATCACCGCTTCGATACCGCCTGCCGCGCCCAGCGTGTGCCCGGTATGGCCTTTGGTAGAGCTGGCTGGCGTCTGTGTGCCAAACACGGCGCAGACAGCGGCATCTTCGGCAGCATCGTTGCTGGGCGTTGCCGTGCCGTGCAGGTTGATATAGCCGATATCGGCCGGCTGCAGCCCGGCACTGGCCAGCGCGGATCGCATCGCGTGCTGCGCGCCCAGCCCTTCCGGATGCGGGGAGGACATGTGGTAAGCATCGCTGCTTTCGCCTGCGCCCGTCAGCCAGACCTCGCCCGCGACCGCGGTATCCGGCCGCTCCAGCAGGGCAAAAGCCGCCCCTTCGCCGATCGAAATGCCGTTGCGGCTGGCGTCAAAGGGCCGGCACGGATCGGGCGACACCAGTTGCAGCGAGCTGAACCCGTACACGGTGGTCAGGCACAGCGAATCCACGCCCCCGACGATGGCAGCATCAATCAGCCCGGCATCGATCATGCGGGCCGCCGTGGCAAACACCTTGGCGCTGGAAGAACAGGCGGTAGACACCACAGAGGCCGGGCCGGACAACTGGAAATAGCGCCGGACAAAGTCCGCCACCGAATAGCTGTTATGGGTTTCGCGGTAATAGAGATCCTCCGGCAAACGGCCGGTTTGCGGATCACGATGCCGGTAGGCGATTTCCGAATTGAGAATGCCGGAGGTACTGGAGCCCAGCAGGACGGCGACCCGGGACGCGCCATGGCGGGCAATGGCTTCTCGCACCCGCTCGGCAAAACCGTCCTGTGCCAGCCCCAGCTGGGCCAGGCGGTTGTTGCGGCAGTCATAACGGGCAAACGCGCTGTCCAGTACCACCCCGTCCACGCCAGCCACTTCGCCCATGCAGAATTCAAAGTCGATGGTTTCCCAATGCTGGCGGACAATGCCGCTCCGCTGCGCGCGCAGGGCGGCGACGTGGTCAGCCAGACCGGCTCCCAGGGCACTGGTCAGGGTATAGGCAGAAAGTCGAAGGGGTCGCATGTGTCGATCAGACCTGAGTTGGGTTGCAGAAGTTTCACCAGCAGCACAAGGCGGACGGGCTCATGCGCGGCAGCCTTGCCGTAACGTCACCGGGGTAAGCCCCCGGGCCGCCACGATGTCCAGCACACGGGGCAGTACCGTCAGCAGTACCGGCTGGCCGGATGCATCCCGCGCGGCGTGGCCGTCGTGCATTAACAGGATATCACCCGCGGCCAATCGGCGGGTCAGTCTTGCCAGCATCCGGTCGGCATTTTTTTCGCGCGTATCATAACCACGCCTTGTCCAGCAGGCAAGCAACAGGCCCTCGCGGGCCAGCAGCGGCGCCAGAAACGGGTTACGCAAGCCGGCGATGGGCCGGTAAAACCGTGGCCGTTGCCCGGTGAGCCGGGTCAGGGTCGCGACCCCGTCCATCACCTCGCGCCGCCAGCCGCGGGGGCCGGAAAAAGCGGTCGGTACCCGATGACGCTGCCCGTGGTTTTCAATCTCGTGACCGGCGGCCAGGATTTGCCGACACAGCTCGGGGTATTGCAACGCGCGCTCGCCAATGCAGAAAAACGTGGCCTTGACCTCATAGCGGGCCAGAATGGCCAGAATCCGCGGCGTGACCTCGGGGTCCGGACCATCATCAAAGGTCAGCGCCACTTCGCCAGCGGCTGTCGCGGCGGGCGGCAGACAGATCAGGTTCTGGCCGAGCAAACGGCTGCGGGGCCATAGCCCTGCCATGGCGATGCCGCCGTGTACCAGCAGCAGTGCCCCCAGCCACCATGGCCACTGCGCGGGCACCCGCCAGGCCCAGACCAGCAAAGGCAGGTGGGCGACGATGCATACCCAGAGAAACGGGGTCGGACGCCAGCGGTTCATGGTGTCACCTCTATCGTTGATGCGCTAGGCCAGTGTCCGCGGTCCAGCCATTGCTGCCACAGCGTTTGCCAGACCGGCCACTGATGGGTACCCGGCAGGCGCAAGGTCTGCTCCTCAGCCACCAGGGTAGCCAGCATGGCTTGTCCATGCCGGAAACGGTCTTCCGCGGATAGGCCGAGATGCACTTCCGGGACGGGCCCGCGGGTGGCCAGCCAATGCCACCAGCGGCGCTCGTCCGGCAAGGAGACGTCCGGTTGGCGGGCCCAGCGGGCCGGGCCGCCACCGGCTTCAATCTCGTTCAGGATATCGGCAGTGCCCGGATAAGGGGCCAGCAGCACCAGCCCTGCAAGATGGTCCGGGTAGTGGCTGGCATGGTGCAGGATATTGAACGCCCCCAGAGAGATGCCCGCCATCCAGATGGGGGTCGGGTCAGCAGCCAGCATCGGCAGCATGACGTCACGTTGCAAGTCTGCGGCCACCGTGCCGGCCAGCACCTGCTGATAGTCGGTTTCCACCAGCGTGACATCCACGGCCAGCTGGCGGGTGCGTACCGCCTGCACAAAGCCGTGGGTCAGCAAGTCTTCCAGCGTCGCCTGGGCTGGCGGCAGAAAGACCAGCCTGACGGGTGCGGGACGGTCCGCTTGCCAGCGGTCATGGATGCAACGCACGACGCCCCCTGACCAGCATCGCGGCAAACACCAGCGACAGCAGCGCGCCGATGGCCACCGTCGAGCCGATAAACGACAGCACCGGTACAGATGACATCCCCAGCAAGCCAAAGCTGCAGACGGTCGCCAGATTGGCAATCAGCAAAGACAGTTCCATCCGCCGGTTTTCCTCCACGGCCCGCTGGTGGTGATCATCGGCAAAGAAGAGCGCGTAATTGGAGCCCAGTGCCACCACCAGCAGCAAACCGATCAGGTGCAGGATGGTCAGCGGAATGCCCAGCATCACCAAAAGCGTAATCACCCCCGTGACGGCACAGGCCACCGGCGCCACCACAAACCAGGTCTGGCGCCAGCCGCAACTGAACAGCAGCAGCAACAGAATGGCGACGCAACCGATGCCGGACAGCCATTGTGCCTCGTGCGTGTAGTGGTCAAAAATGCCGCTGGTTTCTGCCGCCAGGTCGATCACGGTCATGTGGCCCAGACCATACCCGTTGAGCGCGGCTTGCACCTTGTCCGTGTCCAGGCGATCGCCAGCGGCACGTAACGGCATCATCACCAGATAATCCTGCGGTCGCTGGATCAGCATGGAATCCAGCAAGACAGCCGACGATGTGCCGGCCAGGGATTGCGGGGTCAGCATGGGCGCCTGGCGCGCCTGCGCCAGATCCGTCAGGAAGCTACCAAGCTTGTCCGCCGCGACCGGCATACCCTGCAGGGCTTCCGCCAGTCTGACTTGTAGCACCGGCGCCGCCGGAATGGCCGCCTTGCGCATTGCCTGGCTGGCCTGACTGGGCAGGAGCTGGGACGGCGTGTGGTAACCGCCGATCAGTTGCTGCTTCAGCAGGACCGCCAATACCTTGTCTGCCCGCTCCGACTGCTGCAACGCCTGCTCATGTGACGGTGCGGTAAAGCTGACGACGTAGCGCATGTCCGCACTGCCCAAGTCAGAACGCAAGCTCGCATCCAGCTGGTTCTGCGCCTGGGTGACCGGGCTCAGGCTGCTGAGTTGCCGGTTCCAGACCTCGTGACGACTGGTGAACAGCAAGACCAGACAGCCGGACAGCAACAGCAGCGGCAGCCAGCGGAAGGCAGCCAGCCGGTCAAGGCCGGTTTCCAGCCATTTGCCAGCTTTGTCCATGCGCCGCACCCCAAGGGTGGCGGGCATCAGGGCCGGCAGGACAAACCGGGTCACCAACGCCGCTGCCACCAGACCGCTGATCGAGTACAGCCCGAGCTGGGCCAGGCCGGGGAAGCTGGAAAACATCAGCGCGGCAAACCCGGTGACCGAGGTCAGCACGCCCAGGCGGATGGTCCGCCAGAAGCGGCCCGGTTGTCGGTTGTCACGCTGAATGAACAGATAGATGGAGTAATCAACCGCTTCCCCGATCAGGGTGGTGCCAAAGCCAAGCGTCAGGCCATGCACCGACCCGAATGCCAGACTGACGCTGGCGACCCCGACCAGCGCACCGGTGACGACCGGCAGCAGGCCGAGCAGCAGCAGGGTAAACGAGCGGTAAACCAGCAACAGCAGGCCGATCACCAGCAGGGTACCCAGGGTCGCCAGCCGTTCCACTTCGCTTTTGATGATGTCGCGCGACGCAACCGAAAGCACGCTGGTCCCGCTCATGACCAGCCGGGTCGATGCTTGCCGCTGGGGCAAGGAGGCAAACGCCTGGCGGATGCCGTCCAGCGCCACGGCCTGTCGATCGGTATCCAGCCCGGACTCGGCCAGTTGGGCCATCAGCACGGCGCGCTCGCGATTACGCGACACCCACACGCCCTGATCCGTCTGCGGCCCGGCTTCGCCCATGAACTGCGTCACGATCTGCAACGTTTCCCCTGTCGGGTCGCGCGGCAGCAACTGCTTCACCAGCAGGCCGCCGTCCCCCGCCATGGCATCCAGCATCTCCTGCAGCCCTTGCCGCATCCCGCTTGCTGTAAAACGGTCCGGGCCAATGGCCGGGCTGAGGGCATACCGGTTGGCAAAAAAGTAGCTCTGGTCCCGCGCGAGGGTCGCCGGGTCTCCGTTTTGTACCGCAGAAAACCGGGTATCCCGAGCCAGCCGGGCGGCCAGCAGGCGAGACAAGCGGGCACGCTCAGTCGCATCTCCGCCTTCGATGCCGATCAGCACCAGCCGGGCAATCGCCCCTTCTTTCAGCTGCTCGACCAGCATCTGCTGGCGGACATTCGGGGTTTTGGGCATGAACGCCGACAAATCCGCGATGAAAGTGGTGTTCAGCACCACCAGCACCGCAGCCAGCAGCGAGACCAGCCAGATACCCAGGGCGGTTTTCTGCGACGGCAGCTTCATTATTTGCTGCTTGTCTCGGTGATCAGCATGTCGGAATGGTCACCGTCAGCCTGCTGGAACGCAATGGTTTTCAGCTGGGCACGGGTGCCATTGATACGGATCTGGGTCAGGATTTTCTGCATGCGGCCTTGCAGCGGCGTCAGCGTCAGTTGCCACTGCTCTTCGCTGCCGTTCAGCGACACGGTGTAATACCGCTCCAGCGCGCTGCGATCGCCCGCCAGCGTGGCACGGATGCTTTCGACAAACGCGATCACTTCCGGGCGGTCTGCCAGCGTGACTGACAGTTTGCGGCCATCGCTACGCTCTACCAGCAGTTTGTCGCCTTGCAGCACCAGCGTCTCTGCCTTGGGGGTCAGCGTGCGTTTTTCCAGCCGGTCCGGCGCGGTAAATGCGAGCTGGCCGGTCGATTCGAGCGGCTGGGACAATACCCCCAGGTATTTCTTCTCGACAAAGGTCGCCGTCCCCGCCTTTTTCTGGCCCAGCAGCTGCATCAGGTCGCTTACCGACCAGCCGGCGGCCATGATCTGCCCGGAAAGCAAGGCACACACACCGCCCCAGACCACATATCGCAATAGATTTTTCTGCATGATGGCGTTACAACTCTTCCCAGAAATCATAAAAATTGAACCAGTTTGCCGGCCGGGCACGGCAGTGTGCGGCCAGCGCTTCGACATAGCGGGTCATCAGCATCTGCACCGCCTGCTGCCGGTCGTGCGGCTTGCCGTCGGCAAAGTCGGCCAGCAATTCGAAGTGCACCTGATAGCGGTTGCCGCCGACATGCAGCCCGGTCATGAAGTAGACCGGCTGCGCCAGCATCACGGCCATGCGGAACGGCCCCGTCGGAAAACGGGCCGTCCGACCCAGAAACGGCAAGGCTACATACTCGTCCGGACCGGATGCCCTGTCTGCCAGTATACCGACCAGCGCACCCCTTTTAAGTTCATGATGCACCTGTAGCATGGCGTCCAGCGACCCCAGCTCGATGATGTCCGGCACCGCCGCAGGGTTGATCGTGCCCAGCGCCTGATTGATCTGCCGGGCATTCTCGCTGTACATGGCCATGCGCATCTGCAAATCCGGCTTGTGACGCGCCATGGCACGCAGCACCTCAAAACTGCCCAGGTGCGCGCCCAGCAACAGCAGCCCCTGGCCACGCTGGTTGTGCGCGTGTAATTCGTCGGCCCCGGCAAGCGATATCTCAAAGAGGTCAAAGCGGTCTTGCAGCAGGTAGAGCCGGTCATGGATGGTGGTGGCAAACGTGAGGATATGCCGATAACGCTCGCGAAGCGTCGGCTTGCGCCCCAGCACCCGCGCCAGATACAGGCAGGACGCCTGCCCGGCCTTGCGTCCGAACAGCAGAAAATAAGCGGCAATCGGGTACAGCACCAGCCGGGACAGACGGCGTCCAAACAGGTTGGACAACACGCACATCACTTTCAGCCAGAACCTGCTGCCCCGCTCTGCCTGCTGCATCCAGGCCGGCTTCTGGTCTGCCTTGTCGTCTGCCGGGCGTGTCATGGGAGGGGCAAACCCGTGCCCAGAAACTTGCCGTCGGCCACTTTGACATCGCCGACCCGGATCACGAAGCGGATACCGGTCGCATCCGGCTCGGCACTCAGGGTCGCCGCTTCGCCCGGGCGGACCGGACGGTAAAACTTGGCTACCGCCAGTTCCGTCAGCGTACAGGCGCAGGCCTGCTGGATAGCAATCTGGGCCAGATCCAGCAACACCACCCCGGGGACAATCGGCTGCCCCGGAAAATGGCCGGCAAAGGCCGGATGATCCTCGGGGATGCACAGCGGCTGATCATGGATCATGCGGTTTCTCCCTTGGCATCAAAATGGGTATTCACCAACTGCGTCAGCGACCGGGCCAGTAGCTTGCCGTTGCCGTCCCGTGGCAATTCGTCAATCAGCAACAGCGGGCGCGGCAGAAACACCGGGTCCATATGCGCCCGTAGGGCTGCCAGAATCTCCTCACGCGTTTTGCCGGGAGCCACCACAAAAGCCGCCAGCCGCTCGACATCCTGCGCCTGCGACCGTGGCGGCACAAAGAACACGCCGTCGGTCACGCCGGGCAATTGCAGCAGGGTAGCATTGAGAAAACTCATCGAACTACGCTTGCCGGCCACGTTCACCATATTGGCTTTCCGGTCGATCAGGCGGAAGTCCCCATCGGCCGAAATCTCTACCACGTCATTGAGCAACTGTGGCTGCGCAAACAGCTCGCCTTCTGCCCAGGTTTCCTCCCCGCGCTGTACCAGCTGCACCCCAGAGAGGCGCTGCCATGCCGTTTCACGGGCGGTTTCGCGCATGGCGATCTGTCCGGTTTCGGTCGAACCGTAGATTTCGACCAGACGGCTGCCAAACGCCTGTTCTGCGGCTTGCGCCAGCTCGGCGCTCAGCGGCGCCGTGGCCGACAAGATGGCCGCCACTGGCGGGAGCGGGATGCCGGATTCGATCAGCTTGCGCAGATGGAACGGGGTGATGACCAGCAAGCGTGGTGCGGGTAAACGCGCCAGGCTGTCTGCAATATCGGCAGGGAAAAACGGTACATCTTCCATCAGCATGCCGCCCGCCAGCACCGGCAGCAGCACGCTCGACTCCAGGCCATACATGTGGCGGATCGGCACCGTACCGACGACAGCACAAGGTCCGCCGGTCTTGGACCAGAGCACCTCGGCCCCGCCCAGTATGCCCAGCCGTACCCGGCCAAACTGCTTGTAATGCGCGGTTGGCGTGCCGGTAGAGCCGGAGGTGTACACACAGGCAATGGTCTGGTGAAAATCGACCATCGGCATCGGCAAGTGCGGGGTAGAGGCCGTTGCCTGCAGACGAACCGCCTGCCACGGCAGGGATGGCACCGGGTTGTCGGCCTGGTCGCCAACGACCTGCAAGCCGGGGTGATCCTGCATCACTTTGGCCAGATGCTCCGGCGCCAGCGAGTTTGGCAGCACCGTCAGCAGGCCGCGCTGGATGGCCGCAAACAGGGTCACGGCAAAATGGTAACGATCAACACACAGGTTAAGGAGACAACCCTCGTCCGGCAGGGTGTCGGCCACCTCGGACACATGCGCCAGAAACCGGGCGCGAGTCACCACGCTGTCGCGCAAGTACGCAAACGGCTGGTCGGGAGGAGTATCGGGTAACAGGGGGATCAGGGTCATGGCAGGCGCCGGCACAATGGGTGGGCGGATAATCTAGGCAGTGCCTTTTTTGCGCTGCGTAAAGCGGCGATACGACTGGATGGTCTGGGCAATGCTGATATGGGGTCTGTCCGGCAGCACCCGCAAGCGGATCATGAATTCGCCGGCAAACATCAACCCCAACGATACCGGTGTCAGCACCGCAGCGAAAAAGGCCCACACGGCCAGCGGTGCCAGCAGGAACAGCAGCACGGATACCGTACCGCAGAGCACAAAATACATCGTCCAGGCCAGCGTGACTTTCCAGGTATAGTGCAGGTAATCCGCTGCCAGCGGCGTGGCGATGGCAATGCAGGCCACGCGGGAGCACAGGGCGCCCTCATGGGTTCCCAGCGTGCCGCCAAACATGATGGCAAGCGACACCATGGCGCCGACATGCTGCAAGAAATATAACCACGAGGCATGCGCCAGCAGGGTATCGAGCTTGAAGGCCGCTGCCGCCAGCACGGCGCCACAGGCCAGCAAGGCCGGCCAGCGCCAGACAGAGCGCCAGCACACCGCGATCACACCGGCCATAAAAGGCAACACGCCCACCAGCACAGCGACCAGCGGCGGATGATTGGACGCAGAGGCCAGATAACCCAGCCAGATGTACATCCCCACCGCCGCCCCGATCAGCGCCAGGCGCGCAATGCGCCAGACAGCGTTCATTTGGTGCGGTGCGCGGCGATATGCGCCGTCAGTGCGCGCAGGGATGCAAAGATGCGGGTATTGTCGGCACTGTCGGCCTTCAACTGGACGCCATACTGCTTGGAAACGACCAGCGCGATCTCCAGGATGTCGATGGAGTCGATGCCCAGGCCGTCACCATACAGCGGGGCTTCCGGGTCAATCTCTGAGGGTGCGATCTCCAGATTGAGGGCAGTGACAATCAGACCGGCAATTTCGCTTTGCAGGGCGGCATCAGGTTGAGACGGTACGGTAGTATCTAGTTCCATGCTTTGAAATTTTCGATCGCTGTTGATTCAACCCCGGGCATCGCCAAGGGGAATATGATTCTGTATTATCGGACCCGACGGGCTGATTTTTACAGGGGCAGAAGAACGGTTTTCTGGCAGCTTCCGGCCAAAACCTGTCCTGAAATCAAGTACATGATTCTACCACCCCACGTCGCATTATGCTAATGCATTACACCCGTTCCCCAAGGAGTTGCCTTGCGTTCCAGCTCGGATTTCCCTTCGCCGGCACCACGTAAATGGTCTCAGACCATTCTGGCCTGCTTCTGGTTCAAACTGGTTGGCGCCACCACGTTTACGCTGCTGTTCTTTACGGTGTATCTCTACCTGTTGCGTCATCCAGGCAGTGCGGTGCATACCATTTCGCTCACCGCCGTTGACCGGTGGATTCCGTTCAATTCCAATGGCATGCCGATTTATGTATCATTATGGGTCTACCTGTTTTTACCGCTGATCCTGATGTTCTCAAGGCAGGAAATCACCACCTACGGACTACGGGCGGCCGCGCCCTGCCTGATCGGGCTGGCGATTTTCTTCTGGTGGCCCAGTGCCATCCCGCCGGTGGGCATAGACTGGTCGCTTTACCCCAGCGTGGCGTTTATCAAACAGGTCGACACGGCCGGCAATGCCTGTCCGTCGCTGCACGTGGCCACGGCGGTGTTTACCGCCTGCTGGCTGCACTGGCGCCTGCGCCTGCACCGGGCACCAGCCTGGCTGACCGGCAGCAACTGGCTGTGGTGCGCCGCCATTGCCTGGTCCACCATGGCCATTCGCCAGCATGTGGTGATCGACGTTGTGGCGGGCGCATTACTCGGGCTGGCGTGTGCATGGCTCACCGGCCTGAAGCAGCACGCCTTGCACGCGCACCGGCATGGATAGTCAAGAATACAAGCAATCGATGAATAAGGCGGGATGCATGCAGTTGCAGTACGAGGCAAATCCAGACGGTCACGATGCCGAGTCCGGCACGGTGCTGGGCGGCTGTTTCATTGGCACCGGCAAAGCCCCGGCCAGAACCTGGCCTGTCCAGCACGTTTGTGCACCGGTATTGGGGCAAACCGCCACCCAGCCCGAAGAACGCTGGCTGACCCGTGCCTGTTGCCAGTCAGGCCAGTCAGGTTCGATTCAGTATCGCCAGCAAGATGACCTGCTATTTGGCTCGCTGTCGCTGGCAGAGGCCGATTTCAGCCGGCAAGCCGTTCCCCCCTTGCAGGCCGCAGCCGAGTCGGCTTACCGGCAAATATTTGCCCTGCTGGAAGAGACCGGTCACCGTTATCTGTGGCGGGTATGGAATTACGTACCGCACATCAATGCCGAAGAGGCCGGCATGGAGCGTTACCGGCAGTTCAATATCGGTCGCCATGATGCATTTGCAGCCTGCGCGCGGCCGGTGGATGCCAGCCCGGCGGCCTGCGCGCTGGGCACACCGGCAGGCGAGCTGTCGATTGCCTTTATCGCCGCCAGACAGCCGGCCCTGTGCATCGAGAACCCGCGTCAGGTCAGCGCCTTTGCCTATCCGCCCGAGTACGGCCCGCGCAGCCCGACCTTTACCCGTGCCGCCCTGGCCACATTGCCCGGGCAGCACATCCTGTTTGTATCCGGTACCGCCAGCATCGTGCAGCACCAGACCGTACACGCAGGCGATGTGGCCGCCCAGACCCGGGAAACACTGACCAATATCCAGACCTTGCTGGCAGAAGCCAACCGGCAGACAGGACAAGCGCTGTTTGCGCTACCCGGTTTACAGTACCGGGTGTATGTCCGGCACCGTCAGGATTACGATACCGTGCGCGACATCGTGGACACCATCACCGGCAAGGCACCCGCGCTGTATGTGCAGGCCGATGTCTGCCGGCAGGACCTGCTGGTCGAGATCGAAGCACACGCCATCACCTGACCCTGAGCCGGCTCGCCAAAGGTCCGGCCTGCGTACAACCCGCAGCAGCCCATATCCCGGTAGCATTTCAAACTGCCTGTGCTAGACTTCAGTAGCATCAGCCTGCCACCAGACGCATCGCTGCCTGGCGGCGGGCACCATCGCTTTTTCTTGAGGTCGACGTAGTGAACTCCCTTCCCTTGCAGCTGGTCAGCAACCTGAGCCTGCCGCGCACCAACCTGACCGATCGGCTGCAGCACCTGCACCAGATCATTGCCTCGCGCTATCCTTTTGTCCATCGCTTGGCCATGGCCTTGTACGACCCGCGCACCGACATGCTGAAAACCTTCATCAGCAGCAATACCGATGGTCAGCGGCTGGTAGGCTATGAGGCGCGCCTGCAGGATGTACCGTCGCTCAAGAAACTGGCCGACGGGCATAGCAGCCGGGTGGTCAACGAGATTGACGAGGTATTCAACCGCCCCACCGGCCATACCTCCTGGCTGAAAGAAAACAATTACCAGAGCAGTTACACCCTGCCGGTGTTTCAGGGCAACCATCTGGCCGGGTTCATGTTTTTCGATTCGAAAGAATCGTATGTTTTCCTGCCGGAAGTCACCGAATTTCTGGATGTGTTTGCCGACCTGACCGCCCAGCTGTACCTGCTGGAACTGCGCGCCGTTAGGGGCTTGATCGGTACGGTGCAGGTGGCCAGCGGTCTGGCCCGGATACGGGACCTGGAAACCGGCAACCACCTGGAACGCATTGCCAATTATTCGCGGCTGATTGCGCGCGGCGTGATGGCGACCTATCAGCTGGATGACGAATTTATCGAATACCTGCACCTGTTTGCGCCGTTGCACGATATCGGCAAGGTCGGCATCCCGGATGACATTCTGCTCAAGCCCGGCCATCTGGACGAGGCCGAGTGGGTGGTGATGCGTCAGCATGTCGAGATTGGCGAAACCCTGATCAAGCAGATCATCGAAGATCTGGGCATGGAAGAAGGTCTGGCTACCGCCATCATGTACAACGTGGTGGCCTACCATCACGAGCGCGGCGACGGCTCCGGCTACCCGCGCGGCCTGACCGGCAAGGACATTCCCATCGAAGCACGGATTGTGGCGGTTGCCGACGTGTACGATGCATTGGCGCACCGCCGTCCGTACAAACACCCATGGACCGAGGCGGAAATTGCCCGCGAGTTGCACGATCAGGTCGCCATCGGGCATCTGGATGGCCCGTGCGTGGATGCCCTGCTGGCCAAACCGCTGGAGATCCAGCGCATCAAGGATGCTTTCCCGGATTAATCGTCGGGCTCAGCCCTCAGGGGTGTTCGGCATGCCCGTCCACCACCTGGCCATCCACCACCGAAATGATTTTGTCACAGCGGGACGCCAGTGCCGGGTTGTGCGTGACAAACAGCACGCTGGTGCCCTGGGTCTGGTTGACCCGGCGCAGAAGGTCAAACACGGCATCGGCACTTTTGGTATCCAGATTGCCGGTCGGCTCGTCTGCCAGCAATAACACCGGATTCATGGCCAGGGCCCGGGCCACGGCCACCCGCTGCTGCTGTCCGCCAGAGAGGCGCGCAGCCGGCTGGTCCTTCCAGGGCGTCAGGCCAACATTGTCGAGCAGTTCCGCGGCCCGAGCGGTGATGGTGGCGTTTGGAAACCCGGCATCGGCCAATAGCGGCATCATCACGTTTTCCAGCGCGGTAAACGCGCTGATCAGGTGATGGTACTGGAACACGAAACCGATGCTGTGCCCCCGCAAGCGGGTTAGCGCCCGGTCATCAAAGGTGGTGGTGTCCTCGCCGCAAATCGACAGGGCGCCGGCGGTTGGTCGGTCCAGCAAACCGATCAGGTTCAGCAGGGTACTTTTGCCGGAACCGGAAGGCCCCATGACGGCGCAAAACTCGCCCCGCAACAAGGTCAGGTCAATGCCGTGCAGCACTTCGGTTTCGTTAGGCTGGCCAACGTTGAAGGATTTTCTGACCCCCTGCAACTGGACGACAGGCGGCGGATTGGTCGTCATGAGATCAGCCACGGATAGCCACCACCGGGTCTAGTCTGGCCGCCCGCAACGCCGGCGCAAAGGCGGCAACCAGGCCGGTCACCGAGGCCAGCACCAGCGCCAGTACGAACAGCCAGGGGTCAAAGGTCAGCGGGAACATGGGCGTGCCGTCGGCATTGGTCGCCAGCGTCTGCCACAAGATCAGGGCAATACCGCCCAGCATGGAGCCGGCTACCGCGCCTCCCAGCCCCAGCAAGCCGCCTTGCAACAGGAACACCCGCAAGATCTGGCCACGGGAAATGCCCATGGCGCGCAAGATGCCGATCTCGCGCGATTTTTGCACGACTGACACGACCAGCACGCTGGCGATGCCAAACGCCACCGATAGCGCCACAAAGAAGCGGATGGCGGTGTTGACGGTGGTCTGTGCGCTGACTGCGGTAAAAAACTGCTCGTTGGTCTTGATCCAGCTATCGGCCTTCACGCCGGTTTGTAGGGTAATCCGCTGCGCGATGCGCTCGGCAGCGTATACATCCTTGACGGTCACATCCAGCACCGATACACCGCCCGCCAGCCCCAGCATGCTTTGGGCGGTGCGCAATGTCACATAGGTGGTGCGGGTATTGGCCCCTTTGTTGCCCAGGTCGAAAACGCCGCGGATGGTCAACGTGTTGTCGGTGCCGTTAGCGGCGGTGATACGCAGCTTGTCACCCACACCGACGCCGAGGTCACTGGCCAGCTCGGTGCCGATCAGCATGTCGGTACTGGCCAGACGCGCACTGCCACGCACCATTTTTTCATCCATCGGCACGATACGGTAATACAGGTCCGGTTCGATCCCGTTGAGCGAGATCGAACGGCTGGCGTCTCCGCGCAGCACCAGGGCCGAACCGGATACCGCCGGCGACACCACCTTGATATCCGGCATGCTGCGGATCTGCGCTGCAATGCTTTGCCACTGGTCGATGCTCTTCACCCGTTGCAGCGGTGCCTGCACGATGGCGCCTTCGACAGCCGTCCCTTTCTGGCGCAAGGGACGCACGACCTCCTTGGGCGGCAACAGCTGGATGTGCGACTGTCCCGACAACACCCGCTTGACGAAGTTACCCTGCAAGCCGCTCAGCAAGGCCGACATGAACACGATTACCCCCACCCCGATGGCCACCCCGCCAATGATGAACGCGGTCTGCATGCGGCCTTCGCGCAGAAACCGCAGCGCGACAATCCATTCAAACGGCAACCAGCGCGACAGTTGGGGCGACGTGGTCAGGCTCATGAAGCGGCTCGCCTTGCTTGCGGACGGATACGCATGCCGTCAGTGACAATGGCTTCGGAGAGCGGCACCACCAGATCATCGGCCTGCAAGCCTTGCAGGACTTCGCAAAACCCATGGCTGCGCAGACCAAGGCGGACAGGCTGCCGGTGAGCCCGGTTATGGGTGACTTTCAGCACCCAGGGGGCCGCAGAGTCGGCATCATGTATCGCATCCACCGACACCAGCACCGCCCGTGAGCGGCGCGCGACTTCGATATCGACCGACACGGTCATGTCCTGTTTCAGATACGCGGGCGGGGTGGGCACCACGAGCTTCATCTCCACCGACCCGCGCTGGGCATCCACCGCCGGGTTAATGAATACCAGCCGGGCAGGAAACTGCTGGCTGGCGTAGGCATCGGCCGAGGCCAGTGCCGACTGACCCTGATGCAGCAATTGCAGGTTTTTTTCATCAATCTGTACCACCAGCTGCGTTTCTCCCGTCGGGGAGAGCGTCAGCAACTCCTTGCCGGATTGCACGGTATCGCCCGGCTCGACCTGCCGCGCAATGATCATGCCATCGACCGGCGCCCGCACCGTGGCGTACTGAAGACGGGCCCGTGCAATGGCTGCATTGGCATTGGCCTGCGCCAGTGCGGCTTCCGCCAGTGCGGTATCGCTGCCGGTCGGACTGCTGGCCCCCAGTTGTTGCCGGGCCGTATTGACCTGCGCCTCGGCAACATCGGCAGCGCGCTGGGCTTCGTCCAGTGCGGCCTGACTGACAAAATGCCGGGCAAACAAATCGCGCTGGCGGGTAAGGTTTTGCCGGGCAGCATCGCGGTTGGCCTCTGCCTGTTTCAAGGCCTGCTCGGCCACCGGCCGCTGCAGCTCGTGCACTTGCCGCACATGCAGCGCCGCCTGCCGCACCGCTTCTTCGCTCTGGCGCAGGGTTGCAGCCAGCTCGTCCTGGTCCAGCACCAGCAGGGGAGCACCGGCCTTCACCTGCTGGCCTTCTTCGGCCAGGACTTGTCGCACCTTGCCGGTCATCTGCACCCCGACGGCGACCCGATGCGGCGTCTCTACCCGGCCACTGGCCACCACGGTCTGCACAAAATCCCGTTGCACCACCTGCTCGACCGGCACGACCGGACCGTTCAGCAAGCGGGGTACAAACACAGCCAGCAACACCACGCCCACCAGTGCCAGAATGGCCTTGCCGAGATGGCGCCGTAACACGGACAACAGGGATTTCAGGGCTTGCACGGGCATCAATCCTTGGATGACATCAGGATTCGAGTGTAGTCTCTGGACCATGGCTTGTCGACCATCGGCCATACGTTGTTTGCGCAAGCGCAAGGCTTTGGCCGTCAGGGAACGTTCTCTGGATTACCGGCCATCCGCTTGTCTGCCTTTGGTCACCCGGACTTAACCAGCCGGCACATGCAGGCGTATAGTAAGGCCAGAAGACACATGGTCTTGATGTAGATTGCATTCAGCTTTTGTTCAGCTAACCTCTCCCATACTGAGTAGGGCATATTAAGCCAACAATTGATTTATCCATGTGCCAAACATCGTCTCATTCAAGGAGAACAATTCATGCGTAAAACGACTGCATTTACCCTGGCTGGCCTGACCTTCGCCGCCCTGCTCGCGGCAGTACCTGCCATGTCAGCAGATACCACAACGACCGATACGACGACAGATACCACCACAACTACCCCCCCTGCTACCCCGATTACCCTGAGTAAAGGGGAAACCGATATCGCCAAGGCACTGGCAGCGGCCACCGTGACCGACAGTACCGATACCACCGCAACCGATGCCCAGCTGACCACCATCATGGGTTTGCGTGCCAGCGGCATGGGCTGGGGTCAAATTGCCAACAGCCTGGGCGTGAAACTGGGTGCCGCCGTCAGTGCCAGCAAAAAGCATGCGGCTGACGATACGACCACCGACACCACAACCGATGACAGCACGACCAGCAGCAGTTCCGGCCAGTCGGGCAAAGGCAACTCTGGCAATCACGGTGGTGGTAACCACGGTGGTAATGGCGGCGGTCACAAGAAGTAATGTCGTAGCCTAGTCACCCAGACAATCCGGGTGGCGTTTGCAAGCAGCGCGGCATGCTGTGCTGCTTGCATCACCAGATTGCCTTTTCCTGTGGCTAGACATGCGAAGCATCAGGAGAACAATAATGAACTTGAAAAACACACTTACCCTGTCCGGGCTGACATTGGCGACCTTGATCATGGCCGCCCCTCTGCAAGCAGCCACCACCTCAACCACAACCAGTACCGGCACGACGACGACCACGACCAGCAAAGGTCAGACCGATATTGCCAACGCGCTGGCAGCTGCCAGTGCTACCCCGACCAGCACCAAGGAAGACCAGCTCGCCATCATCCAGGCAGACCGTGCCAAAGGCATGGGCTGGGGTGAAATTGCCAACAGCCTTGGTTTACGACTAGGCGATGTCGTCAGCACCAGCAAAAAACATACGCCGACGACCACACAGGCATCGAAAAAGCATCACTCAACAGATAAAAAACATTCGTCAAAAGGCAAAACCAGACACATTGATGGCGATGATGCTGACGGTAACTCTTCACACGGCAACGGCCATAGCGGAGACCATGGCGGTAACGGTGGCGGTAAAAAGTAATACCGGTTAACAGACCGCCTCATTGACATCACGCACCCGCACGCCCGTCATGGCAACATGACGGGCGTTTTCATTCGGCGGTGCCGGCCGGTTCCGCCCGCGGACGGGCAGCGAGCATGGACAGTACCTCGGCCTCGGTAAATCTGGGGGTGAGATGTTGCGGGCAGTTCCAGTCCCACGCCACCACCCGGATCACCACCGCCCGTTCGATGCGGGCCCGATAACCGGGTGTCGCCAGTTGCGTCATCAGCCCGGGCGCTTCTTCTGCCTGGATGAGCGTGGCATGGCCCATAAGCTTCAGCCGGCGACGATGGGCGAAATCGATCAGGATCATCGAGATCCGGTCGTTGTGCTGCAGGTTGTCGCGGCTCAGGTACTGGCGGTTGCCGCTAAAGTCGGCATAGGCCAGGGTATGGGCATCCAGCACCTTGAGAAACCCGGCTGGCCCCCCGCGATGCTGGACATACGGCCAGCCGGCTTCATTCACAGAAGCCTGAAAAAAGCAGTCGCGGGCGGCGATGAAATCTACTTCGGTCTCCCGCAATGCCTGAGGATTGGCATCCAGTTGCCGGACAAGCGTCTCGTCACTGGTCTGCTGTAACTGAACAAAAGGCGAATGCATGATCCTGCTCCCGTAAGTGAGTGGCCGGGTTGAACCCCGTGTCAGTCTGCGCTGGCCATCTGTTCCAGCGCCGCCAGCACCTGGTCGCCCGCCTGTTCCATCTGTTGTACGGCACCCAGCATGGCGTCGGCGTCGCCTGCCCGGAAACTGCGGATGGCGTACTGGACATGCTGGTGCAACTGCAAATGCGGGGCATTCATGGCCCGATAGGCGGGCTGGTGCGCGTGATGCAGGCCCTCGCCCTCGTAGTACCATTTGCCCAGCCGGCAATGCGTGTGGTCGACAAAATCCTGTTCGGTTTCCTGACTGAGGCCGAACAGCACCCGGTACACCCGGAGCTTGAACAGGAGGTGGTCGATCTTGGCAACCTCGCAAAAGCCGCGCAAGGATGACCGGGCCGTGGCTTTCTCTGCCATGCTGGCCAGCTGCAACAGGCCAGACATGGTCTGTGCCGCCTGGGCGCCGTTCTGGCTAAAGGCGACGGCCTGACCGGCCAGGGTTTCCATGTGTTCGCGACTGGCGCGGCTGTCATCGCGGATGCCGGTGACCAGCCGGGCAATCTGCACGGTCGCCTGCGTTGTCCGTTCTGCCAGCTTGCGCACTTCGTCTGCCACCACCGCAAACCCGCGCCCGGCCTCGCCGGCACGCGCCGCTTCAATGGCGGCATTGAGTGCCAGCAGGTTGGTCTGGTCAGCCACCTCCTTGATCAGCTGCACGATGCCGCCAATCTGCTGGGCGCGCACGTCCAGTTCAGCGACCTGACTGGCGGCTTGCGACGAATTGCTCGCCAGCATTGCGAGCTGGCTGGAGATCTGCGAGATTTCTGCTGCGCATTGATCTGCCACGACCGACATGTCCGCAGCGCGGTCCCGCTCGTCCCGCATGCCGGTCGCCAGCGTACCCATGCTGCTCTGGGCCGCCGTCATGGCCCCGGCCATGCGCTGCATCTGCCCGACCAGGGCCATCAGTTGCGTGCGGTCTTGCCCCGCCTGTTGCAACTGGTCAGCCAGGGCGTCCGCACGTGCCGTCTCGGCAGCCGCCACTTGCTGTTGCGCCCCCAACTGAACTTGCAGGGTTGCCAGCTGCTGCTCCATCTGGCGAAGCTGTTTCCGCTGAACAAACATGTCTGCTATCTCCTTGATGACGGTGCTCAATCGGCCTAGGCCAATACGCCTGCCCTGACCTGCGGGAAGTCGATGGTCGTCCGGGCCACGTTGTTCACATAGTTGGTCAGGATATTGAGCGCGACCACCACCACGATCTCGATCACGCTGGCGTCATCAAACCCGGCCTGACGCAAAGCGGCCAGTTCTGCATCGCTGACGCGGCCATGGTCTGCGGCCACCCGGTAGGCAAACTGCAGTGCGGCGGACAGTTTGGCATCGCTGCTTTCGTGCTGGCGGGCCGCGGTGATTTCTGCGGCTGGGATGCGGGCGACATGTTCACCCAGATAGCTATGGGCAGACAGGCAATAGTCGCACTGGTTGAACTCGGCGATCGCCAGGGCGATCCGCTCCCGCAGCGCCACACTCAGCGAGCTTTTGGCCAGCGCGCCGTTCAGCGACAGATACCCTTCCAGCGCGGCAGGGCTTAGCGCGACCAGCTTCATCAGGTTGGGGGTAACGCCCAGTTGCTGCTGGACGGCGGCCAGCAGCGGTTGGCTGGCGGTCGGGGCTTGATCTACGGCGGGAATCTGAATGCGGCTCATGGTATTTCCTTTCGGGTGGCATCTGGTTATCACTGGCTTACGGTGTGTAACGCCATGGATGTCACTATGCCAAACGCCACCAGAAAGAAGAATATCTGTAAAATGAAAGAAATTATTTCGTTCAGAGGAATAATCAATGGACAAGTTTTACTGGATGACGGTGTTTGTGGCGGTGGCAGAGGAAGAGAGCTTTGCCGGGGCCGCCAGACGCCTGGGCATCTCGCCGCCGGCCGTGACACGGGCCATTACCGCACTGGAAACACAGCTCGGGGTGAAACTGCTGCAACGAACCACCCGCCATGTACGCATTACCGATGCCGGCCAGCGTTATCTGGAAGATGTGCGCCAGATTCTGGCGGCCGTCACCGAGGCCGACGAAGCGGCAGCTGGCGTGAATGCAGCTCCCCGCGGGCATCTGACCGTCACCGCGCCCGTGCTGTTTGGCAAGCTGTATGTGATGCCGGGCATTGTGTCTTACCTGCAGCACTACCCGGCGATGGATATTGCCGCCCTGTTTCTGGACCGGGTCGTCAACCTGCTGGAAGAAGGCGTGGATGTCGCGGTGCGGATCGGGTCATTGCCGGACTCCAGCATGAAGGCCATCCGGGTCGGTCAGGTCCGGCGGGTGCTGTGCGCATCGCCGGACTATCTGGCCAGACATGGTACCCCCGCCACACCGGCAGACTTGCGCGAGCACACCATCATTGCCGCCAGCGGCGTGACGCCGGGGGTGGAATGGCGCTTTGGCCCCGAGGATGCCCCAGTCGCCGTCAAGCTGCAGCCGCGCCTGACCGTCACCAGCAATGATGCGGCCATTGAAGCCGCACGCCAGGGGTTTGGCATCTGCCGCCTGATGTCGTATCAGGTCGCCACGGCAGTCGCCAACGGCCAGCTGCAGATGCTGCTGCCGGCGGACGAACGGGCGCCGTTACCGATTCATATCGTGCATCGGGAGCCCCGACAAGGCTCGGTTAAGGTCAGAAGCTTTATCGACTGGATGGTCGCCCGCTTGCGGGCCGACCCGCATCTCAACCCCGAACAGCCCTGATGCGTCAGGGCTATCGTGTTGGAGCGGGGTTATCCGTCAGCCGCCACATCACGAACTGCATCAGTAGCAGTGGCAGCACCAGACTGAGCGATCCGAACGGCAGCAGCCACAAACCGGGGACAAAACTGCTGCTGATCCAGGTATAGGCCAGCACCAGCACGATCTGGAGCGGCCAGAGCCAACGGCGTGGATAAAATGCCAGCATCAGTCCGATCACGGCCGCAAGGGCGCTGGACACCAGCAGGAAATCGGGCGGCCAACGGGTCACATGGCTGGATTCTAGCCAGGTCCGGCTACCGGTAGTGGACCACGCCACCCAGCACACGCATGCCATCCACAGCCACACCAGCGCCACCGCAAAGCGGCAGGCCGGCAGCGCCCATGCCAGCACGGACGGGGCCTTGTCTGCGGGGGTGGCAAATGTATCCGGGTCTCTTGGCGTCCGGCCCAGTACGGTGGTCACGTCGCTGGCATCTGCCGTATTGCTGCCGCTCTGGCTTTCTTCCAGCATTTTCAGGGCATCCGGGGTCAGGGCACTGGCAGGGTCCAGCTGGGCCACGCGGCCCATGACAGACGACACCACGTCGGGCAGGTCCAGCACCATGCCAGGTGCCGCCTGCATGCCGCTACGCAAATCTTCCAGGTACTCGGCCATCGTCATGTCCCGCGGGCCGACGGTCGCCAGGACCTTGGGAGCCCCCTCCTGCATGGTGATCAGTTTGACCACCACCTCGGCCAGATCGGCCGCATGGATGGGCTGGACCCGTGCGCGACGGGCAAACGGCATGGCCAGCATCGGCAAGGTGGCCAGCATGCGGAACATCTTGCTGCTGGCGCCTTGTGGTCCGTACACAATGGATGGGCGAAGAATGGTGGCGTTAAGCTGGCGCTGCAGCAAATCGGTTTCTGCCGCCCCTTTGGTGCGCCAGTACGGGGTAGGTGCCGTTTCGGCACTACCCAGTGCAGACACCTGAATCACCCTGGGCACGCTGCGCTGCTCGCAGGCAGCAAACAGGGCCACCGGGACGGCCCGGTGCAGCAGGTCAAAGTCGCCGGGCCGTGGCTCGCGGATAATGCCGACGCAGTTCACCACGGCATCAATGCTGTCGAGCAGCGGCAGCCAGGCCTCCGGTGTGGTCATCCGGTCGAAATCAATGACCTGCCAGTGATGGGCATCAGTGCTGGCGGGTTGCCGGCGTCCCACCCCCGTGACCTCATGTCCGGCCAGGCGTAATGCCGTGGTCACATGGCTGCCAATCAGCCCGGATGCACCTAAAACCAGTACGTTCATGTCTTGCCTCTCTTTGGCCCCGTCTGGGGGCCGGATATCCCGTGATATCTGCTTATCATGCCTGTCGCAAGGAGAGACTGCAATCGGCACTGTCGGGGATTCCCCCTCCCAAGGAGAGATTCTGGCCAGCCGGGGCTGGCTTTCTTGCCGCAAAGCGGTCAAATGCCGTCAATAAATTTGGTTTACGTCAAATTTGCCTGGCCAAGTCAGGTAAAATGCCGCCTGCAGGGTCCGTCTGGCACAAAACCGGTTAAGACCCTGTAAATACGGATGTTTTGTATTGACTTGTGCGCCGATAAATCCTAATCTAAATTATTTAGTTCTGAGAATAAAATATGTCTTCTGGGACGCGCTCTGCGCTGACGACCGTGTTGCAAACCATCCGCCAGCATAGCCCGGTCAGCCGGGCCAGCCTGACACGCATGACCGGTTTGTCGCCATCGGTGGTCTCGACCAGTACCAAACAGTTGCTGGAACGCGGGCTGCTGGAAGAACACGGCATTCATCAGGATACCCTTGGCCGGCCGCAAGTGTTGCTGAAAATCAACCCCTCACACGCCGTTGCCTTTGGCATGGCGCTGACCTGGAGCGGGTTGCACGCGGTAATGACGGATCTGGAAGGCACCGTTCTGGCCAGTCATGCCGTGCCACTGGTCAGCGATGCGCCGGATCAGGTGATTGCGCAATGCGTGGCGGAGATGGCCGAACTGCGTAAACAGCACAAGGTGCGCAACAAGGATATCGCCGGGGTCGGGCTGGCCCTGCCGGGCTGGATCGACAGCGAAACCGGCACCTGTCTCAAGTCTACTGTGCACGGCTGGAACGGGGTGCAGTTCCGCCCGCTGCTGGAAGACGCGCTGGGTTACCCGGCGTTTGTCGAAAACGATGCCAACGCACTGGCGGTGGGTGAAAAATGGTTTGGCCTGGCCAAGCACTACGAAAACTACGCCGTGGTCACCCTGGTAGACGGGATTGGCGCGGGGATTTATACCTATAACCAGCTTTACCGGGGTTCACGCGGAGCGACCGGCGAGTTTGGTCACATCAACATTGCCATTGATGGGCCTGCCTGTACCTGTGGCAAACGCGGTTGTCTGGAAGCGCTGGCCTCGATCCCGGCCCTGTTGCAACAGGCGGCGGCCGCCGGGTTGCCTGCCGATCTGCCCGGGCTGACCGCAGCCGCTGTCTCTGGCGACCCAAAAGCACAAGCCGTGTTTGAAACCGCCGGGCGCTATATTGGTTACGCGTTGTCCACGCTGAACCATATTCTGGATTTGCAGGCCATCATCATCACCGCACCGGCCGACTACCTGAACCCGTACCTGAAAGAGGCACTGGAAGTCAGTTACCGCGACAACAGCGTGCTGTTTGCCGATACCCGCATGGATATCCTGTACCAGGAAGAAGACTCCGACATCTGGGCGCTGGGCGCTGCCAGTCTGGCAATCCAGGCGTTTTATGAGCGTGGTGGCGTCATCCGCTAACCGCTGTGATAGGCCTTTTTGACGGCGTACATCCGCAGGTCTGCCAGTTCCAGCAGTAAATCCAGGTTATGGGTGTCGTCCGGAAAACTGGCGGCACCCATGCTGACATTCAGATGCAGCGTGTGCCCCTCGAACTCGAACGGCTGGCCAATATCGGCCTGCAAACGTTCTATCGTCGCATCAACACCGTCCGGGACATCCACCGGCGCCAGCATGATGACAAACTCGTCCCCGCCCCAGCGGGCAATGGTATCGGACTGGCGTGAGGCCAGCGCCAGCCGGCGAGCCAGTTCCTTGAGTACGGCATCGCCCACCCGGTGGCCATGGGTGTCGTTGATGGCTTTGAAGTCGTTCATGTCCAGCGCCAGCACGGCGACAGACGACTGGTCACGCTCATGCCGGGCCACGGCATTGCGCAGCCGGTCCATGAACAGAGAACGGTTGGCCAGGCCGGTCATGCTGTCGTGGGTGGCTTTGAAGAAGAGGCTGTCCCGGTCATAGCGGGTGGCAAAATACATGGCCGAACTCACGACATCGGATAACTGGCCCAGCAACTGCTCGTCCTTCTTGCCGAAGCGGTCCGGTTGCGATGACATGGCTTTGAGTACCCCGACAACCTCCCCCTGATGCACAAGCGGCATGACCATCATGGAACGCAAGCCGATCTGACGGCAAGCATCAATGGCCACCCGTGCGTCGGTTTCGGTATCGTTACAGCGGAGCAGTTTGCCAGCCCGGACGCACAGGCCGGAGAGGCTTTCGCCCTGTTTCAGGCGCAGGCCCAGAAACGGTTCGGCAATGCCGGAAGTGGCGGCGTAGACCATGTCCTCGTTTTCGACCAGCTCGATCACGGCACCATCTGCCTGCATCAGCGGCTGAACCCGTTCAACCACCAGGTTCATGACCTCGCTCAGGTCTAACCCCAGCCGGGCAATTTCGGACTGGACCTGGATCACTTGCATCAGTTGCGCTTTGGTTGCCATTGCCGCCTCCCGCCCCATTGTTCGCGCCGTCTTTCGTCCGGCTTGATACGCCCCGAGTATGGACATATCGCAAACAATACTCAACCCGCTGCCCACCCTGTCTTGTGGTGCCTGAACATGGCCCGGCGGTTGCACGCAGGTATCCGGCCAACGACCTGTCAGGACAAGCGCGCTGATGTGTCGCGTGATGACATCCGGCGTTTTCGCAACAACCGGCTGGCATCTCCGTGATCAACAGCTTATACAGGTAACTTTACGCCAAGTTGTTTTGTCTGTGCAGGGTTTTGATGCTGACACGGCCACTGCATGACATGGCATGCAGTGGCGACGCGCTTATTGGGTTTTGGTCACCTTGTTGAGGTGTCTTGGGGTATCCGGGTTGCTGCCCCTGGCTTCGGACAGCCGGGCGGCCATCACGTAGAACGCCTGAATCGCGAGGATCGGGTCGAGTTCCGGCAGGGCGGCCGTGGGCAAGGTCAGGTCACGGTCGGCCACATCCAGCGGTGCCGCCAGAATCACGCGCGCACCCAGCTGGCGCATGTCGCGTGCCAGTTGCAGCAAGCCGGCCATGGCCGGGCCACGGGTAGCAAAGATCAGCAGCGGGTAGCCTTCGTCGATCAGGGCCATCGGGCCGTGCTTGATTTCGGCGCCGGAAAACGCCTCGGCCTGGATGGCAGAGGTTTCCTTGCATTTCAGCGCCGCTTCCAGCGCCACCGGGAAACCCGTGCCGCGGCCAACCACCATGATGCGGCTGGCGGGGGTTAGCGCCTCGATGGCGGCAGACCAGTCGAGCTGGGTAGCCTGCTGCAACCCGTCCGGCAGCGCGGCAATGGCGTCATGCAGCGCGGCATCGTCCTGCCAGTGGGCGACCAGACGCGCGCCAGCCACCAGACTGGCAATAAAGCTCTTGGTCGCCGCCACGCTCTTTTCTGCGCCGGCGTGCAGGCCAAACGTCCATTCGGCCGATTGCGCCAGTGGCGACGAGGTATCGTTGACCAGCGCGATGGTACGGGCACCACCCGCACGGAAGTAGCGGATCGGTTCGATCACGTCCGGGCTCTGGCCGGACTGGGAAATGGCAATCGCCAGCGAGTCGCCGGTGTCCAGCGGCGCTTTTTCCAGCGTCACCAGCGACATCGGCAACGAGGTCACCAGTTTACCGATGCGAGACATGATCAGGTAAGCGAGGTAGGCGGACGCATGGTCCGAACTGCCACGGGCCACCGTGACCACGTTACGGGGCGGGTGCTGCCGCAGGCGTTCAGCCACCATGGCGTATTGCGCCTGGTCCTGTTGCAACTGCCGACGAATCACGTCTGCGGCACTACACGCCTCTTCAAGCATCAGTGAGCTCAATGCATTCTCCTTCTATATACACGGCAACCAGCCGCAGGTTACGGTCAAAGACCACCAGATCTGCCCAGTTGCCGACCGCCAGCCGTCCCCGGTCTTGCAGGTCCAGCAGCTCGGCAGGGTAACGGGACAGGCAGTCACTGGCCTCAGCCAGCGACAGGCCGACGTCGACCAGATTGCGCAGGGCCACGTCCATGGTCAGGGTGCTGCCGGCCAGTGTGCCGTCTGCCAGGCGTACACCGCCCATGCACTTGCACACGGTCTGGCTGCCCAGCTTGTAGTTGCCGTCCGGCATGCCGGCGGCGGCCGTGGAATCGGTGACGCAATACAGGCCGGGGATGGCACGCCGCGCCACGCGAATGGCGCCAGGGTGCACGTGTAGCAGGTCCGGAATCAGTTCGGCAAACCGGCCATGGGCCAGCGCCGCGCCCACCATGCCGGGTTCGCGGTGATGCAGACCGGTCATGGCATTGAACAGGTGGGTAAAACTGCTGGCGCCGCTTTCTAGCGCCGTGACCCCTTCTTCATAGCTGCCGAGCGTATGGCCGATCTGTACCCGGATGCCGGCATCCACCAGCGGCCGGATCAGCGCCATGTGACCGGTCAGCTCCGGTGCCAGCGTCAGTACCCGGATCGGGGCGATGGCGTGGAACGCCAGAATTTCAGCCAGCACGCCGTGGCGCGCCACATCGGGCTGTGCCCCCAGTTTGCCGGGGTTAATGTACGGACCTTCCAGATGCACGCCGAGCACCCGGGCGCAGCCGGCCGGCCGATCGGTCATGGCCAACGCCACGTCCTGCAGGGCGGTGGTGATCTCGTCCACCGGCGCGGTCATGGTGGTGGCCAGTAGCGAGGTGGTGCCGTGGCGGGCGTGCAGACGGCTGACGGTATGCACCGCACCATTCGCTTCCATGATGTCCCGACCGCCGCCGCCGTGGATGTGCAGGTCGATGAACCCGGGCAGGATATAGCCGTCGGCATTGTCCTCTGGCGCCACCGGTTGCCCAGTCAGGCCGGTAATCCGCCCGTCAAATGCCAGCTGGCCGTTTACCCAGCCGGTCGGTGTCAGTATGTTTCCCTTGAGCACGCTGTTTCCTCCTTACCTGCGCAGTTCGGCGACAAAGTCGTAATAATCGTTACGACAGTAGGTATGAGTCAGCTCGATGGCGAGGTTGTTCTGCAAATAGCCGACGCGGGTAATGTGCAGCATGGCGGTGCCGGGGGCGATGCCGGCCAGCGCGGCCTGCTCTTCGGTGGCGTTCACGGCACGGATGTGCTGCAAGGCCCGCACGATCGGGGTGCCGGCGCTGTCCAGCCACTGGTACAGCGAATCGCCCACCCGCTCCGGATGCGGCAGATAGCGGGCCGGCAAGGTCGTGGTTTCGATGGCCATCACCACGCCGTCGGCCTTCCTCAGGCGCTGCAAGCGGGCGACCTGCGTATTGGGCGACAGCCCGAGTTTCAGCACTTCTTCCTGCCGGGCAAAGCCGACGTCGCGCGAAATCCATTGCGAGGACGGGTGAAACCCGCGCAGCGACAGTTCTTCGGAAAAACTGGACAGCCGTGACAGCGGTTGCTCCAGCTTGGGGGTAATGTAGGTGCCGGACCCCTGACGGCGCATGATCAGCCCCTGCTCGAACAGCAGGTCCATCGCTTTGCGGGCGGTCACCCGGGATACGCCGAGCGCATCGCAAAAGGCACGTTCCGAGGGCAGGGCCTCGTTGGCATGCCAGACCCCGGCGTTAATGGCTGTGGCCAGTTTCTGGCTCAGCTGCAAGTACAGCGGGGTCGAGTTGTCTTCGTCTGGTTTGAGGGCCAGCAGTTTATCCATGTCGGTCTTCCATGCGTGTCCGGATCAGGGTCAGCGCGCCGTCCACCGACTGGCCTTTGGGCGGCAGAATGGGGCGGGCGCAGGGCTCAGGCAGATAGTGTATCAGTACCTGTGCCAATCCTCCGCACATGGCCAGCGGCAACTGGCCCGCCGGGTCCAGCGCATCGGCCAGCGACATGGCGTCTTGTGCGGCGGTCACCAGCAAGCGTCTGGCCAGCGGGTCGGTATCCGCACACTGCACCACCAGCGGGGCCAGCCGCGCATAGGCGTGCTGGTCGGCATCGCCCAGCCAGTTCTGCAGCGCCGTTTTGCTGCCGCCACACACGCGGATCACCTCTGCGGCCAGGACACTGCCGCTTAGCCGGCCGTCCAGCTGGCGCTGGGCCAGGTTGGCCGCCTGTTTGCCGAGCCAGGCACCGCTGGCTTCGTCACCGCTGATCCAGCCCCAGCCGCCGGCGCTGGTCCGGCGACCGTCCGGAAACAGAGCTTCACCCACGCTGCCGGTGCCAATGGCCACCACCGCCCCCGGCGCGCCGGCGTGGGCGCCCAGCAAAGTGGTAAAGGCATCGGTTTCCAGCGCAATGGCCATGAACGCGGGCGCCGCAGCCAGAAAGGCCGCAGCCCACACCGGGTTGTGCACGCCGGAGAGCCCCAACCCGATGGCGCAGTGTTCAGGCACAAAATCCATGCCGACCTGCTGGCAGGCTTGTTCGCACAGGCCGCGGATGGTCTGCCAGGCGTTGTCGATACCCTGCCCCAGCGCCGATGGTCCGCCTTCCACGCGCGCCAGAACGTCCCCGGCCGGGTTTGCCAGCAGCAAACGCGTACCTGTGCCGCCGCCATCGACGGCCATCAGACATTTCGGGAACCCATTCATGACATACTCCAGCCTGTGATTGGCATTTTTACAATACCAATTTAATACCTATTAAAACACAAGTGCAGCAAACCCGCAATCCGGCCATCAGATCAAAATCTGATTTTTCTGGTGAAAAACGGCCAAAAAAAGCGTGTTTATCGATTTAATTTCACTGTTTAGTGCAAAAAATAGGCAGCCACCCATCCGGGATACGCTGCCTGTCCGGCTGACAAAGGTATCTACATGGTATTAGATTTTGCCATCACGCCCGGGTGGCCGTCCGCCAGGCCTGTGCAAACGCCAGCGCCCGTTGTTGCACCTGGGCCGCCGTGTCGCCCGGCCGGTACAAGGCCCCGCCAATACCGAACCCGCTGGCCCCGGCCTGGACATACGCCGCCATATTGTCCGGCGTCACCCCGCCCACCGGCATGACATCGGTACTGGCCGGCAAGACCGCCCGCAAAGCCTTGATGGTCGCCGGGGGCACCTGCTCGGCCGGGAAGATTTTCAGCGCCTTGGCCCCCGCGGCCAGCGCGGCAAAACATTCGGTCGCCGTCTGCACCCCCGGCAGCGGCACCATGCCCTCCTTGAGTGCCGCGCGGATCACCGCCGGGTCCATATTGGGGGCCACCACCAGCTGCCCGCCTGCCTCTGCCAGTTGCTGCACGTTAGCCGCGGTTAGCACCGTACCGGCGCCGATCACCATCCGGCCGTCAAAGGCTTGCCGCAAGCGGGCAATGCTGTCGAACGGCGACGGCGAGTTCAGCGGTACTTCCATCAGCCGCCAGCCAGCGTCAAACAATACCTGGCCGATGGCGACAACCTCGTCCGGCTTCACCCCGCGCAAAATGGCCACCAGCGGCAAGGTATCCCGCGCCTGTTGCCATGCCTGTTCATGATTCATACCCAGCCTGCTTTCTTTGCTATCTGCCATAACCCGCGGGTCACCGCCTGCTCACCGTCAATGGCGATGCCCTGTACCCCGAAACAGGCCAACGCGGCCAGATACGGACCGGTGAGTTGTCCGCTGGCCACCACCCCGACCTGTGCCGGTTTGCCGGCCAGCCGCTGCAACCCCTGCACCATCTCGTAACCGATCAGCAGCCCGGACAACCACGACGACAGTGCCGCCGGGGTACGCTCGCCCAGCACGCCACGGGCACGCACGCCAAACAGCTGGTTCAGCCAGTCCGGATGCACTGACGCCACCGACAAGCCTTCCTGAAACGCCGCCTCATCCCAATCGGCATCGGCACACACCCGCCCGACCAGACTATGCTGCCGCAGCAGGGCGTACATTTCCCCGGTCATAAAGGTGTGCAGTGCGGTGATGCCGTCCGGCCCGCCTTCGATCCATTTGCTGTGCGTACCCGGTGCAATCAGCACCGGCAAGGTGTCAGAGAGGCCGACAAACTGGGTTTCCTCGCCACGCATCACGTCGGTAAACCCGGCCTTGTCGCAAAAACCGGCGACCCCGGGCACGATGCCAACCTGCCGCCCCGCGTATGCAAATACCCGTAGACCGTCCACCAGCCCGCTCAGCCCGACCGGCGCCTGCACGTAGGGCACTTCCTGCCAACCGACCGCACTGCCGGCCATGCCGCACACCAGTAGCGGCACATCCGGTGCGGCGGCCAGCCAGTCTGTCAGTTCATCCAGCAGGATGCCGGGGATGCTGCCCGCCGGACAGCGGGTAATTCCGGCATCTGATCGCCGGGTTTCGATGCATTGGCCACTGCGGTCATAGCGGAATGCCCGGGCATGGGTAGAACCCCAGTCGATACCGATCAGTGCGGTGCTCATGCCGGTGCTCCGGAAAAACGTTCCTGATCGCGTTTCAGCACGCGCCCGGCGCGCTGGCCGGTCAAGCGGCCGTTGGCCAGTGCATGCACGCCGTTCACCCAGACGTGCACGATGCCGAGTGCCGCCTGTTTGGGGTCGGCAAAGGTAGCGGCATCCTTGACCGTTGCGGGGTCAAACAGCACCAGATCAGCCGCGCACCCCGCCTGTACCCGTCCGCGCCGGCGCAGGCCAAAGGTGTCGGCCGACAAGGTGGTCATCTTGCGGATGGCTTCGCTCAGGTGAAACAGGCCGTGCTCGCGGCAGTAATGCCCCAGCACCCGCGGGAAGGTACCCCACAGGCGCGGGTGCGGGTGCGCGTCGTGCGGCAGCCCGTCCGAGCCGATCATGGTATGCGGGTAAGCCAGAATCTGGCGTACATCGTCTTCGCGCATCTGGAAATAAATGCCCCCGGCCGGCAACAACCTGCGGGCGGCTTCTTTCTGGTCGACACCCCAGTCGTCGGCAATCTCTTTCAGATAGCGGCCAGCGTGTTCCGGATGCGGCACCGACCAGCTGACCATGATGTCGATCACGCCGTCCACGTAGTCCGGATTCAGGGTGGTGGAACCGGCTGTATAAGGGTAGGCGTCCAGCCCCACCGGGTGGCGGTGCCGGCGTTCCGTGACCACCGCCAGGGTTTCGCCACTGCGACCCCAGTTGGCCGGCCCGGCGCACTTGTGATGCGACAGCACCACCTGCAAACCGGCGGCCTCGCCGGCGTCGCACGCTTCGTGCAGGGCATCGACCACGCCGTTGTATTCGTCACGGATGTGCGAGGTATACACCCCGCCGTGCGCGGCAGACACCTTGGCCAGCGCAATCACCTCGTCGTTACCGGCGGCACTGCTGGTCGGGTAAAACAGCCCGGAACTGAACCCGAGTGCGCCGGCCCGCATGCCCTCACTCAGCAGGGCTTGCATCTGCACCACTTCCGCCGCACTGGCCGGTTGACCGGTGTCGGCCACGGCGTTGACACGCAGGGTAGAGTGCCCGATCAGCACGCCAAGGTTGACGGCTGGCTGGGCGGCATCGGCGGCCTCCATATACGCCTGAACAGAAGGGTAACGGTAATCGTCCTGCCCGCCGATCAGGTTGAGCGGCGCGGGCGGCGCTGTGTCAGCCACCCACGGCGCCAGGCTGATGCCGCAATTGCCGGTGATGACGGTCGTCACCCCTTGCGACAGCTTGGCCTGCATGTCTGGCGCAATCATCACTTGTCTGTCGTCGTGGGTATGTACGTCGATAAACCCGGCCGACAAGGCCAGGCCGCTGGCGTCGATCACTTGTGCTGCGTGCCCGCTGCCGGGTGGCAGAATGGCGGCGATCAGGCCGCCGCGGCACAGCACGTCGGCGGCGTAAGGGGCGCAACCGCTGCCGTCATAGACGGTGGCGTGGCGGATCAGGCATTCGTTTGGGGTGTCGGTCATGGTCAAGCATCTTCCGAAGGGGTGTCGTTAGCGGCGCGGTGCGGGTCCAGCAGGGCTTTGGCGCGGCGGATTTTTTCCATGATGCGCGGCCCGCGGCGCAGCGCGGTACCGATGGCCAGAATGTCCATGATGCCCAGGTGCACCAGCCGCGATACACCGGGAGTGTAAGGGTCGGTATGCTGCGGCAGCCGGACCAGTAGCGGGATGTCGGCCACCCAGCTAAGTGCGCTGCCGACGCTGGTCAGCGCAATGGTGGTGGCGCCGCATTGGCGGGCAATTTTCAGGCTGTCGATGATTTCCTGGCTGCGGCCCGACAGCGAAATGCCGAAGGCCACATCGCCCGGTTCCAGCAGGCCCGCCGACAACCGCTGCAAGTGGCCGTCGGTAAAGGCGCTGGCGGCAATATCCAGTCGCAGAAAGCGCAGGTAGGCGTCTTCGGCCACCACGCCGGACCCCGCCCCCACGCCAAAAAAGTAGATGCGCGGCGCCTTGCTCAATGCCTCGATGGCGGCTTCAAAAGCGTGCGAATCCAGATGATTGCGGGCAAAGGCCATGGTGTCGTTGACGGCATCAAACACCTTGTTCATCAGGGTCAGCGTATCGTCGCTGACCTCTACCGTCTCGGACGCGTACGGCAAGCCGCCGGCCACGCTTTGCGCCAGCCGCACCTTGAAGGCACGCAAGCCCTGGCAGCCGATGGCACGGCAGAAACGGGTCACGCTGGGCTCAGAGACATCGGCCCGCTGCGCCAGTTCGGCAATGCTGGCGTGAATGGCAAAATCAATGTCGGCCAGAATGGTCTCGCCCACTTTGCGCTCGGCCGGCCGCAAGGTGGGCAGGTGGTCCTGGATCAGCGGTATCAGATTGGTATCCGGCATCTCGGCTTTCCTGCTGGGCGGTGCGTCTGTCACGTCATTAAAAGAAGGTATTCACCACCGAGCGGATGGCGTATGCATCATCCACGACCGGCAGCACCGCCCATTTGTCAAAGGTGGTGCACGGGTGCGAAATGCCGCAACCGATCAGGTCACCTACCGCCAGTTGCTGGCTGACCGGGTGGCCGTCCGGCAGGCGCAGATAGGCGTGCTGGTCGTTCATTTTCTCGATGCGGAAACCGGCGTCCAGCGCCAGCGGCGTACCGGTCTGGCCTGGGCGGTGGTACCAGGCGGGGATGGGCAGGTCGATGTCGTAAGAGGCATCGCGCTTGCCCATGGTCAGGATCGCCAATGTCGGTTCCGGGCGTGACTGCACCATGCTCCAGACTTCCAGCGCCGGCAGCAGGCCACCCGCCGGCAAGCCCGGCTGGCGGGCGCGCATTTCGTCGATCAGTCCGTGGTAGAAACCGTGATCGTGGGTCAGGTAACAGCCGCTGCGGAGCAGCGGCAAGACCGGACGGGACAAACCGCTGGCCTGCATGAAGCCGTTGGCGACCAGATCAAAATAGGCCGAGCCGCCGGCCGACAGGACGATCTGCGTGCCGCCAAACAGACCGGCGGCGTCGCAGCGACGGGTAATCTCGCACAGCAGATCGACAAATGCCCGTACCTTGGGCAGGTCATCCGCGCGATGCGCGCTGACCAGTAGCCCTTCATATCCTTCGATCCCGGCCAGCACCAGCCCCGGGGCGGCGTGCACCTGGCTGGCCAGTTGCAACACTTCGTCTGCATCGCGACAGCCGGTACGCCCGCCTGTCAGACCCAGTTCCACCAGTACCCCCAGCGGCCGTGCCAGCTTGGCCTCGCGGGTGGCACGGGCCAGACGTTCCACGCCGGCTGCAGAGTCCACCAGCACCATCAGCTCCAGCGCTGGGTCCTGTTGCAGCAGATGAAGGGCGGCACGGATGTCGGCCGGGGCCACCAGCTGATTGGCCACCAGCATCTTGCGCACGCCAAAGCGGTAAGCCACCTGCACCTGCGCCATCGTCGCCAGGGTAATCCCCCACGCGCCGCTGGCCAGCTGCAGGTCAAAGAGTTGCGGGCTCATGGTGGTTTTGCCGTGCGGCGCCAGCACCGCCCCCATCTGCTCGCAGAAGCGGCGCATCCAGTCGGCGTTGTACTGCAAGCGGCTTTCTTTCAGGACCGCCACCGGGTAAGACACATCGCCAGAAAGGATATGCCAGCCCTGCGCCCCCACCTCCGACTGGCGGAGCGGTGCATTCAGGGGCAGGCCTTTGCAGCCCGGCAACAGGGTTTGCTGATTCAGGCCGGATACATCCAGCGCGGGGGTCGTTCTCATGATCGGTATCTGCTTTCAGTCGTTGATCCGCTGGCCGGAGGGGGTATCGAACAGGTGAATCTTGTCGAGCGGGAACGCCAGATGGACTTGCTGCCCCGGCGCCACGTCCAGCCGGCGATGCGCGGCCACGCAAATGGCCACATCGGCAATCTTGCCGTAAAAATGCGTCTCGGCACCGGTCGGCTCCACCACGTTGACGTTGGCGGTAATCGGCCCGCTGCTCACGGTGTCGATATGTTCCGGACGAATACCCAGCGTCACCTTCTGCCCCGGTTGCGCGGCACTTGCCGGCAACGGGAAGGCGCCTCCGCCCTCGGTCAGCAGTACCGGGCCGTTATCACCCGCCGCGACCGTGCCCTCGATGAAGTTCATGGACGGAGAACCGATGAAGCCCGCCACAAACAGGTTGGCTGGCCGGTCGTACAGTTCCAGCGGCCGGCCGACCTGCTCGATGCGGCCGGCGTTCATCACCACAATGCGGTCGGCCATGGTCATGGCCTCGATCTGGTCGTGGGTCACATAGATCACGGTGTTTTTCAGGCGCAAATGCAATGCCTTGATCTCGGTGCGCATCTGCACCCGCAGCTTGGCGTCCAGGTTGGACAATGGCTCGTCAAACAGGAACAGCGACGGTTCGCGCACCACGGCACGCCCCATGGCCACCCGTTGGCGCTGGCCGCCCGACAGGGCACGCGGCAGGCGTTCCAGATACGGGGTCAGGTTCAGCATCTTGGCCGCGGCCTCGATACGCGGACGGAAGACCGACTCCGGCTCCTTGCGCAATTTGGGACCAAAGGCAATGTTGTCGAATACGCTCAGGTGCGGGTACAGGGCATAGCTCTGGAACACCATGGCAATATTGCGTTTTTGCGGCGGCAGCTGGTTGGCCCGTACTCCGCCAATCAGCAGGTTGCCGCCGCTGATGTCTTCCAGCCCGGCGACCATGCGCATCAGGGTGGTTTTACCGCAGCCACTCGGGCCAACCAAGACCACAAATTCGCCATCCTCAATCTGCAGGTCTACCCCGTGCACCACCTGTGTGTCGCCATAACGCTTGAAAATCCCGTCCAGCTGTACTGCTGCCATTGCCTCTCTCCTGTATTAACCTGTTGCCCCGGGCGCCTTGCGGCATTCTGCCCGGGGGCTTGTGCATTGCCTGACCCCGAACGGGTCAGGGGATCACACTTTCCGCCTCAGATGGCTTCCAGTGTCAATTCTTCTGCCATGACCCGGTTGCCGGCCATCAGACCACCGTCCACCGGCAAAGCCACTCCGGTAATCATGCGCGCAGCGTCCGACGCCAGAAACCCGGCCGCAGCGGCGATGTCTTCCGGGCTGGCAAAATCCTGCAGCGGATACCATTTTTTCAGGTCATCGAACACGTGCGGGTTTTTGTCCACCCGGGCTTGCCAGGCCGGCGTCTTGACCGTGCCCGGACAAATGATGTTGGCGCGAATGCCGTACTTGCCGTACTCCATCGCCAACGCCTTGGTATAGCTGATCAGCCCCGCCTTGGCCGCGCTGTAGGCCGGGTGGCCCAGCGCCGTCATGCCATTGACCGAGCCGATCAGGATCAGCCGGCCACGTCCCATGGCTTTCATGCCCGGCAGCACCGCGGTCACCGTCTCGAAGGTACCGTTCAGATTGATGTCCATATCCCGGCGCCATGCGTCGCCGGTGGTGGTTTCCAGTGTCAGGCCTTCGGCGGTGCCCGCATTGGCCACCAGCACTTCGACCGGGCCGGTTTGGCGGGTCACCGCCGCCAGCGCCTGGCGCAAATCGGCGCCGTCGGTCAGGTCGGCAATGACCGGCAGACAGCGGGCCGCACCCAGCTCATCCACCAGCGCCTGCACCCCTGCCGCATCGCGGTCCTGGGCCAGCACGGTATCGCCCGCCGCCACAAAATGCCGGCACAGGCTTTTGCCGATACCCCCTGCCGCGCCCGTGATTAACGTAATCCGACTCATGACCTTACCCCGTGAAAATGTGCCAATTGCTGCCCCAGTGCCTGTAAGCGGCGCGTGCCCAGCAATCCGTAGTTATAAAAGGCGAACTCTGTCACCCCCTGTTGCGCCAAGCCTTGCAAAGCCTCCCCCAGCTCGCGGCCGTCACCCAGATCCGGCGTGCCCGGCCGCAGAATGGCGCGGACCTTCTCTGGCGCCACCCGTGTCAGGCAGTGCATGGCGTCTGCCACCACCCGGGCAGCAGACGGCTCGTAAAACGGAATCTCCAGCCGGTCGGCCACTTGCGCCAGCGCGGCCAGGTCGCTGCCTTCCTGCCAGCACATCGCCGTGGGCCGCTGCACCGTCGGGATCACCGTTAACTGTGTGCGTGCCGGTACCGCTTGCCGGATGGCCTGCACCAGCTCGGTGACGCGCTGCTGGCGGATCTGCTGCACCGCCCGCCATGCCTCATCCTGCAGCAGGTCGGCACTGATCCAGGCGGCTGCCTGATCGGCACCGGTCTCATCGCAAGCGGCAAAATACTGGCGGATGCGTGCCGCGGTCCAGGTCTTGATGGCCCCGGCATCCAGCCCGCCCAGACGGAAGGCATGCAGACACGCCGGGCAGAAACAGGTACCCAGCAGGCCGTCCAGCCAGACGTTGGACTTCACCTGCGCAAACTCGTGGTGGTAACCATGGGCAAACGGCAACCAGCCCGGGGTTTCCAGCACCAGGCTCGCCAGCGGGTACTGCGCGCCCAGGTCCCGGCAAAGGTTGACGGCATACGCCATCACCGCCGGCTGCATCGGGCACAGGCTGTAGACATACGATTCGTCAAAGGCGTTCTGGCAGGTGTACTGCGGAAACATCGCCCCCAGACGACTGTTGTGCAGCAACACCGTCCAGCCATGCACCGACAGGCGGCCATCCGCCAGTACCGCATCCAGCCCTTTGCGCAGCACCGGGTTGCTGTGCGCCAGCGGCCGGACTTCTTCATAGCCACCGGCATCCGGTTCGAAATACACCACCCCGTCTTCCGGAAACACCACCGCCCCCTGGCGGGCCTGCGGCCGCAGGAACTTGCCGGCGTGATAACTGGTGGCCAGCGTCACGCCGTTCAGGTTCAGCGCCAGGGCTTCATCCACAAAATTGCTGACGCCCGTATCGAACAGATCCCACGGATAGGTATAGATGGACCGCAAGGAATCCCCCCGGGTTTGCGTGTGCATTTCTTTCGTCCTTGTAAATTTCCTACAAATTATAGAGACCTGAAATTTTAAATTGCAAGCGATTTTTAGTACCAATTGAATAAAAAATATTCGACTTAGTTCTGGAACAAAAATATTGTTGACATTTTTTCTTTCATCGAACAAACTAAGTTTCATGCGAGTATATGCACTGTTTAGATTGAATATTTTTCAGCTATCAGTAAAAATTCATGGTAGCAGCACAGCAGGGGCGGAACACCATGATTCTGTAAGCACCGCCAATACTTGTTAGATACCAGTTAGATACCAATACGAACCACATTTGCTTTGCATGTAAATTAATTTCACAAGGTGTGATTGCATGGTGCAAGCCCATCCTGTGCATTGATTTTTACCCAGGAGGAGAGATGGAAGTGCGTAAAACCAAACAACTGACAAAAATGGCGCTGGCGCTGACCGCAGCATGTGTGACCAGCATCATGGCCCCGATGGCGCATGCCGATACCGTCCGTGTCACGGTGGCGTATTACAGCGACCAGACCGAGCCGTATTTCAAGAAAATGGCGGAAGCCTTTACCAAGGCCAACCCGGGCACCGACATCAAGATTGAAATGGTGAACTGGGATACCCTGCAGCAAAAACTGCAAACGGACATCTCCGGCGGCAGCAACGCCGACCTGGCCATCATCGGTACCCGCTGGCTGCTGGACTTCGTGAAAGACGACGTAGCCGAGCCGCTGGACGGCTACATGGACAAATCGTTCAAGAACCGCTTCATCGGCGCCTTCCTGGCACCGGGCCAGATCAGCGGCAAAACTTACGGCCTGCCGATTGCCGCCTCTGCCCGTGCGCTGTATTACAACAAAGAGCAGCTGGCCAAGGCCGGTTTCCCGAACGGCCCGAAAACCTGGGCTGACGTGATTGCCGCGTCCAAAAAGATCAAGGCCGCCGGTTCTTACGGGTTTGGTCTGCAGGGTAAAGAGATCGAAACCGATGTGTATTGGTACTACGGCCTGTGGACCAACGGTGGTGAAGTCGTCGGCAAAGACGGCAAGGCCGCGTTTGCTTCCCCTGCCGGCATCAAGGCCGCTACCCTGTACAAATCCATGATCGACCAGGGCCTGACCCAGCCGGGCGTGACCAACTACAGCCGCGAAGACGTACAGAACCTGTTCAAGCAGGGTCGCGTCAGCATGGCCATCTCTGCCCCGTTCCTGGCCAAGCAGATCAAGAAAGAAGCACCTAACCTGCAGTACGGCATTGCGCCAATCCCGATGGGTACCACCAATGCGACTTACGCGGTGACAGACTCCATGGTGATGTTCAAGAACTCCAAAGTGAAGAAATCCGCCTGGAAGTTCCTGGACTACCTGTTCACCAAGGCACCTCGCGTGGCGTTTACCAGCGGTGAAGGCTTCTTGCCAACCACCAAGGAAGAAGCGACAGCACCACAGTTTGCCGATCCGGATACCAAAGCGTTCGTGGCCCTGTTGCCTCACGCCCGCTTTGCCCCTACAGTAACCGGGTGGGAAGACACCGCCAAAGCCGTCAGCGATGCCATGCAAGCCGTTTATCTGGGCAAAGCCAAACCGGCCGATGCCCTGAAGAAAGCCGCCGAAGACGCCAACAAGGCCCTCGGCCAGTAACCCTTGCCAGCCAGATACCGTCCCCTTTCCGGGGGCGGTATCTCTGTCTTTAGCAATATCCGGAGATCCGGCCGTCCCTTGGGCGGCTGGTTTTTCCGAGGTGATTTAAGGCTTTGCTCCTATGACGCAATCTGCATCCAGCCGGCCCATGATGCCATGGCTACTGATCATGCCCAGTTTTGCACTGGCGCTGTTCATCATCAGCTACCCGTTTTTCAATATCGTTTTCCAGTCGGTACATGATGTCTCCCGTTTCGGCATGATCCGGGACTTCAACGGACTGACCAATTTTCTGAAAGTCATGGCAGACCCCGTGTTCATGGATGTGCTGCGGCGCACCCTGATCTGGACCGTCAGCGTGGTCGGCGGGACGGTGCTGGTCTCCGTGCCGGTAGCGCTGATCCTGCACCAGGATTTTTACGGCCGCGGCATTGCCCGTACGGTGGTCATGCTGCCCTGGTCGGTGTCGCTGACCATGACCGCCATTGTCTGGCGCTGGGCCTTTAACGACGAATACGGCATGGTCAACGTGACCCTGCAAAAACTCGGCATCATCAGCGGCCCCATCCACTGGCTGGCCACTGCCGAATGGGCGTTCCCGGTCGAAATCATGGTGGGTATCCTGGTGTCGGTCCCGTTTACCGTGACCATCTTTCTGGGCGGCCTGTCCTCGGTGCCCGGCGACATCTACGAAGCCGCCCGCATTGACGGTGCCACGCCGTGGCAGATGTTCCGCAAGCTGACGCTGCCGCTGCTGCGTCCGTTCATCAACATGGCCATCGTGCTGAACGTGATTTACGTGTTCAACTCGTTCCCGATCATCTGGGTCATGACCCAGGGCGGCCCCAGCAACTCGACCCACATTCTGGTGACCTATCTGTACGAACTGGGCTTCCGGCTGGGACGTCCCGGCGAAGCCGCCGCCATTTCGCTGGTGATGTTGTCAATGCTGATGATCTTTACCGGCCTGTATATCCGGATGCAACCGAAAGAAAGTGGAGAAGCGTGATGGTGCTGGATAAAACCAAACTGCGTCGCAGTCTGATTTGCTGGGTAGCGTTGTCTCCCTTGTTGCTGGTGATCATCTTCCCGTTTGCGGTGATGTTCTTTACCGCGGTGAAACCACCCGAAGAAGTGTTTACCTACCCGGCCCGCTGGTGGCCCAGCCACTTCCGCTGGGCAAACTTTGCCGACATGTGGCAGGCGGCCAAATTTGGCGTGGCGCTGAAAAACAGCCTGATCGTCAGCCTGAGCTCCACCCTGCTGGCGATTGCGGTGAGTATTCCGGCGGCCTACGCGCTGGCGCGCTTTCCGTTCCGCGGCAAGGGTTTTTACCGCCAGTTCCTGCTGGTGACCCAGATGCTGTCGCCGATCCTGCTGGTACTGGGCCTGTTCCGGCTGGCGTCGATGATCCCGTACGGTGACGGGAACCTGGTGGATTCGCATATCGGCGTGATTGTGGCCTATGCGGCGTTTAACATCGCCTTTGCGGTGTGGATGATGTCGTCTTACTTTGCCACCATCCCGCGTGACCTGGAAGAGTCTGCCTGGCTGGAAGGCTGCGGCAAGATCCGCGCCGTGTTCAAGGTGTTCTTGCCGCTGGCGGTGCCAGCCATGGTGGTCACGGCCATCTTTACCTTCATCAACGCCTGGAACGAATTTGCGGTGGTGTACACGCTGATCCGTTCCGAAGAAAACAAGACCCTGACGGTACAGATTACCGATCTGGTCGCCGGGCGTTACACGGTGGAATGGCATCTGGTGATGGCAGCCACGCTGGCAGCTACCCTGCCGGTGTCCATCCTGTTTGCCTGGTTGCAGCGCTTTTTGGTCAAGGGTCTGGCGCTGGGTGCCGTGAAGTAACGCCCTGGTGAGACCCCCTGTTGCAGCAAACCGTTTGAAGAGGACAACATGAGTCAGGAAAAAATCATTTATGGGGCCGTCCCGTCCGGGGCGGGCGGCCAGCGTTTGCCGTTTTCACCCGCCATCCGTGCCGGCGATTTTGTGTTTGTCTCCGGCCAGGTGGCCATGAACGAACGTGGCGAGATTGAGCAAGGCGGCATCGAGGCGCAAACGCGGCAGACCTTCAAGAACATCGAGCGGGTTCTGGCCATGGCCGGCTGCACGCTGGCGGACGTAGTGAAAGCCACCGTGTGGCTGGACGATACGCGCGACTTCTGGAGCTTTAACCGCGTGTATCAGGAATACTTTCCGGAAAACCCGCCTACCCGTTCTTGCGTGCGCGCCGACATGATGGTGGATTGCAAGGTGGAAATCGAAGTGATGGCCTACAAACCGTTGCCGTAAGCGGTATCCGCTAACACTGCCTGACGGGCATGCCAGTGAGCACTGGCATGCCCGTTTTGCATAGAACGTCACGACCACCGCAGAAAATATGCAGATTTATTTTGTCAGCACGGGAATAAACGAGCCATTGTTTGCGTTTACCCATGTACAAGCCCGTGTTGGCGCGCCGCGCGCACGGCTGACAGGTCAACCCGAATAATGTGTTTCGCACCAAGGAGTCTGCAATGAACGCCTCGCTTCTGATGAAATCTGCCGTGGCAGGGATGCTACTGATCTCCAGTCTGACTATGGCCGATGGCATGCCGAAAAAAATGAATGGCATTCTGGTCAACGATGCCGGCATGACCCTCTATACTTTTGATAAGGATGGCAAAGACCAGAGCAACTGTTATGACCAGTGCGCCATGAACTGGCCTCCGGTCATGGTGGGTATGTGGAAAGTGTCTGACCCGTATTCTGTGGTCATCCGCAAGGATGGCAGCAAACAGGTTGCCTACGAAGGCAAGCCCATGTACCTGTTTGTCGGCGACAGCAAACCCGGTGACCGTACCGGCGACAACATGAAGGGCGTCTGGCACGTCATCTCTGAAAGCGGCTACTAAACCTGACCCGCTGTCAGTGATGCATTGCCGTTTTGTTAACCGTTAACCTGCAAAGGTCCGCCATGCAGTCCAGTCCGCCCGCACACCGGTGTAGTGTGTAACCCGGGGTCACCATGCACGATACCCACGAACGCCTGCTGGCCTGCATCCCCCGCCTGCGCCGCTATGCGCGCGCGCTGGTGGGGCGGCGCGAGGACGCCGACGATCTGGTGCAGGACACCATGGAGCGCGCCTGGGACCGGCTCGCCAGCTGGCAGGCCGGTACCGACATGCGGGCCTGGCTGTTTGGCATCATGCATAACCTGCATGTAGACCGGTTGCGCCGCCAGCCGCCAGCGTGCGATGCACTGGATGAAGATACCCTGATGAATGCGGCGGTCAACAACCCGTCTGCCGGACTGGAAATGCGAGACATGGAAACTGCCCTGATGCTGCTGCCGGTGGACCAGCGCGAAGTGTTGCTGCTGGTGGCGCTGGAAAACATGCGCTACGAACAGGTAGCAGAGGCCCTGCACATTCCGGTCGGCACCGTGATGTCCCGGTTGTCCAGGGCACGCGCGCGCCTGCATGCCTTGCTGGAAGGTCAGCCGGGCGCCCCTGCGTTGAAGGTGGTGAAATGAGTACCCAACGGATTCCGGAAACCGATCTGCATGCCTGGCTGGATGGCCAGCTGCCTGTCGAGGATCAGGCCGAGGTTGCCGCCTACCTCGCCGGGCATCCGGAGGAACAGGCCCGGCTGGACGCCTATCGGCAGCACAAACAGCAAATCCAGACGCTGTTCGACCCGGTCATTCATGAGCCGGTACCAGAACACCTGCGCCGGCGGCCGGCTCCTGATGTCGTCGCTGCCCCTGTGAGCCGTGATGCCAGGCCGCGCTGGTTCTTGCAACTGGCGGCCGGGCTGGCCATTGCCGTGGTCAGCGGCAGCCTGGGATGGTTCTTGCACGGGCAGGCGCTGACCCAACCGGCATTATTGTCCGACGCTGGCGACGCCAGCGGGTTCGTGCACCAGGCAGTGCTGGCTCACGCGGTGTTTACCCCGGAGGTCAAGCACCCGGTCGAAGTCAGCGCAGATCAGGAAGCTCAGCTGGTAAAGTGGCTGTCCAAACGCATCGGCAGCCCGATCCACGCCCCGCGCCTGTCGGCGCACGGTTTTGACCTGATGGGCGGCCGGCTGCTGCCCGGAGAAACTGGCCCGGTGGCGCAGTTCATGTATCAGGACAGCAGCGGCCAGCGGCTGACCCTGTACGTAACCAAGGGCCAAAGTGCCAACCGGGACACCGGGTTCCGCTTCCTCAAGGAGGGCAAGGTCAGCGTGTTTTACTGGATAGACGGGCCGTTTGGCTATGCGCTGTCCGGCAATCTGGACCGTGCCGATCTGTCCCGCATTTGCAATACCGTGTACGAACAGCTGAGCCAGACCTGATGCCGCATCCCCATTGACCGCAGTTGCGGCATGCGGGCATAGTAGGGTGTTCTGTCCCGATGGATTCTGCCCATGTCCGTAAACCAGCTGCCCGTTGATGCCGCCCTGACGGAAGCCACCCGTGCGGTGGCGCTGCAGTCCCATCTGGCCTGGAAGCAGCGCGACCTGGAGGCCATCATGGCCTTGTATCATCCGGACATCGAGTACTTCAACTTTTTCCAGAACCGGGTCATGCATCTGCAAGACCTGCGGGCGTATGTCAGCAGTTGCCTGCCGCGCGGACCGCAAGAGTCACTGGAGCATACCGACCGCATCCGCGCAGATGGTGATACCGCCTTCATTCAGTACCAGATCACCATCCGCAGTGCCAAAGGACTGTTTTCCTACCACAGCAGCGAATCCATTGTCGTGCGGGACGGCAAGATCTGGCGCGTGAAGGAATACGCCACGCTGGTCAGCGACCTGCAAAGCAGCCGGCCCCACAGCGATCTGCGCCCCGCACTGCAACGGCTGGGCCTGTCTGCCCGGCAACTGGGGTTCATGGCCCAGACGCTGCAGGATTACGTCAACCGCCAGCAGCCGTTTCTGCAACCGGACCTGAACCTGCAGCAAGTGGCGGACGCCACCGGCTTTACCCGCAACCAGATTTCCTACCTGCTGAACCAGGTGTTCGGGCAAACCTTTTACCGCTTCATGAACCAGGCCCGCCTGCAATACCTGCTGCGCATGCTGGCCGAGCAACCCGGCCAGCCGGTCGATACACTGGCGTTTCAGGCCGGCTTTAATTCCTTATCGGTGTTTTACAGCTGTTTCCGTGCCCATACCGGGCAATCGCCCAAGGCTTACCTCAAGTCACTTTCCGAGCGGACACGCACGGAAGACAAACCTGCCACACCCGCTTAACATCAGCACACACTTACCCGTCTGCGCGGCACATCCGGTGTGCTGGCAGACGGACAACCGCCCTCGCCCCCGCAACCCGAACGGAGTGACCCATGACCGACTGGCGCAATATCAGCTTCTGGATGACCCAGCAGGACGAACCGCTGACCCCGAGACCCGCCCTGCAACACGACCTGGACGTGGACATTGCCATCATCGGCGCCGGGTATACCGGCATGTGGAGCGCCTACTACCTGAAGCAGCAGCAACCGTCGCTGCGGATTGCCATTCTGGAAGCGGAAATGGCCGGCTTTGGCGCCTCTGGCCGCAATGGCGGCTGGGTGATCGGCGGCCTTCTGGGTGAAGAGCGCATGCTGGCCAGACTGCCGGAAGCAGAGCGCCACGACATGCATGCCGTGCTGCAAGACATTCCCGATGAAATCGGCCGGGTCGTAGCAAAAGAAGAGATTGCCTGCGACTTCCGCAAAGGCGGCGTGCTGTATTGTGCAGCCCGCTACCCGGAGCAGGAAGCCCGCATGCGCCAGTGGCTAAAAACCCTGCACAGCCTGGGTTACACCGAGGCCGACTACCACTGGCTCAACCCCAGCGAGCTGGCAGCGCAATTGCGGGTGGACCGCGCCTTCGGGGCCCTGTTCTCGCCCCATGTGGCCACCATCCAGCCGGCCAGCCTGGCGCGCGGCCTCGCCCGCACGCTGGAAAAGCTCGGCGTGCAGATTTTTGAACAAACCCGGGTCACCGGCTGGCAAACCGGGCAGGTCACCACGGCAGCGGCCACCGTCCGCGCCGAGTGGGTCATCCCGGCGGTAGAAGGCTACGCCGCCTCGCTGCCACCGCTGGGCAAGTACCAGTTGCCGGTACAAAGCCTGATGATCGCCACCGAGCCCCTGCCCGCCAGCGTCTGGGCAGAGATCGGGCTCGATCGCGGGCAGGCCTTTGGCGAAAGCAGCCGTCAGGTGACTTACGGCCAGCGTTCCAACGACGACCGGATGATTTTTGGCGCCCGTGGCGGTTACCGTTTTGGCGGCCAGCTGCGTACCGATTTCAACCTGAGCGAAGACGAAGTCGGCCTGCGCCGTTACCTGATGGGCGAGATGTTCCCGATCCTGAAAAACGTCACAATCACCCATCGCTGGGGCGGCAATCTGGGCATGGCCCGCCGCTTCCAGCCACACATGCTGTGCGACCGCCAGCAACGCATTGCGCTATCCGGCGGCTATGGCGGCGAAGGCGTGGCCGCCACCAACCTGGGTGGCCGGACCCTGGCCGACCTGATTCTGGGCAACGATACCCGCCTGACCCGCCAGCCGTGGGTGCTGGGCGACAAACCCGTCCGGTCGCTGGCCAAATGGGAACCCGAACCGCTGCGCTGGCTGGGTTACAACAGCATCATCCGCAGCTTTGTGCACGAAGACCAGACACTGGCCAACCCGCACACCCCGGCCTGGCGCCGGAAAATGGCGATGGCGCTGGCCAGACGCATGGAAAGCCTGATGTGCTGAGCCGGCACACCATCACTCGTTCACCTGAAAGGACATCCCTTGAACATTACCCGCTTTACTGACACCGCCCGTTTCTCCCTCACCGACAGCGCTCCGGTCGCTGTGCCGCTGGGCACGCCCGTGTCGGTCACCTCGGTGCACGCGGTCGAGCGCCAGGACGGCGTCGAAACCGGCATCTGGGAGTGCACCCCCGGCCGCTGGGTACGCCAGATCAAGGAACAGGAGTTCTGCCACTTCATCAGCGGCCGCTGTACCTTTACCCCGGATGGCGGCGAACCCATCCAGATTCAGGGCGGCGATGCCTTGTTGCTCCCCGCCAACAGCACCGGCGTGTGGGACATCCAGGAAACCGTGCGCAAGAGCTATGTGCTGATTTACCGGTAACACGCAGGTAGCAGCCTCCGTAGCCATACGGAAGCGAAACGCATCCGGCCGCTGTGCCATAATGGATTGATGAAACCCATCCCACCCTTCCGCTGGCTGGCCGCGTGGCTGCTGGCCAGTCTGCTCGCCGGCAGCGGCCTGTATCTGCTGGATTATGGCAACCAGCGCGGGCTGTTCAGCCAGGACAGCAGTATCGGTTATCGCCTGCTGAGCCAGAAACTGGCGCAACAGGAAGCCGTGCTGGCCACCCTGGCCCTGATCCGTCCAACCACGCCGCCACAGCCCCTCCTCACCGGTCTGCAACCCGCCATGCCACAGCTGGCCGGGCTGGGTTTTCGGGGTCCGCAGCAATGGCAGGGTACCGTGCCAGCACCGGCCGGGCTGTTGCCGGCGCTGACACAGGCACGTCACCGGCAGCAGGCGGTCACGCTGGCCGTAGATGCCTATCGTTACTGGCTGGTGGATGCCTCCGGCTGGTGTCTGCTGCTGGATGCCCGCCGCTGGCTGGCCGCCACGGAATGGCCGGCCCGGCTGGATACGGTACGCGTGACCCTGCCCGGCGGCAGCGTGACCCTGTTGCAGCGTCGTCCGGATACGCTGGGCTGGGGCATGCAGCTGGACAAGCATCTACAGGTGGGCGGGCAGAGCTTTGGCTTTCAGAGCGCCTACCGGATGTCGCTGGTGCAAGGACCGTGGCTGACCGCGCTGATGGTCAGCCTGGCCTTGGCGCTGGGGCTGGCCTGGTGGCGCAGCCGCTTTGTATTTCGCCAGCAGCAACGCCAGACGGCGGAACGCAACCGGCTGGCCGCCCTGCACCAGCTGGGCCGGCTGGGCGAAATGGCCGCCGGCATTGCCCACGAACTGAACCAGCCGCTGACCGCCATCCTCACCAATGTACAGGCAGCGGAGCGGCTGCTGGACGATGAAGAAGAACGCGAACATGTCCGCCATGCCCTGCAAACCAGCGCCACCCAGGCCAAGCGGGCAGCCGGCATCATCAGCCGCCTGCGCGACACCGTGGGCAACCTGCCGCGGCAACAGCATCACGCCGTGGATGTGCCCACGCTCATCCACCGCCTGCTGGCGCTGCGACAAGACGAGCTGGCACAGGCCGGCATCCGCCTGACCTGGCAGCAAATGGCGGCAGACAGCACGCCGCAGGGCGATAGCGTCGCCATCGAACAGATCCTGCATAATCTGGTACAGAATGCCGCAGAAGCCCTGCACCAGCAGCCGGGCGAGATCCGTATCGTCACCCGTGTGCAGCAAGGCATGTATCGGCTGGAGGTACAAGACAGCGGCCCGGGCATTGACCCGGCGCATCTGGCCTTGTTGTTCCAGCCGTTTTTCACCACCCGCCAGGGCGGCATGGGGCTGGGACTGAGCCTGTGCGATACGCTGGCGCAAGGCATGGGCGGTCAGCTGCAAGCCGCCAACCAACTGGCGGGTGGCGCCTGCTTTAGCCTGCTGTTACCGTTATCCCGGGAGACCCGTCATGACTGAACACCAATCCCCGCTGATTTATCTGGTCGACGACGATGACGCCATCCGCGATGCTCTGGCACTGCTGCTGAGAAGCGTCGGCTTGCGCTCTGCCGGCTTTGCCGACCCGCTCCAGTTCCTGGCGCAGTACGACCCGGAAGCCATCGGTTGTGTGGTGCTGGATATCCGCATGCCGGGCGTCAGCGGGCTGGACGTGCTGGAACAGCTGATCGCCAAACACGATTTGCCGGTGATCATGCTCACCGGCCATGCCAACGTCGACCTGTGCCGCCGGGCGTTCATCAGCGGCGCAGTGGAGTTTCTGCAAAAACCGGTCGACGACGACCTCTTTCTGGAGAGCGTACAGAAAGCCGTGCGCCAGCACATCCGCACCCGCAGCCAGAATGCCGGTTCTCAGGCCGCCCGCCAGCGGCTGGCCCGACTGTCCGGCCGAGAACAGGAAGTGCTGGTGCGCATTGCCGAGGGGATGACCAACAAGGTGATTGCCCGCGAGCTGAATCTGTCTCCACGCACGGTCGAAACCTACCGCGCCAACGTGTTTATCAAGCTCGAAGTCGATTCGCTGGTACAGCTGATCCGCGAATATCTGCCCCTGCTGGACTGAGCGGGGCCAAACAATCACAACCACTACCGTATCGCTACGGAGGCCGTTACCGTGACCGGGCGTATAACGCAAACCGGCCCGGCCCGCTATCCTGTCAACTGTTCCATCCCGCTGAATTTGACAGGAGACCCACATGAAAAAGCATCTTTTGACCGCCCTTGCCCTGACCGTATTGGCAGCTACCACCCAGGCCGCTGTACTGACCGAAAAGAACCTGAGCGTAACTGATGCCAGACAGTTTGCCGATAGCGCACTGGCCGCCTGCCAGGCCAAAGGTTACGCAGTGAGCGTGGCCGTGGTCGACCGCGCCGGCCTCTTGAAAGCGTTTGTACGTGCCGATAACGCCGGCCCGCACACCATCGCCGCGGCCCAGGCCAAAGCCTTTACCTCCGTCTCTGCCAAAGCCCCAACGCTGGCAATGATGGAAAACGCGCAGAAGAACCCCGGTGCCGCCAACCTGACCGACATCCCCGGCTTTCTGCTGCTGGGTGGTGGTGTACCATTGAAAGTAGGTAACGAGACCATTGGCGCCATCGGTATTGGCGGCGCTCCTGGCGGCCATCTGGATGCCCAGTGCGCCGACGAAGCCGTTCAGGCGAATGTGGCGTTGCTGAAGTAAGTAGCGTGAGATCGTGAAAAACACCCGCCACTTTTGACGTAATGGCGATGTATGCAAACTTTAAGCGCCGGGAGAAATACCGGCGCTTTTTATTACTGCATATTCTGGTTCAAATAATTTGGCTAAGCGAATTCGTCGATGCTACTACTGCTTTGAGAAGTACTTCGCATAGCACCTTTTCCCCACGCTGGTCGCAGTAGTAGAGATGCTCACCCCTTTAGCATGATCATCAGCAGCCTGACGCATACCGCTTTGAACCTCTGGCTGATCTCCGTACTGCTTATAGCGAACGGTTTCAGTGACCGGAAGTTTCTTTGTGTCGCTTTGTTCGAGTGCTTCTCCGACGGCCCAAGCAATGGAGTCACAGATCGTTGGTTGTCCTGGGCGCAAGGGTTCAAGTGTAAATGCGGGCGGTGGTGGTGGATTTTTCTGAGCAGCATAGGCTTGCCGTGATACCTCACGCATTACCCCGCGGAAATCCGCGCAAAGTGGCAACTTTGGGAGGGTGGACTGACTGGTCGCAGTTGGACAACCATGCTGAGGCAATGCGCCTTGCACCAAAACGACCGTCCTGCCGTTAGGGGGAATCATAAGGAGTGTTTCAATTAAACCAGCACCATGCCCGCCCACACCTCCTACACCAGACATCAACCATTGGGCGAGATGGACAAAAACATAGCCGTTTTCGCGAATGACTTGCAGTCTAATAGAATCTCCCAGTGATTTGCGTAAATAGTCTATGTTGCCGCCAACCGCCGTAACGGCGGCTTCAAATCCTTGCTCCTGTTGATGGCCCATGTTCTCGTTAAGCAAAGCTCCTTTTGGGCATAGGCCTACAGTGATACCGCCGGTACTTGAATGGAAGAGATAGAAAGTGAACGTTGTCATGGACGGACACTGGAAAGACTCCAGCTTGCCCGCGACGTCATAGCGGACGAATTGCGCTTCCTCACTTCCATCCAAGTTAACGTCCTCGCTCTCAAGAGTATGGGCGACAGCCGCAACTACATGCGGCGGCAGAAGTGCAGCAATTGCACCAAGTGAAATGAGCGCAGTAACTGCAACTAGTCCGAGCCTCGTCAAGAAATGCATTATTCTCTCTTTCATTTTTGCGTTTAGCGTTTCACACCGAGTACTCTAACTTCGGAGGTCAAGGGCGTTCCTCTTATGGCGTGGGTTTAACCTTAATGCCAGCCATCAGTATAGCACTTTGTCATGAATTGCTACCCAAAATGCATAGCCGAGTTCCCTCCATTAGCACACTCTTGCCACTGCGCCATCAAAACCCCAGCGCCATCCGCACCAGCTTGATACCCACCGCCACAAACAGGCCACCGCAGAGCAGATCAATCCAGCGTTTGGCTCGCTGGTAACCCTGGCGCATGCGCGCGTTGGAGAATAATGTGGCTTGCGACATGTATACCGAGACCGAAATCGTCCCCACCGTCAGCACACTGGCCACCCGCGCCCAGGTCGGGATATCCGGGGTGAAGACGGAGGCAAACATGCTGCTGAAGAACACCAGCGCCTGCGGGTTGGTCAGGCAGGTGCTGAGGCCGCACCAGTAGGATTGCAGCAGGGTACGGGAAGACTGGCTGGCGCTCCCGACCTGTACTTCCCGGCGCGCATGGCGCCAGATCATCAGCCCCATGTACAGCAGGTACAGGCCACCCAGCCCCTGCAAGCCGCGCAGGGTGCCGCTGAAATGGGTCATCAAGAGGCCGATGCCGGTGGCGGCCAGCGTTGCCCAGATCACCGAACCGCTGGAAATACCGGCGGCGGTCACCACGCCGTGGCGACGGGATTCGCCCATGGCGGCGCGGGTGACCACCAGAAAATTCGGCCCCGGGCTGACCACCAGCGGGAAATACAAACCGGCTACCGTGCCTAAAAATGCCATCTCTGCCATGATGCGTGCTCCTTGTTTCCCATAGCGGCATTGTGCCGCACCCGCGGCCTGACGGATCACCGATTTCTGTTATAGTTGGCGAACATCCATGAAAATTTTCGATGGCTAACCGGGAGGTAGGTAATGCCCAGACTCACGCTCAACCAGCTGGAGCTGCTGGTGGCCGTCATTGATAGCGGCAGTTTCAGCGCCGCCGCCATAGAGCTTGGCTGCACCCAGTCGCGCATCAGCCATGCCATCCACGAACTGGAACAGGTAGTGGGTACCCGCCTGCTGCAGCGGACCCGCAGCGGCTGCACGCCAACCGATGCCGGCCAGCAGGTGTTGCTGAAGGCGCGGCAGATCCTGCGCATTGCCGCCGGCATCGTGCCGTCGGTCCAGGCTGACGCCCGGCTCTCCGGCATTGTCCGTATCGCCTGTTATCGCAGCATCGGCACCCATCTGCTGCCGTATGTGCTGGAGGCGCTGGCCATCGACCACCCCGGCATCCAGATCGAGATCGACGACAGCAGCAATGACTCGCGCGACGTCAACCAGCGCATGACCAGTGGCCGTGCAGATATCGGCATCAGCAGCTACGACATCCCGGACGGTCTGATCAGCAAACCGTATATCTACGACATCTTCTCGCTGATCTTGCCGACGGCGCTACGCTATACCACCCCGGTCACCTGGGCACAGCTGGCGCCGCTCACTTACATTCAGGCAGATACCGCCGCCTCGCAACGGGTGCTGGCGCAATGCCACCAGGCAGGTTACCCCATTGTGGCCAGCCGGCAGATGACCAGCGACAGCAGCATTCTGGCGCTGGTGCGCCAGGGGCTCGGCTATAGCATCCTCCCGCGGCTGGCGGCCTTTCCCACCCCGCCAGGCGTGGCCACCGAAGCCCTGCCGGTGCACCTGCAGCGCCCTTTCCTGCTGATCCTGCATCCGGATACCGCCCGCCAGAAAGTGGTGCAGACGGTGGTCCGCTATCTGCGCGACAAGCAGATCATTCGCCAGACCGAGGCCTGGCGCCACGGGGTGATCGGCTTTAATTACTGACCCTCCCCCGGCTTCCCCCCTCCCTTGTTTAGCGGTTTCTGCAAAACGTCGCTACAGGTTGCATGCTGGTCGCTGCAAGTTGCTGTGGCAACGGGCCGCTCCCTTAAAGTGTCATCACGAACCCGGGCAATGCCACCGCAACACGCCCGGCACAGTACACCGTTGTTACCTTGTTTGATTGTGGGCAGGTTAAGTCAGGTTCAAGGCCCGGGCTGTCCCCGGGCGACATCTGAATGCAGTTTACTTTTGAGGAGCAGGGCATGAAAGCATGTGTAAAACCGTTGGCATTCGCGTTATCTCTGGCACTGGGTCTCCCCGTTCTGGCATCCGATGCCGACAGCTGTAAAACCGTGCGCTTTGCCGATGTCGGCTGGACCGACATTGCCGCCACCACGGGTATGGCGTCCGTGGTACTGAAAGGTCTGGGCTACAACCCGACCACCACCATCGCGTCTGAGCCGATCGTGTTCTCCGGCCTGAAATCCAAACAGCTGGATGTCTACCTCGGTTACTGGAACCCGTCCCAGACCCCGGCCATCACGCCGTTCATTGAATCCAAATCGCTGACCGTACTGCCGACGCCTAACCTGGAAGGTGCCAAATACACGCTGGCAGTGCCCGCATACGCCGCTGAGAAAGGGCTGAAATCGTTTGCCGATCTGGCCAAGTTCCGCAAGGAGCTGGATGGCAAGATATACGGCATTGAACCGGGCAGCCAGGGCAACGCCCAGATCAAGAAAATGATCGACAACAACGAGTTCGGGCTGGGTGGCTTCAAGCTGATCGAGTCCAGCGAGGCCGGCATGCTGATTGAAGCCAACAAGGCATTCCGCCAGCACCGCTTTGTCGCCTTCCTGGCCTGGGACCCGCACCCGATGAACCTGATGATGAAACTCACCTACCTGTCTGGCGGGGACAAGCAGTTCGGGCCTGACTATGGCGGCTCCAAGGTGTATACCGTGGTCAACAACGACTTCCCGACCCAGTGCCCGAACGCCAATAAACTGGTGGCCAACCTCAAGTTCACCCCCGGCATGGAAAGCCATGTCATGGACCCGATCATGAAAAAGATCGACCCGAAAATTGCGGCCAAGACTTACCTGCAAAAGAACCCGCAGGTGCTTGATCAGTGGCTGGCCGGTGTCACTACCATCGACGGCAAGCCGGGTCTGGCTGCGGTCAAAGCCTACCTGAAGAACTAAGCTGTCCCGGCCCGTGCGTGCGCTTGCACGGGGCGGGCCACTCACCCCCAAAGACATTCCGTATCTGAAAGCGAGTCCGAATCATGAATCACGATGTGATTGTGACCTGCGCCGTCACCGGCGCCGGTGACACCGTTGGCAAACATCCATCCATCCCTGTCACCCCCAAGCAGATTGCCGAAGCCGCTGTCGAGGCCGCCAAAGCTGGGGCCACCGTGGTGCACTGCCACGTGCGTGACCCGGAAACCGGCAAGGGCAGCCGCAACCCGGCGCTGTACCGCGAGCTGGTCGACCGTATCCGCTCGTCCGGCGTCGACATGATCCTGAACCTGACCGCCGGCATGGGCGGAGACCTGGAAATCGGCGCCGGCGACAAACCGATGCAGTTTGGCCCCGGTACCGATCTGGTCGGCGGGCTGGAACGCCTGATCCATGTGGAAGAACTGCTGCCGGAAATCTGCACGCTGGACTGCGGCACGCTCAACTTTGGCGACGGCGACTTTATCTATGTCTCCACCCCGGCCCAGCTGCGGGCGGGTGCCAAGCGTATCCAGGAGCTGGGCGTCAAGCCGGAGCTGGAAGTATTTGATACCGGCCACCTGTGGTTTGCCAAGCAGTTGCTGAAAGAAGGCCTGCTGGACGACGCGCCGCTGTTTCAGCTGTGTCTGGGTATTCCGTGGGGCGCACCGGCCGACACCACCACCATGAAAGCCATGGTCGACAACCTGCCGGAGGGTGCGATGTGGGCCGGGTTTGGCATTGGCCGCATGCAGATGCCGATGGTGGCGCAGGCCATCCTGCTGGGCGGCAACGTGCGCGTCGGGCTGGAAGACAACCTGTATCTGGACAAGGGCGTGTTTGCCAGCAATGGTGCGCTGGTCGAGCGTGCCAACAACCTGATCCAGAACCTGGGTGCCCGTACCCTGACGCCGGAAGAAGGGCGCAAGAAACTGGGCCTGAAAAAACGCGGCTGATCCACCCTTTACGTCACAGGAATACATCATGGCTTTGATCAAAGAAGTAAAAACATTTGCCGCCCTCGGGGTCGGCGTGATCGGGGCGGGCTGGATTGCCCGCGCACTGGCACACGGGCTGGATGTCAACGCCTGGGACCCGGCCCCCGGGGCCGAAGCGCAGCTGCGCGCCAGTGTGGCCAACGCCTGGCCAGCACTGGAACGGGTCGGATTGGCACCGGGTGCTTCGCAAGACCGGCTGCGCTTCATGGACACCATCGAGGCCTGCGTGGCAGATGCCGATTTTATCCAGGAAAGCGCACCGGAACGGCTGGAGCTGAAACTGGCCCTGCACGCCAGCATCAGTGCGGCGGCCAAACCGGAGGCCATCATTGCCTCGTCCACCTCCGGCCTGCTGCCGTCCGAGTTCTACGCCTCGGCCACCCATCCGCAGCGCTGCGTGGTGGGCCACCCATTCAACCCGGTATACCTGCTGCCGCTGGTAGAAGTTTTGGGCGGTCAAGAGACCAGCCCGGAGGCCATCGAGACGGCGATGCACATTTACACGCAGTTGGGCATGAAGCCGCTGCGGGTGCGCAAGGAAGTCCCCGGCTTTATTGCCGACCGGCTGCTGGAAGCCCTGTGGCGCGAGGCACTGCATCTGGTCAACGATGGTGTCGCCACCACCGGCGAGATCGATGACGCCATCCGTTATGGCGCCGGTATCCGCTGGGCCTTCATGGGCACGTTCCAGATCTATACCCTGGCGGGTGGAGACGCTGGCATGCGCCACTTCATGCACCAGTTCGGCCCGGCCCTGAAGTTGCCGTGGACCAAGCTGGAAGCGCCGGAACTGACCGACGAGCTGATCGAAAAAGTGGTTGCCGGTACCAGCGAACAAATGAACGGCCACAGTATCAAGGCCATGGAGCGCTACCGCAACGATTGCATCATCAACGTGCTGGATGCCATCGAAAAAACCAAGCAGCAGCACGGACTGGCAGGAGCCTGACGCCATGACCACCCCCGTTTGCGTGTTCCAGTGCACCGTCCCAGTGGAGTGGACCGACTATAACGGCCACATGCGCGATGCCTACTATGGCCTGGCCTGCAGCTTGGCAACCGACGCCCTGATGGACCAGACCGGACTGGACGCCGCCAGCCGCGAGGCGCATCACGTGTCGCTGTACACGCTGGAATCGCACCTGTTGTTCTTGCAGGAGGTCAAGGTGAATAGCCAGCTGACCGTGCAGGTACACGTGCTGGACCTGGACCACAAGCGGGTGCACCTGTGCATGGAGCTCTACCGGGACGACCAGACGCTGGTCGCGGTCTCGGAACAGATGCTGGCTCATATCGACACCGCCGCCGGCAAAACCGCGCCGTTCCTGCCGGACACCCACGCGCAACTGGCGCGGGCGCTGGCCAACCGGGATGCGCTTAACAGTGCCGACTGGCTTGGCCACCAGATTCGCATTCCCAGAAAATAAGACCGGATACGTTCATGGATACCTTGCACACCACGACCCAGCCACTGCCAGTCTGGACGCCGCCCGCCGGCCAAACCACCCAGCTGGACCACTTCCGGGTGTACCTCTCCGACCATTACGGGGTGTCCGCTGGCGACTTTGACGACGTGTATGCCTGGTCCATTGCCCATCCGGACACTTTCTGGGAAGCGGCCTGGCACTTTTTCGGCATCAAGGCCAGCGCCCGGCCAACCACCATCTGCCAGCCGGCAGAGCACATGATGGATACCCGCTGGTTTACGGGCGCCCGTCTTAACTTTGCAGAAAACCTGCTGGCCCGGCGGGACGAAACCATCGCCATTACCTTTACCGGCGAATCCCGCGTCAGTAGCCAGTGGCGCTGGCAGGACCTGTACGCCATGGTATCAAGGCTTAGCCAGGCACTCCGGCACGCGGGCATCCGCCCCGGCGACCGGGTGGCGGGCATCGTCCCCAACATGCCGGAAACCATCGCCGCCATGCTGGCCACCGCCGCGGTGGGCGCCATCTGGAGCAGTTGCTCACCCGACTTCGGCGTGCAGGGTCTGCTCGACCGGCTTGGCCAAATCGAACCTAAACTGATCTTTGGCACAGACAGTTATTACTACAACGGCAAGTTCTGCCCGGTCACCGACAAAATCACCGCCGTCGCCAGCCAGCTGGCCCATCAGCCGCCAGTGGTACTGTGGCCGTATGATGCACAGCGCGGGCTGGATGCCGCCACGGATGGCTTCACCGCGCTGGCTGATTTTGTGGCACCGTTTGCAATCCAGGACATCGACTTTGCGCAGTTGCCGTTCGATGCCCCGCTGTACATCCTGTATTCGTCCGGCACCACTGGCAAACCCAAGTGCATCGTTCACGGGGCCGGCGGCACGCTGCTGCAGCACCTGAAAGAACACCGGTTGCACGGCAACCTGGGCGAACATGACCGGCTGTGCTACTTCACCACCTGCGGCTGGATGATGTGGAACTGGATGGTCTCCGCGCTGGCCACCGGCGCGACGCTGGTACTGTACGACGGCTCGCCCTTGCTGCCCGGTGAACCCGACATCCTGTGGCGGCTGGTCTCCGAGCAGCAGGTCACCCACTTTGGCACCAGTGCCAAATACCTGAGCGCCATCGAAAAACTCGGCCTGCAGCCGGGCCAGCGCTGGCCGCTCACGGCGCTAACCACGCTGTACTCGACCGGCTCACCGCTGCTGCCGGAAAGTTACGATTACGTGTACCGGCACATCAAACCGGACCTGACCCTGTCCTCCATTTCCGGCGGTACGGACATTGTCTCCTGCTTTGCGCTGGGGTCCGCCAACCGGACGGTGTACAAGGGCGAACTGCAGGTGCGCGGGCTGGGGCTGAGTGTCGAGGTCTGGAACGAAGCGGGGCAAGCAGTCGTTGGTGAAAAAGGCGAACTGGTCTGTACCCGGCCGTTTCCCAACATGCCGCTCGGTTTCTGGAACGACCCCGACCGCAACAAATATTTCCAGGCCTACTTTGGGCGTTTCCCCAACATCTGGACCCATGGCGATTACGCCGAAGTCACGCCCAGAGGCGGGCTCATCATCTACGGCCGGTCGGATACCGTGCTCAACCCGGGCGGGGTGCGCATCGGCACGGCCGAAATCTACCGCCAGGTCGAAACCATTCCGGAAGTTCTGGAATCGGTGTGCATCGGCCAGGCCTGGTTTGAAGACGAGCGCATCATCCTGTTTGTCCGGCTGCGCGACGGACTCACGCTCGACGAGGACCTGATCACCCGCATCAAGCAGCGCATCCGGCAAGAAACCACACCGCGCCATGTGCCGGCCAAGATCATCCAGGTGCACGACATTCCGCGCACGCTGAGCGGCAAGATCGTCGAAGGCGCCGTCAAGGCGGTGGTACATGCGCAAGAGGTAAAAAACACCGAGGCGCTCGCCAACCCGGAGGCACTGGCTTGCTTCCGGCACATTGCGGCGCTTTCAATGGCATAATCGGTGGATCATCCCTACACGGCTGTGAGTGCCATGGCGCAACAGGCGATCCATTTCTTGCTGCTACCCGAGTTTTCGATGATGGGCCTGTTGTCCGCCATCGAACCGCTACGGGTGGCCAACCGTTTCCGGCCGGAGAGTTATCACTGGCACCTGCTGAGCCAGAACGGCGACTCCGTCACTGCCAGCAACGGCATGTCGATTGCCGTCGATGGCGACTTGCAGCAGGCAGCCAACGCCGACATGTTGTTTGTGGTGGCCGGGTTTAATCCGCTCGCAACCAGCAGCGACCCCCTGAAACATGCGCTAAAGACCCTGCACAAGCAGCAGGCGTTGCTGGGCGGCATTGATACCGGCTGTTTTCTCCTTGCCGACGCCGGCCTGCTGGACGGACACCGCTTTACCCTGCACTGGGAAGCCATCTCCGCCTTCGAAGAACGCTACCCGGCGCTAACCCCGACACAAGAATTGTATGAGATTGACGAATGCCGCATGAGTTCGGCAGGCGGCACCGCCTCGATCGACATGATGCTGGAGCTGATCCGCCGCCAGCACGGCGATGCGCTGGCGATGCAGGTATCAGAACAGTTTGTATTGGGACGGATACGCGACAAGAGCGACCACCAGCGCATGCAGGTGGCGGCCCGTTATGAGATTCACAACAAGAAACTGATTCAGGTGATCAGCGCCATGGAGCGCAACCTGGAGGCACCGCTCACGGTAGACGAACTGGCTGACCTGGCCTGTGTGACCCGGCGGCAGCTGGAACGGCTGTTCAAGTCACTGCTAAAGACCACGCCCAGCCTGTTTTACCTCAACCTGCGACTGGAACGCGCCCGTCAGTTGCTGCGGCAAACCGGGCTCGGGGTGATGGAAGTTTGCGTCGCCTGCGGGTTTGAATCGGCCACCTATTTTGCCCGGGCCTACCGTCACCGCTTTGGCACCAGCCCCAGCAGCGACCGCACCAACACCTGATGCCATCGCTCGCTGGCTTGCACGTTGACCGGCCTCAGGCGGCGCTGTACATGGCCTCGCTAAAGGTAAACAGGCTGGAGAACTCGCTGAGGAAGGTTTCCAGCTTGTCCGCCGTTAGCGGCCGGCTGAAATAGAAGCCCTGCATTTCGTCACACCCGAGCTTGATCAGGGTTTCCAGCTGTTCGGCGTTCTCGATACCTTCTACCAGCACCCGCAAGTCAAAGCTGCGGGCAATGCCCATGATCGCCAGAATGATGGCGGTGGAATCCTGGCTGCCCCCGGTCAGGTCACGCACAAACGACTGGTCGATCTTGATGCTGCTGATCGAGAAGCGGCGCAGGTAGTTCAGCGACGAATAGCGGGTACCAAAATCATCAATGGAAATCTGGATGCCGGCGCGGCGCAGCTGGCGAACCTTGGTGATGATGCTTTCCGCATCCTTCATCAGCAGGTTTTCGGTAATCTCGATCTCGACCGCATCCTTGGGAATGTCAAACTGCGCCAGCGGGTTCATTACCCGGTCAAACAGGTCGCTGCGCTCGAATTCGCGTGGCGACAGGTTGATGCCCAGCTTCAGGCTGGTAAAGCCCTTGCGGCGCAAGCGCTGCAACTGGCCGAGGCCTTCCTGCATCACCCAGTCGCTGATGCCGACAATCAGGCCGCTTTCTTCGGCCATCGGAATAAACGCATCCGGGCTGATCATGCCGTGCTTGGGATGACGCCAGCGAATCAGCGCCTCGATGCCAATCACACGCCGCTGCGACAGGCTGACCTGCGGCTGGTAGTGCAGCTCGAACTGGTTGCCTTCCTGGATGGCCTGGTGCAGGTCGTTCTCCAGTGAAATCCGCTCGGCGTGCGCTGTATTCATGGACGGCAGGTATTGCACATAGCCGTTTTTGCCCTGCGACTTGGTCTGGTACATGGCAATGTCGGCGCTACGGATCAGCGCTTCCGGCGTATCGCCGTCTTCCGGGAACATCGCAATGCCGATACTGGCCGTGGCCAGAAAATCGCAGCCGGCTACCTTGAACGGGCGTCGCAGTTCCGCCAGCACCTTCTGGGCAATCACCGCCACGTCGCCCTGGCAGGACACGTCCGGCAGCAGAATGGTAAATTCGTCGCCGCCCTGGCGCGCCAGCGTATCGCCAGAGCGCAGGCAACCCAGTACCCGCTCGGCAAACTCTTTCAGGAACCGGTCGCCTTCCTGATGGCCATAGCTGTCGTTGATCAGCTTGAAGCGATCAATGTCCAGGAACATCACCCCCAGCTGCTCGTCCCGCCGCTTGGCCTGGGTAATCGCCAGCCCGAGCCGGTCCATGAACAGCGTGCGGTTGGGCAGCGAGGTCAGCAGGTCATGAAACGCCTGGAAGATGATCATTTCTTCGGCGCGCTTGCGTTCGGTAATGTCGCGCGCCACGCCGGAGGTACCGACATAGTGGGGCGCGTGATGGTCCTGTTCCGAGTACACGCCTTGTGAACTCAGGATGGTCACGATCATGCGGTTGTCAAAGTGCCGCACGTCCTGCTGCTTGCCTTTGAGCCGCACTTCAAAATTGCTGGTGGCCCGCTCGCCGACACGCCGCTCGTTAAAGGCGTATTGCACCCGTTCGCGATCTTCGTCGTACAGCACTGTCGAGTAATGCAGCCCGATCAGTTCATTCGGGTCATACCCCAGCAGCGTTTCAAAGCGCCGGTTCACAAAAATGAAGTTGCCTTCTTTGTCGAGCGTGTAGATCAGGTCGGGCGACTGGTCCACCAGAAAGCGGTGCAGCCGCTCGGACTGCTCCAGCCGGGCGGTCATCAGTGCGTGTTCTTTTTCCAGCCGGCGGTGCCGCAAGGCCTTGTCGACGGTGCGGATCATCTGGTCCGGATCGCCGTGCTTGCGAATAAATTCGAAGGCCCCCTGGCGCAGTGCATGAATGGCCGAGTCGATCGACTCGTCGGCACTGAAGACGATCACAGAGGTGGAAATATGGTTGGCCACCAGCCAGTCCATGACCTCCATACCGGTAATGTCCGGCAGCTTCAGGTCCAGCACCACCACGTCGATTTCACGCGTACCGAGGAATTGCAGCGCCTCCTGGCCAGTGGCCGCTTCATCAATCTGCCGCCCCTCGCCGGCCAGCAGCTCGCGGTAGGCACTGCGAAAGCGCGGTTCGTCATCCACCAGCAAAATGCGCTGGACGTCCGGGTAATCTACAATCGTCGCTAATGTATGAAAGCTCGGGATGGCATTCATTTATTCCTCCGACCCTGATTTCGTGACCGGCAACGGGGCAAGATCGCCTCGCGGGCTGGCTGTAGTGGCTAATGCGGGAATGAATCTCGGAATCAACAACTGGATGGTCGTACCTTTGCCAGCCTGGCTATGGCAACTGATCTGGATACCCTGGCGGCGTGACAGTTCGCCGACAATCGACAACCCCATGCCGCGCGCGCCAGCCCCGGCGGCTTCCAGCGGCCGGTGAATCGAGCGGATGGCGGCTTCCGGCATGCCCGGCCCGGTATCTTCCATGCTGATCTGGGCATAGTCCTGCCCGTTATAGTTGACCTGATCAATCAGGGTAATCTTGATTTTCTGCCCGGCGCTGAGTGCCTCGGAGGTGTTTTTCCACAGGTTCACCAGAATCTGCTTCAGGCTGTTGCGCTCGCACTTCACTGGTAGCGGCGTGGCCGGCAAGACCGTGTCGATCTGGATCGATTTTTCCTTGAACAGCGCCTCGCTGTAGAGCGCCAGCAGCTCGCGCACCAGCCCGGTCATGTCCACGCCGCCGGTAGGGGCCTCGCCCGCCGGGATTTCGCTCATACGGCTGACAATGCTGGATACCCGGCTGATTTCTTCATTCAGGATGCCCAGCTCGTTGCGGACTTCGCTCTCTTCCGGCAACTTGCGGTCGAGGATTTTCAGGTAACTCTTGATGATGCCCAGCGGGTTGCCCGCTTCATGCACAATGCGTCTGGCCTGACGGCTAAAGCGCCCGGTGACTTCTTCATCCACCTCATGGCGGAAATCCTGCACCTGCTGGAACGCCGCCAGACTGGCCCCGGCAATCTTGCCGAAATTGCTCAACCAGCCTTGCTGTCGCTGCAGGCGCTGATAATGCGCCTGGTTAAGGCCGCACACCATCACCCCTTGCACCTGGTCACGCGCCAGCATCGGGATCACCAGCAGCCCCTCGCTGCCCAGCGCACGTGCAAACTGCACGTCCAGCAGCGATTTGCCGGATTCCGGCGCATCAAACGAGCTATAGATCTGCCGCGAGACCGCCGCGGCGGCCATCAGGGAGCGCCGGGCTTCCTGCGGAATCTCGATCTGCTGGAATACTGCGGGTTGTCCTTCCACACCTTGGCCGGACAATGGACCGCCAGGTGTTTTGCAGCGCAAGAACGCCAGCTTGCCGATATCAAACAGGATGCGGGCCGATTCGCGAATGGCCAGCATCACTTCCGTATCCGAATGCAGTTCCAGCATGTCTTGCTGCAGCGGCTGCATGACCGCTTTGCCAGCCACCATGGCCGAGAGAGCTTCCTGTGCCGTTTCGGCCGACGGCGTATGGTCCGGAAAGGCCGCCACGTCCAGTTTGGCCCAGGCGCGTAATTTGTACAGTACGTCCGGCAGCGGCAGGCCCAGCGCTTCACCGAGCTTGTGGGTTCTGGCCACCGCTTGCTCGCGCAGATGGGTCAGCGCCTCTGCGCTGGTCTCGCCAAACAGTTGCTGGTACTGTGCCAGCAATTGCGGCGAGGTTTCATCATCAAAACTCAGGGCATGGGCAAACCACACCAGCCGCGGCAGCATGCCGGCGGTCTCGATGTCTTCCGGCAAGGCATGATGGAACAGGATGGCGTCGGCCATGCCGGCATCCAGCTGCCATTTGTCGACCATCCAGGCACCGGCCTCGCCGTGATGCACGCCAAACCCGGCCGTCTCTTCGGCGGTCAGCAGGCTTTCATACGGGCAGGTCGACACCAGCTGGGCGTATGGTGCTCCCAGGGCAGACAACAGGATCAGTTCGCCCACATCGTGCATCAATCCGGCCAGATAGGCCTCGTCCGGACGACGATAACCCACCACTTCCGCCAGCTGGCGCGATAGTTCAGCCACCAGCAGCGAATGCGCCCAGAAAAGCACCAGGTCTTTGGACTGCACCCCGTCCTGACGCTCAAACAGGCTTTGTACCGACAGGCAGGTCGCGATCGAGCGGATCATCCGCGTACCGAGGCTGGTCAGGCAGCTCTCCAGGCTTTGCAGCTCTGTGCCGCGCCGCAGCGCAGGGGAGTTGGCCGCCGTCAGGACCCGTGTGACCAGACCGGCGTCCTGTCCGACCAGTGCCGCCAGCTCATCCATGGTGATCTGTTCGTTATCGACCATCTGCATCAGCTTGATCAGCACCTGCGGCGGCGACGGTACCTTGCCGGCCTCGATGATATGCTCGATGGCTTCGGGCAATTTATACATGGCCGTTCTCCGGCAGGCGGCACACCACGTCATGGCAGGCCGTCTGTGGCGCCCATGGCCAATGCACGCCGCCAGGCTTTGCCCGGCTAACGCATCCGCTCATGTATCCTGACGTCCTGTCCAACATCGCCTGTCACCTCTTGCCTGTAAGCACTGCCTGCCAGCCGGCTCATTCGTCCGCGGCCCGGCAGCGCACTGCATACTACTATGCGGCCATATGTGCTTCAATATTGCGCATGAGTATCTGCCGCAATTCAGCATTGCACCAGTACCGCTTGTCCGGCAAATGGCGCTCCGCCAATTCCGGAAATGGTTTATTTACCTGGCCAATGCATCTACCGCCAATACAATAATCCTGTAAGCAGCTGTTTATTCAGCCATTTATTTATGGCGTATATTGGCTTCATTATAGACAGCATAAACATACGTGTTGCACATTTCTTATACATTACATTCAAAGTATCTGGCAACCGGATGAATTTTATTGGTTTTTTAACAACACTATCACATGCTTCAATTACCAATATATGCCTTTGTTATATTGATATGTACTATAAATATGATGTACATATCCACTGACCATTAAGAGTAATTCCCCGCTTTTACGCAGCACGTAATACGCCTATTCCTGCATTTATCGACATCTTTTCAGTATTCTTTAACCCAATAAGAAAAGCCGGCTTTATCAGTGATAAAACCGGCTAAAAAATCCTTCATTTATTCAGCTGAATGAAGGGCCCCATCCTGTTACATCAAAATGATCGCTGCATCCCTACTTGCCCTCTGGCAAGGCCACAATCTGGCCGTTTTTGAACGTATACACCGTAATCGGTGAGTTCTTTAAATCCCGTTTGTTATCAAACTGATAATCACCGGCCACCCCCTGATGAGACAGGAACGCCAAGGCATCACGATAATGTTCCGGCTCGACCGAATTGGCTTTCTGCATGGCTTTGGCAATCAGGTTCAGGCCATCAAACATTGAGGCACTGTAGGTGAGCGGTTCAATGCCGAATTTCTTCTTGAAATCGGCCTGAAATGCCCGGCCCGCTTTGCTCTGCTCCAGCACCGGCCCGCCTTGCGGACAATACACGTGACCATCGACAGAGGCACCGCCCAGCTTCGCCAGCTCTTCATTGCAAATGGCATCGCCGCCCAGCAAATAGGCATCCATGCCCAGTTGTTTCATTTGCGCCCGCATGGGTCCCGCCTGGGTGTAGTACCCGCCGTAGAAAATCCCGTCCGGCTTCGAGGCCTTGATCCGGCTCAGAATGGCACTGAAATCGGTCGCTTTGTCCGTGGTAAACTCGCGGGCAATAATCTTGATTCCGTTGGCTTTGGCGGCTTTCTCAAACTCGTCGGCCACCCCTTGGCCATAGGCCGTGCGGTCATCAATGACGGCAAACTGCTTGAGCTTCAGGCTCCTGGCAGCAAAGGTGCCCATTTTTGTACCCAGCTGGGTGTCGCTGGCAGAAATGCGGAAAATGTACGGGAACCCCTGCTGGGTAATCTTCGGATTGGAGGCCACGGTCGCCATCACGATCCCGGCCTCGTTAAACAGTCGGGATATCGGCAGCGCCACCCCCGAGTTGTAAGGCCCCAGTACGGCTTTGACTTTGCTGTCAATCAGACGCTGGGCCACCGTCATGCCGGTTCGGGCATCGGCCGCATCGTCTTCGGACACCAGTTCAAAACGGATGCGTTTGCCAGCCACCATCACCCCCGAGGCATTCAAACGCTCCAGCGCCAGTTTGAAGCCGTATTCATCATCCTTGCCCAGTGCCGCCTGCTGCCCGGACAACGGGCCGGTCAGACCAATCTTGACGACTTGTTCGTCAGTTGCCCGCGCCAGCATTGGCAACATGGCCAGTATCAGGCCCGCAGGCAGCAAATGACGTACGGTATTGTTTTTCCACATCATGACTCTCCTCAAAGAATAATGCTTGGGCAATGCCCAATGGCAAGACGGTTAAATCGGTGAATGCCTCGCAACCAGATGATGATGCGGGAGCCAGATTTGCCACACCTGCCGATTCACGGGCTCCCGCATGAACCGACAGTCAATGCCAATCCGGCCTCAGCGTGTCTGTTTGAGCTTGCGCTGGTGCATGACGCGTCCGATGGTGTTGAGTAACAGCTGGGCGGCCAGAATGGAGGTCGACCCTGAGTGATCGTAGTCGGGTGCAACTTCTACCAGGTCAATGCCCACGATATCCCCTTGTGCCGCCAGTCCCGCAAACAGCTCCAGGCCTTCGTAATAGGTCAGCCCGCCGTGACTGGGGGTACCGGTGCCCGGCGCAATCGACGGGTCAAAACCATCGATATCAATGGTCAGGTAATAGCGGACGTTTTTGGGAATGCGGCTCAGCACGCCTTCGATACCCAGCTTGCGGAGCTGCCGCACAGAAATGATGTCAGACCCCATTTCGCGGGCCTGGGCATAGCCTTCACGTGCTGTCGACGACACATTGCGAATGCCGATCTGCGTCATGCCGGTCACTACCTCCTTCTCGGCCGCACGCCGCAACGGGTTGCCGTGCCCGTGCCGGACCCCATGCCGCTCATCCACAAAGTCCAGATGCGCATCGATATGCACCACGTGAAAGGGAGCCTGGTCGCTAAAGGCATTGATACAGGGAATATTGATGGAATGATCGCCGCCCAGGACCACCGGCAGCGCCCCGGCAGCCAGGATCTTGCGCACGCCATACTCGATGTTGGCATGGCTTTTTTCGGTATTGGTATGCACGATATCGGCATCCCCGATATCCACCATGCGCACCTCGTTGGCCGGCAGATAAATTTCGTCGTCCTCAAAATCGTAGGCGCCGCCATGACCAAAAGAAAACAGGGTAGACGCTTCGCGTATGCCGCGTGGACCGAACCTGGCCCCTGCACGCCACTGGGTACCACAGTCAAATGGCGCCCCCATGATGGCCACATCGGCCTGGATGTTGTCCCAGTCCAGACAGACAGGGGATTTCCCGAATGTACAGATACCGACAAATGGCAAATTCAAGCGGCCGGTTTCATAGCTGTTAGCAGACATGATGATTTCCTTTTCATGATGACCAGGCGGACAATGCCTCCCGCGAATCGCCTGTCTGCGGGTAACACACTGTCTTGGCAGTGAACCCATTTTCAGCAATAATTAACTTCAATAAAACAGGAATGAAATGAAGTTCATTTCGGAATTTTCCGAATAAACCGGAGGCTTCAGCATGCAGGTTCAAGATGCCGATTTGAAGTTGCTACGGATTTTTGACACCATCGTCAAAAGCGGCGGATTTGCGGCAGCCCAGTCCGCCTTGAATCTGGGCGCTTCCAGCATTAGCGAATATGTATCGCAGCTGGAATCGCGACTGGGTGTCCGGTTGTGCGAGCGGGGCCGGTCAGGCTTTCGGCTGACGGACGAAGGGGCCAAGCTGCATGCGGCATCCCAACGCCTGCTCGGGGCGGTGGACAGTTTTCACATGGAAGCGATGGATCTCAGGCAACAGCTGCAAGGGCAGCTGCGGTTTGGCATGGTGGAGGCCACCCTGTTTGATGAACATGCGCCCTTGTTACCCGCAGTGCGGGCATTCGGCCGCATGGCACCAAACGTAGATCTGGAAGTCGAAATTGACACGCCCTCTGGTCTGGAACAAAAAGTCCTGGACGGGCGCCTGCATCTGGCCGTTGGCCCCTTTCCCGGCAAAGTACCCGGGCTGGTTTACGAGCCCCTGTATACCGAAGAGCAAGGGCTGTACTGTGCATCCACACACGCGCTGTTCGACATCCCCGACCCCATGCTTCAGGTAGACGATATTCGCCATGCCCGGTTTGTGGCACGCGCCTATCTGGGGCACCTGGAACATACCTTGCTGGGCATTTCCCGCCCGGCGGCATCTGTAGATACGGTAGAAGGCCGCGCCTTGCTGATCCTCTCCGGCAATTACATCGGCTTTTTACCCCCGCCGTATGCACAGAAATGGCAAGACCTGGGGTTGCTGCGGCGGCTGGATGCCAGCCGGTTTTATACCCGGCTGGTATTTCATGTGATACAGCGGCAAGGGGCTTCTCCGTCACGCGCGGTGCTGGGCTTTATCGACATTCTGAAGCAAATGGCGACCTAGCCACTCACCGCAGCCCGGCAGTCCTTACATCTTCACGCCCAGCTCGCGCAGGCGTTCTTCCAGGTACGCCAGGGCGGTATAGCGGTCTGATAACACCACTTCGTCGCGCGGATGCAGGAACAGCGGCAGCGAGATGCGGGATTTGAAGCGGCCTTCACCGGTCGGGTTAATCACCCGGTGGGTGGTGGACGGGTAGTAGCCGCCGGAGGCTTCCTGCAGCATGTCGCCAATGTTGATGACCAGCGTGCCGAAATCGCAGGGCACGTCGTACCACTGGCCATCGGTGCCTTTCACCTGCAGGCCGGGTTCGTTGGCGGCCGGCAGCACGGTGAGCAGGTTGATGTCTTCATGGGCGGCGGCGCGGATGGCGCCGGGGTCTTCCTGCCCGGTCAGCGGCGGGTAGCGCAAAACGCGCAGCAGGGTCTTGCGGCTGTCCTGGATCATCTGTGGCAGCGGCATGGAGAAACGCGCCTTGACGTCAGCGGGCGTGTTTTGTTCTACCCAGCCCAGCAGCTCCTGGGCCAGCTGGTTGGCGATGCCGTAGTAACGGCTGGCGGTGTCGGGTACCTCCGTCGGATAACGGCCCCAAGGGTAGTAGTGGTAATACTCCTTGATGTCTTTCTTGCTATGGCCTTTGGCGGTTTCGGAAATCTCGGTCGAGAAAAAACCGTCCTGCTTGTCCCGGTCAAAAGCGTAGGCGTGCTTGGCCTCGCCGTCAAAAAAGGCCAGCCATTCGCGGTAGATGGATTCCACCATGCCCTGGGGAATGGGGTGGTTCTTGAGCACACCAAAGCCGGTGGTCCGCAGGGATTCGGTAAATTGCGCTGGCGCATCCGGGTCTTGATAATCGACGACCAGAACTTTCATGGTGACACCTCATGCGTGGACGTGGGTACCCGCGGGTAGCGGGAGGATACGCTGATTTTATGCCGACACCGCGCGTTCGTCGACTGGGAACGCAGCGGCTCAGTTGGCTTTCAGCAGCACGTCGTAACGTGGATTGAATTCATCAAAGATGGGCAGGGCAGCGGCGCCCAGTGCAGCGGTATCGGTGCCGGTCACGCCGACCCGCAGCCGGTTGCTGGCGGCGTAGTCGGAGCGGATCGAGACCGGTAACGGGTCCAGCGCGGCAATCAGGCGTTCCAGCAGCGGGGCCGGCAAAAAACCGCCCAGCACGATTGATTCGATATCCAGCATGGATTCGATGATGTTGATGCCCTGGCGCAGGGCAGGTACGGCTATCTTCAGCCATTCGTCGAAAGCTTGCGGGTTTTGCAGCAGAATGTCGGGCGAATGCTGCTCGGATTCCGGTATCTGCAGGATTTCATAGGCGGCATCCAGCGACACATAACGCTCCAGACAGCCCTTGTTGCCACAGTAGCAGGCGCGCCCCTCCGGCATCACCACCATGTGGCCGATTTCGCCAGCGTTTTTGGCCTGGCCGCGGTAAAGGCTGCCGTTCAGAAACAGGCCGGCGCCCAGACCGGTGCCGATGAAGACATAGGCAAAATTGTTGAGCGACTTGGCCACGCCGTACAGCCGCTCGCCAATCGCAGCGGCGTTGGCGTCGTTTTCCAGTAGCACGGGCAAGCTGGTGAGCTGTTGCAGTTCGGTTTCCACATCAAAGTTGTCCCAGCCCGGCAGCGTGGTCGGCCCTTTGGACGACATGTTTTCCACGCCAAACGGCCCCGGCATCACCAGACCGATGCCCAGCATGCGTTCCCAGTCGATATCGACCTGCTGCCGCAGTTGCTGCACCACCTCCACAATCATCGGCATGGCCACCGCAGGGGTAGGGCGGCTGACCGGCATGGCAATGCGGCCGCGCAACTTGCCGGCCAGATCGACCAGCACGCCGATCAGCGACTGGTGGTCCAGCTCGATACCGATGGAGTAGGCGCCATCCGGGTTGATGGTGAGCGGGGTGGCCGGCTGGCCGCGACCGACCTTGACCGGGCCGTGCGCCGTGATCATGCCGCTGGCTTGCAGCTCGCTAACGATGTTGGAAACGGTTTGCGCCGTCAGCGCGGTAAGGCGGGCAATCTCGGCCCGGGTCAGGGTGCCGTGCAGGCGGACCGTCTCGATGACCACCCGCCGGTTGTGGTATTTGGCGTGTTCCAGGTTGGTGCCGGCAGGCGTGGGCTGATCATGTAGGCTCGGTTTTTTCATGGCATAAGTATCCCGTTTCCCTATTAAATCAATCAAGTTGATTTAATAATTTTCTTGTGGTTTAATCTGCTTACCGAACAAATTGCCGGATACCCTTTTTCATCGCATGCCGGTGCCTGCCCCTCCCGACTGACCACGATGGTAGCCCGGGCGACGGCAGACACCCGATCAGACCGGAAGACACATGGCGAATCTGAAATTACGCAACATCCAGAAAACCTACGGTAACAATGTCCCGACCATCAAGGGCATTGATCTGGATATTCATGACGGCGAGTTTGTGGTGTTTGTCGGGCCTAGCGGCTGCGGCAAATCCACCCTGCTGCGCATGATTGCCGGGCTGGAAGACATCAGCAGCGGTGATCTGCTGATTGGCGACAAGCGCGCCAACGACATTGCCCCAGCCAAGCGAGGCACCGCCATGGTGTTCCAGAGCTATGCGCTTTACCCGCACAAATCCGTGTACGACAACATGGCCTTCGGCCTGAAAATGGCCGGCACGCCCAAGACCGAGATTCACCAGACCGTCACCAAAGCCGCCGAGATTTTGCAGATCACCCATTTGCTGGACCGCAAACCCAAGGAACTGAGCGGCGGCCAGCGTCAGCGTGTGGCCATTGGCCGTGCCATTGTGCGCAAGCCCGGCGTGTTCCTGTTTGACGAGCCGCTGTCTAACCTGGACGCCTCGCTGCGGGTACAGATGCGTATCGAGCTGTCCCGGCTGCATCAGGAACTGGGCATTACCATGATTTACGTGACCCATGACCAGGTCGAAGCCATGACCCTGGGCGACCGGATCGTGGTCTTCAATGGCGGGCATATCGAGCAGGTCGGCACCCCATTAGAGCTTTACCATGCCCCGGCCAACCGCTTTGTGGCCGGCTTCCTTGGCTCACCCTCGATGAATTTCATCCCGTGTACCGTCAGCCGCACGGCGGACGGTGTCACCCTGTTTGCCGGGGAACAATGCCAGACCCGCCTGCCAGTGACCGCTGCCTTGCCGGATTCGCTCACGCTGGGCATCCGTCCGGAGCACCTGCGCATCAGCCAGGCGCCATCCGGCATCCAGGGGCATATCGACCTGGTGGAACATCTGGGCGATTCGGTGGTGATGTATGTCTCCGTACCCGGGCTGAAAGAGGTGCTGTCGGTCAAGCTGGATGGCTCGCACGCCGAGCTAAAAGCCGGTGACCCGGTGCATCTCGACATCGATACCCGGCATTGCCATCTGTTTGATGCAGACAATGCCAGCATTCAATGGAAATCATGAGCCGGTAACGGCTTGTGCGCATGTTGTGCAGTTTTTCGGGTTGTCGCCAGACATCCTTAACCGAAGGAGAGAGTGTTCATGAAACGTTTGAATCAAGTTGCCGTGGCAGTGATGATGACCGGCTGTGCCATTGGCGCATCGGCAGAAACCACCCTTAACGCCCTGTTCATGTCTCAGGCCGCTTACAGCGAAGCCGACATCAAAGCCATGAGTGCCGATTTCACCAAGGCCAACCCAGGCATCAAGGTGAAACTGGAGTTTGTCCCTTACGAAGCCCTGCACGACAAGATCGTGGCGGCCAACGGTGCCGGTGGTTCCGGTTACGACGTGGTACTGTTCGACGTGATCTGGCCCGCCGAATTTGCCAAGAACAAGATGCTGGTCGACGTGACCAAGCGCATTCCGGCCGATCAGGTCGGCAAGGTATTCGACGGTGCATGGACTACGGTCAACAACAACGGCCACAAGCTGGGCATGCCGTGGATTCTGGACACCAAATACCTGTACTACAACAAGGACATGCTGAAAAAAGCCGGCATCGCCAATCCGCCAAAAACCTGGGCTGAAGTGCTGCAACAGGCCAAGATCATCAAGGACAAGGGGCTGGTGAAATATCCACTGGTGTGGAGCTGGTCTCAGTCCGAAGCCATGATCTGTGACTTCACCACCCTGGCGCTGGCCCACAAAGGCCAGTTCTTCGACAAGGGCAAACCGGCCTTTGACAAGGGTGGCGTGCTGGATGCCGCCAAGCTGATGCAAGCCTCTCTGGCCTCCGGCCTGACCAACCCGAACTCGCGCGAATACCTGGAAGAAGACGTTCGCAAGGTGTTCTCTAACGGCGAAGCAGCCTTTGCACTGAACTGGACCTACATGTACAACATGGCCAATGATCCGAAACAGAGCAAGGTGGCCGGTAAGGTCGGCATCCTGCCGGCACCGGGCGTGGCGGGTAAATCCGTCGCCTCTGCCGTTAACGGTTCGATGGGCCTGGGCATTCCGTCCGGCAGCAAGCACGCAGACGATGCCTGGAAATACATCAGCTACATGACCTCGGCCCCGGTACAGAACAAGTACGCCAAGCTGAGCCTGCCGATCTGGAAAGCGTCTTATGACGATGCGGCTGTGACCAAAGGCCAGGAAGAGCTGATTGCCGCTGCCAAGCAGTCCATGGCCGTGATGGCGGGCCGTCCGGAAACCCCGGCGTACACCCAGTTGTCGACCATTCTGCAAAAGCACCTGCAAAAGGCATTGCTGGGCCAGACGCCAGTGGCTGACGCCATGAAGGCCGCGTCTACCGAGATTGCCGGGATCCGCTAATCATGTCGAGCGCCCTACAACAACGCCGGACAGCCTGGGTACTGCTGGTACCCATGCTGGGCATCATGGCGGCGGTCACGGCGTGGCCGCTGCTCAGAACGGTCTGGTTAAGTTTTACTGACACCGGCATGGGCATTGGCGACAGCGGTGGCCAGTGGGTCGGGCTGGAAAACTTTGCCCGCGCCCTCTCTGATGCAGATTTCCGTACCGGGTTTGGCCGGACACTGTACTTCACGCTGGTGTCCGTCGGTCTGGAACTGCTGATCGGCATTCTGGTGGCCCTGCTGCTCAACCAGAAATTCCGCGGCCGTTTCCTGATGCGGGCCCTGCTGGTGTTGCCCTGGGCGCTCCCTACCATTGTCAACGCCATGATGTGGCGGCTGATTTACAACCCGGAGTACGGCAGCCTGAACGCGCTGCTGACCCAGCTGGGCATTCTGTCCGAATACCGCAGCTGGCTGGGCGACCCGGAAACCGCCATGAACATGGTGATTCTGGCCGACGTCTGGAAAAACTACCCGATCATTGCCCTGATTGCGCTGGCGGCGCTACAGACCGTCCCTACGGAACTGTATGAAGCCGCGCGCCTGGATGGTGCCAACGCCTGGCACCGTTTCTGGCACATCACCCTGCCATCCATTGCCGGCCCGCTGATCGTGGCGCTGGTGTTGCGGACCATCGAAGCCTTCCGCGTGTTCGACATCATTTACGTGATGACCCGCGGCGGCCCGGCCGACAGTACCCGCACGGTGAGCTTCTACGTGTACCAGGAATCGTTCAGCTATCTGCATGCCGGTACCGGCGCGGCGTACGCCATTGCCGTGGTTGGTTTTAGCAGCCTGTTGATCGGTGCCTATATCTTCCTGCTGCGCCGACAGAACGGAGCCTCGCGATGAAAAGACATCCGCTGTTGACCTTTTTGCTCTACGCCGCGGTGGTGTTGCTGGCGCTGAGCATTGTGTTGCCGATTGCCTGGCTGTTCATCATGAGCATCAGCCAGCCGACCGACCTCACCACCCTGCCGCTGAAGTGGTTTCCGGAGACCATCAACCTCGACCAGTACAAGCGCTTGCTGACGCTGGAAGAAGGCTCGACCGGTGAAACCTTCCTGTACGCCCTGCGCAACAGTACCGTGGTGGCCGTGTCCGCCACCCTGATTTCGGTGCTGGCTGCCATTCCGGCCGCGTACAGTTTCTCGCGCTTTCCCGGTCGCCAGGGCCTGCTGTACGGCACGCTGGCGGTGTACATGATGCCGCCGGTTGCCTTTGTGCTGCCGCTGTACCTGACCTTCAGCCACCTGGGCCTGCTCAACAGCAGCTGGGCGCTGATCATCGTCTACTGCACCATGCTGCTGCCGTTTGCCACCTGGCTGCTGAAAAACAACTTCGACCTGCTGCCGTACGAGATCGAACAGGCGGCCATCATCGACGGCGCCAGCCAGCTGCAGGTGATCTGGCATATTGCCCTGCCGCTGATCAAGCCGGCACTGGGGGCGGCGCTCCTGTTTGCGCTGCTGATGGCGTGGGACGAGTTCTTCTACGCCCTGATTTACACCAATGACCTGCGGGCCAAGACCCTGCCGGTGGCCATTGGCGACTTTGCTGCCGGCCGCGCCACCGACTACGGGCTGATCTCCGCCGTCGGCATGCTGGCCGCGCTGCCGCCGCTGGTCGCCGCCCTCTTTTTACAGCGTTCTCTGGTTTCCGGCCTGGCGGCTGGTGGCACCAAAGGTTAAACCGCACCGAATACTGATACAAAGGAATCCGACATGACCATTTCATTCATGCAGCGCGAGGCTCTCGCCGCCGCAGAGGCGGTTGCACGCCAGCAAACCGCTACCCGTGACCAGTTTGCCGGTCTGGCCGCCCGCCTGCAGGCACAACCGCCGGCCGCCATAGCGACCGTCGCCCGCGGCAGTTCCGACCACGCCGCCAACTATCTGGCCTACCTGATCATGTCTCGCACCGGCAAGCTGGTGACGTCGGTACCGATGTCGCTGGTGACGCTGCAGCATGCGCCGCTGGAAGCCAAAAACACGCTGTCGATTGCCATTTCCCAATCCGGTCAGGGGCCGGACGTGATTGCCACCATGCAGCATTTTCAAAACAACGGCGCCAATACGGTAGCGTTCGTGAATACCATCGGCTCGCCACTGGCCAAGCTGGTCGGCACCGCCATTGACCTGAGCGCCGGCCCGGAACAAAGCGTGGCCGCCACCAAGAGTTTCATCACCAGCCTGACCGCCTCTGCCAGCCTGGTCGCCCACTGGCAGAACGATACCCGTCTGCTGGACGGTCTGGCCGCCCTGCCAGACGCCATGACCGCCGCAGGCGGCGATGACTGGTCTGCCGCCGTCGAGCAGCTGGCCCCTGCCGGCCGTGCCATGATCGTCGGCCGCGGACTGGGGTTCTCGATTGCGCTGGAAGCCGCCCTCAAATGCAAGGAAACCTCCGCACTGCAGGCCGAAGCCTTTACCGGTGCCGAGATCGTGCACGGCCCGATGGCGCTGATCGAATCCGGCTACCCGTTACTGATCATTGCTACCCGCGGCCCGGAAATGGCCGGGCTGGTGCAGCTGGCCGACGACATGCGCCAGAAAGGCGCCAACGTGATCCTGGCCGCCCCTGCCGACGTGCCGTCCCGTACCCTGACCATCCCGGCCGCGCCAGTGCCCGAGCTGGACCCGGTCATGGCGGTACAGGCGTTCTACGTCATGGCCGCAGGGTTGGCCGCTGCCCGCGGCCTGAACCCGGATCAGCCCAGCCACCTGATCAAAGTGACCAAAACCCATTGAGCCCGACATCATGCGCGCAATCCTGACTGCCATCTGTTTTTCACAAGGACCCCGGCCATGAGCGCTGTAGATCCCACCCGTTTCAAGGCACGCCCCGATGAACTGGTGATCGCCATTGACGTGGGCGGCACCCGGGTCAAGTACGGACTGGTGGCGCTGGACGGCAGCGTCAAGGAAACCGGCGCCATCGACACCCTCGGCCCGCAGGGCGCGGGCCAGATGATGCAGCGCCTGCACGACGCCATCCGTCCGTTACTGGCACAGCAGCCGGTCGGCATCGCCATTTCCACGCTTGGCATCATCGACCCCGACAATGGCGAAATCCACGGCGCGGCCGAGGCCATCCGCGACTATCAGGGCCAGATCATCAAGTTGTGTTTCGAGCCGTTCGGACTGCCGGTCACGGTAGAGAACGACGTCAATTGCGTGGCACTGGCCGAAGGCTGGCTGGGGGCAGGCAAAGACATGAACAGTTTTATTGCGCTGACACTGGGCACCGGCATCGGCGGCGGCATTGTCATCGACAAGCACCTGTACCGCGGCTACCGGCAAGCGGCGGGTGAATGGGGTTATATGATCATCGAAGGGCAGATCTGGGAAGACGTGGCGTCGCTACGCGGTCTGGCCACGCTGGCCAGCCAGCAGATGCCCGGCGAAACCTGGACCGCCCGGCGCGTGTTTGAAGCCAGTGACAACGGCAACGCCACCGCCGCACAGGTCATTCACCGCTGGTACCAGTATCTGGCCACCGGGCTTGGCAACCTGATCTACGCCTTCAACCCGGAAGGCGTGATTCTGGGAGGCGGCATCAGCGGCCGCGGTGAACGCTTCGAAACCGAACTGCGGTCTTACCTGCAAACCATCCTGCGGCCGGATTTCTTCCGCATGACGCCCTGCGTGCTGGCGTCTGCCGGCAACCATGCCGGCCTGCTCGGCGCCACTTACAACTGGGCGCAGGTTCACCGGCCGGCGTAATCCCGGCCAGCCGGCCCGTCAGTCCAGTAGCGAGTGACGGTTACAGGTCCAGCACCAGCGGCCCTTGATGGGCGCGCGAGACGCAAATCATGATCTTGTTTTGCGCCGCTTTCTCGGTATCGTCCAGATACTGGTCCAGATGCAGCGCCTGCCCGCCCAGCAGCACGGTCTCGCAAGTGCCGCAGTAGCCTTCGCGGCACAGGCATTCCACTTTCACCTTGGCCTTGCGCTCGATGGCGTGCAGGATCGATTCGTCTGGACCAACCTCCACTTCCTTGCCGCTACGCGCCAGCGTAACCGTAAACGTGTGCGCGTCCTTGACGGCCTGCTTGCCGAACTGTTCCAGATGCACATGCTCCGCCGGCAGCACCTTGCCGGCTTCCGCCACCACTGCGTCCATCAGCACCTGCGGGCCGCAGGCATACACGTGGCTGTGCGCATCCAGCCGCCCCATCAGCGCGGGCAAATCCAGTTTCTGACCCTGGCTGTTATCGTACAGCACCACCCGGCCGCTGCCCTGGTACTGCCGCAGCACGTCCACATAGGCCGCCACGCTGGCGTCGCGATAACTGTAGTGCAGTTCAAACGCCGCACCGGCCTGATCCAGCGCCGCGATATGCGACATGAACGGCGTGATGCCGATGCCGCCGGCAATCAGGATATGCGGCCCGTCGCATGTGGCCAATGCAAACAGGTTGGCCGGCGGACTGACCGCCAAGGTACTGCCCACCTGCACCTGTTCATGCATGTAACGTGATCCGCCGCGGGACTGCGGCTCGCGTTTCACCGCAATGCAAAAGATGTTCTGCCCCGGCAGGTTGACCAGCGAATAGGCGTTGGCATGGGTGGTCTCGCCGTCCGGCATCTGCACGATCACATGACTGCCCGAGGTAAACCCCGGCAGCTCGCCGTCCACCGGCGCCAGCGTAAACGCCTTGATCTCGTCGCTTAAGGTGTCGACCGCCGTCACGGTGGTCAGGATAGTCTGTGGGGCTGCCATGGCATTACCTTGCAAAACGGATACAACGGGTCTTCAATGACCGGCTGGCGCACAGGTCGCCCGCCGGTACGGCGGTGGATCAGGCCTTGTAGGTCTGCGCCACCATGCGGTGGAAATAGGCAATGCCGTGCTCGCTGATGCCGCTGCGGGCCTGGTCTGCCATGATGCGTCCCTGCTTGCGGTACCCGCGGGACTGCAAGCCGCGCTGTACGCTTTCTACCAGCCCCAGGTCTTCCGGGCGGAACTCCTTGGTGGCCCAGTCGACAAACTTCTGCTGGTCTTCCGACAGATCGGTATTGCGGAACATCACCTCGTAATACTGCACGGTGACCCCGGCAGACACCGGAAATTCGTAAATCACCGTCATGGCGCCGTCGCCCGGCACCACGTTGAACATCACGCACGGCCAGATCCAGTAGCCGTTGAAATGGCGGTTATTGGCCGCGTCGTCAAACGCATAGCTGTCGTCCGACGAGCTGGCCTCGCCGCGCTGCAGGGTCCAGTTACCGTGGAAAGTATGGGTGTAGTTGGCGGTGCCAACCGACTGGGAGAAGCTAGGGTGTGCCGGTGCGCAGTGGTAGCACTCCATGTAGTTATCCACAATCACCTTCCAGTTAGCCGGGGTTTCGGTCACCACCCGCTTGGCCACTTTCAGGTCGGCAATGTCCGGGCACACCTGCATGAAGTGTTCCTGCAGGCCGGCCAGCTCGGTTTCGATCGGCTTGGCATCCGGGTCCATGTTCACAAACACAAAGCCGCAGTATTCGGCCACTTTCAGCGGGGTCAGGCCGTTGGCCGACTTGTCGAAGTTGGCCACGTTCTCGCAGTTGCGCGCTACCGCCAGCTCGCCATCGAGCTTGAAGGTCCAGGCATGGTACGGACAGGTAATCATGTTGCGCGCCTTGCCGCTGTCTTTCAGCAGCTCGTGGCCGCGGTGCGGGCACACGTTGTAAAAGGCGCGCAACACACCGTCCTTGCCACGGACCACGGCAATGTTCTCGCCGATCACCTTGCGAGTGAAATAATCGTTCGGCTGGGCCACTTCGCTGCCGTGCCCCAGGCACAACCAAGACCGGGCAAAGATGTGCTCTTTTTCATGCGCAAACACCTCTTCCGCGGTGTAATAGCGGGCTGGCAGGGTGTGAGCATTGTCGATGTCGGCACAAAAGTTGTCGTCCAGATCAGCGGTAAAAGCCTTGTACATGGTTGTGTCTCCTGGCGGGTTGGCAAGCGCGTTACGGGGCGGTTTTCCGGGGTAATCACCCCATCCCTGCCGCCGGATGCGGGCGGGTCAGGGAGCAAACCGTAACGGGAATGATTGGCATTAAACGCGCCCACCGGCACCACAGAGAGGACTTTTGCGACAGTTAATTTTCATTCTGCGACGATATTTCTTGACGACGGGCAACATCCGGGTGGTAATCTGCCCCACCATGACCGCGTCAGAGGGGGAAACATGGACCCGCATCCGTCGTACGATTACCACTTTCTGCTGCTGCCGGAGTTCTCGTTCATCGGCTTTGCCGCGCTGATGGAGCCGCTCCGCATTGCCAACCGCTTCCGTCCGGGAGCCAGCCGCTGGCGCATCCTGTCGGAAGACGGCGGGCCGGTCACCGCCAGTAACGGCATCGCCATCATGACTGACGGCGCCATCACCGATGTCGACCACTGCGACTGCCTGTTCGTGATCACCAGCTTCAACCCGCTCGACCATTACACCCCGGCGCTGGGCGCCTGGCTGCGCAAGCTGGACCGCCAGGGCACGGTACTGGGCGCCATCGATACCGGCTGTTACATCCTGGCCGAAGCCGGTCTGCTGAACGGTGCTACCGTCACCCTGCACTGGGAAGCCATCCCGGCGTTCATGGAGCGCTACCCGCAGGTAAAGGTCAGCCAGGAACTGTTCAAGCTCACCCCCAAACGCCTGACCTCGGCGGGCGCGGTTGCCTGCGTAGACATGGTGCTGGAGCTGATCGCCCAGCGGCACGGGCACGATCTGGCGCTGACGGTCTCCGACCAGCTGGTGCAGGGGCGCATCCGCGAACCCGCCGAACACCAGCGCATGCAGATCACGCGCCGCTACAACGTGCATCACAAGAAACTGGTGTCGGCGATCAAGGTCATGGAGTCTCATCTGGAAACGCCGCTGACCACCGAAGCCCTGGCGGCCGATGTCGGGCTGACCCGGCGCCAGCTGGAGCGGCTGTTCAGCAGCTACCTGCAGCGTTCGCCGGCCAGCTTTTACCTGCGGCTAAGGCTGGAACGCAGCCGGCACCTGCTGCAGCAAACCGACCTCAGCATCGTCGAGATCAGCATTGCCTGCGGCTTCGAATCCCCGTCTTACTTCTCGCGCGCCTACCGCAAGCACTTTGCCTGCAGCCCGCGCGAAGATCGTCAGGGGCCGAAATACGCCGACTAGCCGGGTGAGGGCCTGTGCACACCATTTTCTGGAGTGCGAACCGGCCCTAGTTGGCGACCACAGTTTTGGAGAGCTGGATGCCGTGCTTTTTGAGTTTGTATTGCAGGGTGGCGCGGGGAATGCCGCAACGGCGGGCCACTTCAGAGAGGTTGGGATAACGGTTCAGGTATTGCAGCAGGCGCTGGCGTTCGAACGCCGCCACCTGCTCGTCCAGTGATACGCCGTCATCGGACGGCAGGCTGGCCATGTCGTCCATGGACGCCATCGCAGGCTCGTGGCCTGCTGGCTGACTGGCCACGGCAGCCAAGGCCCCCCGCGGGCGTTCGTCGTCTTCCAGCAGGATAAAATCGAGCTCGTCGCCGGTTTCGCACAAAATCAGGCTGCGCAGCAGAATGTTCTCCAGCATGCGCACGTTGCCCGGCCAGTGATGCTTGAGCATGCGCTCCATCACCGCATCGCTGACGCGGGTCACCCGGTTGCCGGTGATTTTACCGTGCTTTTTCAGGAACGCCTGCGCCAGCAGCGGAATGTCGTTGAGGCGGTCACGCAAGGGCGGAATCGGCAAGTAGCCCACGTACAGGCGGTAGAGCAGGTCAGAACGGATTTTCTTCTGGTCCAGCATGTCCTGGGGTGATTCGTTGGTCGCGGCAATGATGCGCACGTCCACCTGCACCTCGCGGTTGGAGCCCACCCGCGAAAAGGTCTTTTCCTGCAAGGCCCGCAGCAGCTTGCCCTGGATCGACAGCGGCATGGAGTTCAGCTCGTCCAGAAACAGCGTGCCGCCATTGGCAGACTCCAGCACCCCCTGGCGGTCTTCTGCGCCGGTAAATGCTCCTTTCACGGTGCCGAACAGGGCGCTCTCGAACAGTGGCTCCGGCAAGGCGGCACAGTTAAGCACCATGAACGGCTTGTCGCTGCGCGGGCTTTCCTTGTGCAGCAGGCGGGCAAACAGCTCCTTGCCGGTGCCAGTCTCGCCGTAAATCAGCACCTGCACATCGGTTTGCGCAATACGGTGGGCACGGTGAATCAGCCGCTGCATCTCGGCGTCGTTGGTAATGATGCCGATCTCGTGCGGGTCGGCCTCGCTGCCGACGCGCTGCTGCAAATCGACAAACTGCTCGTGCAGCTTGCCGATCATGGTCAGGTTGCGTGATACCTCGATGGCGCCCAGAATCTTGCCGTTCGGGTCCGTCAGCGGCAACGTGGTATGCACCTGATGCACCGGCTTGCCGCGCGGGTTGAAGTACAGCTGGTATTTGTTGTGGTAGCGCTTGCCCTTCTGCAGCGCCTCGTGCATGGTACTGTCGGCCAGGTTCAGGTCCGGATACAGCGCCAGCATGTACTGGCCCAGCGCCTGCTCGGACGTGTACTCGTCCATTTCCGAGCATTCCTTGTTGTAGTACACGTAGCGCCCTTCGCCATCCACAATGGCAATCGGCTGGCCGATGGCGTCCAGAAACTCAGAGAAAATGCCCAGTGCTGCCGCAAGTTGTGTGTCCATGCTGATCCCTGCCATACCGGTGCAACACCGGGGTTGAGATGCCGAAAAACTGGCACTATCACGAATTTTCGTAGTATTGCTTGATTTTGATCAATAAAGCAAATCTCTCATTTCCTTTCCAATCAACCACTTACGATTTTTCCTTGCCATGGCACGATAGTTGCTCCCTGTTTGTCCGTAGTTTTACGTAAGGGCCAGACCCGACGTCGGCCAATCCGCTTTTCCGAACATGACAGGGGACAACAGTGTCAGCCGTTAAAGAGAATGGGAATTTACAGCAAGGTCCGATCATCGAAGTCACGGACCTGCACAAGCAGTTTGGGCCGCACACCGTATTGGATGGTGTCTCGCTGACCGCCCACACCGGCGATGTCGTGTCACTGATCGGCGCCAGCGGCTCCGGCAAAAGCACCCTGCTGCGCTGCCTGAACATGCTGGAGATTCCGCACCGGGGCAAGGTGTGCATTTCTGGCGAAGAAATCCTGCTCAAAACCAACCGCCACGGCCAGACCGTGCCCGCCAACCCCCGGCAAGTGGACAAAATCCGCACCCGGCTGGGGATGGTGTTCCAGAACTTCAACCTCTGGCCGCACATGACCGTGCTGGAGAACATCATCGAAGTGCCCGTCCGGATATTGAAGCAACCCAAGGCCGAGGCCATCGCCTACGCCGAAGCATTGCTGGAAAAAGTCGGTATGTCGGCCAAACGCGATGCCTACCCCGGCTTTTTGTCCGGCGGGCAGCAACAGCGCGTCGCCATTGCCCGCGCACTGGCCACCCGCCCGGCGGTGATGCTGTTTGACGAACCCACCTCGGCGCTGGACCCGGAGCTGGTGGGCGAAGTCCTGAAAGTAATTCGTGATCTGGCCAAAGAAGGCTGCACCATGCTTCTGGTCACCCACGAAATGTCGTTTGCGCGGGAGGTCTCCAGCAAGGTGCTGTTCCTGCACAAAGGCAGAATCGAAGAATCCGGTACACCGGAAGCCGTGTTTACGGCACCGGTCAGCGAACGGTGCCGGCAGTTTGTGAATGCTCAGCAGTGGAAGTCGTAACACCTCCTTTTGATTTTATTTTCATTTTCATTACCACTCACACGAGGTAAACCATGAATAAAACCCTGAAAGCGACCCTGATCAGCTGTCTGGTCTCCACCACCCTGCTGGCAGCGCCGGCCATGGCCAGCAAGCTGAAGATCGGCATTGCGGCAGAACCGTACCCGCCGTTTTCCGTCAAGCAAAGCTCCGGCCAGTGGAGCGGTTTCGAGATCGACCTGGTGAACTACATCTGCAAAGAAATCAAGGCCCAGTGCGAGATCAACGAAGTGGCCTGGGACGGCATCATCCCGGCACTCACCAGCAACAAGATCGACGTGATTTTCAACTCCATGTCCATCACTGCCGAGCGTGAAAAAACCATCGCTTTCAGCGCACCCTACTATTACACCCCGTCCATGTACGTTGGCCCCAAAGGCAGCAAGCTGACCACCACCCCGGCCGGCCTGAAAGGCAAGATCATCGGTGTGCAGGGTTCTACCTCTAACGCCGACTTCCTGAAAAAGAATTACAGCAGCACCGCCACGATCAAGTACTACAACACCCAGGATGAACTGAACGCCGACATGGCCGCCGGCCGGGTAGACGTGATGCTGATGGACGCCGTACCGGCCGTGGACTTCTTGCAGAGCAAAGATGGCGCCGCCCTGGAAGCCAAGGGCATGGCCCCGAAAGACCCGTTGCTGGGTGAAGGCATTGGCGCCGGCCTGCGCAAGTCCGACGTGGCGCTGAAAAAGCAGTTTGATGCCGCCATCAAGAAGATGCAGGTGTCCGGCGACTTCAAAAAGATCCAGAAGAAATACTTCTCCATTGACCTGACACCTAAATAAGTCACTGGTCGGCAACGCCATGGGGGCCACGCCCTCATGGCCGCAAGACACGTAAAGACAGTCCGCAGGACAACAGAGAGACGGAAATCCCTATGTTAGCTTGGATTCAACATGCATTCGAAATGGTGGTCAACGAGTGGGGCTGGGCCTTGCTGCGCGGCGCGCTGGTCACCATCCAGATTTCGTTCGGCGCCTTTGTGGTCGGCCTGCTGATCGGGTTGGTGGTGGCAATGGCCAAACTGAGCGGCAATGCCCCGGTGAAGAAACTGGCCAATGCCTATACCACCGTCTGCCGCGCCGTGCCGGAGCTGCTGCTGATCCTGCTGCTGTATTACGCCGGCAGCGATGCCATCAATGCCGTGCTGCGCCTGTTCGACATGGCCCCGGTAGACCTGAACGGCTTTGTCGCCGCCGTGACCGTGCTGGGCGTGGTACAGGGTGCCTACGCCGCCGAGATCATCCGCGGCGCGGTGCAGGCCATTCCCTATGGCCATATCGAAGCCTCCAAAGCCTTTGGCTGCGGCCGCTGGCTGACGCTGCGGCGGGTGATCCTGCCGGAAATGATGCCCTATGCCCTGGCCGGTCTGGCCAACCTGTGGATGGTGCTGATCAAGGACAGCGCGCTGATCAGCGTGGTGGGCTACAACGAACTGCTGTTTACCACCAAGCAGGCCGCCGGCTCTACCCGCCAGTACCTGCTGTTCTACATGGCGGTCGCCGCCATTTACCTGCTGGTGACCCTGCTGTCGAACGCGGTATTTGTCCGCTTCGAACGCAGCTTCCGTCGCTGGATGCCGGCCCACTGACCGAGGAGAGACAAAAATGCGTTTTGAATGGATGAGCTCCTACGGCCAGTTTTTTATCGACGGCCTGACCATCACCCTGGAACTATTGCTGTGTTCCGGCGTGCTGGGCTTCCTGCTGGCCCTGGCGGTCGGTTTCGGCCGCCTGTCCCGCCAGCCCTTCATTGCCTGGCTGAGCCTGTCGTTTACCAACCTGATCCGCGGCACGCCGCTGCTGGTACAGATTTACGTGCTGTATTACGGCGTCGGCAGCCTGTTTGTCAGCTTCCCGGCGGTGCGGGACAGTTTTCTGTGGCCCTACCTGCGTGACGGCTTCTGGTACGTGGTGGTGGCGCTGGCGCTCAGCGTCGGCGGCTACGTGGGCGAAGTCATCAAGGGCGGGCTGCGTGCCGTCCCCAAAGGCGAGCTGGAAGCCGCACGTGCCCTGGGCATGCCGCCCTTCATGACCGTACGCCGCATCTGGCTGCCGCGCGCCATCCAGATTCTGCTGCCGTCGTTGGCCGGTGAATCGGTGCTGCTGCTGAAATCCACCGCGCTGGCATCCACCGTGGCCGTCATGGACGTACTGGGTGCTGCCAATCTGGTGCGGGCGCAAACCCTGCGCACCTACGAACCCTTGTTGTCGGTCGCCCTGATCTATCTGGTACTGGCCTGGTTGATCGAACGCGTGTTCCGCAAGCTGGAACGTCGCATCCCTGTCCGAAGTGCCATTTGACCCTCTGGAGAATTAGCATGCAGTTTTCAAATCTGGTTGATCGCATTGCCGGTGAGCGGGTCGATGCCTGGAAAATCCATTCTGCCGCGCTGGAAGCCGCAGACCGGGGTGAAGATGTCATTATCCTGAGCGTGGGCGATCCGGATTTTGCCACCCCCGCCGAGATTACCGAGGCCGCCGTACAAGCCTTGCAAGATGGCGACACCCATTACAGCGCCGTCATCGGCCGCAAGGACCTGCGGCAGGAAATCGCCGCCCTGCACACCGCCCAGAGCGGGCAAGCCGTCACCGGCGATAACGTGGTGATCGTGGCCGGCGCACAAAACGGCCTGTTCTCGGTCGCCATGTGCCTGTGCCAGCCGGGGGATGAAGTGCTGGTGCCAGAGCCGATGTACCTGACCTATGAAGCCAGTATCCGTGCCAGCGGCGCTACGCTGGTGCCGGTACCGGTCGACGTGGACAACGGCTTCCATCTGGATCTGGGCCGCCTCAGCGCCGCCATCACCCCGCGCACCAAGGCCATCTTTCTGGCTACACCCTGCAACCCGACCGGCACGGTCATGACCCGTGACGAGCTGGACAGCATCGCCCGGCTGGCACGCCAGCACGACCTGTGGGTGGTGTCGGACGAAGTCTATAGCGGCATTACCTTTGAATCTGCCCACGTCAGCATTGGCGCCTTGCCCGGCATGGCAGAACGCACCGTGACGATTAACAGCCTGTCCAAATCCCACGCCATGGCCGGCTGGCGGCTGGGCTGGGTGGTAGGCCCGGCGGCCCTGATGACCCACATGGGCAACCTGGCCCTGTGCACGCTGTACGGCCTGCCCGGTTTCATCCAGCAAGCCGCCCGGGTGGCCGTGGCCCGCTATGCCGAGTTTGCCGGGCAAATGAAGGACACCTACCGCCGCCGCCGCGATATCACCCACAGTTTGCTCAAAGATATCCCCGGGCTGCGCTGCAGCCTACCGGAAGCCGGCATGTTCATGATGATCGACATCCGCCAGACCGGGCTGACCGCCGACGAATTTGCCTGGGGCCTGTTCCGCCAGACCGGCGTCTCGGTGCTGGATGCACAAGCCTTCGGCCCGTCGGCCGCCGGCTTCCTGCGCCTTGGCTTTGTGGTCAGCGAAGCGCGACTGGCGGATGCCTGCCGCCGGATTGCCCGCTACGTTGATAGCCTGGGCCTGCACGTCAGCCAACGCACACCAGAGGAAGCCCCTGTATGAAAACCCTGGGCATGTACCTGACCGAATACCTGGCCGCTTATGACGTCGATACCGTGTTCGGCATCCCCGGGGTGCACACCATCGAACTGTACCGCAGCCTGGCCGACAGCAAGATCCGCCATGTCACGGCGCGCCACGAACAAAGCCTTGGCTTCATGGCCGACGGTTACGCCCGCGTCAGCGGCAAGCCCGGGGTGTGTTTTGTGATTACCGGCCCGGGTCTCACCAATATCGCCACCGCCATGGGGCAGGCGTATGCAGACTCCATCCCGATGTTGGTCATCTCGGGCGTCAACGCCCGCGGCAAACTGGGCTCCGGCAACGGTTGCCTGCACGAGCTGCCAGACCAGCATGCGCTGGCCAAAGAAGTCTCTGCCTTCAGCCATAGCATTACCCACCCGGCCGAGCTGCCGCAAGTACTGGCCCGTGCTTTTGCCATCTTTGACGGCGCACGGCCAAGACCGGTACATATCGAAATCCCCATGGACCTGATGTCGGCCCCGGCTGATAGCCTGCCGGCGATTCCGACGCAGCCGGTCCGGATCCGGAAAGGCGCCGCCAACCAGTCGCTGATCGAGCACGCCGCCAGCCTGCTGGTGCAGGCCAAAAAACCGCTGATCCTGGCGGGCGGGGGAGCCATTCCGGCCGCCCAGCACATCGAGCAGCTGGCCGAAACCCTGGACGCCCCTACGGTGATGACCATCAACGCCCGCGGCATGCTGCCGGACCATCACCCGCTGGGCGTCTCCTACAGTGCCTCCTTGCCGGCCATCCGCCAGCTGGTGGCAGACAGCGACGTGGTACTGGCCATCGGCACCGAAATCGGCCCTACCGATTACGACATGTACGTGGACGGCCAGTTTAACCTGCCAGGGACGCTGATCCGCATCGACATCGATCCGGAACAGCTGTTCCGCAACCGGGCAGCCGATGTACCGCTGTTGGGCGACGCGGTAGAAACCGTGCAGCAGCTGCAGCGGCAACTTGGCCAACAACGCGGTGAACACCCCCAGCCAGGCCAGGGGGCAGAACGCGCGGCAGCCGCCAGCGAAATCTGCCGAGGCGAGCTGGACGCGCAAACCCGGACCGACCTCGCCTTTCTCAACCAGGTACGCGACTGCATTCCCAACGCCGTGTGGGTGGGGGATTCCACCCGCATGGTGTACGCCGGCAACCTCGGTTTTTCTGCCTTTGCCCCGGCCAGCTGGTTTAACGCCTCTGTCGGCTTTGGTGCGCTGGGCTACGGCTTGCCGGCCGCCATCGGTGCCGGCATTGCGCTGGCAGAACGGCCGGTTATCTGCCTGGCCGGCGATGGCGGCTTCCAGTTCACGCTGGCCGAACTCGGCACGGCGGTCGAAACCGGTGCCCGGCTGGTGGTACTGCTGCTGAACAACCACGGCTACGGCGAGATCAAGTCGGCCATGCAGGCGGCAGACGTCCCGCCCGTCGGGGTCGACCTGCACACGCCAGACTTTGTCGGCATCGCCCGCGCCTACGGCTGGACGGCCGACAAGCGCGACCCGACGGTGCCACTACAGCACCAGCTGGACACCCTGATGGCCAGCGGCCACCCGGTGCTGCTGGAAATCATCGACTAACCCGCAACCGGACGCGGCCACCCGCAGCACCCGCCGCGTCCCGACCATCGCAGCACGATTGTTGTTTTCACCCAGACGAGGCTACGCATCATGCATTTTACCCATGCCATTACCCGCATTCCGGCCGACACGGTGGCCAGCGGCCTGACCACCGCCAACATCGGCCAGCCAGACCCGCAAAAAACCCGCGCGCAATTCCGCGACTATGTCGACATCCTGCACCGCCTGGGTCTGACCGTTACCACCCTGCCACCGGCACCGGCCTACCCGGATGCCCACTTTGTCGAAGATACCGCGGTGATGATGCCGGAACTGGCCGTCATCACCCATCCGGGCGCCCCGTCCCGCCAGGGCGAGGTCGATACCATCGCCCCGCTGGTGTCACGCTTCCGCCCCATTGTCACCATGTCGGCCAGCGCCAACATGGACGGTGGCGACGTACTGATGATCGACAAGCACTTCTTTGTCGGCCTCACCAGCCGTACCAATCAGGCCGGCGTCGATGAATTTGCTGCGGCCATCCGCCCTCACGGCTACAAGCTGACCGTGGTCGAGGTTACCGATGGCCTGCACCTGAAATCCATCGTCAACTATGTCGGCAAAAACACCCTGATCCTGTCGCAAGACTACGCCGGTCACCCGGCTTTTGATGGCTATAACCAGCTGATTCTGGCCAAGGAAGAAGAATACGCCGGCAATACCCTGTGGATTAACGATACCCTGATCACCCCGAGTGGCTATCCGGACACGCTGGCTAAACTGAAAACCCTCGGCCTGCCCATCATCGAAACCGATACCAGCGAAATCCGCAAGATGGACGGCGGTCTGACCTGCATGTCCCTGCGCTTCTAACCCTTTCGTCCGGCTGTCTTGTACAGCCGGGCGACTTTGGTGGCTCTCTCCCTCAAGGAGATTCAGCCCCGTCCGCAACCCGGGCGGGGCTTTTTTTGTCTGCCGTTTACAGGGACTGCGTGTCTGCCATCTGCCCAGTCAGCTAAACACGGCCATTTTTGATCAAAATCACGTTTTCCATCCCAATGTCTTAAAAAATTTGACCTAGGTCAAAGAATTGCACAGGTGTTCACCAGAACATGTATTGTGTCTCATCTGTTGCAATTCGCAACCGGGTGAGCCCTGTTTTCAGTTTCAGATCAGGCTCTTAACGCGATTTATATTTAACGCTGACATGCTTTTACACACCGTCAGGGGGCATGGCACCTTGCCCCTCAACCCTTACCCGACCATGAAGCGACCATGAAGAAGAATCTGCCCGTTACAGACATCCGCCGGCCCGTGCCGGAAGGTAAATACCTGGTATCCACCACCAACCTCAAAGGCATCATCACCTCGGTGAACGATGAATTCATGCAGGTGTGCGGTTTTACCGAAGCAGAACTGATTGGCAAAAACCATAACCTCATCCGCCACCCGGACATGCCGCCGGCAGCGTTCCAGGATCTGTGGGACACCCTCAAGCAAGGCAAACCGTGGCACGGCGTGGTCAAAAACCGCTGCGCCAATGGCGACTACTACTGGGTCGATGCGCTGGTGGTCCCGATTCTGGAAGGCGATCAGGTCACCGGCTACATGTCGGTACGGCAGCAACCGACGGAAGCGCAAGTAGCAGCGGCCGATGCCCTCTACCGCGCAATCAACGCCAAACAGGCCCGCCTGCCGGGCATCCCGCTGCTGCATCGCGTCCCGCTCAATACCTGGTTCAACCTGCTGCTGATCACCATCAGCCTCGCGTTGGTCGGTGCTGCGTTTCCGGAACGGTTCCTGCCGGAAATCGCCTGGATCGCCCGCCACTTCTACCTGATCAACCTGTTCTGCTCCGGTCTGGGTATCTTGTCCGCCGCCGGCCTGATCCTGCTCAAGCGCAGCATCTTCCGCAATACCCGCTTCATCACCCGGCTGCTGAACAACATCGCCACCGGTAACCTGACCGATACCATCCCGCTCAACCGGCACGACGAACTGGGCCAGCAGCTGGATGCCCTGGTCACCATGCAGACCCACCTGAAGATCCTGATCTCCAATATCGCCGGCGCCGTGGCCTCGCTCACCCAGAGCAGCGAAGAACTGGTGGCCTGCTCGCACAAAACCCACCTGTCGTCGTCCGAGCAATCCGCTTCGGTCGCCAAAATCGCGCAGGACATCGACCGCATCAAGTCCACCATTGCCGATGTGGCCGACGGCGCGCACCTCACCGCCAATACCGTCTCCAATACCCGCGCCCACGTCACGCACGCCAACCGGCAGATGGATCTCAGCCGCGATGCCTCCCGCCAGGTGGTCACCACCGTGACCCAGGCCAGCACCAGCATGGCCAGCCTGTTCGAGTCCATCCAGGCCATCGGCACCCTCACCGATTCTATTAAGGGCATGTCGGAGCAAACCAACCTGCTGGCGCTGAACGCGGCCATCGAGGCCGCCCGCGCGGGTGAAGCCGGACGCGGCTTTTCCGTGGTGGCAGACGAAGTGCGCAAACTGGCCGAAAACTCCGCCACCCAGACCCGTGTCATCACCGACACCATTCAGGAAATCCAGCGCATTACCCAGATTGTCACCCACGAGATGGCGCAGGCCGGCAGCCACGTCACCAGTACCGATCAGGCCATGGCCCAGGGGCAAAGTACCCTTACCACGGTGTCCGAGCACGTCAACGAGGTCACCCGGCTGTCAAACGACATCGCGCTGGCCACCAAAGACCAGCACGACGCCACCACCGACGTCATGCAGCATATCGGCAGCATCCTGTCGGGCATCGACGACAACATGAGTACCATCCGCGAGATGAAAGGCCGGTCCGAGACCATCCAGTGTGCGTCGTCAGAGTTGTTGAAACAGGTGGGGCACTTCAAGCTGACCCGGCTGGCTGGCAGCAACGCCTGAGATCAGGCGGTACCACAGCACGGGCAGATTTGGGGTTACAACAGAAAGGGGATCAGTTCAGCTGCGGTTGGCAAACTTGGGCGGGGCAGGCGGCGTCTCGCCCTCGGGTGTTGCCTCCGGGGTCTGGGCTTCCAGCCCCCATTCATACCAGTCGTCCCCGAAAATCTCCATCGGGTGCTGGGTCCGGGTAGAACCGTTGCCGCAGGCTAACGCATCCACCGGGCAATACTTGTCGCACCCCCAGCAGATACGCTCCGGGTGCGCAGGGTGAATCGGGAATTTTTTGGCCATGATCGTCGTTCCGCCATCATCAACAGACAGGGAAGCTGGGCAGACAGGCAAAGGTGCCTGCGGTCTGCCAGCCGGTAACGTAATGCTACCACCCCGTGCGCGGGGTTTCTTTGATCCAGATTAGGCCGGCGACACACCAGCTGTCTACCGGCCAACCCATATTACCCGCCCGCGCAGCACGCACGGGCGGAGCGCACCGCTTACCCCTCCCGCACCACCGGAAACCAGTCCTCGCGCAAGACATCCCCCGGTTGCATATTGTGCCCCGGGTATGGCGGCGAGGTTCTGCCCGGGCGCTCCACATAACGCACGTCATCCCCCACCCAGCGTAAAGACAGCGCCCGGCGTCTGGCTGCGGTCGGGTTGCCGCGCGCACCGTGCACAGTCGCAAAATTAAACAGCACCGCGTCGCCCGGTTCCATCGCCCACTCCAGCACCTGCATGCTCGGGTCGTTGTCCGGGTCCGGCACCGGCAGATACTGGTCTGCGGTGGCAAAAAAGTCCGAGTTATCCTTCCAGCGTACCGGCAGCACCATTTTCTCCCAGCGGTGGGAGCCGGCAATCATCCGCAGCGTCGCTTCCTTCACCGGGTCTACCGGTATCCAGAAACTCACCGTCTGCTGGCCCTCGGTAAAGTAATACGGAATATCCTGATGCCACGGCGTGGGCCGCTGTGTGCCAGGCTCTTTCACCAGCACATGGTCGTGGAAGAACTGCGCCTTTTGCGACTGCATCGCCGTTGCCGCAATCTCCGCCGCGGGCGATTCAAAAATCACCTTGCGGAACTCGGGGATGCGCTCCCAGTTGCAGTAATCATCAAAAAACCGCCCCGGCTCGTCAGACAACAAGTTATCCGCCGCATACGGCCCGCGTTCGCGCAAGTTCCGCTCAATGCCCGCCGTCATGGTCTCTACCCAGTCCTTGAACACCCCGCGCAAGCACACGGCACCATCACGCTGAAAAGCCGCTATCTCTTCTTCCGTCATCCACGCTGCCATACATCCCCCACTGGTTCAGTGCTTGATTAGACCGGCACCCGTCAACGGGCCGGTGACAAATCAATTATTGCATCGGCACTTCAAAAGATTAAATAATAAGAACCGATATGGCTCACCGGATTTTCTGATGAAGATACACCTGCGACAACTCCGCTACGCACTGGCCACCGCCCGGCTCGGCAACATGACCCAGGCCGCAGACAGCCTGTTTGTCTCGCAACCGGCCATCTCCACCGCCATCAACGAGCTAGAAGCCCTGTACGGCCAGGCGCTGTTCATCCGCCAGCGCGGTACCGGCATGACGCTCACCCCGTTTGGCAAGCGCGTCATGCAAAAGGCCAGCCAGATACTGCGAGACGCCAACGAGCTGGAAAACCTCGGCAACGATGTCACCCACCTGCAAGGCGAACTGGTACTCGGCTGCTTTGTAGACCTGGCCCCCTACTGCCTGCCGCAGCTGCTCAAGCGTCTGCACGTCAGCCACCCGCATATCCGCGTCATCATCCAGGAAGCCGGCTTTGACGATATCGCCCGCCAGCTGGCCAACGGCGGCATGGACCTGGCCCTCAGTTACGACCTGGGCCTGCCACCCGGCATGCACAACACCATCTGCTGCGAGCTGCCCGCCTACGCCATGCTGCCGCCAGACCACCCGCTGACCCATCAGCCCGCCGTATCGCTGGCAGAGCTCGCCGCCCACCCGCTCATCCTCACCAACCAGAGCTACAGCTGGCAACACGTGCTGGACCTGTTCCGCTTCTACCAGCTGCAACCGCAGCAGCTCTACCGCACCCACTCCTTCGAGCTGCAACGCGGCATGGTCGCCAACGGCCTTGGCGTGGCCATTGCCTACACCCGCCCGGTGGGCGACCACTGCTACGACGGCAGCCGCGTCGCAATCCGCCCCATTGCCGACCCCATCCCCATGCAGCGCATCTTGCTCTCGCGCGATGGCACCCGGCCCGAAACCGCCATCACCACCGCCTTTAGCAACATCGCCTTGGCGTGGTTTGCCGGCAGAACCGTCTTTGGCACCAACGATAACGCTTAGCCATTTCAGCTCAGAGCAGGCTCAAAGCAGGCTCACGGCCGGTACCCGCCGGCCCACCCCGCCATAACCGACAAATGGATATGGTAATCATTCACTATCAGGCGCATCATTAAAAATGCTCGGCAAGCGGCAGCACCTGCCATTGCCGGATCACCCGCCATCCGCGACCGTCCCCCACCAGCCCGGCCACCGCATGACCACATCCGGCGTTGCACCGTGTCTGCCCGCTGTTTCACCACAGACGCCTGACTCACCACGTGCATGACCACCTCATGGCGTCACCCCAAACGACAGACAAGGAGGATCACAAATGCCCAAATACGTTATCGAACGCGACATCCCCGGGGCCGGCAAACTCTCCGCCGCAGACCTCAAAGGCATCTCGCAAAAATCCTGCGGCGTCCTCAGCAGCATGGGCCCGCAAATCCAGTGGCAGCACAGCTACGTGACTGATGACAAAGTCTACTGCGTCTACATTGCGCCAGATGAAGAAGCCGTGAGGAAGCACGCCGAAATGGGCGGCTTCCCCGTCAACAAGATCTCAAAAGTCACCACCATTATTGACCCGATCACCGCAGAATAAGCATGCCCGGCCGGCTGTTTAATCCCGGCGAGTCTGCACCATTATCCGCTGCCAGTTGCTTTAACCCGACTGGCAGTTTTTTGGTTTTACACAAGGATCGTGGTCAAGATACGGTGATGCCACCTAAGGCAGCTTCCTGATTCTTTCCTGCCATTCAGTTTGACGGAGTGCCTCCGTGAGAAAATCGACAAACGCACGCACTTTGGGCGGGGTCAGTCTTGTGTGTGCATAGTAAACATGAATGGCGCCTACCGGGCTAGGCAAGTCGGGTAGCACCTGCACCAACCGGCCCGCATCCAGATGCGGCAGGACATGATGCGCGCCTAGCCTGGCCAGCCCCATGCCAGCAAGTGCTGCATCCAGAACGGCATCGAGGTCAGACAATATCAAGCGGCCATCGACTGGCGCCGTCACGGTTTCCCCGCCTACACGAAAATCCCAGCTTCTTAAGCGTCCTGTAGTGGCTGATCGCAAGCGAATGCAATCATGCCGTGCCAAATCTTCTATCGTCTCTGGCTGGCCATGTCGCGCCAAATACGACGGCGCCGCGACGGTCAGCAGTTTGAGGGGCACCAATTGCCGCGCGACCACATTGGCGTCCTCCGTGACACCAGCCCCAATCGCGGCATCATAATTTTCCCGCACTAGGTCTACGTAGCGGTTCTCAAAGCTCCAGTCCAGCCGGATACTTGGATAGCGCGCTAAAAACGCCGGTAGTAACGGCAAGATATACTGGCGTGCAAAACCTGGCGCAACACTCACTCGCAACGTGCCGGCGGGCTGAGCATCCCGTTCTGTGAGCGACACCAGCGCCTGTGCCAACTGACGGGCCGGGGCAGAGGTTTCCATATACAAACGCTCGCCAGCCTCCGTCAGCGTCAGATGGCGCGTACTGCGCTGAAACAGCCTCGTCCCCAGATCTCGCTCGAGCTTGGCCACATGCTTGCTGACAGCAGCAGGCGTTAGTCCCAGCAAATTCGCCGCAGACGAGAAACTCCCCATTTCCACTGTCTTGAGAAAACTTTCCAGGCTGCGCAGATCGTTCATGAAATTCATTCCAATTCGTTGAAATATATTCACCAGATTACAGACTAATCAGATCGAATAAAAGTACCTAGAATGGTAGCCATATCAACACTTTTCTGGAAACTGTCGTGAACCCAAATCGAATTCTGCTCGTGTATGCACACCGCCATCCAGCATCCTCGGTCATCAACAAAGCGCTGCTTGGGGTGGCCAATCAACTGAGTAACGTAACCGTGCATGATCTGATGTCGCGTTACCCGGACTATCAAATCGACGTAGCCCAAGAACAGCAGTTACTGCTGAACCACGATGTCATCGTGCTGCAGTTTCCATTTTATTGGTACAGCACACCGGCCATTCTCAAAGAATGGCTGGATGCCGTATTGAGCTACGGCTTTGCCTATGGCTCAGGCGGGGACAAACTGCGTGGCAAGCGCCTGATGATCGCCACGACAACCGGTGGACCCGCCGATGCCTATCAGGCAGGCGGTTACAACCAATTTACCTTAAGCGAACTGTTAAGACCGCTGCAGGCAACCGCCAATCTCGCCGGCATGAACTATCTACCCATTTTTTCCGCAAGTGGCGTAAGACAGCTTGACCCGGCAGGAATCGATCACGTGTTAACGGCTTACCATGCCCGGCTAAGCTCACTGTAATCAGCATCTACCCTTAGGAGAACAACATGTCCAATACCATTCTCATTACCGGTGCCAGCGGTACCATTGGCCGCGAACTGACAACCGTCCTCAAAGCCAGACATGTCCAACTGGTGATCGGCTCATCATCAGGAAAAACCGTCGCGGGGCTCGAGACTCGCCGGACCGATTTCAGCGATCCAGACGGTTTGATACAAGCCTTCCAGGGCATTGATACCCTGTTTTTACTCTTGCCGTTGCAGTCCAACATGCTGGAACTCGCGCGGAACGCGGTGACTGCCGCCAAGGCTGCAGGTGTGCGGCATATCGTCCGCTCGTCTGGCGCAGGGGCCGACCCATCCAGCCCATTTGCTATTGCAAAGGTGCAAGGCGAGATCGACCAATTGGTCATCAACTCAGGCATCGCATACACGCTGACGCGCCCCAACAATTTTATGCAAAACTATGTGAATTTTTACGGTGGCATGTTACGCAGTGGCGCGCTGTATCTTGCTCAGGGTGATGGCGCCATCTCACTGATTGACGCCCGGGACATCGCCGCCGCAAACGCAGCAATCTTGCTCGATCCCGCCAGTCATGCTGGTAAGCACTACACGCTCACCGGCGCACAAGCGCTCACGAACACAGAAGTTGCAGCGCAAGTGGGTGCCGCAACCGGTAAGTCCATCCAGTATGTGGCCGTCTCGGACAATGCAGCCGAAAGCGCGATGCGCGACATAGGCATGGATACATGGAGCATCGAGATCATGACCAGCCTGAACCAGATTATCACCGCAGGCTACGCCGCCGCCGTGAGTGACGATCTATCCCGGCTGATTCAGCAGCCAGCCCGCAGCTTCCAGGCCTTTGTTTCGGAGCACACAGCCGTATGGCAATAGCCTAACCACCGCCGCGTCTGTATGTCCAAACAGATATGTGCACCGGTGTGTTCATCCATCCAACCACAGCCTGCCGGTTTAGCATGGCTGGCCGTGGCTTGGTGATTCACGCGTTGGTTCGCCTACCAAAGCACCAGCAAAGCGGCAAAGTTCAAACTGAATGTCATTCATGTTTAATGCATTTATTTGTCATTCGCCAGCAGGACGCTTAAAGTAAGCACATCTCAATGTACGCTAAGATCATGTATGGCCAACAAACCATGGACCAGAGCAGAAGTTCTCATCGCCATTAACCTGTACTGCCAACTCCCCTTTGGGCAATTCACCCAAGGCAACAGCACCATCAAGAAAATCGCACCGCTACTGGGCAGAACCCCGTCTTCATTGGCCATGAAACTCTGTAACCTCGCCAGCCTAGACCCCGTCATCACCAGCACTGGCCGCAAAGGGCTAGAAGGTGCCTCCAAACTCGACAAAACCACTTGGGAAGAATTCATAGCAAACCCAGACGCCATCGGCTATGAAAGTCAACTACTGGTAGATCAACTCACAGGGCAGAGCAGCGACATCACCGAAGTAGCAACAGAAGACGAACACACCACCGACTACAGCGCAGACACCATCAGCACCACCGTGCAAGTTCGGGTGCGGCAATCCTTTTTCCGCAAAAGTATTCTCAGCAGCTACAACAACCAATGCTGCATGACCGGTATTTCCGAACCCCGCTTACTCATCGCCAGCCACATCGTCCCATGGAAAGACAACCCTAAACAGCGCCTCAACCCCGCCAATGGCCTCTGCCTATCCGCCCTGCACGACAAAGCCTTTGATATCGGCTTAATCACCGTCACCCCAGACTATCTCATCCAAGTATCACCAGCCTTACGCAGCCAAGCCCAAAACGGTATCGCCAAAGATTACCTACTGGGTTTGCATGGTCAAAAAATCACCATGCCGAGCAAGTTCGCACCCCATCGGGATTTCTTGGCCTATCACCAAGAACATGTGTTTCGGCAAAGTGAATAATCACCTTGACGCTATCTTAATCACCTTGACGCTATCTGCTTAATGAACCAGGCTAAACTCATCGTTTACGATATGTGAAAGCCAAGTCATGCAAGCGCAACAATTCCAGCTGTTGGCCGCATACCTGCTCAAAACCCACTATGGATTGATGCTGACAGATACCACCCTATGTGAGGACTATCCACAGGGAATTGATGATGGGGATCACGTGTTTGCCATTATCAACCGACTGGCAGAGAAATTTGATTTAGTGCGTGTGGACAACATCACCAACCAGTGTCTCACTGCAATGGATGAAACAGAAGCACTTGAAAATCTTTGCATTGCTATTACCCGCTAAGCTGTAAAAGTCGTGCAAAGACAAACGAAAAAACTTCAGACTCGAACGCAAAGTGTCACTCATAAATGGGGGTCATCATGTGCGTCACTCGATGTTTATTCAGACTAAAGCTTTCCCTCTTTGCAAGATTCGATCAAAGCTATATACATGCTCTGACGGACTTTCTTCGCAACGACCCACCAAGCGATTTGGAAACTGTTTCCCTCCATCACGGAGTAGAATTTTACCAGTACACTTGGGGCATTGTGCGCTATAACGGACAAGACGAATTTCTTTTTTTGCAGAACTGTGATGATCTGACGCTGTAGCGAGTTCTAACTGGGCGTTATCTTCTTTAAGCGCAAAAAAGGTACTTGGTGCCATGATGATTCGCCAATCAGCCAACTGAATGATCGGTTTGATCGTCCACCACCCAAAAAATGCAATGACAGAGGTGGGAAGTAGCCATTTGATAATTTCAAGCGCGTTATGGCTCAGATACATTGAACTGAAATAAGCAGATGCCAAGGTAAGTGCAATGATGATCAAATTTAAGAAGTAATACCCTAGGAACAGCCACTTCCGCCAGCCGGCAAGTTTGTAACTGGTCTTGAATAATTTTCTGGCCCACCAAGCCGGGATCACCTGAGTATCTAGGATATAGACGATCTCATCTTTCGTTCGCTGATGGCTTGCCGTATCCTCAGCACCCTGTTGATTCACCTCGAAACATTCAAAGTAATACTTTGACGTATGCCCTTGGCCGCCTGGACTGGTTTGCTTTCTTGGAAGGCAGTACCACTTCCGTCCTTGACCCCGTGCCCTTTTCTGCATGCCTTCTGCATGCTGATTTTCAAAGTCTTTTAACTTATCCCAGATCGGACTCATCCAGCGAGAAGGTTCTTTCCCCGACACTTTTCCATCTGCATACAACTGTAATTGTTCGGCTTCATATCTGGATTGTGCTTTCCCGTCCTTAATCCGCTGGATTTCCACCCGTAACCACTGTTGAAGTACCTGATAAGGTTTAGTTGGAAGTCCTAGATAGTCTACAAATTCCAGCAAGGTTTCGAGACCTTCAAGATATCCGTTGCCCATGCTGTTTTCCTGGTTTTTATCATTTTCCATAATAAGATCAATATCTTGCATATCAGTCTCGAACAGTTGTATGAGGGTTTCGGACTATTCTAATCGCATATTCATGCATACGCTAACTCCTAAGTTAACCCAAGAGGAGTTGTGACATGGACATCAGTAACCCAATGATTACTTTTGCATTAGCCGAAGATGGAAGAATGGTGCACGTGGAAGATGTGCCAACGGGTATTGATTGCAGGTGTGTTTGCCCTGGCTGTAAACACAGATTGATCGCAAAGAATGCCGGGCGAGAAAAAGCCCATCATTTTGCGCATGAAACGGGATCACACGCTGAAAAGTGTGCAGAAACAGCACTGCATCAGGCTGCAAAACAAGTCGTGCAAGATTACAAGTGGTTAGCTGCTCCTGAAGATAGTACACATCAGCAGCCAACCGGCAACATGCACTTCTCAAAGGTAATACTGGAACATCGGATGACCTCTGTCCTCGGGGAAGTAATCGTTGACTGCTTTGCCATCGCAGAGGGTGAGCCTATTGCCATAGAAATTGCTGTTCATCACAAGGTTGATGAAATCAAAACAGACAAACTAAAGCATTTAAGTATCCGAACTCTCGAAATTGATCTGAAAGATATGGTGAGCCTTCCCTGGACTTGGTCAGATCTCGAAGAGGCCGTTTTAATGGACGTGAATCGCCGATATTGGGTTGAACAGGAAGCGGAGCCATCAGTACCCACGCCCCAAATCACAGCACCCGCTTGGCAGCCTTTGACTTTTACGATTTGCGGCGCAAGCGTTTGGGTCGATAAACTCCCTTATAACTACAAAGTGAAACATCGCTTTAATGAAGATGTGAGAAAAGTTGTCGAACCGATTTGCCGGGGCAGGGGACACTGGGAGGGTAGATATCGCAACTGGATTATTTTCGAACAGTTTATACAGCAAGTGGTGAGTGAACTGCAAGCCTGTCAGCAGCAGTCTTCAAAATAACTTGGTCAGCGGGCACCGGTGATTCAGGAGGTAGGGTGGAGCAATATCAAATAACCTTGGTCGGGCAAGATTCATTGCACTCCAAGGTGTAGGGCTGGCGAGTATTGAAGTCGTATCAAGATTAATAACCAGGATTGGCTGTTTTCAAAGCGTATTGGCGGGGTGGTACAAGCCTTTGTGATAAGTCTTCATTTATGTCGCGGCTTCCTTCCGTGGTTGCACTCTACAGATTACAGGATTGTAGTATGCTGGGTAGATATTTAATATTTCGTAGCACTTGGTGGAAGATGACTAGATGAGCGAGTCTTTTGATGATTCTGAGATCGATGCGTGTGATGCGCTGCGGAGTGCAGATTCCGTCTGGGAGCCCGATGAGAGAAATGCATTTTTTGCTTCAAGTAGACCGAAGCATAAGTATGTTTCATTGGCTGTTCGTCAACAGACCGTTGCTGGTTTCAAACTTGATAATGCCGTTCCTCTCGATATTCGTGTGCATTTCGAAACCGCGAAAAACCTGTATCTATATGCCTGGTTTGTGTATCGCTTTCATCCCATTGCTGAACATCATGCCTTAGTGTCACTGGAGTTTGCCTTAAAAGAACGTCTAATGCTTCTCCATGTCGAGAATGGCAAAAAAGCCACAAGAGGACTTTCTGATTTGTTGAAAGAAGCTGCCTCCCGTCAGTTGATCCGTAATGAAAGCTTCACCCACCGGCGACAATGGGCGCTGACGCGAGCCAAAGGACGTATAACACATCAGAAAATCGATCAAATGATTAGTTCAGGTCTGGATTTCATTTCTTATCCGGAGGAAGAGGTAATCTTGACTCCCGAGGAACTCGAATTTGATTGGCTGAATCATCTTATAGCGTTGATCCCAAAAATTCGTAACGGCTATGCACATGGCTCAAGCACACTGGATCCGACTGTATTGTTCACCTTTGAAATTGTATGCGACATGATTAATCAGTTATTTACTGAGGTACAAACATATACCAAGCAGGATGAATAATCGTCGATATTTTCTAAAGATATGATCATGTTAAAACATCTTGGTCTGTTGGGCGCCTAGATCAGGCTTTACATCTCATCACTAACCAATTTTTAGAATATCTAAAGGGTAAAAGATCAGACTTAGACACTTTCCAGCGCCTATCCGCTCTGGCTAAAAAGAAGGTTTTTTTATCTCGCAAATAAAATAGCCTCCAATTATGGAGGCTATTTGCTACTCGAACTACTGACGGTAGAATCTCAAAAATCTAGAAAGTGAGAAAAATCTAGAGTTAGACGAGATCCTACATCATCAAATATCAATGTTCCCGGCCCTTAGGGCGTTATTTTCGATGAATGCACGGCGTGGCTCGACATCATCGCCCATCAGCTTGGTGAAGATTTCGTCCGCACCCATGGCGTCTTCAATCTGCACGCGCAGCAGGCGGCGCACGGTGATGTCCATGGTGGTTTCCCACAGCTGTTCCGGGTTCATCTCGCCCAAGCCTTTGTAACGCTGGAAGCTCATGCCCTTGCTGGCTTCTGCTTGCAGCCATTCCAGTGCGTCGGCAAAGGTGGCGATTTTCTTCTCGTTGTCGCCACGCTTGATTACCGCATCTTCTTTCAGCAGACCGGCCAGCACCAGGCTGGTTTTGCGCAGTTGCTGGTAATCGCCACTGTCCACAAAATCCTGACCCAGGTAGGTGATGTTGTAGTTGCCGTGTACGTGGCGGGTAATCTTCAGGTACCAGTTGTTGTCTACCGCGTCCAGCTCAGCCTCGATCTTGATTTCCTTGTCGTTCACCAGCGCTTCCAGCTCTGCAGCGGTAGCATGGCAATTGGCTTCGTTATCCAGCTTCAGCTCGATGTTGTGCAGCAGGTTGTGCAGCACGGTCTGGTCAATCACGCGGCTCTGGCGGTCAATTACCGCTTCGGCCAGCAGGTAGTCGTTGGCAATGCTTTCCAGGGCTTCGCCGGTAATCGGGTCGGCATCACGGCTGGTATACAGGCGGGCTTCTTTCAGGCAGTTGGCCAGCAAGAAGCGTTTACGCTCTTGTTCGTCTTTCAGGTAACGCTCTTCCTTGCCTTGCTTCACCTTGTACAGCGGTGGCTGGGCAATGTAGATGTGGCCACGTTCTACCAGCTCCGGCATCTGGCGGTAGAACAGCGTCAGCAGGAGGGTACGGATGTGCGCACCGTCCACGTCGGCATCGGTCATGATGATGATGCGGTGGTAGCGCAGTTTTTCCGGGTTGTATTCGTCCTTGCCAATGCCGCAGCCGAGTGCAGTAATCAGCGTAGCAATTTCTTGCGAGGCAATCAGCTTGTCAAAACGCGCTTTTTCCACGTTCAGGATTTTACCCTTCAGCGGCAAAATAGCCTGGAACTTGCGGTCACGGCCTTGCTTGGCAGACCCGCCGGCAGAGTCACCCTCCACCAGGTACAGTTCGCACAGCGCCGGGTCTTTCTCCTGGCAGTCCGCCAGCTTGCCGGGCAGGCCTACGCCGTCCAGCACGCCTTTACGGCGGGTCAGTTCGCGGGCTTTACGTGCGGCATCGCGTGCGCGGGCAGCTTCCACAATCTTGCCGGTAATGGTCTTGGCATCAATCGGGTTTTCCAGCAGGTATTCGGCCAGCTTGGCGGCGACCACTTCTTGCACCACTGGCTGCACTTCGCTGGATACCAGCTTGTCTTTGGTCTGGCTAGAGAACTTGGGCTCCGGCACTTTCACAGACAGCACGCAGCACAAACCTTCGCGCATGTCGTCGCCAGAGGTTTCTACCTTGGCTTTCTTGGCAATCTCGTTTTCTTCGATGTACTTGTTCAGAATCCGCGTCATGGCGGTGCGCAAGCCGGTCAGGTGAGTACCACCATCCCGCTGCGGGATGTTGTTGGTAAAACACTGTACCAGTTCGCTGTAGCTGTCGTTCCATTGCATCGCCACTTCAACGGTAATGCCGTCCTTCTCGCCAGAAGAATGGAAAATCCGTGGGTGCAATACTGATTTGGAGCGGTTCATGTACTCCACAAAGCCTTTTACACCACCAGAGTGGGCAAAGTTCTCGCTGCGGCCATCCCGTTTGTCAATCAGCTCAACCTTGACGCCGTTGTTCAGGAAAGACAGTTCACGCAGACGTTTGGCCAGCACTTCGTAGTGGAATTCCACCTTGCCAAAGATTTCTTCGTCGGCCAGAAAATGCACTTCCGTACCGCGGTTCTGGGTTTCACCGATAACTTTCAGTGGCGATACTTCCACGCCATTGACGATTTCCAGTTCCCGGTTGGGTACATGCCCGCGGTTGAATTCCAGAAGGTATTTCTTGCCGTCACGGCGGATGATCAGTTTTAGCCACTTCGATAGCGCGTTCACGCAAGACACACCCACGCCGTGCAGGCCACCAGAGACTTTGTAGCTGTTCTGGTTGAACTTGCCGCCTGCGTGCAATACCGTCATCACGATTTCGGCAGCAGAACGCTTAGGCTCGTGTTTGTCGTCAAATTTGATACCGGTCGGAATACCACGGCCGTTATCAGAAACAGAAATCGAGTTATCCGGATGAATGATGACCTTGATGTCATCGCAATGGCCAGCCAGGGCTTCGTCAATCGCGTTATCCACGACTTCAAACACCATGTGGTGCAGGCCACTTCCGTCAGAGGTGTCACCAATGTACATGCCGGGGCGTTTACGTACTGCTTCCAGGCCTTCTAGCTGCTGGATGCTGTCTTCGTCATAACCACTGTTGTCTTGTTGCAGATTCTGATCACTCATGGGGCAGTTTTCGATTCCGGTTTCACGTGAAACCAATGTTAGTGCAAATTAATCGTTTTCAGCCTGTTTTTAAAACAAAAGCTTTAAAATACAAATACTTAGCGTAGTTTTGAAGTGAGTAATTCCAACAAACCCACTTCAAGACCTCACTAGATGCGCATTGGCATTACCACATAACGGAAGTTCTGGTTTTCCGGTTCGGTCACCAGTGCACTGCCGTTGCTGTCCGCCAGCGCCAGTTGCATCACGTCACTGCTGCTGTGGTTTAGTGCATCCAGCAGGTAGTTGATGTTAAAACCAATATCCAGAGCGTCATAACCGTATTCGATGTCCAGTTCTTCCTGGGCTTCTTCCTGCTCGTTGTTGGCAGACTGGATGCGCAGGGTGTTGTCAGACAGCATCACCCGTACGCCACGGAACTTCTCGTTAGACAGAATCGCTACCCGCTGCAGCGCTTGCAGCAAGACCAGCCGTTCAATACGGAAGATCTTGTTGTTGTGTAGCGGAATCACGCGGTTGTAATCCGGGAACTTGCCTTCAATCACTTTCGACAGCAGTTCGATCTTGCCAAAGCTGAAACGGATCTGGTTAGAACAAATTTCAATCTTGACCGGGTCATCCACGTCGTTCAGCTGTTTCACCAGTTCCAGTACGGTTTTACGTGGAATGATGGCTTCAGAGCGTGGGCTCTGGTTACCGGTTTCAGCTTCTACAAACGCCAGACGGTGTCCGTCTGTGGCTACCAGTTTGATCATGCCGCTTTCGCTGACCAGATACAAACCATTCAGGTAGTAACGGATATCCTGGTTGGCCATGGCGTATTGCACTTTTTGCAGCAGGCTTTTCAGCGTGCTTTGGGCAATTTCCAGTGTCGTCAGCACGTCGCTGTTCATCTGCACTTGTGGCAAATCTTCTGCCGGCAAGGTGTGCAGGTTAAAACGGCTTTTGCCACTGCGAATGGTCAGCTTGTTGTTGTCGGTTTCCAGTTTTACCGGTTGGCTATCAGGCAATGCACGCAAGATGTCCAGTAGCTTTTTGGCGCTGGTGGTAAAGCGTACATCGTCACTCTGGTTGTCCAGGGTGTCGGTGGTCTGAATCTGGATTTCCAGATCCGTTCCCAGCATGCGTAAATTGCTACCTTGCTTCTCGATCAAGACGTTAGAAAGAATCGGCATGGTATGCCGTTTTTCTACAATACCGGTAACGGTTGCTAACGGTTTGATCAGTGCGTCTTTGCTTGCCTCGATAATTGCCATATCAAATAACCTTCTTTAAAAGATTTGATAATGATTAATAAGGGTAGAGCCTGTCTGTGGATAACCCATTTTAAACTTTATATTTCAAACACTTATCAGTACTTCAAACTTTGCCTGGGCTATGTTTCCAACCTGTGGATAATTTGTGACCGTTTTTTCACTTCCCGTTTATCCTCGGGTTATGCACAAACTGTGCCGCAATTTATACACGCTCGCCAATCGTTGTTTGCGCCTGTTTTTACACCTGATAATCGCTATCTGGCGCCTTGGTTTTCTGCTTTCCGGCAAGTTCATCTGCTTGTCGGCAGTCAATCACCCAAGGTTTACAGTCACTGTGTACAACGACTCACCCTCTGGTTTCCTGCGGCGGGGTGCTTCCGCAAAGTCTGGTCATGCAATTGCTGCCGGTAGCCGGTGCCAGACCAGCTGCCAGCCTTACCTTCAATTCTTCAGTATCTGCAGCAGCACGTTAAACTCGTGCGCAATATCCGCTTCGCTGCCACGCAGCTCGGTAATCTTGCGGCATGCATGCAATACCGTGGTATGGTCCCTGCCGCCAAACGCTTCGCCAATATCCGGCAAAGACAGCTGCGTCAGTTCCTTGGCCAGTGCCATGGCAATCTGCCGCGGACGCGCGACGTTACGCGTGCGCCGGCTGGAATGCATGTCCGCCACTTTAATTTTGTAGAAGTCGGCCACCGTCTTCTGGATGTTGTCGATGCTGATCTGGCGGTTCTGTACCGCCAGCAGGTCTTTCAACGCTTCCTTGGCCAGTTCCAGCGACACTTTCTGCCCGGTAAAGCGTGAATACGCCAGTACCCGCTTCAAGGCGCCTTCCAGCTCGCGGACGTTAGAGCGGATATGCTTGGCAATGAAGAACGCGGTGTTCTCGTCCAGCAGTACCCGCTCGCTCTCTGCCTTTTTCAGCAGAATCGCCACGCGCATTTCCAGCTCTGGCGGTTCGATCGCCACCGTCAGACCCCAGCCAAAGCGGGAGATCAGCCGGTCTTCCATGTTTTCGATTTCACGCGGGAAGGTATCGCAGGTAATGATCACCTGCTTGTGCGCTTCGATCAGCGCGTTAAACGCGTAAAAGAATTCTTCCTGGGTGCGGTTCTTGCCAGAGAAAAACTGGATATCGTCAATCAGCAGCACGTCCAGCGAATGGTAATAGCGCTTGAATTCGTCAAACGCCTTGTGCTGATAAGCTTTTACTACGTCACCCACGTACTTTTCGGCGTGGATGTAGCGAATCTTGGCCTGTTTGTTGTGCTGGTGCACATGGTTGCCAATGGCTTGCACCAGGTGAGTCTTACCCAGACCCACGCCACCGTACACAAACAGCGGGTTGTATGCCACCCCCGGGTTCTCGGCCACCTGCATCGCGGCAGCGCGTGCCAGCTGGTTGGCCTTACCGTTCACAAAGGTGTCAAAGGTAAAATTGGGGTTCAGCCGTGAATATTCATCCACCATCGACCGGCCCTTGCCAGGGCTGCTTGGTGCCACGGCCGGCTCCAGTACCGGCGCATCTGCGGGCGCCTTGGCGCCGGTTTTTTCAGGTTTGGGTTCCGCTGTTTTAGCCGCGGTTTTTTTGGCCGCTGCGACGACCAGCTGGATTTCACGCACTTCTTCGAAGTATTCTTCGGCCAGCAGGTGAATCCGGCTCAGGAACTTGTCCTTTACCCATTGCATCACAAACTTGTTAGGCACCAGCAGGCGCAGGCCATCCTCCGCTTCTTCAATCGAGAGCGGCTTGATCCATGTATTAAATTGTTGGGCTGTCAGCTCTGACTCGAAAACAGCCAGACAAGAAGACCAGAAAACAGCGGCATCAGACATGTATGATCAGCAGACGGTTCTACACAAGGTTATGAAACAGGTTATGGATAGGGTAGTGCAACACGGCATTGTAGCCCGTTTGGGTATCCTTATCCACCGTTTGTTCTAAAAATAGACCTTGACAAAACAGGTGCTTAGGGTGCAGTATTGAATATTTGCTTAGTTTAGAAATATAAGGAATACCGTAATGAAACGTACCTACCAACCGTCGGTTATTCGTCGCAAGCGTACGCACGGTTTCTTGGTTCGCATGCGTACCAAGGGTGGTCGTGCCGTGATTGCTGCACGTCGCTCTAAAGGTCGCAGCCGCCTAGGTGTATAAGCCTGACGGCTTGCACAACCGCTTTCCGCGGTGCTACCGACTAACCAAAACGGATGAATTTTCATCCGTTTTTGGTTTGCGGCGTTCACACCACGGTCATTATTTTCAGCTACTCTATAAACAGTCGACGCTTGCAGAGCCAAGACTGGGTGTGGTGGTCAGCAAGAAAATTTCCAAAGCGGCGAACAAAAGAAATTATGCCAAGCGGGTGTGCCGGGAGTTCTTCAGACTGCACCGGTCACATTTCGCAGGTTTTGATGTGATCATACGTGTCAAACGGCAGCTTGAACGTGCCGATGGTACGAAAGCCAGACAAGAACTTATGAACTTGTCGCGAAGGTTAAACCCAGTATGACGCGTTTGCTGTTGCTTTTGATTCGTGCATATCAGTTGCTGGTCAGCTCATGGCGGCCGGCAACTTGTCGTTTCTACCCCAGTTGTTCATCATACGCACAACAGGCGTTGCGCCGGTATGGTGCGTTCAAAGGCAGCTGGCTAGCCATCAAACGTATCCTTCGTTGCCACCCATTTTCTGCCGGGGGGCACGACCCTGTCCCTTGATCTGTCAGCCCACTTATAGGTTCGACCATGGAATTTCGCCGTCTAATCATTTTTATCGCCATTTCGTTTGCTACGCTGTTCCTTTGGCAGCAGTGGCAGGTATCCCGTCATCCGGAACTGCTGACCGAGAAAACCGCGTCTGCGGCTTCTGCAACAGTCGCAGACAAAGCAGCTGCACCGGCCACTACCGCTTCAGCCAGTGTCAATGAAGCTGCTGCGCTGGAATCCGGTAACCGCATCAAGGTCAAGACTGACCTGTTCGCGGCCGAGATTGACACCGTGGGTGGCGATATCCGCCATCTGGAGCTTTTCAAGCATCTGGCAGATGACGGCAGCAAGCGTCCGTTTGTGCTGTTGCAGTCTGACAAAGACCATACCTATGTGGCGCAAACCGGGTTCACCAACCCAGGCTTGCCAACCCACAAAACCCGTTTCAATGCGCCTGCTGCAGACCTGAAACTGGCCGATGGCCAAGAGCAACTGGTGGTGAAACTGGATGCGCCAGCTGTAGATGGCGTGGAAATCAGCAAGCTGCTGACCTTCCATCGCAACAGCTACGTGGTAGACGTGACCTACCAGATCAAGAACGGTTCAGGCAAAGTCTTCACGCCAAATGCCTACTACCGCATTCTGCGCGACGGGTCTGACCCGGCTTCGCAAACCAAGTTCTCCTCGACTTTCCACGGTGCTGCTGTTTACACCGAGCAGAAGAAATACCAGAAGGTAACCTTCGCGGACATCGAGAAGAACAAAGACAACTATGTCACCCGTTGCAGCAACGGCTGGGTCGGCATGGTGCAGCATTACTTCATCAGCGTGTGGTTGCCGCCTGCTGCCAATGGCGCCAATCCGGAAGATTGCGACAAGAATGCCAACCGTACTTTCGAACTGAAGAAGCAGTCTAACGGCCTGTTCTCCATGGGGACGCTGGTCACCTTGCCAGCCGTTGCGCCAGGCGCTAGCTTGTCTTACACCGTACCGCTGTATAGCGGCCCGGAAGATACCTCGGCCATGGAAAAAGTGGCACCGAGCCTGAGCCTGACCAAAGACTATGGTATTTTTACCATCGTCGCTGCGCCACTGTTCTGGCTGCTGGTGAAACTGCATGCGCTGGTCGGTAACTGGGGCTGGGCCATCATCTTGCTGACGGTACTGATCAAGTCGGTGTTCTATTACCCGTCTGCGGCCAGCTACCGGTCCATGGCCAAAATGCGTGAAATTGCCCCGCGTCTGCAGAGCATCAAAGAGAAGTTTGGTGATGACCGTCAGAAGCAGCATCAGGCCATGATGGAACTGTACAAGACCGAGAAGATCAATCCGCTGGGTGGTTGTCTGCCGATGCTGATCCAGATCCCGGTGTTCATGGGCTTGTACTGGTGTTTGCTGGGCGCAGTAGAACTGCGCCAGGCACCATGGATGTTCTGGATTCATGACTTGTCCCATCCGGATCCGTTCTACATTCTGCCGCTGATCATGGCTGTGTCCATGTGGTATCAGACTACCCTGAACCCTGCACCGGCTGACCCGATGCAGGCGAAAATGATGAAGATCATGCCGCTGATGTTCAGTGTGTTCTTCTTCTTCTCGCCAAGCGGTTTGGTTGTGTACTGGCTGGTGAACAACATTCTGTCGATCATTCAACAGAAAGTCATTTACAAGACCATCGGCAAGAAGTAAGCCCGGTAGGTGTTCCCTCAAAACGGCCACGCAAGTGGCCGTTTTGTTATGCATCGTCCGCAGCTTGCCTGACCGGGTGGTGACTAGAACATGCTAAGATGCCTGCATGTAAATTGCAGGATGCAGTCTGCCGACTGTGGTGAAGGCATGCCAGTCGCCGTGTACATGATGGAGTTTGGTAGCAGCCGTTGCCACCTGTCACCGCTGCCATCATGCACTAAAAGCGCATTGTGCACAGCGGGGATGCAGAGCCGGTGATGAGATGAATCCCCATGCAAATTGGCTGGGCATGGGCGAGCCGGATTGATAATTGATGAACGGCCTGTTGCCGAATGCTACGGGTCATGACGAGTAGAGATGGAGTTTGCATGGTGCAGACCGATACAATTGCTGCCATTGCGACAGCCCCGGGGCGTGGCGGGGTTGGTGTTATCCGCATTTCCGGGCACGGATTATTGGCGTTTGCCCAGCACATTTGCGGCAAACAGCCCGCTCCGCGGCTGGCCACGCTGGCCGGTTTCAAGGATGCACAAGGCGAATTGATCGACAGCGGTCTGGTGCTGTACTTCCCCGGGCCGCATTCTTTCACTGGCGAAGATGTCATCGAATTGCAAGGCCATGGTGGTCCGGCAGTGCTACAGCGCTTGCTCAAGCGTTGTGTTGAGCTGGGTGCACGTCTGGCGGAGCCGGGAGAATTTACCAAACGTGCATTCCTGAACGAAAAGCTGGATCTGGCGCAGGCAGAAAGCGTGGCGGACCTGATTGAGGCCAGCTCGGAAGAAGCGGCACGCAGCGCCATGCGCTCGCTGTCCGGGGCATTCTCCAGTCAGGTGAATGGCCTGGTGGAAGGCCTGATCAATCTGCGCATGCTGGTTGAAGCGACGCTGGACTTCCCCGAAGAAGACATCGATTTTCTGGAAGCGGCAGATGCGGCCGGCAAATTGCGAACCCTGCAACAGCAACTGCTGCAACTGCAGCAGGCGGCAGGCCAGGGTAAACTGCTACGCGATGGCATGAATGTGGTGCTGGTCGGCCAGCCCAACGTGGGCAAATCCAGCCTGATGAACCAGCTGGCAGGTGATGAAATTGCCATCGTGACCGACGTGGCTGGTACCACCCGCGATACCCTGCGCGAGCTGATCCACCTGGATGGCATTCCGCTGCACCTGATTGATACCGCCGGCTTGCGTGATACCGTCGATACGGTGGAGAAAATCGGCATTGAACGTACCTGGGCGGCGGTTAATAAGGCAGATCTGATCCTGCTGCTGGTCGATGCCAGAACCGGTATGACGGCCGACGACGACGCCATTCTGCACCGTCTGCCTGCAGTCCCCAAGCTGACGGTTCACAACAAGATCGACCTGTGCGGTGAATCGGCAGGTGAAACCCGGATTGGGGATGACTGGCATGTGAAGCTGTCTGCCAAGCAAGGGGAAGGCATTAACTTGCTGAAGCAGCGCTTGCTGCACATGGCTGGCTGGCAGGCAAACGAAGGCGTCTTCATGGCACGGGAGCGGCATCTGCTGGCCATCAAGGAAGCAGCCTTGCATTTGCAGCTGGCTAGCCAGGCCGGACATCAGATCGAGTTTTTGGCCGAAGAGCTGCGACTGGCACAACAGCATTTATCCAGCATCACCGGCGAGTTCACCGCGGATGATCTGCTGGGTGAAATCTTCAGCCGTTTCTGTATTGGAAAATAAGCCCTTCTTTGCGCACAGGTGGTGAGCCATTGGTTTCTGCCTGTGCGTCATTGGCGCGATGGGCATGCACGCTAACTAAATATCGCCGCCCGCCCACTGGGTGCCGATGAATTTGCTCCACATATTACGGGGGTATTCACTGCTTCTCCACCCTCTCAGGTAGCCACCCTGCCTGATGATGTTCCCGTTAATGTGACCTCAATCGCCTTTGCGGTCGCCTGAAGTCAATTTTCTTCGGTCATCCCTCTTCTTTACGCAATGAAGTTTTTCCAGATTTTTAGGTGTTCACACTGTCAGCGTTTGTAACGGCTGCTGGCGGATCATGCTGAATGTTTTCAGAATGACAAATTAAGGGATGTACTGGTTGCGCCGGTGACGTCATGGCATGCCTAGCAAAGTAAGTGACTGTGCAATGGTTCGTTTGCGCTACCTGCTGTGCATGTGATGGATAGTATTCTTTTGGATGCTGATTTCACGACATGTCCGTGAATGCACTTAAAAGCGCACACAAGGCATTTTTGACTTTTTTGGTATCTCGGTCTTGGTGTTGCAGAAAAAATGCAATATAGCGTGTTTTGACGGGTCGATTTTTGGCGGATGGTCAGAAAAATTGGTGATGTTTCACGTGAAACGTATTCGCCGTTGAGGTGAGTATGGAGGACTTGCAGGGAGAGGAGATCTTGCTTGAAGTTGGGCCACCGGGGATAACCGGTGGCCCAGGGCCGCAACTGGCTTATGGCCAGCCGACGGTTCGCGAAAAAGGATTAGATCTCTGCCGTTTGTGCATTGATCTTGCTGGACTGGCTCAGGCGGGACAACGCAGCCAAATACGCCTTGGCACTGGCAACCACAATATCGGTATCTGCGCCCTGCCCGTTGACCACGCGGCCTTCCTTGTTCAGGCGTACGGTCACTTCCCCTTGGCTGTCTGTGCCGCTGGTAATGGCGTTGACCGAGTACAGTTGCAGTTCACTGCCAGACTGAACGATGGCTTCGATGGCCTTGAAGGAGGCATCGACAGGGCCGGAGCCATGGCTCTCGGAGCGCTGCTCGCCTGCCGGGCTGCTGATGACCACGCTGGCATGCGGGATTTCGCCGGTTTCGGAATGCACGCTCAAGGACACCAGTTTGTAGGTGTCGGGTTCCTGATGGTGCGCTTCGTTAGACATCAGGGCGTGCAAGTCTTCGTCGAAGATTTCCCGTTTTTTGTCGGCCAGCTCTTTGAAGCGGGCAAAGGCAGTATTCAGGGCTTCTTCACTCTCCAGCACAATGCCGAGGTCGTGCAGTTTGGTCTTAAAGGCATTGCGACCGGACAATTTGCCCAGGGTCAAGCGGTTGGCAGACCAGCCGACGGACTCGGCAGACATGATTTCATAGGTCTCGCGGTGCTTCAGTACGCCATCCTGGTGGATGCCGGATTCGTGCGCAAAGGCATTGGCACCGACAATGGCTTTGTTCGGCTGTACCGGGTAACCGGTAATGGTAGACACCAGCTTGGAGGTTGGCACAATCTGGGTAGCATCCACCTGGGTCTCTACCGCAAAAATGTCGTGACGGGTGCGGACGGCCATGACGATTTCTTCCAGACTGGCGTTACCGGCACGTTCTCCCAGACCGTTGATGGTACATTCCACCTGACGGGCACCACCCAGCACGGCAGACAGGGAGTTGGCCACGGCCATGCCCAGATCGTTATGGCAGTGGGCAGACCAGATCACCTTGTCGCCGCCTTTGGTTTTGGCGATCAGCTCACGGAAAAACGCCTCGGTTTTCTGCGGCACGGCGTAGCCGACAGTGTCCGGTACGTTCAGGGTGGTGGCGCCAGCTTCGATCACGGCACCAAACACGTGGGCCAGAAAATCAATGTCAGAACGCAAGGCATCTTCCGCCGAGAATTCGACATCATCGGTATATTCGCGGGCAATCTTCACGGCCTTGACGGCGGCTTCCACGACCTGTTCCGGCGTCATGCGCAGCTTTTTCTCCATATGGATCGGGCTGGTCGCAATGAAGGTATGGATACGGCCTCTGGCGGCTGGCTTGATGGCCTCGCCGGCGGTGCGTACATCGCGCTCATTGGCACGGGCCAGCGAGCAGACTGTCGAGTTTTTCACGGTTTCGGCAATCGCCTTGATGGACTCAAAGTCACCCGGGCTGGCTGCGGCAAAACCGGCTTCAATAATGTCGACGCCCAGTTTTTCCAGCTGACGCGCAATGCGGATCTTCTCTTCTTTGGTCATGGAAGCGCCTGGGCTTTGTTCGCCGTCACGCAAGGTGGTATCGAAGATATACAAACGGTTGCTCATGGTCTGGACTTTCTGTTGGGTGTCGCTGGTCTCTGATGTCGCACTAATGAAATAGTGATGAATATTAAAGGCTCTGCCCATGCTGGTCGCCAGCATGCCAAGTTTGTTGACATGCGCCAAAGGTATGCTGCCACGTTCACGCCATTTGTAGATGGCGGAACGCGTGACGGGATCATCCGGGAAGGCTTTGATAAAGGCTTCCGCGAGGGCACTAGGGCCGCCGAAGTCACGGATTAGACGTTCGATGTCCAATTGCATGGAGGTTCCTTGTTGAATCGTTAGACAGATAGTAGGGGAAATTAGACATCACGTCAAATAATTTTAGCGATGAACTCACAAAAACAACCAACGTATGGCGACATACATTCCCCTAAATGTCTAATTTAGATGGTTTCGATCATTTTTGGCAGTACCAGACCGGCAAATGCCTTCAGGACAGCCTGCCATGAGGCGGTTACGATATCGCGATGTCGTCCCACGCCAAAGCTGGGTCGCTGGCAATTGCCGCTGACGGTGATATACGCCACGGCTTCTGCATCTTCGCCGGTGGTCAGCGCATGCTCATGATAATTGCGGATATGTACCTGCGTGCCAAAGTGGCGATTGAGCGCATCCATGAGTGCATGCAACGGACCATCGCCCTGCCCGGTCAGCTGCTGCGGCTGCCCGGCAATCTGCAGGCAAATGCGTAACTCGCCAGATTCAAACCAGCTTGGCGCCCCTTCAGCCAGCGTCATATCCGGGTGTGCTGACAGATAACTCGACTCGAACAGTCGGAGGATCTCGTCCGCCGTTTGGGCTTGGCCGGTGTCATCGGTCACGGTTTGTACCTTGCCGGCAAAATCCATTTGTAGATCACGTGGTAACTGATAGCCGTATTGCTGTTCCAGTACCCAGGCGATGCCCCCTTTGCCGGACTGGCTGTTGACGACAATCACGGCCTCGTAGGAGCGACCCACGTCTTTTGGATCCAGCGGCAAATAGGGCACCTGCCAGAACGTATCGGCAGTCTGTGCGGCAAAGCCCTTTTTGATGGCGTCCTGATGCGAACCGGAAAACGCGGTATAGACCAGTTCACCCGCGTAGGGATGGCGGGGATGCACCGGCAGCCGGGTAAAGCGTTCGACCGCATCGCGCACGCGGTCGATGTCTGAAAAATCCAGTCCCGGTGCAATGCCCTGGGTGTACAGGTTGAGCGCCAGGGTGACCAGATCCACATTGCCGGTACGTTCGCCGTTGCCAAACAGACAGCCTTCGACCCGCTCAGCCCCGGCCAGCAAGGCGAGTTCAGCTGCGGCGACACCGGTACCACGATCGTTGTGCGGGTGCACAGAGAGGATGATGGACTCGCGCTCTCTCAAGTGGCGGTGCATCCATTCAATCTGGTCGGCATAGCGGTTGGGCGTGCTGAGCTCAACCGTGGCCGGCAGGTTGAGAATCATCTGCTGGCCGGGTGTCGGTTGCCAGGCTTCCATCACGGCGTGGCAGATATCCAGCGAGAAATCCAGCTCGGTCGCAGAGAATGTCTCCGGCGAATACTGGAAGACCCATTCGGTTTCGGGTTGTTGCTGCGCGCAGGCCCGGCACAGACGGGTTGCTTCGACCGCCATGCGGATCATTTCCGCGCGGGATTTCTGATACACCAATGCCCGCCAGACTGGGGCTGTCGGGTTATACAGATGGATAATCGCCCGCCTGGCACCCTGCAGTGCTTCAAAGGTACGGCGAATCAGGTGCTCGCGCGCCTGGGTGATGACTTCAATGGTGACGTCTTCCGGGATGGCCTGGCCGGTGATCAGCTGGCGTACAAAGTCAAAATCGGTTTGTGAGGCGCTGGGGAAGGCGACTTCGATCTGCTTGAACCCGGTTTTAACCAATAGCTCGAAAAAGGCCCGTTTGGTGGGGATATCCATCGGGTTGGCCAATGCCTGGTTGCCATCCCGCAGATCGGTGCTGCACCAGAGGGGTGAGTGGGTGATGGTCCTGCCCGGCCATTGCCGGTCGGACATGGGAATGGGCTGGGCAGGCTGATATTTGAATGCTGGATCGTGCATCACAACTCCTTTTTGGACTTTTGGTCCATTGTTTTGGTGGGTGTGTGCAAATCCTAATCAATATTAGACATTAATTCAAATGTAATTTAATAAATTATATGAATAAGTGTCTATTTTATGTATATATATGCAGTTATTGTCTAATATTGGACATCGCAAAGTCCGCTGCAGTCAAAGTCCTTCCAGTTTCTGGCATCGTCAATAAGCAGTTTGCTCAGCATACGGGCTGCGGGGCCAGTGGCCTGCTTGGCAGAGGCAATCAGGTACAGCGAAATGGTGCGTTCACGACCATGCCGTAGCGGCAGCGGCTTGAGCCTACCCTGCAAAAAGTCTTCAACGATCAGATGTTTGGGCAGCCAGGCAAACGCCAGCCCAGCCTTTACCATGTCGATGGAGGTTTGCGGGTAACTGACCGTCCAGCGCTGCTTGGCTCCCAGCCAGCCAGAGTCGCGGGGATTTTGCGTACCAGAATCCCGCACCACGGACTGGGTATGTTCCAGCAGGTCATCGCTGGTGAGGGCTCGTCCCAGATGATGCAAGGGGTGTGCTGGCGCTGCGGAGGCTACCAAAGTGGCATCCAGCAGTTTTTCTCCCAGATAGCCGGTGGGGATATTGGTAGCAATCACGATATCGGCCTGACCGGTGGTAATGGCTTCATCCGCCCCGGACATCACCACTTCATGCACTTGCAACAAAGTGTTCGGACATTCGCGGGCAAAATTGGACAACGCAGAAAACAGAATCGTGCTCGGGAACAACGCCTCCACCGCTATATGCAATTCGGCCTCCCAACCCTGTGCCAGCAAGGCAGCATGTTGTTCCAGCCTGGCCAGCCCGTCCACCAGCGGCTTGGCATGCCGTAGCAAGGTGGCCCCGGTTTCCGTGAGCATCATCCGCCGCCCTTCCTGTGCCAGCAAAGGGACACCGATCTGCTCCTGCAGCTTGGCGATGGTGTAACTGATGGCGGACTGACTGCGGTGCAAATGTTCAGCCGCCTGGGCAAAGCCACCGGTTTCTACCACGGCTTGCAAGACACGCCATTGCTCTGCACTGGTTTTGGGAAGTCTTAACGGCATGATTGATCAACTTTTTGGATTAAATTGACCAGTATTTTACGCTTTTTTATCACTTCAATGGATGGAATAATGCATCCATACCGTTAGTGCACTAAATAAAAGTCTGCTAACGATTCACAGCGGTACTAACTGCTGCGCTATTTCAACTCATACGAAAGACCGAACCATGAAAACTTTGATTGCTTCCCTCGTTGCCCTGATGACGCTGGCTGCTGCCGGTACGGCTTCTGCCGAAAATCACAACCACGATGATTATGTGCGTGACCACATCCAGGCATTTGGCCGCTAAGACTGCAAACATCATTTAAACGTATTGATAAAGGACTGACCATGAAAACCCTGATCGCTTCATTTGTTGCCCTGATGACCCTGGCCGCAGCCGGGACGGCTTCTGCAGAAAACCACAACCACGATGACTACGTTCGTGACCATATCCAGGCGTTTGGTCGCTGATCATCGTATTGCCTGATACGTCACCAGACGGATCGGGTTGGACACAAGCCACACCACCATGTTCCCTGCTCTCCTCAGGGGTCATGGTGGTGTGGCTTTTTGTATGACCCAAGATGGGTAGCTGGGAGGCATGCGTTAGTTGTAGTAAAGCCCTACGTGCTTCTGATGCAGGCGGATACTTTCAATCGTTCAAAGAATGCACAGAGGTTTTGGTGCCGGAAACGATAGCCGTGACATGATGAAGAAATGTCAAATGCACTTGCCAAGGTAGTACATTCACCCTAGTCTTGAAAGGGCTGGCAAACTGAGCCAGAGAAAGAGAAAATCATGACAACCAAACTTTTTTTAGTACTATCTGTCATTGCTCTCGGGTATTCATTTACCTCTGGTGCTGACACATTACCCCTACCGCTTCCAGAAACCATCGCAGGTTGTGCTTGCGCACCAGCTCCGCATCAGCGGGAATCTCATAACCACGACGATTACGTGGCAGACCGCAAACTTGCATTTGGTGTTGAACCACCGATTGCTAATACGGACAGTAAGTCCGGTGACGGCAAATAATGTAGTGAAATGACTAAGCTGGCTGATGAGGACTTATCAGCCAGCCAAACGTTATGCTTCAAAAATTCGCAGCAAACCTTCCAGCTGGTCCAGGCTGTCGTAATCGATCACGATCTTGCCTTTTCCCTTATTGTTTCCCTTGATTTCTACCTTGGCGCCCAGTCGGTCAGACAGGCTCTCTGACAGGCGTGCCACATCCGGATTGACCGGCTTGGGCGTGGCGAGTGGTTTGGGATTGAGCCAGGCTTTGACCAGTGCCTCGGTTTGCCGGACAGACAGCTGTTTGCTTTGCACGGCTTGCGCTGCGGTTACCTGCTGTAGCGCCGGTAGCGACAGCAGTGCCCTGGCGTGGCCCATGTCCAGTTCCCGGTTGTTGAGCATCTGCTGAACCGGCTTGGGCAATTGGAGCAAACGCAGCAAGTTGCTGACGGCACTGCGAGAACGGCCGACGGCCCCTGCGGCCGAGTCATGGGTCATGCCGAATTCGTCGATCAGGCGCTGCAACCCTTGTGCTTCTTCCAGTGCGTTCAGTTCCTGGCGCTGGATGTTTTCGATCAGGGCAATGGCCAGGGCGGCTTCGTCTGCCACTTCACGGATCAGTACCGGGACTTCGGTCAGGCCGGCCAGCTGGGCGGCACGCCAGCGACGTTCGCCGGCGATGATTTCGTAACGCTCGCCATTGTCTTCCAGCGGACGCACCAGAATCGGCTGGATCAGGCCCTGAGCCTTGATCGAATCCGCCAGTTCCGCCAGGGCTTCGCTGTCCATGTGACTGCGAGGCTGGTATTTGCCGGGTTGCAAAAAGCTGACCGGCACCATGGATAAGGTGTCTTGAGGGCTGCCCAGGCTATCTGCCAGCAAGGCGTCCAGGCCGCGGCCCAATCCTTTGAGTTTTGCCATCGGGATTCCGTAAGATAAGGTTAAGCGGGTACTGCGCTGTCATCGACCACCGGCAACTTGCAGCGTTCGATCAGTTCATCGGTAAAGGCCGCATAGGCCTGGGCGCCGCGGGAGGTCTTGTCGTACAGCAAGCCGGGGATGCCATGGCTGGGCGCTTCTGCCAGACGCACATTGCGCGGAATGACCGTATCAAACACTTTGTTGCCAAAGTGCTTTTGCAGCTGCTCGGCCACTTGCTGGCTAAGCGTGCTGCGGTTATCCACCATGGTGCGCAGCAGGCCCAGGATATCGATGCGGTTATTCAGGTGCTTTTTCACCATGCGGATGGTATTGACCAGATCAGACAACCCTTCCAGTGCGTAGTATTCGCACTGCATCGGGATGAGGACCGCGTCGGCAGCCACCAGCCCGTTGAGCGTCAGCAAATTGAGGGCGGGCGGGCAATCCAGCAGGATGACGTCGTAGTCGTCGTCTACGTCTGCCAGCGCGCCTTTCAGCCGCTGTTCACGGGCCAGCAAGGTCACCATCTCGACTTCGGCGCCTGCCAGATCCCGGTTGGCGGGCAGGATATCAAACCCGGCATCGGCCGTTTGTCTAACGTCGGTCAGGGTCGCGGTTTCTAATAACAGGTGGTACACGGTCTTGGGCAGATGCTGCTTGTCCAGCCCGCAGCCCATGGTGGCGTTGGCTTGCGGGTCCAGATCGACCAGCAGTACGCGTAAGCCGCGCATGGCCAGTCCGGCGGCCAGATTGACGGCCGTGGTGGTTTTTCCGACCCCACCCTTCTGGTTGGTAATTGCAAGCGTCAACGCCATGGCGTGTTCCTTAGCGGGTTAGGCAGCGGTTTTACTGATCTTGACCAGATGACGCTCGGCGTTCAGTTCCGGTACGTTCAGCGGGATGACTTCTTCCACCTTGAAACCGGCGGGCAGGTGGGCAATCTCTTCGAACGGGTATACGCCTTTCATGGCCTGGAAGTAACCGCCTTCTGCCACCATGTTCTTGGCCAGTTTAACGAAGTCCGCCAGCTCGGAGAACGCGCGTGAAATCACGGTATCAAACGGCGGGACATCCTGTAGCGCTTCAATGCGGCCGGTATGCACGGTGACATTGGCCAGTTGCAGCTCGATGGCCACCTGCTGCAGGAATGCGGTTTTCTTGTGGTTGCTGTCGATCAGGTGTACTTCCCAGTCCGGACGGGCAATGGCCAGCAGCAGGCCCGGAATGCCGCCACCGCTGCCAACGTCCAGCAGGCGTTTGGTCTCGGTCAGGTGCGGCAACACGCTCAGCGCATCCAGCAGGTGATGGGTCACCATTTGTTCCGGGTCGCGTACCGCGGTCAGGTTATGGACTTTGTTCCATTTGACCAGCAGTTGCAGGTATTCCAGCAGCAGCAGCTGGCGGGTTTTGTCCAGAGACAGGCCGAGTGCGTCGATGCCACGGGCCAGTTGGTTTTTCAGTTCTTCCTGATTCATGCGTTTTCAAGTTTCCCGGGCGCAGCCCGTATCAATGTAGGGGGGATACCCTGTTCATGATGTCCGGATCAACCCTTACCCGCAAGGGTACCGGTTGGTCTCGGGCATCGGCTAGCTCGCTTTGCGGCTTTGGTTTTGTTTTTTCAGGTGAACCAGCAGGATCGAAATCGCGGCAGGGGTAATGCCGGAAATCCGCGATGCCTGCCCCAGGGTTTGGGGTTTGTGCTGGTTCAGCTTCTGTTGTACTTCTTTGGATAATCCTCGCACCTCGACGTAGTCCAGATCGGTGGGCAGGGCCACGGCTTCCAGGCCTTCGACACGCGCCACATCGGCTTGCTGCCGTTCGATATAGCCCTGGTACTTGATCTGGATCTCGATCTGCTCTTTCACGACCGGGTCGGTCACCGCGCTGTCAGCCAGCGAGGGCAAGCCGTCCACCTGCAAGCTGTGCAAGGTGTCGTAACTGACATTCGGACGGCGCAGCAGGTCCGCCAGCGTGTATTCGCGTTCGATCCCCATGCCAAGCACCGGTGTGGCGGCCTCGACCGACAGGACGCGCGGGTTAACCCAGGTGCTCTTCAGGCGTTCGATATCGGCAGCCACGGCATCCCGCTTGCGGCTAAAGGCTTCCCAGCGGGCATCGTCGACCAGCCCGAGCTTGCGACCGGCTTCCGTCAGACGCATGTCGGCGTTGTCTTCGCGCAATTGCAGGCGGAATTCGGCACGGCTGGTAAACATGCGGTAGGGTTCTGTCACGCCGCGGGTGATCAGGTCGTCCACCAGTACGCCCAGGTACGCTTCGTCACGCCGCGGGCACCAGCCGTCTTGCTGTTGCGACATCAAGGCCGCATTGATGCCGGCCAGCAGCCCTTGCGCGGCGGCTTCTTCGTAACCGGTGGTGCCGTTGATCTGGCCAGCAAAGAACAGGCCGTTAATCGCTTTGGTTTCCAGTGTGTCTTTCAGGCCGCGCGGGTCGAAATAATCGTATTCAATGGCATAGCCGGGACGCAGGATATGCGCTTTTTCCAGTCCGGGCAGGCTGTGGATGATGGCCAGCTGCACATCAAACGGCAGGCTGGTCGATACCCCGTTAGGGTAGATTTCGTGTGTGGTCAGGCCTTCCGGCTCCAGAAACACCTGATGGCTGTCCTTGTCGGCAAAGCGGGTAATCTTGTCTTCGATGGATGGACAATAGCGCGGCCCGATGCCCTCGATCACGCCGGCATACATCGGGCTGCGATCCAGGTTGGCACGGATGATGTCGTGCGTCTTGGTGTTGGTGTGGGTAATCCAGCAAGGCAGCTGCTTTGGGTGCATGCCCTGATGGCCCATGTAGGAAAACACGGGTTCCGGGGTATCGCCGGGCTGCTCTTGCAGGCGGCTGAAGTCAATGGTCTTGCCGTCAATCCGCGGCGGGGTGCCGGTTTTCAGTCGCCCTACCGGCAGCTCCAGCTCGCGCAGCTTGTGCGAAAGCGTAATGGACGCTGGGTCCCCCGCCCGGCCGGCCACATAATTGGACATGCCCACATGCACCAGACCGTTCAGGAACGTGCCTGCGGTCAGGACTACCGTATCGGCCATAAAGCGGATACCGACCTGGGTGATGACCCCGGTGACTTGATCCCCTTGCATGCTGATATCGTCGACGGCTTGCTGGAACAATGTCAGGTTGGGCTGGTTTTCCAGCATGCGGCGGATGGCCGCTTTGTAGAGAATCCGGTCAGCCTGCGCGCGCGTGGCGCGAACGGCAGGTCCTTTGGACGAATTCAGGGTACGGAACTGGATGCCGCCTTCGTCGGTGGCCAGCGCCATGGCACCGCCCAGTGCGTCGACTTCCTTGACCAGATGGCCCTTGCCAATACCGCCAATCGACGGGTTGCAGGACATCTGCCCCAGGGTCTCGATGTTATGCGTCAGCAGCAAGGTCTGGCGACCCATGCGGGCTGCCGCAAGCGCCGCCTCGGTGCCAGCATGGCCACCACCGACGACAATCACATCAAAGCGCTTTGGATACAGCATCTGAACCATCCGGAAAATTCATTCGAACGTTGTATTTTACGGCATTTCACCCGGATGGAACAGAATAAACGCTGTGAAATTTATGTGATATGGCCTGGTTTCACGTGAAACGCAGATTTGATTTGTTCCATAAAATCAAATAGATGCAAAACGGCGTCATCAAGAATCGATATGGTGGGCAATCCGGACCTAATGCAGCATGTCGAACAGCAGTTTGCCAATCAGTACCAGCACCAGGATCAGGAACAGCTTACGGATCAGTCGGCTGCCATACCGGATGGCCAGATGGCTGCCAACAAAGGCGCCGCACAGATTGCAGACGGCCATCGGGATGGCAATGGCCCACAGGATATGGCCGGTGAAACCAAACAGGAGGACCGCTGCAACATTGGAGGCCAGATTCACCATCTTGGCATTGGCGGAGGCATGCAGAAAGTCAAAGCCGAAAAAGCGCACAAAGGCAAACATCAGGAAGGTGCCAGTGCCCGGCCCGAAAAAGCCATCGTAGCCGCCGATGACGGCCCCCGTGATGGCGGCCCGGATGATGGCTTGCCGGGTTTCCAGGTGCGGGGCATGGTGTGTCCCTAATTGGGGTTGCAGCAGCGTTTGTACCACCACGACCAGTAACAGGGTGACTACCAGCGGACGCATGTAGTGGGCCGGCAGGTACTGGGCGAGTGCCGCGCCGCCCATGGCAAACACAAACGCCGCCAGCATGGCGGTAAGGGTAATGGCCCACGGCATGGTGACCTTGCGGGCGTAGCGTGCAGAGGCCATGCTGACCCCCACCGCCGATGCCAGCTTGTTGGTGCCAAGCAGGCTGGCAGGTGCCGCCGCCGGAAACAGGCCAAACAGGGCCGGGATCTGGATCAAGCCGCCACCCCCTACTGCTGCATCCATCAATCCCGCCAGAAAGGCGGCGACCCCTGCAAACATCCAGTCCATGATCTAAAACCCAGCTTTTTTTCAAGGGCTTGATTCTAACCGCCCGCTTTGCCTTTGTCTTATGAAATAAACTTTTCATTTAAGGGCAACATAGTAGAATGGGAGTGAACGCATCTGTTGGGCATTACAAGCAAAACACGATGTCCGGCGCACTTGATATTGCCGGATGTCTTTTTCCGCTGTAGTTGATATAACCGGAGCGCACTGCATGGCGTTACAGCCGCTGACCCCTACATCGAGTGTCCAGACTTTCGAGAACATGTCTGTCTTGATGGTCGAGGACAATATGGGTATGCGCGGCACCATCAAGGCCATGCTCAACGGCTTTGGCATCACCAAAATCGAGATTGCCCAGCGCGCGGCTGAAGCCCGCAAGAAAATTGCCACCCGGCAGTTTGATCTGGTGCTGTGTGATTACATGCTCGACATGGACGGCATGACTGGCCAGGAGTTGCTGGAAGAAGCCCGTCTGACCAAAGTCCTCCCGCCAGAAACCATCTTCATCATGACGACGGCCGAGCGCGTCTACGAAAAAGTCGTGGCCGCCGCCGAGTATGGCCCGGACGACTACATCATCAAGCCTTTTTCCCCTGATGTCTTGCGCATGCGTCTGCTGCGTGCCATCGAGCGCAAGCAATCGCTGGCCGAGGTCAACAAGTGTATCGGCAAGCGAGACCTGGATGCCGCGGTCGGCGCATGTGACAGCGGCATGAAGCAGAACCCGCGTTTTGTGGTTGATTACCTGCGCATCAAGGCCGAAGTGTTCTTGCAGCAAGAGCGCAACGATGATGCGCAAATGATCTATGAAGACATTCTCAAGCACAAAGCTGTGCCATGGGCCCGGTTTGGCATGGCCCAGGTATTGAAAAGTACCGAGCAGCTAGAACAGGCAGAGGCCGAACTGAAAGAGCTGATTGCCGAAAACCCGCTGTTCTTGCGGGCCTATGATTCCCTGGCCAAAGTCCAGCGCGAACAGGGCAATTTCACCGAGGCCCAGCAAACCCTGCAAAAAGCGGCCGACCGTTCCAACAGCATTGCCCGGGTACTGGAAATCGGCGAACTGGCCAAACAGAACGGTGACCTGGTCACGGCCGAAATCATGCTGACCAAGGCGCTCAGCCGGGCCGGTATTTCCGAAATCGTCAAACCCTCCCATGTGCTGGATCTGGCGTCGGTCAAATCCGAAATGGGCAAGGATGAAGAAGCGCTCTCGGTGCTGGTGCAAGGCAAGCGGGCCATGCCCGGCGCCAGCATGGGGTTGACGGCGACGGTCGTCGAGGCGCGGATTTATGCCGAGAAGGGTAACCACGAACACGCGCGCAAGATGCTTGATCAGGCGCTGGAACAAATCCAGAACGAGACCATGTCCATCAGCAGCGAGCTGGCACCTGAAGTGATCAAGGCCTGCCTGATCCTCGACCACCCGCAAACCATGAGCCTGGCGCAGATGATTCTGGAGCAGCATAGCGACGATGCGCTGCGCGCCATCATCGAAAACCTGTTTGCCCGTCATGGCAAAACCCATGCCTTTGCCAGCGCCTCGGAAGAAGCGCTGAAGGCCGTGACCCAGATCAACAACAACGGGGTGCAGGCAGCCAGCCGTGGAGATTTCATTACGGCGGTGGGCTTGCTGACCGATGCGTATTCCAGGATGCCAGGCAATATGCGGGTGGGGGTCAACCTGTGCAAGATCCTGATTGCCTCTCTGGAACGGGAAGGTTTTGCCGCCCAGTATGCGGCCCAGGCAGAAGAAATTCTGGCCAGGCTGGCCACCGTACAAGACACGGAAATCCGCCAGCAGGTCCAGGTCATCAAACACAAACTGAACCAGATCCTGAAGCAGCAAGGGCAATTATGGCGCAACTGATGCATACCCTCCTGGCCGCTGCCGTGCACGAGAACAAAAACCTCATGCAAGAGGTGCTGGGGGCCATTGATGCGCTGGCAGAACATCCCGAGGCTGCCGGACTGCAAGATGAAATTATCGCCCTGCGCCGGTTGGCCAAACGGCTGGTGGACGGCTCGCTCGAGGTGCTTGCCATCTATAACCGTGGGCAGGACGGTGACGGGCTGAAGGTGAATTACAATACGGTAACCCTGAAGGATTTCATGCAGGAAGTGCTGGATGAAACTGTGGATATGCTCAGGGGACGGGCGCTGTCGGTTCAGGTGCTGATGGATGACAGCCTGCCCGCCTACTGGATATTTGATGCCGGTCTCGTCATGCTGGCTCTGCGGAACGGCATCGAGAATGCCATTGAGTTTGCCCAAAGCCAGCTCCAGGTCATCTGCAGTCTGGATGGCGAACGTCTCTGCATTAGTGTGGAAGATGACGGGCTGTATTTTGGCAAGGCGCCGCCAGAAAAACTGGCCCGCCCGGTGGCGACCGGTCTGGGGGTCAAGCTGGCGGACAAATTGCTCCGGAGCCATCATGATGATGTCTCCGGCCGTTGGGGGGAGGTTCAGCTGACCGCGTCGACCCGGCTGGGTGGCGCGGCGTTTCGTTGCCTGCTGCCCTGATCAGTGCGTGTCAGTGGCCTGCTGGCGTTTCTGGGCCAGCATCACCAGAAAGATGGAACACAGGATCACCCCCATGGCGAGCATGATCTTGAGGGTCACCTGCTCGTTGTTCAGCAACACGCCTAAAGACACGGCCACAACCGGGTTCACGTAGGCATAACTGGTTGCCAGGGCCGGCCGTACATGGTTCATCAGGTAAACAAACGAGGTATAGCCTAGAATCGAGCCGAACAGCACCAGATAGCCCAGCGCCAGCAAGGCATGCTGATCCGGTACGCTCGTCAGCCGTTCGCCGCGCAGTAATCCCAACACCAGCATCATCACGCCGCCCGCCAGCATCTGGGCGGCACTGCCCATCATGCCTTTCAGCAGGTCTTGATTCTTGCTCCACACCGAGCCCCATGCCCAGCTGGCGGCGGCCGCCAACAGCATCAGGATGCCCAGCGGTTTCGCCATCAAGGCATGATCGCTATTGAGCAGTACAATGCCGGCAAATCCGGTCAGTATGCCGGCCCACTCCAGCGGATGTGCCTTTTGACGGTGGTGCAAGTGACTAAACACCAGCGCAAACAGCGGCACCGTGGCAATCATCACGGCGGCTACCCCGGTTGGCATCCATTGCTCGGCCACCGTGACCAGTCCGTTGCCGCCCACCATCATCAATAAGCCCATGATACACGCGTTCTTCCATTGCGCTTTGCTGGGTAGCGGATGCTTCTTGTACAGGCACCATGTGCCAATCAGCATGCTGGCAATCACAAAGCGGGTGCCTGCCATCAGAAAAGGCGGAATGCCGCGGATGGCCCATGAAATGCCCAGATAGGTCGATCCCCAGATCAGGTAAACCCCGATCAGGCAGGCTATCACCGGGAATGTAAAGACAGAAGCAGCAGGTTTGGAGATTGTATTCATTTTCAGCAGTGTCTCATGTTTCAGGCGGGCAAAATAGAGGCCGAGCAAGCATTTTATCGGCTATCGGCCGCATGCAACATGGCAGTTCAATTGAAAAAGCCGGAATCCCCTGTTAAACCCCAAGTAAAACCGCCAATTTGCCTCTGTCTGATGCCCTGAGGCCCTGCCTAGCTTTGCATGGCCTCTGTATAGGGGGCCCCAAAAGCAAAAAAGCCAAAAACCGGAGAAGGTTTTTGGCTTTTGCAGGCGCAGAAAAAAGCGGTTTATTCGCCTTTTTTCAAGGCCTCCAGACGGTGTTCCAGATAATGGATGCTGGTACCGCCCTTGATGAAGGCGCCATCCAGCATCAGTTCCTGATGCAGCTGGATGTTGGTTTTGATACCGCCGACCATCATTTCTGACAGTGCAATGCGCATCTTGGCCATGGCCTGTTCCCGTGTCTTGCCATAGGAAATCAGCTTGGCCACCATCGAGTCATAATTGGACGGTACGCGATAGCCCTGATAGATATGGGAGTCAACCCGGATGCCTGGGCCACCAGGTGCATGGTAGGTGGTCACCAGACCCGGTGACGGGATAAACGTGAAAGGATCTTCCGCGTTAATCCGGCACTCGATGGCGTGACCTGTCAGCGTGACGTCTTTCTGGCTAAAGCGCAGTTTCTCGCCCGCGGCAATGCGGATCTGTTCCTGCACGATATCGATACCGGTAATCATCTCGGTGACCGGATGCTCCACCTGCACGCGGGTGTTCATTTCAATAAAGTAGAATTCGCCGTTTTCGAACAGGAACTCAAACGTACCGGCACCGCGATAGCCAATACGGCGACATGCCGCCGCGCAGGCCTCGCCTACCCGCTTGCGCTGGGCAGCCGTAATGCCTGGGGCCGGCGCTTCTTCGATGACCTTCTGGTGACGACGTTGCATCGAGCAATCGCGCTCGCCCAGATACACGGCATTGCCATATTCGTCGGCCAGTACCTGGATTTCCACATGGCGCGGGTTTTCCAGGAACTTTTCCATGTACACGGTCGGGTTGCCAAAGGCTGCGCCGGCTTCGGTACGGGTCATTTGCACCGAGTTGATCAGGGAGCCTTCGGAGTGCACGACACGCATCCCGCGGCCGCCACCACCGCCAGCTGCCTTGATGATGACCGGATAGCCGATCTCTTTGGCAATCTTGGCGATTTCTTTCGGATCATCCGGCAATGCGCCACCCGAACCCGGGACGCAAGGCACACCGGCTTCGATCATGGCTTGCTTGGCAGATACCTTGTCACCCATCAGACGGATGGTGTCAGGGCGCGGGCCAATAAAAACAAAACCGCTTTGCTCGACACGTTCGGCAAAGTCTGCGTTCTCGGAAAGGAAACCATAACCAGGGTGAATGGCCTGTGCATCGGTCACTTCTGCGGCAGAAATGATGGCTGGCACGTTCAGGTAACTTAGGTTGCTGGGTGCCGGGCCAATACAGACAGACTCATCGGCCAGTTTCACATACTTGGCATCGCGATCGACTTCGGAATGGACGACCACGGTTTTGATGCCCATTTCGCGGCAGGCACGCTGAATCCGCAGGGCAATTTCGCCACGATTGGCGATCAGGATTTTTTCAAACATTGTACGGTTCTCCGTGAGGAAGAAGACTAACAGCGGCGGGGCTGGTCGCTACCCGCCTTCTCTTACTCAGGAATTACTCGATGACAAACAGTGGTTCGCCATATTCAACTGGCTGGCCATTTTCGATCAGCACGGCTTTAACGACACCGGCGCGATCAGATTCGATTTCGTTCATCAGCTTCATGGCTTCGATGATGCACAGGCGATCGCCCACGCTGACGCTCTGACCAACTTCTACAAACGGTTTGGCACCCGGAGCGCCAGCACGGTAGAAAGTACCCACCATCGGAGATTTGACCAGGCTTGCATCGGCATAGCCGGCTTCAGCGGCTGGCTCGGCAGCGGCAACCGGGGCGGCTGCAACGGGCGCAGCGGCAGCTGGCACCATGTGCTGCATTGGCGCTGCGTAGGTATGTGTATGGGCTACGGTACTGGTGATACGTACTTTTTCTTCGCCTTCAGTCACTTCCAGTTCGGCAATGCCGGACTCTTGTACCAAATCAATAAGCTTCTTTAGCTTGCGCAAATCCATGTGGGTCTCCTTGAGTGCGAGGAATTATCCGGCCAGTTTGGCCAGCGCGTGTTCCAGCGCGTAAAGGTAGCCATCCGCGCCCAGTCCGCAAATGACCCCGACCGCCTTATCCGAGAAATACGAATGGTGGCGGAACGGTTCACGGGCATGAACGTTGGACAGATGAACTTCAATAAAAGGGATGTCGACTGCTGATAGGGCATCGCGAAGTGCGACGCTGGTATGGGTAAAAGCAGCCGGATTGATGATGATGAAACCTGTGCCGTCGGTTCTGGCGGCATGAATGCGTTCTATCAGCACGTGCTCGGCGTTGCTCTGGCAGTTTTCCAGAATGGCGCCTTGCTGCTCTGCATGTTCCTGCAGACGTGCATTGATATCGGCCAGCGTCAATCGCCCGTAATGTTCGGGTTCACGCGTGCCTAGCAGATTGAGGTTTGGGCCGTGCAGTACCAGTATTTTACGGGTCTTGGCAGGCGTTTCGCTGCCATCTGCGGGACGGTTCAGGTTTTGCATGGGCGCAAGTTTGCCGCAAGATGACCGAAATTGTCCAGTTTTTCAGCCAAATTTCTGAGATTTTCTTTGATCATGACATGTTGCATTGCATAAATTTCCCGCATTATCAGGACTTGATCAGCGACGGAAGCAAGGGGCGGAGCTGTTTTGCGGACAGTTGCCCCAACTGGACATGCCGGATCATGCCGTTTCGATCCAGAATCAGGGTATATGGCAGCGCGTTGGCGGTATTTCCGAGTTGCGCCATCAATTGATCACCGGCAGACTCGCCCAACAACACCGGATAATTGATACCGACCTGGGTAGCAAAAGCCTGTGCGTTGGCGGCCGTATCCAGTGCAATCCCGACAAACTGCACCCCTTGGGCACCAAACTCCTTTTGCAACTGGACGAATTCTGGCGTTTCTTCCCGGCAAGGCGGGCACCAGCTGGCCCAAAAATTGACGATCACAACCTTGCCACGCCATTGCGAGAATGGCTGAGGCTGTTGCTTCAAATCCGGCAGGCTGGTTTTCCAGAGCATATCGGCGGCTACGCCTTGCGGATTCTCCGGTGTGCTGTCGCGATGCTGGCGTACCCACACACCAGCGAACAGCGCCAGCATGATCAGCATGAGGATGAACATGCCGGTCAGTGATTTTGCGGCGGGTGTTTTCATGTTCGGTTCACTTGCTGCAAGCGGTCGGTAAACGGTTTGGCCTCGATAAACCCGATGATGGGTTCCCCGACGGCCCGTCCCTGTCCGTCAAACAGGATGATGCCCGGCGGGCCAAACAGGTTAAAGCGGGCTAACAGCGCCCGGTCGCCAGGCTGGTTGGCGGTGACATCGGCCCGCAGCAGAATCATGCCGGACAGTGCCTGTTGCACCATCGGCACCGAGAAGGTGTCTTTTTCCATTTCCACACAGCTCACGCACCAGTCGGCATAAAAATCCAGCAACACCGGTTTGCCGTTCGCGCTGGCCAAGATCTGATCCAGCGCCTGTGGCGAGTGAATGACCTGGAAGCGTGGGGTGCTGCCTGCGGTGACAGGGCGGGTGTCTGCCTGTGCAGACAGGCCAGCCAGCGGGCGGCTAAAATCTTTGCTACCCGCAAACGCGCCTGCCAGGAACGCCGCGCCGGTCACCAGCAGGATGACACCCAAGCCCTTCCAGAGTTTTTGCCAGCCACTGGCGCGGGAGGGCAAGGCATCCAGTGCCGACAGATAAATGGCGCTGATCACCAGAATCGCACCCAGTAGCCCCATTTTTACTGCAATCAGCAACAAGGGGGACGCCATCCACAACGCGACCAGCACCAGAACGACACCGAATACCTGCCGCACATGGGTCATCCATGCGCCGGCTTTGGGCAGGATATGCTGTCCGGCCAGACCGATCAGCAGCAAGGGCAGGCCCACACCTAGCGCCATGGCATACAGGGCCAGACCTCCTTGCAACTGGTCGCCGGTCTTGGCGATATACAGCAGGGCCGCAGCCAGGGCCGGTGTGGCGCAAGGGCCGATGATCAGGGCAGACAGCATGCCCATGACAAATACGCTGGTGAAGTGTCCGCCCGGCAGGCGGTTGGCCAGCTGCGTAAACCGGGTTTGCAGCGTGCTTGGCAGTTGCAATTCGAACAGGCCGAACATCGAGGCCGCAAACAGCAGCATCATCACCGCAAATCCGCCGATCACCCAGGGGTTCTGCAGCCAGAGCGACAATTGCAGGCCAAGCGACGCTGCTATCAGCCCGGCGGCGGTATAACTGAGGGCCAGACCTTGCACATAACTCATGCTCAGCCAGAAACTGCGGCCCCGATGCCCTTGCTGGGCTTTTGGGTCGCCTGCAATCAGCGCCGAGACAATCGGAATCAGCGGGTACATGCACATGGTGCCGGCCATCAACAGGCCTGCGCCAAAGAAACCGAGCAGGGTCAGGCCAAGGTGCGTTGCAGAAGTTGAAAACGCCGCGGAACCGGCGGCGTCATCGGTGGAAAACAGGCTTTGCCAGCCTTTGCGTTCACTGGCTTTAGGGGGCGGCGGATTGATGATGCTGCCATCGGCCTTGATCTGGAAAATGTGCTGTTCAGGCGGGAAGCAGACCCGGAATTTCTCGGAGCAGCCCTGGGACTGGATAGTGAGCGACGATGGTTTGCCAGGGGATGCTACCGGCAGCGTAAAGTCAAACGACTGGTGGTAGACCGTGACCTTGCCAAACTGCGGGTCATTCTTGAGGTCGCCTTGCGGCAGGCTAACGCTGGACGCCAGCGGTTTGCCATCCAGCAAGAACTGGAAGCGCTCTTTGTACAGGTAATAACCCGGCGTGACTTCGTAGTGCACCATCAGGCTGCCGGGGGCAACCAGCCTGGCCACTGGGATGAATGCCTCGCGCGCCCGGATCAGGGTCTCTGCCTGTGCCGGGTTGCCGAGCAGCCCCAGACATAACAGGCAAGCCAGCCAGCACCAGTGTGTAAAGCGTTGCAGCATGATGGTCAATTCTTGTGGAAGCAGGTTAAGTTTGTTTTCAAACCGAAGTCGCATTTTCTACCCACTGCAGATAAGCAGGCAAGCCTTGTTCTACACTGACCGCGATAATTTCCGGAAGTTCATACGGATGCAACGCTTTTAACCGCTGTTCCAGTGCTGGGTAGCGGTCGGCAGTGGTTTTAAGCAGCACGGGGATTTCGCGCGAGGTTTCTGGCTGGCCGTTCCAGATATACGATGACACCACCACCGGAAACCGGTTGATGCAGGCGACCAGTTTTTCTTTTAGTAAGGTATCGGTGACACTGGTAAGATCATGGTCTTCGGGCCAGTTGGTCCATACCATGAATACGGTCGATGAGTTTGCCATGCTAAGAGTCCTTTTGTTGCTGCTGTTGTTGATCCCCGTTGCAGAACTGGCCAGCCTGTTCTGGCTTGCTCACCAGATTGGCGCCTGGACCTGGCTGTACCTGCTGTGTACGACGCTGATCGGGATTGGCTTGCTGAAAAGCCTGCGTCTTACCGTCATGCTGGGGATGCTGCAATCGGCCCAGAGTGGCGCTTCACCCATTGGCGCCCTCTTCTATACGGCCAGGCAAGCCATTGCGGGCATGCTGTTTCTGATTCCCGGCCTGTTTACCGATGTGCTGGCCATCTTGCTGTTGCTGCCATGGCCAGCCAGCTGGATGCCCAAACCGATGGGGTTTCCGGATGCCTCTTCACCATTTTCGACTCAGGAAGACCCGCACGTGATGGATGGCGAATTCCAGCGGGTAGATGAAAACCGCGAGCGTCTGCCACCCCGGTAATCTGCAACATCACTGGTCTACACAAGCGAGCAGCCGGGCGGCAATGTCCGGTGTGGTGAGGGTGTGGATGACCACCCGCTTGTTGCGGTTGGTTTCACCGGTCACCAGTTCGACCGACTGTTTGGGGATGTCCAGTATGCTGGACAAAAATTGAATCAGGGCCTGATTGGCCTTGCCTTCTACCGGCGGGGCGGCCAGACGTATCTTGAGCGCTTCTCCGTGCAGACCCACAATGCCGGACTTTTTGGCGCCAGGCTGGATATAAAGCGTCAGGCTCACCCCGCCTTTCGGGTGGGGCCGGCACCAGTCGGTTACCACAAGCCAGGCAGCAACAGGTGCCGCAGCCCCGCTTCCAGCGACGGAATCATGAAGTACAGTACTACCTGCAGGATCAGGATCAGCACCAGCGGCGACAGATCAAAGCCGCTCACCGGCGGGATCAGCCGCTGCAGCGGTGCCAGCAGTGGCCGTACGATCGCGTACAGGATCGACGACAGCGGATGGCCGGGTTGGGTCCAGGACAGGATGGCAATCATGAAGGTGCAGCCAATCCACAGGTACAGCAACAGCTGCAGCGCAAATACCAGCCCGTTCAGCAGGGAAATCGGCAGGATCAACCCGCCAAACCAGCCCATATTGCCCGACAGCAGCAGGCTGAGCGACATTTCCAGCGCCTTGATGAACCAGCTGCCAAACCAGACCAGCACCAGGGTGGCCACATCGTATCCCTTGAAGCCGGGGATCAGCTTGCGGGCGGGCAATACCGCCCAGTTGGTGAGCTTGACGGTAAACTGGGCCAGCGGGTTACTGAAAGGGGCTCGCACCACCTGCAGGATAAACCGCATCAGCAGGGCCAGCAGGAAAAAACCGCCAACGCTGTCCAGAATGAAATTCAAGGCACTAACCATGGGTGTCAACTCCGTTTGCCAGCATTACTGGTCTTCAATGATCCGGTGATCCATTGCCTGGGCTGGCTGGGCTTCATCACAGTTGCCCACGATATGTGCGGGTACGCCCACCACCGTCACATGCGGCGGTACGGGTTCCAGTACCACACTGCCCGCCCCGACCTTGGCGCCGGTACCAATTTCGATATTGCCCAGAATCTTGGCGCCTGCGCCAATCAGGACCCCGGTACGGATTTTCGGGTGACGGTCCCCGCTTTCCTTGCCTGTCCCCCCCAGCGTGACTTCCTGCAGGATGGAAACATTGTCGTCGATGACGACAGTCTCGCCCACCACAAACCCGGTGCCGTGGTCGAGCAGAATCCCTTTGCCGATACGGGCGGCCGGATGAATATCGACCGCAAAGACTTCGGAAATCCGGTTTTGCAGGTGCAGCGCCAGTGCTTCCCGGCCTTCGCGCCACAACCAGTGAGCCACACGGTAGCACTGTAGTGCCTGGTAACCCTTGAAGAAGAGCAAGGGAGTAGAAAATGCCTTGCAGGCCGGGTCGCGATCCCGTACGGCCTGGATGTCGGCCCGGGCTGCAGCCGCAATCAGCGGATCAGCCTGTAGCGCTTCGCTGATCAGTTCCATCAGGGCACGCGCATCCATGGTCGCGCTGGCCAGCTTGCTGGACAAGTGGAACGCCAGTACGTCGTCAAAGGATTTATGGCGCAGTACGGTCATGTGCAAGAACGAGGCCAGCATCGGTTCGCTGGCCGCCGCCGTGGTCACTTCATCACGGATGGCTTGCCACAGATTGTCGGTAGTATGGGACATGAGGCTTACTCCGCGGCAGACAGCTGGTCGCCCAGCTCGATGGACCTGGCTTCTGCCCGCTGTGCCGCACGCGTGACGATGGCTTCCAGTCCGTCATCTTGCAGGCTCATGATGCCCTGCTCGGTGGTCCCTTTTTTCGAGGTCACGTTGGCCCGCAGGGTGGCTGGCGGCTCGCCGCTGGCATCCAGCAGGGCGATGGCCCCTTTGAAGGTTTCCTTGGCCAGCAGGTCAGCCAGCTCTGGCGCAAAGCCAAGTGTTCTGGCAGCAGACGCCAGCGATTCGATCATGTAAAACACGTACGCAGGACCACTGCCGGAGATGGCGGTGATCTTGTCGATCTCGGCCTCGTGCTGCAGCCAGACGGTTTTGCCAACCGCCTCGAAGATCGAGGTGACGGTTTGCTTTTCGGCATCACGGACTGCCTCTGTGGCAAAGAGCCCGCTAACCCCGAGCTGCACCTGGGCCGGGGTATTGGGCATGACGCGCACGATACGGGCGTAACCGCCCAGCCATTCGGCAAGGGTAGCGGTCCGGATGCCGGCCGCAACCGAGACAATCAGCTGCTGGCGCATCCAGGGACGAATCTGTTCGCCCAGCGCCTTGAGCTGCTGGGGCTTGATGGCCAGTACCACCACATCGGCATCGATATCTGCTGCGGATAGCTGATTGCTATATGTAATGCCGTAGGCAGCTTTCATGCGTTCGCATTTGTCCGGATTCCGGTCAACCACGTGCAGCTGCAGGTCCTGACGACCCAGCGTGGAAAGACCCGCAATGATGGCACTTGCCATGTTGCCGCCACCGATAAATGTGATACGCATCTGTTTGCCTTTGTAAGGATTGAAAGCACCGTCCGAGGGCCAGTTACCCGAGGTAGCTGGCTGTTAGTCCAAGGTGAGGGTTGTGCGCCAAAAAATCAACCACGACCGGCATGGTGTCACCATTTAAGGGGTAACGCAGTAGCGTCTCCCACCAGGGCCGGATTGATTTTACCGCAAGTTTGATTGTACGTCGTTGAGCTCGCCCTGCAGTTTGTCCGCCAGGTCCCGGGTAATATCTACCAGCTTTTCTTCAAAGGTATCCGGGTTGATGGCCCGGACCGCTTTGGCCGTGATCAGGGTTTCCGGACCACTGGTTTGTGCCGTGTAGATGATGCGAACTTCCTCGGCTGGCTTGCCTGTCTGGGCTGGCAGTTTCAGGGCCATGGTCAGCTGGCTTTTACTGCGGGTTTTTACTTTCATGTTCTTTTTGCTGCGTACCTCAACCAGCCGGTCAAAAATGGTTTTGACCGGAGTACCAGTAAACAGCGTCTGCGGCTTGCTGGTATCCAGTTTCAGGGGGCCAGAAGAGGCTGTGCCGCTACCCGCAACCGGTGCACCGCTGCCGCCTTGTTTGAGCATGCCGCAGCCGGACAGTACCATGCCAATGCACAGGACGATTGCCCCGCGCGCCAGGGTCGTTCTTGCGGTAGTGTTCATGCAGCACCTCCCGGGTAGTGTCTTGCGCCAAAAATGGCCGTACCGACGCGCACGATGGTGGCGCCTTCCTGGATGGCTGCCGGCATGTCCGACGACATCCCCATGGACAAGGTATCCACTGCCAGTCCTTCGGACTGCAGCTGTTGCAGCAATTGCTTGAGGGCGGCAAACGGTGCCCGTTGCTGGGCGAGGTCATTGCAGGGGGCTGGTATGCACATCAAGCCACGCAAGGTCAGCTTGGGCAGGCGGGCGATGGCATGCGCCAGCGGCGCAACATCCGCCACATTAACGCCGCTCTTACTGTCTTCCTGGCTGATATTGACCTGTAGGCAGACATTCAGCGGCGGCATGTTGTCCGGGCGCTGTGCAGACAGGCGCTCTGCAATTTTTAGCCGGTCTACGCTGTGAATCCAGTGCGCATGTTCGGCAATAATTCGTGTTTTGTTACTTTGCAATGGGCCAATAAAGTGCCATTCTACAGGTAGGTCCTGCAGGGTCTCGCATTTGCTGGCCAGCTCCTGGACATAGTTCTCGCCAAATGCACGCTGCCCGGCGGCCCAGGCATCGCGAATGGCATCCGCCGGGAAGGTTTTGCTCACGGCCAGCAGCTGAATCTCGGCCGGGTTTCTGCCGCAGGCTTCTGCAACTGATATGATGTGATTTCTTACGCCTTGCAAGGCGTCGCGGATTGCATTCATAATGGGTAGATATCGCTTTGTAAGGCGCTTGAAGCCTTGTTTTATCACAAATACGGATTTGTAAGGGAGATTATAAATGGAAATCGCTGAACTCTTAGCGTTTTCGGTGAAAAACAAGGCATCGGATTTACACCTTTCAGCTGGCCTGCCACCCATGATCCGGGTACACGGCGATGTACGCCGCATCAACCTGCCCGCACTGGACCATAAAGACGTACACAACATGGTGTACGACATCATGAATGACGGCCAGCGCAAAGTCTATGAAGAGCACCTGGAGTGTGACTTCTCGTTCGAGATTCCCAACCTGGCCCGTTTCCGGGTCAACGCGTTTGTGCAAAACCGCGGTGCCGGTGCAGTATTCCGTACCATTCCGTCCAAGGTCCTGACGCTGGAAGAACTGAACGCGCCCAAGATTTTCAAAGAGATTGCCGATCAGCCGCGCGGTATCGTGCTGGTGACCGGGCCTACCGGCTCCGGCAAATCCACCACGCTGGCCGGCATGATCAACCACGTGAACGAAAGCGAATACGGTCACATCCTGACGGTAGAAGACCCAATCGAATTCGTGCATGAATCCAAGAAATGCCTGATCAACCAGCGCGAAGTCGGCCCGCATACCCTGTCTTTCAATAACGCTTTGCGCTCGGCCCTGCGGGAAGATCCGGACGTGATCCTGATCGGCGAGATGCGGGATCTGGAGACCATCCGCCTGGCGCTGACGGCCGCTGAAACCGGTCACCTGGTCTTCGGTACCCTGCACACCAGTTCAGCCGCCAAAACTATCGACCGGATTGTCGACGTGTTCCCGGCAGCAGAAAAAGACATGGTGCGCTCGATGTTGTCAGAATCCCTGCGCGCGGTCATTTCACAAACCCTGCTGAAAACCAAGGATGGCAATAGCCGGGTAGCTGCCCATGAAATCATGATCGGCACCCCAGCGATCCGTAACCTGATCCGTGAAAACAAGGTGGCGCAGATGTATTCAGCCATCCAGACCGGTCAGGGCCTTGGCATGCAGACACTGGATCAGTGCCTGCAGGATCTGGTTCGCCGGAACATTGTTTCTCCGCACGAGGCCAAATCACGTGCGATGAACAAGGATCTGTTCAATTAACATCATGCAGTCGCCGGTCTTGCGGACCGGCCGTGGCAAGCAACAGGGCATGCCGGCCAACCCCGGCATGCAGCCTGTAAGAAACAGGAGAAGCGCATGGAACGCGACCAGGCAACCAAGTTTATGAATGACCTTTTGAAATTGATGATTTCAAAAAATGCATCCGACCTGTTCATTACGGCTGAATTCCCCCCTGCCCTGAAAATCGACGGTAAAGTCATGCCGGTTTCCAGCCAGGTGCTGAGCCAGCAACATACCAAAGAACTGGCGCGTGCCGTCATGAACGACCGGCAGGCAGAGCAGTTCGAAGCGACCAACGAATGCAATTTCGCCATCAGCCCGCCGCAGATCGGCCGCTTCCGGGTGAATGCCTTTGTGCAACAAAGTAAAGTAGGGCTGGTTTTCCGGACCATCACTACCAAAATCCCGTCGATGGATGAACTGAACCTGCCGCCCGTATTGAAGGACGTGGCGCTGACCAAGCGCGGCCTGGTGATTTTTTGTGGCGGTACCGGTTCGGGCAAGTCGACGTCTTTGGCCGGCATGGTGGGGTTCCGTAATGAAAACTCCAACGGACACATCATCACCATCGAAGACCCGATCGAATTCGTGCACGAGCACCGCAACTGTATCGTGACCCAGCGGGAAGTCGGGGTGGACACCTTCGACTGGGGGGCCGCGCTGAAGAACACCCTGCGCCAGGCGCCGGATGTGATCCTGATTGGTGAGATCCGCGACCGGGAAACCATGGATTACGCAATTGCCTTTGCGGAAACCGGTCACTTGTGCATGGCCACGCTGCACGCCAACTCGTCCAACCAGGCGCTGGACCGTATCATCAACTTCTTCCCGGAAGACCGCCGCCAGCAATTGCTGATGGATTTGTCGTTGAACCTTAAGGCCTTCATCTCCCAGCGTCTGCTGCCGATCAAGGGGGCCAAGGGCCGGGTACCGGCGGTAGAAGTGATGCTGAATTCTCCGCTGATCGCCGATCTGATCTTCAAGGGCGAAGTACATGAAATCAAGGAACTGATGTCCAAGAGTCGTGAACTGGGCATGCAGACGTTTGACCAGGCGCTGTTTGACCTGTTTGAAGCCGGTTACATTACTTACGAAGATGCTCTGCGCAATGCCGATTCGGTCAACGACTTGCGCTTGCGTATCAAACTGCACGGTCAGGATGCTCAAAACCGCGACATGATGTCGGGTCTGGATCATCTGGACATTGTGTAACCCCAGATGCCAGTGCAACAGAGGTCCGGTTGTACTGGCATTCTCCTTCGGCTGAGTCCCTTCAGGGTGCTCACGATACCGCCGTTATTCCAGTGCCAGATCGTGTCACGATACGGTCTTGTGCTTTACGGGTCAGTCGCCTCATGCATGGCCTTGCATATACCCCGATACAGGTTTTCCCCATGATGGTGCCAAAATGAGACGCGCAGACCGACTGCTGCAAATCATGCTGCTGTTGCGGGGCCGTCGCTGTACTACTGCTACCCAACTGGCCGAATGGCTGGAAGTGTCCGAGCGTACGGTTTATCGGGATATCCGTGACCTGATCGCAACCGGAACGCCCATTGACGGCGAGGCGGGGGTCGGCTATCGGCTGCGCAAAGGGTTTGAATTACCCCCGTTGCTGTTTAACAAGGCTGAAGTCCAGGCATTGCAGCTGGGTGCGCGCATGGTTTTTTCCTGGGCGGATGCCGGCAGCCGGCAAGCGGCACAGTCGGCCCTGACCAAGCTTGAAGCCGCCCTGCCCCCTGCGGTGGCGGCTACGCTGCAAGAGCAACCGCTCTACGTGCCCTCTCATCATCCCTACCCGGTCGATTTGCTGGGGCCGCTCCGCGACGCTATCATGACCCGTCACAAGCTGCAGATGGATTATGTGCGCGAAGACGGGTACGCCAGCCAGCAACGCTTGGTCTGGCCGCTGGGGCTGTTTTTCTGGGGCGACCGCTGGACGCTGGTGGCCTGGTGTGAACAGCGAAGCGACTTCCGGCATTTTCGCATCGACCGGATCCAGCAGATGCAGGTGCTGGAGGCCGAGTACCCGCTGGAAACCGGTAAAACACTGACGGATTACCTGCAAAAAGAAAACGCCCGGTTGCCGGGCGTTTAAAAGAATCAGCTCAGTAAGGCTGTTTACACGATGGCCCATACAGGGGCATGGTCACTCGGGCGTTCCCACTTGCGCGGTTCCTTGTCGATCTGGCAATCTTCCAGTACTGCAGCCAGCGGCTGGGTCAGCAAGATGTGGTCAATGCGCAGCCCCAGATTTCGCCTGAAACCCTGCATGCGGTAATCCCACCAGCTAAAGGCTTTTTCCGCATCCGGATGCTTGCTGCGAAATGCATCCGTCAGTCCCATGCCGATCAGGTTGAAAAACGCTTCGCGTTCTGGCGGGCTGACCAGTACCTGGCCTTCCCAGGCTTTCGGGTCATGCACATCAGCATCAGTCGGGGCAATGTTGTAGTCACCCAGCAAGGCCAGCTTGTCGTGCCGGGCTAGTTCACCTTTTAGCCATTCCGTCAGCGCGGCCAGCCAGGACAACTTGTACGGATATTTTTCCGAATCGAGACTCTGGCCATTCGGAAAGTAGCCACAGATAATCCGAATGCCATTGATGGTGGCTGCAATCAGGCGCTTTTGCTCATCTTCCAGATTCGGCAGATTATACGTAATGTCTTCCAGCGGATGCCGGGACAGGATGGCCACCCCGTTATAGGTCTTTTGACCCATGTAGGCAACCTGATAACCCGCTGCCTCAATCTCGGCCTTCGGGAACTTGCTGTCCTCCAGTTTCAGCTCCTGCAGGCACAGTACGTCAGGCGCGGCAGTCTCCAGCCAGCTTAAGACATGCGGCAGGCGAACATTCAGCGAGTTCACGTTCCAGGTGGCAATTTTCATGATACGGATTCCGGCACAGGACAAAGTCGTATTTTGCCACAGAGTTCCTGCATGCCCGAGGATAAAAGCAAACGGGGCCATGCATCCCTGCATGGCCCCGTCATCCTAGCAGAGTAAATTACAGCTTGAAGCGTCCGATAATCGCTTGCAGCGAAGCCGACAGCGCTTCCAGTTGCTCTACCGAGTTGGCCACATCGTCTACCGTTGCACTGTTGTTTTGTACCATGCTGCTGATGCGCTCGATATTTTGTGCAATATCGGTACTGGCCGCCGCCTGCTCTTTGGTGGCGTTGGCAATGTCCGACACCCCGCTGATCAGGCGTCCGGTTTCACCGTGCACCTGACTGATGGCATCTGCGGCCTTGTCAGAGAGCGTCACCCCCTGATTGACCTGCTGGCGGGTATTGCCCATGCTGGTGCTGGCGGCTTCGATTTCGGTACGAATGCCAGACACAATGGTGCCGATCTCGATGGTGGCCTGCGCCGTCCGGGCGGCCAGCTTGCGCACTTCATCGGCCACCACGGCAAAGCCGCGTCCCATCTCGCCGGCCCTGGCCGCCTCAATGGCTGCATTCAGTGCCAGCAGGTTGGTCTGTTCGGCAATATCCTTGATCACCTGCACAATGGTATCGACCTGCTGCGACTGCACGCCCAGCTTGCTCATGGTATCCGCCATGGCGTTGATGCTGTTGTTGATCTGGCTGATTTCGTGGGCCATCTCCCGCACCAAACCTTCCCCGGCGGACGTCGCCTTGCCGGTTTCTGCCGCAGAGGCTTCAAAATCGCGGACCGTATCGGCAATGTACTGGATGCTGACGGTAACTTCTTCGACACTGGCGGCGGTAGCTGTCGCGGCCTCTGCCTGATGGGTCGAGGCAGAACGCACCATCTGGGCCGACTGGTGCAATCTGGCTGCGGCCTCGCCGACCGACTGGCTTTGCTGGCGCACATCCACAAACATGCCATGCAGGCTGTCCATCAGCTTGTTGAACGCTTTGGCCGTGCGGCCAATTTCGTCGCCAGACTCAATCTTCAGCCGGCGCGTCAGGTCGCCATGCCCCTCGGTCAACCCTTCCATGGCATTGGCAAGTACCGTTAGCGGACGCGTCAGCCGACTGAGCAGCACCGCCAGAACAGCCAAAATGGCCAAGCCCGCCAGGCTGCCAACCAGGATGGCCTGATTGCGTGTGCTGCGTGCATTTTCCAGGATGGTACTCATCGGGATATGCACCCCGAGTGCCCAGTTCTGACCACTTTCCCCTGCCCTGACCGGGCGCCACACATGCAGTTGGTCGTTGATTTCGGCTTCCAGCCCTTTACTATTGGCTATCGCGTCCATGGTGCCGGCTGGCAACGCACCTTTGGCAACTGCCTTCCCAAGTTCCTTGGCATCCGGGGAGACAGCATAAAAACCACCTTGTGACACCAGTGTCACAAAGCCGGTACCCATCGGGTGGTAAGAACCTACCAGTTTTTGCAACTGTTCCAGAGACATGTCTACGGCGCCAACCCCCTGGAACTTGCCTTCCTTGTTACGGATTGGTACGGCAAAGGAAGATTCGATCACGGTTTTCCCCTGAACATCGTAAGGGAACGGATCGGTAATCGTGTCTTTCCCGCGCTTTTTCGGCACAATGTAAAAGTCACCCCATCCCGGTTCAAATTCATAAGGCGGTTTATAATCCTGCGGGTGATCCCGGAAAGCCTCAAACTTGGCCTGCTGGTCCGGGCCGTTCATCGTGTCCTGTTTGGCCGTTTCACCGGCTCGGGTCATATAAGGCATATACCGGCCGGTCGGGTCGTAGATCGGCCAATCCAGACGGAACTCGTCATCCTTGCCATCAAACGCATTCGGTTCCCACAGCATCCACAAACCAATCCCGTCGCGGAACGCATTCAGTTTCTGCAGAATGATCTGATCCATGGTTTTACGGTCAGCCGCATTATTTGCTTGCAGGCCTTGGGCGGTATTGACCAGATCATGGGCGATCAGAAAGCCGTTCTTCAGAACACCTTCCACTTGCTGGGCATAAGCATCCGCCTGGTCTTTGGCGCGCTGCAGCCCGGTTTCTCTGGCGGATTGATAGACATTGCTACCAATCAGCACCAAGGTCACGGCAAAGCCGCTTGCAATGGCAACACTTGCGGCAATCAGTACCTTGCTGCGCAAGCTCCAGTCTTTGATGGCAATCATAGGGGGACCTTTGTATAACGAGTGCATGAAAAGCCAGTAGGGGATCTGGCCAGTGCGCTTGAAACCGTAATTCAACGGCATTCAATAGATAAATGACCGTAAATATACTTAATTTAATAGTAGCATCCCCATGACAGATCTGGGGGTATTGTCGATGGGTTTGATCAAATAAATAGCGAACTTGCAAACGAATTTTCGGTCCCACTTGATTTGGATGGTTGGGGAAATCCTGCAATCAGGTAAAATGACCCGCAACTGAACAAGCAACTTGATAGAAAAGGTGTGAATCATGAAGTGGGCTCGCGCATTGCTCCTGCTGGTCGCCGCATCATTGGCGGGTTGTTCTACCCAGCCCCAGGCACCGGATGTTTCATTTACCACGCTCAAGAACGAAGTTTCCGGCATGAAGCAGCTACAAGGAAAAGTGGTACTGGTCGATTTCTGGGCCACCAGCTGCACCGGTTGTGTCGAGGAAATGGGGCAAATGGCCAAAACCTATGAACAGTTCCATGCCCGAGGCTATGAGATGGTCGCCATCGCCATGGCCTATGACCCGCCTGCCTATGTCCAGAACTTCGCCGTCACGCGCAAACTGCCGTTTACCGTGACCATGGACAAAGATGGCAGCCTGGCAAAAGCATTTGGCGAGAAGTTTGGCGACATCATTGCGGTTCCAACCACCTTTCTGGTCGGCAAAGACGGACGCCTCATCAAGAGTTATGTCGGCACACCAGACTTTGCCGCCCTGCGCCAGGAAATCGACAAGGCCTTGCAAAGCTGACAGTTAACCTTGCACGGGTTTGCCTTCATTCCCCACGCTGTATATATATGTATATATATAAAGATTGCAGATGTGTGAATGGCAGATTCTTGTTCATGGCCATATACCGGAATACATGCATGACAACAGAAACAACATTCACCTGCAGTACCATCCAGCAGCTCAACGGTTTGCAAATGCTGGAGATTCTGGAACTGCGCAGTAAAGTCTTCGTGATTGAACAGCAGTGTATCTATCAAGACCCGGATCATTTTGACGGATTGCCAGACACCCGCCATCTGTGCGCCTGGCAAAACGGGCAGCTTGCCGGCTATCTACGCGTGCTTCCACCCCGTAGTACCTATGACGAACCCAGCCTCGGCCGCGTTGTGGTCGATCCGGCCTTTCGGGGGCAAGGGCTTGCACAGCAACTCGTGCAACGTGGCCTGGAAGAGTTATATGCCTTTTGGCCGTCAACAGACGTCGTAATCGGTGCACAGGTGTATCTGCAAAAATTCTATGCATCCCTCGGATTTGTGGCTGAAGGTGATGCTTATATAGAAGATGGCATTCCCCATATCACCATGCGTCGTCAGTTAAAGTGAAATAATTACCCAAACCCCTTGCATAATTCTGCAAACCAGATATAATCTCTTTTCTCTGACGCGGGGTGGAGCAGTCTGGCAGCTCGTCGGGCTCATAACCCGAAGGTCACAGGTTCAAATCCTGTCCCCGCAACCACATACAGCCCCTTGTTTGATTGAAAAATCAACAAGGGGTTTCGTGTTTCTACCCCTTCTGTTTTGTTGTTCTCTTATTCCTTTTTTTTGCTTATATGTCCCGGCATTTTGGATTCGCAATGCCCTACGGATGGTGGTTTGCATGTTTGGCTGTGGTGATGTGCGCTGAACGGCGGCGTGCTAGCTAAGCTGTTGTTTTGCTATGCGCCGCTGTTGCTGTGTGACTTCACGGGTGGTGATCATGCCATGCCCGTCTGAATGTTTTGCTATTGCCGTCCGTATTCATATGGCCAAATCTATCTGAGGCGGTCATTGCAAAAGCTTGAGGCCCGCCGCGTCGACCTGAATGCAGTACGGGATGTTTGCCATATATATGTATATTTCTGGGTTGGCGTTGTCAGTATTGCCGGCGTGAGTTCGGAATGCTGGGCGAATGCTGTTTGGTGGCGATAAATATCCCTGCTGACAATGGCGTCCGGGGTTGGGTCTCAAATTGCTATGGAAGCTATGATGGGGGGCTTTTGCAATTGCTGGGCCCTGATTCCCTTGTCGGCTAACGCTAATTCCGAGCGGGGGAGCCTCTCTGGGTGGTGTAATGCTTCACGCACGTCACACAATATGCGCGCATATTGGTATAGGAATAAAGGACTGGCGGGATGGTGTTGGGGTGGCGGATTCTAATATGCGGAATCGTCGCATTTTTATCAAAACCACTGTTTTTATTTAAAAACAAAGACTTGCCAGTATTTTTGTTGGTTTGGCTGCGTTGTTGGAGAGAAAACTTGCAGAGAGGTGTTGACGATGCTGGCTGAAGTGCGTATAGTTCGTACCTCTGCTGCTGACGCAGACGACGAAACGAAGCGATTAATCGCTGAGTTTACGAAAGTTTGAAGTTGGTTGCAACTGCTCTTTAACAAACGAACAACCGATAAGTGTGAGTGCTTGTTTCGGACAAAGACCTTCGGGTCTGCAAAGAAATAAGTGCTTACACAGTCAAGAAAAGAAATTTTTTTGAGTGTACGTAAGCCAGTTTTAAAGATTGAA